>OY734021.1:0-2063259 GCA_963455285.1 Gammaproteobacteria bacterium Psp_hYS2021
GTAATTTTCTCGTATTTTTGTTCTAGCTGCCCTGTTGTCTCGATATTGTCGGGATCTTTAATAATACAATCAACCGGACAAACTACAACACACTGGGACTCATTAAAGTGCCCAATACACTCAGTACAAAGGTTTTTATCAATTGCATAAATATCTTCTCCGGAAAGATAGCATCATTTGGGCATTCAGGCTCACAAACACCACAATTAATACAATCCGCTTTTATTATAAGAGACATATCAGCTTGTTTATTTTTTTAATTATTTATACTTTTGAGTGCTATATTATTTCTTATTTTTTAATGACACAATTTACGCCATATATCATCGCACTCTAGCTTTAAATTTAGGATTTGTCTTATTTATAACGAAAAGCTTGCCTCTGCGACGAACCACTTGACAGTTACGATGTCTTTTCTTAACAGATTTTAAAGATGAAACTATTTTCATTGATATACCTTAGCCTAGTGTTATTTTAAAATCAACTTATCAGTTTAACTAATTAAACTGAATACTCAATAAAAATTTATATTAATTATGTGCTACTTAAGCTAGCACCGAAGCGACTATTAAATTTAGCGACTCTTCCTTCTGCAACTCTTCCTCTTGCTTTACCAGTATACACAGGATGAGATGAGCTCGATGTCTCTACAGAAAACATAGGGTATTCCTTTCCATCGACTTCCCAAATAACCTTTTTATCTGTAGTTAAGCTGGACATCATTCTAAACTGCTTACCGCAAGAAGTGTCTACAAATACTACGTATCTTTGATTCGGATGAATATTTTTCCTCATATTTGCCTAAACCTTTTTTATAAAATACTAAAACGGATAGCAATTTTAACATCTAAATAAAAACAATTCAATCTATTTTTTATATATAACCGCAAAACTAACTAAATTACTTTACTACATTTCATTTGTGCCTAATGAAGAAAATATAATAAAGATACTCATTTACGTAGTTGTGAAAAAATGCAATTATCCAATACAGTTCCAGACACGATACTTAGTGGTAAAAAACAAATATTGTATAAATTATATGAAAAACCTAAGGATTTTCTATTATGTTAAGGGTAACCCTCCATTTTGTGGATTAGGATTAGCCTCAGATGATTCGTCTATCTCCCAAATATCACCAAATGCCCAGTTACTATAATTGTTTTTATCCATCATCTGTTCCGTAGTTAAGCCTGTTCCACCTGATGAAATATTTTGTCCAGAAGTATTTATATCCCAAAAGCTATCGATAACTGTTCCTGTTTGTATACCAATTAATCCACCAATATTTAAAACACCCATCTCTCCAGAAACTTCTCCTGCCGAATATACTCTTTCTATCTCTCCATCATTACTACCTACAAAACCACCTACATTTGATACACTTGCCACAACTGTGCTCTTAGAATAACTATCTTCTATTATATATTCATTTAGCCCTACTAATCCCCCTACATATTCAAATCCCACCACTGAACCAGTTGAGAATGATGTTGTAATAGTTCCAGAATTTGTACCTACTAATCCCCCGATGTTGTAATCGCCAGAGATTTCACTAAGAGATGAGCTGTAAAAAACCTCTCCTCCATTTTCTCCAACGATACCACCAACATAATCTCGACCAACTAATACTCCTTCAATTGTTAAATTCTCTATAGTGCCTGTGGAAAAGCCAACTAACCCTATATAATCATTTTCATGCCTGTTTACAATAAGATTCTTAATAGCATAATTATTTCCATCTAATGAACCCGTAAAGGCATCCCCTTGAAACTCAGTGAATAAATCCTCCGTATCAGTATCATGAGCTATAGGCATCCAGCCATATATATCATAATCGTCTATGCCCACTACCTGTGTCACATTTTGAGTTGATATATCTGGCATTACTATATCATTCATTAAAATAAAAGACTCATCTAAATTATCCCGTATATCGTTTAAATTACTAACACTATAAACTCCATAAGGGTTAAGCTCTGCATCATATGGTTCAGCCCTAAATGTATACACACTTCTGCTTTGTCCATCTTCAGATATGATGACATAGGTTACGCCATTATCTGTATAGTCCCGATTAACCAGAGAATTAGGCCTAATAACAGCTCCTTGTGCTATTTCAATATAAGCTATAGTTCTTTCCGGATCCACAGTCCTAGACAAATTATACATAACTGTTGTTTGTGAATCTGTTGATATTTCTATAGGAATCATCTCTTGACTTAAATAAAATGACTTCATCGTAGAGTCATTGCTCAATTGCTTGCCTTCACAAGAGAATAAACTTATTAAAGCAACAAAGAATATAAAAGTGTTAAAGATATTTTTCATATTTACTCTATCGTTCTTTTGATATATAACTTTTTGATGTATAAATTAATGTTGAGCATAAACTCTAATATACCTAGGAAATCTTGGCAAGCCATTTTTAGTATATCCATTATAAGAATAGGTTATCATAGATCCTATAGGAGGTGGATTTTCTCTTACATTATCACTTAACCCAGAACCTATCTTAAAGACAATGCCATGCTCTGATTCTACTACAAAAGCCCCTACTTTACCTTCATATTTACCCTTACCATCTGTATACCCTATTATAGTCGCTTCCGCATCATATATAAGTTTATATTTAAACAAAGCATCAGCTCTACCTGTCATATACATAGCATTCTTTCTATGAAGCATCAATCCTTCTGCTCCTTTTGCAGTTATGTCTTTTAATTTTAATAATAATTCTTCAGGATTATCAACACTAAATTGCTCTACTACAACCAATTGATCCCACTGCGTTGCTTTAACTATATCTTCTATCATAGTGACACGGCTCTCAAAATCACCTTTAGCAAAAGGTAATTCAAAAATCATATATTTAATCTCCTTCCACTGCTCATTATCAGGAATATCTTTGCGCACAGCTGCAGAAACTTCATCAAAACGCCTTCTACCCATCCATAACTCACCGTCTAAGTGCACCTTAGGTAATCTTTCTAAAAACCATTTTGGCGCAACTATGATTTTACCACTTCTAAAATATAGATTTTTGCCATCCCACTGGGCACGTACACCATCAAATTTTTCACTGACTAAATACTCCGTAGGATCAGACTTAGGATTCCATTGCCTAGCAAGAAGGAATATTTCATCTTCACTAAATCTACCTTGCTCTTGTGCTAATTCTTCACTTTCTGCTGAATAATATAAAGACAAGAACAAAAGAATCAGAATAATAAAACCTACATATTTTCCATTCTTCGACCTATTATAATTTTTAACTATATCCATATTTATATCTTTTACTTACTGCTTTTATTTATTAATTTATATAATAATTATAATTTCTTTATAAACTTAACTCAGCATTTTGAGATTCTAAATTGGATAAAACCACTAACTCATTTATGATAGCAAAGTCTCCAATATTTTTACCTTGTAAAATCAATGCAGGATTAATTTAGTTGCTCCCATAACTCCGGATACTCAATAGTATTTTTATTTTCTTAACCAGTTTTTTTATTCTATCAGGAGCTCTTGACTCATTATCACCTAATTTAGCTATACCAGATATACAAATATCGTCGTCATTTTTTATAAATTAAATCTATTAGCTTCTTTTTTTAATTGTATATCTAAACACAAACCCATCGATATTTTCGCAAGCATTTTTTACCAGTAAAAAAACTATATATCTGCCTAATTTATTATTTCCTACCTACTCAGTGCTACTATCATCTGTATTAGTTAAATCTTTATTTGGCTTTATGGCAGAGATAGATTTTTCTTTTAATCTTAAGCCTATGCCTTCTTGGATCAATTTCACCCTAGGGTCTTCATATAATGAGCTCAGTAATGTTTCTTGTTCTTTTTTCTCTAGGTCTTTTTTATAATTGATCAAAGTATTTGATACACCACTGGATACAGAAAATGATAAACTTACATTTTTATATAAAACTTCTGTTAGCTTATTTATTATTCTCTCTTCCATATCTTTATAAATCAGCTGATAATTTTCCGCATTAATCATAAGTGAAATAGTTATTTCGTTTGGTTTATCTTCTATAGATTCTAACTGCGTATAGGATAGAACGCTCTTGTCAACAGAGTCAAAATAATTGTCAACAAAATTTATCCAATCTGTAGAGTTTTTTAGATTAATTTTTACACTGCTCTCGCCTCTGCTGTCATGACTTTGATCTATCAGATCTTTTTTTATTTTTTTATCTGCTACTTTCTTATCATTAGTAGATATATCTATATCTTCACTTAGTTTTTTTTCAAGATTTTTCTTCTCTCTAGATATGGAATACGCTTTAGGAGTAACATCTTCTTTTATATCATGCTTTATCTGAGTATTTTTTTCATTATTTACTTGTTTATTTTCTATTTTATTGTCTAAGCAAATATCCATAGGAGATTCTATCTTCTTTACTAATTTATCTTTTAGTGGTTTCATTGACCCATTTGACCTATTTGACAAAATATTTTGCTTTTTTTCAAATGTAACATCCGGGAGAATATTTGTATCGTATTTCTGCGATGAAGAATTCATTGTGTCCTGATTGCTATCTTTTATAGATGATAACTTAGATGCATCTATATCATAAACCTGTGCTTCTGGTATAAATGCAAGAAGACGCAAAATAGTCATTTCAATTCCAGAGTTGGAATCAATAGCATAAGCTATATCCTTCTTTGCATTAAGCGATATTTGATAGTATAGCTGCAGTGCCTCAGAAGATATATTTGGTAATATATCTATCAAAGTTTTTAATATTATTTTTTGATCATCTAACCAATTAGCAGCGAAAAGTTTTAATACAGATAGCTTCTGGAAAGTTTCCATAAAAAAATCTAAAACCCAGACTCCATCGGTACAGCTACCCCCAATTTCACGCCATTTCTCTAATGCTCTTTGACCATCTCTTGATAAAATAAGAAAAATTAAATCCACAAGCTGAGTTTCTGATGTTATATTCAACATCCGTAAAATCATGCTTAAAGTTAACTTTCCTTCTGTATTTAGGCTAATTGCCTGATCCATCAAACTTAAAGAGTCTCTTACACTACCTTTGGCAGATGTTGCAATAGGCGATAGAGCTTCTTGTTCAAAGTCAATATTTTCCTTTTCCAATATAGTTACAAGATGTGATTCTATTTCCTCCTTAGATAAGTTATTTAGATGGAACTGTAGCGACCTAGAAAGTATGGTAATGGGTAGCTTATTCGGGTCTGTAGTGGCAAGAAGAAATTTTATATGATTAGGAGGCTCCTCCAATGTCTTGAGTAACGCATTAAAACTATGATTCGAAAGCATATGAATTTCATCGATTATATAGACTTTATACCTTCCTTTATTCGGCAAATATTTTACTTGCTCTAAAATTTCTCTGGTATCTTCCACTTTTGTTCGAGATGCAGCATCTATTTCTATAAGGTCAACAAAATTGCCTTTATCTACTTCCAGACAAATTTCACACTTATTACAAGGATAGGCACTAATACCTCTCTCGCAACTCATTGCTTTGGCAAATAGTCTTGCCATCGAAGTCTTTCCGACTCCTCTCGTACCAGTGAAAAGATAACAATGATGAAGTCTATTTTTGGTAAGGGAGCTTTTTAACGCCTGAACAACCAGATCCTGACCCAATACCTCATCGAAGTTTTTAGGCCTGTATTTTCTTGCTAAAACTTGATACGTCATTTGCTTACTATTTTATTATTATTTATCCTATTGCCTTAGCCATAATAACTTAAATTAGGAGAAGTATCTTTATTAAAGAGCTATCACTTGCGAATATCAACCGCATTACCGACAAACCAAGAGTATGTTTTTTTTATCCCTTCGTGTAAGGACGTCTTAGATTGCCAACCCAAACTCTTTGCTAGCGATACATCAAGGAGCTTCCTCGGTGTACCATCTGGTTTTGAGGTATCATATATTATATTTCCATTAAAACCAACAATTTCTTTCACATGATAAGCCAGCCCTGATATAGAAACGTCTGTACCTGCACCTATATTAACTATATCATCACCACTATAGCTTTGCATAAAATAAATCAACGCCTGAGCTAAGTCATCTACATATAAGAACTCTCTTTTCACTTTCCCTGTTCCCCATACTACAACTTCTTTTTTCCCTGTAATTTTAGCTTCGTGGAATTTTCTGATAAGCGCAGGTAATACATGACTATTTTCCAGATTAAAGTTATCACCTGGCCCATATAAATTGGTTGGCATAAGAGATATAGTATTAAACCCATATTGTTTTTTATACGCTTGAGCTAGCTTTATTCCTGCTATCTTAGCTATAGCATAGTATTCATTTGTAGGTTCCAATGCACCTGTAAGCAATTCGCTTTCTTTTATAGGTTGAGTAGCAAATTTGGGGTAAATACAAGAAGAACCTAAAAAAACAAGCTTTGAAACACCTAACCTATATGCTGCATCTATAACATTATTTTGAATACAAAGATTATCATATATGAAATCTACTGGATAAGTATTATTTGCATGAATGCCACCAACTTTTGCAGCTGATAGTATTATATAGTCAGGCTTTTGTTTACTAATGAAAGATTCAACAGATGCTTTATCTTTTAAGTCTAAAGCACCTCTATCTGCTATACATACATTATCGTGACCTATGTTATCTAAATACCTTAATACAGACGAACCAACTAATCCTTTATGCCCTGAGACAAAAATTTTCTTCTCGTTTGTGAGTAAATTATTTTTGATATTATTTTCTACCATTAATATATAAATTTTTTATACAATTTTTTTTATAAAAAAGAAGCTATGAAAAAACTATTTTTTCATTATTTGAATTGTAAGAAAAAGTAATAAGCTTGTATATTGTATATCCATATACAGACATAACGCAATGATATATGCTATATTTATTTTATTTATGTTTATAATTATTTGCTATCTATTATCTTAAGATTGAAAATTATCTATAAAGAATAAATTTATCAACAAATCACTTTGACTATATTTTTAATATGCTCTTGTAAATGAAAACTTATTCTTTAGCTAATAAACAAACATTCAAACAAAAAGGTATAGCTTTAATAAGTACCATGATAGTCGTTGGCATAGCAACAGCACTGGTAACAAGCATATTAATAGGTCAAACTATAGAGCTCACATTAGCAGAGAGGTCCAATATACGCAGGCAAGTTATATTATACCACTTAAGCGTGGAAGAGCTAGCTAAAAGCTTGATGTCTCAATACGAAGAATCTTATAATGCACCTGGAGGGAGTTGGAGTCAGACCATATATGCTCCTGTAGACAACTTTATAATAGAAGCTCAACTTTTTGATTTACAAACAAAAGTAAATATAAATAATTTATATAACTACAACCCCAGACGTAGCCAAAATGGCAGAGATAACGAAAATAATACAACTCTAAAAATTCAAAAATTCACTAATGACTATCTTGTAGATATACTGGACAATGAACGTATGAATATACCATCTCAATCACTTGTTTATATTTTAGTAGACTGGATGGACTCAAATAATGACACTATAACGTTTGAAGGCTATTCAGGTGCAGAAAGTGAAGCATATATATATAGAGAACCTCCCTATAAAACATCAAATAGAAGACTTACATCTATAGATGAGCTTGCTTTAGTGCATAATTATGAAATAACTAATTCCATAGGCGTATCACCTATGACATTATTTGCCTCCAAAACAGTGTCTTTGCCTACAGAAAAATATACCACCATCAATGTAAATATGCTCCTGTGCTCTTCTGATATTTGGCTTACGTTATTGGAAGCAGATACATCTGTTATAAACAGTGTTTGCGTTAATGAAAGTGATTCTGAAAATGAGCTTTTTGAAGAAGAACAACAGTTTTACGAAACAGTAGAGGATTTTTTTGCTCAACTCAAAACAGCTAAAAATTATCCTTTTCCAGATGATGTATCCACATCATGGGAAGATTTACTATCGGGTTTAATTACAACAAAATCAAGCTTTTTTTTATTAAATGCAGATTATCAATATGAGGACTGCTCTTTTATCATCCAAAGTATATTAGAGCTATCAGAGGGACAGCAGAGTGCAGTCACTGCAAATATAAGACATAGATGGATACAAGATCTCTCTTGTTTAAGTTATAATTAGTTATATTATGCCATTGCTATTGTATTATCCTATAATGACTATAAAATCCCATAACATTATAAATTCAAGTAGTGCGACCATAAAAAAATAAAATGAAACATATTTTACTAGACAATAATTGGAACTTCACAGAAATAAGAAAAGATAATAAATCTAGTAAATCTATAATGTGGATCCCTACTTCTTTTGTAATAACTCATATAATAGGACTTCCTGCAGGAGTAGGATCTGCCTTAAATGAAGCTATTGCTTTTGCGATGGAAGATTTTTTGCTAGATGACATAGAAGAGTACGAATTCATACATAAAACTATCTCAAAAGATAAGAATAAAGCTACTTACCTAGTAGCATGCATAAATAAAACTCTATTAGAAAAAATAAAATCTTACTCTAAAGAAAAGGACTTTAATATACAAGCTATTTGTCCCGACTACTTTTTATTGCCAAAACATAAAAACTCGTCAACTATCTTTTTCGACAACGATAAATTACTTTTTTATCTGGATAACGGATTAGGATTTTCTTTACCTAAACTAGATAAAAATTATGATGTGGAGCTAATCCAAACAGTTATTTCTACAAAAACTGAGTATGAAGATAGTCAAAATAACAATAAAAACACATCTTCAAATATTGAAAACTCTGAATTAACAACAACAATTAATGATACAACAACCGATGACTTAATGTTCAATGCACTGGGTAAGGATACTATAGAATCAATTCCTAAAGAAACATTTTATCTATTTTCACTCGATAATTCTTTTGTACCAGCACAGTGGCAAAATAAGACAAAATATGTAAATAGTTTTACAGATATCATAGACTGGAAGAATTTAACCGTTCCTAAGATTAACTTTTTTAAGTCAGAATTTTCATGGAGTTTTTTGAATATTCTAAGGAAAAACAAATCTACAGCAGGAACTAATGAAATTGCTGTTTATAGTTATATGTTAGTTTTTCTATTAATAGTATATTTTTCTATAAGCTCTTTTACATATTTTAGACAACAAGAAAATTCATCCGAGCTGGTGCTGGAAATATTTAGTCAGATGTTTCCTCCTGATCAAATAGGTATAGCAGATAGACTACTGGAGAAACAAGTTCTCAATCTTAAGGACTGGCAACAAAAAAGAGACCAGGGAGTATGGCTCAAAATTAAAGAAATTGCGACTATAATGAGGTCTTGTCCTTCATGCATTGTTTTATCTTTAGAATACTTGCCCACCGGCTCTAGTATTACATTAAGCACCCTCTCTGAGAGCTTTATCATAGAAATAGAAACTAGAACCAACCCAGATAATATAGAAACTATATCAAATACAAATGACACTTTTATATACAAGGTTGAGTATATGTCTGATATTATTGTATCAGAACAAGTAGAGCCAAATATAGAAGAACCTGCTACTACAAACAGCTCAATCTTTGCAACTACAACAAATTAGCAAAAAACATTATTAAAATATATTAGATGTATAATGGATAAATTCAAAGCTTTTTGGTCAGAGCAATTATCACACTCTGAACTGGTACAAATAATTACAAGTTTTTGGCAAAACAGAACTAAAAGAGAAAAAACTATTTTATCTTCTATTATTTTAGTATCCATATTTTCATTTACAGCCTATCAAGCATGGGATTTTATAATGGTATATGAAGAAAATCAAGAGAGTACAGTTTCATATAATTTTGACTACGACATAGTTAGAAATCAGCTGATAGAACTAAATAATCTACAAAAAGATGGGCTAAGTTATATAGAACCAAATGAGTTTGAGAGTATTATAAGGAGTGTAGCGTCTAGGTATAGAGTTTCAGTACAAGTTACGCCATCCAATCAAGATGAAGCCAATGGAATCGCATTGGATATTAGCTGGGTTGGAGATATTTCTGCTGTATTAGCTACTTTAGATGACTTACATAATCAAGGGGTTATTATATCTTCGGCTAACTTAAATTCGGAAACAGGGCAAATGAATAGCACTGTTATGCTTAGTTATTCATTTTAGTTTACTTTTTTATTTTTTTACGAAATAAATAATCAAAAAAGAGTGTATTGTGAAAAAAAAGTGGTTTTTTATAGGTTTTATACTATTATTGCTCATGATAGTCATTCAAACTCCAATATCGTTGATTCTTAGCGTTACTACTGACTACCTCCCCAACGATATTGAAGTACAAGAGGCATCTGGCTCTATAGCATATGGAGATACATCTATAAATTACAGAACAGTAAACAATCAAACAATCCAAACAACACTATCTTGGTATTTTTGCCCTTGGAGGTCTATAAATCCTTTAACTTTTTGTTTTAGTTCATCATTCGAAGGTAACCTAATAAGCGCATCTATCAGCTTGCCTCAGTCACTCACTAACATCTCGTTACAAAACATAAAAGGAAAAATTAGCTTAACATCATTATTTAACCTTAATATTCCATATACGAACTTTATTAAAAATGGTACTTTTATCTTAGATCTAAGTTACATTAACTTAGACATATTAAATCAGATTTTACTTGATTGGCAAGGAATAGGACAATTAGATGGATTGGAGTTATATCCAATGCCAGATAGCTTTAGACTAAATACTGAACTAGAGTTTATAGGAATAGATAGCTCTGATAATGGTCTAGAAGCACAGATAAATCAAAAAATAGGCTCGTCTGCCACAGTTAATCCATTTCCTGCTATAGATATAATAGGACAAACAAACCCAGAAGAAGCAGTAAATATAATAGGTACGGCTAGTTTTTCTCCGCAAAGAGAAATAAAGTCATCTTTTATATTCAACGCAGAAAATGAAAACTCTGTCACCTATAGCATTCTCCTAACATTAGCTAGACAACTTAATGATAATGAGTTTTTCTATACCTTATCTACACAATATTAACTTTATATAATATAAGAAAACTATTTAATAAAGATAATTTTATACTTAGGGCTTACTTCTTATTCGATGAGTGGTCTAGAAAAACAAGATCTTCAAATACAGATCTACTATTTAACGGGTTTTTAAGATGCATCGATATGGCTTGACGATTTATATGTTTTAACATCTTTAATGCTCTTGGTCCTCTATCTCCTTCAGAGATAGAAATGATATCTCTTCCTTCTACTATTAAATCATTTTCTGGGTTTTCGTATTGATTAGCTATAGCTTCTTTTATAAACCCTTGTCCTTGAAAAAATACATATTTTGTCGCAGATTCTATTGGTTTTTCAGATAAAATTTCATAGTCAAAAATTATTGGAAAGCCTAAGCTATCTAGTACTTCTAGCTCCATTTCTCTCATCGACACTATGAAACTACTATCTTCTAACTCTGAATAAGTCATTAGCCTCTCATAAGAATCAAAAATACTTAACAGACACATCCCTTTTGGTAAAATTTTTAAAAGTAACTCATTCACATAGCTTAAAATAAACATATTTCTAGGCATTGGTGAGAAATCTTTTATGCTTTCAATGTTTCTTAAAGTCTTAAGCTCAGACTTAGATGTATAGCTAATTAATAAATGCCTATATAGGAATACAGGAGCAACAGCGCCTTTTTTATTAGCTCTCTTAGCTCCACGCACTATAGCGCTTATAACACCTTCTTCTTTGGAAAAAAAATAACCTATATTGGATGTATTGCTATAATCAATTTTATGCAAAAGAAATGCTTCAGTTTCAAAAATAGACATAACTTTTAGGATAGAAATATTACTCTTTAATTTTTTTTATTTAATTTGTAACTGTATATCTTAGCTAGTTTTTACAATATAAGTATTTATCTAATATAATATATTTATATAGCTATCTTAAGTATACTTTCTTAATTTAATTATTTAACACTATATGTTCAACACTTTATCTATAAAAATATCTCGCAGTATTGCAACTACGCAAATATTATCACTTAGCATAATTTCGATATTTTTCTATAGTGAATACATAACTATAATCTCTATTTTTTTAGGCGGATTGGGTGTGTCATCTTCAACGCTATTATTCACTGTTATATTCTTTAGTGGAAGAAATAAAAACCAATTTAACTTTCAGAGAATAGCACTTAATTTTTCACTTGCAATAATAACAAAAGTTATGTTTTTGATTATTTTTTTTGTTGTTCTAATAATTTTAAGAGATTCTTTAGACATAAAATTTGCGCTACTAGGCGCTTTAGTTAGCTATCTAGCTTATTGGATATGTTTGGTTTTTTTGTTACTTAGAGTTGACAAGAACGACAATGCTTAATATAATATGGGCAGTTTAACTTATATACCCTAATTGATATAAATTATATATCATCAATAATCCATAAAATAATGCTATAATTATGCTAGATTTTATTCACGAGGTAGAATCTCCTACTGAATACGTGCAACACCATATGACCCATCTAACTTTTGGGCGATTTCCTGATGGCACATGGGGATTTGCTCATGGCGCAGAAGAAGTGGCACAAATGGGTTTTATGTCTATATACGTAGACACTGTTGTCATGGCTCTCATCATGGGGATTATATTTATTTCCGTATTTAGGTATGTTGCTAAAAGAGTTGTTTCTGGAGTTCCAAGTAAGCTCCAAGCTGCCATAGAAATACTTATGGAGTTTGTAGATAACTCAGTGAAAGAAGGATTTGAACATAAAACTAAATTTATTGGCCCATTATCCTTAACTATTTTCGTGTGGATATTTCTGATGAACTTTATAGATTTAATACCTATAGATTTTATCCCTGTTTTTGTTCACGTGACAACAGGGTCGGAATATTTTGCCCCTCTGCCGACTGCAAATATAAATACAAATTTAGGTATATCTATTTCTGTTTTATTTTTAGTTATATTTTACGGCATTTACTATAATGGAGTTTGGGGGTTTTCTAAAAGCTTCCTATTTGTCCCTTTTGGTAAATTTCCTCTTTTAATACCTTTAAATGTTGTTTTAGAGCTAGCATCTTTGTTGTCTAAGCCTATATCTTTAGCTTTTCGTCTTTTTGGAAACATGTTTGCAGGGGAAACAATGTTTATCCTGATTATTGCTCTTATGCCATGGTATTTCCAGTGGGCTTTATACTGGCCATGGGCTATGTTTCACATACTAATCATTACTTTGCAAGCTTTTATTTTTATGATATTGACTATTGTTTATTTGAATTTAGCGTCTTCTGATTCTCACTAGGAATATTCATAAGTATAATATTTTGTATTTTTATTTTTTTCTATTTTTTTCTATTTGTTATATTTTAAGGAGTTTCAAAATGAATGAAGTTATTATGGTTTCTATTTGGGTATTTGGCGCAATGGTTATTTTTAGTTCATTGGCAGCTGCTATAGGCTTTGCCATATTGGGTAGTAGATTCCTAGATACTATTGCAAGACAACCTGAAATTGCTCCTTTGTTACAAACAAAAATGTTTATAGTTGCGGGCTTATTAGATGCTTTACCTATTATTGGTGTTGGTTTAGCTCTTATGTTAGCCTATGCCAACCCTTTTATTGCATTCGTTCAGTAATTAATAAGTATTTATAGGTCGCAAGTTTTAAATGTTTACTATTAACTTAACAATAATTGGGCAGATAATTGGGTTTGCACTTTTTGTCTGGGCTTGTATGGCCTGGATTTGGCCGCCTATAATGTCGGCTTTAGAAGAGCGCCAAAATAAAATCCAAGATGCTCTACGCAAAGCAGCTGATGCTGAAAAAAATGTGGCAGAGCTTGATTCTAAATATAAACAAACTATAACTAATGCGCAAAAACAAGCTAAATCAATATTAGATAGTGCTAGAAAAAGTGCTGAGGAGACTGTAGCAGAAGCCGAAGAGAAAGCTATAATTGAAGCTGATAGAATAATATTAGCAGCAAATCAGCAGATTACTCAAGAAAAAGAAGCCTTAAAAGCTAGTTTACAAAAAGAGGTTGAGGCTCTGGTATCTCAAGCTATTGTTAAGCTATTAAGTGATAGATTAGCAGATCACAAAAATATAGATAGTGACTTCATAGCAGATAAAATAAAACAGCTTTAGTATCTAATTCTAATATTGCTTTTAACTATATAGCAAGAAGTTATATCTTTATTAGCTTATATTTTAGTTGCCATAATTACAATTATATTATTAATATCTAGATATAATGAATCAAAGGAAGGAATTTATAGGAGCCAAGTTCTATGCAAGGGCTATTTTCCCCTTTGCTAAAAAGCAAGGAGTGGATTTATGGATGGACTTTTTAAGCTATCTTGAACAGGTCTTTAGTGCTCCTTTTGCAATTGATTGGCTTATAGCAGATACTAGCTCTTCCAAAGAAGAAAAAACCAAGTATATTCTGGAGAGTTACTACTCTTTTACATCTACTAGACCTGCTAAAGAAATTGATTACTTAAAATCTTTTTTGTCTATATTAGTCAGTCACAACAGATATCACTTAGTTTCAGAAATAAAAGAAGAATTGCAAAATATAGTTGATAAAAATGACGGAATAATTCATGTAATTGTTGAAACTGCCTCTGATCCAGATGCAAAAACAAAATCTTATTTTAAAAAATTCTTGCCTAAGCTGTGTGGTTCTGAGAAATTACGAGTAGATTATATTAAAAACAATTCTTTAATATTAGGATTTAATGTGAATATAGGTGACAAAATATTTAAAGTCTCATTAAAGAATGACTTGAGTAAATTATTTGGGAATAATTCATTATAAAATTATAAATATATTTTTTAAGGTAGCATGATGAAAAAGATTGGTGTTTCAGAAATAACTTTAATTCTACAGGAGAAAATTGAGCAATTTAAGTCAGAAGCAAAGTTCAATTCAGAAGGCATTATTGTAACTTTATCTGACGGTATAGTTACAGCTTATGGCCTCTCTGAAGCTGTCTATGGAGAAATGATAAAGTTTGAAAATGATGGCATGGGGATTGCTCTTAACTTAGAGCAAGATAGTGTTGGTATAGTTGTATTATCTGGTTTTGAAGGTCTATCTCAAGGGCAGAAAGTTTTCTGTACCAGTCGTATTTTAGAAGTCCCTGTAGGGGAAGAGTTGCTTGGGCGCGTTATTGATCCTTTAGGCAAACCTATAGATAACAAAGGCACTATACAAAATATCAAAGAATATCTTCCTATAGAAAGAATTGCCCCTGGTGTTATTGCCCGTGAACCTGTCAGCACACCACTACAAACTGGCTTAAAAGCTATTGATTCTATGGTGCCTATAGGTAGAGGGCAACGTGAATTAATCATAGGTGACAGGCAAACAGGTAAAACAGCAATAGCCGCTGATACTATAATTAATCAAAAAGGACAAAATGTTTTTTGTGTTTATGTTGCTATTGGCCAGAAATTATCCTCTGTTGCAGCTCTAGTGAAAAAGCTTGAAGATCATGATGCAATGAAACATACGATAGTAGTTGCTGCAAGTGCTTCTGATCCTGCTGCTATGCAATATATCTCTGCATATTCAGGTTGTGCTATGGCAGAGTATTTTCGTGATAAAGGAATGGATTCCCTTATAATCTATGATGACTTAAGTAAACATGCCGTTGCTTATCGTCAGTTATCTCTTTTATTACGTCGTCCTCCTGGTCGTGAAGCATTCCCTGGAGATATATTCTATTTACATTCTAGATTACTTGAGAGAGCAGCTCGTATAAACGCAGAATATGTCGAAAAAATAACTAAAGGTAAAGTAAAAGGCAAAACAGGTTCATTAACAGCTCTTCCGATAATCGAAACACAAGCTGGGGACTTATCTGCCTTTGTTCCTACGAATGTTATTTCTATTACGGATGGACAGATATTTTTAGAAAGTGATTTATTTAACGCAAATATTCGTCCCGCTATGGATCCTGGTGCGTCTGTATCTAGGGTTGGTGGCGCCGCACAAACTAAAATTATAAAGAAATTAGGTGGAGGTGTACGTTTGGCGCTAGCTCAGTATCGTGATTTAGCTGCCTTCTCTCAATTTGCTTCTGATTTAGATGCATCTACTAAAGCACAGCTAGATAAAGGTCAGCGTGTTACTGAGCTTATGAAGCAAAAACAATATGATCCATTATCTGTTGGAGAAATGTCTTTAATCCTTTATTTTGCTAATAGTGAAGAACTTAATCAAATTGCTATCAGTGATATGACTAGATTTGAAGAAGAATTGCGCTCTTTCACTAAAGTTCAGTATCCTGATGTGCTAGAGCAGGTTAATAATAAACCTGAGCTAACAGACGAGATTAAATCTAGCTTTGAAAAGATAGTCTCTCAGTTTACAAAAGCTTTTGTCCCAAGTAATACAAATAATTAATATATACTCTGGAAGATAAAGATTATGTCTAAAGCTCGAGAGATAAAAAATAAAATTTCTAGCATTAGTAATACTAAGAAAATTACAAATGCAATGGAATTAGTTGCTATTAGTAAAATTAAGCGTACTAGAGAAAAAATGGAAGCATTACAGCCATATAAGCGTTCCATAATCAAAATGGTAGGGCATATGGCATTAGATGATAGCGGGCATGGACATCCTGCATTCCACTACAATGAAAATAAGAATGTAGGTTACATAGTCATTGGAACAGATAGGGGACTTTGTGGTGGTCTCAATGTAAACCTTTTTAGGCACTTATATTCCCATATTCAAAAGCAGGAAATATCAGATAACTCATCTATTGTATCAGCGACTTTTGGTCGCAAAGCTTTAGCTTTTATGAAAAAGCAAGGAGTTACAATCATAGGTCACTCTCCTGCTAAAGAAAATCCCAAAATGGAAGACGTAATTGCTGAAATAAGACAACTAACAAAATTATACATGGATAAGCAAATAGGTAAACTGTTTTTAGTTTTTAATAGTTTTGTTAACACTCTTTTACAACAGCCTACAGTCATTCAATTGCTACCCATAGTTAAAGAAACTCTCGACTCAAAATATAAGTGGTCATATAAGTGTGAACCTTCATTTGAGGATATTCAGTTTCCTTTAATTCAACGTTATTTAGAATCTGTTTTATATCAATCATTGTTAGAGGCTGTGGCTTGTGAACAGGCAGCTAGAATGGTCGCAATGAAAAGTGCTACAGAAAACGCAGATCAAATGCTCAATGATATGAAACAATTATTTAATCGTCAGCGACAGGATTCTATAACTCAGGAAATTTCAGAGATTATTGGCGGAGCAAATGCTATTAATTAAACAATTAAAAAAAATTCACTTTATTACTTTTACAAAGAATAAATACTATAACTAGGATGGTCTAAAATATGGCAATAGGAAAAATAAATCAGATTATAGGTGCAGTTATCGATGTTGAATTTAAGCAGAATGAAGTCCCTCTGATATATGAAGCACTTAAAATAAAAGAAGCGAATCTTGTCTTAGAAGTCCAACAACAGCTTGGAGATGGTGTAGTCCGTACAGTTGCAATGGGGCCAACGGAAGGAATAAGCAGAGCATTAGAAGTTGAATCATCTGGAAAAATGATAGAAATTCCTGTTGGCAAAGGAACCTTAGGAAGAATTATGAATGTTTTGGGGGAACCTATTGATGAAAAAGAACCTATTAAAGATGTAGAATACAGCCCAATTCATAGATCTGCTCCTAAATATGAAGAATTATCACCTAGTACAGAGCTATTAGAAACAGGTATTAAAGTTATTGATTTACTTGTTCCTTTTGCAAAAGGAGGAAAAGTAGGGCTATTCGGTGGTGCCGGAGTTGGTAAAACAGTTAATATGACAGAGCTTATACGTAATATTGCTACAGAACATAGTGGATTATCTGTATTTGCTGGAGTAGGTGAAAGAACTAGAGAAGGCAATGATTTCTTTCATGAAATGACAGAATCACAAGTTATAGATAAGGTATCTTTAGTCTATGGTCAGATGAATGAGCCTCCTGGGAATAGGTTGCGAGTTGCTCTGACTGGACTGACTATAGCAGAACACTTTAGAGATGAAGGTAGAGATGTTTTGTTATTTATTGACAATATTTATAGATTTACCTTAGCTGGAACAGAATTATCTGCTCTTTTAGGCAGAATGCCTTCAGCTGTAGGATACCAACCAAACTTAGCAGAAGAAATGGGGGAGTTACAAGAGCGTATAACATCTACTAAGAAAGGATCTATTACATCTATTCAAGCAGTTTATGTTCCTGCAGATGATTTAACAGACCCTTCTCCTGCTACAACTTTTGCCCACTTAGACGCTCAGATAGTATTATCACGTCAAATAGCTGAATTGGGTATATATCCTGCCATTGACCCTTTAGAGTCAAGTAGTCGCCAATTAGATCCACTGGTACTAAATAAAGAACACTATGATGTTGCTATGGGTGTCAGAAAAATATTACAGCGCAATAAGGAGTTAAAAGATATTATTGCTATTCTTGGGATGGATGAATTATCTGAAGAAGATAAAATAACTGTTTTACGTGCTAGAAAAGTTATTCGTTTCTTGTCTCAGCCTTTCTTTGTTGCAGAAATATTCACAGGTCAACCCGGTAAATACGTAAGTATAAAAGATACAGTTGCGGGGTTTAAGGCTCTTATCGAAGGGAAATACGATCATTTACCTGAACAAGCTTTTTATATGGTGGGAAGTATTGAAGAAGCTGAACAAAAAGCTAAAACTCTTTCTTGATAGTTCACCTTAATTATTGAGGTATATTTAATATGGATATCGCTAGGCTTAATTCTTTTCATTGTTCTGTTGTAAGCTTAAATGGTAAAATATTTGAAGGCGATATAAAGATGATTCAGGCTCAAGGAGCTTTAGGTAGCTTTGCTATATTAGCAGGACATGAGCCATTTCTTACAACTCTAACTCCTGGGCCATTAAAGCTTTCTCTTAACGATGGCACTGAAACTGTCGTGTACACTTCAGGAGGTTATTTAGAAGTTATATCGTCTAATGTCATGGTTTTAGCAGATGAGACTTTACGAAGTGATGAATTAGATGAACAGACTATTTTAGCTCACAAAAAACAGGCAGAAGAAGTAGCCTCTAAGATAGACCCTATAACAGATCCTAATTACACTGCTATGCTTGCACAAATAGCTCAAATGGCTGCTCAGCTTAGAACAATCCAAGCCATAAAGAAAATAAAAAATAAATAACTTTTTTTAAATATAAGTATAAACAATTTGCTTGTTCTTAACAGGATGAGTTTTTTGCATGTTAAACAATGAACGAATCCATCGAAAAAAAAATACTTTCTCTGCAAGAAAAGTACAAAGAGCTAATACAACAAATTAGTGACCCTGAAGTAATTGCTGATAACCAGCAGTTTAGTACTATTTCAAGAGAATTCTCCAGAGTGGAAAAACTATTACAAGCTTATAGTAGTTATAAAAAAATTATAGATGATATAAACGATGCTAAAAAGCTAATCAGTGACCCTGAAATGCAAGACATAGCAAAAGAAGAAATAGAAAAACTTGAAAGAATTCTTCCAGAAGCAGAATTTACTTTTCACTCACTTTTAATACCTCCTGATCCTTATGATCAAGCAAATGTTTTTATAGAAATTCGTGCAGCTGCAGGAGGTGACGAATCAGCTATATTTGCAGGTGATTTATTGCGAATGTACACGAAATACGCTGATAAAATAGGAAGTAGCTATGAAATAATAAGCAGTAACTCAGGTAGCCACGGAGGTTATAAAGAAGTAGTGGTTAGGTTGTTTAATGCCCCAGAGTTAAATGCAAAATTAAAGTTTGAATCTGGAGCTCATAGAGTTCAAAGAGTCCCTGAAACAGAAGCTCAAGGAAGAGTTCATACGTCCACATGTACAGTTGCTGTTCTACCTGAAATAGAAGATATATCAGAAATAGAAATTAATACAGATGAGTTAAAGATAGATACATTTAGAGCGTCTGGAGCAGGTGGCCAGCATGTCAATAAAACAGAGTCAGCTATAAGAATTACACATTTGCCCTCTGGTATAGTTGTAGAATGCCAAGATGGGCGCTCACAACACCAAAATAAAGCTAAAGCTATGACTTTGTTATATGCGAAACTACTAGATATAAAACAAAAACAACAACAAAAAGAGCAAGCTCAACAAAGAAAATCTTTAGTCGGCACAGGAGATAGATCTGAAAGAATTCGCACATATAACTTTCCTCAAGGGAGAATGACAGATCATAGAATCGCTCTTACATTATATTCATTAACTTACATAATGGAAGGAGATTTAGACGAGATTATACATGCTCTCCAAATGGCAGATATAGCGAACCAAATGAACCAATTCCTAGAAGTATGAATATAAAGTAAATACAATTACAGATGCTATATAGAAACCTAGAATAGAAGGATTAACCTTATATTGGTGGAGTTGCCTATAAAGAATTGGAATAGTACACTGAACAGATTTGCTATCGCATACGATAATTTTGATGATGACTAAAATTACTGTTTACGCAAAATTATGGATTGGCTCCTTTAAACCTATTCATAGTTACATTAATTTATTTTTATACCTCTTCAAAATCCACTTTTGATAAATCAAATTTATTATTTTTAAGGTATTCAAACTCTTTATTTAATTCTCTCACTGTAGATTTATCTGTTATATGGATACGACTTTCATAGTTATATGAATTAGGCTCTAATGCACTAGTAGTAAAATTAAGTGATCCTAAATAGGCTATATGGTCGTCTATAATAAACAATTTTGCATGAATAAATTTCTTGTCTCTTTCTTTTTTATAGATACTAACAGGAAAGCGCCATTTATAGTTAATTCTTTTATTTTTATTGACTTTAGTAAAAATATTTGTGAATTTATTAACGATACCTAGGAATATTAGTATAGATAATGAAATTACACTTGTAATGAATGAATAAAAAAATAATATATTTTGATTCAGTAAGATTTGTATATTTTCTAGATTAACAACCTCTATGTTTGAATTGACATCATAAATATAAGAATAAACAGCAACTAATATAAAAAAACAGATAATAAGTAAAAGTATAGATAGTTCTCTTATAATAAATAATAAATTAATTAAAAAGTTATTTAAGTTTTGTATTGATGGTGAATCATAGCTTATCAAGCTCTTTAAAGCATAATCTGTGTTATGATTTGATGTTATTAGCTCAACACTAACTCCTCTTTGTTTAACTTCCATGAGTTTATTGATAAGCTTAGCTCAAAAATAAGGAGAAACTATTTTCACTGATTTTTTTGCTTGCTCTATATCAGCTAATAATTTTTTACCAGAACCCGTCCCTAAACTAAAAATATACTGCAATTTACATTATTAACATTAAAGTTCATATATTAAAAAATATCAGCTTGGTGTTTGAAAAATTTAGTTTTTAACTAAACTTTTTTCTTTTTTTCTTTTTCTCCTCGTCTTCAAAAATATCCCATTCTTCAAGAGGAATACCGTATTCTTTCTGAATAATGAGCAAGCACTTCATTTTTCTCGATAAAGGCACGGTACCTCACTGGTGAATTGACTGCTCGAATACACTTAACCGCTCTGCTAAAGCAGATATTTTATATTTCTTGACGAGTTTTCAGATAGGCTTTTGTTTTCTTTCTCTCATAGAGAGAGTATAAATCAATTTATTTTTTATATTAACAAATTAAAAATTTTAATATACAAAAAAGATAAATAATTATTATCAAAATAATATAATATATAATTATATTATATATTATATTATAAAAACATTAGATAAAAGCTTTCGGAGAAGCATCTTCGAAATTAGATAAATTCGTGCTTGGGCAAGTGGACCTATATTCTAAGTCTAACGAAGTATTAAAAGGTGGAAAGAGTAATTGGGCAACAGAGTTTAAGAAAACTAAGGAAACTTTTCTATGCTTTTTCAAAAAGTTAATACTTGATTTTTTGCCGTATGCTTGTGTAGAAGACGACTATATTAACACTAAAACTAATAAGCTTATTACAGTTTTAAAGATAAACTCTTTTGATTTGACTGCTAGTGCAGTAGGTGTTGATGAAAAAGATGTTGAGCGTAAGAAATAAATATTAAAACAATTATTAGATAAAGTTTTGAGTAAAAATAAATATAAAGATGGAAGCAATAGAGATAAATATAGTAGCAAACATACCTACAGTCCACATGAAATTAGAGTCAATCTTAGAATCGATTTTATCTATTCTATTATCAAGTTTATCTATTTTGTTATTTAGGTCTTTATCGAGCTTATCTATTTTATTGTTTAGATCGTTTTCTTGTTTATTGATAAGGCTAATAAAGAAAGCAAGACCAAGCTCATCACCGGGCTTGGTAGGAATATTGTGTTTATCAATAGTATTTTGTATTTGTTCTTCTGTCATATCTAGCGTTTTAAGTGTTTCACAAAATTATATTATATACAATTTTTTACTTTAATCTTTAAACTTTTTAGGAGGTAATTTATGAAAAAAATATTAATTTTATTAGGTTTTTTAATGCTTTTAGGTGGGTGTGCTTCTACTCCTAGTAAATAGAACAACTTTAATGGATTTGACTGCTCGTGTAGTAGATGTAGATGAAAGTGATGTTGAAATATTATCTATTGAAACTGCTAGAAATTATGGCTATATACCTCCTCCAGAAATATATATATGGAAAGCAAAAACACCAAAAGGTACTTACAAATGTCGCACTAATAATGGGTATGAAATGGCTGGTTCAGGTTTTCAAAAAGGCGGTAACTGTTATAAATTGAGGAATTAGTTATGAAAAAAGTAATTTTATTTTTATTAGGTATAAGTTTTATAATTGATTCAATCAAAAAATAAAAAAAAGATTTTATGCTATTTAATGACTTATGGAAAAGAAGAAGATATAAAAGTAGGATTAAAATATTTTACTCTCGAAGATATGAAAGAAGCCTTAAAAGATCCATTACCTGGAATATTTGATAATAAGTCGTGGACTTTTTGGAATATTATATTTTTTGATGAAGTACCTGCCATGCCTAGAAGGTTTAATTTGTAGTTTGAAAGTCTAAATATGGCATTTATGCTACTATGTTGGTAGAGGTTCTTTTTCTATTCGTATCTTTAAAAATATAAAACCCTTTATAAAATCTTCTTTCTTATCTAGGAAATTGAATGTTCTTCTTGAAACTCTGAGGGTTTTATAAGTGCATTTAAATCTGTATAAATATTTGTATATTTTTATTCTCATTTTAAAAACAACAACAAAATATTTTGAAAATATTGACAAAGTCGATTTAATATGATATAGGTACCAGTGTGCGCTTGTTGTTCTAAATATTTCCAGCGCCTGTATCCTTACTGGCTCTACAAAAAATACAAAACTATTACAAATATGCTATATAATATTACTTTTTAGCAAAGTTATTAAAGATTTAAATTATGTCGTAGCATATTTCTAATATGTTAGATTATGACAATAAACAAAAAATTAGATTTTATTAATCTAATTAAATATAATTTTTAATTAATAATATCAACTTTAATAAGGGATTAAGTTTATGAAACAGAGTAAAGTAATTGTGTTAATATTGGTTGGTTTATTAAGTAATTTATATTCATATGCTGGTAATGATTTTTTTGCTGATAACTTAAAAGAAAGTGAACTAGAAGAAATTAAAAAATATCTAGATATTTTAAAGAAAGGTCCTTATAAGAGTAAGAATACAGCTCATTATATTGAATTCAAAAAAAATGTAGCTATTTTGAAGGAAAAGAAAATCTATAAATCATTATCGGAAGATGAATATAAATCATTTGACGAATATCAACTTAATTCTGATGAGATAAATAGTGCTCTAGTTAATTTTAAAGGTAACCCTGAGCTTTTAGAGCCAGAAACTAAGGCATTATATGATAATCTAATTTCTGGTCTAGAAAAAGAGCAGAAGTTGAATTTTACTAATAAAATGACTTCTTATGAAGAATATCCGTACGTATTTGCAGCTAAAAGGCAATCATCAGTTTTTGTTGATAATGAAGGTTCAAGAACTATTGATGTTAATGATTTTGTAGTAAATGATGGATTTGTTTCTACATCTAATGCAAAACAAGTTTTTTATGAATGGAGTGATAGTCCGTCAAGAAATCTTAAGATAGGTATAAAGACACTAGGAAATCAGCCTTTATTAGAAACAATGGATGCATCGGAAGCTGAAGTCTTGATTAGACCAAAGCATTTATTTAGAGTAGTAGCGATAAGAGATAATAGCATAGAAGGCAATACAGATATAAGTGTAATTCTTGAAGAAGTAGATAAGTCGTCAGAAGAATATAAGGAACTGTATGCATCAGGAATAAAGGCAAAGGAGCTAACAATAGGAGAAGAGAGAGAACTACCAGAACCAGAATCTAAAACAGAGGAGTTGGAAGGAGCATGTGCTTGGTAAAAATATCTATAAAGTTAAAAAAGAAAAGAGCAGAGCAAATTATTCAAGAAAGTTAAATTCTTTATTAATTTAGCAAAAACAAAAAAGAAAAATAACAATTGCTCTTAGAAAAAGTGAGCCAATTCATAATTTTGTGTAAACAGTAATTTTAGTTCCCGCTCTACATGAGACGGAAGAGAAAACTCGCTAATCAAATAATGCAGAGATTCACTCATCACGATACATATATAGAAGTCTTTGCAGGTGGGGAAACCGTATTATTTGCCAAAAAACAAAGTAAAATAGAGATTATAAATGAATTGAATAGTAATGTAGTTAATCTGTATGAGATTGATAAAGTTTCACCTCGAAGAGTTTATAAAAGAATATAATGGATATTAATTAGCCGAGAACGGTGGGAGCGATAACGCATGAAAGGACCCGAAACCCAAACCGATATTAAACGTGCTACTATTTATTATCAAATGAAACTAAGCTTTGTTTTATAAAAATCCTTTATAAAAATCCCATTATCTAATGAGCATCAGACCAGTTTTTTGCGATGCCTATATCCACAACAAGTGGCACAGATAACCTTACTACATTTTCCATTATATTTTTTATTTTTTTGATATATACAGATTCTAAATACTTCTCTAAATGCGTAGAATTACCCTCTATAGATGCCGATACTTCGAACACTAGCTCATCGTGTACCTGAAGAATCATATTGATTTTATCAGTAGATGCTGGGCTAGAAAGAGACTTATCCTCTAGATATTTATCTATTTGTATCATCGCAAGTTTTATAATATCCGCAGCTGTACCTTGTAATGGAGCATTTATTGCCTCTCTTTCTGCGGCTTTTCTTACTACATGACTCTTATCATTTATAGTAGGTAAATATAATCTTCTACCAAAAAATGTTTCAACGTACCCTTTTTCTTTAGCACTTTGTCGAGTATTTTCCATATATTCCAGTACTTTAGGGTATTTATCAAAATAAGAATCCATAAACTGCTTAGCTTCGAAAGTTGAAACTCTTATATCTCTAGATAAACCAAAAGCCGACATACCATATATTAAGCCAAAATTTATAGCTTTTGCTTTTCTTCTTTCTTCAGATGTTACTTCTTTCATTGGCTTTTGCATTATTTGGGCAGCTGTTGATCTATGGATATCATATCCTTTTGAAAATGCTTCTTTTAATCCTTCATCCTCTGATAAGTGTGCCATTATTCTAAGCTCTATTTGAGAATAATCTATTGACATCAAATATGAACCTTCGGGAGCTATAAACGCCGATCTTATAGCTCTACCCATTTCGTTTTTTACTGGAATATTCTGCAGATTTGGGCTCGTTGAAGATAATCTACCTGTACTGGCTATAGCTTGATTAAAGCTTGTATGTATTCTATTTGCACTATCTGTCATAGAGGATAGCTTATCTGTATAAGTATTTTTTAGCTTAATGGCGCTTCTATGCTCTAATATAACTCCCGGCAAAGGATGTTCTTGCGTTAACTTTTGCAACGTTTCTTCATTTGTAGAAAATTGCCCTTTAGCTGTTTTTTTTATAGTTTTTAATGCAAGCTTATGAAAAAGAATCTGTTGTATCTGCTGAGGAGAGCTTAGATTGAATACTTCTCCTGATAGCTCGAACGCTTGTTTTTCAAGTGATTTTATACGATTATTAAAGAAATTACTTTGTTCTGAAAGAGCTTTTATATCCAATAGTACTCCTAATTTTTCCATTTTATATAAAACTTGAGTTAATGGCTGCTCTATATCATAAAAAACCTTATATAGTGCTTTGTTATCAGTGGTATTAAACTTTTTATCTAATATATGTTTTACTCTATATATGGTTTTTACTCTGGAATGAGCATATTCTGACAGATCATCTATATTGATATTAGTTATGTCTTTATTAACTACATCTTTACCCAATATATCGGATAATTTGAATATATTTAAGTCAAAATGTCCAAGTGCTATTTGATCTAATGAGTGTGGTTGTGTTGAGTTTATCGAATATGATGCAAGCAAAACATCAAAAAAAGGCTCATATAAAGAGAGTTTATTTACTTGTTTATCATTGGTTTGCTCGACTATACCATCACAAAAACTAAAAAAAAGAATATCCAAACTATGCTTAAATGATTTTATATCATAGCCTATCTTCAAGAGATTTCTATCTTCAAATATAAGCTTTAGTTTTTCTAAAATTGCACTCTTTTCTAGGTTTTTACTTTCTAAATATATCGGAATAAATACAGCTTCTTTATTTGTTGCTAAAGATAATCCTAAAATCTCCTTAGATAAGTTATCAGATGCTTTTGAACGCTTGAGCTCTACTACATCGAAAGCAAAAAATCCTTGTTGATAAATTGTATCTATTATCGTGTTTATATCTTTGAGCTCTAAAATAGTCTTATTTATAATAGTTTTGGTATCGTCAATATCGGTATTTTCAGTAAAGTTATCCTTGTCGTCACTATTATCAACTACTGAAAAACTATCTGAAAATAAAGATATTTGGTTACTTTGTTTATCAAGTGAAGTATTTTCGGTACTTAGTGACGATGTATTTTTTTGCGATGCTTTTTTCATCAAAGCTTTAAAATGGCATTTTTCGTAGATAGACTGCAATGCATTTTCATCTTTGTTAAAACCTAAGAAATTATCCAATGTAACCGGCACATCTGTTTTTATCGTTACTAGTTTCTTCGCTAATCTTGCTCTGTCTGCAAATTCTAGCAAATTCTCACCGATTGCTCCTTTTATCTCTGAGGCATGAGCCAATAATTTATCCAAGCTATCATACTGAAAAAGTAGTTTAGAAGCTGTTTTTTCTCCTATTTTAGGTACTCCTTTTACATTATCAGATGCATCACCTACCAGTGCCAAATAGTCTATAAATTGATTGGGTTTTATCCCATATTTATTCACTATTTCATTTGTGCCAATAAGTGCATTAGTTTTTATTTGGAACAAACTAATATTATCATTAATTAGCTGCGACATATCCTTATCATTTGACGCTATCAATGTATGCCAGCGCCTATCTACAGCCTGATAGGCTAAGGTGCCTATGATATCATCTGCTTCAAAACCATCTAAGCTCGAGGGTTGAGAACCATAAGCGCTTACAAGCTCACAGATAGTAGGTATCTGTAGCTCTAGCTCATCAGGCATTCTATCCCTATTTGCTTTGTATTCTGGGTCTATCTCGTGACGAAAATTAGTCCCTTTACTATCAAAAACTATGACTATATAAGCATCAGGAAACAAACCCTCTAGTTGTCTCATAAGATTATCATATCCTTTTATCACTCCTGTAGGCTGCTTATGTGCATTTGTCAGCTTAGGCATGCCATAATAAAAGCTAAATAAAAACGATGAGCCATCTACTAAGATAAGATTAACTTTTTTTAATTTATCGTTTGTCCTTATTTCAGAGATAATTTTTTTTGGCATAGAATAAATTTTTTTATATCGCAATTTTTATGATTTTAATAATTTTTTAATTTATGAGACTGTTGAATAGTAATATTTTGTATCATCAGATGTGGCGTGCTAGGTCTTCTATATACATCCTTCATTTCACGCCCTCAGAGAGCTGATAAGTCAAAATACTATTACTCAAAAAATCATATTTTCCAACCCTCTCTTATACCTTTATTTGAATTAAGATTTATAAGAAAGAGTTAGATTATTAGATAAAGTATTATTTATCCTATTTTATCAAACTTTTATTATTTATCTGCTTTTATAATCCAAATAGCTCTCTTGGGTGCAGGCAAGCCTTCTATGGTTAATTTTTTATTGTGAGAATCTAAGCCACTATCTAATGATTTAAAACACATCCATTTTGTTTGTCTTTGTTCTATTTGTGTTGTCGTCTCCACAGAAACTAATTTTATGTCTGTAAATCCGACTTTTTTAAGCCAGTTATTCATAGTATAAATGCTCGGCAAAAACCATACATTATTCATTTGAGCATAAGATTTTGTTGGAACTAAAACCTCTCCCATACCGCCATCTATAACTAAGGTTTCCAAAATGATATTTCCTCCCGGGACTACAAAAGATTTAAGATCAAGTAAATGGTCAAAGGGAGAGCGTCTATGGTAGAAAACTCCCATAGAAAAAACGTAATCAAAACATTGAATATCATTATGGGGAAACATTTCCTTATTTATGGTTAATTCGAGAGTACAAGGAATAAGTAAAAGAGGTAATCCGTATTTTGCTTGAGCAAAATCATCATTGATACACGTGTATATTTTATCTATATAAGATTTTGCAAAATATGCTTGTACCATATATGTCAGAGTTGGGTCGACTGCTGCTACAAATCTAGCTCCGCTTCCAAGCATTCTAAAGCTGTAATAACAGTTATTGCAGCCAACATCAAGAGCAGTTTTTCCATTTAAGTCAATATGTGGAGAAATTCTCTTCCATTTCATATCAGAGCGCCACTCTCCATCTATATAAACTCCAAAATAATTCCAAGGCCCCTTTCTCCATGGGTGTAGTTTTTTCAGTGTTTCTGTCAATAAAGTACTATCTTTGTCGTTTATATCTGAATTTCTACCTATTTGGATAACATCTTTGGTTAAATTGTATGAGCTTGGAATGACCTCAGGAGCATGGTCTATAGCATCTAAATACTTTAATAGGTCTCCATGGTTTTGTACCTTATCAAAAGTACCTGCCAGTGATGCAAAGGATTTTAGCCACTTCGTGAGCTTACCATTAGAGCTGATAACAGGCATATCTAATGATTTAGATAGGTTCAAAAAATCAATTTTTTCCATTTTTTTCATAATAATTCAATTGCCTTGCCTTAAATATCTAAAAAGGTGAATTTAGATTTATATAATATAAATAATAGTTTGTATGTTATTATAATTAAAATTTTGTAAGATTATTTTCTTTGTAAAGATTATCAGAATCTAAATAATTAAATTGGAGACTTATATGATAAAACGTAGGATTCCTTCTATAAAAGACATTTTCTCGCAAATAGGCTCTCCTAACCGCAATCAAAGCGCTCTTGAAAGAAAATTATCTTACTGTGCCGATATATGGGATATTAGAGCATTGGCAAAAAAGAAAGTCCCACCATTAGTATTTGACTATACAGACGGGGCCGCTGGTTGTGAATTATCCTTAAAAAGATCTAGAGATGCTTATGCACGAGTTGAGTTTATGCCCAAAGTTTTAAGAGATGTATCTCAGATAGATCTGTCTGTAGATATTTTAGGCACTAAATCAGCTTTACCATACTGTTTTGCGCCAACTGGTTTTACAAGAATGATGCACTACATGGGAGAGTTCGCAGTTTCTAATGCTGCCAAAGAGTTTAATCTAATTTATGTACTTTCTACTTTAGGTACTATATCTATAGAAGATTTAGCAAATCATGCGCCAGATTTAAGAAAATGGTTTCAACTCTATGTATCAAAAGAAAAAGAAAAAAATGAAGCTCTATTGAGTAAAGCTGAGGAAAATGGCTATGAAGCTGTTATCTTGACAGTAGATACTCCAGTAGGAGGGATTAGAAATCGTGATATAAGAAATGGTCTTACAATACCTCCACAAATAAACCTAAAAGCCCTATTGCAAATTACTTTATATCCTAAATGGTGGTTTAATTTAATCACAACTGACTCACTAGAGTTTGCCACACTAAAATCATCAAAAGGAACAGTCAGTGACTTACTAAGTAGTGTTTTTGATTCAACTGTTAGTTTCGATGATCTTAAAATACTCAGAGAAATGTGGAATAAGAAGCTTATCGTAAAAGGAGTGCAATCCATAGAGGACGCAAAAAAAATAGCAGATCTAGGGGTAGATGCAATTATAATATCAAATCACGGTGGAAGACAGCTAGATAAAGCTAATGTTCCTCTGGAAGTTCTACCTGATATAGTAAATGCTGTTAGAGATAAAATTGAAGTGTATGTAGACGGTGGTATTATGACTGGCTCGGATATAGTTACAGCTTTGGCTTTCGGAGCAAGAGCGGTTTTCCTAGGTCGTGCTTACCTTTATGGCATAATGGCAGGTGGAGAAGCAGGAGTTAAGAGAGTTATAAATATATTAAACAAAGAAATAACTACGACCATGCAGCTAATTGGCGCAAGTTCTATAAATGAGTTACACCCAGAAATGGTAAAGCTTAGAAAGTCATAAGAAAACAAAAATGCTAGAAGCGCTCAATTTGGTTATCTAAATAAATAGCCATATCACATATAATTTAAAGCCACTATATGACTGAGATAAATTTTTTATCTTGTATTACTTTATTTTTACTGTTTTTTATTCTCATTTTCGGTTTTTGAATAATAGTATTTCATTTGTCGAAAATATAAATCTCTATAGTAATGGCTTATGGAATATATTTTTCACTTTTTTCACTCTGTGACTATAAAGTATTTTTGTTATAAATAACCTACATAAAATTTTTTATTTAAAATGTTATTTTTTAATATAATAATAAAAGGACCGTAGGAAATAGGAAATACGATTTTTTTTCAAAACTGTATCACATTTCATAAAGCACTGATATACAAGGCTTTAGATTTCTAAAAAATGACAAGAAGTGTCATCTTTCTATAGCTTCTACTACTTAAAAAACTAATAACGGAGGGCTACTTAAGCAATATGAAAATATTAATAAATGAAACTTTTAAAGAACCTGAAAATGCATTTATATCCATTATGGATAGGGGTTTTTTATTTGGAGATGGTGTATATGAGGTTATCTCTTATTTTGAAAAAGGAGGGTTTGTAGGATTTAACCCACACATAAAAAGATTAAAAACTGGACTAAGCTTAATAGATATAAAACATCCTAAACTAAACGACTATCCGTGGAGAGAGCTCAGCAAAAAGTTAATAGATGAAAATAAATCTATGGGAGATAATTTAGCTATTTATATACAAGTCACTAGAGGTCCTGACGCTACAAGATCTCATATAATCAATCCAAATTCAGAGCCGACAGTAATAATGATACCTCTAAAAGAATACTCTATAGACATTGAGGCTACAAAAAAAGGTTTTTCAGTAATTACTAACGAAGATACAAGATGGAATTGTAACTTTATAAAATCTATATCTCTTTTAAGCAATGCTATGCATAAGTATCAGTCACAAAAACATACTCAAGAAGAGACTCTTTTGGTCAGAGCAGGCAAAGCTATGGAAGGTAGCTCAAGCAATGTATTCATTGCAAAAGACGGAGTTATCATTACTCCCCCTCAAAGCTCAAATATATTATCAGGTGTTACAAGACTTCTATTAATCAATGCACTTAGAAAGAATAATTTAAAAGTTATAGAAGCTGATATTCCCATACAAAATCTATATAATGCAGACGAAGTTTGGTTTACTAGCTCAACAAAAGAGTTAGTGCCTGCTATAAAAGTAGATAGTATTGCAATAGGAGATGGAAAAGTAGGAAAATATTTTAAATTAGCGCAAGAGCTTTATAATAAACATAAGTTTGATGAAGTTCCATTAGATGATTTTTGTAACTATACGTTTGAATGGAAATAATCAACTGTGGCTACTTTTGAATATCAGGCTATTGATAGCTCAGGTAAAAGTGTAAAAGGCATCATAGAAGGTGATGGGGAGAAAAGTGCTAGACAAGCTCTAAGGTCTAAAGGGCTAATAGTTACGCATATAAAAAATCCCAATAAAGCCCGCTCAAGCACTACAGGAAAGTTTGACTTAAAAGCATTGCTATCTAAAGATTTATTCAGAAGTAAAATACAAACTACAGATCTTATGCTATTTACCAGACAACTATCTACTTTAGTTGCCTCTGGTATGGCCGTAGAAGGAGCATTAAAACTAATTGCTGAGCAAACAGATAGCAGAAATATAAAAATTGCAAGTAGTCAAATCAGACAAAAAATCAATGAAGGACTGAGCATTGCTCTTGCAATGAATCAGAGTTCTCTAAGGTTTCCTCAAGATTATATAAGTACTATATCAGCTGGCGAAGAAACAGGTCATATGACAGAGGTATTATTGCGTTTAGCGGATGATGTAGAACATCAAGCTCAATCTAAACAAGCCCTCAGCTCAGCTCTGATATATCCTATTATAATGATTTTAGTATCTATATCTGTTGTTGTCCTATTAATCGTTTATGTAGTGCCACAAGTTGCAAATGTGTTTGGTAGTTTAAATCAAGACTTACCTACTATGACAATATTTCTCATAGGCATGAGTGATTTTTTGGTAAATTATGGGATATATTTGTTATATGCGATATTAATATCTATTCTTATTTTCTTGTGGAGATACAATAGGTCATATGACTTTAAGTATAAAATTCACAAAAAGCTTTTTAGCATACCAGTGTTTGGAGATTTAATCTTATCTAACGAATTGGCAAGATGGGCCCGTAGCTTAGGTTTGCTGTTAAATAGTGGAGTTCCTACTCTAGAAGCGCTAAGAATTGGATCTAAAGTAGTAGTAAATGTATTTCTTCAAGACTGTCTAAATAAAATTAACGAACAAGTTCGTGAAGGGCAAAGTTTTCATCTTTCTATGAGAAAGTTTCCTATAATCCCTAGCTTTATAGTACATATGACAAGTAGTGGGGAAAATAGTGGTAATCTGGATGAGATGATCTTAAAAGTCGCTGCTTATTATGAACAATATATAAAGTTAAAAACTAGTACTACTCTCAAGCTAATAGAGCCTATGCTAATAGTCATTATGGGTGGGGTTATACTAATGATCGTACTTGCTGTATTGCTACCTATTTTTGAATTAAATCAGTTAGTTTAATATTATTTTTTTGGAGTTTATAAGTAATGAAATGTATTGTAGCCGGAGGAGCCGGGTTTATTGGGTCAAATTTGGTTAATAAGCTACTAAATCTTGGATACGATGTCTTAGTTATCGACAATGAGTCATCAGATGCACATGAGCACCCTTACTGGAATGATAATGCCAAAAACTATAAACTAGATATTTTGGACTATAGCTCCATAAAACCATTGTTCTCAGGAGTAGATTGGGTTTTTCACTTAGCTGCTGAGGCAAGAATACAGCCTGCTATAGAAAATCCTATACATGCGACCCACGTAAATGTGACAGGAACTTGCAATATACTACAAGCATCTAGAGAAAATAATGTTAAAAGAGTTGTTTTTTCGTCTACTTCTGCTATATATGGTTTAACCAAACAGATCCCAAATCATGAAAACTTACCTATTGACTGCTTAAATCCTTACTCGACAAGTAAAAATGCTGGTGAAGAATTATGCAAAATGTACTATAAACTATTTGGACTTGAAACCGTAATACTCAGATATTTTAATGTTTACGGTAATCATCAGCCAATTCGTGGTCAGTATGCTCCTGTTATCGGTGTATTTTTTCGTCAAGTAGCCTCTGGTGAACCACTGACTATAGTTGGTACTGGTGAAAGAAAGAGAGACTATATATGCGTAGACGATATAGTTAATGCAAATTTAAGCGCTGCTAAATCAAACCACGGAATTGGTGATATATACAATATTGGCACTGGCGTTAACTATAGCGTAAATGATGTTGCAAAAATGATAAGTACTAATACAACGCATATACCAGATCGTATAGGCGAAGCTGAAGCTACCTTAGCAGATATATCTAAAGTAAAAAATATCTTAAACTGGAAACCAACGATTTCTTTAGAAAAATGGATTAAAGAAAATCATCCATTAAATAAGTCATAAAGCAATAAAATAATATGTCTAACATAGAGCTCATTTTTAAGGCTTTTAAGCTAGATAACCCCAATCCCAAAACTGAGCTAGTTTATAACAATGATTTTGAGCTATTAATTTGTGTTATTCTTTCTGCACAGGCAACTGATGTATCTGTTAATAAGGCAACGTCTAGCTTATTTAAGATCGCAAATACTCCTAAAACAGTCCTAGACCTTGGTGAAGAAGGATTAATAAAATATATTCGTAATATTGGCTTATTTAATAGTAAAGCCAAGAATATAATAAAGGCCTGTAGTATCTTAATCGAGCGATATAGTTCAAAAGTTCCAAACAAAATGGAGGAACTGATTACTCTTCCCGGAGTAGGGAGAAAAACGGCTAATGTAGTATTAAATAGCCTCTTTAATAAAAATACTATCGCCGTTGATACTCATGTTTTCAGAGTTTCAAAGAGGCTTGGACTATCTAACTCAAAGTCCGTAGAAGCAGTAGAAAAAGATTTATTAAACATAATTCCTAAAAAATATCTAAAAAATGCACATCACTGGCTAGTTTTACATGGCAGATATGTATGTAAGGCAAGAAAACCTTTATGCGAAAATTGTATTGTTGCTAATTATTGTGACTTCAAATTATAAAAAAATAATTTTCTAAAAAGGCTTAATTCCTTCTTAATTTTATTATAGTTTAAATTTATGGTATGCTATACTTTGATTTACATTATTGACAATTGTCAATTAAGCTGTAGAATAGCTCGGTATATATGTGCGGGAATAGCTCAGCTGGTAGAGCACAACCTTGCCAAGGTTGGGGTCGCGAGTTCGAATCTCGTTTCCCGCTCCATGGCTGAGTGGCAGAGTGGTCATGCAGCGGACTGCAAATCCGTGGACATCGGTTCGATTCCGTTCTCAGCCTCATGAAAAATTCGCCTGGGTGGTGAAATTGGTAGACACACAGGACTTAAAATCCTGTGGGATTTAACTCCCGTGCCGGTTCGATTCCGGCTCCAGGCACCATTTAATTTATAGTTTATAACAATTACAACACAAATTAGTTTTTAATATATTTTTTATCTAAACGGAGACAAATCCTAAAATGGCTAATACATCCTCTGCCAAAAAAAGAAATAGACAGATAATTACTCGTAGACTTCACAATATGAGCTTAAGATCTCGTGCTAGAACTTCAATTAAAAAAGTCCTTGCTTCTTTAGCATCCAAAGACCTTACAAAAGCACAAGAGAACTTTAAAAGTGCTCAATCTATCCTGGATAAAATGGTCTCAGTTGGAATATATCACAGAAATAAGGTTGCAAGACACAAGTCTAGATTAAATGCAAAAATTAAAGACTTAGCTATTTCAAAGGCATAGATAAAGAAGATAAAAACATATCTTCCATAAATCTAAGTCCACCTTTTAAACTTTAAACTAGAGTAAGCCACGTTAGAACTTGTATTTGCTAGATATAAGCTCTTATAACCATTGCTTAAGCTAAGCCTAATTATAAAGTGAGTGCATGAAGTAGATGTACTCACTTTTTTTATGATCGATTCACTTATTCATGTTTTATAATATATATTTATTGCTGATATTTTTAATTTTTTTATATGGAAAATAAATATATTTCAACTGAAACATTTATAGTAAAAGATAATATATTTATAGGATTAATATCCCTATCCAAGCCAAAACAGATGAATGCTCTAGATATGGATATGAGCGTATCTATCAGAGCTAAGCTTACTAAATGGAAGGATGACCCCAACATAAAATTAATAATAATAACCTCTATAGGCTCATCTTTTTGCTCAGGTGGCGATATAAAAAAGCTATATAATTGTTTTTCAGAATATGAAAATGCAGGGCATAAAAATGATATTACAAGCTCTTATAGCTATAAATTTATAGAGAATACATATAAGCTCATTGGAGAAATTTATAACTTTCCCAAACCGATAATAGGAGTATCTCATGGCATAACAATGGGTATAGGCATGGGGGTATTTATGGCAACTAAATATAGAATATCGAGCACTTCAGCAAAATTTGCAATGCCTGAGGTATCTATAGGCACTTATCCAGATGCAGGTGCAGGATTATTTTTCTCTCAGCTAGATAATAAGGCTCTAGGTTATTTTTTAGCCTTAACAGGAGTTACGATAAGTTCAAGTGATGCTTTACTTATAGGCTTTACAGATCATATTTTCTCTGCAGATGGGAATATGGCCTATGAAATAATTGGTACTATAAAAAGATTATTCAGTGAGGAAATAAATGATAATTTAATAAAAAAATCTCTCTCTAGAATATCTATAAAACCTAACTTCGACGAAAATTCTCTTATAAAAAAGGCGTCTTTAGAAATTAATTCATGTTTTGATTCAGTTGATTTATACCCAAATAATGAAACTGAAGCAAAAAAACAGCTAATAAAAATTATTAAAAATATAAAAAATCACAAGATTAACTATCAGGATGATAAAGCACTACATTTATGGCAAAGTATACAAAATAATATTAACTATTCTAGTCCGTTAGCACTATTCCTAACATTTAGGCATATAAATAAAGTATCACAATCCCAAAGTAGCATGGACGCATCAGAGATAATTGAAAAACATGACTTAAGACTATCTACTAAAATATGCCAATATAACTATGAGATGAAAGAAGGAGTGCGAGCGTTATTGATAGATAAAGATAAATCACCAAAGTGGAGCTTTAAGTCCGTAGACGATATCGATGAAATACAAATAGAAAAAAAGTTTTTTTAATCACTTAGTTTGCAAAAATTGCAAAAAAATAGTTTTTGTTAAATTAGGTTCTCGAAGCGAGCAATAGTAATGGCCTGTGATGTATAGTGAGATACTTCTTGCTATATATTTTACAAGTTGTACAATTGTGCAAGATATGATATCTTATACAATATGTAACATAAGCCTTTATCCTAGGAACAACTTAAATATAAACATAAAAATAAAAAAAAATGAAATTATTGTCTACAAATATCTCAGAAGTAAGAACTATATCTTGGAAAGGAAAAATCATCGAGACCGGAATTTACAAATTACCTATAAAAGAGCCTATATTTTTAGGTAAAGAAGGTGTAAAAAATGACAATGTGATTGAACAGTGTCATGGGGGAGTGGATAAAGCTTGCTATCTATACTCTAAAGATCATTATAGTTTCTGGAAGAGGCTTTACCCTGACTTAGACTGGAACTGGGGAATGTTTGGTGAAAATCTTACAGTTGAGGGGCTAGATGAATCAAAAGTAAACATAGGTGATACCTTCGAAATAGGGGAAGCTATAGTACAAGCGAGCGAGCCTAGAGCACCTTGCTTTAAGTTAGGAATAAAATTTGGCTCACAGTCAATAATAAAAGAATTTTTAAATTTACCTTATACAGGAGTTTATATTCGCATCATAAAGGAAGGATTAGTTAAAAACAATGATTCAGTTATCCTAAAAGAAAAGGCAAAAGATAGCCTATCTTTATCAGAAGTTTTTTCGCTATATACAGGCTCAGAAAATATTGAGCTAATAAAAAAAGCTATTGCAATTCCTCAGTTATCTCAGGGATATAAAAGGCACCTTTCTAAATATATAGAATAATAGAATAGAAAAATAAAAGTGAATTTTTATCCTTTTGAGAAATGGAGAGAGATTCGAAACCTAGGTGAATGGGAATTTAATTTTTATTAAACAGTACACTAATGCTTGTATCATAGGTAGTTTATTTTAGATACTAATGATGCCCAAGATTTATCTAACAATAAATCACGATATAATTCTGTAAAGCAAGGGTATTTTCTTTCAATACTTTGTTTTTTTTGAGCGGGAAACGAGACTCGAACTCGCGACCCCTACCTTGGCAAGGTTATGCTCTACCAGCTGAGCTATTCCCGCTAGTGTATCTATTGATAATATCTTGTATGACTGGCTTGAATTGATAAATAAAATATAAGTCTTATTTAGATAGACGCCATTAATTATCTTTAATAAATGGCGTCCCCTAGGGGATTCGAACCCCTGTTACCGCCGTGAAAGGGCGATGTCCTAGGCCTCTAGACGAAGGGGACAAAAATAAATACTTATCGTATATACGTCCTATACGCTATATCGTTATAATCACATTGACACATCGATATTATCGATGCGACTGAAGTTATATCTCTAGAAATTATAAGAAATAAAGTTTAAAAAGCAACACTTTTAATCAAACTTAAAACAATTTTAATATTTAATCAAAGTTTTTATAAATATATATAAATAAATTTGCAGATATTATTTTTATAACTGATAATGTATAATGGAAAATATTTTTTTAACCTTCTTAATTTTTTAATAGGGCTTCCATATGCTACACAACGACCAAGACAAATACGATATTATTATCATAGGAGCAGGTGCTGCCGGCTTGAGTTCTGCTTACACTGCAAGCGCTATGGGACATAAAGCTTTACTTATCGAGGAAGGAAATATGGGCGGAGACTGCTTGAATGTGGGATGTGTTCCATCTAAATCACTTTTACATGTCGCTGGAATCGTTAAATCAATGAAAAAAGGAGATAAGATAGGTATAAAAGATATTCAATATAAAGTTGATTTTAAAGAAGTTATGAACCATGTTGAGAATTCGGTTAATACAATTGCACCAGAAGACTCAGTCGAAAGATATGAAGGACTAGGAGTAAAAGTAATTAAAGGACATGCTGAATTTAAAGATTCAAATACTGTTAGTGTCAATAATCAAGATTTCTATGCCAAAAGAATAGTTATAGCAACAGGAGGTAAACCATTTATCCCTCCTATTGAAGGTTTAAAAGATACTCCCTTTATGACTACAGAAAATTTTTGGGAAATGAGAAAACAGCCTAAAAAATTAGTGATACTTGGTGGAGGAGTAGTGGCTACAGAATTAGGATATGCTTTATCCATTTTAGGTACAGAAGTAGAACTTATTTTTCCTGAGCCAAATTACCTAGGTATTCTTGATTCAGAAGTAGCCGCAAATGTAAAAGAAATAGTAGAAGATGTGAATATAAAGCTCAATCCAGAAGTTAACTGTTCTAAAGTTTCTTATGAAAATGACATTTTTACACTGGAGACAAATAAAGGACTTTTTTCAGGTGATGCTTTACTTATAGTGGCAGGGCGCAAGCCTATTATAGAAGGCTTTGGTTTAGAGAAAACAGGCGTGGAAACTTCTCGCTTTGGCATAACAGTTAATGAATCAATGCAAACATCTGTACCAAATATATATGCCGTAGGAGATGTCGCAGGCAGAGGACAATTTACCCATATAGCAGGAAAACAAGCAGTTATAGCCACTATAGCAAGCACTATCGGAAATTTTCTAGCTCCTAAAATGAATTTTAATATAACACCATGGACTATGTACCTCTCCCCACAAATTGCTTTTACAGGCTATAGTAGTAAATATATAAAAGATAATAATATAGATATTTCTTGGTATAAATATGACTTAAAACACTTTGATAGGGCTATAGTAGAAGCAAATACTCAAGGATTTGTTAAAATAGGCATAAATAAAAATACAGGAAAGATAGCTCAAGTCTGGCTAATTTCACAGCATGCAGGAGAAATTATAAATGAATTTACTTCTGCTATAGCCTGGAATAAAAAGCCAGCCGCTTTATTATCAATAATTCGCCCATATCCTTCATGGTCATTGTTAATTCAAAAAGTACTGGGATTGTATTCTAAAGAGCTTGTAAAGCCTTCTTATATAAAATGGATGAAAAGAATTTTTGGATATGGTAAATAATTTTTTTGAAATCATAGAACATATTTACAAAAAAATTATTTATATTTTTAATGCTTTTTTTATTCTTAAAACTGCGTAAAATAAACAAAGTTATTTTTTTGCGATTTTAAAAATTTAGTGTTTTTCGCATTTGGGTGGATCTATGTCAAAATACTTAAATAAAAACATATCTTATACTTTTGTATTTATTTTATTTTCAGTTTTCAATCCAAGCTTCGCACAGGAATTGGAATTATCGAGAAACTGGGGTGATATACTAGAAGAAGCTAAAGGTCAAAATATTTCTATGTACGCATGGGGAGGAAGCGCTGATATGAACAGCTATCTATCTTGGGTATCTATGGAGCTAAAAACAAAATATGATATAAACTTCAGACATGTCAAGGTTGCCAGAACCGCAGATTTTGTATCACAATTACTTAGTCAGAAAGCAGCTGGTAAAAATACCAGTAATATAGACCTCATTTGGATAAACGGAGAAAATTTCCATACTCTAAAGAGAAATGATTTATTACTAGGAGGTTATAAAGAAATTCTACCTAATATAAAATATTTAAATCCTTCTTTCTCTGAACTATTTCAATATGATAATGGAGTTGAGGTAGAAGGCCTTGAAGTTCCATGGGGTATTGCACAAATAACCTTCTTTTATAATCCAAAAAATGTAAATAACCCTCCTAAAGATTGGCAAGAATTTAAAAAATGGATACATGAAAATCCAGGAAGATTTACCTATCCAGAACCTAATCTAGATTTCCATGGAGAAAGTTTTTTAGAGCAGGCACTATGGTACATAAGTAAAGAGCTTAATGGCGGAGAATTTGATACCGAATCCATCTTAAATGGCATTCCTGATGATAATCCTGAACTATTTAATAAATGGAAAGAAGAAATATCATCTATAAAAAATTATTTATGGAAAGAAGGAACTACTTATCCAAATACAGAGTCTGAAATGTTTGGATTAATGGCAAATCAAGAAGTCGATATAGTTTTCAGCTTCAATCCCAATCGTGGGGTTTTAGCAATGAAAAATGGTCTATTACCAGAAGTGACAGCTTATACATGGGAATATAGCCTGACAAATGCAAATTTCGTCGCTATAACTAAATATAGCGCTAGTTATCAAGCAGCATTGGTTGCAGTAAATTTTCTAGTATCACCGGAAGCTCAAGCAAGAAAAGCAGACGAAGATGTTTTAGGTGGACCGAGTATTGTAAGTATAGGTACTTTACCAGAAAGCGAGAAAGCTTTTTTCTCAGAAGGAGGACGAAAAGTAAGTATATTAGGAGATATTCCTCTAAGTGAGCCAAATATAGAATGGACAAAAAAAATAAAAAGTACTTGGCTGGAATTAAACTAGTATCTTAAAATATTTAACTTATAAATAAAAAGACGTAGCTATGTACTGCGTCTTAATTTTTTCTATAATATGCAAATAAAAATATCTAATTTTTTTCTATTCTCATCATCATTTCTCATAGGATTTTTAATCCTATGTATAGGGTTTTCAGTATTAACCGCTATCTTGCTATCGTTTAATTATTTTCCGCTTCTTGGGTTGAACGATGTATCTTTGGACGCTTGGATTTATCTATTAAACTATCCTAATATCTGGAAGTCTATAGCAAATGCTATAATCATATCAATAATTTCAACTACTCTATCTCTACTATTTAGCTTCTATATTATATTATTTTTTATTCATAAAAATTATTTTAAGCCTGTATCTAGCTATGTCTTTTTAGTTGGTGCATTTCCTCAAGTTGCATTTATCGCAGGATTTATCACCATATTTGGCTCTACGGGATTTTTTGTAAATGCTGGTTTAGTGGGGGATTTTTTCGTAAGAGATAGCTTTGGTGCTGGGATTATATTCGCATTAGTACTAAAAGAAACTCCTTTCTTGGTTGCGCTTTTTCTATTTGCTCTACAGCAGATATCATGGCAAAAGTGGCAACAAGTAAGCGCATCCTTAGGCCATCACTCTGTTAGCGGTTACTTTAGGGTATTATTTCCAGTATTATATAAGCAAAGTAAATATGGAATATATATAATATTAGCCTTTTCTCTTACAAATGTAGAATACTATTATTTACTTTTATCAAACGTGCCTTTACCAATATCTGTTCAAATACTGTATTGGTTCAATTTAGCAGAATATTCATGGGCAATGGCAGGAGCTTTATCCCAGTTATTTATGATTTTATTTATCGTATTTATCTGGTCGGTAGGAGAAAAAATAATCCACTTTATTTGGAAAAAAAATCTATTCTATGGAATCAGAAATCATATATTAATATACACTCATCTATTCTCAGGAAAAGCTATTTTTGCGACATTTGTTTTCCTAACTATAAGCATAACTTTTGGATTAGTTATTCTTGCTTTCACAGAAATGATAATATTTGGCAGCTTCATTCCTGAGACAATAGGCTTTGCTAATTGGAATAAAATACATATGACATTAGTAGACTCTATTAGCTCAACTATTTTTCTTGGAGCAAGTGTTTCTGTAATATCTGTCATTATCACAATTATAATTTTGGAGTCTATTTCTTTAGAGCAGGGAATCTACCTGGGAAAAAATTCCTTCTGGAAAAGAGCTTTTAATACAATTTACTTAAATAAAATACCTTTTATCAGAAACCTCAATAAAAGAAAAGAAGACAAGCTTATCTTATATTTTAGAAAATTCACGCCACTTAATCTTTTTATAATTTTAACTTTACCTCAGCTTTTAATATTTCCTGGATTAAACTCTTGTGCGATAATACTGAGTAGCTTACTAGATATAGAAATTAATACCACCACCATTTTAATTATAGGACATTTATTAATAGCAGTGCCTTATGTATTTTTAACTCTTCACAGAATATACTTATCTGTACCCAAACGTTGGCAGCATGTCACTCAAAGTCTAGGACATAGCTATAGCTCTTATTTATTTAGAGTAAAGCTTCCCTTACTTAAAAAAAATATATTCATAGCACTATTTATAGGCTTCATCATTAGTGTCGCCCAATACACAAGTACAGTTATATTAGGGCAAGGAAACTGGAATACTTTGGCCATAGAAACCACCATAGCAAGTACTGGATTGGATAAAAGAATTATGGCTATTTTTGGCTTATCTCAAATTCTTGTTATTCTTGCATATGCTTTGTTATTAATTTCAATTTATTATATTTCATTAATTAGGTCAAAATGTGTTTATAAGTGAACAGTTGAGTATATCTGTCAGTAATGAGATTTTTTTACGCCCTATATCCTTTAAATTAGATAAAGGGGAAATACTACAGCTAATAGGTGAAAGTGGTATAGGCAAAACTACTATATTAAAAGCTCTACTAGGGCTTTTGAGTTTCCCATTTAAGGTAGAGGGAAACTTAATATTAAATGATAGAGATATTACTAATATCGCCCCAGAAAACAGAAAAATAGGAATTTTATTTCAAGAAGGTTTTTTATTTCCGCACATGAGCGTAGCTGAGAATTTACTTTTTGCAGTAGCCAAAAACATACCTAAAAAAAGACGCAAACAATTTATTTTAGAATTATTGGATAAATCCAATCTAAAATACTTATTAAATCGTGCACCAGAGTCCTTATCTGCAGGGGAGAAAATGAGAATCGCATTGCTCAGAGTTATGGCGTCGCAACCAGAAGTTTTACTACTAGATGAGCCTTTTGCTAATCTTGATAAAAACATGAAGCACAATTACGCCGATCTTATACAAGAGTATATAAAACAAAGACCTATTCCTGTGATTTTAGTTTCTCACGATCAGTCATTGATGAATGTGTGTAGAAAAATAGATGTACAGGACCATAGGCACACCATAAATTAATTTTTAAAGGCTCAGTTATCGTATTGAATAACTTTATTTGCTAATCACATAAGCATAAAAAAAATGAGACTGGCTCTATACGCTTTAGAAAGATTATTATCAGAGATTAATAATTTTATACTTAAGCTACCAAAAAAAATGCAGAATTTAATCATATTCACTTCGCTTCTCTTATCAGGAATACTACTTGTCTTTGGCTTTGCTCCATATAATCATGTTTGGCTAAGTATCATTATATTGCCATTTTTATATGTTTGCTTATCCAAAGTCAGTATAAAAATAGCTTTCGTGAGGACATATATTTTTGCATTAGGATTATATGGCTTTGGAATATATTGGCTGGGTATTAGTATCCATAATTTTAGTAATATTTCTTTGATTATGTCTATTGTGATGACGATATTTGTCGTCATCATACAATCTTTTTACTTTTGTATAGGAACAGTCCTTTTTGTTTATATAAAGAGAAGTTTACTGGATACATTGTGGACGGATTTAAAACTCAATAAAGCATTCATTTCAATATTAGAAATTAGTATATTTGCAAGTGTTATGACATTTAGTGAGTTCTTTCGTACAACACACGTAGTGGCGATGCCGTGGTTGTTGATGGGATATATGCACACCGACACTTCTCTTAGTATTTTTGCCCCGATAATTGGTGTTTATGGCTTATCATGGATAACTTATATAGTATCTGCCGGCATAGGTATTTTTTTATTTAATAAACATATACCAACTAGATTGAGTATTTTATCACTAGTGTTGTCCATATTAGTTCTATCTCTGGTAATGAAAAATATAGCATGGACAAATAAATCAAATAAGTCAATAAAGATTATGCTAACACAGGCGAACAGGTCTCTAGATAGTAAATGGGATGCTATTTATTCAAATGAAACTTTAAAAATCTATTCTGAATATGCACTGCGTACTAATGAAAATCTTGAAAACGTAGATGTGGTTGTTTTTCCAGAAACATTTGTAGGGAGATATTATAATCAAGTAAGTGGCTTTTTAGAAAATCTTGCAAATGAAGCTAAGCTTCTTGGTAGAAGTCTCATAGTAGGGATTATAGATAATAAAAGTAGCGAAGAAAAACTTTTTAACTCTATATTTGCCTACGATAGCCTAGATAATCCTACACAAATATATCATAAAGAAAAAATGGTTTTATTTGGTGAATATACTCCTAAATTTATAGAAGAGATCGCCATAGGTCTTTTAAGGATACCATTTTCTACCTTACAACCCTCAGAAAAAACTAGCTATTCTTCTTTAAGTTTAGGAGGTTTTAATATAGCTCCATTAATTTGCTATGATATAGCTTATCCTTATATGGTTGTAAAGCAAGCAAATAACTCTGAGATATTATTAGAAATATTGGAAGGAGCGTGGTTTAAAGATTCTATACAAAGGTATCAACATTTACAAATATCGAGGATGAGAGCTATGGAAAGCGGTAAGGCCCTAGCTAGATCAAGTAGTGATGGCATTACTGCAATTATAGACAGAGATGGCGATATAATAAAATCACTTCCTTCATTTACAAGTGGGATCTTAGTAGGTGAAGTCCCTATATATACTGGAGAAACTCCATTTTCTAAATATTATAATATTATAATAGGCATATTGGGTATTCATATATTATCGTTTTTTATCATAGGAATATTCCTCAAGTTTAGACGTAAATAGTTATGATAGAGACTTTATTACCTAATTTAGGTATATTCATTATTGCATTATTTTCTTCAGGCTGTGTGGCTTTGATTAGCTTAATCAAACTATCTGTAAAAGATGGTGATAGCTTAACTGTAGAAAAAATTAACAACCTTTTACCACAAACACAGTGCGGTCAATGTGGATATCCAGGGTGTAAACCATATGCGCAAGCCTTAGCCAAAGGTGATGATATAAACAAGTGTGTGCCTGGAGGTATAGAATTGGTAGAAGTATTAGCCGATGTATTAGGAACAGAAAAGCCTAATTCAAAAATAAAAGACATAGAAGAACCCTTACCAAAATTTGCGTTTATAAATGAAGAAGACTGTATAGGATGCACTAAGTGTGTGAAAGCCTGTCCTGTAGATGCAATAATTGGCTCTGTGAAACTTATGCATACTGTTATCTATGATTATTGTACTGGGTGCGATCTATGCATACCTGTTTGCCCTACTGAGTGTATAGAGTTGTTAGAAGAAAGTGAAATTGCTGATAAGCTAAAAAAGCCATATATTATATCCAAAAGCATTTAGATATTTAGATATAAGGGTTTTATAAAATATATGGTCTGTAAAAATATTGTGTGAAATACAAAATGAAAATAATGTCTAGCAGTTTGCAAAAATGAGATCAAAAAATTATGCAAAAGTATTGGTAATTTCGTGGAGGAACTTAGTCCAAAGTAATGCATAACAGTTTGTTGGATGGGATTATCACAACCTGCCACACCTTTAGGCTCTTGAGTTAAAAAGGTTAATGGAATAAAAGAGTCTCTAGTCACTATAAAATTTTTGCTATAGGCTAAAATAATTATCTATTGTTCAGAGCTCTCTTCTATTAAAGTATTATTTATTTTAAGAACTCTCTCCATCTTATTTGCCCAAGATAAGTCATGAGTCACTATTATAAAGCATGTTTTATATTTAACTTTCAACTCTAAAATTAACTCTTGTAGTTTGCCACTGGTGTAGTTATCCAGATTCCCTGTTGGCTCATCTAAAAATACACATTTTGGTCTACCTACCAAAGCCCTTGCAACAGCTACCCTTTGACACTGACCTCCTGATAATTCTCTGGGCCTATGGTTCGCTCTATCTACAAGTCCTACTCTTTCTAAAATTTCCTCTGCCCTTTCTTTAGCTTTCTTAGTAAATACCCCTCTTATTAGTAAAGGCATCATCACATTTTCTATAGCACTAAATTCACTCATCAAATAGTGAGATTGATATACAAAGCCTATTTTACGATTACGAAATATTTCTTGATCTCTATCTGGTAAATTATGTATGTCATTACCTTCAAATAATACATTACCTGTATTTGGCTTCTCTAATCCGCTTAGTATTGATATAAGAGTCGTTTTTCCAGAGCCTGATTTACCTACTATTCCCACTAAATCACTCTCATTTATTTTTATATTAATGTCTTGAAAAACATCTACTCTACTAGAGGTATCTTTGTAGTATTTATTAAGGTTATTTGTTTGAATTAAAATAGAAGGTATAATATTACTTTCAGCACTATCAAGTGCTTTCTCTGAGTTTGAGCGCATATAAAGTTTATTATTTATTTTTAGTTTGATTTATTTTTGTTTGATAGTACTTTAATAACTAGTTTATTTGATAACATATAGAATGATATTTTACAAATTTTATAGTAAAACAACTTATTAAGTTTAGCTAGGTTATATGAAAATATTTACACGAGACGTCATACTAAAGTGGGAGGATTTTACCATAAAAGAGCGAATAAAACACGCCCTAAATAGTTCTGCAAATAATAAAACTCCTCATGAAGTAGATTTAGTAGAAGATGCTGCTGATAGTTTTTGTAATGAACTAAATAAGAATATATTCAAGAAGCCTACTATCATCTTATGCGGTATGGGAAATAATGGCGCAGATGGCCTTGCTATAGCAAGACTTCTGGATAATCAAGGCTGGGAAGTAAGGAATATATATCTACTCGAAGAGTACCAAAAAAATTACAGTGACTCCAATACAATAAATCAACAAAAACTACAACTGCCAATAACCTTTATTAAAGAAGATGCTGATATCCCTCAGATACCACCTGATGTTATAGTTTTAGATGCATTATTTGGCATAGGCTTAAATAGACCTCTAATGGGAATACCTGCTAAACTAATTGAAAGAATTAATAATAGCAATGCTTTAGTAGTCAGTGTCGATGTCCCATCTGGTATGCCAATTGATTTTCCTATAAATGCAAATAACCAACCTATAGTTAATTCAACACTAACAATAACTTTTAATACACCTAAGATGGCATTTTTCTTACCTGAAACAGGTCATTATATCAACGAATGGAAGCTAGCTGACACTAAATTATCAACTAACTTCTTTCATCAAGAAGAAGCAAACTATAATACATTTGATGCTAGTGATGCTAAAAAAATCGTAAAGCATATTTCACAGTGGTCTACTAAATGGGATAGAGGGCATTCCCTTTTGATAACAGGAAGCTTAGGCAAAATAGGAAGCTCTATACTATCTTCAAAGGCATGCTTAAGAACAGGCTCTGGATTATTGTCTATTCTTGCGCCAAGTTGTGGTTATACCGCATTGCAGACAGCTGTTCCGGAAGCTATGTGTTCCATTCCTGATAAAAATGACACATTTATAAAAACATTACCTACAAATATAGAAAGATATAATGCCATTGCCATAGGCATGGGAATTGGACTACATAAGAAAACAGCAAATATTCTAAGAGAAGTATTATCTAAAATGATACCAGTAGTCGTAGATGCTGATGCTATAAACTTAATCGCCGAATATCAGATGTATGACTTTATACACTCCAAGTGCATTCTAACACCCCACCTTAAAGAGTTTGAAAGGTTATTTGGCACATGGAAAAATGACTACGATAGGCTAAGAATACAGATAGAAAAATCTATGCTTTATAATTGCATCATAATATTTAAAGGTAGGCATACTTGCATATCTACTCCCGAAGGAAAGGTTTTTTTTAATAACTCTGGTAATGCATCTCTTGCAAAAGCAGGTAGCGGTGATGTACTATCAGGAATGATAACTGCTCTAGTTGCACAAGGTTACTCAAACTATGAGGCATCTTTATTAGGAGTATATTTGCATGGTTTATCTGCTGACCTTGCGCTATCAATGCAAGATATGGACAGTATCTTAGCATCAGATATAATCGATAATATAGGAAAGGCATTTAGTGTTATAAAGTAGGAAAAAGGCTTATCCATAAGAAAATCTAAATTAAGGTTTTAATATGCGAATACCAAATATTTTATAGCTTAATATTTTAAGTATTTTTACAAAGTTTATGTTTTTATCAGAAATATTCAAGGAGTGGTATAGGTTTAGATATCTATTTATACAAGACTCATTCTCTCAATTCACATTAAAATATCACCGTGCTGTGCTTGGCATCTTTTGGGCATTAGCAAAACCATTTACTCAAATCGCAATCTATTATTTTGTTTTTACAACAATTTTTCTCTTCAGAGATATTTTATTTTTCCCTTTATTAGCTATTGGTATCATTACATGGACTTTCTTTACAGGTAGTGTATCATCTGCAAGTAGAATGTTATATGGCAAACGTAAAATGATGAGTCAAATGTATTTTCCAAGAGAAATATTGATATTCACTTCAACCATGGTTTTATTAATTGAGTATTTTTTGGCTCTAATAATAGCTTTTATTTTATTCATATTACTGACAGACCATTTTAGTCTTTTAAACATTGATTATGTGGGTCTCATATATCTTGTGTTTATATTTGTATTATTTACCCTATCTTGTTCATTTATAATTAGCCCATTAGGAGGTATATATCAAGATTTTTCATATCTAACAGACATAGCGCTTAACTTGATGTTTTGGGTAACTCCTATAATATATGTATTGAGAGAAGTTCCTCCTGGAGTAGAAAAAATCCTATATTATAATCCAGTAGGCTATTTTATCGAAAGTATAAGAGTCACTATTATTCCTAACCATACTGTCTCTGAAGGACTATACAATTTACCAATCATGTCAATTTTCACTTTCATATTTTTTATTCTATCTCTTTTATTTTTTAGAAAATATGCAGGCAAAGTCGTGGAGATAGCTTAATGGATAACATAATTGAACTGGAAAATATAAATAAAACATTTTATATCCCCACTGAAAATAGTATAAGAAATACTATTTTCAGTTTATTTAAGCTTAAAAAAAAAGCTTATCTTTCTAATGATCAGCCACAAACTCAGAGAAAGTCTGGCTTTATAATACATAAAGCATTAGAAGATATAAACCTTAATATCAAACCAGGTGAAAGGGTTGCCATTATGGGTCATAATGGCGCTGGGAAATCTACTTTAGTAAAAATAATTCTAAAAATTTATAAACCAACTAGTGGAATCGTTAAATTATCTAGAACTCCATATCCTTTATCACTAAACAGCGGTCTTGTGCCTCTATTTACTGGTCGAGAAAACATATTCACAGCAGGGTCTATTTTAGGATATTCACCAAAATCTATCAAAACAAAGTTAGATAGCATAATAAAGCTATCAAATCTAGGCAACTTTATAGATGCACCCATTTCTATTTATTCATCAGGAATGAAGACCAGACTTGCTTTTGCAATAGCATGGACACTTGCTTCAGATTTTTTAGTCGTAGATGAAGCTTTCGTGGTAGGAGATTCTCAGTTTCAAAATAAAATAAAGAAAATAATTAATAAAAAAATTGAAAATAATCTAACACTAATCATGGTAACGCATAGCATTCAAACTGCAAAAACCTATTGCAATAGAATCATTAAGTTAGATCACGGAAAAGTATCTGAAGATAAGCAAGTAAAATGATCCCAAACAAATTACATTTCATTTGGTTAGGTGGTTCAGAGTTTAGTATAGTTGAATATATATCTATCAAAAGCGCCCTAACTATAAATAGAAATCATATAGCGTACTTATATTGTGATGTATTACCCTCAGGTGAATATTTCAAAAAAATTGAAAAGCACTTAAACATAATATATGTACCTTCTAAAATAACTATTTTTGGCTATAAAATAAATAACTTAGCTCATCAATCAGATATCATTCGTTTGATTGCTTTATATCTTAAAGGCGGGATTTATTTAGACCTAGATACTATATCTGTAAAAGCCTTTGATGATAATATTACAGATTATGATTTTGTAGTTGCATATCAAGATGATAGTAAGTCTCAGATATGTAATGCAGTTATACTATCAAGACCCGAGCTGCCTTTTATAAAAATATGGTTGGAAAGTTATCAGCTATTTAGGTCTAGAGGGGAAGATATATATTGGTCAGAACAAAGTTGTCAGCTCCCTCTATTTTTAATACAGAGTAACGAAGATATCAATCAAGATATTTTTAATTTAAAAAAATCCTACTCTATAAAATGCATAGACTTTGAATACTTTTTTTCGCCTTCTTGGAAAGATGCAGATTTATTTATAATGCCATATAGAGGATTCAAAAATTTAAAAGCATATGTATATCATATGTGGGGGAACACTATAAAAAAACAACTCCATCATCTCATTAAACATCCTAGATCACAACCTACACTATTTGACACTTTAAGTGCGCCTATACTATCTTTTGACGACCATAAACTAAGCTCTATCATAGTAAATGATGATGATATAGAAGATTATCAGACAAATATAAATAATATGATTACTTACTATTCTAAACCCTCACAAATAAGTATATTGGCACGAGACTTTTATCAGATCAATCAGTCAATTAGTGTCAAACAAAATATTGGCTTATTTAATCAGTACCTATACTTTCTAAAAGTAAAATTACATTCATTGGGAATAAATAGGTCATCTTACTCTATAAGAAAAATCTTAAATAGTTTTAGTAAAATTTCTAAATGAAAATTTGTTTTGTATTAATAGAATACAATCTAAGCAATATGCCTACAAACTCTTCTGGAGTAGGAATATTTTATAGCAATCTTACAAAGTTATTAAAGAGTAAAGGTTATGAAGTAGATGTTTTAGTTTTCCCAACATACTATATGGTTATCAGAGATATTATAAAATATGGAGAAGAATTCAAGCAGCCATCCAACATATTAGATAACTGGGATGAATATATATTTTATGACAATGACATCTATGTAAGATATATTCTTAATGAGCACGAGTCTCACTTCTGCTCTAATTATTATAAAGCAGTGAATCAATATCTCAGCCAATGGCTTAGAGACTATCCTGTAGATATAATAGAAGCGACTGAAGGAGGAGGTTATTTACAATACTGTGAGTTTAATTTCCCTTTAGTCGTACGTTTGCATAACGGGTACACTGTGATGAATGAAATATTGTCTCAACAAATAGATGATACTATCAAATTAGCTGAAAATATCGTGTTAATGAATGCAGATAGCATAGCACCTGTATCAAAACATATACTAGATGCGACCATATTATATAATAACTGGTTCGCAGACAATGTATATAAAATTATATATAACGGAGTAGACACACAAGCACTTCCATATCAAAATATTGCAAATATCGATAATAACTTAAACAGTAAAAAAATATCATATATAGGCTCTATTACTTTTGATAAAGGAATAGACAAGCTATTAAAGTGGTTCAATATCGTAAATAGGCAAGATGCAAATATTGAGCTCATTCTCGTAGGCAGAGGTAATTTTAATGAATTTTCTTCATTATTAACTAAACAAGCTTATAAAAAAGTAACATACCTAGGAAGTGTTTCTCATACAGAAATACCATCTCTTATAGAAGATAGCCACTTAATTGTTTCTTTTTCTCATATAGAAGCCTGTCCTTTAATAGTCTTAGAAAGTATGTCTGTAGGAAGACCTGTCATGGCTTTTTCTGAATGTAAATCATTTCAGGAAATAATAGAGCATGATGTAGACGGTATTTTATGGGATGATTTAAATAACATCGAAGGAGCAGCAAAAGAAGCAGTCAGACTATTAAATAATCCAAAAAAAATAGAATTTATGGGATTTTCAGCCAGACAAAAAATAGAAAAAAAATTCAATAATAATAGATTTATAGATGAAACTTTAGCTTGGTATAGCGACGTAATAAACAATTTTCAAATTATTCGGGAGTCAAACCAATATAAAGTTAAACAATACTATAAGTCTCTTTTGATTGATACATACCACACGAACTATATATACATTAGAAAAGATATAGGATTTATAAAACAAATACATACTAGTATAAAATACTCTCTTAAAGACAAAGGCTTTAATAAAGGTAATATTATCTCTATTAAACTTATAAGATGGCTTATAAAGGAGATGTTTATTTTTATAAAATCACTTTTCTCATTTTTTAGAAAAAAAGGTGCTAAAAAATAAAATAATATATACTTAAATTAAATAGTATCCTCATATTGAATATCTTTTATGCACAATATAGTTCAAAATAGTCAACCACCGCTAATTAGCATAGTAATCTCTGTTCACAACGAAGAGAGGTTTTTAGCCCCGTGCCTAGATTCAATATTAAATCAAAGCCTTCAAAATATAGAAGTAATAATTATAGATGATGCGTCAAATGATAATACAAGTACCGTAATATCAGAATATAAAAAGAAAGACCAGAGGATAATTGGTATTCATAATAAAACTAATATAGGAGCAGGACTATCTAGGAATATAGGCTTAGAAATGGCTTCTGGAGTATTTATCACGTTTTTTGACGGAGACGATTTATACTGCTGTAATAAAGTATTAGAAAAAATATATAACGAAGCTATAAAATACGATGCCAAAGTACTATGTGGCAACGCATTAACAGGAGAAGATATAAAAAGTTCATTACCTATTATATATAATGGTGTGAATTTAAACTTTAATAGCACATGCTATAAGTCACCTAATGAAATTCACCAACTATGGATACCATTTTTTCACCCACGCTTTATCTATAAAAAAAGTTTTCTTATAGATAACAATATAACATTTCCTTCCAATATAAGAGGTGAGGATCCTATTTTCATTACAAAAGTATTTATTAATACATCAAAGATTCTTTGCATTCGTGAAAAATTATTTTTTTATCGACTATCAGAAGGAAGTAAAATTAGCACTAATGCTTTTAAGGATTATATATCTCATATAATAGAATGTTCAAAGCTTTTTGATGAACATAATCTTGAAAAACAAAAAATCGTACACTCTTTAGAGTTAATAAAAATCTTGAGTATATGGACGGAAAATAACTTATTAATTACTCCTGGCGTAGATAAAAACTTTCAAGAGCATTGCTTTTTGTTAATTAAAAACTATGTAGCTAATTTAAGCTATAATAACTATGACAGTGTATTACCATTTAAGCCTGACTTGGATGAAGAGCAGTTAAAAGAGCTTTTTAATATTTTACAAAAAGGCTCTCTTACAGATTACCAAACATGGTTTCAAAAAAGACTATTTAAAAGTTTTATTTTTAGAAGCGAAAAATTAACAATACGTGATGAAATAAAAATATTCGCAAAATATCTATTGAAAAAAAGAATCTTTAATTACTCTTCAAATAAATCAATATTATTTATAATTATTAGGTATATCATCACTTCTATGAGAAAGATTTTTTAATATATAAGCTATCTAAACTAACATGAAAAATATTTATATGATTCTACCTATATCTGGTGCAGTAGGTATAACATCTGTCTCGCTTGGGGTTATACATACTCTACAAGAATTAGGAGTTAACAAGATTGCTTATAGTAAACTATTCCATAGCCCAAATGATAAAGGAGCAGGAAATACAGCACAGCAAATATTTCATCTTAAATTAATTGAAGGAATAAGCACAGAAGAAGTAAATTCTCTACTTTCAGAAGGTAAAGAAGATGACTTAATAGAAAAAGTTATACATACATATGATAAAATCGACACAAACGCATTAATATTAGAGGGTTCCAGAGTTGATGAAAATAGAGTCTCTCAGGTAATTGATATAAATATAGGTATTGCTCAAGCACTAAATGCACAGATTATACTCGTAGACACTATAGAGGTAGCAGAAAAATATAAAAGCGTAGATGCTAGACTATACAATGCTCTTGAAACATATGATGAGCAAGATTCAGTGTTGGGGTTTATATACAATAAGGTCAATGCCCCTAAATATTTCAATAGTCGTAACTTATTCCTAACTAAAGAAAAAGTAAATGACAATAAAGCTATAACCGTCTTATCAAAATGTAAAACATTCTCTAAAAAACCATTGGCAGGATGCATTCCTTGGGATGCAAATCTTGCAACATTTACAACTTATAATGCCTGTCTTGCTCTTGATGGTAAATATATAAACGAAGGAGAAGCTTCGACTCGCAGAGTCAGGCACATAGCCATAGCAACCAGAACAGTAGATCACATCATACAATATATGCTACCGGGCGCTTTATTTATAACAGGCGGTGATAGAGATGATATTCTCATAGCTACAGCTCTTAAAGAAATGAATAAACAAAAACTCGCTGGAGTAATATTAACTAATAATGCTCAGCCAAACAAATCATCTTTATTGGAATGCAACAAAGCTCTATCCAAAGGATTGCCTGTTTTTATTACAAAAGAAGATACTTACACAGTTACTCAAAAACTGTATCAATTAAACAACGAGCTATTGTTAGAGGACATTGAAATAGTACAGCAAATCAGTGAGTATGTTGCGAGTCATATAAATAAAGACATAATTAAAAGTACCCTAAAAACACAAAGGAAAAAGAAAAAAATCTCACCTGTATATTTTCGTTATCAAATTTTAGAAAAAGCAAAATCTCTTAATAAAACAATAATTTTACCAGAAGGGAAAGACCATAGAATAATAGAAGCTGCTACATTCTGCCATAAGAAAGGAATTGCAAAATGCATTCTATTAGGAGAAGAGGATAAAATAAGGACTACCTCAAAAAACTATTGGATTGACTTGCCTTCAGATATAGAAATCATAAATCCTTTTGATTATGCTGACAAATATGCGCCTGTATTACACTCATTGCGCAAAAAGAAAGGTATGACTGAGTCTTTAGCTATAGATACCATAAAAAGTGATATTATGGTATTAGCTACGCTATTTCTATATGACGGAAAAGTTGATGGCATGGTAGGAGGAGCAAGTACTTCCACAGCGAGAACTATTATGCCTGCCTTTCAGCTTATTAAGACTAAAAAGGATGTATCGCTAGTATCATCAGTCTTTTTTATGCTTCTGCCAGACAAAGTTGTTATCTATGGTGATTGTGCTGTAAACCCAAATCCTAGTTCAAAAGAATTAGCTGAAATAGCTATACAAAGTGCAGATATGGCAAAAAGGTTTGGCATGGATCCTAAGGTTGCCATGATAAGCTATTCAACAGGCTCTTCTGGCTCTGGTGAGGATGTTGATAAGGTTATAAAAGCGACGACTTTAGCAAAACAAAAATGCCCTGAGCTACTCATAGACGGTCCGCTACAATATGATGCTGCATCAACTATGGAGGTAGCGAAGCTAAAGGCTCCTACCAGTCCCGTTGCAGGAAATGCTAATGTATTTATATTTCCAGACTTAAATACAGGCAACACTACTTACAAAGCAGTGCAACGGAGTGCAAATGTTGTAAGCATAGGACCTATTCTACAAGGATTAAACAAGCCAGTTAACGATTTATCTAGAGGAGCATTAGTTAATGATATAATATATACTATTGCGATAACAGCAATACAGTCTTCTTAGTTCATTTACTTATGTTTACCCCATTTTTGTAAATAATATATGCTCAAATACGCTTTTTTACGCTTTTTAATATATTAAACTTATATTAAAACATGAACTTTTAAATATTTTATCAATTATATTATAGGATTTTATTGTGAAAATAGTAATTGTTGGAACTGGATATATAGGATTAGTAACTGGAGTATGTTTTGCAGAAAAAGGATTTGATGTCCATTGCATTGACTTAGACCAAACTAAAATAGATAATTTATATAAGGGCATTATGCCTATATATGAGCATGGACTTAAAGAAATGGTTATGAGCAATTTAGAGAGAAAAACTATTTCGTTCTCAACTAATCTAAAAGAATCTATGATAGGTGCAAAAACCATTTTTATATGTGTTGGAACCCCTATGAATAAAGATGGACATGCAAACTTGTCATATGTTATGACTTGTGCTGAAAATATAGGTGATTATATTGATAACTACGTATGTGTAGTAGTAAAAAGTACTGTTCCAGTTGGAACATGCGATAAGGTCGAGACTATTATTAAAAATAAAATTCAGGATAGAAATATTAATATAGAGTTTGATATAGTTTCAAATCCAGAATTCTTAAAAGAAGGAGTAGCCATAGATGACTGTTTAAGCCCAGATAGAGTCGTTATAGGTTTTCATACAGATAAATCAAAGACAATCATGTCTAAGTTATATGAGCCATTTAACCTTAATAAAAACAAGCTAATATTTATGGATATACGCTCATCTGAACTAACAAAATATACGTCAAATGCTATGTTAGCAACTAGAGTAAGCTTTATGAACGAAATTGCAGCCCTAAGCGAGAAAGTTAATGCTAATATTGACTATGTCCGCAAAGGAATAGGAAGCGACTTAAGAATTGGACCAAAATTTTTAAATGCAGGGACAGGATATGGTGGCTCTTGCTTTCCAAAAGACGTTAGTGCCCTCATCAAAACAGCACAATCAGTTGACCATTCATTAGAAATACTTAAGTCAGTTCACAATGTTAATGAAAAGCAAAAATATGTACTAATTGATAAATTAAAAGAATATTTGTCGAATCAGCTAAAAGATAAATTAATTGCTGTATGGGGCTTATCATTTAAACCTGATACAGATGATATAAGAGATGCTCCTTCTATCACAATAGTCAATGAGCTAATTAACTCTGGAGCGTCTGTCATAGCATATGATCCAGTCGCTATAGACGTATTTAAATCTTACTTTGAAAAGCATCAATTTTCAGAACAAATTCAGTATGGAAAAGACCCATATGATGTACTAAAAAGTGCAGATGCCTTATTAATTGTTACTGAGTGGAAAGAATTTATAAACTCAGATATCAATAAAGTTAAAAATATTTTAGAAAATAAGCCTATTTTTGATGGCAGAAATATATATGATTTAAAGGTTGCTACAGATATAAACCTAAACTATTTCAGTATAGGTAGAGCTTAAAAAATCTTACAATTTATTGAAAAAAAAGTTATTTATATGTAATAATATTATTGATTATAATTACAATTTAAATACACGATTTTGATTTATTCTTATAAATTGGACTAATTTAATTTAAGGAAGGAGTTATGCCATTAGTAGATAGTTTTTTAGTTGACCACGTAAAAATGAATGGTGGGACTGTTAGAATTGGAAAAGAATTACATACTCCAAAAGGCGATATAATTAGAGTATTTGATATAAGATTTCTTAAACCAAACCATGGCAAAATGAAAATTGAAGCTATACATACCCTTGAACATTTATTCGCAGGGTCTATGAGAGAGCACCTTATGAAACATGAAAATGTGACTGTTATAGACCTATCTCCTATGGGTTGCTGTACTGGTTTTTACATGAGTGTTCTTGGTGACCTACAGTCAGAATCAGTTATAGAAGCATGGAAAAGCTCTATGGAGGACGTTTTAAAACTCGAGCATGAAAGCGAAATTCCTGCTAAAAATATTTACCAATGTGGAAATCATCTATTGCACGATCTAACTGGTGCACAAGATATAGCCAGACATATATTATCACTAGATATTAAAGTTCATACAAATGAAGAGCTTAAGCTTTCACAAGAACAACTTGATTCATTATTAGCGGCACTTTAATTTCAAATTCGTTTTCACATTTTCGCAAATTTATAAGTATTAAGCCTCAAAACCCTCGGAGGTTTAATACTTAGAGATTTGTGGTTATTAAATATAGTTCATTTGTCTTCTTTCCTTTGCTATATTTGATATATAGCTGTATTTGATGTATGATAGAGCCTAAAGCAGAAAATGACCAATTATTACGCAAAAGTAAACATAATAAAGATTACATATACGATAATGGCTCTTCAAATTCGCCTAGATATAAGACATATCTAGGCGAATTTATTCTTGTATCAGCTGCATTTTTATGGGGAACGGCTTTTGTTTTTCAGAAAAATGCAAGTGAAATTATATCTCCAGGATTATTTAATAGTGTTAGGTATTTTGTAGGATTTTTTTCCATTATCTGCATAATTTTATTTCTTGGATTTATAAGAAACAAAAAAAATCAAATAAGCGAAAACCGGAAAACTATTTTAACTACTAATAAAAAAAAAGAGCTTTTAATATTTGGTTTTATAGCAGGTATTTGGCTTGGACTAGGTTCTCTCTTACAACAAATAAGTTTATCATATGTTAGCATAACTAAAGCAGGCTTTATAACAGGACTTTATATAGTTTTTGTACCCATTATACAAAGTATTTGGAAAAGACAACTACATAGCTGGCAGTTGCTAGTTGCTATACTCATAGCTTTTATAGGGCTTTGCATAGTCAACTTTATAGGAATAGACTCTCAAAATAACTTTTTTATAAAAGAAATAAGAGATATTAATGAATATGACATAGTATTGCTAATTTCATCTATAATTTGGGCAATGCATGTTATAACAATAGACTATGCAACCGATAAAGGAATCCCTGCCTGGCACTTAAGTTCGGTTCAAGCTCTAGTTTGTGCTTTAATTTCTGGTTTATTTGCATTATTTTTCGAAGACATAACGTCTCAAATTAGCTCTTTACTGACAACGCCTATGATAATAGCAATTCTCTACACAGGGGTTATATCTACGGCATTTGGTTTCTCTTTACAGGCCATAGGTCAAAAAAGTGTTCCGTCAACAACTGCTGCCTTGATTCTTAGTTTAGAATCTTTTTTTACTGCAGTTATGGGGTGGTTGATATTAGCGGAAGTTATCAATCTGCCTGAGGGAATTGGCTTTTTCCTAATGCTTTTGGCCGCTATGATGGCTAGTATCATTCCTAACAAAGCTCTGTAAAAATAATTTTATTTACATTATTTAATTTAATTTAGATATAATTATAAATCTAATTTATAATTCATTTTAATTTAACTAAAATTGCATACTCATGAATATATACATTTTAATACAGCAACTTATTAATGGTCTTTTTTTGGGAACTATTTATGGCCTGATTGCTATAGGATATACAATGGTCTATGGGATAATAGGTATGATTAATTTTGCCCATGGTGATATTTATATGGTTGCGGCTTTTGTAACTGCCATTTGCATTGCAATCTTGACACAAGGACTAGGGCTAGCGAGTGTTCCTGCTATTATCATACTAACTTTATTGCTTACAATGGTCGTAATTGCTTTACATGGTATAGTATTGGAGAGAGTAGCATATAAGCCTTTAAGAAATGCACCTAGACTAGCTCCTTTGATAACTACTATAGGAGTATCTTTATTTTTACAAAATTATATATTGGTCTCTCAAGGGGCGCAAGAGCAGTCTATTCCCTCTTTGGTTGATGCGGAAATTCGCTTTGGGAACGAGTTGGATTTTGTACAAATTACATATTTACAAATTATGATATTAGTTGTCGCATGTATCAGTATGATTTCTCTTTATTATGTAATACAAAAAACAAAGATAGGAAGATATTGCCGTGCAACACAGCAAGACTTAAAAATGGCAAGAATATTGGGGGTCAACACTGATAAAACCATAGCTATTGTTTTTATGATAGGCTCTGGTTTAGCGGCAATAGCTGGAACTCTAATCACTATTTCATACAGTTCTTTCAATGCATCTATCGGTTTTCATATAGGAATAAAAGCTTTTACAGCAGCTGTAGTAGGTGGTATTGGTTCAGTTTCAGGGGCTATGCTAGGAGGAGTTCTTCTTGGGATGTTAGAATCACTATTTGAGGCATTTTTCAGTTCTGATTATAAAAATGTTTTCGCATTCATGGTATTAATAGGCTTTCTACTTTTTAGACCCAATGGAATACTTGGTAAACCTGCAGTTCAAAAAGTATAAAAATATATTTTTATATAAAGGAGTACCATTTCCACTAGTAGAAAAATGATGAATTATAATATAAAAAAATTAAATAAACCCTTATTAGGTAAACTATCCCTTGCAGAAATACTAATTGATTTATTTATATTTGGCTTAGTAATATCAATAGTAATTTATCCGACTTTAGGAATAGTTTTAGATGGCTGGTCATTCAACACAAGACATACTCCAGCTCTGATACTAATATCCATAATGCTATTTATGCGCTTTATTGTATTATGGATAAATCAAAAGAGCTCATTGCTTAAAATATGGAATAAATCTATAAGGCCAAAAACTTATCATGTCATGGTGGCACCAAATCCTGCAAAAACACATAAAAGAAACTATACAAACTATATCTATGCTGTGGTACTTATAATAGCTTTAATAATGCCTTTTTTCTTTAGTAATTATATAATAGCCATTATGTCCCAAAGTTATATTTACATATTACTTGGGCTTGGGCTAAATATAGTCTTAGGTTGGGCTGGACTGCTACATTTAGGGTTTGTTGCTTTTTATGCTGTAGGAGCATATACTTTAGCTATGTTATATAACTATTTTGGCCTAGGCTTTTGGGAGAGTTTACCCATAGTTATGGTTATATCTGCTGTAATTGCAGCTATTTTAGTTTTTCCTGTACTTAGGCTTTATGGTGACTATCTAGCCATAGTAACACTTGGTTTTAGTGAAATAGTAAGACTTTTACTTATAAATTTATCGCAGTGGACTGGGGGAGCAAGTGGAATGAGGGCTCCTGCTATAACATTTTTTGGTATACCATTTTCAAGAAGAGAAGAAAATTCATTCAACAATTTATTTGGCTGGGATTATAGCTCAAGTCACAGAGTTATATTTATTTACATAGCTTTACTTATATTTGTGTGTTTAACTATATTAATAGTAAATAGACTTAAATCTATGCCTATAGGCAGGTCATGGGAATCACTTAGAGATAACGAAATAGCATTTAAATCTCTTGGCTTAAGTCATGCAAGGGCAAAAATATCTTCCTTTGCCATAGGCGGAAGCATTGCTGGTTTGGCAGGCGCATTTTTTGCGACATCGCAAGGATTTATAAATCCAAGTTCTTTTACATTTATAGAGTCGGCTATTATAGTATCTATAGTGGTGCTTGGAGGCTTAGGCTCTATCCCTGGAGTAATAATTGCAGCCATTGTATTAAACTGGTTACCTGAGCTATTAAGAGACTTTGCAAATGTGCGTATTTTGATTTTCGGATTAGCTATGGTCTTAATAATGCTATGGCGTCCTCATGGACTAGCTAAAATAGTAAGGCCATACTTTGCACGAAATGAAGAAATTAAAGCTAATAAGGTATGATAATGGGCGACAATAATCAAAATGCAAGAGCTTCTACAGATGCTATTAAACAGAGTATCCTAAAAATTAATAATCTGACTATGAGATTTGGTGGGCTTCTCGCTCTGCAAAATGTTTCATTTGAGGTAAAGAAAAACTCTATAACTGCGCTAATTGGACCCAATGGAGCAGGAAAAACTACAGTGTTTAACTGCATTACTGGCTTTTATCAACCAGATGAAGGGAATTTATTATTTCTGGAGGAGCGTAAAAATAAATCAGAACACACTGAAATAGAAAAAATCATAGGGAAAGTAAGACCTAAAACCTTAAACCCAATAAGAATGGTTAGAAACATATACAATCAAACCTTTGGCGGAACCCATCTTCTTGTTAAAGCAGGTTTAGTGAGAACCTTTCAAAATGTGCGATTATTTTCTGATATGACAGTTATAGAAAATTTACTAGTTGGACAACACTTATACTTAAATAAGTCATTAATATCAGGTCTACTAAAAACTAAATCATATAGAGAATCTGAAAAAAATGCTGTAGATAAAGCGTATTTCTGGATAGATAGGCTTAGGTTAAGCCACGTAGCTAATCAACTTGCAAGAAATTTACCTTATGGAGAACAACGTCGCTTAGAAATAGCAAGAGCTATGTGTACTGATCCATATCTTTTATGCCTAGATGAACCTGCTGCAGGGTTAAATAATACTGAAACAGAAGACTTAAGCAATATAATAAAGTCTTTGAGAAAAGAGTTTAATATATCAATTTTATTAATCGAACATGATATGTCCATGGTTATGGGATTATCTGATCATATAGTAGTTTTAGATCATGGTGAAGTCATTGCACTAGGTATCCCTGAAGATATTAGAAATTCAGCCAAAGTTATACAAGCTTACTTAGGCACAGAATAGTTTGTTTTAATAAATTTATTTATAACAAAGAAACAAATAGGATATGGAAGGCACAAATCATAATAAACCAGCCGTTAATAAAGATTATAGAATATTAGATATACACAATATATGCTGTTACTATGGAAATATACAGGCATTACACCAAACTAGTTTGTACATAAATCAAGGAGAAATAGTTTCACTAATAGGCTCTAATGGTGCAGGAAAAACGACTATGCTGATGAGCATATTTGGAGACCCTGTAGCACAAACTGGAGAGATAATTTTTGATGGAAAAAATATTACTAATTTACCTACTCATCAGATAAGCTATTTAGGCATAGGTCTAGTTCCTGAGGGACGTAGAATCTTTGCGCAAATGAGTGTGGAAGAAAATCTGCAAATAGGCTCAGATGTTCTTAATTGTGAATATTTTGAAGAAGACAGAACAAAAGTCTTTGACCTTTTCCCTAGGTTAAAAGAAAGAAGAAATCAGCTTGGAGGGACACTTTCAGGAGGAGAGCAACAAATGTTAGCTATAGGAAGAGCTTTGATGACAAGACCTAAGCTTCTCCTTTTAGATGAACCTAGCTTAGGAATAGCGCCTCTAGTCATCGCACAAATTTTTAGCAGTATTTCGGAAATTGCAAAACAAGGCGTGACCGTATTTCTAGTAGAGCAAAATGCTTTTAGTGCTCTAAAAATAGCAGATAGAGCCTATGTTCTGGTTAATGGTAAAATAGAACTATCAGGCAAAGCAGAGGACTTAATCAATAACCCAAATATAAAAAAAGCATACCTTGGCGGTAGTTGAGTAATTAAATAGCCATAAAGTTAATTTTTGATATAATAGACTATTAAGCTGTAATAATATTAAATAGGATTATGTTAAAAGTGATTATATGTGCTGAATTACTTAGCTAATATAACTAATGCCTGAATAAGTAAACATAATAAATAACCACCTAAAAATAGGAATAATTATGAACTCTGAAGATAATAGATCTAAAGCACTTGATGCAGCGTTAAGCCAAATAGAGAAACAGTTTGGCAAAGGCTCTGCTATGGTACTAGGTGAAAAAACTGTGGAAAAAGTCCCTGTAATACCTACTGGTTCGCTTAGTTTGGATATAGCCCTTGGCATAGGAGGACTTCCAAAAGGAAGAATTGTTGAAATTTATGGACCAGAGTCATCTGGAAAAACAACTCTTACACTACAAGTAGTAGCAGAATGTCAAAAAATGGGAGGAACAGCGGCTTTCATTGACGCTGAACATGCTTTAGACATAATATATGCCAATAAGCTTGGTATAGATACCGATAAATTAGTATTATCCCAACCGGATACAGGAGAGCAAGCTTTAGAGATTACTGATCTTTTAGTTAGATCAGGTGCTGTGGATATTATTGTAGTTGACTCAGTGGCAGCTTTAGTACCAAAGGCTGAAATAGAAGGTGAAATGGGCGACTCACACATGGGCTTACAAGCACGCCTTATGTCACAAGCGCTTAGAAAAATAACAGGAAACGTTAGTAGATCAAATTGTTTAGTCATATTCATAAATCAAATTCGAATGAAAATAGGAGTGATGTTCGGTAGCCCTGAGACGACAACCGGTGGAAATGCACTTAAATTCTACTCTTCTGTACGACTTGATATTAGACGTACAGGTTCGCTAAAAGATGGAAGTACCACATATGGAAATGAAACCAGAGTTAAAGTATTAAAAAATAAGATGGCCCCACCATTTAGAGAAGCCGATTTCCAAATATTATTCAATAAAGGGATAAATAAATTAGGCGAATTAATAGATTTGGCATCCAATCCTAAACTAAACTTAATTGAAAAAGCTGGTGCTTGGTATAGTTATAATGGAAAGAAAATCGGTCAAGGAAAATTGAATGCAGAGGCTTATTTTAAGGATAATCCTGAGCAAATGGAAGAAGCAGAAAGAAAAATAAGAGAATTTTACTTCCCTGATTCTGCTAAAGAGCAAGAAGAAAATAAAAATAGTACAAAAGATAATTTATCTGAAGAAAAAGAGAAAAAGACAACCAAAGTTAAAAAGAAATAGTTTTTTATATTTTTTATCTTCTGATACCTTTTGCTGTTTAGAGCGTGGTTTACACAGCGCAACTAAACAGCTGAAACAAAGTGAGACTTGATAGATTCATCAGTAATCTGAATGTTTTTAAGGCTATTAAGTAAAATTTTAGTTGTATAGAGACAACTAAAATTGGGAGTCTAACCATCTAATAATACTTAATTTTCCAGTTATTTTTTTCGGCTTTTTTTTCAATTCATCTGAGGGGTTAGTTGCCACTGGATATTTTACTTTTTCGAGCAAAAAAACATCATTAATTGAATCACTATAAAAATACATATCTTCATATTCATAGTTTATTTTATTTTCGTTTTTCCACTTCAATAATCTTTTGATTTTGCCTTCTCTATAAGCAGAGTAATCGACTAATTTTTTTGTAAAACGATTATTTTCAAATAAAATCTCGGTGCCAATAGCATCATCGACATCAAATAGCAAAACTTTATGATTTTGTTGTTTATGGTTTTTTATCTCTTCAAGAGCATTTTTATATACAGCTGGCTTTATCATATTTTCTATAAAGATATCTAAATCCTGCTGTATATCATTTATTTTCAAGCCTTCTATGATTCCCAGTGTGAATCTATAATACTCATCTTCACTATTACAGCTTAGCTCAAACTGTTTTAAACGCGTCAATAAGTCATTATTGTAGATAGGTTTATTAATTTTCTGTAAATATCTAGCCCAATAAAGCTCACTGTCTATTTTAATTAGAGTCTCATCTAAATCAAATATAGCTAACATAAAACGACTCAGCTAATTATTAAAGACTAGCTTTATTATCATTTACACTTTCTGGAGTACCATTATATTTAGTAGATTTTTTCTTTCTATCGACTATAGCAAGCAATAATCCAACCGATACCAATATCCCAGATATCCAAAGGAATAGTAAAAATGGCTTATAGATAATCCTTAGGCTTATAGAATCATCCTGTAAAGCGCCTATAGCGATTAAAATATCACTACCAATAGTAGAATAAATAGCGCTTTCAGATGTAGGCATAGCAAATAATATATAGCTCCTTTTTTCTGGATGGAGGACATCTATCAGCTCATCACTTTTATACAGCTCTATTTCAGCAATTACTGAGATATAGTTTGAAGCCTCTATTTGCATTACATCACCCAAAACTATTCTATAATCATCGACTATATCAAACTCATCTCCTTTTTGTATTAACACATCCTTTTCTATTGCTAGCTGGGTTGATAATGTTGCTGCAATTATAAACATACCAAAGCCAATATGTGCTAATGTTTTTCCTATGGCTCTTGCGCTCTTTTTTTCACTATATATAGAAATAAGGCTTGTAGATATGACCCAGCCGCCAAGAGCAATTGCTATGGATATAAATAAAACCTTCTCAAAACCATGAGGATAGAAAATAACTATGCCAATGACTGTCATAATTACGGTTATCCAAAAGCTATTTCTAATCTTAGCGTTTTCTAAGAAACTTCGCCAATTCTGAGAGCCCCATTTAGCATTTAATGATAAACCCAATAATAGTGCAGTAGGCGCAGCTATAGGTATAAATGACTGATGAAAATATGGTCTTCCAACCGATATCTGCCCTAGCCCTAAAGTTTCTAGAATTAATGGATATAATGTGCCAAACAAGACCACGAACATTGCAGCTGTGAAAAGCACATTCATTAAAAACAATAAAGATTCCCTAGTTGGAAAGCTTAAACTATTATCAGTATTCAATGACTTAATTAAAGATGGAACTTTAATTACATAAATTACCATAGAGGTACCTATGGTAAGGAGTAAAAATAACAAAATAGCTGTCCCTCGAGCTGGGTCTGTGGCGAATGCGTGAACTGAAGTTAAAATTCCAGATCTTACTATGAATGTTCCTATTAAACTTAAAGAAAATCCTGCTAAAGAAAGAATAATCACCCAGTTATGTAGGATATTTCGTTTATTTACATACAACATATGTAGCAACGCAATACTCACTAGCCAAGGCAATAAAGAAACATTTTCTACAGGATCCCAAAACCACCAACCACCCCAGCCTAACTCATAATAAGCCCACCAGCTACCCAAGACAATTCCTATACTTAAAAATAAACTAGTTACTATAATCCAAGGTCTCAACCATTTAATGAGGTCCATAAAAATCTTAGCATTCAGTTCTTTCCCAATAAAGAAAGCTACAACTGCTGCAAATGGAATAGTTGTGCCAACGTAACCCATATATAAAGTAGGTGGATGGATTGCTAATCCTATATCTTGTAAGAGAGGATTCAAGTCCCTACCATTTTCCGGTATGGGAAATAGTCTTAAAAATGGACTAGATGTATAAATTATAAATAAATTAAAAGATATAATTAGAAAGCTCAATACCACTAAAATACGTATTACTAATCTCTGGGGTAAATTACCATTTATAAAAGCAGCTACAGCCCCCCAAGCGGTCAACATCCATAGCCATAGCAATAAAGAGCCTTCATGAGCCCCCCATGTAGCAGTTATACGAAATATTAGAGGCAACTCTCTACTTGAATGAGACGCAACATACAGTGAAGAGAAATCATTTTGTATAAATGATATAATCAACAACACCAATGAAATAGTCGTAAGTAAGCAAACAACTAAAGGAATTTGCCTAATTAAGTTAAAAGTATAAAACTCCTCAGAAGATTTCGCAGAAGATGTAGCTATTAAGTTTGGGCTTCTTAAAGTAATAAAGCTAATAACAAGCTGTGCTATAGCCAAAAACGTGGCTAATATCAGGGAAAAATGACCTATTTCAACAATCATAAACTATAAGGATTAAATTATTAATAAGTATTAGTATAAAGCGGAGTAAACATCAGTTCATAGAATTATATGCTTTTATCATTAAATTACTAGTCAGGATAAAAATAATAGAAAAAGATATAAATTTATGAATTTATATCTTTTAGTTTTTTTAGATTAATCAAAAACTTGCTTTATTTTGAATTATCTATTATTTAATCTTTTGGTTTAACTCTCCTGAGCTATACCTTTTAGCCATTTCAGCCAGCGGAATTGGTTTTATTTTAGATGCTTTTCCTGCTGTTCCAAAAAGCTCATACCTTTGTTCGCATAACTGTTGCATCTTTTCTATAGCAGGCTTCATAAAGTTACGCAAATCAAACTCCGCCCTTTTTTCTTGAGCGACTTTTCTTAGCTGACCTGTCATTGCCATACGACAATCTGTATCTATATTAATTTTACGAACTCCATATTTTATAGCGGTTTGTATTTCTTCTATAGGTACACCAAAAGTAGTAGGTATTTCTCCTCCATATTTATTTATTATTTCTTGTAGTTCGGCCGGTACACTGGAAGAGCCGTGCATTACCATATGTAAGCTTGGCACTTTTTCATTTATTTTCTTAACTGTATCTATGGATAATATATCTCCTGTTGGTTTTCTCGTAAACTTATATGCACCGTGGGAAGTTCCTATAGCAACAGCTAAAGCATCTACTTGGGTTTTTTGAATAAAATCAACCGCTTGATCTGGATCGGTCAATAGCTTATCTGTAGATAGTTTGCCATCAAACCCATGACCATCTTCCTTATCTCCTTTACCCGTTTCTAAAGAGCCTAAAACCCCCAATTCACCTTCAACCGATACGCCTAGCTGATGAGCAACTACTGTAACTTTTTCAGTTATTTCAACGTTATATTCATACTCAGCAGGTTCTTTACCATTTTTCAATGAGCCATCCATCATAACACTAGTAAATCCATTTTGAATGGCTGAAAAACAAGTTGACGTAGAATCACCATGGTCCTGGTGCATACAAATGGGAATATCTGGATACATTTCGACAGCTCCTAGTATCATATATTTAATCATTGAATCGCCTGCGTAAGATCTAGCCCCACGGCTTGCTTGCAAAATAACAGGTGCATCGACTTTACTAGCTGCCTGCATAACAGCTATGAGTTGCTCCATATTATTGATATTGAATGCAGGTATACCATAGCTATGTTCAGCTGCGTGATCTAATAGCTGTCTTAAAGAAATCATTGCCATAAAACATCTCCAAATAAAATAGTTAGATTTATATATTATAATTATAACATAAATTACACTGGCTTCTTTTAATAGATTTTTAGTAATGCCTCTTGATTTTATTTCTGTTTTATAAATTTTTTCTTTATTTTCCGTATATTTTCCTATTTTTTTATTTCAATATCTATCAAAAAGTTTGAAAGACATATATAACATATTATATATTTATGCGTAATATCTAGAGTTAATCATTCAACGCAAAAGCTTTATTTATAAAAAATAGTTTTAGATAAAAAGTATCTTAACAGTAGTCTGGTAACTTGACATTGAAATAAATATACTATGATATTAAAAAATAAAAATTGCCTCTTTTCGACAAATAACCCTCAGAAAAGAAATAAAAATAAGCAATTGTAAAAAACGCTTTGATAATGCAACAGTGTCATAAGTGAGAGCATTATATTTTCATATCACCCAAAAATGCCTCTTATAAAATATTATTTTGTACTTTATGCTTTGAAAACAGTCAACTTATCGCCTAAATCGCCTAATAAATTGAAATCTTCTTAACTTAGCATATTTATGTTAAAAAAATGTAAAAAAACTGAAACATGCATAAATGTCAGACTAAACCTAGTGCAAATAGATATGCAATATATAAGGTAAAAGCTTTAAGGAATATGGTATATGGTGAAATACATACCAATATTAAAGAAGAGTTTTTGAGCTTTGCAAAGAAGAATTTGATTAGGTATAATAATGTACATAGAGGAGTAAAGAGACTAACTACTTACTTAAAAGAAGCTATGCAAGGAGTTTTATGTCATTAAAAAATAGAAATTTAATAAAAGAGGACGATTTAACTCTTAGTGAGATTGATGAAATACTCGATTTATCTGATAATATTATCGCTAAAGAATCCGATTTTAGTGATGTTTGCAAGGGTAAATTGTTAGCAACTCTTTTTTTTGAACCCTCTACTAGAACTAGGTTCAGCTTTGAAGCTGCTATGCTCAGACTAGGAGGACAGATAATTGGCTTTTCAGACCCCAAAGGTTCATCTACGTCAAAAGGCGAATCTCTACCAGACACATTTCGAACCATAGAAGCATATTCGGATATGATAGTGATGCGCCACCCAAAAGAAGGGGCTCCATTGCTAGGAAGTAGGTATGTGGGTATACCAGTTGTCAATGCTGGAGATGGCGGACATCATCACCCAACTCAAACATTGACTGATTTACTAACGATACGCACATTGCTCGGGAAAATAAGCAATCTTAAGGTAGGATTGTGTGGAGACTTAAAATTCGGGCGTACTGCCCATTCACTGGTAGGTTCTCTCAACAGATACGAGAACATCAGCTTTAAGTTTATCTCCCCTAAAGAGTTAAAAATACCAGACTATATAACCGAAAAGATTACCAAGAATGATTATACCGAAACTTCATATTTGGAAAAGGCTATTGATGACTTGGATATTCTTTATATGACTAGAATACAAAAGGAGCGTTTTTTGAATGAAGAAGAATATCTACGCTTAAAAGGTATATATATCCTTGATAAGAAAAAGATGAATTTGGCAAAAGAAAGTATGATAGTAATGCATCCCTTGCCTAGGGTTGATGAAATATCAACAGAAATAGACTCTGACGAACGTGCAGTATATTTTAAGCAGGCAAAATACGGTATGTATGCAAGAATGGCTTTGATTATGAAACTATTGGGAGTAGAAAAATGCTAACAGTTCCATTTATAAAAAAAGGAGTAGTTATTGACCATATCACAGCAGGAAAAGGCTATGGAATTTTCAAACAATTGAAGCTCGATACAGCTCCTTTTGAAACAGTTCTTCTGAAAAATATAAAATCTGAAAAACTGGGAATGAAGGACCTTATAAAAATTGCCGATAATATAGATTTACCTCTGAATATACTGGGACTAATAGATCCTCAAGCTACAGTTACTATAATAGAAAACCAAAAAATTGTACAAAAAAAGAAACTTGAGCTCCCTGAAAAAATAACTGGCATATTGACTTGTAAAAATCCAAGATGCATCTCTACAACAGAAGATGTCGAAACAGAATTTTATTTATCGAATAGAAAAAAAAAGGAATATCGCTGTGAATTATGCGATGTAAAATATAGTTTTGAAAAATGGATTTACTATTAACTATTAAAAATGGATTTATTATTAAATAACGCACAAATAATTGATGCACATACAAATATCTTTGGAAGTTTGTGGCTTCGCGATGGTAAGATTTATAAGGTTATTCCTAAAAATTCACAAGACACAAAAATAGAAAATCCGCATGGTGTGAGAAAAATAGACATTAACGCTTTAGCACTAATGCCATCCTTTATAGATGTACATTGTCACTTAAGAGAGCCAGGGCAAACAGCTAAGGAAGATTTATTCACAGGGCAGAAGGCAGCCTTGAAAGGAGGTTTTACTCACATAGCTTCGATGGCAAATACTTCTCCCCCCATAGATTCAGTAGAAATAATCAAAGAAATATTGGAAAAGTCCAAAGCATATGATTTATGTGAACACTTCCAAATGGCTAGTATAACAAAAGGAATGAAAGGAAAGGAACTAGTAGATTTTGATGAACTGCTTCCATACACAAACATATTCTCTGACGATGGAAAGAACATAGATGACTTAAATATAATGAAATCAGCTTTGTCAAAGTCACAGAAGAAAGGCTTTTTAATAGTTACCCATTCTGAGCCTGAGCCTGAGATAATACAAAGAGATTTGGAATTATTAAAATCATTTCCAAAGGCAAGGCTTCACATTGCACACGTAAGTGAAAAAAAATCTATAGATATAATCAGAAAATACAGAGAACAGGGGCTTAATTTTACTTTCGAAGTGGCCCCTCACCATATATTCGATTACGACAATCCATATAAAGTCCATCCACCATTTGGTAATAAAGATGACTATGAGTCTTTATTAGAGGCTATTGGCAATGGGTTGGTTGACTGTATAGGAACGGACCACGCACCACACACCAAAGAAGATAAGAGCAATGGTTCTCCTGGACTGATAGGGTTTGAAAATGCTTTTGAGATAGTGAACAAAACTTTCACAGAACATAGTCTCTCAATTAACAAACTTAGTGAACTTATGTCCTTGAACCCTGCAAAAATTCTCAATCTGGACAGCGGTATAATCGAGGAAGGTAAAGAAGCGAACCTAGTAGTAGTAGATTTAAATAAAAGCTCAAAGATAGATATTAAAACCATTATATCAAAGAGTAAAAACACACCTTTTGAAAAAAGAGAAACACTAGGACAAGTAATTATGACAATTCGTAAAGGTGAAATAAAATACGACAAAGACGCAAGGTAAGTAAAGTAGTCTTATTTGCAAGAATGATGGAATAGCTCTCTTCTACTTTTATTTTACCTAAGCTATGATAAGTAACCTAAACGAATATCAAAAAAAAGCAGATAACTTTATAGAAAATGAAAAGCAGTTTCATTTAGGTTTCTTAACTACAGAATCTCCTCATAGCAAGACAGCTAATTTTAGTAATATTATCAAATATAATACACAGAAAGGGATTAAAAATCTTATATCCGTAGATTTAGATATAGTTAATATGCTTGATAGATTATCTAATAAAGACCTAGAGTTATTGGATAAATTACTAAATTCGTCTGTAGAAACTATATGTAAAGGTGGAAGGGTTATTTTTTCTGGTTGTGGTGCTACTGGTAGGCTTAGTATCATCCTTGAGAACATGTGGAGAGAGCTATTTAGTGAAAAAATGCCTAGCTTAAATCCAAACAAGATAGAGCTTTGTAAGAAAATAGCAAATCAATCATATAGTATAATGACTGGAGGAGACAGGGCGTTAATTAAGTCTGTAGAGAACTTTGAAGACTATACTATACTTGGTAGAAGACAGGTCATAGATGCAAGTATTAAAGATATTGATCTTTTAATCGCTCTGACGGAAGGAGGCGAAACATCTTCTGTGATAGGAACAGCACTTGAGTCAGCAAGCAGAGGTGCAAAAGTATTTTTTATATATAATAATCCCACTGATATTCTGATTAAAAACATAGATAGATCTAAAACTATAATAGAAAACAGTAAAATAGTATCTATTTCTATCTGTACAGGAGCTATGGCTTTGACAGGCTCAACTAGGCTACAGGCAACTAGTGCTCAAATGTTATTAGTTGGGATGATATTAGAGCTATCGTTAAATAAAATCTGTGAAGTATATGCATTGAAATTACCACATAAACCACTTATAGACATAGCTGAGTATAGATTATATTTTGAAAGATTATTGGTTTCGTTGGATAATAATACAACTCCTATGGCAAAATGGGCTAATATAGAAAGTAGTATATATAAACAAAATGGTTTAGTTACCTATCTATCAGATAGATTTTTAGTTGATATATTATCAGATACAACAGAAAGGACGCCTACTTTCAATATTCCACCATTTAAGTCTGAAAAAGAAGATAATAAAACGCATAATTCATGGAGCTTTGTTAAGCACCCATATTTAGACACTTATAAAACATGGCAGCATATACTAAAAAGAGAGCCTCGTGGTATAAATTGGCAAAAGGAAGACTACACTGAAATGAATGTTATCCAAGGTATTATAGATAATCCACCACATCTAACAGAAGATGAAATTTATAGTTACAGAATAGGAAGTGAACAGGCTATAGATAGATATAACGATAAAAAATCATCACTAATATATATATGTTCATCATCTGATGCAGTTTCTGGTTCAGAATCTTGGTTGAATAAATATAAAAATAATTTTGGTAGGTTTGATGTAGTTTATATTTCTAATGAGCCTTTTCGTGCAAAATTATCCAAAACAAGTGAAGCTTTATCCATAGTTTGTGATTATCCGTATACTCCCCTAAGTCTATTTGAGCACCTTAGCGTTAAAATTATTTTTAATACTGTATCAACAGCTACGATGGGATTACTAGGCAAAATAGAAGGGAACTGGATGATAGATGTCTCTGCTACAAATAAAAAACTAATCGATAGGTCTATTCGCATAATATCTAACCTTTCTAACACAAGCTACAAACAAGCAGCTTATGAGTTTTTTAAGACTCTGGAAAAAAGAAAATATTTAAGCCAAGCCAAATATTCAAAATCAGTAGCTATAGAAACCTTAGATAGAATTAAAAGCTCTCTATAAATAAAATGTTGAATAATAGCACTATGAGTGAAAAAAAGAAAAGATAGATAGTGTATAATTGTCCTATAATATCTAATAAAACTAATAACAAGTCAAATAAATACTTATACAAAAAAGGTATCGAAAAAAGCATAGTAAAATTGATTTTTATAGAGAGGTAATATATGAAAAAATTAATTATATTTTTATATAAGTACGTTTATATTGTCAATTGGTGTTAGTTCGTGTGGAAGGGAGCTCATCTGGAACATCTAATTCCTGGTGGAGGTGGTGCCTCGAACCAAGCACTTATAACAAGTTTTACCATAGATGGACAGCTAGATTCAACATTTATAAACAATGATGCTGGCATTATTGTAATAGAAATACCACTAGCAAGTGATTTAACAAGACTGGTACCTACTATAGAAGTAAGTACAGGAGTAAGTGTAGCTCCTGTAGGGGGAGTTGCAAGGATTTTAGCGATTCAGATGCCAGCCCAGTAGAGTATACCGTAACAGCAGAAAATGGAACAACTCGAAGTTATCAAGTGTCAGTGGGAATATTCCCATTGATATCATATAATCCATATGATGCAGATAGACTGGGAGCAGGGGATCTGTATAAAGAAGACTTACTAACAGTAAGCAATTTATCTGATGGAAACAATAGGTATATAATAACCTTAGGTGACTATAGTAGAGAAGAGGTATTACGGTAACTAATGGTAGCTTTAACGTACAGATATCAGATCCTAACGGTTCTAACTACAGCAATGATGAGCTGACTGCAGACGGAACATTAAAGAGCGATCAGGTAAATGCTGGAGTAGATGGAGATGTTAGACTTAGTTTGGGAATAGGAAATATAGAATATTTTAACCAAACAGTAAATAAGGAGCAGTATATCCTTAAAAACAGCAAATGACGTACAGGGTATCCAACACGATTTAGACGGAGATTATACACTGGCTAATGATATCGATATGAGCTCAATAGCAAATTTTAGACCTATAGCCTATGATAAAGTACCAGGAGGTGACCATGATGGAGCTAAATTTAGTGGCTCTATAGATAGATCTGGATACACTATTGATAATCTAACAATCGATAGGGAAAATGAAGATTATATAGCTTTAATATCTTATGCGAATAACGGAGCAATAATAAAGAATATAGGTATGAGGAATATAAATATAAACGGAAGAAGTTTTGTAAATGGGTTAGTAGGATTTCTCCAAGATGGCAATATAAGCAATAGCTATGCCTAGCAGTTCAGTGGAAGGTATAGCACATGTAGGAGGCCTAATAGGAAATATTTTTAGTAGGCGTTTCGTGGGCTGTCATCCGGAAGCTATTGGGATATAGGTGTAAGTGGTAGACAAGCAAGGAGTAGTGGTAGTGAAATAGGAATCAACCCAACAGAAGGAATAAATACGATAAGAGATGATGGAGATGGAACACATTCATCTATGGACGGAAATAATGCTACTGTAGATGTATTTGATGGTTGGAGTTTTGGAAATGATGATGTCAATCCATGGGTATATTTGGATGATGGTCAATGGCCTATTTTGTATTGGCAAGAGGAAGCTCAACCGTAGATTATTTTATATATACAAATATTTTTTAAACTCCCATTTAGATCTTTTAATAAGTTTCATTCTATAAGTGAGAGTATTTTGTAAAATATCTCAATTTTTTTAATTATTTTTACTTTTTTCAATAGTGTCATATTGACTATAAGAAAAAAAGTAAGAACATCATCAAAAAACAAAAAGAGAACGGATTTACAGTAATAAAACTGCGTAATAAGGGTTGCTCAGTTAAAGTAATATTATATATGAATAAAGGCAAGAGGACATTAAGTAAGTCAAGAAATATTTTAGAACCGAGAGCATCAAATATACCTACTAAATTTTCTTATAAATAATGGACTAAGTAATAAATAAGAATTCAGTCCAATAATAATATAGTATTTATAGTGATGATTATAGCTATGATACGGAGGTAAGTCACGTATAAACAGGATAGAAAGTTTTTGAAGTTATACAAAAAGGAGAGCGGTAGAATTTAATGGAATTGGGTGATAGTGCATTTTATTTACAGCTAAAAGAAACCGAGTTTAGACTTAATAATAGAAATATTAATCTGTATGATATAATGAGTTAAATACTTAAATCTAACAAGTGCCATTGCCTAATATATTACTAAATATATTTTTCCATACTTTTTTAATTTTTAGGCTGTTTAGCAAGCATATTTATTTTATTGTTATTTATTAAATTAACCAAACTCTCATAAATAATATTACTTATACTTATAATTTTTTTATAAAATAAATTTATGGAAAAACTTAGCTTATCTCAGATGAATGCACAAAAGACCTCTGAAACCCTAAACAAAGAAAATTTAATAGTATTTCCAAACTCCTCTCCTATCAAAGGAAACATAAAAATCATAGGAGATAAATCTATATCTCACAGAGCTATTATAATCAGCTCTATTGCAAATGGCGAATCTAATATAAGTGGATTTCTAAATAGCAAAGATAACCTATCAACAATAAACGCATTTCGTTCTATGGGTGTAAGCATAGAAATATTAAATGCTCATAATGTAAGAGTTCGCGGAGTGGGACTTCGAGGCTTAAAAGGCTCTTTTAAGCAACTAGATATGGGTAATTCTGGTACAGCCATGAGGCTATTATGTGGCTTATTATCAGCACAGTCATTTACAAGTACATTAATAGGCGATGAATCACTATCTAAAAGGCCTATGGATAGAATTATAAATCCTCTAACAGATATGGGAGCATCTATAGGATCGAACGATGGAAAAGCTCCTTTAACCATCTCGCCTGCTCAGTTGAAAGCTATAGAATACGAGCTACCAATTGCAAGCGCTCAAGTAAAATCGTCTATTTTGTTAGCATCTATTTATACTAAAGGAAAAACTACACTAATAGAAAAAATCCCGACCAGAGACCATACAGAAGTAATGCTGAAAAAATTTGGCTCAGATATAACTAAAACAATAGATGATAAAAATCGAACTGTAATTTCAATCCAACAGCAAGAAGAGCTAGAAGCTCAAGATATTCAAATACCAGGGGATATTTCCGCAGCTGCATTTTTTATAGTTTCTGCATGTATAACACCTGGATCTGAAATATTGATTCAAGATATTGGCATTAATCCACTTAGAACAGGAATAATAAATATATTATTAAAAATGGGCGCTGATATAGAACTTATAAATCAACGCTCTTGGAGTGGGGAACAAGTAGCTGATATAAAGGTTAAATATAGGCAATTAGAAGGAATCAATATAACCCCTGATATGGTTCCTTCTGCTATAGATGAATTCCCTATTATTTTTGTCGCAGCAGCATTTGCAAAAGGTAAAACTATCATAGATGGCATTGAAGAGCTTAAAACAAAAGAGTCTAATAGAATAGATACTATGGTGGAAAACTTAAACGCTTTAGGTGTAGACATATACAGCACTCACACAGGCGTAGTAATAGAAGGTATATTGCAAAATTATAATGCTGATATAGATTTTACTCCAAAAGCTACATTAATTCCTACTACTTATAAACTCAATAGTTATGGAGATCACAGAATAGCTATGGCATTGACAATTGCATTACAGCACTCTAATGCTCCAGTTATAATCGAAGATACTGCTAATATTAAAACATCTTTTCCAAACTTTATAGAAAAGGCAAAGTCTATGGACTTAAACGTAGATATGTTTTATGAACAAGTTAGTAATATAATAACTATAGATGGGCACAGTGGTGCAGGTAAAGGAGAATTAGCTAAAAGACTTGCTAGAGCTCTAGGTTGGAATTACTTAGACTCTGGCTCTATTTACAGAGCTCTTGCTCTTTTTTTAATAAAAAATAATTATCATGATTTAAAAGAGGAACAAATAGTCGCTGTATCAAAAAATTTTAACTATAACTCAATCATTTCAAAAGATAATAAAGTCATTATTTTAATTGATGGCGAAGATATATCACAAGAAATTAGAAATGAAAAATGTGCAGAAATGGCATCTAAAATAGCTTCTATGCCTAAAGTTAGAGAGATGTTGATAGATACTCAAAAAACATTCGCTCGTTTGCCTGGTCTAGTGACAGATGGTAGAGATATGGGCTCTACTATATTTCCTGAGGCTAGATACAAGCTATTTTTAAGTGCATCTGTTGATGTTCGTGCTAATAGAAGGCATAAGGAGCTTCTAGAAAAAAATATAGAAAAAAGCCTCGACAGTATAAAAAAAGCTATTGTAAAAAGAGATGCTTTAGATGAAACAAGAGAATCATCGCCTCTTGTTTGCCCTGAAGATGCCATAAAAATAGATAACTCAGAGCTTAGTATAGAGCAGACTTTTGATAAAGCAATTATAGAGTTAGGTTTTTAAACTCACAGGAATGACGTAACATCATTTCTTAGATATGTGAATAATGATGTTTTTGTACAGAGCTTAAATTGGTTTATAGTATGCTTATAAATCATTCAATTATTTATGTCACATATACGAATTTACCTAGAAAATTTTACTGTATCAGAGACTATATTATTAGACTCACAAACTTCTCATAGGCTAAAAACAGTAAGGCGATTAAAAGAAAATGATACACTGAGTGTTTTTAATATAACCGGTGAATTTATAGCCTATATATCAAAAATCAAAAAAAATGATGTATGGATAGTAATTGGTGAGCAAATTAAAAGCACATCAAATGTCAAGCTTCCTAAATTCCATTTAGGACAGTCTATAAGTAAATCTGATCGCATGGATTATGCTATACAAAAAAGTACAGAATTGGGTGTTACAGAGATTACACCACTGATATCTAAGTATACAGCTGTAAAATACAATGAAAAAATTGCCTACAATAAAATAAGGCACTGGCGAACACTTGCAATAAATTCTATAGAACAGTCAAACCATCTAGCACCGCCAAAAATAAATAATATAGATAACTTTTCATCTTGGATAAGTGAGTCTAAGGCAGAACTAAAAATAATATTACACCCTTGTGACAAACTAAAAAGTGAATACTCGCCACACAATTTTGGACATGACTATAACCTAAAAAAATACTTAGATACGATATCTCTTTCTTTTACAAAAGAAATAGCAATTGCGATAGGTCCAGAAGGTGGCTTTAGTGACGAAGAAATTGAATATGCAAAGCAAGAAAATTTTAAGAGCATATCTTTAGGAGTCAATATATTTCGAACAGAAACGGCTCCGATTGTGATTATTTCTATATTAAAATTTTATTTTAGTCATTTTTAAGAAACTATTTTTTCAAATAATGGATATTAGTTATTATAATGTTATGAGATGGTCTTACTTAATTTATATGAAATAATCATATTAAAAATTAAGTTTTATTTTATTAAAAATATTAAGTTTATTAACATATACGGTTTTTAAAAAAGAGATTGTTGGACAATAGCATTTTTATTCATTTCATTCATTTGCTATAGATAAAAGTACTTATCTAGCAATGACTTACTAAATATAGTTTCGTGAAAAAACATATTTTTCAATACTCTCATATAAAGAACAAACAAAAGGTATAAACAGGAGGTTTTTATTTTATGGATATTAGTCGTTATACAAGTACTCTGCAAGAATCTATAGCAAAATCTAAAGAAATTGCAAAGCAACACAAAAACAACTTAATCGAAGTTCTACATCTCGTTCTTGCTATAGTAGAAAAAGAACACTCTCCCATTATAAGCCTTTTAACCCAGGCTAAGGTCAATTTTAAGCTATTTAGAAATCAGCTATTAAGCGAAATAGACATTTTACCTAAAATATCGAATTTAGATAGTATAAAAATATCACGTGATCTATCTAGAAATCTGAATGAAACAGAAACTCTAGCAAATAATATGGGAGATAAGTTTGTATCATCAGATTTATTCATCGTAAAAGTAGCATCCCAACCTGGCACTACATCTCAGCTTCTTGTAAAATGCGGATTAGATGTAGAGCTTTTACAAAGAAACTATCAACAACAAAGAGGAAACGAAAAAATTGAATCATCCTCACATGAAGAATCAAAAAATGCCTTGCAAAGATTCACTGTTGATTTGACAGCAAAAGCTGAAGAGGGTTTGTTAGACCCTGTAGTTGGGCGTGATGATGAAATCAGAAGAGTAATACAGATTTTACGTAGACGCCGTAAAAACAATCCTATTTTAATAGGTGATCCAGGAGTAGGTAAAACTGCTATTATAGAAGGACTAGCTCAACGTATAGTTAATAATCAAGTGCCTGAAGTTTTGAGAGGAAAACAAATATTATCGCTTGATATGGGAGCTTTAATTGCTGGCGCTAAAATGAGAGGTGAATTTGAAGAAAGAATAAAATCTGTATTAAAAGACTTGTCACAACAAGACGGTCAAATTATTCTGTTTATAGACGAAATACACACTATGGTAGGAACTGGGAAAAGTGATGGCGCTATGGATGCAGGAAATATGCTAAAGCCTGCTCTTTCTAGAGGTGAATTGCGCTGCCTTGGCTCTACTACACTCGATGAATATAGAGAATATATAGAAAGAGATCCTGCTTTAGAAAGACGTTTTCAAAAAATATTAGTTGAAGAACCTCCTGTTGATGAAACTATAGCCATATTACGTGGATTGAAAGAAAGATATGAGGTACATCATGGTATCGAAATAACAGATGAAGCAATTGTTTCTGCTGCAAAGCTATCACATAGGTATATTACTGATAGAAAACTACCAGATAAAGCTATAGACTTAATCGATGAAGCTGGAAGCTGGATATCTACTGAAATACAGTCTAAGCCCGAAGCTGTTGATAAGGTTGAAAGAAGACTTATTCAGCTAAAAATGGAAGAGGAAGTTTTAAAAAAAGATACAGGCTCTTCTAGTAAAGATAGATTATCAGAGCTAAAAGAACAAATTGGAACCTTAGAAGCTGAGTTTAAATCGCTTAATGATCTATTAACAGAAGAGAAGGACTATACCGAAAGTATAAGGAAAGCCAAGAGCAATTTAGAACAAGCAAAAATTGAAATGGATGCGGCTAGACGTTCTGGTAACTTAGGACGTATGTCTGAGATACAATATGGAGAAATACCAAAGCTAGAAGAGCTAATCAAGAATTTTGAAACAAATCCAAAAGAAATGGAACTGATTAGAACAAAAGTCTCTGATGAGGAAATAGCAGAAGTAGTTTCAAAAGCTACAGGAATACCTGTAAACAAAATGTTAGAAGGTGAAAAAGAAAAACTTATGAAGCTTGAATCTCTTTTACACGAAAAAGTAATAGGGCAAAATCAAGCTATAGATGCAGTATCTCATGCTGTAAGGCGCGCTCGAGCTGGCTTATCTGATCCAAATAAGCCAAGTGGTTCATTCCTATTTTTAGGACCAACAGGTGTTGGAAAGACTGAACTTTGTAAGGCTTTAGCGAAATTTTTATTTGATTCAGAAGAAGCAATGGTTAGGCTTGATATGTCAGAATTCATGGAAAAACACTCTGTTGCAAGACTTATAGGTGCTCCTCCTGGATATGTTGGTTACGAAGAAGGTGGACGTTTAACAGAAGCTATACGAAGACGCCCTTACTCATTAGTTCTATTTGATGAAGTAGAAAAAGCTCATGGGGATGTTTTCAATATATTATTACAAGTTTTAGATGATGGTAGACTGACCGATAGTATGGGTAGGCTAGTTGATTTTAAGAATACTGTTATAGTACTGACATCTAATCTTGGATCAGATAAAATACAAGATCTTTATGGTAACTTGAAAAAAACTCCTCAACAAATGTTAGAGGAAGCTAAACAACAAGCATTAGAATCAACCAATGCAAATCAACCAGAGCAAACAAATCAAGTCGTAGAGCAAAATGAAGATATTGATGTTGATACAGAGCCAGAAAAAGGGCCAGAGGTGGATTATAATGTTCTTAAAGGTGTAGTTATGGCTGTTGTTGAAAAGCACTTCAGGCCAGAATTCTTAAATCGTATCGACGAAGTAGTGGTATTCCATCCTCTATCAAAAGCGCAGATAAGGAATATTGCTCATTTACAAATAAATCATCTACGTGGGCGTTTACAAGAGCAAAATATAGATATAGAACTAACTGACAAAGCAATGGATTTAATTATAGAGTATGGATATGACCCAGCATATGGAGCGCGTCCTTTACGTAGAACTGTACAGAAATGGCTAGAAAATCCACTAGCTCAATATATAATATCAGGTATATTTACCGAAGGTATGGTAGTACATGTAGATACAGAAGGAGATGCTTTATCATTCAGTGCTTAAGTTTTGAAATATTTGAGTATTATTAAAGTATCACAAATAAATATATAATTTAAGTTTTACTATAGCCTATAGAGCTATAGTACCATTTTTAGAAATTATCTATAAAGAAATTAAAATTATGGCTGATAAATACTATTATAGCTACGAAGAATTTTTAAAAGACCACAAAAGGCTTACACATATGGTTAAGCCTTTTAACCCTGATACTATCATAGCTATTACAAGAGGTGGTTTAGTCCCTGCTTTATTTTTGAGTGAAGCATTGAATATCAAAGAATTTCACGTAGTTAATGCTACATTCTATGATGACGATAATAATTTATTGAAAAAAGTTGAAGTATCGAATTTACCTAATATGATAAGAGGCTCTCGTGCTCTAGTAGTTGATGAAATTGTAGATACTGGAGAAACCGCTCATGCTATATTAAATGAGTTAAGTGATAAAAATCCAGATACTGAGTTTAAGTTAGCTACTTATTTTTATAAAAAAAATTCTATTTATAATGCTGATTTTAAATTAAACGTCGCGGATAAATGGATAAATTTTTTCTGGGAAGTTGATTCTAATCCTTGATTAAAACGTATGATATAGATATGAAATATTTCTAATGGATGATTATTTTATCTATAAATTAAATGTTCCTATAGATACTTCTAAGCAAAGGTTGGATACATATCTTTCAGATAGTCTAATAGAGCACTCAAGATCACAAGTACAGCAGTGGATAAAATCAGGATACGTATCTGTAAATAATTCTTTAAACTGCTCTGGGTTAAAGCCAAATTCTATAATATATCCATTAGATCAAATACAGATTAAAGCTCCTAAGCCTAAAATTAATGAAAAATGGATACCTCAAAAACAAGATAACTTTGATAACTGGATAATTTATGAGGATGACGACCTTATAGCTATAGATAAACCTGCAGGTATTGTGGTTTATCCTGCAGCAGGGCATCATGATAATACACTTGTTAATTTTCTTTTAAGTCATTACCCACAGCTAGAACAGCTCCCAAGGTGTGGTTTAATCCACAGGATAGATAAAGATACCTCTGGCATACTATTGTGTGCAAAGAATCAGTTTTCTTTCCTAAAATTAGCCGACCAAATGGCAAATAGATATATAAAAAGAACTTACTTAGCTATAGTATTTTCACACCCAAATTTAGAAGGCTCTATAAATAAACCTATAGGACGAGACTCTAAAAATAGAAAAAAAATGGCAGTAATATCTTCTGGAAAACATGCGCTTTCTTATTATAAGAGACTGGAAAAACTATCTCTTTGCTCAATAATACAGGTAAACATAGAGACAGGCAGAACTCACCAGATAAGAGTTCACTTTCACCATATAGGATTTCCTTTAGTAGGCGATCAAGTATACTCTAAAAGAAGATTTTCTAAAGAAGATAAAAAAAACAATTGTTTTGAATTGTTAAAATCATTTCCAAGACAAGCTTTACATGCCCAAAAAATAAACTTTAAACATCCAAAAACAAATGACTTCATAGAGTTTAAATCTAACTTACCAGATGATTTGTCATCATTGATAAAAGAAATTAAAAATATGCCTTATCACTATTAATTTATCTATCGTCAAATAGATAAAGCAAAAAATTATTATATATTTATAAAAATACAGTTTATAACATATAAAAACTTATGCTAAAATGAATTTTAAAATATCCAATTATCTTGATAATATATTCAAAATAAGTATATCAAAATCTCTGTATAATTAAGATCATAATATTATAAAGCCAAGTTTATGTAAGGCTTATACACTAAAAGAGAAAGCTTTTAATGACAACTTTATTACATTTTTTCACTAAAATAATAAATGAATAATAATCAAAAAGGACTGTATAGATCTTCATATGAAAAAGACTCTTGTGGCATAGCAAGTATAGTAAATCTGAATAATAAAAGTGACCATAAAACCATATTAGATGCTATGAGTGCATTGGAAAATATGGAGCACAGAGGCGGTCGCAGCGCAGATCAGAAAACTGGAGATGGTGCTGGGATAATGATAAGCATGCCTCATGAATTTTTTCGTGAAATATTTGAAAAGGCAGGGAAAGAATTACCTGCTTATGGGTATTATGGCGTGTGTGTATTTTTCTTCCCAAAGCAACTAAATCAAGAAACAGAGTGCAAAAGGAAAGTTAATTTATCTTTAAATCAATTAGGATTGAGTGAAATTCACAGCAGAGAGGTTCCTGTGGATAATTCTCACATAGGTGAAATAGCTAAGATAAATGAGCCTACTATAAAACAATACTTTATAACAAGCAATGATAATTTATCTGATTTAGACCTTGAAAGAAAATTATTTAAGCTTAGAAAAATTCTTCAAAACAGAATTAACAACGAAAACTTTTATACCGTCAGTGCATCTTCTCGTAAGCTAATATATAAAGGGCAACTGCGGACGATGCAGTTAAGAAAATACTTTAAAGATCTAGAAAACCCAAAACTAAAAAGCACATTTGCAATTATTCATTCACGCTTTTCAACCAATACTATACCTAAGTGGGGCTTAGCACAACCATTTTCTTCTTTAGCTCATAATGGAGAGATAAATACCATAAATGGAAATATAACTAAGATGAAATCAAAAGAAGATATGATGGAATCGAAATACTTTACCAGAGAGGAATTACAGCAAATATTTCCTATATGTAGATATGAAGATTCAGACTCATCAAATCTAAATGAAATAATTGATTTACTTATATTAAATGATCGCTCTATCGCAAAGGCTTTCACTATGGTAATACCAGAAGCATGGCAAGAAGATGTGAATATGCCAAAGCACAAAAAAGCATATTATGATTATCACTCATCTTCAGTTGAAGCATGGGATGGACCAGCTGCTATATGTTTTAGTGATGGAAGATATGTTGGAGCAGTATTAGATAGAAATGGCCTTCGGCCATGCAGGTATATTGTTACAAAAGATAATCGCTTGATAATATCGAGTGAAGCAGGTTCATTTAGAATAAGCCAAAAAAACATATTAAAAAAAGGTAGGTTAGAACCAGGTAAGATGTTACTTGCTGACCTAACTGAAAATAGAATAGCTTCAGATAAGGAAATCAAAGATAAGCTATCTTACGAACATGATTACGACAAATGGCTTAGCATGAATAGAATTTTATTTTCTGATATAGAAGAATCGAAAATTAAAATACCACTTATTAAAGATGATGAAATTATTATTTATCAGAATAATTTTGGATATACATACGAAGAAATGAATAAAGTTCTATTTCCTATGGGAATAGAGGGGAAAGAGCCTACAGCATCTATGGGAGTCGACATACCACTACCTGTTTTCAGTGAAAAACCTCAGAATCCTTCTAATTATCTTAAGCAACTTTTTGCCCAAGTAAGTAACCCCCCTATAGACTCTATAAGAGAGAAGTTTGTAATGTCTACGTCTATCCTAATAGGAAGGCACTACAATATACTAGAAGATAAGCCAAAATATTGTAGGCAAATAAAATTGGATACGCCTTTTCTCACTCCTGATAAATTTGCAAAACTACTATACTTAGATGACTATTCTTTCTATTCTGCAAAAATAGACATACTATTTAAAGAAGAAGAAAGTCTAAAAGAAGGCCTGGAAAGGATATCAAAAGAAGCATTAGAGGCTTGCATGAGGGGAGTAGAGATAATAATATTATCTGATCGCAACATCAAAAAAGGATTTTTTCCTATACCTGTTTTATTCGCAACTGCCGCTGTCCAGCAGTCAATAGTTGATGAGGGATTACGCAGTAAAATAAGTATTGTACTTGAAACTGGAGAGGTTTTTGATATTCATGGTTTTGCAAGCCTATTAGGATATGGTGCTAGTGCTATATATCCATATCTTGCCTATGACTCATTTAAGTTTTTACTAGAGGATAATCTAATCAAGAGTATCACCAATGAACAAGCTATAAAAAATTATATAAAATCTCTAAACTATGGTTTGCTTAAAATAATGTCGAAAATGGGCATTTCTACTTTACAGTCCTATCAATCAGCGCAGATATTTGAGACTATTGGCCTATCACAAGAGATAGTGGATATGTGTTTTAGAAACACTCCTGCTAGAGTACACGGCATAGATTTTGATGACTTTGAAAGAGATATTAGAGCGAAAACTAGATATATAGAAGATAAGGATAATGATGATATCAAACTAAACTTCGGCGGAATATATCAATGGAAAAAAGACGGTGAAGAACACATAATAAATCCTACATCTATACATCTACTACAAAAATCAACTAGTTTAAATGATTATACTCTTTATAAAAAATATGCTGATTTTGTAAATAGCTATACTCAAAAGCCATTTTATCTAAGACATATTATGGACTTTAGCTCAGAGAAAAAACAACCTATTCCTATAAAAGAAGTGGAGAGCGTTGATTCTATAATAAAAAGATTTTCTACAGGAGCCATGTCGTTTGGTTCCTTATCCTATGAAGCCCACACTTCTCTTGCTATAGCAATGAATAGAATAGGAGCTAAAAGCAACAGTGGTGAAGGAGGAGAAAGCTCTGAGCGATATAAAAAGCTACCAAATGGTGATTCGATGCGCTCTGCAATTAAACAGATAGCATCTGGTAGATTTGGCGTTACAGCTGAGTATTTAAATGAAGCAGATGAAATTCAGATTAAAATAGCTCAAGGTGCTAAGCCAGGAGAAGGTGGTCAATTGCCTGGATTTAAGGTAGATGCAGAAGTAGGTCGAGTTAGACATTCTATTCCAGGAGTTGAATTAATCTCACCACCACCTCATCACGATATTTATTCGATTGAAGACTTAGCACAGTTAATATTTGACCTAAAAAATGCTAATCCTGTAGCTAAAATAAGTGTCAAGCTGGTAGCTAGGGCAGGTGTAGGAACTATTGCAAATGGTGTAGTAAAAGCAGGCGCTAACACAGTTATTATAGCAGGTGGTGATGGTGGTACTGGTGCCTCTCCTATAGGTTCTTTACGAAATGCAGGACTTCCTTGGGAACTTGGGTTAGCTGAGACAAATCAAACATTAGTGAGGCATAATTCTCGATCGCAGGTTAAAGTTCAAGCTGATGGAAAAATCATGACAGGGCGAGATGTCGCTATAGCAACACTCTTAGGTGCTGATGAATGGGGAATATCAACTATGGCACTTGTAGTACAGGGGTGTGTTATGATGCGTAAGTGCCATTTAAATACTTGTCCTGTTGGTATTACTACTCAAGATAAAGAGCTCAGGAGCTTTTTTACAGGTAATCCAGATCATCTGGTAAACTATTTTAGGTTTGTCACAGAAGAGCTCAGAGAAATAATGGCAAGTTTGGGATTTAGAACTGTAGACGAGATGGTTGGCAGGAGTGATTATTTAGAAAAAGCAGCTAATATACCTAGTTATATAAAGGATATAGATATAAGTGAAATATTATTTAAAGAAACTCCCTTAGATATTAAAATAAAACAATCGTCATCTGACAGAAAAACAAAACATACTCTGGACGATGAAATAATAGAAATTTCGCAAAAAGCAATAGACAATGGAGCAGATATAATCCATAGCTTTGATATATATAATACAGATAGGACAACTGGCGCATTGCTTGCATCGAAAATAAGTAAAAAATATGGATATAAGGGCTTACCTAAAGGAAGTATAAATATCTCTTTCAAAGGAAGTGCAGGGCAAAGCTTCGGTGCTTTTATAAACCATGGAATAAGTTTTCATCTAGAAGGAGATGCAAATGACTACCTAGCCAAAGGCATATCCGGTGGGACAATAAGTGTTTTTCCAGATAAAGAGGCTGATTTTATAGCTGAAGATAATATCATTATTGGGAATGTTGCTTTATATGGTGCTACATCAGGAGAAGTTTATATAAGAGGAATAGCAGGAGAGAGATTTTGTGTTCGAAATTCTGGCGCATATGCTGTAGCTGAAGGTCTGGGAGATCATGGATGTGAGTATATGACAGGAGGAAGAGCTCTAATTCTTGGTAGAATAGGACGTAATTTTGGAGCAGGTATGAGTGGAGGAATAGCATACATATGGGGCAATAAATATGAAGTAGATAAGCACATTAATAAAGACATGGTAATATACGATTCCTTACTATCATACGATAAAGAGACGATAGAATACTTATTAAATAATCATTTTGAAAAAACATCTAGCATACTTGCCAAAAAGTTACTTGATAAAAAAGACGAATGGGATACTGAAATATTAAAAATCATACCTCCAACATATAAAGATATAATAGAAAAAACGATATGAGCTCATCACACTTTAAACATATAGATAGAAAAGAAGAAACAACTCGCCCAGTTAGTGAAAGAATAAAGGATTATAAAGAAATATATAATCCTTTAACTGACGAAGAGATAATTGATCAATCCAAAAGATGTATGGATTGTGGCGTACCATTTTGTCATAGCAGTTGTCCCATAGGAAACCAAATCCCTGATTTTAATGCAGCAGTCACTAATGGACTGTGGGAAAAAGCTTATGAAATATTAAATGAGACTAATAATTTTCCTGAATTTACAGGAAGGATATGTCCTGCTCCTTGTGAGTCAGCTTGTGTACTTTCTCTTATAAAAGCACCTATTACAATTGAAACAATAGAAAAAAATATAATTGAAAAAGCTTTTGAAAATGGATTAGTAAAACCTAAAATTCCCTCTACTAGAAACGAAAAAAAAATTGCAATTGTCGGCTCTGGACCTGCAGGACTGAGCGCAGCGGAGCAATTGAATTTAATTGGATACGATGTAACAGTATATGAAAGAGACGACCAAATTGGCGGTCTGCTTAGATATGGTATTCCTGATTTTAAACTTGAGAAATGGGTTATAGATAGAAGATTAAAGCTTATGAGCGAAGCTGGTATTAAGTTTAAAACTAACTGCTTCATAGGTGAAAATATTAAAGCCGATGATATAAAAGAACAATTCGATGCTTTCATACTGTGTTGCGGAGCATTAAACCATAGAAACCTAAATATAGAAGGTAGATATCTTAAAGGAGTGTATTTTGCGATGGACTACCTGAGTGACCAAAATAAATTAATCTCTGGTAGTATAGATAAACTAGAAATAGATGCAAAAGATAAAAAGGTGATAGTAATTGGTTCAGGCGACACAGGAGCTGACTGCATCGGCACAGCTAATAGGCAAGGTGCTACATCAGTTATCCAACTTGCGTATAAAGACCCTCCTCCAACGACAAGAGATAAATCAAATCCTTGGCCGGAAGTGCCTCTTGTGTTAAATATATCATCATCTCATAAAGAAGGAGTTGAGCAAGAATGGTCGATTATCACAAAAGCATTTATTGGCGACCAAAATAATGAATTAAAATCTATAAAGGTCGTTAGAGTTCAGTGGGATGATGATAAGTCATCTTATGAAGAAATCAAAGATACCGAAGCCTTTATCCCATGCGATTTAGCCCTTATTGCAACTGGTTTTACTGGAACTGAACGAAATTCTATCTTGAATCAGTTTAATATAAAGCTTGATAATAACAATAGAATCCAAACAAATGGTTTTCAAATAGATGATACAAATGTATTTATAGCAGGAGATATGAAAAGAGGCCAGTCACTTGTGGTATGGGCTATAAACGAAGGCAGAGAAGTGGCAAAAACAGTACACAGATATCTAATCTAAAATAAACACTAAGGTAAGATAGCCTAATGATAATTATAAGTCCCAATTAGCTTTAGATAAGTTTCTACTAGTTACACTTACTCTCACTGGTACTTCTAAATAAAGTATGACTTTGTGATATTTCTTGTAATTGGTATGGGTCTAGATAACTTTAATGAAGTTTTAATAATCTAGAAGCAGTATAAATATTGTCTTTGTGATAAGAAAAATAAAATTAGTTAATGAAATATATACGCTATCTATCTACACTAATCATTATTTTATTAAATATTACTTTTAGCCCAATTTCTTGGGGTGATATTGACACAATAACTGAATATAGTTTAGATAATAAAAAAACTTTAACAGCTAGTTTTTCTTTTGAAAAATATCCATATTACTATATACCTATTATTAAAGGAGACATAAAACCGTCAAAACAAACAACAGATCAATATAAAACTAACTTCAATGATATATCTATCATTGTCCACTATAATTTTTTCTTAGATGAATCTTTTCGGCCGAATACAATTCATTACGATACTTTTCGGGAAAACTGGATTCTTAGGCTAGGAGTTAATTATAAGCATCGTGAGCCACTAAATCATTCGCATCGCTACGACCTAAATGCCTTAAACCCATACATTTCACTTGCATATGAGAATGCTATTATAAAACTAAGAGCTGAAATAACGCCAAATATTGACGACAAAAATATAGAAGAAAGAGATAATTATCTACTGCTTAACTTCTTCCCTCTATTCTCTTGGGGAGGAGTTGAGCCCCATATTGCCATTGGTTATAGAAAATATCAATATGATACTGCCTATAGATATAGTGAATATTACATAGGTATTAATCTTTTGATTTTCCAGTGAAATTATTTTCTAATTAGCCACAGCAGTAAGATCATAAACTTATCTCAAGTACAATAAAATCAACCAACTTCTTGAAAAAAGCTACTGTATTGACTAAATATTAATTTTCGTTATAATTGACGGTTTTTAATGTTAAGGAATAATTATATGAGTAAAGAAATTGAAAATGAAGTATTGAAAGAGCTTCAAATATGGAAAGATGGCTTCAATAGCCAAAAACCTGAACAGTGTGCTTCTGTATATTCTGAAGATGCTACTATGAAGGTGAAAGGAATTGGAGTATTTGAAGGGCGAGAACAAATCAAAGCTTTTTGGGATAATCTAATCAATGAAAAAGGTGCAAGAGACGTACAGTATAAAAACCCCCAACTGCGAGTATTTTCTAATGATTTAGTGGTTATTACTTCTGAATGGGAGATGAACATCTTCGGCGGTGTAATTACTTGTGAGAAATGGGTTAGGAAAGACGATAAATTCCAGCTAGAAATAGATCACTTTGAAGTGACTTACACAAAATAGACACGCTGAAAAACATACGAAAACGACAAAGCTATAAACTTATCTTAAGTACAATTAAAGCCTTTTTAACCTCTTAAAAAAAGTGACTATAATTATATAAAACTAATCTAAGTGATAATAGAATTTATCACTTAGACGTTTAACAAAACTTAATTAGTAAATAACTTCCACGAATCATATTAGATTAGACGCAAAAAATAAATTAAATAATTTAGCCTTTATTCTTCTTTGCCAATAGGCTTATACTTCCAAGCTTCGTTCTTGATTTGATATCTTCGGTGAAGTTTCTTTTTTTATCTTAAGAAAGTTCCACTTTTACGAAATGGTGGTAAGCGAAGATCGAAGCCCTGCAACTAATAATGATATGTAACGCAAGAAGGCATAGCTTCAGCTTCTCTACTCCTCTTACATCATTTCTGGAGGGCGTCGAAAAACAAATTTTTTATAATTTGTAGATGTTGGAAAATAATTAAACATATAATAATAAAAATATGCAACAATACTTTATATATCTATAGATAAATAATTTTTTTATATTAATTTCTAATCAATGTACTCATATCAGAGTCATTTAGCATAAGGTATTTTTCTTTTTATAATTTGTAACCATGTCCAAAATATTAGTTATATTTGTGCATCCATATCCAGCTCTATCTAAAATAAATGTACCATTAAAAAATAGAATAGAAAGAGTGGACAATGTATCTGTTAGAGATTTATACGCATTGTATCCTGATTTTAATATAAATGTATCTGAGGAAAGGATCATTTTAAATGAACATGATGCAATAGTATTTCAGCATCCTTTATTTTGGTACTCTGCCCCGGCCTTATTAAAAGAATGGCAGGATACTGTTTTAGAAGTAAACTGGGCATATGGTGCACGGCAGGCTTTGAGAGGTAAAAAATTAATCTCTGTAGTAACGGCAGGGGGAGGATTTGATAGCTATACAAAAAAAGGGCATAATCATTATACTATGAAAGAAATTTTAGTCCCTTTTGAGCAATTAGCTAATTTCTGCGGAATGTCTTATTTAGATCCTTTAGTTTTCTATGATGTTTCTCAGTACACATATGAAGATATACAAACTCATGCGCAGACATACCAAGAGTATTTGGAACGAATATTAGAAAATCTACAACATTATGATATATAAAAAAATGTGCATCTCTCTATAGATATTATGAAAACTGGAATTCCATATGGGATAGGGGCGTTTTTAATTTGGGGGCTTTTCCCTGCTTATTGGAAACTATTAGCAGAGATTTCTCCATATGAGTTAATCGCACATAGGATTGTTTGGTCATTTGTATTTTTATTTATTATATTTACTCTTACGATACAGTGGAGAAGCTTATTTACTAAATTAAATTATAGTGTTTTAAGAAAATATGTCATATCTTCTTTACTGATAAGCTCTAATTGGTTGATTTTTATATGGGCTATTGCTAATGGTGCTATAGTGGAATCAAGTTTGGGATATTTTATAGGGCCTCTTGTAACTATATCCTTGGGGGTATGTGTGATGAAAGAAAAACTCAGAATAACTCAAACTATACCTATACTTATAGCATTTATAGGCATTGTTTACTTAACGTATGTGTATGGTAGCATTCCATTTATCTCACTGAGTTTGGCTATAACTTTTGGCTTATATACATTACTTAAAAAGAAATCTACTTTAGGCTCTTTACATGGTCTTATAATGGAAACTGGAGTTATTTTTATACCAGCGACTTTGTTCCTAATATACAAGGACCTATCTGGAGTCGGCTCATTTATGAACGTATCTTATAAAATAGATTTATTAATTATACTTTCAGGGGCTGTGACTATTTTGCCTTTGGTTCTATTTTCTATAGCAGCACAAAAAACACCAATGAGTATAATGGGCGTTATGCAGTATATTACTCCAACTATACATTTTATCCTTGGTGTATTTGTATATAAAGAATCATTTGATATAGATCATCTAATAGGCTTTTGTTTTGTGTGGGTTGCAATAATTGTTTTTTGGATAGAGTATAGCTATAAAAATATAAAAAGTTATAAAGACAAGAAAACTAAGGCGATGGATTATTGATAGATATAAAATATTAAGCTAATCCTAAAAAAAACATTCCTTTATGCTATATTAATTATATATGTATATATAAAGAATGCTTTATTGTAAATTAATAATAATATTGTTATGAAAAAGTATAAAAATACGCCTGATTGGCTTATTAATAAAGATAAAATTCATAATCTAATGCAAAGCAAGGACTATGAAATTCTTTTACCATTATTAGAGGATTTAGTATCTAAGGGAATAAAGGAAGCACAGCATTTATTAGGTTGGTTTTTGTGGACAGGTAAGGCAAAAGAACACATTGGAAAAGACGAAGCAAGAGCTATAGAGCTAATGCATATGGCAGCAGAACAAAAAGATAGAGGAGCTTGTTTATTTTTAGCTATTCACTACGGAAAAGATGAGCAAAAAGATATAAAAAAATCTGTTAAATATTACATAACTGCGGCTGAACTAGGTCACGTAATAGCTCAGAATAATCTAGGTGTTTTATTTGCAGTAGGAGATATGTTAGAGCAGGACCTAGTAAAAGCTTATGCATGGTTTAGCTTAGCAAGTATGGGAGGGCATGAGGCATCTACCAATAATTTATCCAGTATAAAGAAAAAGCTTAGTGAAACTAAGATTAAAGAAGCAAAAGAACAAGTACAAGAGTTTATAAATCTAGGATTTTTGTACGAAGAAAATAAAAAATAACAAAGTTTAAATATTTGATAAAAACGACTTTGATTAATTACTAGTTATTTTATAAATAGAATTTAAAGTGTCTCTTCTTACATTATCTGCTTTATTTTTAACAGTTGGGATCATATCTATACTGGTTGCACATAAAACTGGTATAGGTAGTGCCTTAGGGTATCTATTATTTGGCATATTAGTAGGGCAGTCTGGGGCAGAGTTGATCGATACAGAAGAAATTCTACACTTCTCAGAGTTTGGTGTAGTCATAATGCTCTTTATAATAGGCTTAGAGCTTAAGCCTCAAAGCTTATGGAATATGAGGCATAAAATAATTGGATTTGGCCTATCTCAGCTGACTATAACTATAGTAGTTTTGAGTATATTTTTTTATATATTAGGTGATTTTCTTTTTAGTTTAAGCCCTTCGGAAGAATTTTCTTATTTAGGGATTATATTTGTAATGTGTTTTGGCCTATCTTCTACTGCTATGGTACTTACCATGCTTGCAGACCAAGAAATATTACACACCTATGTAGGAAAGTCTGCTTTTTCTGTGCTTTTATTACAAGATATAGCGGCTATGCCTATGTTAGCATTTACTGCCTTTATAGCGGTGGATGCAGCAACTGATGCGCCTATTCCTGCTTGGGTAGCGCTTTTAAGTTTTGTAACAATAGTTGGAGCTCTGTGGATTATTTCAGTTTATCTCATAAGACCGTTTTTTCAGTTAATCGCTAGGACAGGAAGTAGAGAAATCTTCACAGCTACATCTTTATTAATAGTTGTCTCTATCGCTTTATTGATGAATCTACTTTCATTATCACCTGCCATAGGAGCTTTTTTAGCTGGCGTTGTCTTGGCTAACTCAGAATATAGACACGAACTGGAAACTAGCTTAGAGCCGTTTAAAGGGCTATTATTAGGCCTATTCTTCATAGCCGTTGGTATGTCTATGAATCTTAATTTTATAGCAGAGAGACCTTTTCCTATATTTACAGGAATTATATTAATAGTCTTAATCAAGATGTTAGTACTATGGTTTATAAGCTCTTTCTCACGGATGAAAAAAAGTGAGAAGTTAACATTTTCTATAATTCTTGCTCAAGGCAGTGAGTTTTCTTTCCTTATATCTTATCAGGCACTATCTGGAGAAGTTATAACTTTGGAACAAAAGAATATATTAGATATTCTTATTACTTCATCTATGACAATAACGCCATTTCTAGTGTATATAAATAATAAAATTATACTGCCGAAAATGCAAAGAACAGAGAATATTTCAGATGATTCTCAGCTTGTTAAGCACAATGTCATATCTCAATACGACATAATGCATAAGCATCATCAAGAAAATAAGACAGTTATAATCGCAGGGTTTGGTAGATTTGGTCAGACTATAGGGCGCTTTTTAACAGCTAGAGGAGTACAAACAGTAGTATTGGATCATGACCCAGAACACATAGAAAACCTAAGATATTATGGTATAGAAGTATTTTATGGTGATATTTCCAGGGTAGAATTTCTAAAAGCAGCAGGTATCACACAAGCTAGTTTATTTATTGTAACAATAGAAAATATTGAGACATCTATAAATGTAGTTAAGAAAGTAAGAAAAATGTGCCCGAACTTAAAAATACTAGCTAGAGTAATTGATCTTAAACATGCCCACTCCATGATGCAACTAGGAGTGGAGTTATTAGAACTAGAAACTTTTCACAGTGCAGTACAATTATCAAGAAAAGCAATAGAGTCATTAGGAATACATCCATATGACTCGGCTAAGTTTTCGCTTATATTTACTCAGCATAATTATGACTTTCTAAAAAAGAGTTTAAATGTAGAAGATAAAGAAATGATGGCAGATTTATACAAATCATGGTCCAAAGAACTAGATCAAGTTTTTAATAATGATGTTAATTATTTTAAGTCTAGAGAGCTATGGCGAAAAGATAAAGATGAAAATGAGTAAATTTTAGGCTTTATAATATTACGGCTACTTAGAAGATTTATTAAATTAGTCTTGCATAAAATTAACTTCTAATTAGCGTTTTTATACGAATGCTCAACGATCTGCATCCCCTGTCAATCTCAAAAAAAGCTATGTCATATTATATAAAATACGCATAAACAAGCTAAAAGTAATATATGTAAGTATTTATTTATGTTTCAATTTTATGTGATAGAATGTAGTAGCTTAGAAATTGTATGATAATATAAAACAAGTATATATCATCACATATAGCTTGTAAAAGCTAGCACCTTAACAATTTACTCAAAGCGGCTATATCATTTTTATACATGTTTTTATAGCAGATTATCTGTATTAGTTTCAAATTCGTACAAAAAATAATCTTTCTTAAATTTTTGGAGTATTTATGGCAAAAAAAAAATTCACCACAGCATCAGGCGCTCCAGTCGCTGATAACCAAAATATAGCAACAGCTGGGGCTAGAGGACCCGCTTTACTACAAGATGTGTGGTTCCTTGAGAAGATGGCACATTTTGATAGGGAAGTTATTCCTGAAAGAAGAATGCATGCTAAAGGATCTGGTGCTTTCGGCACTTTAACAATAACGCATGACATTACTAAATATACTAAGGCTAAACTTTTTTCTGAAATAGGTAAAAAAACAGACCTTTTCTTACGTTTTTCGACTGTTGCAGGAGAACGAGGAGCAGCTGATGCAGAAAGAGATATACGAGGCTTTGCTATTAAATTTTACACAGAAGAAGGAAACTGGGATTTAGTTGGCAATAATACACCTGTTTTTTTCTTAAAAGATCCTTTGAAATTTCCTGATTTAAATCATGCCGTTAAAAGAGACCCAGAAACTAATCTTAGAAGTCCTAGAAATAATTGGGATTTTTGGACCCTATTACCAGAAGCTATGCACCAAGTAACTATAACTATGAGTGATAGAGGAATTCCTAAGAGTTATAGACATATGAATGGTTATGGAAGTCATACTTTTAGTCTTATCAATAATGAAAATGAAAGAGTATGGGTAAAATTTCACTTTAAAACAGAACAAGGGATAGAAAATCTTACAGATGCAGAAGCTGAAACTCTTATAGGGAAAGATAGAGAATCTCATCAAAGAGATTTATTTGATAACATAAAAAATGGTAACTTTCCTAAATGGAAAATGCAAATTCAGATTATGACTGAAGATCAAGCTAATAAAACTCCTTTTAACCCATTTGACTTGACTAAGGTATGGCCTAAAAAAGACTTTCCTCTTATAGATGTCGGTATATTAGAGCTAAATAAAAATCCCAAAAACTATTTTGCTGACGTTGAACAAGCTGCTTTTAACCCTGCTAATGTTGTTCCTGGAGTTAGTTTTTCTCCCGATAAAATGTTGCAAGGTAGATTATTTGCTTACGGAGATGCTGAAAGATATAGATTAGGTGTGAACCATCACTCTATCCCTGTAAATCAGCCGAGATGCCCTTATCATTCTTATCACAGAGATGGACTTATGAGAGTCGATGAAAATAACGGTGCTACTTTAGGCTATGAGCCAAATAGCTATGGCGAATGGCAAGAAAACCCAGAATATAAAGAACCAAAACTAGCATTAAATGGTGAGGCTTATAATTGGGATCATAGAGAAGATAGTAATGACTACTTTTCACAACCAAGAGCCTTATTCAATTTGATGGATAACTCTCAAAAACAATCTTTATTTGGAAACACAGCGAGAAATATTGGAGGAGCCCCTAAAGAGGTTCAGCTTAGACATATTAAAAACTGCCTACAAGTCGACCTTACATATGGGAAAGGAGTAGCAGACGCATTAGGCCTATCTGTAGACGAAGCAAAGTAATTGTGAGATTGTGAGCTAAATTATATTAAGCATTATTATTTAATAAATAAACCCATCCATTGATAGAATAAATAATAAATAAAAAACTCTTGTAAAAAATAGCCTATAAATTTATAGGCTATTTTATTTTTTATACATAAATAAGAAAAACATTTAAAATCTAATTTCTTCCTGCTATGACACCTCCATCTACATCCCAAATTGCTCCGGTGACCCATCTCGCCTCATCAGATAAGAGAAAATCTATTACGCCTGAGACATCATCGGGTTCTCCAATTTTTCCTATAGGATGAAAAGCATTGAATCCTTGAAGTGTTTCTTTAATTTTATCTTCTTCAATAAATGACTTGTATATAGTCGATAGCACTACCGCAGGTGATACAGCATTTACTCTAATATTATATTCGGCTAATTCCATTGCCATATGTTGAGTTAAAGAATGTAATCCAGCCTTAGCCATAGAATAGGCAGAAGATGGCGTTGCTTTAACTGCTTGTTTTCCCCACATTGACCCTATATTAACAATTGAACCGCCTGAATTTTTGATCATATTCTTAGCCACCGCTTGAGATATAAAGAAAATCGCTTCATTAATACCCAAGTACGTTTTATAGTCTTCTACACTATGATCAATAAATGACGTCGGCTTGAAATATCCGGCAGCATTTATCAAATATTTAATATGTCGATTATCATTCTCAATCTTTTTCCCATGATCAATTACAGAATTGATATCGTATAAATCAAGTACGACACTCTCAACTTCAACATCAGATATTTTTTGTATATCCGATTTCGCCTCATTCAAATCTTTCTCATTACGAGCAACAATAATTAAATTAATTTTGCGCTTAGCAAGTCTCTTCGCTGTTGATAAGCCCATTCCTTTTGAACCACCAATTAATAAAGCTGTCTCATTACTCATTTTAGAACTCCTATATATATTAATGAAAGTATTTAATTATAATTATCTATCTATCAATAGATAATTATATCTTAAACTTGCAATTTATTTTGTCAATAGGTATTATAAAAAAATGATTATTTAGAAGAAAAAGAAAATATACTATGGAAAATAAAAGAATCGAGATACTAAAAACGGCACAATCGATGATACAAAAAGGAGGCTATAACTCATTTAGCTTTAGGGGTATTGCGGATGCTGTAAAAATAAAAAGCTCATCTGTTCACTATTACTATAAAAAAAAGGAAGATTTGGTTGTTGCCGTTGTGGAGTATTACACAAATAATTTTATGGATTCATTAGAAGAAAAGAAAAATAATTCTTCCGACCCTAATTCGGATATGATTGAAATCTATATTAAAGTATTTACAGAATCTTTTAATAAAAACAAAAATATGTGTCTCTGTGGATTACTCGGCTCGGAAATAAATTATTTGCCCGAGAGCATAAGAGATAAGATTAAAATATTCTTCGCTCGCAATATAGATTGGCTAGTGAACGTCTATTCTGAAAAAGGAATAAATAAAAAAGATGCTATCAGAAAATCTAAAACACTATTAGGCTTACTGGAAGGTGCTATGATTTTAAATCAGACGATGGAAAATGATTTTACTTTTGATTATTTAAATAACATTCCTTATATTAAAAGTGTCTTGGAAAATGATGATTTATTAAAAAATTAAGGCATACTTTAACATATACTTGAACCTTTTTTAAAACGTATTTTCAAATGATTTTTTTAAGCAAAAAGGGAGATGATTGATATATGTATTCAAAAATATTTTCGTTACTGTTTGCCCTACTTATTTTCTCCTGCCAAGCTCATGATGACAACGACCAAATTACGCAAACTTCCTCGCCTTTAATAGATGAAGAAGAACAAGAAGAGCAGGAATACCCCCGAGCATTTGTATATTTTATAGGAAATAGCCTCACCGCTAACAACAATATTCCTGGTAAATTTAATACCCTTATGGAAGAATTTGATAAATACACTGAAAGCGTAACAGGTTACTTGCAAACGACTAGAGGAGCGTTCTCACTAGAAGATTATATTAAAAATGCCACATTTGATGATCCTTCCTCGTCTAGGATTGTAGATAACAGTTTAGCTAACAGACCAAAATACATAGTAATTCAGGAGCAAAGTAGCGGAGTCTCTGTTAATAGGACAAGACGTGTCATAGAAACTTACAAGCATATAAGCAGGATGATAGGGGCGAGTCTTATTTTATATCCAACTTGGGGTACAGCATTTAATTACGGAAACGAGAGAGACAGCAGAGAATTTTCTAATTTTGCTAATACATATAATATCAACATGATTCCTATAGTGGATATATGGCTTGAAATAGAGAGTAGATACGGCAGAATATTAACCCCGGACGATGACTATCATGCAAATAATCTAGGTGCTATAGTAAATTCAGTTGCATTTTTTTATATGCTAAACCCCGAAATTGAGGAAGTTATTGAGGGCATTCTTTCTGTGGCGGGGAATCATAATCTTACCGATGAGCAAGCAAGGGATATCAATTCAATAATTTTCACCCACATAAAAGAAGAGCCTCTTGCCGTGATAGAAAATCGAAATGATGGATTGGAGCTCCCTCAAATAGTCTCAGAACTTGAATATAGAACACTTAGTAAAGGAGATAGATATGATGTTCTCATGGACATGGTTTTTAATACCGATTCTTATGGTTATCGCCAAAAAGGCTACTCTATTTATAATGTATATAATAGTCATGATTTGGCGGGAAATATAACAGATGGGAAACTATCAATTCAAACTCCAAGATTTTTTAGCAATTACGCTGTTTTGTTTGATTCAGAGTGGAATTTTATAAACAGGGATGAAATAAGTGCAAATGAGGGCTATGTACATACTTTTAACATTGATCCTTCTAAAGAGTATTACGCCCTTTTTATTAATGTATTTCACACCAATACCTATGAAATACTGATAAAATAAGTAGCTGTAAAACGAACTGTCTTTACTATAAAACAAAAGAAGATTTAGTTAATGCAGTTGTTGGGCAGTATACCAATAATTTTATGGATTCATTAGAAAAAGGAACTATGATTTTAAATCAAATGATGGAAAATGATTTTACTTTTGATTATTTAAAGGAGGTTTTGAAAAGGAGAAGATTTCTTACTTGATGAATAGAGTAAGGATAAGTGCACAAGTTTTAAACTTGTGCACTTAAGGTAGAGTTATCTAGATTTTGCTAATGGCTGTTGTTGAGTAATACAATGAACATTTCCGCCACCAAGGACGATTTCTCGACCAGGAACAGTTACTATCCTATGGCTAGGTAATACTTTTTGTAAAGTTTCTACTGCTAATTTATCTTCTTTTCTGTCAAAAATAGGCAAAATAACCCCATCATTGACTATCAAAAAGTTCGCATATGAGGCAGCCTGTCGGTCTCCTTCTTCTCTAGGCAAAGTTCCTTCAACAGAATCTACTCCCATAGATTCCTCTTTTGTTACAATAATTGGAGGATTAGGTATATAGAGCTTTTCTATCTTAAACGCCCTTCCTTTTGCATCTGTTTCATTGGATAATAAATCGAATGCCCTTTTACTCAAAGGGTATTGAGGATCATTTTCATTATCAGTCCATGCTAAAACTATAGTCGCTGGTGCTACATAATGAATGATATTATCCACATGTTCATTTGTTTCATCTAAGTAAATACCATTTTCTAGCCAAATTACCTTTTCAACATTCAAATAATCTTTGAGTTTTTGCTCAATTTCATCCTGAGTTAGGTGTGGGTTTCTCCCTTCGCTTAATAAACATGCTTTAGTCACTATACAAGTCCCTTCTCCATCCACATGGACTGAACCTCCTTCTAAAACAAACCCTTGAGTTCTATATGAATCAACATCCTCTAATTCACAAACTTTACGAGCTACTTGATCATCCTTGTCCCACGGAAAGAAAAGTCCGTCAACAAGCCCACCCCATGCATTAAATTCCCAATCCACTCCCCGTAAATTCCCTTTATCATTGACAACGAATGTAGGACCACAGTCTCTTATCCATGCATCATCATTACTCATTTCAACAACCTTTACATTTTCTGGAAGCATTTCTCTAGCATTTTGATATTGTCTATGAGAAGCTAGTACAGTTAAAGGCTCAAACTCTACGATTGCTTTGGCAACTTCAACAAAAGCACTTTGTGCAGGTTTGGCGCCATTCCGCCAATTATCAGTCCTTTCAGGCCATATCATCCAACATTTTTCGTGTTTTTCAAATTCACCTGGCATCCTAAAGCCATCTTGTCTAGGTGTGCTATCATATATTCTTTTCATTACTGTCTTCTCCTAAATTAAAATCTACTGTCCAGGAAGTTCTTTATTCTGCCTTCATGATGTTGTCTTAAAGATTCATCTGCCCTTTTCATTATAGGATAGATAAACCAGGCTAGTAATCCTCTTTCTACATGAAGCCTATTTTCCGCTTCCTGAAAGACTAGAGACCTTGTAGGGTGATCTAATACCTCGCTTGTTATTTCTACGTCTCTATTAGCAGGTAAGCAGTGTAAAGCCTTACAATGTGATGGAGCCTTATTCAATAACTCCATACTCAGCTGATATTTAGGCATAAATGCCGCCATACGGTCTGCTTCTTCATTTTCATATCCATAATATGTCCATACATCAGGAACAATAAAATCAGCATCTTTTACTGCATTATCTATATCATCTGTAATTTTTAAAGTGCCTCCTGTTTCTTTCATTTTAGCTTTTATTTTTTTAGCTTCTGAGTCCATTAGAGAGTATTTTTTAGGAGAAGCAATAGTGTATCTCAGGCCTAAAGTTGCACACCAATGACCAGTTTCCATCGACATAATGCCTGTATCAGATGAATCACCCACGAACACGACATGGATATCCTCTATATTTTTCCCTTGCGGTAAATGCTCAAGCATAGTAAAAATATCACAAATTCCTTGAGTTGGATGATTGTAATAAGTCATAGCGTTAAAAACTGGAACACTACTATATTTAGCAAAATCTTCAATTACTTCGTGTTTCTTAGTTCTAAACATTATACCAGCACACATACTAGATAAAATCCTAGCTGTATCACGAAGTGCCTCGTGTGAGCCAAAATGTATGTGCTCTGGAGCTAAAAATAGTGCATGCCCTCCAAGTTCATGCATCGCATTTTCGAAAGATACTCTAGTTCTAGTAGATGGCTCCTCAAATAGCATAGCTAAAGAAGCTCCTTTTAGTAATTGAGGCACAGCATTTTGCATATATGCTTCTTTGAGCATTTTTACTAAATCTAAAATGTCTAAAAGCTCAAGCTTTGTGAACTCAATACTTTCAATAAGATGTCTTATACTGTCTTTTTTAATCATAAAGTGCCTCTATGTCGATATATTAATTTGAGTTTTTATTCATAGTTATGCGAGTAATAATTTCTCCTGCAACTAGTGCTACAAACACACCGATTAACACAGGAGTAGACGCATCCCAGTCGATTGGAATTCCGGGCACCCAAATGAAAAATACTATGTTACTTCCTATGATTATTGCCATAAACCATGCCATAAATGTCGCAAAACCATCTCCTACTGGTACTCTAAATGGTCTTACAATATTAGGATCTGTTTTTCTCAGTTTTATAAAAGCAAATACCAAAACAATATAAGGCATTAGAAATAGCATTGAACTAAATTCAAAAAGTTTCCAAAATAAGTCCTCAGCAGTATTAGATACTAAACCATATATAACAATAACTGATGATGACACCACACCTGTGACAATTAAAGCGCCAATTGGTGAATCATTTTTATTGTATTTACCAAAAATCTTTGGCAATTCTTTGTTGGCTGAAGATTCTGCCGCTACAATACTTGCTCCTAATGACCATTGTTGAACTTGTATCAATAAAGTCCCTATAAACAATATGCCTATACCTATAATTGCGACTCTTGCAATAAACCCATCCCCAAAGGTAACGATAAATGCATCCAAAAAGCCTTTTACAATACCGACTTCATTTTCAGGTATAATTAAAAGTATAGCTATTGCTGTAACAATGTACACAAGAGACATGACAACTGCAGCCGTTATAACAGATTTTGGTACATCTTTTTGTGGATTGTTAAACTTATGGACATTGCCTAATATTATCTCTAAGCCACACATATTGTATATAACAACAGGTAGAAATACTAAACTCTCTCCAAAATTTGGTAGAACTAATTCCATAGTTATATCAGTTGCAGGCTCGTTATTAATCAGGTAAATAACCGCTGTACCAACTAATAAAACAGGTAATATCAATTTAATAATGCCAGAAATAGCACTAATCATAGTACTTTCTTCAGCCGTGAGACTCGATATATATACCACTATCCACGACAATATAACCCCTATAATCACATGGAATACTAGAGTTGCACTTGGAAAAAACAGTTGCTCTATAACACCACTTATAAATATAATAGTCGCTGGCATCCATAATGCCGCATTAATCCAATATACCCAAGATGTTCTGGCTGCCCATTTTTCGCCAAATGCTCTTTTTATCCAGGAATATACACCTCCTTTATCGGGATAAGTTGCAGCTAATTCTCCAACTATGGTTCCCATTGGTATAAAAAATATAAGAGCCATTATAAAATACCATGATACAACTTGCGGACCTAAATTAGCCGACGGTGCTATGGTGTCAAGGAATAACATAGAGGATATTACACTTAGTAATATCGTCATTCCTCCTAAAATACTTTTTTTCTCAGTCATATTATTCACCTATAATTTTTTTAAAAAACCTTTTACCGCACTTTCATGCTTTTTAAGTAGCTCTGGACTAGGCTCTTTTATGTGTTTATGAGTAAAATAAACAAGAATCGCCATTTGAGCAGTTAGTCTATTTTCCGCTTCATCAAAAGCAGTTGAATATTCGCCCTCCAATGCTTCTCTTGTAATTTCTTCTTTATCATTTGCAGGTAAGCAATGCAATAATATAGCCCCTGGCTTAGCTTTCGACATAAGTTCTTGAGTTACTACATACTCTGGCATAAAAGCCGCTAATCTCTCTTCTTTTTCATCCAATTGAGTTACCCAGTAAAATGAATCTGCATATACGATATTACAATCTTTAATTTCATCAACATCATCTGTAATTGTATATTTTACTCCACTTTCTTTACAGAAGGCATCTGCTAAGTCAAGCCATTCTTTCTGCATTTGATATTTCTTAGGCCCAATCTGCTTAAAGTTCATTCCATATTTTGAACAAGTCAATAATAGAGACCTACAAACATCAGTAGCATCTCCCATAAAGCCTAAAGTCATATCAGAAAGAGATTTTCCAGGTGGTAAATGCTCTTTAATCGTAAATAAGTCAGCTAGCATTTGTGTTGGATGGTAGCGAGTATCTAAACCATTGATTACTGGTACTGTAGACATCTTAACTAAACCTTCAATGCTATCAGGACTATTGGTTCTAGCCATGATAATGTCACACATTCTAGAGAGTACCCTCGCTGTATCATCTATAGACTCCTTTCCTCCTAAATGAATATCTTTAGGAGATAGGAAGAGGGCATGTCCGCCTAAAAGGGTAGCAGCCGTTTCAAAAGAAACTCTTGTTCTAGTCGAGCCTGCTTCGAATATCATCGCTACAGACTTTCCTTTAAATAATTGCGGGATAGCGTTATCCTTTCTTGCTTCTTTTAGCAAAGACATCAGCTCCATCATATCATCCATTTCTTTTTTTGAGAAATCTTTCATACTAACCATATGTAGCATGTTTTTTTTATTTAAGTCTGTTGCACTCGAGCTTGGCAGTTTCATATATCGACCTCCTTAATATAATTAATGTGATTTGTTTTTATTATTTATTTTGTAATTTTTGTTCCTAAACCTTCTTTTAATGCTTTTTCTATATTTTTAGGAGAAGTTATCACTACCTCTTCCCCTCCATTTTCGAGAAATAAAATTGCAGCTTTAATTTTTGGCAACATACTACCTGAAGCAAAATGCCCTTCTTGCGTATATTTCTCAATAGTTTTTTTATCAACAGTTTCTAACTTTCTTTGCTCTGGCTTTCCAAAATTAATATAGACATTGTCCACAGCCGTAGAAATAATGAGTTTCTTAATTCCTAAATTAGACCCAAGAGTGACAGAAGCTAAATCTTTATCTATAACAGCATCAACAGCAACTAGCTCTCCTTTTTGCTTTATAAAGGGAATTCCTCCACCTCCTCCTGCTATCACTGTAGTTCCATTTTCTAATAGCTTTTTTATTTGATCTGTTTCAATGACTTCAATTGGCACTGGCGAAGGCACTATCCTTCTATAACCTCTCCCTGCATCTTCCATGAATTTCCAGTCAGGGTATTCTTGTTTTAATTCATCAGATTCTTCTTTTGTATAAAAAGTCCCTATTGGTTTAGTAGGGTTTTGAAAGCCAGGGTCATCTTCATTTACTATGGTTCTTGAAATTATAGTAGCTGTATTTACACTGATTTGTTTATTGCTACACTCGTTTTCCAAAGCTGTTTGTATTTGGAAACCTATAGAACCTTGTGTATCAGATACGCAACTAGATAAAGGAACAAGAGGCATTTTTTCTACTTGATTGGATATCTCAGAGCGCCTCAAAGCAGACCCAACTTGTGGTCCATTGCCATGAGTAATTAAAATTTTATAATTATCCTTCAATAAGCTGACTAAGCTCTTTGCGGTATGCTTGATAGCATCATATTGATCATTTACGGAAACCTTTGCAGAATCTTTTATTAATGAGTTTCCTCCAATTGCAATCAGAATTGTTTCCATTTATTTTCGTCTCCTAATTTAACATTAATTAAACTAATTATTTTTATATCTTTAATTTTTGTAGAGGCTTTTAACTACTAAAAGACACTCCTAAGTATACATAAAATTTCTATATACGCAATATATATTTCTATTTTAGAATTTATATTAATAAGTAATTATTTATATTATTCTTTATTAGAGTTTTTTATGTAAAATAAATAACAATTTATATCAAATAGAGTAACTATATAGAAGTTATGAAAATGATGACGATCAAAATTGTGAAGTAGTACAATATAATTTAAAGCTATTGTGCATCTTGATATATTTTTATACATTGATATATTTTAAGTTAATAAAAAATCAATTTCTTGACTTATTAGTCATTGATAAAGGCAATTATAAAAATCAAAAGCTAAGAAAATATAAAACGTAATAACTACCTGTAGTAACTGATGAGTTTCATATTCATATGATAAATTACCAAATATGCTAAATTAGAACTTTTATTGTCACTTGAAAACTGAAATGATATAGACTACATATATTTTAAAAAATAAATAAAATAGTACTTACTTTATATAATAAACTTATATGACAAAACACTTCCTACCTCTTGCTCTCGATAAATTAGATTATCAAATAATTAAATGCTTAAACTCTAATATAAGAATCACTTCTTCGGAAATTGCCAAGCTATTAAACTCTAACCAAAGAACCGTACATAAAAGAATGGAGCGATTATTTGACTTAGGAGTTGTTCAATTAAAAGGGTGGATTGAACCAAAAGCATTTGGCTATGGTATAGCTGGGGATATAATACTATCGGTAGATCCAAATAAAAAAGAAGAAATCCTTAAAAAATTAGAGTCAATGAATCCTATATCCTATATTGCAATAGACCAAACTCCCAATGAAATATCTATTCAAGCTCGCTTTAGAGACCCTGAGGAAATGTCTGCATTTGTCAAAACAGAATTAGGAGCAATAGAAGGATTAAAAATAATAAAAACGACTATTGCCGTGCAGATATTAAAAAATATTGTTGATTGGACTCCACCAGAGAATATATTTAAGCATTAATTTTCCAAACAATAATCATTTTGATAGGTTCTTTACAAAACTAGGTGCATTTATATAAGAATAACTATAGGTAGGCAGAGACTGAACATGGTATATTATATAGACACTAGATGTCTGAGAGTAGCTTGAACAGTCCATAAATGGCTTAAGATGCCTTTTTTATGGACTCCATAAATGCTTCGTGGACTTGAACCTCTGATTCATCTGCATAAATTACAACTCCGCTTTTAGCACTAAGGTTACTTTTAGATCCTTTAGATTTATTTATCTGTGCTCTCCTAACAGGAGAGAGATTCATATCTGTCTGCTTTATGCTCATGGCTATATACACTTCTAAAAGTAGCTCTGTATCAAGCAATGCACTGTGAATAGTCCTCTTAGAGATATCTATATTAAATCTCTTACATAAGCTATCCAAATTATTCCTTTGGCCGGGAAAATTTTCCCGCGCCATAATCAGAGTATCAATAATTTTAAATTTATTTTCAAGCTTCGGGTACAGGCTATCTTTTTTTAGCTTATTTACCAGATGAAATTCATTATTTAAGAATTTAATATCAAATGCACTATTATGGGCTACAAGCGCATCTGCACCTTCTATAAATGTCCACAATTCATCGGCAATTTCTGAAAATTTTGGTTTGTCAGATAAGAATTCATTAGTTAAGCCATGTATATTAGTCGATTCTTCTGTAATTTTTTTTTCTGGGTTAAAATAATGATGTAGAATTCTACCTGTTTTCTTTTTATCAACTATTTCTATAAAAGCAACCTCCAAAACTCTATCACCTTGTGTATGATTTAGCCCAGTAGTTTCTGTATCAAAAATAATCTCTATCATATGAAAATATAAATAAATTAATGACAATTAAAATATTTTACTTTAAATACTTTAAAATAGTGATTATGCATAAATTTATTATTTCCATCACACAACAATGGTATGTATAATTTAATACAAAAAATACAAAAAGTAAAAATTTGACCAATCTGTAATAATAATTTAGTAATAGTAGCTCAGTAATAATATTATATGATATTCGACTCTCACTCTGATATACCAGCGGATTTATTCAGCTATCATCAGAGAGGCTTAAACACGCATAATATTTTTAAAAACTTTTTTTTACCCAATTTAAAAAAATACGTCCCTAAAGGCTCATTAATGGTTCTATGGCATAGGCCTATAGATAAATACACACCATATAAAACTAAAGAAGAAATGGCAGAGAATTTTAATGCTTTTTTCAACTACTCCATAAACTTTTTTAATGAACTAGAGATAAAAGGAAATATAAAACTTATCAAAGATTATAACGATATACATCCTTACCTAGATGACACTAATAACTCTCTTCCGTACCCAATAATTCTTGGAATAGAAGGTTTATGTGGAATAAAAAACATTACAATGGAAACTATTTATAATTCAGGAGTACGTCATATAGCCATGACATGGAATGATGAAAATGAATTCGCAACTGGGGTAGGAGCAAATAATAATAGAGGGATTACAAATCAAGGCAGAGAGCTTATAGACTATATTGTAGAAAAGCATATAATATTGGATGTATCACATGTGAATGATAAAAGTTTCGATGAGATAACCTCATATACAGACCATCCAATAATAGCAAGTCACTCAAATAGTTATAGCCTTTGTGAACATAGGAGAAACCTAACAGATAAACAAATAGAAACTATAGCATCTCGTAATGGGATTATAGGAATAAATCAATATAAATACTTTATATCAGCTCAAAAAGAAAATCAAACTTTAGAGTATCTTATGGAGCATATAGACTATATGATAAAGCTCATTGGATCGGACAATATTAGTTGTGGTTTTGATTTTCCACTGCGAAGTTATGATATAGAAGAATTATTAAGTTATGGCCCAGAGAATTTTCAAGGGATTCACCAAACACCTGAGTTTATAAACTCTCTAAATCAAAACTATACCAAGGATATAGCCGACAAAATAGCATTCAAAAATTTTTATCGTTTCCTACTCAAGCTACAAAATAAACCTAAATAAAGTAATATATTCTAAAAAAATTACGTAAAATAAAAATCTCTAATTAACTAGTTTAAAATAATTTTAAGCAACTCAACTTTATGAAACTATATAAAAACCATACTATAGTGAAACAGATAGACCCCAATCAAGAAAATAGTGAGCTTATAATCAATAGAAAAGAAATTCAAAAATATCTAAACATGATTCCATTAAATGAAAGAGAGCTTCACTTAACATCAGAGCAATTGGAATACATAAAATCTCTATTAATAAAAAATAACGCATCTATAGTTGCTCACTACTATACAGAAAGCTCTATACAAAAACTTGCAGAATTAACTGGCGGTTTTGTTGGTGATTCTTTAGAAATGGCATTATGGGGACAGAGTAGCGATGCAAGAACTCTTATAGTAGCAGGTGTTAAGTTTATGGGAGAAACTGCAAAAATAATATCACCTGAAAAAACTATATTAATGCCATCTTTAAATGCTACATGCTCTCTGGATATCAGCTGCCCTGTAGATGAATTTAAAAAATGGAAAGATAACCATAAAGATAGAACAACTGTAGTTTATGCAAATACCTCTGCTGAGGTAAAAGCTATCTCAGATTGGGTCGTAACATCAAGTATTGCTGTTCCATTGATTCAATATTTGGATAATCAAGGCAAAAAATTATTATGGGCACCAGATAAATATTTAGGAGAATATGTAAAGAAAAAAACTAATGCTAACATTCTTCTATGGGATGGTGCATGTGTTGTACATGAAGAGTTTAGACTAAAAAACATTTTGGATCTTAAGAAAAAATACCCTAAAGCTGCTGTACTAGTTCATCCTGAATCACCATCAGAGGTTATTGATATTGCAGATTCTGTTGGCTCTACATCCCAGCTTATCAAAGCTAGTAAAGAGCTACCAAATAAAACCTTCATCGTAGCTACAGAAAAAAATATATTTTATAAAATGCAGCAAGAAATTCCTAATAAAAAACTTATAGAAGCATCTAGCTCAGGTTCTGGAGCCACATGTATAAGCTGCTCAAAATGCCCTTGGATGTCAATCAATAACATCGAAACTATAGAAAAGTTACTAGAAGATAATTCTTTTGCCAAACTCAATGAAATACATATAGACCCTGAAGTGATTAATCTAGCAAAAATACCCATCAATAGAATGATAGATTTTAAGAAGAAATTATAATTTTAGAAAGGTCATAAACACTTTAAGAATATAATAATCTTTTTTTCGCCTGTCATTCTTGCATTTATAGGAACGAAAAAAGATAATATAAGGTTCATAATTATCCATAATAAGCCCTTAAAAATACCTAAACTTAATCTAGTCGTTAAATTTATTCAACTGAGAGATAACCCTCCTAGAACTCACAAAAATCTCTAAGAAGGCTCTATCGTAAAAACCAACGCTTGATCATAGAGTTTTTGTGTTGTTTTTAGTATACTAAACTAATATCAATATTGTTTTATAAATCATTTATATAGCTGTAATTTTATAATGTAACTTATCCATTACACGTAGAGACGTAGCAAGCTACGCCTCAAGAAACTCAAACAATTTGCAATTTTCACAAGAGGATAACGGATATAATGTGGAATATATCAAATCAAATATAGTAAAAAAACATATTTCGATATAGCAATGGAATTTAGATTAAAGTATTAGAATCACCCAGAATTATTTTTCTATATTCTCGTTCTCTATATCTTCCAGTGTAATCGATCTTATTATATTAGTATCTTTGAGAGAATCTAGCTCCTCTACTGTTTTGTTATCAATATTTTCAAGAATAGGCAAGTACTCCTCGACTACTTCCCAAACATTGTCAGGAGGTAGAGTATTATAACAAGGCGGATAAATTTCTTTAATGTACTGACACTCTTTCCTGAAACAAGGTGAACAGTAATAATTAGATACAATATGTTTAGCATTGAATCCTTTTAGTCCTGTTAATTTTGAACTAGTAGGTCCATATAATCCTATAGTTGGAACATCTAATGTGTTTGCTAAATGAGTTAGACCTGTGTCTGTACCTATAACGGCTGTTGCATGCTTTAGAAGAGATACTAGCTCTTCTGTGTGACTTGCATTAAAACTAGAAGCACCAAAGTTAGCAAGCCTGAAAGAGCGAATTTTTTCACTCCCAGTATACCATGGAATGATGACCTTATAGCCTGCTAATTGTGCAAGGCGACTTAGTTTTCTAAAAAAGATAATAGGATATTCCTTACTCTGACAAGAACCACTGATTATCATCACAATATACGGATTATTTAGAGGATTAATTTCATCTTCTTTTTTATATGAAGAGTTAACTTTAGGAAGAGAAATTAAGCTATTTCTTTTATTTTCAGTTAATATAGAATAGTCAGTTATCTTAAGGGTTACATCCACAGACGCACTATAGGATATGTCATAGTCAAAAACTTTTGCAAAAAGCTCTCTAATTCGATTACTTGCAAGAGTACCTTGCGGAACATTTATTCTATTATTATAAAATAAAGCTGCTAGTTTCTCGCGACGTATAGATCTCATATCGAAGCCCATTCTCTTTATCTTACCTTTCACTAGTCGACTAATAAATGCGCTTTTTATTAATCCTTGAGCATCAATTATAATATCGTATTCATTATTATTTAGTTTATATATAAGCTTCGCTACATTAGAGAAAAACTTATATACATTAAATATTTTATATCCCTTAAATTCTCTAATATTAATAGGTATAATATTAGATATATCAGGGTGCAATTTTACAAACGGCATAAATGTCTCTTCTACAGCCCAATCAAATACTATATCTGGACAGTGCTTTTTTGCCTCTGTTACTGCAGAAAATGTATGTACAATATCACCTAATGAAGATGTTTTTATTATAAGTACTCTCATTAAAACCTCATTTTCTTGCTAACATTGTACCAAATTAACTATTGTATTAAATAACCTATGCATAAAAACCTACAATACAAAAAAAAGCAAAAAATAGTTTTTGCTGGAACATCTGATTTTTCAAAAAACGTCTTACAAGCATTATATCAAAACGGATACAATATCTCGGCTGTAATAACTAAAGAAGATAGGCCATCCGGAAGAGGGAATAAACTTAACTATACACCAGTTAAACAGTTTGCACTAGATACTAACTTAAAGTTGCTACAAACAGAAACTTTAACACAAGACTCTCAAAATGCTAAAAATACTATTAAATATTTAGAAAAAATACAGCCTGACTTGATGATAGTTGTCTCATATGGCTTAATTATCCCAGAAAATATACTTAATTTACCAAGATTAGGCTCTGTTAATATACATGCATCATTATTGCCAAAGTGGAGAGGTGCTTCTCCCATACAGCATTGCATTTTACACGGTGATTCCATTAGTGGCATTACGTTCATTCAAATGGATAAAACATTAGATACAGGCGATATATTGAGCTTATATGAGTTAGAAAGTAAAAATTTGAACTCAATGACCTCAGGAATGTTGCATGATAAGCTTTGTCTGCTAGCATGTAATAAATTAGATGAGTTTTTAGAAGGCCTATTTAACAATAAAATAACCTCTAAACAGCAAGACAACTCTATAGCGTCTTATGCTAGAAAAATAACTAAAAATGACTCATGGATAGATTGGCATAATAAAGACGCCTCTACCCTAGAAAGAGAAGTCAGAGCATTTAATCCTTCTCCCTTATCTAGAACACTATATACAGATGAATATATAAGTGAAAATATAGATAAAGAATTGCGCTCTAGCATGCTAAATGTAATTATTTGGGAAGTAAGTTTAGGTCAAAACAACAAAAAAGCAAGCGCAAAAAATGGAGAAATTATAAATATAAATAATGAAGAAATAAGTGTATCGGCAAAAAAAGGAATACTTAATATAAAAAAACTTCAACTTCCAAATGGGAAAGCTATGAGTGTCAAAAACCTACTTCTTGGAAAACCCAATATATTCAAAGTAGGTGGTTTTTTTGTATAGATATTGATATATTCGCTCAGCTATAAAAGTTTTATTGATTTTTTATCTGCGGCATTAGGCTCATAGGGACTTCCTTTGATAAGTGACTTGTAATACGATATATAGCTCTATAAAAAAATATGTTTTTCAACATTATTTTTTTCAACATTATTAAAAGCGATATAAGAATATTGAAAACACGTGAATACTACAGCTTTTGAATAACATCTATTTTAATAGATAAATTTCATATTTATTAGTGAATATAGCTTACATACATGATATAATCTCCAGACTTTTTAATTTTTAAATTAGATTTTAGGATGTATGGTGTGTTCATCCTGAAGCTATATAAAATTAAGCTAATTATTTTTTTAAGTTGTGCTGGCTATTTTTTAAGCACTTATTTTGTTAACTGATATACATTCATAGCCTAATGTTATTTTTTTATTAAACTAACCATTTATGACTGAGACCTTTGCACAATGTTTTGCTGAACAACTAAATAAACTAGATAAAGATGTAGGATATCTAATAGACGCTAACGTAAAGCGAGTAGAAAAGGATAGAGTTGTATTAGATGCAAAACTAAAATCAGATGCAATAGTTCCTATAGCTCAATTTACCAACGATAAAGGTGAAATTGAAGTAAAAGAAGGAGATTTAGTAAGCGTTATTATAGAAAATATAGACGACGGTAGTGGCTCAACACAACTTTCTAGAGAAAAGGCAAAACGCTCTGAGACAATGAAGAAAATTGAAGGAGCGCTTAAAGATGGGACAATCTTGGAGGGTATCGTTACAAATAAAATACGTGGTGGATACCATGTTAATATAAACCAAATTCGTGTATTTTTACCTGGTTCTCTTGCCGATATCAAACCTTCAAGAGAAATAGTCGATCTAGAAGGTAAAGTTATAGAGTTTAAGGTTATGTCTATTGACTATGATAAAAATAATATTTTAATTTCAAGAAAAGCAGTCCTAGAGATAACTTCACAACAAGAAAAAGCAAAAAAATTAGAACTATTAAAAGAAGGTGCTATTGTACAAGGTACGATTAAAAATATGACAAATTATGGAGCCTTTGTTGATCTTGGAATGATAGACGGTCTTTTACACAATTCAGATATATCATGGAGACGTACTCGTCATCCAAATGAGATATTAGAATTAGGGCAAGAAGTCACAATTAAAGTATTAAGTCTTGATATAGAAACAAGCAGAGTCTCTTTGGGAATGAAGCAATTAACTGAAGATCCTTGGATAGGAGTTAATGAAAGGTTTAGCATTGGTCAAAAATATGAGGCTGACGTTACTAATTTAGCAGATTATGGATTCTTTGCTGAAATAGCTCCAGGAGTAGAAGGTCTAGTTCATGTATCAGAAATTTCGTGGACTAATAAAAATATGCATCCTTCAAAAGTTGTACAAATAGGACAGAAAGTTGAAGTAATGATATTAGATTTAAACGCTGAAAATAGGCGCTTATCTTTGGGTATGAAACAGTGTACTCTGAACCCATGGGAAGAATTTTCAGGCAAATACAAAATCGGAGATACTGTGTCAGGAACTATCAACTCGGTTACAGATTTTGGTTTGTTTGTAAGTTTAGACGCAGGTTTAGAATGCAATATAGATGGTCTAATCCATAGCTCGGATATATCATGGAACCCAAATGATAAAGCTATACTACAGTATAAAAAAGGTATGCCTGTTGAAGCTGCGGTTTCTGCCATTGATGTTGCAAGAGAAAGAATATCTCTATCCATAAAACTACTTCACCCAGATGAGCTAGGTATTTATATACAAGACCATGGAATAGGCAGTATAGTCAGCGGTATTGTCACTTCTATGGAAGGAAAGAATTATATAGTAAAGCTAAACGATAAAATAAACGCTATTTTAAGACCATCGGAGCTAGCATATAAAACTGATTCTATCGAAAGAGGTGAAAGAGAGGCTCTAGAAATAGGCGAAGAAATTGAAGCAAAAATAGTTTTTATCGATCAAAAGAAAAGATTAATCTTCCTTTCAATAAAGGACAAAAATAGAGAAACAAAAATAGAGCAAGAAAGATTTCTACAAAAGCTTAAAAAACAAGCAAACGATAAAAGTAGCTCTACTTTAGGCGACCTTTTGAAGGATTCTCTTGCACAGGCTAATAAGCAAGAAGAGCAACCTACTGAGCAACAGCCTAGCAGTAAAGAGAATGAAGAAGTTAAAGAAGATTCTTCAGAAACTGCTGAAAAGCAAACAAAGGATAAAGATTAACCATAAGAGTTATATAAAATTATATCTAACAAATGTAATCAATAACAAAAAAAGAGAAGTGAGACTTCTCTTTTTTTGTTATTTAGATTATACTTTCCTTGTGTGATAAAATGATTAAGTGTAGCTTGCAGGGAATAGGAGAATAACATGATTAAAGTAATTTATTTTATTAAGTTTGTTTTTTTTACTATATTTGTTTTATTCATCACTTATTTATTATGGGCTAATAAAAGTGATGTTACTATCCATATCTTGCCAGAGCTATGGCTTATTCCTGATATAACGTACAGACTACCTTTATTTATATTATTGACAGCTGTGTTTGCATTTGGAATACTTACAAGTATATTTATATCATTTATTTTTAAGATGAAACGCAGGTTCAAAAAATAGTGTGAGTTAAAATTATCACCAATAAAAAAAATTAATTTTTGAGTAATTAAACTCAAAAATTTAATCATGCAGAAAAAGAATCCTACTATAAACAAAGCTATTCATAAATTACATCACAGGCTTGTAAATCAAAAATTAATAGATAATAGAGCTATTTCTATAATAGGCACTCTACATAATGCAGGTTATCAGGCTTATTTAGTAGGAGGTGCTATAAGAGATATTCTATGCGGAATCGAACCAAAAGATTTTGACATAGTTACTGATGCTAGGCCTTTAGAGGTAAAGAATCTTTTTAGAAACTCTAGAATAATAGGCAGAAGATTTAAGATAATACATATTTTTTTTAATAGATATGTTATAGAAGTCAGTACCTTAAGAAAAGCTAAAAAGCCTTTTATTGAACGTCTAATAAAGAGTAAATATAATAAAGGAGACAATAACTACGGCAAAAGTTTATTTGAAGACTGTGCGAGAAGAGATTTAACAGTAAATTCTTTGGCTTATAATCCATTTAATGATACTGTTTATGATTTCTTTGACGGCTACAATGATCTTATACATAAGCGAATAAAGCTAATAGGAGATCCTACTACTAGATTTATTGAAGACCCTGTCCGAATACTTAGAGTGATAAGATTTTCTTCAAAGCTTAACTTCAAGATAAATAGTGGCTTATCTAAAGACATACATAGTAATTCTTATCTTTTAGCTAAAATAAATTCATCCAGAGTCTTTGAGGAGTTTACTAAACTATTTGTATCTGAACATGCTCTTGAAAACTTGTATCTTCTTAAAAGATATAAAATACATAAAACCTTTTTCCCATCTATTGCGAAGTGGATGGATAATACTTCTAGTTGGCAATATAAAATAATATCACTTGCTTTAGAAAACACAGCTAAGAGGCTTAAAAATGATAAACCAGTTACTCCAAGTTTTTTATTTGCAGTTTTCCTATGGCCATTAATTGCAAGAAAGCTTTTCAGTAATAATTTTAGTTATTTACTTTTTAATAAAAATGTAGAAAAAATATTAAACGAGCAGTCAAATACTGTATCCTTAAATATGAAAGATAAAAAAAATATTAAAAGTATTTGGCTTTTCCAGATAAATATAGATACCCTATTGGAATCAGAAAAAAAACTTCTTGATTATCCATTGTGGAGAGCAGGTTATAACCTTTATATGCTAAGATATAATGTACATGATGAAAATACCAATAAAAATACTCTGGGTGAATTAACTAAATATTATGAGAAGTATTCTTATAAAAAGTAATCTAAATAAATTCTGATAATGATGAGTAAACTATGGCAAAAAATAAAAAAGCACCTAAAGAAACAAAAGCTAAGGCATCTACAAAATCTAAAAAGCCACAAAAAAGCAAAGCAAAAAAAACAAATGCTCAAGAAAATAAAAAATTAGATAACATATTCAAAGCCACAATTGAAAAAATTATATCTGAGGAAACCAAAAATATAGATGAATATTCTTTAGGCTCTGATGAGATAAAGGAGCTAACACCTATTATATCGCCTGATAATAAAAATATACCCGAAAACGCCAAATATTTAAATCAAAAACTATCTGAGCTAACCCTAGCAACCACAAAAAACGATCTCACAATAAACGATATCGATATAACAAAGGAAGAGATAAAAAGAAACGCCCAGATACTAGAATCTATAAGTAAAAATAACACTTCTACAGATATCCCCCCTCTCGAAAAATTTATAACAGAAGGTGAGAAATATACGTCACAGAATAACCATAAGTATTGCGTAAGGCTATATACAGAAGGATTAAGACACTATAAAGAGGAGCCTACTCTACTGATGAGACGAGCTGTCTCTTATTTAGCGTTAGAGAGTTTTACAAATGCTATAGATGACTTGTCATTGCTTATTTCGATAGTTGATCCGCATCCTGAGATTTATTTTTTACGTTCAATAGCCTATGATAAATTATCAAATATTAATGAGGCCATTACAGATATAAATAAGTCCATTTCAATGAGATCAATGATTGAAGATGGTGATGAATTTGAATACTTTGAACACAGGCTTTCAATCTTTATTCAATTAAAAAGGTATGATGATGCATTAGATGACGCAAATGAACTAATAAAAATTAAAAAAAACAAAGATGCTTATCTTTATAGAGCAAAATTATTCTTAACACTAAAATCATATGAAAACTCGATAAATGATTTCAATGAAGTTATAAATATTGACCCTCAAGACCCTATCAGCCATGAACAAAGATTGATAACCTATATAGAATGGGTTTTAGACCTTGCTGACAATGATAATGTTGACGCTGCTATAAATCGACTAAAGCATGCTCAGCGTCTGGCAGAGTCGTTTAAAAAGTTAGATAAACAAGCATTTGAGGACTTAATGAGTGATATAAATGATCTATATGATGATTTAACTCAATATAAAAAAGAAGCTGATGAGCAAATCAAAGAACAAAATAAATTAGATATAGAAGAATCCTTAAAACAAGAGTTAGAAAAAAAAGAACAAGAAGAAAAGTTCAAAAAACGCTTTGAATGATGACTTGTTTTATAAAGCTAATAAATGAATAATCATAACTCCAAATTAAATGATATTGAGGAATTTATAGATGCTGCTAAACACTTCATTGAAGTCGGTCAGACGAAGCAAGCGCAGATGGCCCTAGATGAGGTGATAGAATCACTAAAAAATCTAAAGCAAAAAGATAAACAATATAAAAATAATATAGACATGCTTTTAGAACATTCTTACTTTCAAAGAGCTAGAGTACACTATTCAAGTAATAATCATATAAAAGCTATAGACGATCTAACCGAAGTTATAAAGCTAAGCCCAAATAGTAAAGAGTCGTATAATTATAGAGCATGTGCTTTATTTGCCTTCAATAGACAAAATGATGCAATTAAAGATATTTTATTTGCAATAGAATTAGACCCTGACTACATAGAAGCACATTATAATTTAGGAGTATTTTATACAGAACTAGAGCTTTATGATAAGGCATTAGAGGCATTTAATAATGTTTTAAACATAGACCCTAACCACAACGAAGCAGTCTATAATAAAAGTAATACCTTAGCAAATTTAGGCAGATATAACGATGCTATAGAAGGATATAATCAAATTATAAAAAAATTCCCCAGTTACTATAATGCTTATTATGATAGAGGAAATTCATACGCAGAGCTTGGGTTATTTGATAAAGCTATTATTGATTATGAAACATTATTAGATAAAAATCCTGAACACATAAAAGCCAAAAGCAATCTATGCTTATTATTGATAGATATATATAACAATGAATCTGATTTAGATAAGAAGCATAAAATAAAAATCAAAATAAAACAAAGCTATGAATCTTTTTTAGATCAAAAAATTCCAGAAAACGAGATAAAATATCTTGAGCCTATACACGAGAATCTATTGAAGTCTTTGAGGAAGGCACGTATAGATATGTAAATAATAAAATTCAATCTGTCATGATATAGTATTTTTGATAACTAAGATGAAAGACATTTATACAGAAGATACTTATATACAAAAACTATTAACCCAAATCCCTAGAGATATAAAAAATAGAGATATGCTAAGAGCATTAAGCGGTGCGAACTTTATTATAGAGCAAGCTGTCACTCCATTTGCAAAAGCAGAGGCTTATAGATTGAGAGCCTCTATTTGCCTTGATAGCAATGAGTTAGATTTAGCCTTATCAGACTTAAATGATGCTTTTAGTACAATGTCTAAATTTTCTGAAAATTATCCCTCTAAACTATATTCTCAGTGGATGGAAAGCTTATATATGAGCAGAATAGTTGTGTATATAAATCTACAAAACTACTCTAATGCTTTAGAAGACTGTAATAGAGTAATACCTTTATTGAATAATCCAGAAGCTCCATTGAAGGTAAATTATTATCTAGCAACTATATTTTATAATACAGATAAATTAGAAAATGCGCTAGATTCTGTTGATAAGCTACTGTACTCTGGTGAGACACAATTAAAAGAGCAGGCGCTTAATCTAAAAGCGTCTATATTATTTAAGCAACAAAAATATGATGACGCCATAGAAATATATTCAACACTAATAGATAAAAATCCAAACGATTTATACAATTATGTTAATAGGGCTCAAGCTAAAGTCTTAAGTCACCAAAAAGAGGAAGTGTTAGAAGACTATAAAAAAGCTCTGCTTATAGACCCAAAGTCAATAAAAACGTATTTATCCAGAGGTAGTTATTATTTTGGTAATAAAGAATACCTTAAAGCTCTGGAGGATTTTTATCACGTAGTAGATTTAGGAGAGCAGACAGCTGATAACTACAGTAACATTGCTCTGACTCATGAGATATTATCCCAAAGTAAAAAAGCGGCTGAATATTATAAAAAAGCGATAGATATAGATAGCTCATCATATAATAATTATATAAAATATGCTCAAATATTAAATGAGTTAAAGCAATTTGACGATGCTATAGTAGTTTGCTCAGAGCTAATCGCAAAAAAGGACTTAAATATACACAGTTCTCCTTTCAAATCTGCTTATATTTTACGCTCAAAGATATACTATTCGCTTAATGATTACGATAAAGCCACAAAAGACTGTCAGTTTATAATAGATAATTATAACGATATAAGCTCCCTAGAAGCTTATGCCATACAAGCTAATATACTGGGCTTAAATAAAGACTATCCTATGTTAATAAAAAAAGCAAACAGTGCTATTAAAATAATAAGTAACAATAGCAGTTATACCGGAGTTGTCGAATTTGAAACTAAATTTTATTGGTATGAAAAAATAATTTTATCAACTATACACTTAGCACGGCAGGCAAAGGAACAGCTAAACATCTCAAAAGCAAAGAACTACTTTTATAGCTGTTTAGCAATAGTTGATAAATTACCACCAGATAAAAAAATTTTAATGCAAAAAAAATACCTAGAAATGGTCCAAATAGAACTAGATTTATAAAAAAGACTTCTCATCTTTTATATTTAGATGATTGTCGCAGTCCCTAAATTATCCAAATAATTTTTTTCTATTGACTTTATGATAAATAGATATCAAACAGAAGAAATGAAAGAGCTCTGGAATGAACAAAGCAAATATAGCGCATGGCTTGCAGTAGAAATAGCAGTGTGTGAAGCATTCCATTCACTTGGAGTAATTCCAAAGGATGACCTTGATAAAATCAAACACCAAGCAAGCTTCAATGTAAATAGGATAGAGCAGATAGAGCTTGAAACTCATCATGATATAGTTGCTTTTACTAGAGCCGTTAGTGAAACTCTTGGTAATGAGAAAAAATGGATCCATTATGGTATGACCTCCACAGATATAGTTGATACAGCTTGGGGGTACTTGATAAAACAAGCGAATCATCTTATAGACATAGAGCTACAAAACTTAAAATCAGTAATAAAAAATAAAGCGCTAGAACATAAATATACTGTGCAGATGGGTAGAACGCATGGAGTGCACGCTGAGCTAACCACTTTTGGTTATAAAATGGCACTATACTATGACGAGCTTAATAGGCACTTAAGAAGATTTAAGGACGCAAGATCTGATATAGAAATAGGAAAAATATCTGGAGCAGTGGGCACTTATGCTAATGTAGACCCTGCCATTCAAGATAAAGTATGTGAAATCCTTAATATTTCGTCCTCTACTATATCCACTCAAACTCTCCAAAGAGACCGACATACATACTATATTCATGTATTATCTGGCATTGCAAACCTTATAGATAAAATGGCAGTAGAATTTAGACACTTACAAAGAACAGAGCTAAGAGAAGTAGAAGAGAGTTTTGGTAAAAACCAAAAAGGCAGTAGTGCAATGCCACATAAGAAAAATCCAATTTCTAGTGAAAATATGTCAGGCTTAGCAAGGGTATTAAGAGGATATTATGTAAGTATTAGTGAAAATGTCGCTCTATGGCATGAAAGAGATATATCTCACTCATCAGTTGAGAGGATTATCATTCCAGATGCCACCACTATTATACACTATATGTTAAGACGTTTTACTAAGGTTATACAAAATCTAAAAGTTAATAAACATAATATGATAAATAATATAAGAATTACTAATAATGTGTTTTTTAGCCAGAGGCTTTTGCTTACATTAATTGAAAAGAAAAATTATTCCAGAGAGGAAGCTTATGACTTGGTGCAACCTATTGCCCTAGAGTGCTTTAATAAGCAAATAGACTTCAAGGCTACTATGAAAAATAAACTTGAGAATATCCTTGAAGATGAGCTATTTGAAAGGTGTTTTAAAACAGACTATCATCTTAAGCAAATTGACTTTGTCTTTAATAGACTTGGACTACAATAGTTTTTATATAAGCTTTTTATATAAACTATATGACAATTAAAAAAGAAAAAAGGATTGCAATATATTAATTTTATATCATAAAAAAATTATTAAAAACACATGGAGAATAAAAAACGAGCTTTAATCAGTGTCAGTGATAAAACTGACATCGAATATTTTGCAAAAGAATTGGTTAAGCTAGGATTTGAAATCATATCGACTGGTGGCACACGAAAATTTCTGGAACAGCAGCAAATAGACGTAATTCCCATAAAAGACATAATTAATTTTGATGAAATATTAGAATCTAGAGTTAAGACGCTTCATCCTAGAATTCATGGTGCGATTTTAGCGTGTAGGAATAACGAAACCCATATGCAGGATTTACTTGCAAACAGTATTATCCCGATTGATTTGGTTTGTGTAAACTTATATCCTTTCAAAAAGACTATAGAAAATAAAAATATATCTTTTTCTGAAGTGATAGAACAAATAGATATAGGTGGACCTTCGATGATAAGAAGCGCTGCTAAAAATCATAAGTTTGTCACTATTATCTGTGAAAGTAGTGATTTTAGTAAAATCATAGAAGAATTTAAATTAAATGGTGATATTTCGCTTGATACAAGGCAACAGTTAGCAGCTAAGGCCTTTAGACATACAGCAAAATACGACTCATACATCGCAAATTATTTAACTGATAAGTTTAGCACTCCTTCTCCTGAGTCAGTTACACTGAGCTATGACTTAAAACAAGATTTAAGATATGGTGAAAATTCTCATCAAAGCGCAAAATTTTATACAAATGATAATAATATTAAAAATAGCGTCTCAAATATCAATGTTTTACAAGGAAAAGAGTTATCCTATAATAATATCCAAGATGCAAATGCTGCGCTTGATATCATAAATGAATTCCCAGATAAAACTTGCCTAGCTGCAATTAAGCATATGAACCCGTGTGCAGTTGCTATCTCTGATACTGTAGAAAAAGCTTGGGATGCAGCTTATAGCTCAGATAAAACAAGTATTTTTGGCGGGGTAGTTGCTACAAATGGAACTATAGATAAAGAAACTTCTATAAAAATGAGCAATATTTTTCTTGAAATAATTTTAGCTAAAAGCTTTAATAGCGATGCTCTTGAAATACTCAGCAAAAAAAAGAATTTAAGACTGATAGAGATTAAAGACGGTCATATAAATAGTCACAAACAGATAACTAGTGTCAAAGGAGGAGTTTTAATTCAGAATTATGATACTATAAATACCCAAAATATAAACCTATCTCTAGTTACAGGAGATGAGATTTCTGAAAGTGAAAAGGAAGAATTAATTTTTGCGCAGAATGTAGTCAAGCATGTTAAATCCAATGCTATAGTAGTTTCTCAAGGCTTACAAACTGTAGGCATAGGTATAGGACAAACCAGTAGAATAAAAAGTGCACAAATTGCTTTAGGTCAATGTAGAGATAAAGGAGTAAAAAGCAATTTAACACTTGCAAGCGATGCATTTTTCCCTTTTGGAGATATAGTTGAGCTAGCTAAAGACTATGGTGTGACAAAAATTGTCCAACCTGGTGGATCTGTAAGAGATCAAGAAAGCATAGATAAAGCAATACAATACGGAATAAAAATGTTATTTACATATTTTAGATCATTTAAGCACTGAGTATAATATCGAATAAGTATCAGATTAGTTAATCTATCCTGAAGGATTTAGTTATGAAAAAATTTCCATTTTTTATGTTGTTTTTTGTTTACTTTATTGCTTTGAGCTCTTGCCAAAGCACATCAAATATAGTAAACGAAACTGCTTTCAACAAAGTTGATGAAGTTTCTAGTAGAATATCACAAAATGCAACGACTCAAAAACTAGATAAAATAGTCACAATAGACCATGCACGCTTGGCTATAGAAGCAGGTAGTCCCATGAATGCTTCTATTGTAGGGATATATTCAAATAAAAGCTTAAACAGCAGATTATTGGCAATAGACCAGTTAATTGGCTTGGATTTACCATATAGAGTCTTATCTTATGCAGAGCCTAATTCATCTGAATCACGCATTGCATATGCCCCAAAAGAATACTTAATGAAGCGTCATCGTAAGTTAAGAAACTCTAAGTTACTTGATGAGTATGAACAAGATATGCAAGAACTAATATCAGGAAATGAAAATATAGTTTCCATGTTCGATACAGAGAAAGTAACTTCTAATTATGGAATAATCACTTTGGAATCAAGTTTTAACTTTGATTCTACTATATCTAAGCTAAAAAACATAATTCTTAATCAAGGTGATACTGTTTGGTTTGGAGAAGTGAATTACTCAACAGAAGCTAGGAGATTTGACATTAATATACCAAATACAAAGCTTCTTTTATTTGGAGCACCAGCGCCAGGTGGCGATGCTATGGCTGAATATCCAAAGCTTGGCTTAGATGCTTTTTGCCAGAAGGTCTTGGTATATGAACAAGAAGGTAGAGTTTATGTTTCTTATAATAATATAGTAGAGCTCTCCCAAATGCACTATGATGATACTGCTATTGCTCATAGAATTATAAATTTTAGACTATCTAATACTTTCAAAGGCGCTATTTCAGAGTAAGTATTAAGATTGCTGAATAATGGCATTTTAGTTATTTCATTATTTGATATAAAATGTTACTTGACTAGTCAAGTAACATTTTATATCTCTTAAAGTGCTTATTGAATAACTTATTAAAAGCTCAAATCACCCTCTAACAACGCTTCCATAAATCCAAACTCACTTGAATTATTTTATTTATAATTTTTTATTCAATGTATCATATATTTGCTATACAATATTCTTTCTGGTTTTTCTTATAATTTTTGAATGAATATTAGATATTTACTATAGCAATGATACTTAACTCAAATATGTTCATATTTATTATATAAGTATGACAAATTATCATAAGGGGGTTTTATTAGCAGCTCTAAGCGGTATAGGCGGTGGTCTTTTCCCTATATTTTATCAACAATTAAGCAATATAACCGATGCCGGAACAGCAACATTTATGCTATTGGTTGTAGCTGCGCTTTTATCCACTCCTCAGCTAGTATGTAAAGAACTATACCTAAATAAAAGCTATAGCAAGATTAATCCAAAAAATATTCATATCAAATATTACTTATACTTATTAGCCTTAGCATTGCTTTCTATTTTAGGAAATGTCTCTTCTGCTGAATCACTAAAAGTTCTATCTGCTGCAACAGTACAAACTATCTTACGTAGTGAAGTGATATTTATAGTATTTATAAGTGCTCTAGTCTTAAATGAAAAAGTATCTGTAGATAAGATGATAGGAGCTATCACTGTTTTTATAGGTATATTTATCATGAATCTAGAAGATTTATCATTTGATTCATTTATAGCAGTTTTATTGGCTTTAAGGGCTGCTTTATCCTTTGCTTTTTTAGCTGTGTTATTTAAACTATTAGCACCTATATTTAGTATTAATTCTATTAATATTTTTAGACTAGTCTTTTCAGTAGTTATATTTTATATCATAGATCTTAGTCTTTTAAAAAGCTCTCTATCGTCTGGAGGCTATGCAATGCTCTTTGCAGTACTTGCTGCTATCGTAGGTCCTTACTTATCAAGGATTTTTTTTACTATGTCTTGTAGACATATTTCAGTAGCACAAGCCTCTGTAATTAACTCTTTATCACCTGTGTTAACTTTTGTTTTACAAGCTTTTTTTATAAGTAGTGTTTTTAGCTTGACTAATACTTTAGGCATAGCAATAACTATAGCTGGGATAATCTATGCAACATTAAAGTTTTAGATAGTAAAATAATATTTTTAGTAATATATAATGAGTATTGTAGAGACCTGATTTATCACGTCTCCGAACAGAACAGAGATATATTTTTAACCTATGAAAAATAAGAATCCCAACATCCCACGCTTACGCTTCCCTGAGGTTAAAGGGTGCTCCTGAGTGGTAAGAGAAAAAACTAAAGGAGGTGTACGAGTTTTCGAAAGGAAAAAGCATGTCAAAATCTGACATTTCCAAAAGTGGGGAACAACAGCCTTGTATCAGATATGGCGAGCTTTATACACATTATAATGAAACTATTGATTATATTATATCGTACACAGAACTATCATCTGATGATTTGGTTTTAAGTAAAGCTAACGATGTAATAATTCCCGCTTCAAGTGAGACAAAAGAAGATATTGCGACAGCATCTATCATCTTGTTTTTTAATGGATGATGTTGCACTTGGCGGCGACTTGAATATTCTTTCGTTCAGAAAATGACAGTGTTTTCTTATCTTACTATCTAAATAGTGCAAAGAGAAAAGAAATATCGCAGTTGGCACAAGATGTTTCGGTTATACCTTTACTTTATATCATACAATTAAAAACCCTCTCTATTCCCGTCCTCCCTTCCTAAACAAAAGAAAATAGCCGAGTATCGTCTGCCAATGAGCTGATAGAAGCACAAGCAAAGAAAGTAGAACTATTAAAAGAACACAAAAAAGGATTATTACAAAACTTATTCCAAGTGATGCGGGGGGGCATTGAGCGAAGCCGAAATGGACGTAATCGCGTCTCTACATATAAAATTATGTTTCCATGAGGGAATAACACCGCAGTTACAAAGATGCAACAACAGAGACGTGATAAATCACGTCTCTACGTATGGATTTATAATTGGCCTTAAAAATAATATTATCCTAAAAGTAGTGGTTTAGGTCCTCCGTACACCCAGTCTAATAGCTCAGCTGTATGCACTACGGGAATGGTTGTTCCACTTGCTAATTGAGCTATACAGCCGATATTTCCTGTTGCAATTATATCTGGGTTTAAACTCAAAATATTGGCAAGCTTGTTTTCACGTAATTTTTTTGCAAGAGCAGGCTGTAAAATATTATAAACACCAGCTGAACCACAACAGAGATGTTTTTGTGGAACTTCAAGAACTTTAAATCCTGCTTTAGTAAGTAAATCTATTGGTTGAGATGTGATCTTTTGTCCGTGTTGCATTGAACAAGCGCTATGATAAGCGATAGTTAAACCAAAACCTTGAAGTGGCTTTCCAAGCCCTATTTCATTAAGAAATTCACAAATATCACGCGTCAATATAGATACTTTAGCTGCCTTTTGTGCATAAGATGAATCATGCTGAAGTAAGTGCGCATAGTCTTTGACTGCAGTGCCACATCCTGAAGCTGAAATTAGAATTGCTTCCAGTGAACCAGATTCAATCTCTGACCACCAAGCATCTATATTAGCTCGCGCCGATGCTCTAGAGTTTTCCTCTAACCCCATATGATGGACAAGAGCCCCACAACATCCTTCATCCTCCGGCATAATTACATCAAAGCCGAGTCTGCCAAGCAAGTTTTTAACCGATTCATTGATTTGCGGTGCTAGCACAGGTTGCGCACATCCTTCCATAAGAATTACTTTTTCACGGGATTTTTTTGCATTTGTAGCATTGGATATTGATAACATTGGTTTAGATTTAGCCGGAATTTTCGACGGCGCTAACTCTAACATAGCTACGATTTGTCTAAGATCAGGAAATAATCGCAATACAGGCAATAAAGGCTTAGCTAAAAAGGAAGCTTTCAAAGACCAACGAAAACGATTTCTAAAAGGAAGAGTTTTAGACAAAATAGCTCGCACAAAGCGCTCTAAAAATGGACGTTTATATGTTTTTTCAATGTGTCCTCGCGCTCCATCCACTAAATGCATATAATCGACTCCGGATGGGCAAGTAGTCATACAAGATAAACAAGTTAAGCATCTATCTACGTGTTTAACAACTTGAGCAGTAGCAGGCTTATCGCCCTCTAACATATTCTTAATTAGATAAATTCTGCCACGTGGTGAATCTAACTCATCACCTAATAACTTAAATGTCGGACAAGTTGCTGTGCAAAAACCACAGTGAACACATTTCCTTAATATTCGATCTGTTTCTGCAATTAAAGGATTAGTTAGCTGCTGAGGTGTAAATTCTGTTTTCATTGTTTATATACCTCTCCAAATACGACCAGGATTTAGAATCATCTGTGGATCAAATTGTTTTTTTAAACGAGATGATAGAGACGCGACAGAACTTATTGAATTTTGAAATAAATCAGTTGATTCACGAACACTTGGACTTGCTCGTAAAAGAGTTGCATATCCTCCAGCGAGAGAAACGATCGTTGCTCGAATAGCTTCTTCCACCTGTGTTGTTTCTTCTTCATTAACTTCAAGCCAAATTAGTCCACCTGCCCAATCTAAAAAAAATCGTACGCCTTGTATTTTGTCACAAATTGCTTTTATTGCGTCAGGAGCATTCATTGGTGAAACAGATAAACGCCATAGTGAACTACTTAAATCATGACAAAATATTCTACCTTCAGTAATAGCGTCCCATAGATGAATACTCTCTGGGTGATTTAACTCTATAATCCTTGATGATAAAGGATTTAATGTTTTCTTAAGAGTTTCCAATCGCTCTTTAACTGAGGGTTCAAAACCTTCGATCCGAAATAGAGTTACTGACGATTCTAAAGAGAGATAGTCAAGCCGAAAATCCGATACGACTTGAGCAGGTAAATATGCACTACTAGATAAATCACAATATGACCCCATTCCCTTAGACATAGCCTTAGTTGCTTCAGCTACAGTTAAATCAAATATTACAAGAGTTCTTGAACTCTGTGGTAAGGGCAATACTTTAAAACTTAACTCTGTAATGACAGCCAATGTCCCCCATGAGCCTGTTAGGCCTTTAGATAAATCATAACCAGAGACGTTTTTTATCACTCGACCGCCAGATTTAAAAATTTCACCTCTACCAGAAATAGCGCAGATACCCAATGCGCTATCACGGACAGAACCTGCTTGAATACGTCGAGACCCAGAAAAGTTCGTCGCATATACTCCTGCCAAAGTTGCTGAGGCAGTTTCTACTCCATTTAATAAGCCAAGGTCCGGTGGCTCAAAGCTAAGCATTTGATTGTTTTCACTGAGTAATTTCTTAATTTCAACCAAAGGCGTTCCAGCCCGCGCTGTAATAACTAATTCAGCTGGATCATAGTCTATAACACCGCTTATATTAGATAAATCGAGATTATAGTCGGTTTGAATCGGTCTACCTATTTTACTCTTACTTTGACCAGAAAAAACATTCAATGTTTTAATCCGATCTGCTACCCACGCGATAATCTCTACAGCATTATCTACGTTATCTGGCTTAAACGTTTCTATTTGTGTCATGACTTATCCTCAAAACCTTGGAATATCAGGGAAAGGCAATTTACCACCATGAACATGCATCCAACCAAGTTCAGCGCACCTATGGAACTGCGGAAATACTTTTCCCGGATTTAATAGCTGCTTAGGATCAAAAGCACATTTCACCCTAATTTGATGATCCATATCTATTTTATTAAACATTTCAGGCATTAAATCACGCTTTTCCACACCAATTCCATGCTCACCAGTAAGTACACCACCTACTTCAACACAAAGTCGTAATATATCAGCGCCGAAACGCTCTGCTTTTTCCAGTTGCTGAGGAATTCTCGCATCATAAAGAATCAATGGGTGAAGATTACCATCACCTGCATGAAAAACATTAGCAATTCCAAGCTCATACTTCTTTGCAAATTGATTTATTTTTTCTAATACATAGGCTAGAGATTTTCTAGGAATAGTGCCATCCATACATAAATAATCCGCTGATATGCGACCAGCGGCTGGAAATGCGGCCTTACGTCCGGCCCAAAATCTTAGTCGCTCAGCTTCATCTTTCGAAATACGCACTTCAGTAGCGTTGTTATTTCGAGCAATTTCTCCAATTTGCTCAAATAGATAATTAATCTCTACAGATGGGCCATCTAGCTCAACAATTAAAAGCGCATCGACATCGAGTGGATAACCCGCTTTAACGAAATCTTCAGCTGCGTGAATAGCAGGTCGATCCATCATTTCCATACCAGCTGGTATAATTCCAGCACCAATAATATCTGCAACACAAGAGCTAGCATCATTACAAGAAGGAAACCCGATTAAAGCTACACAAGCCATTTCTGGAATTTTCAGAAGACGCACTGTAACCTTAGTGACAACACCAAGCATTCCTTCTGAGCCCACTACCATGCCAAGTAAATCATAGCCACCAGAGTCTAAATGTTTACCGCCGAGACTAACAATTTCCCCTTCCATAGTAACAAACTCAACCCCAAGCACATTATTAGTAGTTAATCCGTACTTTAAGCAATGTACTCCCCCAGCATTCTCGGCGACATTACCTCCTATTGAACAAGCTATTTGTGATGATGGGTCTGGAGCATAGTAAAATCCATAAGGTTTAGCCGCTTCACTTATTGCCGAATTAGTAACGCCAGACTCTACCACAGCAACTCGATTTTCAATATCAATTTCAAGGATTTTGTTGAATTTCATCATAGATAATAAAATACCATCTGCCAGAGGTAAAGCACCACCAGACAAAGACGTACCCGCTCCACGCGGTACGACCTTTATATCATTCTGATAGCAATAGGCAAGAGTTTGTGCTAGTTGACTGATTGTTTCAGGTAGCACGACAGCAAAAGGTACTTGAGTATATGCTGTCAATCCATCGGTTTCATAAACTCGCATTTGTGTAGTATCAGAAATAACGTTTTCACCCGGATTAATAGTACGAAGAGAATCTATAATCTGATCACGACGTTCAAAGAGAGACTGGTCAATATCAGGCATATGTAGACGATTCATAAATAGTCCTCACTAATGAAATAATTTGTTCTTGCTTTTAGATATATATCTCCTATTTCATTGCTCTCTAAAACTTAACTGATTTAATAATAAGCTCCTTAGAGAAATTCACTTTATATAATTCAATTGTACGGTCGATGATTTTAATTTAGGTAGATTTCTTGAGCAATGTTATATATTATATAATGTATAATTTTTAAAAAAGCTAAACACTTATCTAGCAATCTTATGAAATACATTTTTATACAAAATCGTATTTCAATACACAGCCCTATTGTATATATTTAGCTTACTTCAAGAGCCTCTGTAGAGGCTATACAGCCCCAAACAAGGGAGTAAGTAGTGTTCAACTCTGTTGATTCCTTGCACTTCTACAGCAGTCTTTTCCTCTAGCACACGTGCCACTTATTGGTTTGCCTTTAATCAAAAGACCTATTCCCATCATTGCCATAACAGCTACTACAAAAGCCACAGTAACAAAAATAATTTCCATGAATAAATACCTCTCTAGTAAGATAACTCGTAATAATTATATTATTCTATTTTACAAAAGAAATGAGGTTTATTTTATTTTTTTATTAAAGGAATAGAGTTTATCTTTTACATGAACAATTTTGCTATTCACCAAAGTCATGGAAGTAAACAGTATATGTCTACAGATTAAGTTCCAAAACCCATTACCTAGAAAACTCAAGTGAATAAGACTCATCAATAATGGTATGGTACTTTTTATAAAAGGAGAACTGGAACGAAGTATAAGAAATATTTTAGTTTGAAAACATATGTTCTGCTGCAGGAGAGTATATAGATGTAAATTCCAGATTATCAGCATTCTCCCTAATTATAAAGTAAGCCGCTATATTATTTTTTTTAGCAAAATCAACCGCCTCTTCCTCTCCCATTACCATAAATGCTGTAGCTAAAGCATCAGCTAACATAGCATTTTGAGCAAAAACACTTGCAGATGCTAGTTTATGCTCTGCTACATAGCCTGTACGAGGGTCAATTATATGCATGATTCTTTTGTTATCTACTTCTTTATAGTTTCTATAGTCACCTGAAGTTGCCATAGCAATATCTTGAGATAGTCTTAAAATATTGTTTATTGACCTTTGGTTCTCTATAGGATTTTCTATAGCTACAGTCCATAGCTCTGGCATTTTATTACCTTTACCTCTTATCTCACCTCCGATCTCAACTAAATGATTTGTATAGCCAAGAGAGCTAAGTAGATCAGATATGGAGTCTACAGATGCTCCCTTAGCTATGGCGGATAAATCTATATATATTTCTTTGTACTTTTTCTTTATTTTACCTTGTTCGATCTCTAAATTGTCAAAGCCTATCTTACCTAAAGCAAAATTAACTTGTTCGCTATTTGGAAGAGTATTGCCAACGCTATTTCTATTAGAACCAAAGCCCCAAGTATTTATCAAAAAACCTATAGTAGGGTCGAATGCACTATCTGTAAATTCGCTTAATTTCTTGCTCTCTAATAGGTTTTTTTCTAACTCATCAGATAAGCTGAACCACTCATCTGCAGCATAATTATTTAACTTGCTCAGCTCAGAGTCTTTATTCCATGTAGAGTATATAGTATCCAGGTTTTTCAGTTTATCATTGACTTGTTTTATAATAGAGGCTTTTGTATCTTTTGACAGCTCTTCGTCTGTGGCTACACTTATATTGTAAGTAGTGCCGAAAATGTTTCCATGAAAACGGAAAATTTCAACCGCAAAGGAATTTAAGCTTGAAAAAAAAATAAAGAATAGAAGAGAAAATTTCCCTCCTATCCTTTTGAAAATATGTATCATTTCAATTTATATGATAGGGCAATCAATACAAATTTATTTTTATTCACCAAAATCATCTAAGTATATATTTTTAGGATCTATTCCTAAATCATCTAGCATTTTTTTCACTGCTTCATTCATGACAGGAGGACCACACATATAATACTCACAATCCTCAGGAGCTGGGTGATTTTTTAGATAACTTTCATATAAAACATTATGTATAAATCCTGTGTACCCTTTCCAGTTATCTTCAGGTAATGGGTCAGACATAGCAACATTCCATTTAAAATTAGGATTTTTAGCCTCTAACTCTTTAAATTCATCGTCATAGAACAGCTCTCTTAGGCTACGAGCACCATACCAATAGCTAATTTTTCTATTACTTTTTAAGCGCTTTAGTAAATCAAATATATGAGATCTAAGAGGTGCCATTCCTGCACCACCACCTATATAAACCATTTCCGCATTAGTAGGTTTTACAAAAAATTCCCCAAAAGGACCATAAACAGTTATCTCATCACCTGGTTTTAAATTAAAAACATAAGATGACATTCTACCTGGAGGAAAGTTAGTATTTGGTGGGGCTGTCGCTATACGAATATTAAACTTTAACATGCCTTTTTCTTCAGGATAATTAGCCATAGAATAAGCTCTAACTGTAGGTTCGTCTATTTTAGTTTTTACATCCCAGAGATTATACAAATCCCAGTCAGGGTGATATTCTTTATCTATATCAAAATCCGAAAACTTTAACTCATATGGAGGAATTTCTAACTGAACATATCCACCAGCTTTGAAATCAACATTTTCATTCTCTGGCAATTCTAAGACCAATTCTTTTATAAACGTAGCAACGTTATTATTTGATATTACTTTACAAGTCCACTTTTTTATACCAAATAACTCAGGCGGCAATTTAATTCTAATATCTTGCTTAACCGCCACTTGACAAGATAAACGCCAACCTTCTGCTATTTGTGGTCTTGTAAAATAAGGGGCTTCTGTAGGTAAAATACTTCCAGCACCTGACTCAACTTGACATTTGCACTGAGCACATGTACCACCACCGCCACAAGCAGAAGGTAAAAATATACCTCTATCAGAAAGTGTCTGTAGAAGTTTGCTACCCGCACTAGCCTTTATAGGCTCAGATTCATCAGAATTAATTATAACATTTACATCTGATGTATTCACCATCTTATATCTTGCAAGAAGAACTACTATGGCTAAGGCCACCACTACAAGTGTAAATACTATCATTCCCGAAAAAACAGCTTCAATCATCTATAAACCTTATGCAAAAGCAATTTTAAAAAATTATATGATACTCTTTTATATAGATTATCCTTACTAAAACTTAAATACCGCCAAATCCCATAAAACCAAGAGACATTAACCCAACAGCTATAAATGTTATACCTAGCCCTCTGAGACCGTCAGGAATATCGCTATATTTAAGCTTTTCTCTTATTCCTGCTAGTATCACTATACCTAATGCCCAGCCTACTCCACCACCTAAGCCAAATACAAAGCTTTGAGCCAAGTTATAGCCTCTAGCTTGCATAAATAGTGATGCACCTAATATGGCACAGTTAACAGTTATAAGAGGAAGAAATATGCCCAATTCATTGTATAAAGTCGGAACATATTTATCCAAAAACATCTCTAATATTTGTACAGAAGCAGCTATCAATCCTATACTTGTAAGCATAGAAAGAAATAACAAGTCATTTCCTCCTACACTAAAAGATAAAATATAGTTATTTACCAGATAGTTTAAAGGCGTGGAAATTGCCATAACTACTATGACAGCTATACCTACACCAAAAGCAGATGTTATGCTCTTGGATACAGCTATAAAAGTACACATACCTATAAAAAAGGCAAGAGCTAGATTTTCTATAAAAACTGAACGAACAAATAAAGTTAATAATTCCATTTTATAAACCCCAAGCTTAAATTATTAAAACTCAATATTAATGATCTAATGATATTAGTGTTTTATATGCTGAAATGGCATATTTGGTAATATCTTAAACTCGACTACCTCAACCTGCTCTCTCTTCCAAGAACGCACAGCCCAAATGATAAGACCTATTAAGAAAAATGCACTAGGAGATAAAAGCATAAAGCCATTTGGAACATACCATCCACCATCTCTTACTGTAGGCAATATCTCTAAACCAAACCATGTACCCGCACCAAAAAGCTCACGAGCAGTCGCAATAATCAAAAGTAATACACTATACCCTAAAGCATTGCCAAGCCCATCTATAAAACTTGGTAATGGTGGATTTGACATTGCATATGCTTCAATTCTACCAAGTATAATACAGTTAGTTATAATCAGACCAACAAAAACAGATAATTGGCGACTAATTTCAGGTAAAAAAGCTCTTAAAAACTGATCGACAATTATAACCATAGAAGCAATCAGAGTCATTTGGATTATAATTCTGACACTAGAGGGTATTATATCTCTAATTATCGAAATAAATAAACTTGAAAAAGACCCTACGAATATGACACTCAATGCCATTACAAAGCTAACTTGGACACTGGTCGTCACAGCTAAAGCAGAACATATTCCCAACATTTGAAGTATTACTGGATTATTATCCACTATAGGATCTAAAAGTAGTTTCCGTGCATTTACTTTACTCATATTACCTCTATCTTATTTGTTTCAATTTAATTTATTCTTTATTTAATCACAGTGATTCTTTAATATTATCTAAAAACCTTGCATATCCATTTTCACCAAACCAGAAATTGATGCTATTTGCAATTCCATTGGATGTCAATGTCGCACCAGATATTGAATCCACAGCATTGGGGTTACCTTGCGCTAAACCATTTTTTAGTACGGCAAAGTTTATCATACCATTTTCATCGAAAATTTTCTTTCCTTTCCATTGTGCCTTCCAGTTAGGATTATCTATCTCACCACCTAAACCAGGAGTTTCACCATGTTCATAAAAAGTTATCCCTCTTATAGTATTGAAATCTGGCTCTAAAGCTAAAAAACCATATACAGTCGACCATAGTGCATAACCAGAAATAGGAATAACAATAGCTTCTATTGAATCATTTGTTTGATTTTTTGCAACATAAACCACATCATAATTTTGACGACGAGATATTTGGGCTATGTCCTGTTCTTTACTCAGAGCCATAGAAGTTTCATTGGATTTAAGCATCTCTCCTACATCTATAGAGGGTTCCATATCCGCCATAATGTTACCTGTATCAAGCTCAACAACCATAGGCTCAAGAAGAGACTCAAACTTAGCGGAAATATCGTCTCCTGGCTCATATTCTCCTAAAACTTCAAGTACATTTCTTTGTATAGCAATCCTACGATTTTCTTCCTGAATAGGTCTCAATATGACTGCAGCAGATGAAACAGCCACTCCGCATACAACAGAGACAAGTAGACAAATACGTATTGCGTATGAAAATGAGTTCTTTTTATCAGACATATATATACCTATTTAATTTAAGCAAGACGACGTTTATTTCTTTTATTAGTGTGCACCCTTATAACTAAATTATCTATAAGAGGCGCCAGCAAATTACAAAATAGAATAGCAAGCATAGCTCCTTCTGGATAAGCAGGATTTATTACACGCATTAAAATAGTTAAAGAACCAACAGAAAATCCAAAAACCCATCTACCAGTATTGGTCATACTAGCACTTACAGGATCTGTTGCCATAAAAAATAAAGCAAATGCAAATCCCCCAATGACAAAGTGCCAGTAAAAAGGTATCGTCATAGCAGGATTAGATGGATTATCACCTCCTAAAAAATTAAAGAACATAGACATTACTATCATTCCTAATAGCCCACCTAAAACTATTCTCCAAGAAGCAATTTTTTGTGCAATTAAAAATATCCCCCCTAACGTAATTAACAAAATAGAAGTCTCTCCTATAGAGCCTGACTTATAGCCCAAAAACGCATCCCACCAAGTTAATCCATTATCGATAATTCCTGATAATCCAGAACTAGCCGCCAATGAAAGAGCTGTAGCTCCTGAATATACATCTACCATGGTACCAGTCGGATCAGCCCCCAAATTAAGATCTACAGCAGCCCATACTAAATCACCACTTATATCTGCAGGATAGGCGAAGTATAAGAACGCTCTACCTAGTAAAGCAGGATTCATAAAGTTTTTTCCTGTTCCACCAAAAATTTCTTTACCTAAGACTATACCAAAACTAATACCTAAAGACGCTTGCCATAAAGGAATATCCGGTGGTAATGTTAATACAAATAATATAGTAGTTACAAAAAAACCTTCATTAACTTCGTGTCTACGTATAATTGCAAATAGTACTTCCCAAAACATACCTACATGGAATACAACTAGATACAAAGGCAAAACATAGATTGCCCCATAAATTATGCTATCAAAAACGCTATTGTGATCCAGTGTTCCACTACCCAGGACAAAAGTAACTAAATCATGTTTCCATGATTGTGTATATTCACCAGCATCAGCATTTACAAGTTGGATAGAGCTATGCCCTATTATATACATCCCCCAAAGCATAGCTGGAATAACACATAAATATACAACTATCATTACACGTTTTAAGTCTACACCGTCCCTTACATGACTTCCTGTTTTTGTTACATATGGTGGAGTATAAAATAGAGTATCTGCCGCTTCATATAGAGGATAAAAAGCCTCCAGCTTTCCACCTTTATCGAAATAAGGGTGCAATTTATCTAATAAACTTCTTAATATTTTCATTCCGCTTCTCCTTCGCTATAAATTTCTAACAACATAGATCGAAGCATATATCCATACTCATGTTTACTGTGACAGATGAATGTGCATAGCGCAAGATCAGCTTCTTCTAACTCTAAAACTCCAAGAGATTCAGCAGCTTCGACATCGCCAATACATATAGCTCTAAGCAATGGAGTAGCCAAAACGTCCAAAGGGATAACCTCTTCATAAGAGTCAAGAGGTACTATAGCTCTACAGCTACCATTAGTCGAAGTTGTCATATCGACATTCTTTATACCAAAGATACTCGATAGGTATATTCGTAGAAAAGAGAATTTGGATATCCCAGGCGATAACCAACCCATAAAAAATCTCTCTAATCCTTCTTGTAAAACAACAACACGTTTATGATAACGACCTAAATATAAAAAAGCACCTTGTTCATCTTCAACAGCATTTCTACCAGCTAATACAGAACCAGAAATCACTCGATTTTTATCTAATGAGGCTCTTCCTTTTAATAAGTCAAACAAAGATGCTCCTATTCGTGTATTTATATGTATAGGGTCTTTCACTTCTGGACCACCCAACGCTACCAGTCTATCAACCATGAGCTTGCCTTTTAAGAATAAGTGTCCTATAGCTATCACATCTTGAACATCTAAATACCAAGCAACCTTCTCTTTTGACGCAGGGGCAATGTAGTTTATATGAGTACCAGGCAAACCTGCTGGATGAACTCCATCAAAAATAGCTCTTTCAACATTATTAATATTCGGCAGAGTTATATCTAGCTCAGGGTCCTGACAAAAGAAAATCTTGCCTTTAGTAAGCTTTGATAAAACTATAATTCCTGCCTGCAAAAGATCAGATTTATTTTCAAGCGCTAAGTGTAGTCTTATAGGAGTAGGGTCTGTATCTATAGCTGTGATAAAAATATTATCTGCTAAACTACCAGGCTCAGGAACACGACCAAATGGTCTAGTGCGCAGAGATGTCCATTGTCCCGATTTTAATAGTTTCTTTTGTATATCTTCCAAAGATAAATCATTTATCTCACTTTCAGAATGAACCCCAAAGTCAACATATTCTTCTGAATCAGCAACTTCTATTACCACTGACTGAAATACTCTTTTTAATCCTCTATTTACTTTTTTTACGATTCCTGCTGCAGGAGAGGTAAATACTATTTCTGGATATTTTTTATCATGAAATAAAGGCTCTCCTACCTTAACAGACTGTCCTATTTCAACAAGAAAAGAAGGCTTTAATGCAAAGTAGTCAGGTCCAACAAGGGCAACTGAGTTAACGTTAATGCTTTCTACTCTAGTAGCAGGATTACCAGATAACGGAACATCTAGACCCTTTTTTATAGTAAAACTAAGCATTGTTTCTCCATAAAACAAATTAAACACACTTAATACAAAAGTATTGTGCAATGTAGACGCTATAACCTTTTGATGCTGTGGTCAAAAAACTAAAGATTAAGCACTAAAGATTTAAACAATAATATTCGAGTTCGAAAGTTCTATTATTGTAATAAAAATCTAATTACTTATCAATGCCGTATTAAAATTTAATCACAACTCCGCGTAAAGCGAAACCTATTACACTAGTGTTTACTTATAACTATTTATCACTTATAAATAGCTATTTAATTTTTTTTCACTTCAATAATTTTTGATATACATATAATTTATTAATATCTTTATACTTCCTAGCTGTATCAATAGCAAAACCAACCGTATTGTTTGAAAGGCTATTACCAGTTGAGCTAATTGATTCCAAATACATATCTATCCAATACAAACTGTTTGGATTATTATCTAGATCCAATATTTTTGCCATTTGTAAATAAGCTAAACTAATATTCTTATTTTTACTTATAGCTTTTTCTAGTCTTTCTCTTGCAAACGTTTTATTGCCTAGCTGGAAATATGCCTGTGCTTGATTGTATTCTAATAATCCGTCTTCTAAACATGCATCTAAATTGAAACACTCAGAATTTTTTTGCATATTATCCATTTTATTTAAATAATATAACGCCTTTTGTGGATTATTTAATTTTAACCAATATGTTGCATAGTTATTAAGCGCTGATAAATTATTTGGATCTATAGTTAGCGCTTTTTCATAATGATTAGATGCCGCTTCATTTTTTCCTTGAGTACTCAATAAAAGTGCAGTAGTACTATACCACATAGAGTTTTTTCTATTTCTAGCAAGAAGGCTTAAAACATCTTGTGCTGCAGACATATCTCCTATTTTTATATACATTAAGCTTAAATCAATCTCTCTTTTGTAACTTTCATTTGTATAATCTTCTGCCTGATATGAAGATTGAACTGTAGTGCACCCTAAGGTTAGAATAAAAGTGAGACTAATAAGTATTAAAATATTCATATGTCTTTAATTATAATACATATAAATAAAATATTTTATTTATATTAAAGCCCTAATATTTGTGAGTGAATATTTAGGATACACCTAAAATCCTCTTTTATTATTCATAAGATTCATAAAAGCTTATTATATTTCTTTCTTCACTGCTGAATTTTATACTAACCAAGTATATATCTATACCATCAGATAAGTATTTTTTATAATATTTTTTGCATTTTATTTTCTCTATAGTATCCTCATCTTTATCAACTCTAAATTCTATTATGATTAATAAAATTAAGGAAAAGGATTGTCATATCAGGTTGTTCCAATTTCGAGTATCCTTCAGTTAACGAAGAAGCTACATTGCAAAATAAAATAGAGCCTATGTTTAGCCAAAAGGAGATTAAAATAGTAGTTTATAGTACATGAGTCCTTGCAGGTATAGGAATCGTATTATAATAATTTAAAGAAAACTGCGTAATGGAGTCTAATAAACGGACGCAGGCCATAGCTATTACCGCCCCACCAAGCTAAAATTAATTTAGTGTTTACTAAAAATCTCAACAATCCTTAACATAGGAGTATACAAGCCTAACTTCGTTATAGGATACTATATAGATTATTTTTTGTCAAAAATCTTTCCTTTAATAGGAAAAAGTAGAGATAAAGAGGGATATTAGTATAATGATAAAGAATAAGAAGGACCTTGATGAAGACCTACTTTCACATGGAAAAACCACACTATCATTGGCGCTAATAAGTTTCACTTCTGAGTTCGGGATGGGTTCAGGTGGTTCCTCATTGCTATGTTCATCAAGGTTATTCTTTAATTTTCTTATATTTACAAATTTAATATTTAAGAAGAATTAATAAAAGAAGGATATTTTTTCATGATTAAGCCTCACGAGCAATTAGTATTGGTTAGCTCAACGTCTTACAACGCTTACACATCCAACCTATCAACGTCCTAGTCTTGAACGGCTCTTCAGTGACCTTTAAGGTCATGCGATATCTAATCTTAGGGTGGGCTTCCTACTTAGATGCTTTCAGCAGTTATCCCTTCCGAACATAGCTACCCGGCGATGCCATTGGCATGACAACCGGAACACCAGAGGTTCGTCCATTCTGGTCCTCTCGTACTAAGAACAGCTCCCTTCAAATATCGATCGTCTACGGCAGATAGGGACCGAACTGTCTCACGACGTTCTAAACCCAGCTCGCGTACCACTTTAATTGGCGAACAGCCAAACCCTTGGGACCTGCTTCAGCCCCAGGATGTGATGAGCCGACATCGAGGTGCCAAACACCGCCGTCGATATGAACTCTTGGGCGGTATCAGCCTGTTATCCCCAGAGTACCTTTTATCCGTTAAGCGATGGCCCTTCCATTCGGTACCACCGGATCACTAAGACCTGCTTTCGCACCTGCTCGACCTGTACGTCTCGCAGTTAAGCACCCTTTTACCTTTGCGCTAACCTCACGATTTCCGACCGTGATTAGGGTACCTTTGCGCTCCTCCGTTACTCTTTAGGAGGAGACCGCCCCAGTCAAACTACCTACCATGCAATGTCCTTTTCCCAGTTTATGCAAAAAGTTAGAAACCCAATTATACTAGGGTGGTATTTCAAGGACGGCTCCATAACTACTTGCGTAATTACTTCAAAGCCTCCCACCTATCCTACACAAATACAACCAAGTCTCAATGCAAAGCTATAGTAAAGGTTCATGGGGTCTTTCCGTCTAGCCGCAGATACACTGCATCTTAACAGCAATTTCAATTTCACTGAGCCCCAGGTGGAGACAGTGCCGCCATCGTTACGCCATTCGTGCAGGTCGGAACTTACCCGACAAGGAATTTCGCTACCTTAGGACCGTTATAGTTACGGCCGCCGTTCACTGGGGCTTCAATCCAGAGCTTCGTTTTCACTAACCCTTTCATTTAACCTTCCAGCACCGGGCAGGCGTCACACCTTATACTTCCTCTTACGAGTTCGCAAAGTGCTATGTTTTTATTAAACAGTCGCAGCGGCCTATTATCTTCGATCAGTTCTGGCTCAGTTCGTACAAACTTCACCTTCTTTGACACACCTTCTTCCGAAGTTACAGTGTTATTTTGCCTAGTTCCTTCACCTGGGTTATCTCAAACGCCTTAGTATTCTCTACTTGACCACCTGTGTCGGTTTAGAGTACGGGTATATATCATCTATAGCTTAGAAGCTTTTCTTGGAAGCTTGGCATCAACTACTTCGCCTCTTTATAAAGAGACTCGTCATCACATCTCAGCCTCACGAAATCCGGATTTTCCTAAATTTCAGCCTACTTGCTTAAACATACTCTTCCATCCGTATGCTAGCCTAGCCTTCTCCGTCACTCCATCGCAGCTAATATATAGTGCAGGAATATTAACCTGCTTTCCATCGACTACGCTTTTCAGCCTCGCCTTAGGCCCCGACTAACCCTGCGTCGATTACCGTTGCGCAGGAATCCTTAGTCTTTCGGCGAAAAAGTTTTTCACTTTTTTTATCGTTACTCATGTCAGCATTCGCACTTCTGATATCTCCAGCATCATTCTCATGACACCTTCTCAGACCTACAGAACGCTCCTCTACCGCTTGTAATTTCTTACAAACCCGTAGCTTCGGTGTGTAGTTTTAGCCCCGTTAAATCTTCCGCGCAGACCAACATCGACTAGTGAGCTATTACGCTTTCTTTAAAGGATGGCTGCTTCTAAGCCAACCTCCTAGCTGTCTAAGCCTTTCCACTTCGTTTTCCACTTAACTACTACTTTGGGACCTTAGCTGACGGTCAGGGTTGTTTCCCTTTCGACTACGGACGTTAGCACCCGCAGTCTGCCTCCCGAGCTCAAGTTAGCAGGTATTCTTAGTTTGCATCGGTTTGGTAAGTCGCAATGACCCCCTAGCCGAAACAGTGCTTTACCCCCTGTAACCATACTCGAGGCGCTACCTAAATAGCTTTCGAGGAGAACCAGCTATCTCCGAGTTTGATTGGCCTTTCACCCCTATCCACAAGTCATCCCCGACTTTTTCAACAGGCGTGGGTGCGGACCTCCAGTTAGTTTTACCTAACCTTCATCCTGCTCATGGATAGATCACTCGGTTTCGGGTCTAACTCTAGCAACTAACGCCCTTTTCAGACTCGCTTTCGCTTCGCCTTCCTTATTCAGTTAAGCTCGCTACTAAAGTTAACTCGCTGACCCATTATACAAAAGGTACGCAGTCACAAATTTCTTTGCTTCCACTGCTTTGTATGCATACGATTTCAGTTCTATTTCACTCCCCTATCAGGGGTTCTTTTCACCTTTCCCTCACGGTACTTGTTCACTATCGGTCGACTGTTAGTATTTAGCCTTAGAGGATGGTCCCCCTTTCTTCAGACAGGATTCCACGTGCCCCGCCCTACTTCTCTTGCCCCTAGTTCCATATATTTGTTTTCGCATACAGGACTATCACCTCCTTCGGTCAGATTTTCCACTCTGTTCCGCTAACAAATATACTATTTGACAATGGCTACTCCCGTTTCGCTCGCCACTACTCCGAGAATCTCTTTCGATTTCTTTTCCTATAGGTACTTAGATGTTTCAGTTCCCTACGTTCGCCTTGTTATACTATCTTTTCATATAACAATATCTGCCTTAGCAGATGGGTTCCCCCATTCGGATATGTACGAATCTCAGCTTATAGCCAGCTCCTCGTACCTTTTCGCAGACTAACACGTCCTTCTTCGCCTTCAGTCGCCTAGGCATCCCTCGTATGCACTTTCTCTCTTAATCATGAATATAAAATATCCTTCCTTCCTTCTCTTAAAGATCATTTGTGGAGTTAGCCGGAATCGAACCGGCCACCTATGGCGTGCAAAGCCATCGCTCTACCAAATGAGCTATAACCCCTTAGAATTATTATATTAACTCTATAAAAGAACTCAGTATTCTAACATAATATTTTGATTTGACAAATATTTTTTCATCTTAAAAATTAATCATTCGTTTATCAGTAGATTATTTTGCATCTTAACAGCTTAAAGTGGCAATATTATACAAAAGTAGAAAAACAGTTTTAGTTGGCGGTCAAATCTACTAGTGCTATAATTTATTGTTCTAAAAATATAGTAGTGACAGTATTATTGAAGGAAAAGACATATATAAAAATTAGTTTTATATAGAAAAAATATAACCTTAAAGTTTATTTTTTTTCTTTATTTATTTTATTTTTCCTAAAAATTAAATTTATATATGTTATTATTATATGTAATTTATAATACTAGTAGATTTGACTGATAAACAACTAAAATAAGGGTATACTAGAGCCCGTGGGCAACTGTATCTATACGAGCAGACCCAAAACTAGTTTTAGATTATTTTATAGTTTATTACTCTATAAAATAATCTCATACCTAAATACTTTTAACTATTTAACTTCATTAAATAGTTAATTAGGTAAGAAAATTATATAAAAAAAGTTAGCTGACTGGATTCTTTGGCTTGTATTCTGTGCTTACCAAAATATACGCTATGAGCACCAAACTGCTTATCAGTTATCATAAATATACGTACGTGACCATTCGTAGGGATATTTTTCTTAATTTCTCGCTCATATTTACGAGCATTTTCTATTGACGAAACTTGCTTAGTATACAAAGAAAACTGCATCATATTAAATCCATTGTTTTCTATCATCTTTTTAAATCGTATGTAGTTCCTTTTCTGCGCTTTTGTGATAGTCGGTAAATCAAAACAAACAAGTACCCACATACTACGCCACCCACCAAAAACAAAATTATTAACTTTTCTTTTAGCTCCTCTAGACATCATGAAAAAAACAAGAACTATAAAATATTTGGAATCGACAAACTAGACTTTAATAAAATAGTATCTCTTATCCTTTCGACTAATTTCTGTAAAGTATACATTAGAGGATACTCTTTATCGTCAAGCTTTGTCGCAGCATGGACCAAATTCACCAGCTTAGGCTTAGCACTTTTTATACTCAAGCCTCCTTCATGATATAATCTCCACACATTTATATCGACTAGTGGACGTAAGGGCTCTATAATATCATCAGCAAAGCAAAAAGGATTGAACTGATTGCTATGCTTGACACCAAATGACGGATGTAGCCCCACAGAGCAAATAGCTCTAGCTACCAAAGACCTCATTATACTATAGCCATAGTTTAGGCAAATATTTATAGTGTTATACACATCATCACTATCCACAGAAGTATCTTTTATACGCTCAAAGTCTCTATTAAACAAAGCTTTCCAATATATTCTAGCAGCTAGAGCTTCGTTGTTGCTACTATCCCCTGACAATACTGTCTTAGAAAGGTTTAGTAGCTTTTCAAACACGTCCTTTTTCTTCGTACTTTGTATTATACACTGTGCTTGCTCACGAATCTTAGCCTCTACCAGTCTCTTCCAAATACTTTTCTTTAGTGGAGTGCTTAGTGTTATCTGAGCATTTAATATTTTGCTCTGAGCATAATACCCATTTACAGGTATTAAATATCCTGCAGGAAGATGAGTTCTATCACATACCACTAACATAACTCCAAACTCACTCAAAGCCGCCAATAGCTGCGAGGAGTAAGATACAGCAGGATTATCTGCAATCATCAAAGCTATCTCTTCTAGTGATATTGTGGTGTTTTTATTCGGAAAATAGCGATTAAAATGCTCTATATCTTCATCAGATAATCTATCTAAAAAAGAGTTTTTCTTATTGTTTTTAGCCTGAACTTCATCGTCTAATTTATGGGGCTTTATAGCTAAACACTTGCCTTGTAAGGAAAGATGTACAGAATTTTGAATAAAAATACAGCGTTTTATTATCATTTTTATTCCTTACTTATTTTTCTTTCAGGTAATGGTATGGTTATATATTCTCCTGACGGTGAAATCGTGACTAATTCTTTTAAGTTATCTAATGCACTAATAGATGGCCAAATTAGTGATAATTTTTGTCCATAGTTTTTTATGTTTATACTATATTTCTCACTTTTTAGGTTTGAGACTAATAAGTTACCTAATTCCATGCAGCCATTGCTCTTATTAATTTTAATATATCTAAATAAACCTTTCTCTTCTTCATTTTCTGAATGCCAATGTAAAATATCATTTTCATTTAGATAGCATAAAAATTGATATTCCAAAGGATAATGTAACGCACTTTCTTTTTGTCCTTGACTGCCCACTCCAAACTCTTCAACCCATTGCTTTTGCAAAGGTATATTTTTACCGCCCAAATAGGCTCCTCTTCCTGCTTTAACCATTTCATTTGCCCTTAATGTAGGTATTAGTAAAGCTATGTATTCATTTTTAGCATTTCCTTTTTTATCTTTTGTGGTGCGGAAATAAATTTCACAGTGATGATTATTATCATATTTCATTGCTTTATATGGAGCATTATTTGGAGAAAACATCTCTTTTGTCCATATTAGCTTTTGTACTGATTTGATTTTCTTGCCAGATGGATGTTTAAACGGCACAGAAAGTAACTTTTCTATACCATTATTCAAATCATCCCAATTCATATATGTTAGCTCATTAGATATATTTAACTTAAGTCTTATTTCTATAGGCATATCACTGATTGGATAGCCCTCATCTGACTCATATTTTTTAGGCAAGCTTTTTTTGTACTTTTCTACTATATTCTTAAATCTAATAAACTCTTTAATCGGTTTATGCAATAAAGGATCTAATATATCTTTTACATCTTCACTTAATTTATCAGTACTCACTCTTTGGATAAATATAGGACGTAATAATGGAAATTCATTGATATATTCTTCACCATTTTCATAAGTCATTTGAAACTGTAATTTTGACGAAAGTTTACTTATAGCGTTTGCATATCTATCCTCTGCTTGTTTTTTACGCTCTTCATTATTTATATCATAATTATCCTCGAACTTGCCGTGAGTTTCAAAAAACTCCTCTAGTTTTTGAGATACGAATTCACTGATATATTTATCCCTTTTTAGTTTAGTAAGTAAGTAGTCAGTGGCGTAGTTAATAGCCAAAGTATTTTTTACACCATAAACAGTATCTGCATGAAGCCCTCCTGATATTTTGTGTTTAGAACGATATGAAATATTTATTTTTGATAAATTGGTATTTAATTGCCTATGTATTTTGTTCAACAAGTCATCCCCAAAGTAGTCTTTTACTTTTTGCGATGGGGGCATAGAATTATTTGAACTTTCACTTCTTTGTTTTTCAAACTGTTCTTCAAAATCCTTAGCATTATTAGCTATCCTTTGATTTAACGTAGGATTTGCAAGTGTGATAAAAAAAGCATCTATAGCATGGTGTCTGTGGTCACTTCTGTTTTTAGTATCTTTATCTGTGCTGTTTTGAGCATCATCTTTATCAAGTGAAAATAATAGGTCGTTTGTACTGATTAAAGATCTAATCAATGCAGTAGAGCTGCCTTTTATCGTATGAACCATACGTTCTTTTTCGTTTTGGTTAGATGCAAAAGGCTTATCCTTAAACAAAATTCGTAAATAATCGATAGCTTGAGTTGAAATATATCTAGTGTCATTTAACTGACGAGTAGAAAAGCCTTGTAATTCGTCAATAGACATAGGGCTTAATTCATCTCCTATCAAGATGCGATAAATCTTTGCTGTATTGAGTTTTAAGTCTGAGTTTCCCTTAGGCGGATTTTTACTTTTCTTCTTTTGACTCATGAATTTTTTATACTCGCTATTATCGTCTAGCTTTATTTTTAATTTAGCCTTTAAGTCATTCCAAGTGGTATTTTTATATACATCATTATATAAAGGCTGATCTGGATTATGCCCCCAAGCTTCGAAAGGAGTTTTATTTCCTTTGTTACGATTACACTTAATGCAAGAAAGAGTCTTATTTCTTAAAGAATCATCAGGTAAATAACTAATAGGAATGATATGTTCTATCTCGGAGTTTTGAAATAAAGCTTCCACAAATAAAACTTGACCACAATATATACACGATAGTTTATTTTCTTCCCATAGCCTCACCTTTTGAACATTCTCTTTGTTAATAGGTTGTCCACTGTCAATGAGAGTTTTTTCATATTTTTCATTTTGTTTTTGCCTAGTTTTTTGCGCACTTTGAATTTCCTTACGTTTTTTATCTGAGATGGCAAGATCTCGAGCAGTTTCTAGTACAATTTTGTCAATACTTGTGGGATCATTATTACACTTTGTACGTAAAATATCGTTAACTACTTTTTTTAGTTCTGTTAAAGTTCTCATTACTATAGGATTAGTAATACTTGGAACGTATTTATTTGTTTTATCGTTTTTTTTCCTATTCTTAAAACTATCGAGTTTTCCTTGTTGAATCAAGTCTATTTCGATCAAAGATGGCAAATATTTTTTATCCCATTTAATTACTCCTAAGCTAGAGTGGCTGCCGTATATCTTAGATGCAGCTTCTGCATAATCTAATCCGTTATCTAGCATCTCTGGCATGATTTTATCAATAGCTTTTTTTGATAGATTAGAGTACTTCGTATCATTTTTTAGAGCAAGGTCTCTAAATAGAGCTTCTTGTTTCTGATCCAAATTCATTATATCAACAAGATTAGAGAGATTTTTTTCAAACTCCTGATCCTCACAATCATAACTCTGCCAAATGCTTTTTTTATATTCGAGCCAATTTTCCTCTCCAAATATCTTAGAAAAAGCAATGGCAGTCGTATTTTCAAGCTTACTTTTCGAGCTTTTCTTAAAAAAGGGAATTTCTGCAAAATTAGGGTCAAGGTCCAAAAAATCCAATACATCTATTTCATTTAGCTTATTTTCATGCTGTACTTTTTTAAATAACTTTTTTACATTTTCATCACTTAACTTTTCAAACTTAAAGTTTTTCTTGTTAGTCTCTCTGGTAATTTCATTTTTATCATATTCCCATGTACGTATTCTTAAGTTTTTTATATCCTGTAGTATAGAAAACTCTTGAAATAAATAATGAGCTCGTGATATTCGTCTCTCTTGATTTTCAAAAGTACAAAAACCTATTAAATGTGAGTTATTTTTAAGAGGGCGCTGAAAAAATATAGCATTTTCTAATTTTTGTATAGCTTCATCGGTTAAGTTTTTATGAAAGAGACGCTGTTTATCTATAATTTTATTAAACTCACTTAAAGTCAGAGAGCGCAATAAGTGCCTCTCTCTTTTTCTCTCTCCTTTCGGTAAACTTACAAGCCACTGCCCAATAGTTTCTTTACCAGAAGAGGTAAATTCTTCTAATAACTTTCCTAAACTGTTTTTATCTGACTCTAATTGCTTTATCATTTTTTTACGATCTTCTTCGTCTAGCTCTGTATTTTCTTTGAGCTGATCTATCTCTTGTTTTATTTTTTGTATTGTTTCTTCTGGTTTTTCGCCCCCATCTTTTGGGTTCCTTTTTGCATTTGATTTAAATCCTCTCCTTTGTGCTAAATGATAAATAGCTTGACCCAGTTCTTCTGACGATAAAGGTTCTTCTATAGCTTTAGCTCTCAAGGTATATGGGCAGTTTTTAGCTATTTTTTCACCCAGATTTTTAAGGTATTCAGGATTTATAGCTCCTTTAGGCAGCATATCTAGAGCTTGAAGATTGTATATAAGAGAATTCATACGAGAGCGTCTACGTCTAAGTAATTTTCTATTTCCTCTTTTCTCTCGCCTTGTTTTATTTAACAATATTTTAGTCTTTGCTTCCAAGGACTCAGGAAATATACGTACTCCCATATCTACTATATCTATATCATACAGAGATTTACCTTTTATTTTATCTATACTAGTTTTTACATACGATAAACACCACCCAATAGAACTCGTTCCTATATCTAAGCCTAACACTCTTTGTGATCCTATATTTAACATCTCTATTTCTCCTTTTAATATTGTTTTATTTTTACTCTATAATAATATTATTATACCATCTAAACAGTTTGAATTATCTATTCTACTAAGTCAAAATAAAAACTTCCAGTTTCTCACTTGATATAAATTTATCACTTGTTAAAAAGACGCAACTCTCATATCAAAATGCAGTCTTTACATGAAAATGATATTGACAAATTTAAAAATACTCAAACTAGTGTTTTTATGATTTCAGGCATCTGTTCTGTATAGACATATCATCATGCATTACGTATAATAAGTTGTATGTTTAAGCTATTTATACTATTAGATGCATTTATATATAGTAATTAGATTTTTTCATTTATTTTTTTAAACGAAGAGGTTTATAAAAATGCTATTATTACTTGCACTTATATCTTCTGTTACTTATTCTGAAGGATTTTTTTTAGGTTTAAAAACAAATTTACTTACCTCAGCAAGTGCTGAAGTAGAAGTTTTTTACCCTGATTTTTCAAATACAATTGATGCTGAACTAGAATATGGATCTATAGCCCCTGTTTTATTAGTTGGATATGGAGTAGCTTTAGGTCCAGGTGAACTTAGACCTTCTTTTGAATATCAACTAATTAATACAGAATATTCTGTCGGAAATGATGATTTAAACATTGACAGTATAGAATATAATTCTCTAGGCCTTAATATTGATTACATATATGATATAAATCAACAAATTGGTATTTATAGTGGCCTTTCTATTATTGACTTTAATGATGAAACTGATAATCTGGAAGACTTAGCCTTGCCTTCTAATATAGTTTTTGGGTTAAACTTCGGAGGAGTCTATTCTATTAACAATATCGATGTAGATGCAAGCTTTAGATACTATCTATCAGATATAGAAGAAGAAAATTACCTAGGAGAGGCTAATAATACTATTACATTCTCTCCTGAATACATATTGGGTTTAAGTATCAATTATTATTTAAGTTTTTAATATAAAGCCTCTAAAATATAAAAAAATAACTATACTTTAAAAGACGAGATAACTGATTCTCGTCTTTTATTTCTTTAAACTAAAAACATTATTTAGAGTTTGTTAAAATACCTATTCACACGTTCCCATGACACTTTTTATATTTTTTGCCTGATCCACAGGGACAAGGATCATTTCTACCCACCTTTTTGCTCTGCCATTTTACAGACGAGTTTGCTGATTCATCATTGCTTTGATTTGCTGAGTTATGTACAAAATGTTTATTCATTTGGGGTTCTTCTATATTTTTTAATTTATCAACTGATATAGTTTTCTGATTATTTTTCTCTTCTGTTTTATTTTCTAAAGAATTTTCTTGCTTGCTATTTTGTTCATTATTGCTTGAATCATTATTTATATCAGCATTATTTTGTATTTTTAGCTTTACATTATCGTCACTCAAATTCATTAAGTATTTACAAAAATCCCTGTTAACTCTTACTAGCATCTGTTTAAATAATTCAAATGATTCCCTTTTATATTCTTGTTTTGGGTTCTTTTGAGCATAGCTTCTAAAATGAATTCCTTGTCTTAAAAAGTCTATCTTGGATAAATGCTCTCTCCACGATATATCTAATATTTGAAGCATTATATTTTTTTCTATCTGGCGCAATATATCTGGTGGAATTTTATTTTCTAACTTCTGAACCTGTTCTTTTAGCTTTTCTTTAGCTGTAGAAGTAATTTCTTCTATATTTATAGATTTTATATGATTTATATCCAATTTTATGTGAAAAACCTCTTTTAGTTCATCAGATAGACCTTTAAGATCATATTGTTCTATAGTTAATCCTTCTGGTAAATAAAATTCTAATGTCTTTATCAAGTGACTGTCTCTAACTTCATTTACATTATCTTCTATGCTATCGGAAAATAACAAATCTTCTCTATACTTATATATATTTTTCCTTTGTTCATTTGCTATATCATCGTATTCTAATAATCCTTTTCTAATGTCATAATTTCTAGCTTCTACTTTCTTTTGAGCTCTCTCTATTGAAGAATTAACTAATCTATGCTCTATTGCCTCACCTCTGTCTATTCCCATTCTTTGCATCATAGCTCTGACTTTATCAGAAGCAAATAAACGTATCAAACTATCTTCCATAGATAAGAAAAATCTACTGACACCTGGATCACCCTGACGGCCGGATCTTCCTCTTAACTGATTATCTATACGCCTTGATTCATGTCTTTCAGAACCAAGTATATATAAACCTCCAGCATTTATAACTTTACTCTGTCTTTTAGCTGCTTCTTCTCTGAGCTTTAATATTTTTTCTTCTGTTCTCTCCTCTTCATCTAATGAAGATATTTCCATTTCTACATTTCCACCTAAAACTATATCTGTACCTCTACCTGCCATATTTGTAGCTATAGTAACAGCTCCTGGACGACCTGCTTCTGCTATTATATAAGCTTCCCTTTCATGCTGTTTAGCATTTAACACATTATGATGTATATTATTTTTCCTTAAAAGCTCTGATAATAACTCAGATGCTTCGACTGATGCAGTCCCTATCAACACTGGTTGCTCTTGTTGCCTACAATATTTTATCTCTTCTATAATCGCTTCATATTTTTCTTCCTGAGTCATATAAATAAGATCATTCAAGTCTTTTCTTCTAACAGGCTTATTTGTCGGAATGACAATAACGTCCATCTTATATATCTCATTCAGCTCTGTGGCCTCAGTATCAGCAGTTCCAGTCATGCCTGATAATTTTTTATATAATCTAAAATAGTTCTGAAATGATGTAGATGCTAATGTTTGAGATTCATTTTGTATATTAACTTTCTCTTTAGCCTCGACTGCCTGATGTAAACCATCACTCCATCTCCTGCCTTGCATCGCTCTTCCTGTGCTTTCATCTACTATTATGACTTGACCATTTCTAATCAAATAATGAACGTCTTTAAAAAACAGATGATTCGCTTTTAATGCTATATTTGCATGGTGTAACAAGTGGATACTACTGCTACTATAAAGCGATTCATTTTCTGACATTAATCCTTCTCTTATAAGTAATTGTTCTAACTTACCATGTCCCTTATCTGTTATTTGAATTTGATTATTCTTCTCATCGACCATAAAATCCCCTACATCTTCTGGTATATCATTTTTCTCCAGAATATCTATAGTAGAAACTTCAGTAAAGTCCTGCTTGACAAGTTTCTTCACAAGTTGATCAAATTTTTTATACAATGATACATTATCTTCTACTTCTCCAGATATTATCAAAGGTGTTCTAGCTTCATCTATCAAAATAGAATCAACTTCATCTATAATCGCATAATTTAATTCCCTTTGTACAATATTCTTCTTATTCACTGCCATATGGTCTCTTAGGTAGTCAAAGCCAAACTCATTATTTGTTCCATATGTCACATCAGCGCTATATGCTACTATTTTATCTTCTAAAGACCCTTGATTAAGAATTGTGCCTACTCTCATTCCAAGACCTTCATATAAAGGCCTCATCCACTCACTATCCCTTTTGGCTAAATAATCATTAACTGTTACTATATGAACTCCTTTATCCTCTAATGCATTCAAATATGCAGCTAAGGTAGCAACCAAGGTTTTTCCTTCACCTGTTCTCATTTCAGAAATTTTTCCTCTATGTAAAACTATTCCACCTATTAATTGGACATCAAAATGTCTCATTTTTATTTTTCTCCTACTTACTTCCCTTACTGTCGCAAATGCTTCTGGCAGAATATCTTCTAAAGTTTTATTTTCAGATAACATCTTTTTAAATTTTTCTTTTTGAGATACTAATTCTTCATCACTAAGTTTAGAAATTTCTTCTTCAAAAGCATTAATTCTATTTACAATAGGTATTAATTTTCTAATTTCTCTTTTATTTTTATTTAATAAGCTTTTTATATAACCTATCATCAATTTACCTTATTTATTTTTTCGTAATTTTTTTAACTTTTGAATATAGCCTTTATTTGGCATAATTTAATATATGAACGATAACAATATTAAAACTTCTATTTATTCTATAATAAATAATAATCCTAAAATATGTATTCTTAATAAGAAGGAAAGTGTTTATCTTAAAAATAAACAAGCAATAGATGATATTATAAATAATATATCTCAAGAATATTCAATAGAAGAAGAAAAAATATGCTGTTCTCATTTTGACATAAATGAGAACAAACTTACTATTTTTTTTAAAAGCCCAATTTTTAAGCTTATAATCTCTCAATATACAGACGATTTACTAAATATGTTAGTACTAAATGAATACTTTTCAAATATATCTGAAATAAAACTTAAAATATTACCTAAGTAACTTCTAATTAAATTCTAAGAAAGATATTCCTTCTGTACAAGTAACATATTCCCACTTATCCTTTTCTTCTAAAAGTTTTAAAGATATTTTATTATTTAAGCCATGACCAGATTTATATCCTTTAAAGTAGCCAATAACAGGATTTTTCAGTAAATACAAGTCACCCAATATATCAAGTATTTTATGTCTTACAAGCTCATTTATATATCTAAAGCCATCTTCATTTACAATTCCTTTATCATCTAATAAAATAGCATTTTTTAAGCTTCCTCCTTGCACAAGTCCTTTTTCTCTAAGATAATTTACTTCTTTCATAAAACCAAAAGTCCTAGCTCTACTGATTTGTTTTATAAAATTTTTTTTAGAAAAATCAAAAGTAAACATCTGTGAATTATTAGGTATAGATGGATGATTATATTCAGCTTCAAACGAGACCTTAAATCCTTCATATGGATAAATTTCTACTTTTCTTCCATTATCATCTTCAATAAATAATTCTTTTTTTATTTTTATATATTTTTTAAGCTCATTTTGCTCTTGTATTCCAGCAGATTCAAGTAGAAAAATAAAATCATAAGCGCTCCCATCCATTATAGGGACTTCCTCACCATCTATTTCAACTATAGCATTATCTATGCCTAATCCAAAAAAAGAAGACATTAAATGCTCAATTGTACTTATCTTAATGTTTTTATCATTTTCATTCACTATAGTAGTAGCATAATAAGAGTTATATACGCTTTTAGTATCTGCTTTTATTACTGGCTTACCTTCTAAGTCAACTCTTACGAAAGATATACTAGAGTTTTCTTTTGCAGGCAATATTCTTATATTAGTTTTTTTACCTAAATGAACTCCTTTGCCTATAAAAGTCACTGCTTTTTTTAATGTTCTTTGATACACTTTATTTACTTTTTCTCTATAAATTTTTTAAAACTTAATTGGCTCCTTTGTATTATATTCGTTAAATTTTATTTTGTTTTTCTGGCAAAATCTTATTATCCTTTCTACTCTTTTTTCAAATAAATCTACCCAATAATTAAACTTATCTTTACTACTTAAATCCATAACTACATAATCACTTCCATCGAAAAAAACTATTTTACCATCATAAGAGGTGAATATATCTTTTTCCAAACTATCTGTTATTAAATTAATTGTTATATTACTTTTCTTTCTTAATACAGATAATTTAGTTTCAATACTTCCATCCCAAAAATAAAAGTCACTAATTATCTCTACAAGGGAATTATTTTTTTTATTGATTAATAAGCTTAATGCATTATTAAAGTTTTCTTTTATATATTTTATACTATCTTTTCTTATATCTTTAATACTAAGAGAATTATTATATTTTGCAAGGTTTGATAAATAAATAAGATATTTTTTTTCAGAATTAATATAATTAAAGCAATCCATATTGTGATGATTAAAAATAACTCCTCTAAGTATTAAGTTAGATTTGATAGTATTCCACCCTACAAGAGAAGTAATATTAGCGCATAATGTCGATTTAAAACACTTCTTTGTGCCAAAGAACATGCTAATAGATTGATCAGATATGACATTAACTATTTTATCTCTTTCTTGAGAGAAAACTTTTGTATAAATATTTTGTTTACGAGCAGAAACTTTCCAGTCAATGTACCTTGAATCATCTCCTTGTATATATGGAATTGATTCTGCATGTTCTATACCTCTGCCTTTAATAGAGGTAATGGATGAGCCATGAAATTGGCTTGATGCTGAAGGTAAGTTTAAGAAGTTCTTTGAAAAATAAAGCTGATTTTTTATAAGTTCTTCAAGCTTTATATAAGCTCCTTTAGTATATATTAATTTATTTTTCATATTTTATTATCATTATTATGTATGAAGAAATGTATTGATAAGTCTCTATATTTTTTTTATATTATCAATAATAATAGTAAATAAGATTAATATTAAAAGTGTTAAAATAACTGTTAGTATTTTATGTAAAAATTGTATATAAATATAAAAGAAATTAAAGTCTAAAAATTTTCAACATTATTTCTACACTTAAAATTGTATTAATAAACATACTTATAAACAGTTAGCTTTTATAAAAAATCAATCCATGAAATCATTTTTAATTTTTTTCTTTGTCATTTTATTTATATATTCCTGTGGAAATAAAGGACCTCTATATCTGCCTCAAGAGAGTGAAAACAACTATAATAAAGAATAATTTTTACTTACTGTTTTTCAATTAAAGAAATTATGGACAATATAATAAGGAAACTTCAAATTTCAAATACTGCCGAAGATATAAATTTAATTTTTAAGAATACTTTATTTGTTCTTATATTTGCTCCTATATTAGCTTTAGTAGGTGTTTTGTTTGTAAAGATGTATATATCTTTCTCTGAGTTATTATTTATTTATTTTTGGGATAGTGTATCTGCTGGATTATCACAGAATGAATTATCTAATCAGTTTTTTATAGGATATGTTCCTTTACTTATCTTTATGCCCATAGGTGGTTTATTAGTTGGTATAGCCACGAAATATGTAATGCCGGAAGGAAAGCATGCTGGAGTTCCTGCCATTCTCGGAGGAATACATTCTAAAGATGGAGTTATGAATTGGAAAGAAGGAGTTGGTGTAGGTATTATAGCATCTTTGAGTATAGGAACAGGAGCTTCTGTTGGTCGATTTGGGCCAGGAGCTCATATAGGTATAGCTCTTGGATCTAAAATAGCTCAGATATTTAATCTTAACCGTGAAGGTAAACTTGTAATGGCTGGTGCAGGTATGGCTTCTATAGTTGCCGCTATGTTTGGAATTCCTATAGCAGCTACTATATTTATGCATGAGGTTTTTTTTAGAAGCTATTCTATTAGAACTATAGCGCCTATAGCAATAGCAGGAGCCATAGGTCATTATATAGGGGTACAATTTTTCCCTAAGAGTTTATATGAAGGATATATATTTTTATCATTATCTTATGTAGATTATATAGCAGTTATAGTAGCTGCTTTATTGGCTGTTTTTGTCACTTACATCTATAGGCAAGCTTTGGTAAATGCACCTAAACTATATGGGAAAATATCGTTACCAAACTGGTCAAAGCCTGTTATAGGAGGTGTTTTATTGGCATTGATTGCTATGATTTTCCCTCAAACTCTTGGTTTAAGTGTTCCTCTTACTGCATCGTTAATGGGAGGAGAATTTATATTGCAAAATGGATTTATAATTCTTTTAGCCTTATTAGTAGCTAAGTTATTAGCTATATTCGTGAGTTTTGGATTTGGGTTTAATGGAGGTGTTTTTGCACCTGCTTTATCTTTAGGTAATATAATGGGAGGTTTTGTAGCTGGTGCTTATATGAGTTTTTTTGGTGGAGCTGATATAACTTCTGTATTAGTAGCTATTTCTGCAGCCGCTGTAATAGCAAACTTTTTTGGCGCTCCGATTAGTATGGTTATTATGACAATTGAAATGTCTAAAAGCTACGATATAGCATTGCCAGTAGTTATATGTGTTATGGTATCTATAATAATAAATAATAAATTTATGAAAATGCGTTCTCATTTCGATGCACCTATGAAAAACTTAGGTATTCCTCTTTTTAGTGCTCGAGAAGATGCATCTCTTAAAAAAATTAAAGTTCATGAGATATTAGATGAGGTAGAATCTGTAAAAATAGGTGAATCTTCGGAACAATTAAAAGAAATAAATTCTAAAAAATACGTATTAGATTTTAATGATAGAGTATTAGGATATGTTTCAGAAAATTATCCTTTGAATAAAAGCGATACAGTTAAAGAAACTATGGTAAATAAAAATATATACTTTGTGGATAAAAATACTGATTTACACCACTTTTTAAGTAACTTAGATAAAATTGGGAATAATGAAATAATAGTTATAGATGAACAGAATAATTCTAAATTTATAGGAGCTATTTCTTTAATAAAAGTACTAAAAATATACAAAGAAATAAATAATCGTATAAGTGAAAAGGATTCTGTGTAAATTTATTTTTATAACTTTAATAGAAAAAAATGAATATATTAAAAAAACTCAAAAGTATTAATCTATTTTCATATAGAAAAATAGCTGGAATAATTTCGTTATTTTTTATAGTTATTTCGTTATTTTTTATATCCTTTAGGGGAATAAATTATGGTTTAGATTTTACAGGAGGAATTTTATTAACAGTAAATGTGGAAGATGAAATAAATTCAGATGCTTTAAGAGATTTGGTGCAAAATATTGTAAATACTACAGTTTCAGTACAAGGATCAAGTGAAAGTGGAGAATTTTTGATTCGTCTACCAGCAGATTTAGGAGATAATATTTCTTCAGTTTTATTATCTGAGTTGGATAGTAATTTAGATAGTGGTGTTTCTCTTATAAGCTCTGATTTTATAGGAGCTCAAGTCGGTGCTGAGCTTAGAGACTATGGAGGTATAGGATTTGTAGTTTCTTTAATAGTTATGGGAGTATATCTAATTTTTAGATTCCACTATAAGTTTGCTATAGGAGCTATATTGGCTTTATTTCATGATGTTATTTTTATATTAGGAGTACTTTCTTTATTTAATATAAGCTTTGGGTTAACTACCTTAGCAGGTTTGCTTGCTGTGATAGGATACTCAGTAAATGATACTATAGTGATTTATGATTATATTAGAGAGGCTTTTCGTAAAGCTAATCCAAAGATGGAAATTAATTCATTTGAGATAATTTCATCCGCGGTAAATCATACTTTAGATAGAACTATAATTACATCATTTTTGACATTATTAGTTGTAGTAGCTTTATTGCTTTTCGGAGGAGAGAGTTTATTTAGTTTTTCTTTAGTTCTTTTTTTAGGAATAGGTATAGGTACATTTTCATCTATATTTATAGCAAGCTATTTAGTGATATTACTCAACATAAAAAGGGATGAGTTAGTTGTGTCTGATGAAGCTAGAAGAGCTATAGAAGCTGCTCCATAGAAGTAAGTGACAAGAAAAAATTTACAGGCATAGGTTAGTTTAAATTTTAGTTAGAAATTTTAGCGTTTTTGAATATTTTTTAATGTATCAAAAGGCAATCTTTCTAAGTTTTGATAATTTCCTAAAATTCTTTTATGTACAAATATTATTTCTAATAATTGAGTGTATTTTATGCTTTCAAATTTCTAGGACAAACGCATATAAATTATATATCTAATTTAATATACGTTTGCCCTTCTTGGTCCTAAATGTAATAAATTAATAATTTCTACATTTTTTGCTGTGTAGGTGCAATCACCAATTCTCGTGGGTTTACGTATTGTGGCTCTGAATAATAAAAAGCTATAGATCTAGCAATATCTTCTGAGTCAAGGTTCTTAAAGGTATCTAACCAATCGGTCAATCCTTTTCTGATATTCGGATTTGTTGTATGATCAGTCAATTCTGTTTTAACTGCACCTGGAGCTATTAATATCACGCGTATATTATCTTCTGCTACCAATTCTCTCACCCCTTCGGTAACAGCATGCACTGCAAACTTAGAACTACTGTACACTATGTTATTAGGATATACTCTTTTTCCTGCAACAGAGCCCACATTAAATATAGTTCCGCTACGTCTTTTTCTCATTCCTGGTAACACAAGCTGCATAATCTCCATTAATGCTATAACATTGAGTGAAAACATATCACTCCATTCATGACGATCTTGCTTGTCGAATTCTCCAAGTAACATCCTGCCGGCGTTATTAATCAAACAATCCACTTCACCATACTTTGCCTCTGCATTTTTTATCGCCTTTTTCACAGCTTCATAATCCGTAATATCTACACTTTCGGATATAGTATTCGGAAGATTTAAAGCTTTCATCGGTTCGCTTCTTCTTGACAATAGTAATAGAGGGTGTCCTAATCTTGAAAATTCTTGTGCTGTAGCAAGTCCTATACCGGCACTCGCTCCGGTAATTACTACTAATTTCTTATTTGACATAATTTATTCTCCTATTGATAAAAGATATTAGAGTGACAAAAGAGCGACAAGATTAACAAACATTATTTATTTTGTCAAGTTTAATTTTCTAAATGTTTTATTAAAGGGGAAATGTCAATATTCCTGTCACGGCAAACACATTATTATTTACGTCAACTATAAATATTTCACTGTACGACGTCTCAGACTCAGTAATATGCCCATAAAAACCAAACATATAATAACGACTATCACTAGAAAATCCCAGATTAATAAAATTAGCCCTATCCTTAGTAAATAAGCTAATGTACGGATAGAAAGGATAATAATATAACTCTCATCAAACCTCACTTAATAGAATATAATAGTATTCTCTGATAAAAGTAAAATCAAATTTACGATTGAATTCTTTTTTTAAGGAAATATCAATAAGGCTAGTTGAAATTGGGAAGACATTATGAATTACTGGAATATGCAGTTACACCCTAACGATATGAATTGGGGAAGAGAAAAAGAACTTCTTGAAAATCATAAATTAATTGGATTAGGAGATTGGGAAGAAGAAACTAATCAGCAAGAACAGTTTGAAAGTACTATGAGTGAAGGTGATATCGTATTAATACGACGTGGGCAAAGTATTATTGCTTTAGTTAAAGTTATAGGAAAATATGTATATTCAAATGAACCAGAAGAATTAATATGGTTTGAAAGAAGACGTAAAGTTGAAATATTAGACTGGTATAAAGATGAATATGAACTGAATGTATCAGCAAGAAAAACATTAGAGAAGTGTGCCAGTAAGGATACTGACACATATAAATCAATTCTAAAGTGGATAGAAATAATAAAAGGAGAACATATGAAAGAAGAAATAAAAGAGCTCTTACTCACCAATAAAAACCTTATACTTACAGGGGCGCCAGGAACGGGGAAAAGCCATCTGGCAAATGAAATAGCCGAAGAAATAACCAATACAAAGAAAGGCGACGATAAAGGACAAATCGGGTTTGTACAGTTTCATCCCTCATATGATTATACCGATTTCGTTGAAGGATTACAACCTACTAAGCCAGATGCCAATGGTAACATAGGTTTTGAGTTACGAAATGGCATTTTTAAGGAATTCTGTAAACGTGCTTTAGCTACATTAAAATCGTCAATTGATGATTATGATTCACGTGATCCAAGCAAAGGAACGCCCGTAACAAAGGAAGAACTAGAAGAAGTTCCCAAGTACGTATTCATTATAGATGAAATAAATAGAGGCGAAATATCAAAAATATTTGGCGAACTTTTCTTTTCAATAGACCCCGACTATAGAGGGAAAAAAGGTAAGATAAAGACACAATATGCAAATATGGCGGATGATGGAACAGCTTTTTCAAATGAAAATGATGATTATTTTTATATCCCTAAGAACGTATATATTATAGGAACAATGAATGATATTGATCGTAGTGTAGATAGCTTTGACTTTGCGATGCGTCGTCGTTTTGCCTGGAAAGAGATTAAAGCAAATGATAGTCATGTTATATTAGACAGTGAACTAGTGTATGAAGTTAAAAAAACTAAGAACAAAATGGATGCTCTAAATAACGCTATATGGAATGATGAAACGCAAGAAGGAATAGAAGGACTCAGCTCTTCATATCATATTGGAGGGGCATATTTTCTTAAGCTAAACGACTACAATAATGATAAAGAACCTTTTACAAAGCTATGGGATTACCACTTAAAAGGACTTTTATACGAGTATTTGCGAGGCTTACCCAATATAGATGAAAATATGAAAAATCTAAAAGATGCTTATAATAACACTTAGTAGAGTATATAAAATGATTATAGCTATAGAGATAAGTAGCCATAATAAAATTATTCTATAACAGAAGTTAGCATATGCATATATTTACTGCAGATAATAATCAAGGTAAAAAAGTATTTGAAATAGACGCTGATAATAATAAAACAGAGCTTAATGAAATACCAAAATCACTAATAGAAATAAGTAATAAGAATATAAAAAAACTTAAGAATGAGTATAATACTAATCTATTGACCATTTCTAAATGGGCTACTACAAGCGATGATGAAATTGAGAATAAGCCCATTATCAGTATAAATAATGATAATAAAATAGAGACGGGTAACCTTGTTGGCTTCATAGGTATTGACGATATTACTATGACTATAGGTTCGAGATTCGATGAGGACATTGATAAGCAATACTTTTTTCAGTACATGCTAGAAAAGATTTTCTCTATAAATTTAGTTGATTTGAACACTAATAGAGGCGATGAAAACGTATTTGATTTTCTACTTTTCTATATATTTCCCTATTTTCTTAACAAGGCTATTAGTCAAGGATTGTATAAAGAGTATATCAAACACGAGTATAACAATAGTAATATTAAAGGAGTTATTGATATAACAAGGCACATTCGCCAAAATATTCCGTTTATAGGAAAGATTGCATATAACACAAAACACAAGAGAGCATAGTTTTGACAATAATATCACTCAACTTATACGGCATTGTATAGAATATATTAATTCCGGTAAGTTCAAAAATGCGATTAACGGCTCATCTGAAGTACGTAAAAATATAAATATTATACGGGATATTACAATTAACTATAAGCCTTATAATAGGCAAAAAATAGTCCAATCATGCTCCAAAAAACTTCAACATCCTTATTATTATGAGTATGAGCTTCTTCGTTCATTGTGTATACAAATTCTCAACTATAAGGGTTCTTCATTTCAAAACAAGTATCAAAAGACACGCGGAATACTCTTTGATTCATCTTGGTTATGGGAAGAATATGTATGGACTTTGCTTAAGGATAAGGGGTTTAAACACCCTAGTAACCAAAATCTTTTTGAAGAAAATGGAACCAAATTTCGTCCCGATTTTTATCACGACACAAGCAAAATAGTTATTGATACTAAGTATAAAAGGATTGAAAATTCGCCTAGTAGAGAAGATATTTTCCAAGTGATTACCTATATGTATAGATTAAAGGCAAAGCAAGGAGTACTTTTATATCCAATAAAGGAAAACGATTCTTCCAAAAAAGAAAGCTATATAAATAACTGGCATATGCATAAAGATAGTTATGGAAATGGTGAATCTACGCTTGAAACTTGGGGCTATACCCCAAAGCGTCAATACCTATCAAGAATTTAAGGATAGAATAGAAACAAATATACACACTCATATCACTAATCTACTTAGCTGGTAAATCATATCACGAAACCCACTTTAAATGCATTCTCATGGTATTGCTCAAATATGATCAACATAACGTGTTTGTTGTGAAAACATAGTGTAGTTTTGATCGGAATATAGTGCAGTTATAAATCTATTCTAGTGTAGAAAAAAATCCCCCCAAATACTGCGTTATAAAGTCTTACGCTAGATACTCACGTATTTCATCTACAATCCGTTTCCGGTTCGCTTTTCGCCGTGCCTTTGGAATAAAAGCATTATTTTTCAACAGTCCTGTTTAATATTCCCTCCTAGATTCTCTGAAGAGTTGAAAAAGATAGATTGATAAGATAATATATAAAAGGCTCATGACGAGAAGGCACAATAAAATAACTCATACCCTAACAAGTTAAGTTATAAAAAGGAGATAATATATGGGATTAACTAGTGATGAATTGAAAATGTTAAACCAAAAAGCAAAGGAATTAAGAAAAAGCATCATTGATGTTAATGTTACTTAATATAAACAACGTGATTACCTTACACGCATACGATGATTCACCTACCGTGATAGTAATGAACACCTTTAAAGGGCGGGAGTGAGTTTTATGGAAGACGAAGTCAGCGCATTTGATGGACAGGCTCACAGGCTCGTGGTTGTCCACAATTATAAACCTTGAGGAAAATGAATATTATGAACAAAATATTGCCAAATACAATAGACAATGAATACAGGGGAGCCACAGTAGCTAAATGGTTTTTATGGCCATTTATGTTGATAACTCTTTTTAGGTTTATTGCTCATACATTATTTGTCGATGGAGGGGCTCAGTCTATAGCATCGATTCCGTTGGATCAGTTTTCTGATAGTGCTGCAAGTGTGGTCATAAATATTTTTGCGCAGTGGGGACTTATTCAATTGTTTCTTGCTTTAGGATATCTATTGACTCTTATTAAATATAAATCTCTGATTCCGCTTATGTATTTGATCATTATCACTGAAGGAATAGGAAGAGAAGTACTTGGAATTGTAAAACCCATGCAAATAGCAAATACACCTCCCGGTGTTTATGTAAATTATGTATTTCTTGCTTTTGGTGTTGTTATGTTTATTTTATCACTCAAAGAAAGTAAAAAAGGAGAAAGATTATGAAAATAGGATTTTCAATTTTAATTTTAGTAGGAATAGTAATAGGATTATTGGCGTTTTTTTTACCTTCAATTCTAAAAATAAGAGGTTTACACCCTGATTATAAATATAGTCAAAAATACAATTTGCCCGGGAAAAAGGCTTTAATTATAGCTACTAACCAAGCCACACTAAATAAACCCGGCGAAAAAGAAGGTAAGGCAACCGGTGTTTTTGCTTCAGAAATGACAGTTCCTTACTACGAATTTTCAGATGCAGGGATGGAAGTTGATGTGGCTAGTATTAATGGCGGAGAAATTCCCATAGATCCTATTTCTTTTTACTATTTTATTAAAAGTGACGCGGATAAACGTTATCTAAAAGACGATGTTTTTAAGAATAAGGTCGAAAACTCTTTAGCCATTGATGGTCTGGACTTTTCAAATTATGATGTCATCTTTTTTGCAGGTGGATGGGGAGCCGCTTATGACTTGGGATATTCTGAAGAACTTGGGGAAAAACTTAGCCAGGTCTATTATTCGGATAAAACAATTTTTGGTGCTGTATGCCATGGCGTTTTAGGGTTTATTAAAATGAAAGATCGAGTAGGAAATTCATTGATTTCAAATCGTCGTATGACGGGAGTTACTGATAAGCAAATTGAAGAATTAGGATTGTTGGAAACAACTCCCATGCATCCTGAAAGTGAGTTAAAAAAACTGAATGTTAAATTTGAAAGTAATACAGCTTCTAAAGATGTATTTGCCAATTTAGTCGTTATTGACGATGAAAAACGATTTGTTACCGGACAAAACCAAAATGCGGGATCGGAAACGGCTCAAAAAATCATGGAGTTAACTACAGAAATAGGAGAAGAATAGAACTTTTTGATGGTACAATTATTTATTTGATTGACCCTAATGTTATCCCTTTTACTAGGGCTGTCAACATTTTTAAGAATAAGATAAATGGAATAAAGAGTAAGAACCCCCATAAAAATCACGTCTAATTTATCATATCTTGTAAATATACGTCTGAAATCTTTTATCTTCCTAATTATTCTCTCAACCTTAATCGCTCTTTATACAAACTCTTGTCATATTTCCATTTCTCCAATCTGTTACTTTTAGGAGGAACAACAACCTCCATATACTGCTCCTCCCCTATCCTAAATGCCTCATCTTCATAGGCTTGCTTTGTCTGCTACCAATTTATCAAAAGCAGAAAGCTTTTCTTTATAACTCGAAACCAACTTTATTCCTTCTGTAGCATCAGCTTGATTTGCTTTACTCAAACTATAACATATCACATTATTTTTATCTGTACATATTACTATTTATCTTTGGCTCTATTTATTTTGCCTATTGACTGCTCTTTATTCTTTTTTTAAAAGCTCCAAACCCACTAGGATGTACTTTTACGTACGTTGAGTCTATGAAGATTACTTTATTTTCTGTATTATTAAACTCTTGTATATTCTGCAATTCATTGAGAATCTTATTGAGTATTCCATTCTTAGACCATATATTTATTGTTACATACGAAAGTGTTGTAGAGTTTTCAACGCAGAAATTTGGGGGGAGGACATTTTTCAACAGTCACTGAAACTTGAATTTGGATAGAAATTCGTCATACTATACATATTTATTGAGAAACTAATTTATGTAATTGAATAAATTTTCATTCAATTATTTCATCAACTAAATAAGAGTATTAAAATGCGTTATAAATTATTAGGGAAAAGTGGGTTACGGGTTTCTGAGTTATGCCTGGGAACAATGATGATGAGTACAGAATCAGATATGAGTGCGGGTCCGGAGGAGAGCCGGCGTATATTAGAGGCGTTTGCTGATGCGGGCGGGAACTATTTCGACACTGCTAATGAAGTATACCAACGGTGGCTTGAGTGAGGAGATTCTTGGAGACTTTATTAACACTGACCGCAATCGCTATGTTGTAACCACCAAATATACCAACACACTATATAGTGGATTTGCTCCAGGTGTCAAGGATAACCCAAATGCGGGAGGAAACCATAAAAAAAGCATGGTTCAATCCGTTGAAGGGAGTCTTAAGCGACTTAACGTTGATTATATTGATTTACTATGGATTCATTTTTGGGATTACAGCGTTGATATCGAAGATGTTATGAGAAACGTAAACGATCTTGTCCAACAAGATAAGGTTCTCCATTTTGGTATATGCAACGCACCTGCATGGGTTGTTGCCCGAGGTCAGACTATTGCTATGCAAAGAGGTTGGGAACCTATATCAGCATTACAATATCAATATAGCTTAGTATCACGAGATTTAGAATTTGAAGTGATCCCTTGTGCCAAGTCTCTAGGTATCAGCATGAATGCATATTCGCCACTTGGAGGCGGTGTGCTCACAGGGAAATATACTCGTGATGGTGTTGATGAAAAAAGACGTTTTGATAATGAGTTTTGGTCATCTATTAAAGGGAATATGGATAGAGAGTACGAAATTGCTAAAAAAGTAGATGAGATTGCTGATAAATTAGGGGTTAATTCTGCTTCTGTATCTCTGGCTTGGGTAAAACAAAGAGGAGTCTTGCCTATTGTTGGAGCTCGCGAACTCTCCCATATTTAAGGAAAGCTTGCAATGCTTGACATTGACGCTTCCAAAAGAAGATATGGACACCTTAACTGCATTTAGTGAGCCCGACACCCTGTATACTTATAAATTACTCCACGGAAATAATGAAATTATAAGGCAACTTGCCTCTGGTGGAATGCTAGATTATATAGATAATGATGGCTTTCCTTATTGATTAAGGTAGGGGAGTAACCTAGACGCCCACAAAGAATTATCTTGCTAGTACTTGGGAGAAAAAGCTATATATAGTTTTTTACGCCTAGTATGCTATCAAAACTTAACTAAGGAGCTTAATTTTTTAACGTTGCCAAAATAAATATAAAATAAATTGGCAAAAAGGGTACTTTTAACTAATTTAATAAGAGTACAAATATTAAGGATAGCCTTAATTTATTGAAGATGAATAAAAAGAATCTAATGTAGGAATAGAAACAGGAAAGATGAATACAGGGTGAATGAGTCGTACTTACTAAAGATGATTAAACTTCTTCAGTTTTGATATCATTCGAACAACATACACTCTTTAAAATTTCATAATTAATAAAATAAATGACTCTACTACTGTATGCTTTAATTTATCTCTCTAATTTCAATTGACTCAAATCCCAGTCCTAATTTTCCAGATTCTGTTAATTCAGAATTTTGTTCTCTAGGGGATAATATTTCTTCTAAGAATGACAGCCTAATTCTCACTTTATTGTTTTCAGATGAGTTTACATTAATAGGGAATTTTAAAGTATTACTCTCAATTACATATTCTACATTTACGCTATTAACAAATATTTCAAAATGGCTATTAGTAGTTCGGTGGATAATTGGCATAAATATTTCTAGTTCTTCTCCATTATAATTTTCAATATGAAACTCAGTTATTATTTCATTGCCATCCGTCCAAGCTCCAAACTCTTCAGGAAATGACCAATTATATCTTAAAATGGGTAATATTTCTTTAGTTTTTTGTTCATTTAATAGATAAACTTGGTTGATTTCTAATTCATATAGTTCCAATTCTTGTGATACTGTCTCATTCCATTTACTATGATCAAATTCTTTATTAAATATTGCCTTATCCATTAACTTAATAGTATCCTCTGTTCTTTTCAAAGATCCTTTATGGTTCATATGAAATTTTGTATCATTCATATAATCAACAGGATAAAAAAAGTCATATGCTGTTCCTAGTTGATTGATATTATTTTTATCAAAATAATCACTAATCCATTTATATTTATTCATAATTGATTTACGAGCAAGATTATTAGTATATACTCTATTAGGGTAAGATATATAAAATGTTATATGATTATCATTAGCCCATATCCCGAATTCTTTTATTAACTCCAATGCTTCTATATCACCATTAAAGGAGTATTCAGTAGTTATATTGTGATTTGCATAGCTTTCTCTAGTATCGAGTACTACAGTTTCTGAATAGAATGGATGCCTTTTAGTAGTTCTTGAAGTGACCAATAAATTACAGGGAGATGGATAGCCCATCAAATCACCATTAATATTAACAGCCTTACTAGAATAACAGTTATTATTTTTTTCTTGATAATTTCTTATAAAATTAAATTTTCTATACAATTCAGAAGGATTCGTTAAAATCTTTCTGATACTAATTCTTTTTTGCTCGATTGGTACTTCTTTTAAAAAATAATTAAAATCATAAACAAGAGTATCATTATCTCTAATCGAATATTTATGATTATCTTCAAATTTACTTAGTATAACTATATCATTGGGATTTACTATTTTTTTACTCTATCTAGCATATATGAGATTTGCAATGAAGCATGGATTCCCATATTAACTGTTGGGATATTGTAATAATCTTCTATTAGATTAGTTTTTAGTCCCCACAATATATTACTTCCAGCTATAAATATAATTTTTTGCTCTTCGATACTATTAGCATAAGCATCCTTTATCTGGAATAATTTTTCCATCCAATATGAATTTCTAGTGGGATAATTTAAATGAACGACTATATTGGCCGAGTAATAAAATATCATATATCCAAAGCCGAGAATCAAAAATAATATATTTAGAAGCGTTGCTTTTTTCATAATCAAAAATTAAAGTATATAAATTCAGTAACTCTGTTTTCTTCCAATAGCATTTTTGATAGGGTATATGTCAATAATGGACTATAAATAACAGTATATAATAAATTCGTCTTATATTTTTATTTTATTTCTACACTGCTCTTTGAAAAAAGCACAAAAATAATTAGTCCAATAATCAAAATATAAAAGATTAAAGCACTTGTTACTTCATCGCTCATAAAGTGTGGCATGCTGGAGCCAAATTTTCCTATTAAATGAAGTATTTCAATACCATCCAATCTTTCTGGGAATATAATATTATTTATAATTGGCTCATGTTCCATATCATATGAAGAGCTTGGTTAATGTTTTCTGCTCTGAAAAATACCCATGCAATAACTACGAAAATAAATGTTATTCCCCATGATACTAGATGACTTATTCCGGTTGGTATTTTTTTAATAACTTGAATGGAGTTGCTAAAAAATTGTAAAAATTAAATTTAGCTAATGATTGATTTAATGCTGTAAATATATTTTTAATAAATAATAGAAAGTTAGTATCTATTAAGTTAATAATATATTCCCAATAATTAATCTTATTAACTTTGGATCATGCTTTATGGACAAGAATAGCGGAACCGTGTAGAAGTCCCCATATAATAAATGTCCATCCTGCTCCGTGCCAAAATCCGCTAATTAAAAATACTATGAAAAGGTTAATGTAAGTTCTTCGCTCACCTTTCTTTTGATATATACAAATAATCTTTTAGAAAGCTTGACAATGTTATATGCCATCTTGACCATAACTGTAATCGCCTCAAAGACTGTGGGGAATTAAAGTTTTTTAACCTTACCATCTCTTTCCACCAAGTATTGGGCGGAAAACTACCCAACCCTTTGTGCGATCTTTCATTATGTAATCAATCCCTAAAATTAAACTATAACTCCTACTAAATGGGAATATAGAAAAATGATTAAATACCATTTTTCTACGACTTTAGCGATTATAATGCATTTTCCATGTAGATAACTGGAGTTAAAAAGGCTGTTAGTTCCCAAGTTTCGATGCGATCATTTTTATACTTAAATAAATTACCTATCCATGGTATATCTGCTATCCAAGGGACCTCGCTTCTTAACTCTGTAGTCATATTTTTGATTATTCCTCCTATTACTACAGTTGATTTATTTTGTGCTATTACTTTGGTATGAATTTGATTTACTTCCAATGAAGGAATACCATTATATGTTTGTCCAACTGCGTCATTAAATATTTTTATATCAAGAGAAACCTCTGATGGATTTATTACTTTGGGCAAAACTTCAAGCCTAATAGTCGCTTGTCGAAATTCTATAGTAACCTCTGGACTGCACCTGATACGGAATTTCAACACCTGATGATATGAATGCTAGCTGACCACTGACAGACCTAATAGATGGCTGAGAAAGAATTTCTACTTTTCCTTGTGATTTAAGTAAAGATAGCTCAAAATCTAGATAAGTATTAGAACTAGTAGGTACGCCAAAAGTAAAATTGCTAGAGCCAACTCCATTTAAGCCAAAGTCAATCATGGGTGCATTTCCTAGATTTACAAAGGTATCATTATCTGGTGTGCCTTCTGTTCCTCCAGTTATTGATATATTTCGCCCGTTTATTTTTCCTCCCCAGCGTACTCCTAAAGCTTCAGCTATATCACTTCGTACTACGACTATCCTTGCGGAGATATTTACATGAGGAGCTCGCTTATCTAGTGATGAAACGATATCTTTTATGGTCTTTACTGATGCACTATTTCCTATTACAATCAACTCGTTTTTATTATCTTCCTCTAGCATTTGTATATCAGATAATATATCTAAATCCATTGAATTGACTTTATCTATTACATAGCTAGATAAGGCATAATTAAGTCCTATTGTCTCTATGGTTAAGTCTTTTTTTATTTCTTGATTGTTATTCTCGTTAATCTCAAGGTTCTCATTCACATTAATTGCAGTAAAGCTTTCTTCTTGGGTAGGATTTTTCTCAATTATAAATATTTTGTTTTCTCTATATTCAATGTTTAGTTTTGCAATCTTAGCAATATCATTTAATGCTTGAGCTAGGGTAATATCATCTGCTTTTATATAGATATCTCTATCTATGACATCCATTATTATATCTACTTCTAATAGAGTTGATATAGCATTGAATAAATCAACTATTGAAATACTTTGAAATTGAAAAGAAACTTTCTCTTGATATTTATCCTTTTCTAATTCTTTTTGTAGCTCATCAGCCTTGACTGTATTAAATAAAGATATGTTTATCAAAATTAAGCTACATACTAATTTATTCATTTTAAACTTTCTGTTTCCCAAGAGATTGTTACTTTTTTATCTTTTGAATTACTCAGGTACACTCCTTTTTCATTAAAGGATTCTATATATAAAAACTCCGATGATATAAGGGAATTTATATCAATAAAATGTAGCTTTCCGCTGTAACGTACTATAATAGCTTCTTTTTTTATTTTTTTATTTTTTTTATTTTCTTTTATGAAACCTAGCCATTTAATATCGGATAGTAAAGCGCTTTCTAAGTAATGGTTTTTGCCAAAAATGTACTTTTGATTCAGTTGGTAATGGTTGAGGCTTTGGCTATAATCATCTGTTTTTTCTAGGGAATATATCTGATACCAATAAATACTATAATATATACAAATAAAACTTGAAACACCTAAAATAAAGTAAATGTAAATATACTTTGGTAATGTGAGCAAGTTAAACTTTAACACCTTATTTTTTTAGCAAAATAAGTTCTTTAAAAATCCAATGGCTTGAAATTACTCTATTTTCAATTGATTTTTTATCTATTGATTTAATAATCAATTTTTTGTTTAGTGCTTTAGATAGATGAGCTCTAGTTATTTTCAAAGATACTAAATCTAAAGGTAAAATAGTAATTAACTTACTTCTTATTAGGTTTGATATAGACTCGCTGAAGCTACTTGTATCAACTATGTAATAATTGCTACTTTCCACATACATATCGACTATCTTTATATCAAATAAACTAAATAACCATCGTAGTATAAGTTCATTATTCGTTGTGTCATTGGCTACATTAAGTGACTCTAAATACTCATTGTTAGGTAATGCCTCTTTTTTCTCTATGCTTTTTAAGATAAGAAAGTGATTATTTAATTTTTCATATTCCTTGCTAACATAGCCTTTTTTATAGTTTATTTCACTATAAGCATAAAAATGATGGGCTAAAATTATAGAACCTATAGATAAATTAATAAGAAGAAAAGTGATAACAAAATGTATAAAGCTTAGTTTATTATTATTTAGAATCCATATATCAATATCTTTAATTAAAATGCTTATGTATGAAGTTTTATTTGAGATAAACTCATATAGCGACTTAGAAGTTATATATAGCTTATCCATTTGGTATAAAATGACCTTAGTTTTAGCACTCAGTAGTATCGCTTACAGCAATCATATTTTTTACTTTTGCGTAAATAACATCTCCTATTCCTTTGATATTTTTTAGTTGCTCTTTACTAGTGAAACATCCATTATTTTGGCGATATTCAATTATATTTTGAGCTTTTTTCTCTCCTATGCCGGGTAAACTAGCTAAGCTTTTAGCAGAAGCTGTGTTTATGTCTATATTCGTATCACTTTGAGCATAAACATAGTTTAGAGAAGTAAATATAATAACCAGAGTAATAAATAAGTGTTTCATCTAGCTCTCCTATAAAATAAATTTAATTGATAAATTATATATATAGTCAATCTTTTATCTAAATTTATTTTATTTAAATATAAGTTTTAGTAAATCAATACAAGCGCATGGTATATTAATTACTAGAATGTGTTATCCATAGTTCATTAGCTTATAGTCCACAAATAATCTATAGCAAAAAATAATAGATAATAGAAAAATTCTAAAAAATGTTGTATAAGGTATCAAAAGTGCTTTTATAGTTAGCTTATTTTCAATGGCATTTCTTTAGGTATAGAATAAGTACTAGCGCATATTTGCTGTGCTATAGCATGAGCTGTGCCGATGCCTACTAAGTACGCAACTATTCCCAAAGCAAACTCTACAGCTGTTCCTGGTCCTTTACTCGTTATTATATGGCCATCCTGTATAAGCCTATCTTCTAAATGACGTGCATGTAAGGTATTAAGGACATTCTTTTCATATCCGGGATAACATGTGTAACGCCTTTGTTGTATAACGCCTAATGGAGCTAATACAATAGCAGGTGATGCACATATTGCAGCAATTAGTTTTTCTTCTAAGTGGAGTTTTTGAATCAAAGACTTAACTCTCTTATTTTTCGCTAATCTATCAGCGCCATCTCCTCCTCCTGGAAGAACAACTCCATCCCAGTCATCATCATTGACGTGATTATCCAATAAATCTTCTGCCAGTATTTCAAGGCCATTAGCTCCCTTTACATTTTTATGTCCGCTAATTGATAGTACAGATACTTTGATACTAGCTCTGCGTAAAATATCGATGGGAGTGGTTGCTTCTATTTCTTCAAATCCATCTGCAAGTAGTAATGCTATTTTTTTCATATCTTTACTCCTATACCTAATGATAAATTTATATTATATTATACTAGTAATATAATTAATAGGTACGAACACACTAAATAGTTTTCTAGATATTGATAATGTTTCATCTATAAGCTAATCAACCTTGGTTATGTTTAAATAACAATCAAATAACAAATAACCATAATAAAAATAATAAATACATCCCTATTAAAGATATGATTTGATAGAATTTACTATATTTGATTTACAATATTTTTTAAGTTATAGCCATAAGCCAAATATGTCGAGTATATTGAGTATATCTAATATGTCTTTATCTTTCGGTGATAAGCCAATACTCTCAAATGCTAATCTAATAGTAGAAAAAGGAGAAAAGCTAGCATTAATAGGGAGAAATGGCTCTGGTAAATCTACTCTTTTTTCATTAATAAAAAAGAATATAGAACCAGATAGTGGTGAGGTATTTATATCACAAGGTTTAAAAATAGTTTTAGTGGAGCAAGAACTTATCTTTAATCAAAATATAAATGTAAGAACATCTATTGCACAAGGACATCAGAACTTATTTGAAAAGATAAAATACTATAAAGAATTAAACAGCATATTAGAAAAAGGCAATAAAAACAAGGCACAAACACAAGATATAATTCCTCAAATAGAGATACTACAGCATGAGATAAGCAATTTAAATGGCTGGGCATTAAACTCGAATATAGATAAGCTACTTGATATATTTCAGCTTGATGGAGAGGCTTTGATTTCTTCGTTATCGGGGGGGCAATTAAAAAGGTTATCTATTGCTAGAGCCATGATTCAGGAGCCAGATTTATTGTTGTTGGATGAGCCTACAAATCATTTAGACATAGGTACAATTTCTTGGCTAGAAAACTACTTAACAAAAACCAAACAGACCGTCATCGTCATCAGCCACGATAGATATTTCTTGGATAATATAGCTAATAGAATCATTGAAATTGATAGAGGAAATATTCATTGTTTTACAGGAGGCTTTGATAATTACAAGAAACGTAAAGTATCTATGATTGAAAGTGAGATGAATGCAAATAGGGAGTTTGATAAACTACTTAGCCAAGAAGAAGCATGGATACGAAAAGGAATAGAGGCAAGAAGAACGAGAAATGAAGGAAGAGTGAGGCGCTTAGAACAATTAAGAATAGAACGTAAAAATAGAATGGACTTAATCGGTAAAGTTAATTTTTCGCTAGATCTTGCTAAAAGAAGCGGCAATAAAGTAGTGGAATTAAAGAATGTATCTAAGTCTTTTAATAACGACAATGCTCTAATGAGAAAACTCTCTCTTATAATCACCAGAGGTGATAAAGTAGCTCTTATTGGTGCAAATGGCTCTGGAAAATCGACACTTATAAGGATTATATTAGGTGAAATAGAACCAGATAACGGGATAGTGAGTTTAGGTACAAACTTAAAAATAGCTTATTTTGATCAGATGAGGGAAACTATTGATGATAATGTCGCTCTTTATGAAGCTATTAGCCCTGGTTCTGACTCCTTTGTAGAGATAAATGGGAAGAAAAAGCACGTTATAACGTATTTAGAAGATTTTTTATTTTCACCCCAAAAAGCAAGAGCAAAGGTACGCACTTTATCAGGAGGAGAGAGAAATAGACTTTTATTAGCTAGATTATTTGCTTTGAATGCTAATTTTATAGTTTTAGATGAACCTACTAATGATTTAGATATCGAGACTTTAGAGTTATTAGAGGCAATAATCCAAGATTATAAAGGAACTATATTGATAGTTAGTCATGATAGAGCCTTTATAGATAATATAGCTACACAAACAGTTGTGGCAAAAGGCAATGGACAATGGGTCGAATATATAGGAGGATATAATGCTATAAATAGTAACATCAGCTCGCCTTTGCAAGAAAAAGAAGATAAAATGTCTAAAAAAAATATGTCGAACAATAAGCAAAGTAGAAGTAACAAAAAAAATAAACTAAGCTATAAAGAAGAGAAAGACCTCAAAGAAATACCAGATAAGATTGCTGAATTAGAATTAGAACAGAGCAAATTAGCCAAACATCTAGAAAACCAATCTATCAATAATGACTTCGATAAGATTAGTAAAGTGGCAGATAGGCTCTCTGAAATAGATAAAGAAGTAAATATTCTAATGGAAAGATGGATGGAGCTAGAACATAAAAAGACTAAGCTTAGTATATAATTTACCTACATCCATCAAGAATGTTGCTATAATTTCACTGATTAATAATAATGAGTTTTCGTTATTTTTTTGTACTTTTATTAAACAGATTATTTATGTACTTGCATTTTAAGTCATAAAATAAAATTAAGTTTATATATACTATTATCAAATGAAAGATGTTCTAACAAATGGAGAACTAAAAAAATCTCTTAAACCTGCACTATCTGTCAAAGGAAAAGCTATAGCAACTCCCGAAGGTCAAGATAGGACACTATGTCTTGTTATGATAGTGAAAGATGAAGAAGACTGTATAGAGAAGTGCCTAGAAAGTGTAGTGCAATATATATCTTATTGGATTATCTGCGATACTGGTTCCAGCGACAGGACTATAGATACAATATATCATTTTATGCAAAAACACAAAGTACCAGGAAAACTCTATAAGAGAAAGTGGTTTGGATATGATGTCAATAGAAATGAAAGCTTGTCATTATCTTTTGGTATATGTGACTACAGATTGCTTATGGATGCAGATGACTACTTAAAGGTCAATAAAGAAGTGAATCCATTTTCAGTATTGTCAAGTGATTTAGATTGCTATGATATATCGATAATATCAGGTTCCCTGGAGTGGAAGAGAGCCGTAATAATCAACTCTAAACAAGCGTGGAATTTTAATGGAATAATACACGAATACCTTAGCAACCCTGATAAAAAAGGAAAGTCAGCTAGGCAGTACATAGACAATTGCATGATTATGGCCGGCTTGAGCTCAAAGAGGAAATATAAAAATCAACAAGAAAAATATGAAAAAGATGCTCAACTATTGGAAATAGGGCTACAAAGAGAACCAGATAATAAAAGATATATGTTTTATTTAGCTCAGAGTTATTTTTATGCAGATAAATTAGAGCTTTCAAAAGAAGCTTATATAAAGCGGATAGAAATGGAGGGTTGGGAAGAAGAGGTTTATTATTCAAAATTGATGTTAGCCAGACTTTCAAGAAGGATGGAGGAAAACTCCGCCGAAATTATTAATAACTATTCTTTAGCTTATGAATACAGACCATCTAGACTGGAGGCAGCTTTTGAGTTAATGTTTATTTTATTTAAACAAAGGAGATACAGATTAGCCTATATGTATGGTAATGCTATATCACATTATGTAGAAAACCCTTGTTCTGATACATTATTTGTGGAGCAATCAATTTGGCAATGGAAATTTTATGATTTATTCAGTGCGATTTGTTCATTATTAAGATTATATGATTTGGCAGTGATTCTAATAGGTAAAATAATATCGTCGCCATATAAAGCGTCTATACCTAAGGCTGATATAGAAAGAATTGAAAGAAATATGCTAAACTTTTCTGAGTCGTCTAAGCAATTTAAAGTTTGATACGCTACCATAAAATTTATATTAATAAAGCTTATCACAATGGATTTTTTATCTAATAAAATTTAATTAACCACTTCTATATGAACTAATACATAAATGCGAACCAACAAGTCTGTTTTAAAGAAAACATCAAATAAAGCGCTAACTAAAAATGATATATTTGATCTAGAAACTCATAAAAAACTTGAGAACAAGCTAGATAAAGCTATACAAAAATACGTCTCTTCTTGCTTAAGAGCCTCTGCTAAAGTATCTACTCCATCATCATTGAAATTATACTCACATCTAGTTGATAGAGTCGAAAGGGTTTTATTCACAGAAATCTTAGAGTACAATGGTGGAAATAAAAGTAAATCTGCTATTTTAATGGGTATAAATAGAAAAACACTAAGCTCTAAGCTTAAGGAGCTTGATAAAACAAAGAGAAATACAGATAAGTAGATATTCAAATCATAAATATATTTGGTTTATTGGTTTAGCAAAAAGGAAGTATATAATGATGAAGTCCCGCTTTCGAGGTTACATGCCTGTGGTTATAGACGTAGAGACAGCAGGACTTGACCCTCAAAAAAATTCTTTATTACAATTAGCAACGGCTTTTATAAATATAGACAAAGATAATAGACTATCAATAGATCAAATACTAAATTGGGATATATATCCAGCAACTGACACAGTAATTGACAAATATGCTCTTTCTATAACAAAGATAGATCCATTTTCTGATAAAAGGAATGCAATTGAAGAACCCAAAGCTTTGGCTAGTTTATTTACTAAAACGTTTGAATATATAAAAAGATATGAATGTAGTAAAGCTGTACTTGTAGGTCATAATGCTAGTTTTGACTTATCTTTTCTACTAGCTGCTGCCAAAAGATCAAACATAAAAAATATACCTTTTCATTCATTTAGTATCATAGATACAGCAAGTTTATCTATGATGTCATGCTCCCATAATGTTCTTGCTGTAGCTTGTGATAGAATGGGAATAGAGTTTTCACCATCTCAAGCACACAACGCAGTATACGATACATTAAAAACAGCTCAGCTTTTTTGTTCTATAAATAATCAATGGTTTTTATTAGATAGTTAATTGTTTATATCCATTACAAATTTTTTCACTTGGGTATTAAGGAAAAAAATAGAAAAAACAACTTAATAAAATTATATACATAACTTTACCTATGTATAATTTAAGTTAAAATTGTACAATTGCTTATCTTTAGTATAATTCCGTATAATAATTCATAAAAAGTCATTTATCTTATATTTTTATGCATAGTCTCAAAAATCAAGTACACTCGTATCTAAAATTAAATAATATAAATAATATAGCTGTTTTGTGTGGTGGAGATAACTCAGAAAGAGAAGTTTCACTGAGAAGTGGAAAAGCTGTATTTAAATCATTAGAAAAAAATAACTTAAACCCTAAGTTAATAGACATAAAGTCTTTAGGTAAAGATTCATTGCAAAAGTTGATGGATAATTCTATAGATTTAGCTGTAATTATGTTACATGGTAAATGGGGCGAAAATGGAGTCATTCAGGCTGTATTGGATTTTATGAAAATTCCTTATACTGGCAGTGATTTACTTCCATCCGCAATTGCCTTAAATAAGCATCTAACAAAAAAGATATGGAAGATGAATGATATACCAACTCTCCCAGATATATTAGTTCGTAGAGGGGAGAAGTTAAGTGCTAAGATAGTTCATGATTGGATGGATTTTCATTTTATATCTTACCCTTTGGCTGTTAAGCCAAATAATGAAGGCTCGACGATAGGGGTGACTAAGGCTCATGATATCAAAGAAGTGCTTGAGGCTATTGATAAATCCTTAGAGTATGATGACGATGTTTTAATAGAGCCTTGGGTTATCGGTTCAGAGTTGACTGTGGCTTGGCTGGATGGATCGTCTCTTGAGCCTTTGGAAATATTTATTGACTCTCCTAATAAAGAGAAATTTTATGATTATGATGCTAAGTATAAGTCTAATGTTACAAAATACCTTAGAGCTAAACTTTCTGAAAGTAAAAATAAAGAGATAAAAAACGTAGTTAACAAAGCATGCTCTCTAATAGGCATTAAAGACTTTGCTAGAGTTGATTTATTTATCAATAGGAAAGAAGAGATATTTTTATTAGAAGTAAATTCTATTCCTGGTATGACTGAGAGAAGCCTTGTTCCAAAAGCCGCTGGGTTTGATAATATAGACTTTGATGAGTTAGTGTTGATGATTGTTCATAGTGCGCTAAAAAGGTATTATAATCATACTGAAATAGAAAAAAGGTAAAGTTATTATTTGTTTATAAAAAATGATATTACTAGTATTAATAGTTTTATTGATACTGATTTTTTAAAAGGGGGCACTGCCTGTTGTTATTTAATAAATTATTTGGTAAGTTTCCAGTAATACTTCTAGTATTGACGATAATTTTAATAAGTATTTTTACTTTAAGAGCTCTTATTATCAAAGAAATTATCGTAAGTAATGAATATTTTGTAAACGATATACACTATCGTAAATTTATTGAGCTTGCTGAAGAAAGTTTAATTGGCAAATATTATTATACTGGTCTACTTGATCTTGAAGAAGCTCTGTATAACAATGCCTTAGTTGACATAACTAATCTTGATATAAGCCGAGAAACCGACGGCATAGTCAGAATAAAATTAAAAGGCAGAATAAATATAATAGCTTCTTTGCCAGATGGTAGATATATAACTGATACGCAAAAAATCGTACAAATACCCTTTGATAAAGCACCTTTAGCTCCATTGATTAGCTTTGAAGACCGCCCTAATAATCTTGAAACTATAGATAAAGAAGTCATAGAGCGTATAAAAAATATATTTTTATTTATAGATAACATACTTACTAACTACGATTTAAAAGTAAAAAACATATATAATGGCTTATACGTCCTAATTGTAGGAGTAGAATCAAAAGATAATAGTAATGCGCAAGAAAATCTAGATGCAATTTTTTCTATTTATTTTAAAGCAGATAATAATTTTAGTTATAATAATACTAGAGATGTATATAAAATAGATGAAGATGGAAATTCTCAAGCGCAAAGATTTTCAGAAAGCTTAAAAAGTCAAATAGATAAACTAGTAAAATTTTTAAATAGCCCTTTTTTTGATAAATATGAAAAGGACATAAGATCTTTAGATTTTCGTTACGATAGAGGGATGGCTATATCGTTTAAATCGGAGACTTATCCTGATGTAATTAGGAATAAAAGAAATGGAAGCCAATAAAACTAACTTTAAGACAGTCCTAGATATAGGCAGTAGTAAAATAACAGCAATAGTTGGTTCTTTGGAAAACTCACAGGTGAAGGTTAGTGGTTTTGGTGAGGCAGAAACTAATTTCTCTGTTAGCAAGGGAATTGTAAATAATATAGAAGAAGTAGTGCACTCTATAAGGAAAGCGGTAGAACAGGCCAGACTTACAGTTGGTCAGCCTATAGATAGAGTGGTGGTAGGTATCTCTGGAAGTCATATAGATTACATAAATAATGACGGTAGAGTGAGCATAACATCAGATGAAGTTACGCAAAATGATAAAAATAGAGTAATAAAATCAGCCGAATACACAACTAAGTTGCAAAGTGAAAGGACTATACTACATACTCTGCCTCAAGTTTTTAATATAGATGGTCAGCAGATTATAAACCCTGTAGGTATGAGCGGTCTTAGGCTTGATGTTCAGGTGCACTTAGTTACTGCGCTTAAATTACCCTTAAAAAACTTACATAGATGTATAGAAAAAAGCGGTTTAATTGTGGATGAAACAGTCGCTAATCCTTTAGCAGCTCTTTATGGCACTACTACTACTAGAGACCGTGAGAATGGAACTATTGTTATAGATATAGGTGCAGGTGTTACCGATATATGTGTAGTGATTAGGCAGGCTATAGTTTTCACAGGTGTAATAGACTATGGTGGAGATGATGTGTCTCAAAATATTGCGAATACGTTAAAAATATCCTATGAGCACGCTGAAGAAATAAAAAAACAATATGGATGTGCTTCAGTATCTATAGCATCAGAGGCAGACACTCCTATATCTATTAGAAGACCCAGTGGGGATATGCGTACTATATACAGGTCAGAATTAGCAACTATCATAATGGATAGTTATGCAGAACTATTTAATAAAATTTATAAAAAGCTAAGTGATAAACGAGTTTTAGACTTTTTAGGCATAACATCTATGATACATTTAACAGGCGGTGCTACTATGATAGAAGGATGTGCTAAACTTGCAGAGGAGATTTTTTCTAGATCATCGACTATAATAAGGCCTGTTGAGCTTCATGAAAAAGGCTGGCGTGACTTGGTAGATAGTTGCAATTATGCAACTACTGTTGGACTATTACGCTTTAGCTCAGCAAACCAGATGAAAAAATATAGTGACTTAACATCCAGCACTACTATGATTTATGACCATAGAAAATCCATCCAAGTGGATGAGTCTGATAATGAAAAAAAGGCGAATGATAATAAAGTAGGCAAAATAGATAAAGTATGGAAGTGGATAAAAGATAACTGGTAATTAATAGTTAAATACTTTATGGTGATGTAAGTAAAATATAAATTTTAAAATAAAACTATAAGAAGGATTAAACATATGAGTATAGCAAAGATAGTTGTAATGGGTATTGGCGGTTGTGGCTCAAATGCAGTTAATTATGTATCTAAACAAGATACTCTTAGTGATCTTGATCTAGTTTGTGCTAATACAGATACTCACCATTTAGATAGTCAAATTCAAGTAGAGAAGAAATTGCAATTAGGCCCTGAGCTATTAGGTGGACTTGGTGCTGGTGGAAAGGTTGAGTTAGGAAGAAAAGCCGCTGAGGAAAGCATGGATGAAATTATGAAGTTTCTAGATAATGTAAATATGCTTTTTTTAGTCGCAGGGCTGGGTAAGGGAACAGGTTCTGGTGCAACTAGTGTTGTGGCTGAGGCTGCAAAACAAAAAGGTATACTGACAGTTGCTATGGTAGTTAAACCATTTTTATTTGAAAAGCATAAAACAAAAATAGCAAATGAGACAATAGATACTCTTTTATCAGTGGTTGATTCTTTAATCGTTATGCCAAATGCACTAGATAAGCTAAATGAAAATGTGACAGCCATAGACGCATATAATTATATAAATCAACTGGTATATAAAAGTGTAAAAGGTATAACAGATGTAGTCACTCGAACAGGCCATAATAATGTTGACTTTAATGATATGCGCTCTGTTATGATAGAAAGTGGCTTGACTTTGATTTGTCAAAGTGATGATATACCTAAAGATAGCCACGAATTACTAATAGAACAAGCTATAGATAATCACTTCTTTAAAAATATTGATATAAAACAAGCAAAAAATATACTAGTAAATCTAACTCATGGGGAAGATTTTGAGATTTCTAAAGTTTTTCAGATAATGCAACAACTTGAGGAAATTACCTCTGAAACTTTAGATTCTGGGTTTGTTTTTGGTGAAGTTATAGATACAGAGATGACAGGCAAAGTATCTCTTACTATTATTCTAACAGGTATGGACTTTTTAAGAAGAGAAGCTAAGGAAAATACAGGCGCTTTTTCTTCAGTACAGATTGCTAATGATAAGGACAAAACAGATGATATCGATAGCGATACAAGAGCAGAGTCTAAAGATATAACATCACATAATCTAAAAAAAGAAAGATCAAAGAAGAAAGTTTCCGTTGATATGATAGAATCTGATCATATAGCTGAAGACGAAGAATTCTCTCTAGCAAGCGCTCAGACAGAAGAAATCGAAATCTCTAAAAAGCAAAAATCCCCCCTAAAAGATGGCAAGCCCAATCATGATGATTTTGATTTATGGAGCCTTCTAAAAAGGCCTAATTCATAAAAACTCATAGGTGAATTGAATAATTGAATAAGGTGTTTTCTAATTACACCGTTCTATTTATCCCTTTGATAGTCTATCACTTAACCTTGATAACTTCAGCACCGCTTAAGTGAACAGGTATTATTGGAAAATACAATTTTAAAAAAATTATATTCAGTAAGAGGATTGACAAAAAGACTTAGGTATACTATTTAGTATATTGTAAATAATATAAGTCTTTATAGGTTCCATCTCTTTCTATTAGCTCTCGATGAGTACCCTGCTCTATTATTCTACCATCTGATAGAACTAATATCTTATCTGCATTAACTATAGTGGAAAGTCTATGCGCTATTACAAGAGACGTTCGCCCTTTTAATGTTGCTAAAAGAGCTTTTTGTATTATCTGTTCAGTGTGAGTATCTACATGGGCAGTTGCCTCATCTAGGACTACAACCTGCGGATTTCGCACTATCACCCTTGCAAAGGCAAGTAGCTGTTGCTCTCCTGCTGACAAATTGGCCCCTTGTTCTTCCAAAACAGTATCGAATCCATTAGTTAGATTATCTATAAAATGAGCTGCTCCTATCATTTTACATGCTTTATATAAGTCTTCATCTTTTGTTTTTATGCCAAGGGATATATTCTCTCTAACTGTATCTGCAAAAATAAAAGAATCTTGCTGTACTCCTTGTACAAAGTATCGTAGATTTTCCAAAGAAAAGTTTTTTATATCTTCACCATCAATTGTGATAGAGCCACAATTTACATCGTAGAATCTATTAAGAAGCTTTGTTATCGTAGTTTTTCCAGCACCGGTATGACCTACTATAGCAACCATTTCTCCTTTTTTGATATCAAAAGACATATCTTTAATTATCGGTTGTTTATGCTTATAACCAAAGAAAACTTTATTAAAAGATATCTTATCATTTAGCTCACTTACATAAGATGGTGTAGAGTTTTCATGGACATAATGCTTCTCGTCAATAAGAGCGAATACTCTTTCGGCTCCAGCCATAGCAGACTGCATAAGTATAATCTTTTCAGCAAAATCCATAATAGGAGAGTATAGTCTTTCAACTAAACTCAAAAAAACAACTAAAGTACCAATAGTTACAAAACCCTCCAGCGAAAGTATTCCTCCTAGATATATAACTAAAGCCAACGAAACTGCTGTTAAAAAACCAAATAATGGCCTGAAAACAGAGTAGGTAAATATCTCTTTAAATTGTCTTTTCAATAGTTCTTCATTTCTATCCTTAAAGTCATTATAAACCTTTTTTTCTCTTCTAAATAAATGAATAACCTCCATGCCAGCTACATGCTCTGCAACGAATCTATTCATATTAGAAAACATAGCTCTAACTTTACGATAAATATTTATGGTAATTTGAGAGAATTTTCTCAATATCAAAAAAGCAGGTAATACACTTAAAACAACAATAGTTGCTAAAAGCCAATTTATACTAAAAAGCAAAATAGTTACCCCTATTAGTAATGCTATATTTTTTACCAAAGTAGTGGCAGCAGAAGTAAATAACTCATTTATAGTCTCAACATCACCACTAATGCGTGCCACTAAAGACCCTGAAGATTTATTATGCATATACGAAACAGACTGATTCATAATATGTTTCATAAGTTGACTTCTTAAATCTCTCATCACGTATTGGCCAGTCTTTGAAGCTATATAAATCTGGACCATAGAAAATATTAAAGATAAAAAAAGTAGACCCAAATATATAGCTGCTATATTAAATAAGCCTGCCCATCTTTGTTCTTGTGAGATAGTATTTTCTTGTACTGATGGTGCTATATAGTTATCTATAGCATGTCTCATAACTAAAGGAGTCAATAGCTCAACAGTCGTAGCAATGACCAAACTTGCAAAGATTATTAAAACTTCACTTTTATAAGGCTTCAAATATCCTAGTAGACGTCTTAGTATAGTCCCATCATAGGAGATACCGACTTCATCTTCCAAGCTATCAAAGTCTTTATAAACAAATTTTCTAGGTCTATATCTTCTAAGCTTTCTTTTTACTAAAACTGGTAAATAAAATATGTTATTTTTTTTCATTTATGTATTTTATGTATCTATACCATATGTATTAAAATTAGAATTCTGATAAAGATATTAGTGGAAAAAATAGAATATTAGGCTTTGGTACAATTATCTCTCATTCTATAGTTTTTGTTGTCAAAACTAAATAGTATTTCCAAAACTCTTACCGTTGTAATTATGTATCTGAAATTTAGTTACTACGCCATTTTGACTTGTTTAAGCTAACTAATTTATCTTCTCGATATTTCGATCTATAGGTTATTATTCATTTTTGAGAATTATACCTATCGATTACGTTCAAAAATTCTGTATTAAAATAATTAGCAACTTCAGTTTTAAGTTTTTCAAAAGATTCAAGATAATTTTTTTCATTTAAGAGATAAGTTTTTTTAGAAATATTTTCTAACATTAATTTATTTATTCCCGGATGATAATGCACAGAGTCAGCATAGTTATCTAAATCAGTCGTTATATTAGTCATTGCTCTTAGATTATGAAATTCAACATTATCTAATGTAGATATTTTTTCATAGATATGTTTTTCAAATTCAATGACAGAATTATAACTGAATTGAAGAAATCTAGTCATAGGTTCCGGAATTGTGTACATAATAAATGTAGTTTTTGGATTTGATTTTAATATAGGTAATATTAGATCATCAAAGTATTTGCTAATTTTATTAATATCTAGGGTTCTAGTTGGATTTAATTTTTTATATTCTTTTATATTAAGGATATTCTTATTAATATTAAAACTAATGACTTTTTGTTCGGAAAATCTATTTTTATCGTATGATCTATAAAGTTAGGCATACTAACTCCAAACTCTCCTATTAAGCCGAGCATTTTAATACTTTCTAATCCTTGAGGGAATATAATATTACGAATATCCATCATGTTTTGTAGCATGGCAAAGGCTTGACTTATATCTTCAGATCTGAAAAATACCCACGCCACAACAACAAATACAAATGTTATACTCCATGATATGAAATTACTCATCCCTTTTGGAGTTGTTCTTATGATAGGCATAATCGAATTTACTAAGCCTATATATAAACTAAATCCGTTTATAAGATTGATTGAATGCAGTAAATATATTTTTTACCGGAGTGATAACGTTATTTTTAATAAATAATAGAAAATTAATATCTATTAAATTAATAATATCATGCCACCACAAAGCGATATATTTCCAAAGGGTTTTATTATTTGTTGACCATATTTTATGAGTCAATATTGCCAAACCATGTAATATCCCCCATATAACAAATGTCCATCCTGCTCCATGCCAAAAACCACTGACTAGAAATACTATAAATAAATTGATGTACATTCTAGATTTTCCTTTTTTGTTACCACCTAATGGAATATATAAATAGTCTTTTAAAAATCTTGATAATGTCATGTGCCATCTTGACCAAAATTCACTTATGTTTTTTGCTTTATACGGAGAATTAAAGTTAACAGGCAAATCTATATTAAACATCTTTGCAACTCCCATCGCCATGTCACAATACCCTGAGAAATCAAAATATATTTGAAATGTATAAAATAAAGCAGTCATCCATGCTTCAATAAAATTTAGAGCCGTTGCATTATCAAATCCTATCCCAACGTATATGGACAAATAATCAGCTATAATAACTTTCTTGAATAATCCAATTGAAAATAATAATAATCCTAAGGATATATTTTCATGGTTAATTCGTTTGTTTTCCTCATTTTTATATTGAGGCATCATTTCACTATGATGAACAATAGGACCGGCGATTAGTTATGGAAAAAACGAAACAAATACTGAATAATTAATGAAGTTTTTTTCTTTCGTTAAGCCATTATAACTATCTCATGATAAATGAGATTTGCTGAAATGTGAAAAAACTTATTGCCAGAGGAAGTATAATGTTCTGCAATGGATAATCAAAGAATGGTAATCTGTTTATATTCTGAATAAAGAAATCTGTATATTTATAGTATCCAAGTAGTCCAATATTAAATAGTATTCCTACCCAAAGTAGCATTTTATTCTTTTGAGTTTGTAATAAAACACCTACAGTATAGTTCACAATTATTGAAGCTAAGATTATAAATACATATTCAAAATTAAAGAAACTATAGAAATACAGTGATGCGAATAGAATAACTACATTGGCAAGAGAATATAATTTAAACTTATTTAGTAAAAAATATAATGAGAAAACTATAGGTACAAATAAAAATATAAACTCAAATGAATTAAATAACATAATAAACTCAACAACTCTTTCAATTTAAACTACATTCATATTATATTACAAAAGACTATATTACTGTAAATTATATAAGCTAATGTAATGCATTTTTTGAAGTAATTTTTGCATTTGGAAATATGGGTGATTCTTTGGCAAAATCTCTTAAACTATGGGATTTTGTTAAATGTAGATAAGGCTTTGTTTACACGTGAAGTGTTGAATTTTTGATTTTTGAATTTCTAATATAATTCGCTAAGATTGCGTAGGTGATCAAACTGGGAGTTTCTATGGAAGTGTGCTCCCTACCTTGTAGTACTCCTACTTTCACTTGAAGAGTCTTCTCAGTACACCACTTGAGTGAACACAGAGATTTAACACCTATCCACAGATACGTAATGATTACGTAATTACTCAACAAACGTATATAGACTTGATTTAGTGGTATTTATTAAGTCACATTTCAGTTATATCGTAAGATGATTTTAGTTTATTGTATATTTGTGAAGGGAGATAGCCCTTTAGTAGGGTTCCATTATCTAAGTGTGTATTTGAGTTTATGGTACCGTACTCGTATATTTCATTTTTTAATTTTCCTTGCTTATGTTTTATTAGCCAACTAAAGCGCTTCATCTTTTTTTCTATAGTCTTTATAATCATATCTTTTAGATTATCTAAGTTTTTATTGTCTTTTACAGATACCCAAATTTTATCCTCACAAGAATTATCGTCATTTAATATGGATGAGGTTAAACTAATATTGTGTTCTACTAATAAGTCTATTTTGTTATAGACTAGTATTTTAGGAATATCACTAGCTCCTATTTCATCCAAAATGGAGTTTACAGTTTGAATATGTTTATGAGCATTTTCAGATGATATATCCACCACGTGTAATAGTACATCTGCATGACAACTTTCTTCTAGAGTTGCGCGGAAAGATTCGATTAATTTATGTGGTAACTTATCTATAAAACCTACAGTATCTATTAAAACAGGGTTTACTCCATTATGTAATGGTATAGTGCGTGTACTGGGGTCGAGAGTGGCAAATAGCTGGTCTTGTACAAAAGTTTCTTCATTTGTTAGAGCGTTAAAAAGACTGGATTTTCCAGCATTGGTATATCCAACAAGTGCAATTCTTGGGACTGTATTTTTTGCTAATTGTTTTCTATTTTCTGCTCTTTGTTTATGTACAGATAAAAGCCTATTTTTTATACTACGAATTCTATTTGATATTAGTCTTCTATCTATTTCTATTTGTTTTTCTCCAGGACCTCCTCTTAATCCTATGCCACCTCTTTGTCTTTCTAAGTGAGTCCATCCACCAACCAGTCTGGTGGAGATGTGTTCTAGTCTAGCTAGTTCCACTTGCAATCTACCTACATGCGAACTTGCCCTCATTGCAAATATATCTAAAATCAACCCTGATCTGTCGATGACTCTGGTATCTAATTCTTTTCCAAGATTTCTTTCCTGAGTAGGAGATAATTCATAGTTAAAGATGACCATATCTATATTATGTAAAATCACAAGCTCTTTGATTTCTTGTATTTTTCCTTTACCTAAAAGGTATTTTGCATTGATTTCTTTTAGATAAACTTTCATGTGGTCTATAACTTCTCCATTTGTGGCTTTTGCCAAAGAGATAAATTCTTCATATTCAGCAGCACCTGAATAGTCTAAGTGCACTAAAAATAACCTTTCCCCCCTTTCTTTAGTTTCTATAAAAGACATCTATTTATCACCTTTTAAATTTAACTATTATTATTAATTTATAACTTAAAATCAAACTTTATAAATGTTGCTGCCATCAGGTTGAGTTTTAAATTTTTTATGTTGCCATAGATATTGGCTCGGCTTGTATCTTATAAGCTCTTCTAAAACTTCGTTTTGATATGTTATATCGGCTAATATATCATCAGTTGGATAAGGTCTATTTTCTGAACCCATTTTCACAAAGCGACAACTATAATGAGGTTTATTAAATGAGATATTGTCTTCTCTGTATACCATAAACTGATAGACGCTTACATTTAATTTTTTTGCGATATATGGGCAGGTTGTTATACACGATGCAGTTTGACCGAAAAAAGGAGCAAATATAGATGACTTGCCACTTACATCTTGATCTGTTGCAAACCAATATATATCTTTATTTTTTAGAGCTCTTATTGTATCAGTAACAGTTTTTTTACCTTTTGAAGATATCATTTTGATAGCGTACTTTTTGCGATTTTTTAACAATAACTCAAAGATAGGATTTCTCATTGGTGTATAGGAAGCAACACATTTTCTTTTAAGAAACTTAATAGAAAATGCAGCTCCCAGCTCTAAGCAAGCATGGTGATTTCCTAAGAAAATGATAGGCTTACCTCGATTTAATTCTTCTAATACAGCTTCATGACCTATGGAAGTAAATTTTGCTATACTATTTTCCCCAATAAATGATTTGCCAAACAACATTCTAGAATATTCAACAACTGACTTTCCATGGTCTATAAATGACTGTTTTACAAGACTTTCTTGTTCTTGCTCACTTAATTCCTTAAAACAAATCCTAATATTTGTGCGGGTGATATCTGCTCTTCTTTTTCCAAAGTAATATACTAAAAGCCCTATGCCATGACCTATAGCTAAAGATATACCTGTAGGTAGTTTGGAGATTATCCAAATTAGCATTATTACTAAATAGCCATATGAATATTTGGGGTTTAAGTATGTAAAATAAGAGATAGAGTTACTTTTTTTTTTCATATATTAAAATAAAAAAATAATATATCCTAGAAGTAATAAAGTTTTAATGTACTATTTTATTTATTATGATAACTTTATTTTAATTATTGTTAAATCTTATTCGAAGATATACTAAAATTTAGTCCTGTACAAAATAAAAAAAACTAGTCATCCTTGACTGTTGGGGATTTGAATTTTTTATTTCAATCATCGTGTAATATATTATATATAATCTTGTTGTAAATGTATAAAATCATAACGATTTTGCAAGTATTATTTATGCTAGTTTTAAGCATGGTTAGCTTAAATAATATAGCTATTGGGCAGAATAGAGAAGTGGAAAATATATTATTCAACGGTAGCATGGGCTGGATAACAAAAGACAATCTAAGCCCAAGACAAATTTCTGCTATGTCAAACTCTAGTTGCTCTGGCGCGTACTACTTAGATGTAATGCCTTTTGAGCATAATCCAAACGAACAGGATCAGTTGAAAGTTCTGGCAGATAATGTCTCTAGTTCAACTAGAAATAATTCGCTGAATCTAAGAGGCAATGTAAGCTTATATCAAAATTCTATAAATGAAAATGAGATATTTTGGCTGAAAGCAGATGAAATAAGTATAGATGAATCTAGCCAGGACTTTAAAGGAAATAATGTAATCTTAGCTAGAAACTCTTTGATGCTGAGTTCTCCTAGGCTTGAGGCAAATAACACTAAATTCAACTTAAATGCAGAGGATATTTATTTCGTTGCACCTGATACTAATCTAAGAGCTTCTTCTGATTCTATTTATTCTGAAAACTATAATGAAAGTATTTTTTTTAATTCTACAAGAATTAGCTTTTGTGAGCCTGACTCAAGGCTGGTATCAATAGGAGCATCATCCTTAGAAGCTGATGTTGAAAATGGAATAGGCTATATAACAAATGGTATATTATACTTATATGATGTGCCGGTTTTTTATTGGCCTTGGCTTAACTTCCCTTTATATGGGCAAAGATTGACAGGTTTCTTGTTTCCAATTATCCAATATAGAAGTATAAACGGATGGAATACTACGGCTCCATTTTACTGGAATATAGCGCCCAATTTTGATATGACTTTTTTTCCCAGATATATAGATGAAGCGGGTACTATAGTCGAGGTAGAAACAAGACTTCAAACAGCAAATACATATAATATAATTAATACTTCTTATCTACCTAGTGATAATAGGGACAATAAAGAATATTCACTAGTGGATGTTTATAATAGAGGTTCGTATGGTGACTTTAGAAGCCATATAGAATATACATATGTAAATGATGAACTATTTTTCGATAGAATCGGTACTGAGCTTAACACAAATAACGACCTTTTTCCTCTATACCAAAGAGCTGAAGTATCATACAATATAGATAACTTAAGAGCTAGAGTGCGTGTTTTAGATTTAGAGCAAAAAGAAAGCATTGTAAGCTCCTCAGTATATACATTATTACCAGAAGTATCCTTAAATTTATATCCTCAACAAAATAACTATTTCAGCTATAGCTTAGACACTGTTTACTCACAATTTCAAAGACTACAAAGAGGTAATGCAGAGACAGTAGATCGTATAAATGGCAATGTAAATATAGAAGTTCCCATATTAAATCTTTATTCAATAAGTAGTCATATGGGTGCTGTAGGGAGATTTAGATATTATGAATTTGATGAATATACACAAATAGAAGAGGATGTTAAAAGCTATGATGACTATATATATAGTACATGGTTTGATTTATCAAGTACTCACTATATAGACTATTCATCTAATGTATATCAAAGTATATCGCCAAAACTATATTTTTTATACACACCTGTAAATGTAGAGCAAAACGACTTACCGGAAATTGACACCAGCTATGAATATTTTTCTTATAATACTCTTTTATCTAAGAATCGCTTTACAGGTGAAGACAGATATGGAGATACTCTTCAAACGAGCGCAATCATAGAGACATCTTTATTTAATAATCAATACAATGAGCTGATTAATCTTGGAGCAGGTCAAATATTTTATTTTAAGGATAGAGAAGTATTACTAAACCCAAATGATGACGAAGAGGTTTTTTTCTCAACATCAGAATACTCTCCCACAGCTGTGAGATTAGAAGGATTTTATAGTCGAGTACATAAAGTATCTACCGAAACACATTTGTATAGAGGAGAAAATATTTACAATAATTTAGTATATACATTTAGAGGTGGAAGATACCTATCTTTAGCGCAATTATCAATTGTAGAACGCAAAGAGTTTACTGATACAGAAAATCAAAATCTTATTAGAGCAACTAGTCAGCGCTTCGGTCTTAGGATTGGTAGCAATTGGCGCTTTTCTTCCTTTACAGAGTATAATTTGGATAAAGAGAGGCTAGAAGAAAGCAGAACGAGTATTTCTTATATAGGATGCTGTATGAGCCTAGGTTTATCAGCTAGAACGTACTTAAATAATGACGTCCCCCCCCTTAGGTTGAATAGTTATTCTATAAATGTCTCTTTAGCAAATATAGGTCAGCTAACTACTACTACAGATTATCTTGATGAGCTTGAGAGTGAGTAGTCTGCTTTACCATAACCCCTAAAGTGAATATAGAAATGAAAGAGACGCCCAAACTGAGAGCCTCTACAAAACTATTGTATTAAAAGTATAAGCTATTAATATATTTATTCTTACTTTATATTATCGATAATATAGTTAAACTTTTTACTCGGGCGCATCACGGCAGAGGCTAATGCATCATCAGGCTTGTAGTATCCTCCTATATCGACTTTAGGTCCTTGTACAGAAATAAGCTCTTCTAAGATGGCGCTTTCATTATCATTAAGTGCTTTTGATACATTTGCAAAAATATTTTTTACTTCTTGATTCGGATGCTCGCTTGTAATTGCTTCTGCCCAATACTTTGCTAGATAAAAATGGCTTCCTCTATTATCTATTTCTTTTACTTTTCTTGATGGAGATTTATTTTCATCCAAAAATTTCTTGATTGCCATATCCAGACATTTAGCAAGCTCTTTAGCATTATCATTATTATAAGTTCTTGCTAAGTGCTCTATAGATTCACATATTGCCAAAAATTCACCCATAGAATCCCATCTTAAATGATTTTCTTCTATAAGTTGCTCAATTAACTTAGGAGCGGAGCCACCTGCTCCTGTTTCAAATAGTTTGCCACCATAAGTTAGCGGTATGATCGAGAGCATTTTAGAGCTAGTTCCAAGCTCCAGTATAGGGAAAAGGTCTGTTAAATAATCTCTAAGGACATTTCCTGTAACTGAAATAGTATTTTGTCCTTGTTTCATTCTTACTAATGATTTTTGTGCTGCATTTATTGGTTTTGATATAGATATTTCTAAACCTGAGGTATCATAGTCTTTGAGGTAGGTATTCATTTTTTTTATTATTTCACGGTCGTGGCTTCTATTTTCATCTAACCAAAATATAGCAGGAGTTCGAGAGATCTTTGCTCTCTCTATAGCTAAAGCAACCCACTCTTTAACAGGAATATCTTTTGTCTGACTCATTCTAAAAATATCTTTTTTGTATACAGGTTGCTCCAATAGAGTATTTCCATCTGCATCTAATACTAGTATTTTTCCATCATCAGTTGGTTGGAAAGTAGTATTATGTGAGCCGTATTCTTCTGCCTTTTGGGACATCAATCCTACATTTGGAACACTTCCCATTGTTGTTGGGTCAAATGCACCATGTTTTTTACAAAAATCTATAACAGCTCTATAAACTCCAGAATAACAGCGATCAGGTATAACAGCTTTTGTATTTTCAAGTTCACCTTCTGCATTCCACATTTTTCCTGAGCTACGTATTGCTGCAGGCATAGAAGCATCTATGATTATGTTATTTGGCGCATGCAGATTTGTTATGCCTTTATCTGAATCTACCATTGCTACAGAAGGTCTTACTTTATATACATCATCTATAGCCTTTTTGATTTCATTTTGTTTATCTTCTGGGAGAGATTCGATTTTATTATAGATATCAACTAAACCATTATTTGCATTTATATTAAGCTTATCGAAAACATCTGAATATTTATCAAAAACATCCTTAAAAAAGACCTTTATCGCTACTCCAAATATTATAGGGTCAGATATTTTCATCATAGTCGCTTTTAAGTGTATTGAGAAAAGAATATTTTTCTCATAAGCATCATTTATTTCTTTTTCTAAAAACTCTGCCAATGCTTTATAGTTCATCACACTTGTATCAATTATTTCTCCTTTGATAAGCTTAATCCCTTCTTTGAGGATTTTTCTTACAGCGGAGTTATCTTCAAATACTATCTGTGCAACGGTATCTTTATCCAATGTAGTAGATTTTTCTGATTCGTAAAAATCCCCTGAAGACATGTCAGAGACATGAGAGGTTGAGTCCTCACTCCACTGACCTAATTTATGCGGGTGCTCCTTAACATATGCTTTTACAGCTTTTGGAGCGCGTCTGTCTGAATTTCCTTGACGAATGACAGGATTTACAGCTGATCCTAGAATCTTATCAAAAGTAGACTTAATGTTTATTTCTTCTTGTGTAGAGGGAGCTTCTGGATAATTAGGGATATTATATCCTTTAGATTGCAGTTCTTTAATAGCATCTTGTAGCTGAGGAATAGACGCACTTATATTTGGAAGTTTAATTATATTAGCGTCGGGGCTTTTCATTATCTCGCTTAGCTCGTTTAGGTCATCATTAATTCTCTTATCCGGCGATAGGTATTGAGTAAAGTTAGCAATAATTCGACCAGATAGCGAAATATCTTTAGTTTCTACAGAGATGTTTGCTGTAGATGTAAATGCTTTGATGATAGGAAGTAAGGAGTAAGTAGCTAAAGCTGGTGCTTCATCTGTGATTGTATATATAATTTTTGACATAAAATACTAGTTCCTTAAAAGATAAATGTTTTTTTATATTGACTGCATAAATTAGATACGAAACATATTATAGTATTACTTCATTATATTTACTAGTAGTCTTATATCAGATAAAAGTCAATACTTATATAAATAGTTTGTTGAGTTTCTAGCATAATTTACACGGTAAACAAGACCATTAGCATTTACGTAATAATGTTTTTATCTAAACCTATAACTTTTGGTAATTAAAGAAAAAATAAAACAAATAGTTGCTATAAATATTATGGCAGGCGAAACTGGTAAATCTATATAAATAGCCAATAAAAAACCAAAAACACTTGAAAAAATAGAAATGCAAATACTAACGACTGCCATCTGAACAGGAGTTTTACTGAGTAATCTAGCACTTGCAGAAGGCATAATAAAAAGAGCGCTTAGCATCAATATTCCTACTACTTGTAGTATGGCTATAATTGAAAGCATAAGTAAAAAATTTATAGTTATATAGTAATATCTCCAAGCGATTCCATCACTATCTGCTATTTCTGTAGATATCATACTTATAAGTAATTTTTCCCAGTTTAAGAATACAAATAATGAGCTTAGTATAATTAAGGCTAAAATGATTAAAATATCCCTTGAATCTACAGTTAATACATCTCCTATAAATAAGCTTAATAAGTCTGCACGTATTTGAAATAAACTAACTAAAATTAATGAAATCGCTAGTAAAAAGTTAAAAATTATACCTAATATAACTGTATTAGTTATCTCTGAGCTATATTTGTGTAATATAGAAAATAGTATAAAAAATATAGGAATTATTGCCATAATGCCTATATGGATATCGAAATTTATTAAGATAGCGACCACTACACCAAGTAAAGATGAGTGAGTGATGCTATCACTTAAATTACCTAATCTTCTCCATAAAACAAAAATTCCAAGTAAGCCAGTTAAGAAAGACGTGCCTATAGATGCGATAAATGCTCTGAAAATAAAATCATCCTGTAATAAATTTAATACACTCAATTTTCTAACTTGTCCTTAATTTGTAGAAATAATTTATAAATATGTAGTTACTTTATAACTTTGATGTGCTATGCATAGGTTCATTTCAAAAGCATCGTAAAACTTTTTATCTTGATAGTAGTAATTTTTTCTAATTCTATTTAATTTAAACCCATACTTTTCATATAGAGATATAGCATTTTTATTAGAAGTGTTAACTTCCAGAAATATTTGCTTTACGTTGTCAGCTTTTGCTCTTTTTATAAGCTCTTCTAAAAGTGCACTGCCTAAACCTCTATGCCTCCATTGAGTGCCTACAGATAAGTAAAGTAGCTCTATGATATCGTCTATAGTACTAAATACTATGACTGCCATCAGTTCTCTACCTTCTCTTTTTTTACCGCTTATACTGTTAGGCCATAGACCAAGAGCTTGGTGATACAAGTTTCTTATAGAGCCTATAAAATCATTTTCTGACCATGTACTTGATTTATCTAGGTTATATGCCATAAAGCTATCATAATCATCAAGCTCATCTATTATAAAAGGCTCTTTAATATCCATCTTTGGGTTCTATTATGTTTTTTGATATTTTATATACTTATTAATTGATTTGCTAGAATAGCTATTTTAATATATAAGAAGTAATTCTATTACATATTAACTAAAAAAACATAAATTATTTTTTAATATACTTTCTGTATCCTTTTAGAAAAAACATAACTTATGACACTAAAATTAAGAGCCACGAAAATTGTTGCAACTATGGGACCTGCTACTAGTTCTTCTGAAGTCATGGAAGAATTAGTCAAAGCTGGTGTAAATATAATAAGAATGAATTTTTCCCATGGAGATTTTGATTTTCATCTAAATAATATAAATACACTGAGAAAAGTGTCAAAGAAGCTTAATAAACATGTGGGTATTATAGCTGATTTACCTGGTCCTAAAATACGCATTGAATCTTTTGAAAATAGCTTTATAAATTTAATTCTTGGCCAAAAATTTATTTTAGATACACAAAAAGAAGGATATGGTAACGAGAGCTGGGTAGGGGTCGGATATAAGGATTTACCTCAATATTGTAAGCATGGGGATATATTGTTACTTGACGATGGAAATGTTGAGCTAGAAGTAATAGAAGTACAGGACCATAAGATAATAACTAAGGCATTAACAGGCGGTGTGTTATCTGATAAAAAAGGAATAAATCTAAAAGGTGGGGGACTAAACGCAAACGCTATAACCTTAAAAGATAGGACAATAATAGAGTTTGTCACTGAACAAAAGGTAGATTTTATAGCAGTATCTTTTGTATCTAAAGGTTCAGACTTAGACTTAGTCAGAAAAATCGCAGAAAATATAGATAGTCGTCATATTCCTAAATTAATATCAAAAATCGAAAGAGCAGATATTTTTAAGGATAAAGATACTCTGGATGATTTATTACAAGCATCAGATGGAGTAATGGTCGCAAGAGGTGATTTGGCTGTAGAAGTAGGTGTAGGAGCCATGCTTGGATTACAAAAAACTATAATTGAAAAAGCGGTAAAACATAATAAATTTGTCATAACAGCAACTCAGATGATGGAGTCAATGATAAACTCACCTACTCCTACTCGTGCAGAAATTTCTGATGTAGGAAATGCTGTATTAGATTCTACAGATGCAGTCATGCTATCTGCCGAGACTGCTATAGGCAATAATCCTATCAGGACTGTAGAGCAAATGGTAAAAATAGCTATAGGAGTGGAGGAGCATGTAAGCATGAAAAGGGCTTATAAAAACATAAATGACAAGTGCACTACTCTAAATCAAATAATAGCTGCAAGTGCGGTTAATATAGCTAATACTCTTAATGATGTAGGTGCTATTTTATGCCTTAGTCTAAGTGGAGAAACTGCTCTTTGGTTATCTAGGTATGTATCGTCTGTACCTATAATAGGCATTAGTAATTCATTTTCTAGTGCAAGATTTATGAATATTTTATCGAATGTTCATCCTAAGGTATTTAGTGATGATAACCTTGTTTTACATTTTGAACAGCGATATCTTAAGTCTTTAGTAAATGAGCTACTGCTAGATGGTATAATAAAAATCAAGCATAAAATAGTATTAACTAAAGCATTTAATATAAGTAATCCCGTCAAAACTAAAACAAATTCTCTTACAATACACTCAGTAGAGGAGGTTCTATCTAGCGTATACTAATTTTAGTTATTTATCAATAATAAAAGTAATGTGTAGTACTGTACTATTCGACACTTATAGTCTTAAATGATTCAAATTCTTCTTTAGTTCCAGGAGGAGTTATATCTCCTTTAATTATATGATCGGAAATCGTATCTACTTGCGCAAGTATATCTTTTGGCACGTGCTTCTCAGAGTTAGGAGATATTCCCACACCATTTTCTTTTAGACCTAATACAAGAGTTCTTCTGCCTCTAAAGGTATCCTCTGCTATTTCTTTAGAAAGGGTGTAAGTCGCCGTATCTACTCTTTTTATCATTGATGTAATAACATTATCTGGAGCTAAATAGTTTTGGTCTCTGTCAACTCCTATAGCCCACTTTTTATTTTCTTTAGCAGATTCGATTACTCCTTCACCTACACCGCCTGCTGCATGAAAAACGATATCTACGCCATTTTGGTACATTCCATTTGCTATTGTTTTACCAAGCGCTGTATCAACGAATGAGTTTGCATACTGGACTATAACTTCTGCTTCTGGATTTGCATGCTTTACCCCAGCCATAAAACCATAGTGGAATCTCCAAACTACAGGAATATCTATGCCTCCCACAAAGCCTATTTTATTAGTATTGGTCATTTTTCCAGCAATATATCCTACTAAGAAGCTTCCTTCTTGTTCTTTAAATAATACACCTGTTAAATTTCTTGGAGTCTCGTCGCCATAGGTATAATCTATTATTGCTAGCTTCTGAGTTGGGTTATTTCTTGCCATTTCAAGTACAGAGTCCCCCATAGTAAAACCAACTCCTATTATAAGATCACTGCCTGTATCCATAAATGTCTCTATATTCGGTCTGTAATCGGCATCTTGAAATGACTCCTTATATGCGATTTTTGCATCCAATTCTTCTTCGGCTCTTTTTAGTCCTTCCCAAGCGGATTGATTAAAGGACTGATCATGAATTCCTCCTACATCTGTAACCATACCTATAGATACTTGAGCAAACACATTTGTTGCAAAGAGAGAGATAAAGGAAATTGATATAACTGATAATAAATTTTTCATAATTTTTATTTAGATTTAATAAATGAAATAGATAATAAAAAAAGATTTATTTTTTAATTATAATTCTAAAATATAAAAATTTATCTATTATTTCTTTTATTTTTATTTTTTCTCAAAATTTTATAATTTTTACTTTTTGTTTTTGATTATCAAATCTCAAAATATTTTATAGGCTGTTGAAAGCTATTATGGTGTAGCTTCTTATATAGCCATAAACACTTGCTTTTTATACCATAGTCTCTACAATAATAAATCAGCTCACTAAACACTTGAATAGCTTTTGAGTTTTTTTATTCATTTGAAAACTACGTGGATACAACAAAGCAGAACCGTTTAAAGTATTAAAAGTTAATATATATCACAAACTTTTTCTATTTCTCGAAATTGCTTTTTTTACTTATGGAAAGTGATTTTTTGTCACAGCACAATTTATCTTGTGATTTTTTAGTCATTGGCTCTGGTGCAGCAGGGCTACATGTGTCTTATTTATTATCTAAATTAGGAAGCGTAACTCTAATCTCTAAAGGCTCTCTTGTGAGCGGGGCTAGCAATTTAGCGCAAGGTGGAATTGCAGCATTTTCAGATAAATTGAACAGCATTGATGGCTCATTCGACTCCTTAAATCAGCATATTCAAGATACTTTGGTCGCTGGCTGTTATCTAAATAACCCTGGTGTAGTTGATTTAGTGGTCTCTAGAGCAGGACAATGTATAGAAACCTTGATTGAATTAGGCATGCCATTTTCAAGGGAAAATGATCAAGGAAAGCAAAGGTATCATTTATATAAAGAAGGCGGGCATTCATTTCGCAGAGTTTGGCATGTGAAAGATTCTACCGGACAAAATCTAGTCCAAACTTTAATTAAAACGGTTTTAAGTAATGATAAAATCAAAATAGTTGAAAACTCTATTGCTATAGATTTAATTACTGATAATCTTAATTGTTATGGCGTTGTTGTTGCTACTTTAGATGAAAAAACTCAGAGCCCTAAATCGATTTATTACATCTATGCTTCTGCTACAGTTATAGCAACAGGAGGAGCTAGCAATATTTACTCTTACTCTACTTCTCCAAAAGATGTAACCGGAGATGGCATAGCCATGGCGTATAGGGCAGGGTGTAAAATAGCCAATATGGAATTTCAGCAATTCCACCCAACAGGGCTTTATAATCCAGCTTCAGATAATTCTAAGCTTATTACAGAGTCGATAAGAGGAGAAGGTGCTATACTGCTAAATAGCTCACAACAAAGATTTATGCATAAGTATGATAAAAGACTAGAGCTGTCTCCAAGAGATATAGTTGCTCGTGCTATATATTCAGAAATAAAAAATAGTGACAAACCTCATATATACCTTGATGCTCGTGGCTTAGGAGCGAATAAAATAAAATCCTTCTTCCGAAGGACATATAATGAATGTATGGAAGGACTAGGTTTAGATATTACAAAAGATTTGGTACCTGTTATTCCGTCATCACACTATACTTGTGGAGGGATATCTGTAGACCATAATGCTATGACAGGATTAGCTAATCTATATGCAATAGGTGAATGTAGTCATACAGGGCTACATGGGGCAAATAGGTTGGCCAGTAACTCACTAATAGAATGCTTAGCGTTTGCGAACATAGTCAAAGAGAACATAGAGAAAAATTATACGAAAAATTTTACTAAGTTGCCACATTTAAGCTACCAATTCCACTATAAGCCTTTGGATTCGATTTCAGATATATGGATTAAATCACAAATGATTTCTCTACAAAAACTTATGTCATCGAAAGTTGGCATTATTCGCAGTAATCAAAGTTTGAATGAAGCTAAGCAATATTTAGAGGAGATATCAAAAAATATTAATGATAAATTTAGTGATATATATATTTCACGTTATCTTATAGAGCTAAAGAACTTAGTTTTAGTAAGCCAAATAGCCACACAAAGCGCCCTTAAAAGAAAAGAATCTAGAGGAGCACACTACTGTATAGACTTTCCAAATATTGATGAGTCCCTTTGCTATGATACAGTTATAAAAAAAGAAAGCTCTAGAAAAACCTAAACAGTGCAATAATAAATTTTATTTTTCAAAACTCTAATTCAGGTAGTAGCTCTGAGAAAATTCTTTCTTTATCTGCTAGGGTCTGGTATAATAAATTAAAGTTAGCGGAGCCTTATTTTGTTTTGTGCTTGCATGTGCTTACGCTAAGAACTTTTAATAAAGTTGCCAAAAGGCGATGACAATATATTTAAGGGATATTTATTTTACTTAAGTATATTAACTATGATGATAAATATACAAATAATATAAATCATAATATATTGATTTTGTATTTTATATTGTTAATGTTTGATTTTTAAGTGAGTTCAAATATGAAACAGTTTTCAGAAAATTATTTTAACCCTTCCAGGCGTAGTTTTTTATGTAGAATGGGCACTACATCGGCGGCCATAGGCATTTTAGGGAGTTTAAGTCCAGTAGTTCGCTCAATGATTGAAGCCAAATACCAACCCACAATAGCGGAGGTCAATAGCGGTAAATGGATGGCTACTACTTGCAACGGATGCACATCATTTTGTGCTAAGCAAGTCTATATTCAACAAGGCAGAGTACTCAATATCCGCGGTAACCCTTATTCTAGAATTCATGGTACTTCGAGCTGTCCTAGACAGTATATTGGGCTACAAGAATTATATGACCCTAATCGCATTGCTCAACCAATGTTGCGTACGAATCCAGAGAAAGATCAAGGCATTGATCCACAGTTTAGGCCTATTTCTTGGGAAGAAGCCATTGCATTAATGGCGGATAAAATTATGGAGCTAAGAGAGAACGATGAGACTCATAAATATGTCTCTTTACGTGGTCGATATTCTATACTATCAGATGTACTCATTAAAAACTTCACCCAAGTACTAGGTTCCCCAAATGCAATTACACATAGTGCACTTTGTGCTGAAACAGATAAATTTGGTCCTTACTTCACTGAAGGAGACTGGGGTTATCGTCAATATGATATTCAAGATACTCGTTATATTTTATCTTTTGGCGTAGACCCATTATCTGCTAACCGTCAAGTATCTTATTATTGCTCGGACTGGGGCAATATGCTTGATAATGCCCAAGTGGCAATAGTAGATCCTCGTTTCTCTGCCTCTGCAGCTAAAGCCGATGAATGGGTGCCGATTAAGCCTGGACAAGATGGAGCCATGGCTTTAGCTTTGGCTCATCAGATTCTTATTAGCGGTGGATGGAATCGTGAATTTGTTGGTGACTTTAATGATGGGGTCAATAGATTTAAACCTAATCAAACTGTTGATTCAGAGAGTTTTACCGAGAATTATACTTATGGACTGGTGACATGGTGGAATGAAGTTCTATTGACGTGTACTCCTGACTGGGCGTCTGATTTATGTGGAATCTCTACCGAACAAATAATTCGTATTGCTGGTAAGCTCACCGACGCAGCTCCTCGAGTCCAAATATGGCGTTCTCGTGGTTCACAAATGCAACATAGGGGAGCTTATGCTTCAATGGCGATGCACGCTCTCAATGGTCTGCTTGGTTCAATTGATCGTAAAGGTGGGGTATTGAAATGGAATTCCACCGTTAAAGCCTCTATTCCTTCGTCTAAGAAATATGTAGATGAAATTGCTATGAATGGTCTGAAAAAAGAGAAAATTGATCGACGAGGTCGACTCGAGTACCCTGCTCTCAAAGGCGGAAAAAGTGGTGGCGGTGTCGTAACCGATGCCGTGCCAATTAGTGTGCTTGAAGGGGATCCTTATACACCGAAAATGATGGTAGGTTACTTCTGTAACTTTGCATTTTCGACTCCAGCCTGTCAAAGCTGGCAGGAAGCGATGAAGAAAATCGACTTTATCACACATATTACTACGCATGTCAGTGAATTTAGTTTCTTTTCGGACTTACTATTACCAGCGCCTCATTTTATGTTTGAGCGATGGGGGGTAAGCAATGGTTCGGGTAATCGTTATGGTTCAGTATCTATTGCTCAACCTAGCATCAAACGCTTAGGTGATTCTTACGAAGATGAATGCGGTATTCCTTGGTTACTAGCTCAAGAATTAGCAAAAAGAGGATTTACAGCACCATTGGATTATCTAACTAACGAATTCCACGATCCAGAAACAGGTAGAGCACCCACATCCCCCGATGAAATTGCTGAATATGCTACTAAAATCGTCACTCAACCACTTTGGAATCCAGCAATGTATGTATCGGGTGATCGCTTTTCCAATTGGGAAGAATTCAGAAAAGTTGGCGTATGGAATAGCGACTCGTATAAATTCAAAGATCGTTGGGGCAATATGAAAACTTCTACCAAGCAATTTGAATTCTACTCAAGAACGCTTGAGGAAGCATTGATGAAACACGCTGAAAAACATAATGTTGATATTAATGAAGTTATGAGAGTCACTGGCTATCAAGCTAGAGATCAGCTGGCGTTTATGCCTCATTATGAAGAACCTTTGCGTTATGGCTCAAAAGAAGAATTCCCATTGCTATTTGTCGATCATAAATCTAGACTATCTCGGGAAGGTCGTGCGGATAATTCACCATGGTTTCAAGCCAATAATGATATTGATCCAGGTTCAATAAAGCACAAAGATGCCGCTAAAATAAATCCAGTTGATGCGAAGCCATTGGGTATTCAAGATGGTGATAGAGTGAGAATTACCTCTGCATTTGGCAGTATCGAATGCAATGCATCTCTCTTTGAAGGAGTGAGGCCAGGTTCAGTGGCTAAGGCATTTGGAAGAGGGCATTGGGCCTATGGTAAAGTAGCTGCTGAAAAATTCGGCATGGTTCCTAAAGGAGGTAATAATAACGAGCTTCTTCCTCATGCTTTTGAAGCTCTTTCTGGCTCATCTGCATTCTATGGTGAGATTGGTATTAAAATTGAAAAAGTATAGAGGTAATAGATGAAATACGGAATGGTAATTGATCAGCAAAAATGTGTCGGTTGTTCCGGTTGTATTTTTGCGTGTAAAGTAGAAAATAATACACCTGAGAATATTAATTGGTGCGATAAAATAATTAAAGAAGAAGGACAATTCCCTAATTTTAATTTTGAGTACATTTCCACCATGTGTAACCACTGCGATAATGCACCTTGTGTGAGTGGTTGTCCGACTCAAGCCATGCATAAAACTGAAGGTGGTTTGACTATGCACAATCCATATAAATGCATTGGTTGTAAAGCTTGTATGGCGAATTGTCCTTATGGAGTGATTAACTTCAATTGGAAAAGACCTCATCAGCGTTGGGAAGACGATGTTCGGATCATTGCGGGGACTTTCTCCGGTCAAAGCATGTTGGATGAGACTGGCGGACACGGAACACCGCAATCCAATCCAGAATCAGCTAATGTATATCCGTCAGTGCGTAATCGTGGCACGGTTGAGAAATGTACTTTCTGTGCTCATCGTCTAGTGAAAGGACTCAATCCAGCTTGTGTGGATGCTTGTCCATCCAATGCGAGAATAGTAGGGGATCTAGATGACCCCAATAGTGAGGTATCGATGTTAATAAAAAAATATGATGGTCAACCATTAAGGCCAGAACTAGGAACTCAGGCGAAAATTTTCTATATTCGCCGTTATACTCCACAACGTACTTAGGAGCTTATATGAAACAATCACAATTAACAATTATTGCTTTGGCAGGGCTACTCTTTGGTGGCTATTTTGCAGTTGAAGAATGGTTTATCGAACCAATATTCGCAACTAATGATGCGATGATGTGGACATTACCACTAGTGGTTTATATATTTTTAGCATTGGCAAGTACTGGTTGTTCGATTATTTATGCCCTTGGTTCTTTATATCAAATTGATGAAATTGAAAAGCATAAAATGCCATTACTGTGTTTAGCATTAGCCTTACTAATCGGGGCATTTGTTGCTTTATCCACTGAAATGGGCTCGCCACTGAGTATAATCTGGTTCCTATTCAGTCCAAACATCGTCTCACCAATTTGGTGGATGGGAATGCTATATGGGATTGAGTTAGTGTTACTTACTTATAAAATAATTATGGATGCGAGAGGCATAAAGATTTCTATTGATAAACAAGTAACTATACTAACTTTAATCATAGCGGCTAGCGCAGCGATAGTACTGGGATCAGTTTTTGGTACTATAATAGGTAGAGAATCCTACGTGGGTATGGATGCAAGCATCATGACATTGCTAAGTGCGATTGCCAGTGGTATAGCAATACTTTACTTGGTAGGTATAGCAACTCAAGAAAAGGTATTCTCAAAAGTTGCTCAATGGGCGTTTGCTTTAATTATGCTGTTTGTCATAGTTCAATACGTCTACTTGCAACGCTCTAGTATCGTTACGGAAATAGATTGGATACCAATTCTATTAGTAGTTTCTTTTGTAGTGGCTTTTGCACTGACATTCGTGCAATTGAGAATCGCTTCACTCATTATGTTAATCTCTGTGTTCTTATTGGAGTCGCTATTTGTAATTCAAGGTCAGATGATTGTGCTCGGACCACAGACTGTTTGGTTTGGGGATATGGTATTTTATGCTCCTAATTTACCTGAGATAGCTATACTAATATTGGGTATCAGTGTTGCTATCCTCACTAATCGGTTACTGGAAATGGGTATTAAAAGAATACAAAGCGCTAAGTAATAAAGGCTAAGTGTCTTAAAAGTACAACACTTAACCATTCCCATAGTTCATAAAGCATGAATATCTACGCAGAGACGCCCTACCTGGGCGTCTTTTGTTAAGTAGCATATGGCATTCTGCGATTACTTATTTTAGATGTGGAAAAAATGTCATTGATATGAGCCTTCTCCATATTCGGATATTTTATTTCTATAGAGTATCGAGAGAATCAAAATATTGCTGTTAAGAAACTTTTCTCTTATTTCACCTCGTATCTGTTCTACTGGTTTTAGTTCAGAGCGTATGCAGGCTATTCTATCAATATATTTTCTGGTATTTTTAATCTTTTAGATTTAGCCATCTGATTTGATGATTGACTTTTTCTTTAGCGTTTGTTATCGCTTATTAATTATATGTATAACTTAAGTTTGTTGCATCAAAGTCATATTACAATAAAGTAGCAAAGTATATTGTAATACTGGCGTATCTATGCTATATTTAACATTTAACTGAGGGCGTGCAGGTATATATGTGTATAATAGTATAATTTATATTAATATCTGAGCTCAGTTGGCATATTTAATTTGTATTTATTAATTTTTATGATGGAGCTTTATACTATGAAAAAACTTATAATTAGCTTATCTTTAGTTGGAGGCTTAGCTCTTAGCTCTTCGGCTGCGTTCGCAACTGGGGCTAGCTGTGGTGTAGGAGCTAGGATATTTAGTGGACAAAGTGGGTTAATTCCTCATATTTTTGCAGAAACTACAAATAGTACATACTATACCAATCTTACATCTATGTCGTTTGACCTAGCGGGGTGTGATACTAGTGGCCCTATAGCCAGAAATTCAGTTAACTTAGAAAGAGAAGTTGCTTTTTTAAATGATAATGTTGATAGTTTCGTCGTTGATTTAGCAGCTGGACATGGAGAGTCTATAGATAACTTCTTACATATCAAAAATGTATCTTTAGAAGATAAGGACGCAGTCGCTAAGCTATTAAAGAATAACTTTAACGACATATACTCTAATTCAGATACTGATAGTGTAAGTATAGCTATGAACATAAATAACATATTGTTAAATAGCAAATATTCTAAATATGTAGCTTAATTGATTACGACTTTTAAAACTATTTTTAGGGGATACACTTATGAAATTTATTAAAGGAATACTTCCTATCTCTATACTATTATTCAGTAGCCACAGCTTTGGTAACGGAGCAGGCTGTGGCCTTGGCTCTACTCTATTTAGCGGAGCATCAGGTGGGCTAATGCATGTCGTAGCTCAGATAACAAATGCTTCTTTTTCTAATACATCTTCCATGACTACTGGAACTTTTGGTTGTGATACTTCAACTTCATTAGCAAAATTAAATAATCCAGAATTTATAAAGGAAGCTAGATATATAGATGATAATTTTGACTCTATGCTATCAAATTTATCTAACGGAAATGGAGAGGCTTTAGATAACTTTCTATCTATGAAAAATGTGTCTGATTCTGATAGAGATGGCGTAGCTCAGGTTCTAAAATCTAATTTTGACAACATATATAGTTCTAGCAATACTGATAGCTTAACTGTAGCTGTTAAGATAAATGAAATACTAGAAAATACATATAATCAATACGCTATATAATTAATATAAAACTATATAATTTAATAATTTAGTTACAAAAAAACTGAAGTCTGGTTTTACTGACTTCAGTTTTTTTTGTTTTATGGCATTTAATGAAATACATTTAATTAAATGCCATAAAGCACATAATCTATATTTTATGGTTGATATTTTATGGAATATTGCCTAAAAAAGCCATTCATAATTATATTGCTATTTATCAATATATTCTATCAAGCTTTATCAGATAAAGCTCTAGCACAGCAATACACCACAGAAGATCAGACTAGTGAAATAAATAATAATAATAAAATCGACAAAAATTCCGATGTAAATCAAGATATTAGCCCTGAGGAGATAAGCTCTATAATCGATAAATTTATCGATCTACAAGTTCATAAAGGCCCTGAGTGGCACGCTTTACTTTATTACTCGAATGTCGACTTATTTGGTATAGGGCGGTATAAAAGTGAAGTCGATGGAGAAGGTTTTTTTTTATCTAAAGATGGAAAAGTCAACCCAAAATCAGAGCTTATAGCCACACTAAATGCTTTTTTAAGAAAAGATAAAAAAGTTGTGAATAATATCGAGCAATATTTAGTTTGTGAATATCCTTCCAGATTTACATTTCTAAATAGTATTATAGATATTTCAAATTATACTGTAAAACTGGATCAATGTGGTGAACTACAACAGTGGCTTCTAGCTACACAAGATTATACAAATGCTAGTATAGTTTTCGCAGCTGGTTTCTTAGGAAGTGCAGCCTCAATGTATGGGCATACATTATTACGTATAAATCAAGATTTTAGTAATATCAATAATAATCTTCTTTCTATATCAGTAAACTTTGGTGCAGTAGTAGACGTAGAAAATGAATTAGGGATTAGGTATATATTATATGGTATTTTTGGTGGCTACTATGGAAGTATAGCTGTACAACCTTATGCGCAAAAAATCAGAGAATACAATAATATAGAAAATCGAGATTTATGGGAGTTTGAATTATCTCTTACAAAAGAAGAAATAGATTTTTTATTGCTTCATCTTTGGGAGATTCGTGAAACAAAATTCGAATACTATTTCTTTGATGAAAATTGTTCATATCGAATACTGACAATACTAAAAGTATTAAGACCTGATTTGGATATAGGGTATCCTTTTCCTATTATAACTGTACCATTGGATACAGTAAAATATCTAGATGATGAGGGCCTCATAAAAAATACAAACTATAGATCTTCGATAATCAATATACTATATAATCAATCGCTGGAGTTGCCTGAGAGTCATCAATATTTTATAGAAGACTTAACCCAAGGAAATGCTACAGTAGAAGATTCTTTTTTACAAAACTTAGATGCTACATCTCAAGCGAATATACTTGAGTTTGCGTATCAATATATAAGAATACAAGATAGAGATGGTTCAGAAGAGCAAAGAAAAATATATGCAGATAGGGCTTTGCCTATACTAATAGCTAGAAGTAAGATAGATGCTAAGTCAAATTTTAAAGATATAGAGGTGCCTGATAATCCTATAAATGGCCACGATACGTCTAGATTCAATATATCCTATGCTGGAAATAGTTTTAATGAAGATATACATGTGCCATCTATGAACATTCAGCTAAGATCTGCATTACATGAGGCTACAGATTGGGAAACAGGCTACCTCCCGAATATGAAGTTGAAGATGCTCGATATAGAACTTAGAGCGTATAATATAGATATAAGTATTGAAGATCAATTGTTTAATGAAATAGAATTAGAAAGACTTGAATACATAGCTATAAGCTCATTTACTCCTTTTTATGCCCCTTTATTTAGAAATAAGTCATGGAGCATCTCTGCGCTCTCAGAGCAAGATATTACATCAGCTAATAGTAGGAGTATAATACATAAAGCTAGAGGTGGAATGGGAGCCATGTTAGCAAATAGCCAAAAGGATTTGGCTTTATATGGCTTACTTGGCTTTTATACTCATGCATCGTCAGATATTCAAAAAGGATATAGTTTTGGGCCCTTGTCTGAGATAGGAGCATTTAGTAGAAGTTTTTTAGGGCAAAGCTCTTTAGCTTATGAATATTATTTGCCTGTTTTGGGAGATAATTCTCATCGTCAAGTACTAAACTTAAAACATGCTATAAACTTTGGCCCTAACTTTCAGATCATAGCTTTTTATAAAAATAATATATATTTTAATATAGGAAATGGAAAGGATATATATTTTACTACAGGCAGGAATGATAATTTAAATTACAAAACTAAACTTGAAGAACTGGGGTTAGGAGTACACTTGTATTTTTAAAAATGGTACTGTAGCTTATAAGTTATTTCATATGAAGTATTTTATAACAATATGTTAAAAAAAATAAATAGAAAAATCGTATTGTATTTATTCGCTATATCACTTAGTCTATTGAGTGGGTGTAGCAATATGTTCTTTTACCCACTTACAAAATATGCTATAACGCCTGATTTTTTTGGCTTAAAGTATGATAATGTATGGTATTTCATAGATGATAATGTAAGACTGCACAGCTGGCATATTCATTCCAATGTAGAAAAAAAAGCCACTATATTATTATTTCATGGAAATGGTCAAAATATCAGCTATCACTTCTACCCTTTAATATGGCTTTTGGAAGAGGGCTTTGACATAGTCATAATAGGCTATAAAGGTTATGGTAGCTCTACTGGAAGTTCAAAGATACCTGGTGTTTTTGAAGATTTAGAAGCTATGACTAAATGGTCAAATCAGAATATAGAAGGGAAAAAAATTTGGATAGGACAAAGTTTAGGAGCGGCTTTATCTGTTAGTTATTTAGGTCAAAATCAAGAGCAGCAGAGTAATTTCTGTTCTTTGGTTTTAGACTCAGGTTTTGCTGGATACCGATCTATTACAAGAGAAGTTATGGGAAGGTCCTGGATATTATTTTTGTTTCAATATCCTGTATCTTGGACTATGCCTGACTCCAGTATAGACCCTATAAATCTTATCGATAACATAAATATACCAACTATATTTATACATGGTGAAAACGATCGAATTACGGATAAGCATAACTCTGACATATTATTTGAAAGTGCCAATGACCCTAAATACTATATTAGAACTCAAGCACGGCATATAGCATCTCTTAATTATGATGAATATCGTAAAGAACTCTTGAGTAAGTTACACCAATATTGCGACATTTAAAAGTTATTTTCTCATAAATAGAGACTTCGATACAACTTTGTTGATAAAATTTTGTATAATACCTAAGATTAATCGACTCTATCTTTTTTATTATCCATGCTATGACTTTTGATTAGGGTTTATTTTGACGTTAGATTTATCGGGTAAAATACGTATACTAAAATTTAAGAAGTGACAACCATTTATGATCGAACAAATTGCTTTTATTATTAGCACGACACTTATATATTCTACTGCTTATATATATGCTTCTATGGGTGGTATTATCAATGAAAATTCTGGTGTAATAAATATAGGCTTGGAAGGACTTATGGTCGTTGGGGCATTTTTTGGCGCTACGGTAAGTTTTTGGACAGGAAATCCTTGGCTTGGTTTTTTGTTTGCAGGAGTGAGTGCTTCTTTGATGGCTTTGCTTCATGCTTTTAATACTATAACTCTTAAGATGAATGACATCATATCAGGAATAGCAATAAATCTTCTCGGACCAGGCATAGCTTTTTTTCTATCTAGATTGTTTTTTGAGCAATCTTTACAAACCCCCATACTTTCCACAGATGCAAAAATGCCTAGATTATTTGATGGAATATTTGAACAATTTTCTTTATGGGATATAATTTTTAATCAGTATATTACAGTTTATTTTGCTATTTTTTTAGTATTACTAGTATGGATAATGCTATATAAAACTAAGCTAGGTTTTCGCATAAGAGCGGTAGGAGAGCATCCTCTAGCAGCTGTTTCTGCGGGAATAAATGCTAGAAGAGTTAGGTACTATGCTGTTTTAATTTCAGGCTTTTTAGCAGGGCTAGGCGGAGCATCTCTTAGTATTGCTTTGGTTTCTAGATTTTCACCTACTCTTGTATCAGGTCATGGCTTCATAGCATTAGCAGCTATGATATTTGGTAGATGGAGACCTGAGGGTGCTTTAATTGGTTGTTTTCTTTTTGGCTTTGCTCAGGCTATAGTTATCTCTTTACCTATAATAGGGCTGGATGTTTCTAGCTATAGCTACTTATTAAGTGCTCTGCCTTATGTTACCTCTATTTTAGTTTTAATATTCTTCGTAAAAAGAGGGTTACCTCCTAGCTCACTGGGCGAAAAAATATAATTGATTAAGGTACTTAATTGGTTGATATTTATTATCCTTAGAATAAGGGCAGTGCTGAAAAATGATTTTTTTTATAAAATTATACTTATTCTGCTATTTACATGGAAGTCGGAGTTTTTTGGAGAAAGCAGGAAGTTCCTGCCTTTGTAGAAATGACATTGGTAAATAGAATAAGGATATCGTATCAGAAATAATGATTTTGTGTCTGCTAAAAATTAAGTTATTCAACAGGAATATACAAATATGAAAAAGGCTTATAATTTTATTATAAAGGGCCTAGCCACAGGATTCGGTTTGGGTTATTTACCTTGGGTACCAGGGACATGGGGAAGCTTAGGTGCCATAGTACCATTTTATTTGATGACATACTTATCTTCTGAGATATACTTATCTATTAGTATCTTTTTATTTATCATTGGCATATATATATGCCAGAGAGCTGCAAACCTGATGGTTGATACTAATAAACAAAAGAATAAAAATAATAAGCAATATATAGACGACCCTAGAATTGTTTGGGATGAGTGGATAGGGGTTTTTATTTCGCTATATCCCTGTGTTATGTTAAAAGAAGTAACTATTATGAATGTATTTATAGGGTTTATTTTATTTCGTCTTTTTGACATGACAAAATCTATCCCTCCTTTAGGATGGATAGATAAAAACTTAGATGGCGGCTTTGGGATTATGCTAGATGATCTAGTTGCCGGGTTTTATGTGATGCTTATTTTATTTGCAATAATAGCTTTCAGCTAGATTTTCTGGATTGGTTCTTTTTGTACCTTAACGCTATAGTTTATTTTAGAGCCTTTTTCTAATGCTTTTGCAACTGAGCAGTATGTCTCTATAGACATAGAAACAACTTTAATGGCCTCTTCTTGTGTTATATCAGGGCTGACCAATATAAAGTCAAGATTTATATTTTCATATGCTGAGTGTTTATCTACATCGACTACATCAGCGCTAACTTTTATCTGTATATCTTCTAGATTTTTACGCTTTTTGTTGAATATCAATACAGTATCTATACCACTACAGCCGGATAAACCAGCTAATAACAATAAAAATGGACTAAAGCCTAGATTATTCCCTCCTATGGCAATAGTTCCATCTGTTTTTACAGATATTCCTGCTTGATTAGTATGAGTAAATGCGAATGGATTTTCTTTGTTTGGTCTAGATGTTAATATCTCAACAGTTTTAGTCATAAAAAGCCTCTTATTAATGGATTAGTAAAGTGAAAATATTTTATCAAATTATTGTATTTGTGGGACTAAAGTATAAAATAAATTAATAGCATCGTCATCATTTGACAGTACCGATAAGTAGACTAGTCAAAAGATTTGACGCAACTGGTGTGTGATCTACAATATTTTATTAAATATAGAGTGGAACCTAATCCTTTTGTAAAATCTTATTTTGTTCCTATAAAGGGCACTAGTCTGGGTGACGATGCTTTTTATATATTTAATCCTATACTAAAAATAAGTATCACAATGGTTGTGTATATGTTTTGTGGCTGATTTTGGAATACTAAACTTTTAAGCCTACGCTAATTTTACTCAATGAAAAAAACAAGCTTTAATGTCGACACTTTACTCGCTACCAACTAAGTTATATGGGCTTTCTTTCTCAAAGCTTCAACATATTTTCAAATGACGCTATTCTTTTATTTGTTAGGTCAATATATTTTTGGTTAATTTCAAATCCTACAAATTTCCTATCACACTTTAACGCTGCAATTCCGGTTGTGCCACTTCCCATAAACTGATCTAAAACTATATCTGTTTTAAAAGAATAAAGTTGTATCAATCTATTTGGTAAATCAATTGGGAATGGTGCCGGATGCCCTACCTTTTTTGCAAATTCTGCATTGAAAGTCCATATTGATTTTGTCCATTACATAAAATCCTCTTTTGAAATAGAATTCTGTTTTGATTCTTTCTCGTTTCTTTTTCTTTCTCTTTTATAATCTCCTTTTGAAAACACTAATATATATTCATGAATATCTCTTAATATAGGATTGGAAGCAGATATCCAACTACCCCACGCAGTAGATGGACTTGCACTTGCAGCCTTATTCCAAATTATCTCACCACGCATATTAAATCCGATTTCAATCATCATTTCAGAGATGTAATCAGAAAGAGGAATGTATGGCTTTCTACCTATATTTGCAACGTTTATACAAGCACGTCCACCATTTACTAAGACTCGATACGTTTCTTTGAAGACTTTTTTAAGCATATGCAAATATTCTTTCAATGACAAATCTTCATCATATTCTTTTGAAACATTGTAAGGCGGTGATGTAATCATTAAATGTAATGAATTATGCAGGAAGCATTGACATGTTTTCAGCAGAACCTAATATCGTTGTATTTAGTAATTTTTCCGGAAACAGATTAATTTCCTTGTTGATTCGTCTCTTATTTTCCAATTCGTTGTATAATTTAGAATCATAAAATTTAGATGAATCGTGATTTATTCTTCCATTCGTTCCAAATGAACTCGATTCAGTCCTTTTTTTCTTTGACGTGCAGTCTTCATTTTTAGCAATTTATTCTCCAATCAAACTTAAAAATTTCTCTGCTTTTGAAATATCATCTTTTTCTCTTGCAGAAATAGTTATTATTTGCCCTAGCTTTCTTTTAGGCAACATTGAAGAAAAGAAATTCATATCAGACTTAACTACTTCTGTAATATAATCGGTTAAGTGTTGATATTCGTTAAAAGTCTGAAAACCGTTGCCTTCTGTATTTCTAATAAAATTATTGCTTGGGTTTGGATATAGAGATACAAAGCTTTGAATTATCCCGGCACTATTCAATAAATCTACTTTTTTTGAATAGTTTTTTGTGATAGGACTATTTCCTAAAATTATAATTGGTATTTTCATTGATTCTGTTCCTGAAACTCGGATATTAATTGATTTTCCAATCGCTTTAAGCATTGAATCAGAACGTAGAACAGATGGATTACCTTTGTGAGTTTTATAATCCCTGACAAAGTTTATTTTATTATTATCAAATTTGTAGTTGTTTACAATGCTCATTTTAATTTCAAAAATAAGCTTTATATTTTCCGCTTTTTGTCTGGTTTCATTAGTTGTGCAAAATGCTAGATCAGCATCACTTTGAGTTGTCAGGTCAAGTTCAGGCAAACAACACTGTTAACAGCAAACAATCCCAAATTTTTAGCAATTGGCTTAAAGAAATCTTTACTCCACTTTTCAGTAAACTGTCCGATTAATGAATTTCTGCTTTGTAGAGGTTGTCCTTCCGCACTTTTTCCTTTTGGAATATATGCTAAATAGCCATCCAGTCAGTTTATAGAATAATTGTTCGGGAGAAGCAAAATTTCTCATTGCTTAGGTAAAAAATCTTTTTCAGTATCTATGCTCCAAAATATCATATAGTTATTTTTATCAATTTCGATTCCAAGGATAATCAATCCATTCTCAGTTTTAGCAAATATTCGGCTTCTTCAAATGTTCCCAAACAAGGATAATAAAAACCTTAATCTACTTCCACTCTTCAGGTAATAAAAAAGCTGGAGTGTTATCACTTACTATACTTACTATATCGTTAAGCTCATTGTTACTTATTTCGACAGATTGCTCCACTTGTATAGGTGTCTCTGGCAGTGAAACACCAGCCAAATTACCTTTAGCATATACTTCACCTTGAATTCCTAGTGTATAAGTATCATTTTGTACAAAAGATAAGAAGTTGATTATTTCATCTAGTTCAGTTTCGTCTAAAACTAATGATACATCAAAGATACTATCCTTATTAGAATTTTTAGGTACAGCTATACTTTCATCATTATTTATGACTAAAAGCTTGCGATTATTCACTAAGCCATCGAGCTTGAAGGGGTCTATTAACATATCTATTTGCTCATTTGGATTTGTTACATTCATATCGATTGCAAAGTCTATTTGTTTTATTTTAGGGTTAAATCCAGAGCTTATAAACTCTCCTACTAGTTTTTTTACATCAATGTTATTATTGCTCAGTTGGTCAATTGAAAAAGTAAATCCTGAGGAGAAAGTTACTGATTTAATTTCAATACTTCTAAAATCAAATTGAGCTTCCCTAACTACTTGTCTCATAAGTATCTCGTTTTGCACGCTCTGGCAACTAGAGATAAATAAAACAATTGATAATAAAATAAATAACTTGGAAAATTGCTTGTATTGCAGATACATTCTTATTGTTCCTTTATAGGCTTATGGTTATGGGTTGTTTTTTTATATACTACTTATTTAGCATTCTACTATAAATAAAGGTATTTTTAATTTTATTTTAGCATATAGCTATAATTTATTTAAGTATGTTAAATCTGTTGTGATATAATCCATTCCATAGGAGATATGCAGAATATGAATATATCAGATGATATACATGCATAGATTAATTTATTAAAATTTTTAGGAGTTATAAGTATGCGCAAATATACACAGGAACATGAATGGATAGATGTGGAAGGCAATATAGCTACAATTGGTATTACAAATCATGCACAAGACTCCCTTGGGGATATAGTTTTTATAGAATTGCCTAGTGTTGGGAAGGAAGTCAAACAAGGTGATAATATAGCTGTGATAGAGTCAGTTAAGGCAGCAAGTGATATATATGCTCCAATAGAAGGCAAGGTCGTAGAAGTTAATGAAGCTATTGTAGATGATAATTCTATTGTAAATTCTGACGCAGAAGGTAATGGATGGTTTTTTAAAATTGAAATTTCTGCTCCTTCACAATTAGATGCTCTTTTGGATAAAGAAGATTATGATAAGTTAATATAATTATAAGTTAATAATAATTAACGAAATAACCCTCTTAAATGATAAAAACACTAGCTCCCATAATACTAGCTTCTTGCTCAGAAATTCGCAAAAAAATACTAGAAAGCTCTGGTATAAAGTTTGATATAGTGACATCTAATGTTGATGAAGATAGCTTTAAGTGTGATATTTCACATCTTAAATTTACAGATCAGGCTTATGAGCTTGCGAAGATAAAATGTAGCAGTGTAAGTATCTTGTATCCAGATAAATATGTACTAGCAGCAGACCAAATATGTGCCCTGGATGATGAGAATGTGGTATTTAATAAACCTATAACATTCGATGTAGCAAAATCGCATCTGTGCTCGTTAAGAGGAAAAACTCATAGCCAAAACTCTGGTATGTGTCTGATGAAAGGAAATAAGGTTATATGGGAGCATAGAAAAAGAGCATTGATTAAAATGAGGAAACTAACAGATGAAGAAATAGAGGCTTATCTTAATTTAGATAAGCCTTATAAAGCCTGTGGAGCCTATCAGTTAGAATGTAATGCTAAGCACTTATTTGAACATATAGAAGGTGAGGACGATAATATACTAGGTTTGCCTCTAGTGCCTTTATTAAATAAACTTTATAACTTAAAGATTATATCCTTATGTGGGTAAGTATTTTATTTTATCCTTATTGAAGGAAATATTGAAAATATAGTTTTTTATAAAACTATATTTATATAATGCATTGCTATAGAGTTGTTTTGATTTTTGGCAAATAAATAAAAATGTTATTATTCAACATGCTCTTATACCGTAAGTAAAAATATGAATCAAAGACGACACAGTTCTCCCGATAATACACTTTTAGTAGAGATATGTTGTGAAGAAATTCCAGCACGCTTTGTAGAGTCTATTTGTGCTTCTTTTTCTAATAGTTTGTATAGAACACTTATCGAGAAGAATTTTATCGAAGATACAAACCACTCTAAAGTCATGCACTATTGTACACCTAGGAGATTGACTTGCTTTATAACAAATATTCTTTGTAAGCAGCCTGACCAGAGAGTACTGAAAAGAGGTCCATTATATCATATATCATATGATGATAAAGGCAATTTAACAAAGGCAGCTAAGGGTTTTATAAAGTCATTAAATGCTTCAGAAAATCAAATCAAAATAACTGAAAAAACTGAAAATAAGCAAGGTAAGTGGATAGCTATAGAGCGTTTTGTAGAAGGATTATCAATATATGATGAGATAGGTAGGATACTAGAGGCTTGCATAAAAAAGCTTTCTTTGCCAAATAGTATGAGATGGGGAGGTGGTGAGCACAAATTTATCCGTCCTGTCAAATCAGTATTAGCTATGGTCGATAATAAAATTTGTTTCGGTGAGCTCTTTGGTTTACAGATTAGTAATTTTTCTTTAGGACATAGGTTTCAAAAGAAAAATGACCTGATAAATAAAGTAATGATAAGTAGTGTTAATGAATATTTTAGAACTCTTTCTGATGCTTTAGTAATGGTTGATCCAGTAGATCGTAAAAACAGCATATTAGACCAGTGTGCTAAACTAAACAAAGAGTATGGAGTAGCTATAAAAACAGATGATGTAATAGAAGAGGTAGTGCAACTAGTAGAGTATCCTATTGTGCTTATAGGTGAGTTTGATAGGAATTACTTATCTTTGCCCAAAGAGCTAATTATCATGACGATGGCACAGCATCAAAAGTATTTTCATATAGAGGATGATAAAAGTAATCTTATAAATAAGTTTGCCTTAGTTTCGAATATAAAAAGTGATAACCATCAAATAATAATAAATGGTAATCAAAAAGTTATTCGGCCAAGATTTGCTGATGCAGAATTTTTTTATAATGCAGATATCAAAAAGTCCCTTAATGCGTACGCTAAAGATTTAGATAAAGTTATTTTTATTGAAGGATTGGGAACCCTTGCAGATAGACAAAAAGCTATAACAAAACTTGCTATAAAAATAAATAATAGCTTGAAAGAGTTGGACTGCGACTTTGAAAGTGAAGAAGATATACTATCTGTTTGCAGTGTATTAAAGGCAGACCTTATGAGTTTACTAGTTGAAGAATTTCCAAAGATGCAGGGGATAGCTGGCTATTATTATGCAAAAGCTTTGTCAATAGATGAAAAAAAAGCAAAAGCCATAATGACTCACTATCAGCCAAAAAGTGCTGATGATTTCCCTCCTGATGATACTTTAGGGCAGATTTTATCCATCAGCGATAAAATGAATACTTTGGTTGGTTTTTTTGCAATAGGCAAAAATCCTACAGGAGAAAAAGATCCATTTGCACTACGAAGACAGGCATTTGCTTTAATTAAAACCTTATTGTTTATGCATAGTAAGATTGATTTAGTTGATTTAATCTTTTGGTCAATAAATATATATTCTAAGCAAAGTTTAAAAGAAAAACTTGAAACAGAAGATGATATATCTAAGCTAAAAGAAAAACTCCTTAGCTTTTTTATAGAAAGAATAAAAACCTATCTAAACGATAATAATGGGATTATTTCATCAATAATATCTCCTAGTTTAAGTATTAAAAGCCTTAATGTAACAGTTATAAAAAATAAATTTGATACTATAGAGCGTTTAATGTATCAGGATAAGTTTTCGCAAATTTGTTTTAATCATAAAAGATTACATAATTTCCTAAGTAGAGTAGATACAGATAATTTGGATAACATAGCAGATAGTATAGATGTACACCTTTTTGAGCACAGAGAAGAAAAGCTACTTTTTGATATGATTAAAAATAAAGAATCCACTTTAATAGAGCTAGATAAAAATAAAGAATATGAGGCGCTTCTTTTGGAGCTACTAAATTTTGCCGAGCCTATAGATAAGTTTTTCTCTAATGTACTTATAAACGTAGATGATAAAAAGCTACAAAATAATAGAATAAGTTTATTAAAAAAACTAAATTCTTTATTTAGTCTATTTGCTGATTTTCAACAGATAAGTTATAAATGATCATTAGCTCTATCTGATTAGATAGAATTCATTCGTAGTATTTTTGATACCTTATAAATAAAATAAATGGTCAAGTCTAATTACACATATAGAGAGTCCACTCTATATGCAATGCTAAGATTTTCATATAGTGGCATTAGCTATAAAAGACTTTTAAGGTTGACAGAGATAAATTTATCAATTCATAGTATTTTAAATGAGCCACAAAGCACATTTGATGGACTTGTAGAAAAGAAGATATTAACTTCTCAGCAAAGACAAAAGCTTCTATCTGATAATATAAAAGCAAGTGTTGATAAGGCAATGAAATGGAAAAAATGGAAAAATACGTCAGGTTTGAATCACCATATAATATCTATAGAAGATAAGATATATCCTGAAATTTTAAGACAAATCAATACTCCTCCTATAATATTGTTTGCTAAAGGTAGCCTATCTTGTCTAAATAAAAAGAAAATAGCTATAGTTGGAACTAGAAATTCAACTAAAATGGGTCAAGAAAATGCTTTTTTGTTTTCAACTCATTTAGCATCTAAAGGCTTTATTATTGTAAGTGGATTAGCAACAGGGATAGATAGCTTTGCTCATGAGGGAGCGATTAAGGAGGGCGAAACTATCGCTGTATTAGGTACAGGTATAGATGTAGTTTATCCTAAATCGAATAAAGCTTTATTTGATAAAGTCATAGATAAAGGTTTGATTGTATCAGAGTTTCCACTTGGAGCCCAGCCTACGCCATATAATTTCCCACAAAGGAATCGTATTATAAGTGGACTTAGTTTAGGTACTTTAGTGGTAGAGGCTGATATATATAGTGGTGCTATGTCTACTGCTGGATACGCATTAGAGCAAAATAGAGAAGTTTTTGCGATTCCTAGTTCTATACATAATCCAAATAGTAAAGGATGCCATCTATTGATAAAACAAGGGGCAAAATTAACTGAATCAATAAGTGATATACTAGATGAACTGCCTTACTCTATGCTTGAAACTGCTATACCTCAAAAGCATGTGCAAGATGTATCAACATCTAATAAAAAGATAAATAAAAGCTCAATGTCACAATTAATACCACAAACACAAAGCGAATTCAGTAATTCTACAGAAAAAGAAAATTCTGGTACAAACTTAGATAACATTTCTGATATTATGAAAAAAATATTAGAATCGCTGAACTACGATAACTTTATTGATATAGATGGTTTGGTTGCCAGTACAGGCTTAAGCATCTCTGATTTAGCAGTCAACCTACTAAGCCTTGAGATGCTATCTTTAGTGAGTGTCTCAGGAAATAGATATATGCGCAAAGCGCAAAATAATCTTTACAGATAATAGAAATATTGGATAATGTTGCTTTTCTTATTTTATATACATGGTACTCATTAATAGAGATAGCAAAAAATCAGTAAGTAGTATATAAAAAATTAGAAATATACTGAAGATATTTACGAAAATGCGCAAAATAGATTCTAGAAAATAAATATAAGCTTTTACCTTGCTAGAGAGCGATTTAAATTTCTTATTATGGCTAAAAAGCACAGTTTTCTAACATTATCAAGTGATTTCAGTGCTTTAATTTTATCTCCTGGATTGCTTTTGTATAACCTAATAAGTTGCTAAATAGCCTGTTAATTTTGATATGTATTTTATAGCTTAGCTATTTGACTAAATGAGCAATAGCATCGTCTATATTAGCAAACTTAAATATAAAACCTTCATCTATAAGTTTTCTCGGATAAATATTGGTGCTATTTGTCATCAAAGATGACATCTCTCCTAAGAGTATATTTGCTGCCCACTTTGGCATATTAGTTTGAATCGGGAATTTGCATTTTAAGGCGGTTCTTAGAGATTTTGTCATTTGATATGCTCTTACATTATTTGGAGAGTTTAAGTTCCAAATGGATTTATCTAACTTATCAGAGCTGATAGATTTATCTATAATAAATAAGATGGATTTTACGGCATCTTCTATGTGTATCCAGTTATTCCATTGCTGACCACTGCCGATATACCCAGCTCCTATTCTAGTTGTGGATATTAGTTTTTGTAACGCTCCACCATTTTTTCCTAGAACAACACCAAGCCTTATTATAGCCACCTTTGTATTTGGATACGCTTGAAAAGCCTCATTTTCCCATTGTCTACAAATTACATTTGTAAAACAAGAATCATCTTCTACTATAGAGCTTTCGTCTATACTTTCTTCACCTCTATCGCTATAGTAACCAGAAGCAGATGCACTAATTAATAACTTAAGGTTTGGTTGAGTACTTTTAATCCAATTAACAATATTCGCAGTAGTAGATATTCTGCTTTCTAAAATCCTTTTTTTGGACCTTTTAGTCCATCTCTGAGCAATAGTTTCTCCTGCTAGATTTATAACAATATCTATAGGTTGTGATAAATTTGATAAATCAGTTATAATTTTTGGATTATTTTTATGTATAATAGTATCTAATCTCTGTGGAGATATCCCTTTGGGATTGTGTATAGGTTTTGATGAGCTTTTAAGCCAGAATATTTCTACATTACTGTTGTTTATATTGCTACTATTATAAACCTGTTGGGACTTATTTAAAATTTCTTGAGTTAATGCTCTTCCAACAAATCCTGATCCGCCTGTTATTAAAATTTTATTCATATTTTATTTCTTTGATAGAACCATTATGAAAGTCAATAGATTATCTATAAATGATATATTGATTTACAATACATTGACTAAAAAAAAGGAAAAATTTTTCCCTATACAGGATAATGAGATTAAGCTATATGTATGTGGTATTACAGCTTATGATTATAGCCATTTAGGGCATGCAAGAGTTTACGTTTTTTTTGATTTAGCACATAGATTTTTTAAGGCTTTGGGATTTAATGTCACTTATGTCAGAAATATCACAGATATTGACGATAAAATTTTCGATAGATGTGCTATAACGCAAGAAACCCCCTTTGAGTTGACAAAAAGAGTTATGGATTCTTTCCACCATGATGAGAAAATATTGAGTTTATTATCTCCTAACTTTGAACCAAGAGTTACGGAACATATAGAAGGTATTATTCAGATGATTTCTGACCTAATAAATTTAGGGTATGCTTACGTAACTTCTAAAGGTAATGTCTATTACAGTGTGAAGAAATTTGATGATTATGGTAAGTTATCTGGAAAAGTAGTATCTGAATTGAGAGAAGGAGTTCGTATTGACCCAGAAGATGATAAACAGGATGTAGTAGACTTTGCTTTGTGGAAAGCATTTAAAGGTGGTAAAGAAAGCTCTTGGGCTGCTCCATGGGGAGAAGGACGCCCTGGCTGGCATATAGAGTGCTCCACTATGGCAAAGCACTTTTTAGGTGAGAGTTTTGATATTCATGGAGGGGGGCCTGACCTTATATTTCCACACCATGAAAATGAAATAGCTCAGAGTGAAGCTTTAACTAAAAAGCAAATGGCTAAATATTGGATGCATGTGGGTTCATTGCAGGTCGATAATGATAAAATGTCCAAATCTTTGGGTAATTTCATTGCCCTTTCTGATGCAATAAAAGAGCACGGCTCTGATTTAGTTAAATATTTTCTGATAAGCAGTCATTATAGAAGTCAATTGAACTATAGCAATGAGAGGATATGGAATTTTAAGAAAGCCTTAGATAAGATAACTTCGGTTTTTATTTCTGCCATAGAAGATAATCTAATTACTTACGATGCCTGGCAAAAAATATCTCTTAGTTTAGAATCTGATTTTAGTGATAATTCTGAGCCATATCCTTATTATAGTGAGTTTATAGATGCTCTAAAGGATGACTTCAATACTCCAAAAGCTTTAAGTTTAATTTTTAATTTAGTTAAAAAAATTAATTCATACGCCTTTGATATATCTGATAGAAATGCGTCTAATGATGATAGTGATAATATAAGATTGTCTTTGATAAAGCAGCTAAAACTATGCTTAAATATCTTAGGCATTTGTGATGGCGTTTTAGTAGATAAGAGCGAATCGGATATGATATTTTCACATGAGGATAAAAAGCTAAATAAACTAAAAGAAATTAACCTAGAAGAAGAATATCTATTAAAATTAATAAGAAAAAGAGAAGAAGCAAGAGCTACAAAAGAATGGTCAAAAGCCGATAAGATACGCAATGAGCTACAAGCTTTAGGTATATCTCTAGAGGATACAGCAGATGGTACTAAATGGGATTTTATATAACGCCATATTAAAAAATTTCAATTTTTAAAAGTCTAAATGAGAAATACTTTCTATACGTCAACAGATAAAAAAGTATATATTAACAATATTTGTTTCATGTGAAACATTAAAATTGATTTTATGAATTAAAAAAATGTCAAATAATGAATCTATTGAATGGTCAGAGTGCTTAAAGGAGCTTGAAAAAATTATCTCTATTGAAGATTTTGATTATTTTATTAAGCCATTGAGCGTAGATGTAGAAGGGTTAAATTTGGTTATAAAGTCACCTAATCGTCATATAGATAATCAGATTAAGAATAAATTTTTAAAGAAAATAGAAGAAACAGTATTATATTTAAATCCTAATGTATCAGTTGTATTTAAACAAAGCTCTGCACCTGTAGCATTAAGTATAAGTGATAAAAATATCAAGTATAAAACACCAGACTCTACACTAAAGAAAGTAGACTTTAATGGGAGTAAAATTAAGTTTAAGCTAGATAAGATAAGAATCGATTCGACTCTTAGCTTTAAAAATTTTGTAATAGGTAGCACTAATGAGCTAGCATATACTGCTGCCAAAAAGGTAGCTTCCACAGGGTGTATAGCAGGAAATCCTTTGCTGATTTATGGGCCAAGTGGTGTAGGTAAAACGCACCTTCTACATGCAATAGCTAGTGGAATAAAAGAGAAAAAACCTGAGCTTAATTTGGCATTGATAACATCCGAAATCTATTATAGGCAGATGGTGAGGTCTATAAAGGATAATACCATAGAGCATTTTAAGGATTATTTTAGAGGTTTAGATTTATTATTAATCGATGATATTCAATTTTTCGCAGGTAAGGAAAGGACTCAAGATGAGATGTCCTATACATATAATTACTTAATGAATCACAATAAGCAAATAGTACTAACAAGTGATCGCTACCCTAAGGAAATTCCTAAGTTAGAAGAAAGGTTGCAAACGAGATTCTCATCTGGCTTGCCTATTATGGTTGAGCCACCAGAGTTTGAAACGAGGTTTATAATTTTGCAAAAAAAAGCAAAATTATATAAAGATAAAAATGTTTACACAGCTACATTGCCTGATGACTGTGCTGAACTGATTGCTCAAAAATTAAAATCAAATGTAAGAGAACTAGAAGGAGCACTAAAGGTTGTTTTGGTATATGCTGAATTAAGAGGAGCAAAGATAGATGTTCCTTTAGTAAATGTAGCACTCAAGGATATATTTGAGCAAAAAGAAAAAAGTATTTCTATTGGAAATATACAGCAAATTGTGGCAGAATATTATGGAATAAAAGTAAATGATTTGATGTCTAAAAGTCGTTTGCAAAATATAGCATTACCAAGACATATGGCGATTTTTCTTATAAAACAGCTCACAAAGCATAGTTTAGTGGAAATAGGGCGCTCTTTTGGAAATAGAGATCACGCCACTATACTTCATTCTTTAAAAAAAATAGAGAAGCTAAAAAAAGAATTGTCAAGTATAGAAACAGATTATAAAAATCTTTATAGAAGACTGACGTCGTAGAATAAAGTTTGAATTAGGAGATTTGTCATGAAAATAAAATTTAAAGCAGGAGTATTGTTACAGAATTTATCTGTAGCTGATAATGTAATAAACGCTAAGCATTTCGTTAGCTCTTTGTCAAATGGATTATTTATAGTGAATAATTCTTCTTTATCTATAGTAGGCTCAGATGGGGAAATGGAGATAGAGACAATAATAGATGATATTGATATTGAAGATAAATCAGATTTTCAAACACTAATTTCTGTTAGAAAACTTTTAGAGTATGTAAGGTTTTTAGGTATTGATGATGAAGTATCATTAGATTTTAAGGAAGATGATAAGGTTATAGTCAAGTCATCTGGAGATAGATTTTCTGTAAATAAAATAGGAGCAGAGGACTACCCTAGACTAAAAATAGCTAATGAAGATAGTAAGTTTTTTGAAATTTCATTGGATAAATCTTCTCTAAGTACTATGATAGAGCGAAGTATACATGCTGTTGCAAATAATGACATGAGGCAATACTTAAATGGTATTTTATTTGAGTTTACTGAAGATAGTTTTCATATAGTTTCAACAGATGGTCATCGTTTATCTTGGAGTGAAATTAAGATTCCAAATAGCGTGGATACCCAAAAGCAATATATTGTTCCTAAGAAAACAGCCCTTGAGCTTGCAAAGTTATTAAAAGATAAAAGTGTAAAAGATACTGAAATAAACATGCGCTTTAGTGAAGACGGAATTATTTTTCAAGTGGACAAATATCGTCTATTGAGTAAGCTTATAAATTCACAATATCCTGCATATGAAAAAGTAATTCCGAATCTAGGAGAGAAGTACGTATCTTTTAATGCAGAGCAGTTTAAAAAAACTATCCAAAAAGCTGCTATCGTAGCATCTGACTCAGTGGTTACTTCTGCTATAAAGCTTACTTTTGATGATAAATATGCTTTTGCTGAAGCAGAAAATAATATAGCAGAAACTTTAAAAACCAATGCTATAGAAATAAATTCTAATATAAAAGAGCCTTTTAAGATTAACTTCAATAGCAAATACCTATTAGACACCTTCAGTCAGATTTTAACAGAAAACGCAGGAATTTATCTATACGATAGTAATGGTAGTATCTTAGTGGTAGAAGAAGGTAATTCCGCCAGTAAGTTTGTATTGATGCCTATGAAACTCAATTAAAGCTAGCGTATTTATAAATTAAAATAGTTTGTTTAGTTTCTCTGGGTATCTATTTTCTTATTTAGGGGTTTGATACTTGATTTTAAAGATAGAAAACTTTAGAAATATATCATCTGCTCAACTAGAGTTTGGAGTGATTAATTATATCTATGGTAAGAATGCATCTGGCAAAACTAGTATTTTAGAAAGTATTTATTTGTTAAACTTTATAAAATCTTTCCGTCAAATGCGAAATATAGACGAAGTTATATTAAATGGAGCTCCTTTTTTTTATTTGCAAATGGATACAGGTAATCAAGCCATAGCTGTAGAAAAGAAAAGGGAACAGCCGATAAAAATGAAAATAAATAATAATTTTATCAAGGCAAAAGAGCTTATAAAGCAGTCTATTCCGACTAAAGTTATATCGCCACATGTGGATTTTTTCTTAAATATAGAGTCAAGTTATAGAAGAAATTTTTTTGACTGGCTTGTGATTCATATGAAACATGACTTTTATAGCTCTTTGGCAAAATATGAGATTGCTCTTGAAAATAGGAACGCAGGACTTAAAAATGGAAAAATAGATGACGATGACTTTTGGATAGAGCAGCTTGCTTTTTGGGGAGAAAAAATCAGCAAGCTAAGAGATGAAGTTTTTTTTATCTGGTTAGATAAAGTAAATATTCTCTTATCAGAGACGTCATTAGATAAAAAAATTAGCTTTAGACTATATAAAGGCTGGAGTTATGATATCAATCTATTATCTAGCTTAAAGCACAATCAAGAAAGGGATATACAAAAAGGATATACAGATATTGGTCCGCATAGGTGTGACCTAGAAGTTAAAGTGAATAATTTAAAAGCCGTTAGCGTATTATCTAGAGGGCAGCTCAAACTTTTAAACCTATCCATGGCAATTGCCCAAACCTCTATCTTAAATTACAGAGATACAATTTTATTAATTGACGACTTAGTTGCAGAGTTAGACAGCGATGCTCTGTATTTTTTTAATAAATGGCTGGCCAAATATAAGAATTTTTTATTTATATCTATTATAAATAAAGAAATAATCAATAGTATAGCTTTGCCAGATACTGATAATAAATTTTTCCACATAAAAGAAGGGAATATTTATCAAGAAGTATTTTAACCAATAACAATACCCTAAAATAAATGTAACTATGGTAGATAACATAAATGATAATCAAGGCTTAAATGCTATGTCATCAAATGAAGAAAACAAGAAGTATACTTCAGAAAGCATCAAGGTATTAAAAGGACTTGATGCTGTAAAAAAACGCCCGGGAATGTATATCGGGGATACGGACGATGGAAGTGGGCTACATCATATGATTTTTGAGGTTGTAGATAATTCAATAGACGAGTCTTTAGCAGGGTTCTGTGACAAAGTATGGGTAACAATTCATCAAGGTGAATCTGTTTCTATAGAAGATAATGGTCGTGGTATTCCTGTTGATATTCACAAAGATGAAGGTAGGTCTGCTGCAGAGGTTATATTGACAGTTCTTCATGCAGGAGGAAAGTTTGATAACAATAGTTATAAGGTCTCTGGTGGTCTTCATGGTGTGGGAGTTTCGGTTGTAAATGCGTTATCATCACACTTGCATCTAAAGATAAAAAGAAATGGTGGACTTTATGAGCAAGACTACTATGACGGTGAGCCCAGTGCACCCATCGCAAAAACATCTGATATTGAAATAGATAATACAGGAACTCAAATAACCTTTACTCCATCACCGGCTACTTTTAAGAATATTGAATTTCAATACGAGCTAATTAGTAAAAGACTCAGAGAACTTGCATTCTTAAATAAAAATGTATCTATCATTTTGACAGATGAAAGAACAGATCAAAAGGAAATTTTTCAGTATCAAGGTGGATTAAGTGAATTTATTCAGTATTTAAATGAAAATAGACAACCTTTAAGTAAGCTCGTATACTTCAGTGATTATAATGAAGAACACAACATAGAAGTTGAGATAGCCTTACAGTGGACTAATAATTTTGCAGAAAACGCACTTAGTTATACAAATAATATACCACAAAAAGATGGAGGGACTCATGTTATAGGCTTTAGATCTGCTTTGACAAGAGTCTTAAATTCATACATTGACCAGTATCTTCAATCAATGAAGAAAAATTTATCTCTTAGTGGAGATGACTTTAGGGAAGGTTTAACAAGTATACTCTCTATTAAGATACCTGATCCAAAATTTTCATCTCAAACAAAAGAGAAGCTAGTATCATCTGAAGCTAGAAATGTAGTTGAGCAAATCACAAATAAAAATTTTACTGCCTTTTTAGAAGAAAATCCTAAAGAAGCGAAAAATATCGTTGAAAAAGTTTTGGAAGCAGCTAGAGCTAGAGAAGCAGCAAGAAAAGCCAGAGAAATAACGAGGAGAAAAGGGGCTTTAGATACAGCAGGATTACCAGGCAAACTTGCAGATTGTCAGGAAAAAGACCCAGAATATGCAGAGCTATTTATAGTTGAGGGAGAATCAGCAGGTGGTTCAGCTAAACAAGGTAGGGAAAGAAAGAATCAAGCAGTTCTTCCTTTGAAAGGTAAAATTTTAAACGTAGAGAAAGCACGTATCGATAAAGTTTTATCTTCTCAGGAAATAGCCATATTAATAACCGCTTTAGGTTGTGGTTTTGGTGATGAAGATATGAATATTGAGAAACTCAGATATCATAAAATAATAATTATGACTGATGCTGATGTTGATGGTTCTCATATAAGGACTTTGTTACTTACCTTTTTCTTTAGGCACATGCCTGAGTTAATAACTAATGGTTATGTATATATAGCAAGACCTCCTTTATATAAGATTGAAAAGAAGAAATTCAAACAATATATAAGAGATGATCTAGCCCTTGCTAACTTCTCTATAGAAAGAGCTATAGACAATATTACTTTATATACAGATGAAGATTCTCCTATTAAAAATAAAGTAGAATTAGAGAAAATACTATTGACATATGCAGATGCTGCAATTTCTATAGAGCAACTAAGACATGAAATTCCTACAGTAGTACTGGAGGCTATGATACAAACACCTTTATATAAAATAGAGCAAGAAAATGTATCTAAACTACAGGAAACTATAGATGAATATACAGAAGAGTTTGAGTTTATAAAGCTTTCTATAGAAGAGCTGATATTGCCTCCTAATGATGATAATATTGTCCAATTAGACTTACTGAGTGATAAAGATACAGAAAAAAATCACACAGAGCAAGGCATGGTTGAATATGAAAAAATACTGAGGATAGATAGAGTTTATTATGGAATACAAAATACTTTTTATCTAAAAACTAAACGACTTGGTCAAAGTGATTTAAAGAAAATATTTAATTTAGCAGAGCTCACAAAAGATCTTATCCAAAAAAATAAAAGCTATATAGAGGTAAATAATAACAAAAAAGCTGTAAATAACTTAAAATCACTTTATAATGCTTTCCTAGATGAAGGTAAAAAAGGATATAGTATCCAAAGATATAAAGGTTTAGGTGAAATGAACCCAGATCAGTTAAAAGAAACAACAATGGATCCTATGATACGTGTTTTATCGAAAGTTAGCATCCAAGACGCTATAGGGGCAGATAAAATATTTAGTGTATTAATGGGAGATGATGTAGAGCCACGCAAGAAATTTATAGAAGATAATGCACTTAAAGCCCTTAATGTAGATACCTAAAACGCTTATAGCTATACCTTAGCTGACCAAGGTGTGTTAAATGGCATTCTGAAAAGACGCCCATACATCACTCTTGCGTAGACAAAAGCTCTTTGAACAGAATAAAGACCACTTAATACTAGCATTATAGTCATTTTTCAAAAATATAAATGGTTAACGAAGTGTTTATAAATAATATAGCTATACCAATTAAGTTATGAATTACTTAAATATAAAAGAAGCCACCAATACATTCCTCAAAAAATTAATGTTCCCTTTTTACTCATATAAAGCTTACCGTAAAATAATGGATATAGAAAGAAGCATCAATTTAATTGATAACTCGATATCTGCCCATACAGATGAAACTATTGGTGTTACTAGGGAAAAAAGAAAACCTAATCTTATAGTAAGCCTTACTAGTTTTGCTGATAGAGTTAATAGTGTTTATTTAGTCATAAATTCTATACTAAACCAAACTATAAAAGCAGATAGAATAGTCTTATGGCTAAGTCAAGATGATTTCAGTGATGAGATTCTTCCCTATAATTTACTTAAAATGAAAAAAAGAGGGTTAGAAATACAATATTGCAAAGATATAAAAAGTTACAAAAAGTTAATTTATGCTCTTCAAGAGTTTCCGGATGATTTGATTGTCACAGCTGATGACGATATTATATATCCCAAGACATGGCTTGAAGAACTCTATAATGCATATTTATTAGAATCTGATACTATACATTGTCATAGAGCAAAGAAAATTAAACTCAATAGCAGAAGAGAAATACTGCCATATACTAACTGGAAGACTTTAAAAGAAAATACACAGCAAGCGTCCTCTTTATTAGTTTTTCCAGTAGGTGTTGGCGGAGTTTTGTACAAATCTAGATTTTTTAGTAAAGAAGTTTTTAATGAACATGCTTTTCTAGAATTTTGCCTAACAGGAGATGATATTTGGTTTAAGGCTATGACATTAATCAATGAAGTTAAGTGCAAACCTATACCTAACTCATCCTTAGATCCTCGATTAAGCGATCTTAAGTTCACAAAAAACTCTTTATGGCAGATAAATAAATACGAAATCGACAGTCAAATTAACTGTGTTTTCAGAAAATATGATTTAATAGAAAAGTTATCTATAATCGAATCCAAATTAAAATGGATGAAGTAAAAAAATAAATATTTAAACATTTTATTATACAGAGCACTATTGCTATTATTAAACCTAAACTGTCCTATAGTAGCCTCAGATAAACCTTTAGGGCATTTCTGGGATATGAGTATTGGACTACATTAAAAACCGAAATAGTATTAGTCTAAATGTTTAAACGTAATGGCTAATTAAAACTTGCTAGAGGTCATTGTTATCAAAATTGTTATAACTTCAGAAGGTGTAACTTTTTGATAAGATGTTTTGATTTTAGGGACTGTTGAAAATACGATTTTGTATAAAGCTACACTTTTCAACAGTCCTATTTTAATTTTTATATGATTTATGAAAAATTAAGATTTCTTAGCATCTGCATAAAGTGCGGATATAACATCCCAATTGAATATATTCCAACAAGCTTCAATATATTCAGGTCTTCTATTTTGATACTTAAGATAGTAAGCATGTTCCCATACGTCTAGTCCAATAATTGCTGTTTTCTTCGATGAATCTTGAGTATTTTCAGATTTAATAAGGTGATTATCTTGATTAGCGTATGATTGAATCACAAGCTCGTCTCCTCCTTTAACTAAAAGAAAAGCCCAGCCTGAGCCAAATCTATTGGTCGCTGCTAACGCAAATTCCTTCTTAAAATTTTCAATAGAATTGAAAGATTTATCTATAGCTTTAGCTAACTCATCGCTAGGCTTAGTATCTTTTTTAGGTCCTATAATTTTCCAAAATAAACTATGATTAAAATGCCCTCCTCCATTGTTTCTAATTGCAGGTTTTATATCATCAGTGGAAAGTATATCTTCAAGAGCTTGGCCTTCAAGATATGTTCCTTTTATTGCATCATTGAGTTTTGTTATATATGTAGCGTGATGCTTCGAATGGTGTATTTCCATTGTCTTTGCATCTATGTAAGGTTCTAAAGCATCATAAGCATAGTCGAGTTTTGGCAGTTCAAACATGGTGTGTTCCTCCTATTTCTGTAATTTTTTTTGTGTGTACGAAAGATATTTAGATAGGGCACAAAAGTAGTGCAAGTTTGTACTACTAGGTTTTATTGGGTCATATTCTATGTCACCAGTTCCTATCGATGAAAATGATTATAGGCTAATCATAGATAAATTGCTATATATTATTAAATTAATAATATATTAAACTAACCCTAAACTTTCTCGATAACCTAACTATAAGTTTACTGTTGAAAAAAAGAATATAATATATTTAGTAAAAATATATATAAAAGAGGGAAGCTTTTATGCCACTAGTATGAAGAAAGGATAAAAGGGGATAGGTATACTTAAGTATTTTTTATCTTTTATATCTGCTTCAGAGCTATAATCGCCCATATTCCGAAAAATAGCTCTAGTACCAAATAGATAATTAATAATATACTAGGGATGCCATCTACAAGTATATTTATCACTCTGCCTATTGCAAGAGATATCATAAATAGAACTATGGATATAAGAGATGTTTTTTCTAAAGAGTGGTTTAAGGTTAAAGTATAAAACCAAAGACCTGCAAGAAATAAGTACAGCATCATAATAGCTCTTAGAATATTTTTAAGAGATATAGAAGATGCGTCCACGTCATATAATAAAGGCATACTAATTTCAGGTACTAGGCCATATCCAAGAGCAATAGGTACTAAACCTGTGGAGCAAAGCAATAAAAGTAATTTCGTAGAAAGACTCACAAAAACCTATCTAATTTAAATAAAAGAAGTGAATAAATACTTCAAACATATAAGGATTGTCGAAAAAGAGTATAGTAAAGACCCAATTATAAAAATTACTGTCAATAAAAAATAGTCTACTATTTTTTGTCATGTATTAATACACCCAATAGGCATCATCCCTAAATACATTTTTTCTTGATGTATTCTTTTTGCATTATAGTATATCAAACATTCGTCTAAACTTTATTGTATTTTCTATGTTATAACGCAGTTTGAAAGTTTGATTATTCTTAATTTTTAAGTTACTTTATATCTTATTCTTAAATATTATTTGATAAAATTCATTTAGACTTATATGTGAAAATAAAGTATATGATTAATATAGATGAATTAAGTTTGAAAAGAGATAAAAAATGACAATGCTTATATTTATAATTTTTAATTAAACTGACTAAAAGAAATAAAATAACAAGGGAGTAATATAATGAAAAAAATAACTATATCTTTATTAAGTACGATGATGACAATAGCTGTCATTTCTTGTGGAAGGGATGCCTCTAGTACACCAAATTCTAGGAGTGCATCAAATCAAGCACTGATAACTAGTTTTACCATAGAAGGACAGGCAGGAGAGGCGCTTATAAATGATGAAGCAGGTACTATAATTTTAAGTATTCCTATAGGAAGTGAATTAATAAATCTGAGTCCTAGTATAACAGTAAGCGAGAGAGCTAGTATATTGCCTGCAAGCGGAATTGCTCAGGATTTTAGTTATTCGATTAGTAGGCCACTCCCGTATACTGTGACAGCAGAGGACGGCACGACAAAAGCTTATAGAGTTACAGTAGGGATATTCCCAGTAATAACTTATAGTACGTATGATGAAAACAGATTAGGAGCAGGAGATTTATACAAGGCGGATTTATTTGGCGTATCCAATATTGAAGACGGAAGTACTTACAACTATAGCATAACTCTAGGGAATTACACGAGGGAAGGGAGTTTAACCGCAACAGGGAATACGTTTAGCATATCACTGATCGATCTGAGTAGTATGAATGACGGGAGTGATCAGGTGGGTATAGGAGACGACGGAGATGTTATTTTGTCAGTATTGATTGACGAAGAACAATACTTTAGTGAAACAATAAACAAGGAACAGTATAGTCTTAGAACGGCGAAAGATATACAGGGAATACAGCATGATTTATCCGGTGATTACACACTTATGAACGACATAGATATGATGGGAATAGACTTTATGCCCATTGCCTACGATACTAATGCTAGTAGTGGACATCAAGGTAGAAAATTTAGTGGAAGTATTAATGGGAATGGTTATACAATATCGAATCTGACTATCACATATGATAATCGTTATATTGGATTTATATCATATGGGGATACAAATGCAGAGCTTAATAACATTGCCTTATCAAGTATCAATATAATTTCTGCTGAAGCTTATTCCGCAGGATTAGTGGGATAGAATAATGGCATTATTACAAATAGCTATACTACAGGCACTATTACGTCAGTAGGCGGTGGTAGAGGTAGTAACATAGGAGGGCTTGTGGGATATAATTCACAAACAGGAATCATCACCAGTAGCTACTGGGATATCGGAACAAGTGGACAAAATACGAGTGGTGGCACAGGGATAGGAATTACGTCAGTAGGTACTAATACGATAACTGATAATGGTAATGACATGTATTTAGCGACAGACGGTAGTAATGCTACTGTAGATATATTTGTAGACTGGAATTTTGGCACTGACAACGGCAATCCGTGGGTATATCTAGGTGATGGTCAATGGCCTATTCTGTATTGGCAGCAAGAAACTCAACCGTAGATTATTTTATAATATATAAATTTTAAACCCCCATTTAGCCCCTTTTCATAAATACATCCGTAGAGACGTGATAAATCACGCCTCTACGGATTTTAATCACATGTTAAATGCTTAGTTTAGATATCTTAAAGATAATGAATATAGGAGTTATCTTAAACTATTGGACTTTAGCTAATTAGTAAAATCTCGTTTATTCCATCCTTTTATACTAGATACATCATTGAAGTTATTCATTTCAATCAGAAAATGAATACTTAGATGTTATCTCTTATTATCACTCAGTATTTCCGCAGATGGATTTTGTAGTATATTTTTGCGGACTATAATATCATTTTGTCATCAAAATTAATGTTTTTTAATGTTATTGCATTATATTCAACGATCCCGTATATTAAAAAATACCTTTAAATACAGTTTTATGGCTAATTTAAAAGGTAAAATTACTATTTTCAAAAGCGCTATAGATCAATAGCTTATTTTACTAATTACTGTTTAAGTATTAGGTGCCAGATAGTGACAAGTATAAAAAATAAAAGATTAATTATAACTAGACCTTTAGGTGTAAATGACTCCAGTATATCTTTTTTTAATACTCAAGGATTTGAAGTAGTATCACTTCCTTTAATCGAGATTATACCCAAACCACCATCCCTATTAAAAGAAAGACTATCAAATATAGATACTTTTCATCATTTAATTATTACCAGTCCTATGAGTGCTTTGTTTTTTGCTAAGGCATTAAAGCAATTATCCATAGAGCCTCCTAAGGTACAATATTGGTCTATTGGTAAAAGTACAGCTTGGGCATTAAAAGAGTTAAATGTTGATGTAATTTATCCTTCACAAGGAAATACCAGCGAGGATTTTATTCAATTTATAGACGACAAAGTATTATATAAAGAAAAAGCCTTGATATTGGGCGGTGATAATCCAAGAGAATTACTAGGAAAAGCTTTGGAAAAAAAAGGGCTAGTAATCGAGTACTTATCTCTATATAAAAGAGAAAACATACTCTATAAAGTAGATCATCTATTTGATACTTTATACTCAAATAAAAAAGATGGTAGTGTCATGGATACTCATTCCTCAGAAAAGCATATTAAAACCTTTGGATTAACAACTAGTGGACAAATAGTCGAATCCTTATACCAAAATATACAGCAGAATATAGAATTATTCGATTATGTCACGAATAACATAATATTACTCACCCCTAGTCAAAGAGTTAGCGCCATAGCATTTAATTTAGGGTTTGTAAATGTATATAATGCAAGCTCAGCAAATGACGATAAACTATTAAATATTTTAGGTAGTTTTTGATTTTTTGCTTTCAAAAATCCAAAAAACTAACTTTTAGAAGGTATCTTAATTTATACAAGTTATAAATTCATCTTCAGCTAACATACAAATCAAAGTAACAAAAAAACCAATCTAAATAAATTATCTATATCTAGTATATAATATTGCATGGTACGGCTTTGGTTTATGATTTTTTTAGTACAAATTATCTCTAACCAAAACTAAAAGTTTTTTTATAAAATTCAAGGTAAATAAATGAATACATCTATTTCTCTAATTACTTGGGACTCAGACCTAATAAAAAAATATGATATGCAAGGCCCAAGGTATACTTCTTACCCTACAGCTGTGGAGTTTAAGGATGATTTTGACTTCGAAAAATGGTTTAAGGCAAAAAATGACTCTAGTACAAAAAAATTGTCTATTTACATACATATACCTTTTTGTTCTGTTCTATGCTTTTTTTGTGCATGTAATAAAATAGTTACTAGAAATCAAAGTAAATCTGCCCAATATGTTGATTATTTGATAAGGGAAATAAAATTTTATGCTCCTTATTTTAAAGACTATGTTGTACATCAAGTACACTTTGGTGGTGGTAGCCCAAATTTTTTAATGAATAGTGAAATAAAGCTTATCCTAGAACAATTACAAGAAAAATATACATTTTCACAAGATGCAGAGATAAGTACTGAATTAGATCCAAGAGCTACATCTCTTGAAAAGTTAGCTACATTTATAGATTCAGGGTGTAATAGAATTAGCTTGGGAGTGCAGGACTTTGATAGTGAAGTGCAAAAAGTTATAAATAGAAATCAAAATGAAGACTTAACTCGCTTATTAGTAAATTTTGCAAGAGAAAAAGGAATATTGTCAGTAAATCTAGATCTTATATACGGCTTACCAAACCAAACTACAGAAAATTTTGATAAAACGCTAAATGAAATTATAGATATAAAACCAGATAGAATATCTATATTTAATTATGCTCATATGCCTAGTATCTTTCCCAGTCAAAAGTTACTGAATGAGTCTAAACTGCCCAGTGCCAATGATAAATTAGTTTTACTTCGTATGATAATAAATAAATTAATCGATAGTGGATATAGTTTTATTGGGATGGATCACTTTGCTTTACCTGAAGATGAGCTAAGTAAAGAGCAAATAGAGGGCAGATTACATAGGAATTTTCAAGGATATACAACAAGAGGTGACTGCGACTTATTAGGAATGGGAGTATCTGCCATTAGCCAGATAGGTGATAGTTACAGCCAAAACCAAAAAAATCTCGATAGATACTATGAGCAAATGGATAAATCATCTTATGCTATATCGAAAGGAGTAACATTAAATACAGATGATAAAATCAGACGAAAAATCATCAAAGAACTGATTTGTAACTTCTGCCTTGATATAACTGATATAGAGCTTGAGTTTAAGGATGTGTTTAAAAATACTTCATTTAGAGAATATTTCAAGGAAGAACTATTATCATTAAATATGTTAATAGATGATGAGCTTTTAATATTTGAAAATAATATTATACAAGTAAGTTCTAAAGGTAGATTACTAATCAGAAGTATTTGTATGATTTTCGATTACTATACTAGAATAAGACATAAGGAAACTTTTTCTAAAGTTATATAATATAAAAAATATCTTGTTTAAATCAATTCAATAAAAGGAATATAATTTATGTTTTTACAGCGAAACTTTCCTAATGTGAGGATGCGCCGAAATAGATATAATAACTTTACTAGACGCTTATGTGCAGAAAGTAGCTTAAGTGTATCTGATTTAATATATCCTGTTTTTATAAAAGAAGGGAAAAAATCCAAAGAGCCTATTGATTCTATGCCTGGTGTTTTTCGTTTATCAATAGATGAGGTAGTCAAAAAATCACTCGAAGCTTATAAGCTTGGAATCCCTGCTATAGCTTTATTTCCATACATAGATGATAATAAGAGCCTAGATGCCAAAGAAGCATGGAATGATGATGGTTTAGTTCCAAGAGCTATAAGGGCAATAAAAAGCGAGTGTCCTGATTTAGGAGTTATAACTGATGTAGCCCTCGACCCATACACCAGTCATGGCCAAGATGGAATTATAGATAACAATGGATATATTATAAATGATGTTACTATTGTAGCTCTTAGAAAGCAAGCATTATCTCACGCTTTAGCTGGTGCAGATATAGTCTCACCATCGGATATGATGGATGGGCGTATAGGCTCTATAAGAAAAGCTCTAGATGAATCTAATTTTATAAATACAAAAATCATGGCATACTCTGCTAAGTATGCATCATCCTTTTACGGACCATTTCGTGACGCTGTTGGCTCTAAGACTTATCTTGATAAATCAGATAAAAAGCAATACCAGATGAGCCCTGCAAATACAGACGAAGCCCTTCATGAGGTTTGTCTAGATATAGGAGAAGGAGCTGATATGGTCATGGTCAAACCAGGCATGCCTTATCTAGATGTTTTATACCGAGTAAAGCAGCAGTTTAAAATGCCAACTATGGTCTATCAAGTAAGTGGTGAATACTCTATGCTGTGCTATATGTTTAATAATGGTTTAGCTAAAAAAGAAGATATAGTACTTGAATCTTTAATCTCTTTTAAGCGTGCAGGAGCTGATGCTATTTGGACATATTTTGCCCTAGATGTTGCAAAATGGCTAAAAAATAGATATTAATTTACAGTATTTATAGTAGTGAGTATTGTACTAATTAATATCAATAGTAGTTAAATAAATGCATAAATAAAATATGTCTTATGATCACAGATGGACTAAAATACCTATTAAATAGTGAATACTCAAAACACCTAAAAGACTCAAACGCTATTTCTGAGCAAAATCTAGACCCACTCATTATAGCGCACAAATATAGATGTGAATACATATCATTTATTTGTGCTTTATTTGCATATGGAAATGTTAAAGCTATAGTAAATTTTTTGTCAAATATTGACTTTAGGATATTAGATGAAAAAGAAAGCTATATTCAAGATAAACTAAAAAATAAATATTACAGGTTTCAAAAAAACGAAGATGTATGCAATATTTTTCTTATATTATCCAGAATAAAAAAAGAAACCTCTTTAGAGGATCTTTTCTTGATAGGATATAAAAAAAATCACAATATATTAGAAGGCTTGGAAAGCTTGCTTTTAGAAATTAGAAAAAACTATACTGGTAATACGGATGGATTTAACTTTTTAGTTTCAAAGCTTGATAGAGTTTATGTGTCGCCAAATAAAAGACTCAATATGTATCTGCGCTGGATGGTCAGAAAAGATAATATAGACCTTGGCTTGTGGAAAAATGTTGAGAAAAAAGACCTAATCATTCCTCTGGATACTCACATATTTAGACAGAGCAAAAAATTAGGTCTTTTAAGTCGAAAAACATATGACTTAAAAGCCGCCCTCGAGATTACAAATAATCTTAGAAAACTCGACCCGGACGATCCAGTTAAATATGATTTTGCTATATATAGAATGGGGCAAAATAGCTCCACATAAAAAATGTGCGAATGTATAATACTGTTGAATAATAAGTATAAGTAAAACTAATAAAAAACTATCTTAATATCTGTAGGTGTCTTCACTAAGAAAATATCAATATTGGCTTATTTAATAGCTTTAAGACTCATAGTAGCAGCTCCTATAATAGCCATATTAGCCCCACTAGTACTGAGAATTAGGTTGACTTTGTTTTTATATATAGCTAATAAGCTTTGTTCCATACTTTTAATAGTTGGTTTCATAATCAGCTCTTTAGCATAAGTTAACCCACCAAATAAAATAATGGCTTTGGGAGAGGTGTATGAGATACTATTTGCTAAAAATTTACCTAAGATATCACCCGTCATTTCAAATGTTTGTATCGCTATAGGGTCTCCTCTTTTAGCTGCTTGATGTATTATTTTTGGAGTTATATTATTAAAAGATATATCTCTTAATTCAGAATGAGTATTGCTATTACACATTATTTCAAATGAACTTCTACGCATACCTTGCGATGATACATATGCTTCCAAGCACCCATACTTACCACATGAACATTCTCTAGCATTATGATCAAAGATAGTTGTATGCCCAAGCTCTCCTGCAAAACCATCATGACCATAGATTAGTTGTCCGTCAGATACTATAGCCGAGCCTAAGCCTGTCCCTAATGTTATCACTATGAAGTCTTTAATATTTTTGGCAATACCAAAGCTCATTTCGCCTATAGCTACGACATTTGCATCATTTGTTAGAAAAGTCGGAGTGGAAAATACTTCCTTAAATATATTTACAATAGGGACTAATTTTTTCCATTTTAAGTTAGGTGCATATTCAATATATCCACTTAAATGATTAGCATTAGGAGCTCCTATACCTATAGCATTGATAGTTATATCTTTATTTAGTTTAAGTTTGCTCTCTTGAATAGAATTGAATATATAATTTGCAAGCTCTTCTACTTGGTTAAAATCACTTGTAGAAATGCTATTTTCAAATAGTACAACTCCTTCAGTCGATACAATGCCATATTTGGTATTCGTTCCTCCTATATCTACTCCAATAGCTGCATTATTCATAAAACTATTTTTAGTTTACTCTAATTTATCGCCTATTTCTTTTAGGACAGAAATCATTTCTATTGCAGCTAATGCGGCATCAAAACCTTTATTTCCTGATTTTATTCCTGCTCGGTTTAATGCTTGTTCTATATCATCAGTTGTTAAGATACCATTTATAATGGGTATTCCAAGATTAAGTGATGTAGATGCAATGCCTTTGGCAGATTCGGCAGCAACATAGTCGAAGTGAGGCGTATCTCCACGGATAATAGCTCCCAGACAAATAACAGCATCATATTTTTTAGTTTCTGCTAGTTTTTTTGCAATCAATGGTATCTCAAATGAGCCTGGAACTCTTACTATTGTTATATTATCTTTGCTTCCCTCGTGTCTTTCAATACAGTCTATAGCGCCTAATAATAGCTGCTCAGAAATAACTGTATTGAACCTTGCTAATACTACGGCTATTGTTCTGTTTTTCGCCGTTAAAGCTCCATTAATTTCATTCATTCTTTTTCTCCTAAATCTATTAAATGATGACACTTTTCTTTTTTTACTTTTAGATAATGCCTATTTTCTGGCGTTATCTGACTCATTGACGGAATTCTTTTTTCTATTATAAAGCCATTTTCTTTTAGTGCTTGAATCTTATCAGGATTATTGCTAATTATGTTTACTTTTCTAATTCCAAGCTCTTTCAATATATTAATAGCCACTTTGTACTCTCTGTGGTCAACATTAAAATGCAAGGCTAAATTAGCTTCGACAGTGTCCATACCTTCTTCTTGTAACTTATAAGCTCTTAGCTTATTTAAAAGTCCAATACCGCGACCTTCTTGCCTTAAATATATCAAAACACCGCTTTCATTTGCGAGTAATTTTAAAGCATGATCCAACTGTGACTTGCAGTCACATTTGCGGGATTTTAGGACTTCGCTTGTAAAACACTCAGAATGTATTCTTACATTAACTGCTTTATTATTGTCGATGGGAGAGCTTATAAGTGCTATATGTGGAAATTTATCTGACTGTTCATTTGTATAGCAACGCATTTCAAAGTTACCAAACTCAGTGGGCAAGTTAATTATAGGGTTTTCTAGCTCATCTATTCCATTTATTCTATCTATTTCATTTGAATTCTCTTTCAATGGATTTTTTTTTCTATACTCCACTAAGCTTGCTATTGTAAATATTTTTATGCCTAACTCTTTAGCTATTTCTTTTAGTCTAGGCAATCGTGCCATAGTTCCATCGTCATCCATTATTTCACATATAATTCCCGATGGATAAAGCTCAGCATACTTACATAAATCGATAATAGCTTCTGTATGCCCTTTTCTTTCTAGTACTCCATCATCTTTTGCAACTAATGGAAACATATGACCTGGAGTTTGTAAGTTATCTGGTTTTGTATTTTCATCTATTATGACTTTTACCGTCATAGCCCTCTCGTATGCTGATATTCCAGTTGTGATGCCTTCTATCGCATCAACGCTGAGAGTAAAAGCTGAGGAATATTCAGTTGTGTTATTTCTTGGAGATAAACTCAAATCAAGTTCACGAGATCTTTTCTTTGTAATAGGTTGGCATATCATACCTTTTCCTTTGGTAGCCATAAGATTTATCATCTGTGGAGTTGCGAATTGAGCAGCTATTACAAAGTCACCTTCATTTTCCCTATCTTCATCATCGATTGCTATAAGTATCTCGCCTCTTTTCATCGCTTTAACGGCATTTTCTATATCTATAAAAACATCATCATTTTGCGTATCAGACATTAATATCCCCATTGTTTTAATTTACTTAATGAAATTCCTTCTTTTTCTTTTTTTTCTTTGTTTTTTAGCAAAGCTCTTACATTGATATCACTTTCGATATTTGCAATATAACCAACTTTCATATATTTCAAATTTGTCGTATCCCATGTAGTTGGAATTATATTCACTTCTATAAAATCATGATTAATACTGGCAATTGTAAGGCTTATCCCATCAATGGTAACAGAGCCTTCACAGAGCATATAAACAGAATCTTTTTTTGAAATGATAAGCTTTATATAAATTTTTTCTTTTGATTTTGTTACTTTAACAACCTTTGCCATGCTGGTAATGTGTCCTTGCACCATATGACCATCTAGTTTTGAGTCTAGTTTTAAGCTCTTTTCCAAATTTACTAGAGAATTATTCTTTAGATACATGAAGTTTGTTTTTTTGATTGTTTCAGATAGGCTTTCGATGCTAAAACTGCTAGACCTATAGCTTGCTACAGTTTGACAAGCACCATTTATTGCTATAGAATCCCCAATTGAAATATCTTCAAGAAACGCCTCTGAACATTGAATGTCGATTTTCGCATAATAATCACCTTTTTTTTGAATAGATGATACTTTGCCAAGCTCTTGGATAAGTCCAGTGAACATTACGAATATCCCTCAACTAATATTTGATTTTTAATCATTTCATTGCGCACATATTGAAGCTTGATTGCTTGTGAAACTTGACTAATCGAGAGATTATTGGTGAATTTAATTCCATTACCGATAAAAATAGGTGCATAAAAAATAGATATTTTATCAAATAAATTCTCTTTAATAAAAGAAGATACTAGATTAGCTCCACCTTCAACCAATACTCCCATAACATTCATTTCATATAATTTAGTTAAAAGCTCTTTTAGTTGAAGCTGATTCGCTTCATTCTTTTTAATTGAAATCAAATTTATACCATGGTCAGAAAATTTCTTCCATTTATCAGTATGACGCTTACAGCTAGTCGCTATGTATGTTTTGTCTTTTAGGTAGTCGTTATATACATTTAATTTGAGGTTACTTTTCAAATCAGAATCCAATATAACTCTGATAGGCGATTCACCTTCCACGAGTCGTGTATTTAGGGTTGGGTTATCTTTAATCAAAGTATTATAGCCAATCATTATTGCATCATATTTTGCTCTTAATGAATGTACTTGAATTCTTGCATGCTTATCTGTTATCCATTTTGAATCATACTCATTTGTGGCAATACATCCATCAAGACTCGAGGCAATTTTTATATGAACAAAGCTTTTATTATCTTTGATATATTTGAAATAATCTTCATTAAGTATTTTTGCTTTATCTGATTCAATTACTTTAGTTTCGATTCCTGCATATTTTAATTTTTCTATTCCCATACCTGAGACATGTGGATTTGGGTCAAAAGAGCTAATAACTACTTTTTTTATCTTGCTTTGTATTATTTTATCAACGCAAGGGGGATTAATTTTTGACTTATAATTGTCAGAACATGGCTCTAAATTGCAATACAAAGTGGCATCATTTAGGCTATGAGTTGAATTATTAATAGCATCTACTTCAGCGTGTATAGTTCCTTTCCCTCTATGATAGCCTTCTCCAATGATTTTTTTATTTTTGACAATAATGCAACCAACTCTAGGGTTTGGAGAAGTTTTCCCTTTGTATTTAAGAGCTAAATCAGCGCACATATCTAAATATGTTATATCTTCTAAATCACTCATGAAGAAATAAAAGAGAAAGTTTATTTAAATCAATCGTCAAAAAAAAATCAATTGCTATAGGTACATGATTTGTGATTTATTTTGATTTAATTAGTGGCTAGTGGTCGTTTATGAATAGCTAATACATCTAAAAGTTGCTTTTGTAAAATGCTTATATGGTAATTCATTTATAGTACTTCTTTTATTTTGTTTATGTTATTAGATTTATAATACCCAGAATAATCTTATTCGATATAATAAATTTTTTTTATGCATTTGTCTATTTATCAATTATATTATTATAGTTTCATTTGTAAAATACTTTGATTTTAGTTATTAATATTATGTTAAATTTGAATAGTTTTAAGAATAAAATTACATTTTTAGGTGCAGGAAATATGACCCAAGCTATAGTTTCTGGACTTGTCAGCAAAGCCCCTAGTATTGGCAGTCAAATAAATGTAGTAATTAAAAGTGAGTATAGAATAGAGCAGTTGTCTAAATACCAAATAAAGACACTAAATAATATACTTGATAGAGAAGCACTGGAAAGTGATATTTTATTTTTATCTGTTAAACCACAGCAAGTGAGAGATGCTATAGAAAGTCTAAAAGGAAAACTAAGTAATCAAGTAGTAGTATCCTTAGCTGTAGGTCTGGCGATTGAGGAGATAAAAGAATGGCTTGGTGGATATTCAAAAATTGTTAGGGTTATGCCAAATACTCCTTCGATGATATCAAAAGGAATGAGCGGAATTTTTGCAACAGATGAAGTGAATTCTATACAAAGAGAATGGATAGATATGATTATGAGTTCTGTAGGTGAGGTATTGTGGTTAGATGATGAAGATAAAATTGATGTTGTAGCTTCTATATCAGGCAGCGGCCCAGCTTATATTTTTCGCTTTGCAGAGTCTTTAGTTAAAGCTGCTATAGAAAATGGTTTAACTGATGAGCAGGCTTCAAAATTAGTAATTCAAACTATATATGGCAGTGGTGTATTTTTAAAATCAAGTGAAGACTCTATTCAAACTCTTAGAGAAAAAGTAACATCAAAGAAAGGCAGTACACAAGAAGCACTGAAAGTAATCAATGAAAATAATATAGATAAAATTATGCTAGATGTTGTTGAAGCTGCAATCTATAGAGCAAAAGAAATAAGAAATGAGCTAAGTATAAAGGATTCTTGAATAATCTTTAATAAAAATGCTATTTATTTCAACTACAGCTTAGAGAGTAGCCTGTACAGCTCTAAGATTCTAGGATAACATGAGTGTAGGAAGGCTATAAACGTACGCCTGTTATAAATGAGTCAATAAACAAATTTAATTATTTGTAATAGGTTTTCTTGCTATAGAGTTTAATCTTTGGGGGACGCCTCTAATAAATTGTAAGGTTAATGGTTCTCTCCAGACTACAGGCATATCTTTTTCAACTGATAAAGTGCCAGTTGTCCCACTATAAAATACCCTAGATATAGGTTCTGAATAGATGATAGGAATTAGTGCTAATAAGTCCATCCCCATAGCATAAAGCCTTTTATATGTTCGACTATCATTCCATAAAGACTCAACTAGCTTATGTTCTGGAGTATTCGTAGTGGCGACCCATGGGGCATCTACAAAGATTATATTATTTAAGTCTTTATCTCTTATAGGGTTATTTTCACCTGTATATAATTGCGAAATGCCGTAAATTGTTAAGTCATTAGCTAGATAGTAAGATAAAAAAGGTCTGATTTTTCTTGCGTTGATCGAATCAACTATAAATAGAATAGAGTCTACGTCCTGTCGTCTGGATATATAGTCTATCAATAGCTCCTTTTCTATTAGCTCTTGCTCTGTTAATTGTTCGTCTGGTAGTGGGTATATTAGATCATTTTCAATAGCAAATTGTCTTTCTCTTCTTTCATTATTTTGATTTTGTTTATGAGCTTGTACTTGTCTTTCCTCCACTTTAACTAGCCTTGAAATAGTAGCACGAAGTTCCTTATTATCTATATTTGGAGGTATTTCTTCTATATCAACTACTTGAGCACCGAGAGATAAGTAGTGCTCTATAAATGCGTTAGTAGTTCTCTGCCCCCAATCGTTATTTAGACTTATAATAAGCGTATTTAAGTACCCACCTAAGTACATAGCTTCTGCTATAGCTATGGCTTCTTGTTCTGGGCTTAAAGAAAACTGATAAAAATTATTAATTGTATCTTCTCTGGTAGTTAATAAATTGTCTATATTATTTGCTGCTAGTACAGGGATATCAAGCTCTTTATTATCAGTTAATTCTTGTAACTCTGTTTTTAAGAGTGGGCCTATGATTAGGTCAGCACCTGCATCTACCGCCTCTTCATAAGCAGATATTACACCTTTTGCGCTGTCATGGAAGGTTATTTTTTTTATTGAAGATTTATTTCTTTCTATATTTTGCGTATAATACTTAAATATTATACCGTTTTTAATTGCTAGGGAAGCATTTCTAATTGCTCCTCTTTGTGAGAAAGGAAGCATTACTGCTAGGTGGTCTATAGTGGTGTATATTTGTATGGAAGAGTTTGTGCTATTTTGATAGTCTGGATTATTGAAAATTAGATTATCATTACCGACTCTTTTGATAAATTCGGTTTTATGGTCTTCTTCGCTTAGCTCCTCCTCTGTGGTGTCTATTTCTGTTGACTCTATTGACGTATATGAAGGCTCGTTTGGTGTTTTATCTATTTCTTCTATTGATGGTTCGATTTCAACATCTACAGGTGTTTCTTGTGTTGTATCGTCGACCCTAGTAACTCCAGTATTTATCTGCTGAGTCGAACAAGAAATAATAAAAACTGTTATGAATAAAAGTATAAAAAACTTCATGTAAAAGCCCTGTATATGAAATAATTATCTATTAAATATAGCTTACAATATTTTAACAAATTAATAAAATATATAATATGGATACTATTAGAAATAAATCTAGTCTATATATAGTAGCTACTCCTATCGGCAATATGCAAGATATTACTTATAGGGCAGTAGATACATTGAAGCAAGTTGCCTATATAGTATGTGAAGATACAAGGCATAGTGGGAAGCTACTTAAAAAGCTAAATATACAAAAGCCATTAATTTCTCTTCATTCCCATAATGAACTTAACGCGTCAAATAATATAATACAAAAAATAAAAGAAGGATATTCTATCGCTCTAGTGTCGGATGCAGGTACTCCTCTTATATCGGATCCTGGTCAGATTCTAATAGATTTAGCACATAAAAATGACATAAAAGTAATCCCTATACCTGGGGCATCAGCTCTGACTTGTGCTATAAGTGCTCTTGGTACAAGTTCTTCTTTTATATTTCATGGCTTTTTACCAACCAAGCAACAAAAACGAGAGTTTTTATTGACATCAATGAGTGATTTTGTTGGAACTCATGTTATATATGAGGCTCCTCATAGAATGGAAAAAACATTAAATAGTATAGTAGATATTTTTGGCGAAGATTTTAATATAGGTATAGCCAGAGAACTGACAAAAATTTATGAAGAGATAAGGTGGGTTAAGGTATCAGAGTATATTAAAGAAAAAGAAAGCAATTTTTTAGGTGAATATGTTTTAGTCCTTCCAGTTAAGGATATAGATGACTTCGATCATAAAGAAAACGCGTATGAATTATTAAGAGCATTACTTAAAAGGGACAATAGCGTAAAAGATAGTGTAAAAGTAGCAAGCAAGTATCTGTCTAATGCACAAAAAAGCAACCTGTATAAAATGGCATTGGAGATACATTCAGAGTATTTTGAATAAATAGCATTTTTGTGAGAGTATATTAATACTAAGGAAGAAAACAAAATAGTATGAGACTGTTGTAAAAATACGACTTTGTATAAAACTATACTTTTCAACAATCTTGTTTTATTTTTGATACTATAAGAATAGTAAGCATGTCAATTAGGGATGCAATTTTCGTGTTAATTGTAGTCTATTATATGCTCAGTTCTGGAAACCTGTCATTTTGAGAGCGAGTTTTCATTGCATCTCTACGTGTACATATGGTCAATAAATTATCTTGAGTCTTATTTAGATGAAAAGTATTTTAAGTTTGCTTCTAAAAAACCATTTATTTCTCCATTTAAGACGGCTGTGCAGTTTGAGTTCTCAAAATTGGTTCTTAAGTCTTTTATTCTGGACTGATCCAACACATATGACCTAATTTGATTTCCCCAGCTTATATCGCTTTTGCTATCTTCTAGTTCTTGTTTTTGTGCATTCCTCTTTTGTATCTCTAATTCATATAGTTTTGAGCGCAACAGAGTCATAGCTTTAGCCTTATTTTGGTGCTGTGATCTTCCTTCCTGACATTCAACTACAATACCTGATACTTTATGTGTAATGCGTATAGCTGACTCTGTTTTATTGACATGTTGTCCACCAGCCCCTGAAGCTCTAAATGTATCGATTTTTAAGTCATCTGGATTTATATCTATTTCTACACTATCGTCTATCTCTGGAGAAATAAAAACAGATGCAAACGAAGTATGCCTTCTATTTCCTGAGTCAAAAGGAGATTTTCTCACTAAACGATGTATGCCATTTTCACCTCTGAGCCATCCGTATGCATGGTCGCCACTAAAACGAATAGTAGCTCCTTTTATACCAGCTACATCACCTTTGGATACTTCTAGTACTTCAGTTTCCATATTGTTTTGCAATCCCCATCTTAAATACATGCGCATGAGCATTTCTGCCCAGTCCTGTGCTTCAGTTCCGCCAGAGCCTGACTGGATTTCCAAAAATGCAGGATTTGGATCCATTGGATTATTAAACATTCTCTGGAACTCTAGCTTGCTAAGCATATCGTCCAGTAGAGTTATATTATCCTGTAGTTCTGTGAATAAACTAGCGTCATGTTGCTCTTGTAACATTTCAAGAATTACTTCGCTATCTGCTATCTTTTCTTTTATTTCATCTATTGGTTGTAGGATTTTTTCTATAGTGACTACTCTTTGATTTAGTTGCTTTAGTTTTTCTTGATCTTTCCAAGTGTTTTCATCATTACACTGTTCTCTGAGTTCTTTTAAGTTTTTATTTTGTTTTTCGTAGTCAAAGTAACCCCCGTAATTCTGTAAAAGATATATTTAGCTCGCTTAATTTCTTTCCTGATGCTATCAGCTGCTCTTTTATTTCCATAGTCTTAATATTTTTATTCGCTTTTATAGTTAATTTTATTGATGCAAAAATTTTAGATAATTGAGTTTAATTGATTCTAACAAAAATATCATATAATAATAAAAGTTATTTTAATAAACCACGAATAAATCAGAAGTAAAAAACACTAAGCAATTATTTTAATTTGATAAAGGTGTGGAAAGGTTTTCAAACTTTGACACAGGGTAAATCTCAACAATAGATGCAAAGATTTTATTAGAATTTATTACAGAAGTATCAAAAAGAATTGGATAAATACTGAAAATTTATTAGACATTGGTTGCTATGTAGGGATTTATACGAATGAGGCACTCTAAGTGACAAAGATTGAGCTCAATATTATAAAACGTTATTATTCAATAGCTTACGAGAAAAATACCATCGACTGTCCAAGAACATTGTTTTAATACCCTATGAATAGTAACAATATAGATAATATAGGTAAATTCTTTATGCTTGGTATTTATAGCCTTACCGAGCTTATAGATGATGATAAGGAAGCTTTAGAAACGATAAAGCCTGCATCTATAATTTTTTTTCAAAGGAATATATATGACTTAGAGCAAACGCAAAACCTTATAAATCAGATAAGTACATTTCTAGGCTATAAGCCATTAATTGCGATAGACCAAGAAGGAGGCTTGGTATCGAGATTAGAGAGAGGCTTTAATATTGCTCCTAGTGCTATGGCGTTTAGCTGGATGGGCTATGATCATGGAATTAGCAATCGTTCTCTTAGTTCTCGTAACGATAATAATTCAAATAAGCTAATAGGTGATAAATATTTTCAAAGTCAAATTAATCAAGAGCTATATCATGCATCATCGATATTAGCAAGAGAAATGAAATTAGCAGGAATAGACTGGAATCTGGCTCCTGTGGTAGATATAAATAGTAATCATCAAAACCCAGGTATAGGCATTAGAAGCTTCAGTGAAGATAAGTTTATCGTGACTTCTTTTGCTTCGGTTTTTCTAAAAGCAATGAAAGATAATGGAATTATAAGCTGTGTGAAACATTTCCCTGGCTTAGGTCGTGTTGATAAAGATGCACATTTAGATATGCCTATACTTAATGTATCTTCTTCAGATTTACACAATGAAGAGCTTTATCCTTATATGAATCTTGAAGCACCTACTTTAATGCCAACTCATATGTATGTTCCTGCACTTCAAAATAAAGTAGAATCTATTACTGTTAGTTATGAGGTTTTAACTTCTTTTATAAGAGAAAAGATTGGTTACAATGGAGTTTTAATATCAGATGATATTACTATGAGGGCAATTACAAATAGCCTTAGCATACCGGATGCATCCTACCAAAGTTTCTATGCTGGTATGGATATGATATCTATTTGCCATGATAAGTCAGAGCAGTTAAAAGCTTTTCATAGCCTAAAAGAAAAGATAAAAAAGATAAATGATAGAGATATGTACACAAATGAAGTTTTTATAACCAAAGTACGTGATTCTAGTAAAAAAATAAATAAGCTTTTTGAGCTAAGGGATAGGTATAGCTTATCGGTAAATAGAAATATAGATTTATCACAAAATAAAGTAGAAATGAATTCTATTTTATATAGGAGCATTTGTATTATAAAAAATCAAAATTCTCTTTTACCTCTTAAAAATATAAATATGGTTTTAAGCATGGCTTTATCAAGGAAAACAGCGATAGATAATGAAACAGATCGAATTCCTCTTATAGCTAAAATGATAGCTGATGACTATAAACTAAAGGTAAATTTAGTAGATTTTGAAAATATCAATGACAGCTCATCCGATAATAGACTTAATCTTATTATTTTACAGGCTAAAAATAAAGATATAATATTTTTTAGTGAAAATGCGCACCTAAATAAGATTATGAGAGAGAGTATATCTAATATAGCATTACAGGCAAACTCTTTATTACTAATATGTCTTAGAAATCCTTATGATGCTGATATAGACGGTGTAGAGGATGCTATTTGTTCCTTTGGTTATATGAAGGCTCAGCAAAAGCAGCTTTATAAGTTTTTAAAATAATCTATTTTTAAAGTAATGCCCACATCAGTATGCTAGAAGATAAATATGTCTAATTTTAATAAGAAAACTCTATTTACAGGGCTGGATATACTAGAGGAAGACATTTCTTTACAAGACAAGATAAAAGGTAAGATAGCTATTTTAACAAGTGCTTGTGTTACAAATAAATCATATGAGCCTAGTGTGTCTATTATAAAGAGAATATTTAAAGATAGATTAACTGCAATATTTGGCCCTCAGCATGGGTTTAATTCAGATGTACAAGATAATATGATCGAAACTAAAAGCACATATCATAACTATTTTAAAGTGCCAGTTTACAGTCTATATTCACAGACAAGAATTCCCACAGATGATATGTTATCTGGCATAGATACCATATTAGTTGATTTATTGGATGTGGGTACAAGAGTTTATACATATGCGTCTACTCTAGTTTTATTGCTTAGAAAAATTGCTTCAACAAGGATTAAAGTAGTCGTATTGGATAGACCAAACCCAATAGGAGGAGAGGTAATTGAAGGTAATATTTTGGACTTAGAATATAGCTCTTTTGTAGGTGTTCTCCCTATCCCTCAAAGGCACGCTATGACCTTGGGAGAAATAGGTTATTTTGTCAAATACACAGAATCTTTGGATATAGACTATGATGTCATCAAGTGTATAGGGTGGAATCGGGTAGACATGCTCATGGATACAGATTTACCATGGATAATGCCATCGCCGAATTTAAGTAATTTTGAAGGAGCTCTTGTATATCCTGGCTCTGTTTTATTTGAAGGAACTAATATATCAGAAGGGCGAGGTACTACCAGAGCACTGGAAATAATAGGGTTTCCAAAATTAAATGCATATGAGTTCGTTGACTATTTCAATAAGCTCAATAATACTAAGTATGGTATGGAAGGATTTATTTTGCGGGCTGTGTATTTCGTTCCTACTTTTCAAAAGTACGCAAATATCACCTGTGGGGGGATTCAAATACACCCAACTGATTATAAAACATTTCGGCCTTGGAAGCTTTTACAAATCTTATGTAAGGAGTTTTATCAGCTTTATGAAGGGAGTTTTTGGAGTACAAGACATTATGAATATATAGATAATATTTTACCTATAGATGCTATAAATGGCACAAATGCTATAAGAAAATGGGTAGAATCAAATGGCTCTATAGAACAGCTCAATAAAATAGAAACTTTCGAAATGGATAAATATAAAGCAGTTGTTCGAGAAATTAAAATTTATTAAATAATCCTTATAAACTATAAATCATGAAATGCCTTGCTTATTGGTCAAATGCCACAAAATACTTATCTAAAAAAGATAAAATTATGAAAAGCTTAATTCAAAAATATGGCTCAGATGAAAAACTCTCCAGAAAAAGTAGTGCTATAGAAGTTTTACTTAGAGCTATAGTAGGCCAGCAAGTATCAACTAAAGCCGCTGATGCCATATGGGCTCGTATAAATAAGCTATGCGAAACTATAACATTCGAAAATGTTACAAAACAAGAAGATATTGAGCTATTATCCTGTGGCATATCCAAATCAAAACTAACATATATAAAAAACATATGTCATTACATTCAAGACAAAGAGGATGACTATTTCCTAAAAAGTGAGGCAAAAGCTATAAAAGCAGAGCTACTAAATATAAAAGGAGTAGGTGAGTGGACATATAATATGTTTGCTATGTTTTATCTATTGGAGCCCGATATATTCCCTATAAAAGACTTAGGTATAATCAGGTCGATAGAAAATAACTATTCTATAGTAAATGATATAGATAAAGTAAAATCCTTAAGCGATACTTGGAGCCCTTATAAGAGCGTTGCATCATGGTATCTATGGAGAGATTTAGATGGTTTGAGTACCAACTACTAGATAAATTAGCAATATAGAAGCTATTAAAAATATCTATCATTTATTATTGTTATAATTGCTTATCTTATTAGTTAAGTGGAGTTCAATCGTGACCGATATTAATGATACACAATTTCTCAAAGATTACTTAAAAGATAAACTATCGATTCATGTCGAAGCAGTGGAAAATGCAGGAGAAGGTAACATGAATTCAACCCTTCGTGTTTATTATAAAAATCAAGATAATATAAGTAAGAGCATTATTGTAAAACAGTCATACTATTATATAGCACAGTTTAAATCACTAAATGCGCCGGCTGAGAGAATACACATAGAAGCTACGTTTTATGAATACGAAGTTAAAAACTACCTGCCTAAATTGATATTTTTTGATGAAAAGCTCAATATAATCATAATGGAAGACTTAGGTCAAGCACAAGATTTATCCTATCTATATCAAGATGGAGAATTGACGGAAAATCAGATTAGTGAGATAGCTGACTTTCTAGTCACTATGCATAGTATTTCTAAAATAAAGCCCCTGCCTAATAGATTAATGGTAGATTTTCATAAAGACTATCTATTCAGATTTCCTTTTAACCATTTTCTAGATGATATGATTGAAAAGGAAAATAAAGAGATGTTTGATGCAACCAGAGTTATTCTAGCAGATAACTCTTTTCAGCAAAAGATAAGGTTGCTTGAGGAGAAATATCTAAATGATGAGACTTCTTTATTACATGGCGATTTTCATCTTGGTTCTATCTTAAAATTAGGTGATTCGATTAAAGTAATCGATGCTGAGTTTGCATTTTTTGGGCCTAAAGAATGGGACTTAGGTGTGCTAATTGCCCATCTAGCGCTTACTCCAAAGGCTAATGCAAATATAAATCAAGTTCTCAAGGCATACCAAAGCTCATTAACTATCAATGAAGAATCTCTTGCTGGATTTACTTCAGTGGAAATACTGAGACGTTTTTTAGGATACTCAAAGCCATCTACAGCAATAACTAATGAAATGAAAATAAAATTAGCTTCTCTTGCACATAATATGATTATCAAAGGTAAGCTTATCCTTTAAGTAATAAAAATATGCTTAGGTCCATACATAGAGACGTTTATGAGACGCGATAAATCGCGTCTCCATGCATTAAAATATTCATTCTCATTGTAGATAAGTACTTTATAATATTTTCTTTTATTTTATTATTAAAGCTTACAGACCCTAAAGTTTTTATAGCTTTCATATAAATAGTGAAGTTTTTCTATTTTTTAGTTGGTAAATAAATTGGTAAATAAAAAAATATATGGATACTCAAAAAATACAAGAGCAAAAAGAAGATGAAAAAAAATTACCTTTTGCGACAAGATTAGGAGCTAGTATATTAAAGTATCTTTTATTCTCTCTGAGAAGAACTAATCCGCCTAAATCATCTATGTATGATGATGGTGTAGTGGCTTTATGGCACGAGGAAGTTTTAGGTGTGTGCTCATATTTTAGAGATGTGCGTATAGTATCACTTATCAGCTCTAACAAAGTTTCAAGTATTTTAGCTCTTTATGCTACTAGACTTGGAAATAGAATACATAGAGGCTCTACTGGCAAAAGCCCAGTACGCTCTTTATTGAAAATAATTCGTACATTAAAAAAAGGAGAGGTTTTTTTAAATGCAGTTGACGGCTCTCGTGGGCCTAGGCGCAAATTAAAACCAGGATTGGTAATGATAGCACAGAAAACAGGGAAGCCAGTATTTTGTATGAGATGTTTTTATAGTGGCTTTAGATTAAATACATGGGATAAAATGTTGATTCCTAGGCCTTTTTCTAAGTTAACTATGATGTTTTCAGAGCCTATATATATATCCAAAGATGATGATGTAGAAGAGAAGGTTAAGTATCTAGAGAAAGTAATGGAGGATTTAGAGACTCAATATAATCAATCTATGGGTTTAAGAAATAAATAAAGATGAACAAATCTCAAGAGACAAAAGTTAATTTATTAGGTTATTCTAGAGCTGAGCTTATCAGTTGGCTTGCCAGGCAGAATATACCTAAATTTAGATCAAAGCAGCTTATAAAATGGATTCATCAAAAGGGTGTATTAGATTTTCTTTCTATGACAGACTTGCCTTATTCTATGAGGGAAGAGCTTAATGAAATAGCCATAATAAAACCACCTCTTATATCTGAAGAAATAAACCATGATAGTCAAATAAATGCGCCGCAAAAATATTTGATCAGCACAAGTCAAAATAATAAAGTTGAAATGGTTTTAATCCCACAAGAATCATCAAAGAGCTCAGATAATGATATAGATGAACAAAAGAGTTCTACAAGACAAGCTTCTATCAGACAAACATTGTGTATTTCTACTCAAGCAGGCTGTGCAGTTGGTTGCCCATTTTGTGCAACAGGTAAACAAGGATTTAATTCAAATTTAACTAGTGATGAAATAATAGGTCAGCTTTGGCTTGGGGTATATTCTATAGATTCGCATAAAATAAAACATCACAGTGGCATAGACAAAAATAACATATCTAATGTAGTGTTTATGGGTATGGGTGAACCACTATTAAATTTCGAGCCAGTAATGAGTGCATGCGATCTTTTTTTAGATGATGAAGCTTATGGATTATCGAGAAGAAAAGTCACTATTAGCACTTCTGGAGTTGTGCCTATGATAGATAGAATGTGTGGTCGCACAGAAGTTGCTCTAGCAGTATCTCTTCATTCTAGTGATGATGAGCTTCGTAATGAATTAGTCCCTATAAATAAGAAATATCCTATATCTGATTTACTGAGTGTATGTAAAAAGTACTTAAAATCTCTATCACAAAAAGATAGACAAATAACATTCGAATATACTATGTTAGATGGCATAAACGATAGCATATCTCAAGCAAAAGATTTAGCAAGAATACTTGCTAATATTCCATGTAAGATAAATCTTATACCATATAACCCTAGTCCATTTGCTGATTATAAACGTTCTTCAGATAAGAAAATTTATGACTTTTCTTCTGTGTTAATAAATAAAGGCTATATTGTAACTACTAGAAAAACAAGAGGCTCAAAGATAAAAGCAGCTTGCGGCCAATTATCTGGCGAAATAATATCCAAGTCCAAACAAAAGTCAAATGTTTATAAAATATAGAGTTTGCCAAAAATATTGTGTAACTGCAAAATATAAATAATATCTAGAAGTAGACAAAAAGGAGATTAAAAATTATGCAAAAAATGATGAAAAAAAATCTATTTTTTGTATCCATATTGTTTATATCTAATATTTTTATAAATGCTATAGATGCTAAAACAATTTATACAGGAGATAAACTAAATGCTCTAGAAGTAATAGAAAAGCTAGACGTAAATGATTTGAAGAAGGGCAGACATGATTTTTATCTCAAAACAGCTGCGTCACTCAACACTTTAGAGTATATTTATATTCCTGTTATAGTTTTCAAAGGTAATGAAGGAAAGACATTTACCCTAAGCTCATTAATACATGGCGATGAATTAAACGGAATAGAGGTAATCCATAGCTTAATGGAAGATATTGATATAAATCATTTAAATGGCAATATAATATTTCTACCCTTACTAAACCCAGACGGGCTAGAAAAGAAATCAAGATATTTTTCTAACCAAGAAGGTATCGGCCAGGGATATGACTTAAATAGACTTTTACCCGGTAAAAAAACAGGAAATATCGCTTTTATATATCTGAACTCAATCTGGGAGAACGTTATAAAAGACAACACAGACTATGCAATAGATATACATACACAAACTACAGGAATGACGTTTCCTTTATTTATATACGCTGATTTTAGAAATAATACAGCAAGAGAAATGAGTCAGCTTATAGGAGCAGATCAGCTAAAAATAGACAAAGGCATCTTGGGTTCTCTTGAGACAACATATATAGAACAAAATATACCGGCTATAACTTTAGAGGTTGGATCGCCTAATGTATTTCAAAAAGACCTAATAAATAGAGCTGTAGCAGGCATAAAAAATATTTTAATATCAAAGAATATATTATCAGGGTCTATCAAACAACCTAATGTAGATACTTATATTGGAAATAAGTTTCATAATATAAGAGCCACTAAAAGCGGTTTTGTAGAATTTAATTTATCACTTAATGATGATATAAAAAAAGGTGATCTTATTGGAGTAAGCTATGATGTATTTGGTAAAGAGCAAGAAAGGTATGCCTCTCCAAATGATGGTAAAATATTATCACTAGCGACTAGTCCATTTAAAGAGTCAGGAGAGATTATTATAAAAATATTATTATTTAGTGAAAGTGCTGATTGTAAATACGGTTGCTGAATTAATATAACAAATACTTAAAGCTTATAAGACATATTTATAATATGTGTTATTATTAGAAAAAATTTATCTATATTTAATTTTGTTTTTTTGACAAAAATAGTTTTATGAGAATATCTATAGAAGAAGCTAAAAAAATATCTAAGTTATCAAAGCTTGGTATTCCTGATAATGAAATGGAATACTATCAGAAAAATATTAATGCTATATTGAACTCTTTAAACAAACTAAGTGATGTAAATGTAGATGGTATAGAACCCATGTTTCACCCTTTGGATGAAGAACCAATAATGCGTGAAGATAAAGTAGAGCAGTACGGAAATGTAGATGAATTGCAAAGACTCTCGCAAGGTACTACCGAAGATGGTTTTTACTTGGTTCCAAAGATTATTGAATAATTTAATTGTATTATTTCCTAGAAGATAATGATTTCACAGGTGATATATAATAAAAAACGCGATAAAAGTAGTCTGATAAAAAAGATATATTAAAAAGGATATTAAAAATGGTAGAATCATTTCCGAGTATTAAGAGTTTAGCAAAATCATTGCGTAGTAGAACAATAGGAGCCGTTGAGCTAACGAAGGAGTATCTAAAGCGAATTAAAGAAAAAGATAAACTTATTAAATCATATATAACTGTCACAGAAGATATTGCGCTTGAGCAGGCACAAAAAGCGCAAAAAGTAATTGATGCTGGTGATAGCAATCTAATGACAGGCATACCTATAGCTCATAAGGATTTATTTTGTACTAAAGGAGTTTTAACAACTTGTGGCTCAAAGATGCTATCAAACTTTATATCACCCTATGATGCAACAGTTGTTGAGAAACTAAATAATGTGAATGCTGTTATGCTGGGAAAGTTGAATATGGATGAATTTGCAATGGGCTCGTCTACAGAATACAGTTACTATGGTCCAACTAGCAATCCATGGGATATAAAGTGTGTACCAGGGGGGTCTTCTGGAGGAGCTGCTGCTGCAGTGATGTCTGACTTGGCTGTAGTCACCACTGGAACAGATACAGGAGGCTCGATAAGGCAGCCTGCAGCTTTATGTGGTGCGACAGGAATTAGGGCAACCTATGGTAGAATTTCTAGGTATGGAATGATTGCTTTTGCCTCTAGCTTAGACCAAGCAGGAGTTTTAGGGAGAAGCGCTGAGGATTTAGCTATTTCGCTTGCGTCAATATCGGGTCATGATACGAAAGACTCTACAAGCTCTAGAATTGAGGTTGATGATTATTTGTCTATAATAGAAAACTCCATAAAGGGAAAAAAAATAGGCTTACCAAAAGAGTTTTTTGCTGATGGGCTTGAGCCTGAAATTGAAACTTTGATTCAAAATGGAATAAGCGAACTTCAGCGACTAGGAGCACAAGTAAAAGAAGTCAGCCTACCTAACCTAAAATTAGCTATTCCTGTATATTATGTATTAGCTCCAGCCGAAGCATCATCAAACTTAGGTAGATATGACGGGATAAAATATGGACATAGAGCTACAGAAGTAAGTTCATTAGAAGAGCTTTATGAAAAAACTAGATACGAAGGTTTTGGTAAAGAAGTAAAAAGGCGGATAATGATAGGTACACTTCTTCTAACACAAGGATATTATGAAAAATACTATCAGCCTGCCTTGAGAGTTCGCACTATGGTTTGTAATGAATTTAAGGAATTATTCAAAGAAGTAGATATTTTATTAGGGCCAACCACTCCAGGAGTGGCATTCCCTATAGGAGAAAAGCAAGATAAAGACCCTGTACAAATGTATTTACAAGACATCTACACTATATCGGTAAACTTAGCAGGATTACCTGCTCTTTCTATGCCTGTGGGGTTGGTAAATAATTTACCGGTTGGTATGCAAATTATAGGGCCTGCTTTTTCCGAAGGCTTGTTACTAAATATAACTCATCAATTTCAACAAAAAACTGATTTTCATAAAATAATTCCTTTTAGTGTTCGATAAGAATACTTAAATAAAAAATAAAATAAAGAAAGATACATTATGAATAGTGAAATAGTCCAAACAAAATGGGAGACAGTGATTGGTTTAGAAGTCCATGTACAGCTTTCAACTAAATCTAAAATATTTTCTTCTGCTAGTACTGATTTTGGCGCTGAACCTAATACTCAGGCGTGTATTATAGACTTAGGTTTACCTGGAGTTCTACCTACGCTCAATAAAGAAGCGCTTAGAATGGCGATAGCTTTTGGGCTTGCAACTCATTCAAATATTGCACTTGTTACACAATTTGCTAGAAAAAACTATTTTTATCCCGATTTGCCAAAGTCCTATCAAATAAGTCAGCTCGATAAACCAATAGTATATGGTGGATATATTGATATATTGGTAAATGATGTAAAAAAAAAAATAGGTATTACAAGAGCGCACTTAGAAGAAGATGCAGGGAAGTCTATACATGACAGGTATTTTGATGCTTCTGCGATTGATTTAAATAGAGCAGGAACAGCTCTTTTGGAGGTAGTATCCGAACCTGACTTAAGAAGTGCTAATGAGGCGGTCGCTTATCTTCAGTCTATAAATACCCTTATAAGGTATCTGTCTATTTCAGATGGGAATATGGCTGAAGGTTCAATGCGTTGTGACGCAAATGTATCTATTCGGCCTATGGGTTCAAAAGAATTTGGCATAAGAACTGAAGTAAAAAATGTAAACTCATTTAAGTTTGTTGAGAAGGCTATAAATTTTGAGGTAGAAAGACAAATATCTATATTGGAAAGTGGTGGATCTGTTGAACAAGAGACCAGATTATATGATTCTGTGAAAAATGAAACCAGACCTATGAGAAGTAAAGAAGACGCTATAGATTATAGATATTTTCCCGACCCGGACTTACCTCCGTTTATTATACACAAAGAGCAAATCGAGCAGATTAGAGATACAATGCCAGAGCTACCAGAGCAAAAACTAGTTAAGTTTGAGAAAATGGGACTTTCTAAACAAGATTCATACCAAATAGCTCAAGATAGAAATTTAGCTGAATATTTCGAGAAAGTAGTTGAAATAGGTAGAGATACAAAGCTTGCTTTCTCTTGGGTTGCAGTTGAATTACTTGGTTGGTTGAATAAAAATAATAGTAGTATAGAAACATCTGCCATTGTCCCTGAGCATATTGGTGCTTTGGTTTTGAGGATAACTGAAGGGACTATTTCAGGAAAAATTGCTAAAACTATATTCTCTATTTTAAGCGAAGATACTACTAAAAATGTTGATGAAATTATAGAAGAAAAAGGCTTAAAGCAGATGAGTGATTCAGCTGAAGTTGAAAATATAGTTGTAGATGTTATAAAAAATAACTCTAAGCAGCTGGAGGATTATAAAACAGCAGAAGAAAATAAAAAACCACGTATATTTGGTTTCTTTGTAGGTCAAGTTATGAAGGCTACTCAAGGTAAGGCGAATCCATCACAGGTTAATAAAATATTAAGAAAATATTTAGATATATAAATAAAATTGTAAAAGTTATATGTTTCTATAATTAAGAAATATTTTTTAGCTTTATAACCTTGCAAATATATAATATATTTATTAATATCTTTTGTTTCATTAACTATTTTGGATTTTATTATGAATATACTTACTAATAATTTTACAAAAGCTTTTAGCGTAGTATTGTTGCTAGTGGCCTTAATATCATGTGCTTCAAATGGGGTTCGTGATAAAGATTATACGCCTGAATTATATTTGGAATTGCCAGCAGATAAATATAACTCTACTAATGGCGGTATCGTAACTGATGACGGAACTCTAATTTTCGTAGTTCCAAATATAAATAATATTTATTTTGCTCAACAAGGCATAGAGCCTCTACCAGCTTTTATTTCTGGATATAAAGATGGAAACTTTTTCTCATGGTATGATTTCTCAGAAGAAGATTTACATCCAGATACTGGCATAGTTTATCCTATAGACGCTATATTGGGGTCTGATGGTAATTTATACGTTGCAGATATTCAGGCTTTTTCTTCTCCTGAAAATAAAGGTAGAATTCTAAGAATAAATATAGACGATGATTGGAATGCCATTGACTTAGATGTTGTAGTAGAAGGTTTAGTTGCCCCAGATGGCCTAGAGTGGTATGAAGATACATTATTTGTTACAGATGCAAATGTAGCTCCAAATACAGGAGATCCTTTTAGAAGTGCGCTTTATAGTTTCACTCTTGAGCAAATGAGTGAAGGAGTAGTAACAGTAGAGCCTTTTAAAGTAGATAATCCAGGTACATATGTCGTTGCTTCTTATGAATCTAGCGGTAGATTTACTTTTGGTGCTGATGGTATTGCAGCTGACGATGAAGGTAATCTTTATGTTGGGATAGCAGAAGATGGACTGGTTTATAAAGTAGTGTTAGATGAAAATGGAAAAGCTGTTAGTAATGAATTATTTGCTCAATCAGAAGAAATATTTACTACAGATGGAATCGTATTTGATCCTATAGATAGAGTTTTTTATGTTTTAGATATAATGGGAAATGGCCTTTTTATGATGGACTTGGAAGGAAACCTGACTCTAATGCATAAAAATGGAGATACAGATGGAGCAAATGGAGAGCTTGATCAGCCTACAGGGCTTATATTAAATGGTGATGAATTGATTATAGCTAATTCGGACTTGGCTTGGTTCACTGACCAATCGGTTAATACAACTGTTGATGAGCCATATACTTTTTCTGTAGTTAAGCTTAGATAATACTGATAATTACCGACAATACTTACTTATTTTTTTATAATGCTAATTTATAATGCGAACGAGTATAGTGAAAATTTAAACTACTATATTGTGGCTTGGTTGAATAATACAATAGCATTTTCATTTAAAAATCTAAATAACTCTATATCTATAGTAATACTTTACAGAATATGAATTTATAAAAAAAATTGTAAAAACATGAGTTTAGATAATTTTAATGAAGTTAATTTGTTCAATATTATAATAGTCTAGAAGCAAAGAATATATAAATATCATTCCCATCTTTATTATCTAAAAACCAGTATTTAGCTGGAATGATAATGGTGATTTATTGTATAATAATTTAGTTAAGCTATTTAAATCTAAAGGTGTCTAGATTCATATTTATTTTGTATATAGTTTAGAAAGTAGAATAAACTTATAAATCATAATTTCTTCCTCTTTTAATTTTGCTCATTTTTCAAACTTCCATTATATAGACCCTTCAATTTTTCCATTGACAATAACATCACTATTTAATTAAAAAAGATGCAAAAAATAGATAAATTGTATAGAGATAAGCTAGAGTATGTCGGTGATTTTTGTTTTGATGAAAAAACAGTTGAGGTTTTTGATGATATGCTCAATAGGTCTATACCTTGTTATAGAAAGATTATCAATAACATAATTTTGATATCAAAGTATCATATGCAAAATAAAAAACATATAGATACATATAAATCTACTTTTTATGATTTGGGGGCCTCTACTGGATCAATTAGCTGTGCCTTATCTTATGAGTTTCCGTATTCTTGTATATATGCAGTAGACAGCTCTGAGCCTATGTACAAAGAACTTAATGCAAATATAAAAGCTAACCCTTCTTTTTCAAATATACGTCCAATACTTAATGATGCATCTAAAGTAAATTTTGAAGCCTCAGATATAGTAATATCAAACTTTACTATGCAATTTGTAAACAAGTCTTTAAGAGCAGATTTACTTGGTTCGATTAGAAGTGCTTTAATGAAAAAAAATGGTATTTTTATAATCTCCGAAAAAGTACTCTTGCAAGATAATCACATAGAATTTTTATATGATAGCTATAAGCAATCCAAAGGATACACAAAAAATGAAATAGAACAAAAAAAACGAGCACTAAAGTCTGTTATGCATCTTGATACGCCTGAAGATATAGAAACCAATTTAGCCAAAGCAAAGTTCTCTCATGTTACCAAATGGTTTCAGTGCTTTAATTTTATGTCTTGGATTGCTTTCGCATAGCGTGTATAATTTGCTAAGTCCCTTACTATAGTCACAATAATAGTTAAAATTTAAAATACTTATACCAAAAATAAAATATCTTCTTAGTATCTACATCAGACAGTTACTGATACTAAACTGTCTAAACTAACTACTTCTATTTGATTAACATTTTTTCTCATAACTTACTACATATAATATTTTAAAGTTTCTTTGTTTTTATTTGTTTTTCAACTGTACTTGTATTGAAAAATACATATTCTAAAAATATTTATGTTACTGGTTTTATTTTATATATAAATAATCTATACTAGTTATATATATTATATATTTAATTTCATGTTTAATTATAATTTATTATAATAAGGAGTCTGTATGATCATAACCATGTTCATTTATTTGCTGATAATGCTTGGCATTGGTATTTATTTCTCACAAAGAATGAATACTATGCAAGATTACATATTAGGTGGAAGAAACCTTGGCCCCTACGTTACTGCTTTAAGCGCTGGAGCTTCTGATATGAGTAGTTGGCTATTACTGGGATTGCCTGGAGCCGTCTATGCGTCTGGTTTATCAGAATCTTGGATAGCAGTTGGTTTATTAGCTGGAATGTATGCTAATTGGCTAATAGTCGCTAGAAGGCTAAGGTTATTTACTACCTTTTATGGAAACTCTTTAACTTTATCTGAATATTTTCAAAAAAGATTTAATGATAAAGGAAATTCTTTAAAACTATCTGCATCTATAGTAATGCTAGTTTTCTTCTCGATATATATATCGTCCGGAATAGTTGGCGGTGGTAAACTATTTTCATATGTTTTTGATACATCTTACACATTGGCAATTATTATAGGTGCGCTTGTGGTGTGCATTTACACTTTTTTAGGTGGTTATTATGCCGTCAGTTGGACAGATTTTCTGCAAGGAATATTAATGTTTCTCGCTCTAATAGTAGCTGTTCCTCTTATATATTTCTCATTAGATGATACAAGTATACTTTCGTCTTCTTCAGGGGTTATAGAACCATCTAAATTTTCTATTTGGACAGATAGTATGACATTTATGGGTTTAATTTCCCTACTTGCTTGGGGGTTGGGTTATTTTGGTCAACCACATATACTAAGTAGATTTATGTCAATTAAGAACCCTAAAGAAATTCCTATAGCTCGAAGAGTAGCAATCTCATGGAGTTTTATTACTTTAGTATCTGCTATAGCTGTGGGCTTCTTAGGATATGCCTATACTGAGAGTACAGGAATAGCTGTAGATGATGGAGAAAGAATTTTCATTATCATTAGTTCTATCATATTTCATCCAGTGGTATCAGGTGTTATTCTTGCCGCCATACTCTCTGCTATTATGAGCACAATAGATTCACAGATTATTATAGCTTCTTCTGTGCTAACAAATGACTTTTATAAAAGCCTTTTTAGAAAAGATGCCACAGAAAAAGAGTTAATTATGGTAAGCAGATTAGCGGTATTAGTAGTCTTTGTATTTGCATTTTTGATAGCATTAGACCCAAATTCGACTATTCTTGATATAGTAGGCTATGCATGGGCAGGATTAGGTGCTAGTTTTGGCCCCTTAATAATTCTTTCGTTATATTCTAATAAAATAGGGAAACAAGGCGCTACAGCAGCTCTTGTAACAGGTATGGTTACAGTCCTAGTATGGAGAAATATAAGCGGTGGTATTTTTGATTTATATGAAATCATACCAGGGTTTATACTCTCTTTCTTAGCATGCATCATAGTTAGTAAATTTGAGCATATAGATGAAAAAGTAAAAAGTGACTTTGAACAAGCTATAAAAGAAAGTTAATAAAATATGCTTAAAAAATAAATTTAGATGCTTTTTAGAGCTTATTTTGTTTACGTCGCTCTGCCTTATTTGCTCCTATCGCCAGGGCTAAGAAGTTCCTTACATACAAGGAAGTGTTGAAAGGTGATATAATATTTGTAATCTAGAGATAAGGTAATATATAAAAGCCTTGTCTCAGAATCAACTATTATGTAACTATAGAAGTGATAATAATGCAAGCTAACTCATCATATTTAGAGCAAAGATTCAAAATAAGCTCTAAAAACTCTGATAGTTTCGATGTAATAGTAAAGGACTTTAAGACCCTTCAAAGCTATAAAGAAAATTCAGAAAAAATGCTAGAGTGCGTTCTAAATAAGTCCCAAAACTATTGTACTCCTGATGAGATATGGCTTTTAGAGCACGAGAAAGTTTTTACCTTAGGAGTTGCAGCTAAAAAAGAACATATCTTAAATCAAGATATAAGCATTCCTATAATACAAACTGATAGAGGTGGACAAGTCACATATCATGGACCTGGGCAACTGATAGTGTATTTTATGATTAACCTAAAAAGGGCTAATATTGGGGTGCGCACTCTGATAGACTCTATGGAAAATTCTACCATAAAGCTCCTTCTTGAAAATAATATAATTTCCCATACCAGAAAAGGAATGCCTGGAGTATATACAGGAGAGATAAACTCTGATAAAAACTATAAAAAAATAGCTTCTTTAGGCTTAAGAATAAAAAAAAACTGCTCTTATCATGGCCTAGGCTTAAATGTAACTATAGACTTAACGCCATTTTCATGGATTAATCCATGTGGATATAAAGGCTTAGAGATGATACGAATGATAGATTTAAATAAAGATATCTCTATAGAGAAAGTTAAGCAGCAATTAAGCAGGCACTTGTTAAGGTCATTATATGAATATATTGATTAAATTAGTATCAAGATAATAAGTATTTCCTTAATCAACTCTAGAAATTCCAAAATTAGTTATTTTAGAATCTACTTCGAGAATCTATTAATAAGTGGATTACACCATAAGACCCTCGAGTGAATTATCAAAGATTGCAATTAGAGATATGGAGATAAAAATATCTAAGAGATCTAAAATATAGTGTTACTTCTCTATATGTCTTAAAGCGACTTTTCATTACCTCTTTTTTACAGTACATATACTTATAAAATATATTCGGTTGTAGAGTATATGTTATTTATGATTTTTTATGCTAGAATACCGGCTATAAATTAATTAATTAGATTAACTATTTTTTTATTGCGCCTTGGAGGTTTTTATGAAGAAATTAGCTATTTTAGTTGCGGCTGGAGCGCTACTATCTATGCCTGTTTTGGGTCAAGATATAGCTGCAGGTAAAGCAAAATACAATGCTTCTTGTCTTTCGTGTCATGGTCCTGACGGTAAGAGTACTATACCTATAAATCCAAAATTAAATGGTCAGTTTGCATCTTATCTTATTGCTCAGACCAATGATATTAAGGACAGGAAACGTACTAATGGACTTTCTGCTACTATGATTCCATTTGTATCATCCTTAACACAAGATGATATAAAAAATATCTCAGCTTATCTAGAAAGTGTTGAATAATTAATAAAGCTCTCGATAACGTATAAAACTACTATAAAAATTATAAGATAAAAGCCCTTTAGTGGGCTTTTTTATCTTGAAAATTATGCCAAGCATTTTCAATGATTCCCTTTAGCTCTATTAGCCCAATCTTCTTTTCAGCGGAAAAAAGTTGAATCGAACATATAGGTTTCGAGTCAATAAATTCTATACTTTCACTTATAGATAGTTCTTCTTGTGAGCCTATATTGCTATAGCTTATTAATGAACTAGAAGAGAGTGCTTTTTCTACTTTTAAAAGCGTAGATTTAGCTTCTGATTTTGATAGTTTATCCGATTTATTTAACAAAATATGTATTGGCAGAGAGTAGGAAAAAGCCCACTCTATCATATCCTCATCAAATGGCTGCAATGCATGGCGGATATCACTAACGAGTATGATAAATAACTTATATTTATTTTTATTTACATAGCTTTCCATAAGCTTATCCCATAGCTTAGAAGTAGATTTACTTCTTCTATTGAATCCATAGCCTGGTACATCTACTAGATAGAAGCCTTTTAATGGGGCTGAAAAAAAATTTATGCTTTCAGTCAGCCCTGGAGTTTTGCTAAACTTTGCTAATTTCTTTCTAGATGTTAAAGCATTTATGGTGCTTGATTTGCCTGAGTTTGACCTTCCTACAAAAACAACTTCCATGATACTATCTTTTGGAAATTGGTTTGCATGTTTTGCACTAAGTAAGAACTCAGACTCTCTTAAGTACTTCTCCCATTTATCCATAAGTAAATTGTTTTTTTTATAATATTTTTATGCTCAAAACAAGTAGTGAAGCATAATTTAGGTGCACTATTTTGACAGATATAGTGAATCTTTTAAGTATAGAAATTAATGCTTTTTAAGAGAATTTAGATACATAGGAATTTTAGATTGGTACAAGATAGCATTTTGTATAATTTTATCTATCATATCTTGATTTATAGTTTTTTTTACCTGTGCAGGCGCACCAACAACCAAAGAATTATCTGGAATTATGCTTCCTTCTTTGAGTAGGGAGTTAGCTCCTAGTATACAATTATTGCCTATAATAGAGCCATTTAATATAGTAGCACCCATTCCTATAAGGGTATTATTGCCTATCTTAGCGCCATGAACTATAGCACTATGCCCTATAGTTACATTTTCTCCTATAATCACAGGCAATCCTTTATCCATATGGATAACGGCATTGTCTTGCACATTAGAGCCTTTACCTATAGAAATGCTATCCTCATCACCTCTAAGTGTTGCTGAAAACCAAATGCTTACCAGTTGATCTATGCTAACATCTCCTATGACAGATGCGCTATCTGCTATGAATATATTAGTACCATTTAATTTTGGGGTTATATCGTTTATAGAATATATCATGCTTGTAAACAAACTATAGAAAATAAAACTAACGTGATTTTTGTCAGTGCATTATACTTAAATAACATAACTATGTAAGCCATAGATTTATTTTTTCCTTAAGAAAATGTAATTTTTATATGAGAAAAAATATGAGCTATGTGTTTTATTTTAATATTTTTGTTAGTATTTATAATTGTTTGCTTGAGCTTATGCATTAAAAATCCAATATATTAAACGACCGATAAGATACATATAAATACTTATACAAATTATAGCTAGACATTACTTTAATTTTGAACTTATGCTTGATAATTGCTTTTATATTTTATTTAATAAAATAATTAATTCATTTTTTGCTTTACTAGTTGCGTTAGTAATATTAACTATAACATCCTCTCCTATATCTTTAGCACAGAAAAGTAGAGCTACTTATAAAAATCTTATTAACCTACCTATAGAAAGTAGAGTTCCGGGAGGCTTATCTTTAATTCCAGTATCCAGTATATATAAGCCAGAAGTTCTTTTCAGCAATAAGAAAGTTACAGTTTTTGATTATGCAAATTCAGAGCTAGGGTATGATTTTTGTAAAAAGTCTTCTTCAAAAGAAAATTGCTGGGTAGCTTTAGTTGCTATACCTATAGAGACAATAGATAAGCCAAAAGTAATTGAGCTTGAAGTATTTAAAACGAATATAAATAATCCTGCTTCTAAAGTAAAAGAAAGAATTTCTTTTACTATTGAACCTGGACAATATGCAATTCAAAAGTTTGATTTACCTAGGTCTACTAACTATACACAAAAAGAAATAAAAACCATCCGAAGGGACTTAAGAGAAATTGGCAAAGCATTCAGAAATTGGACGACTCCTGATGAATACCCTATATGGGAATTATCTACTCCAGTGCCAAAAGGTATAGTTACTTCTCCGTATGGAAACTCGAGAATGTACAATAATGATGGAGTATATAGATTTCATAAAGGATTTGACATTGCACATCCGCAAGGCACACCTATTAAGTCAGTAGGTAGAGGTGTAGTTGTTTTAAGTGAAAATCTATTTTTAAATGGAAATACAGTCATAGTAGACCATGGATATGGATTATTATCACTTTATGCGCACATGGATGAAATTAGTGCAAACGTAGGGAATATAGTTACAAATGAAGATACAATAGGTACGGTTGGAACTACTGGAAGATCCACCGGCAACCATCTACATCTTGGCATTTCTCTGAATTCAGTTACTATTAACCCAGAATTATTTATCCCTGAGTTATCAAGCTGGCGTTAAATATGTCAATCAAAGTTTAATAAAAATGAAAGTAGATTATTTGCTTTTACAGGAATATCAGGAGCTATGTAGAAGTCCAATTTAGCCCTTCTTTTAAAATGCCATCATGCAGCTTCTCACTCGTTCCGTATAGAATTTACATAATCTAAATTGATTTGTGTAATTATCTCTGCTAGAGTCCACTTGTCTTAGTGTTTTATTATTTTATGTTGATGATTATATCAAAAAACTTTATATTTAAAGTTTTTCTAATTTTTTTCTTGGTGAGCCAGCTAATGGATGTTCGTGCTTGGACAGAGATGACTCATCACTCTGATGAAATCACCCAAGAGAATACAAAAGAAATGAAGGGTGGTATGCATCACAATACGCTTGATAGAAACTTACATATGAATCATAATCACGATCATTATGGGCTTAAGGAAGGCTTGTGTTGTTGTGATCAAAATGAAAATGGTTGTCGACAGATTCAAACCACCTGCAGTATCGTTGATTCAAGTCAAGCTTTATTTGGTTGGTATCAGTACTATCCAGATTTATTTGGACAACAAGCTCAACCTACTAGATTTATTAATTCACACTTTCGTCCTCCTATCCTCAGTTAAGCTATCAACGTTTAATGGCCCTTCTGATAGTTTAATCAGATAATAAATACCCTCTAATATTTTAAGGTCATAACAACGTTGAAATAATTCATTCTTAATCAAATTTTATTTATTTCTCAAATATTCCAACAGTTTTGAGAGTGTTAGGAGGTTTTTATGAACGTGTTTAGGCATGTTACTCTATCTATATTAACGATTCTTTTTTCGCAAGGTAGCAAAACTGAAACATTCACTAGCTTTTCTAAAGCAGAGGAGTAGTTTTGGATGGTTCAGTTATTTTATAAATCAGTGATTCAATTAGTAATATCACTTTTCACTGGATTTGTTTCAATGCAGCTTTATGCTACTCAATATACCATTGATAAAGCCATTTCCAGAGCTCAAGAACAAGATCCGTGGATCAGCAGTAGTTTCAAACAGCAAGAAAGCCTTGAAGCTATGAGTGTAAGATCTGGGACCTTACCTGATCCTATAGTCAATGTAAGTTTAGCTAATGTTCCTATAGATACTTTTGATTTCGCTCAAGAGCCAATGACGCAATTTAAAGTAGGAGTTAATCAAGTATTTCCGCGAGGGCAAACACTTGTTTTACAGCAAGAAAGATTCGAAAAAATGAGTCAAATACAACCATTAGCTCGTCAAGATCGGCATGCAACAGTAGCTGTATTAGTATCGCAGTTATGGCTTGATATACATCGATATGAATTAATCATTCAAATGATAGAAGAAGATCGAGGGCTGTTTGAAAATTTGGTTGATTTTGTTCAGTCTAATTACTCCACTGCATCAAGAAAAACTCAACAGCAGGATTTAATTCGAGCACAACTTGAACTGACACAATTGGAAGATCGATTGACCAAAGTGCGTCAGCAACGTGATTTACAACTAGCTCGTATGAGTGAGTGGCTAGGTGATTCATATATAACTCTCTACTCAAATAGAGAAATAACTGAATTGATTCAGCCATTATACTTAGAGCTGTTAGAGACACCCAGTCAACAAGATGTCCTGATACAAATTATTAATACTCATCCTAAGATAAGAAGTATTGATCAAGAGCTAAGTGCATTGGATTCTAATGTTCAGATAGCACAGCAAAGCTATAAGCCTCAATGGGCAGTCAATGCCAGTTATGGTTATCGAGAAGCAGATCCAATGGGAAATGAGCGCTCGGATTTCTTTTCTATTGGCATTGCTGTAGACTTGCCTTTATTTACTGCGAATCGTCAGGATAAGCAAGTTCAAGCAGCAGTTGCAGATAAGGGGGCTGTTGAACAGAGCAAAATACTGACATTGCGTCAGTTGCAATCAGGTTTTGAATCATCAAAGTCACAATATTTAAGACTGATGGAGCGCAAAAGCCTATTTGATAGCCGGTTATTACAAGAAATTTCGGAGCAAAGAGAGGCATCTTTAAGCGCTTATACTCATGATGACGGTGATTTTGCCGAAGTCATACGTGCTTCAATTGCAGAATTAAATACACGAATTGAAGCATTAAATATTGATATTGATATACAAAAAAATATCGCCCAACTTAATTATTTTTTAGCAGGTGTTCGTAATTCTTCGAACAGTTCTTCAACAAATGAAATACACAGGGGAGTTAACCATGAATAAACCATATTTGAAACTGACTTTAGTTTTATTGTCTATAGGGGCCTTAGCAACTATAGCTTATTTATATTTTAGTGACAGTCATACGATGGATACTCAAATGAGTGCTGAAGATGAGCCATTATATTGGGTAGCACCAATGGATCATAATTATCGTCGAGATGAGCCGGGAAAATCACCTATGGGCATGGATTTGGTACCGGTTTATGCTGAATCAAAAGGAGCAAATGATGCAGGGCCGGGTACGATTAATATTTCTCCGGATGTAGTGAATAATCTTGGTGTAAGAACAGCTTTGGTTGAGCGAAAGCCATTGCATAGTCAGCTTGTTACGGTGGGCTATGTCCAGTATGATGAAGATAGTTTGGTACATATTCATCCTCGTGTTTCAGGGTGGATAGAGAAACTATATATTAAGTCAGAAGGAGAAGTAGTTAAAAGAGGGAATCCGTTATATACATTGTATTCTCCGGAGCTGGTTAGTGCTCAGGAAGAGCTAGTATTAGCATTAAGTCGTAATAATGATCGTTTGATTCAAGCAGCAGAAAGTCGATTACGGGCATTGCAAATACCGCGAAATGTGATTCAGAATATTAAACAAAATAAGTCAATACAGCAAGGGGTAGTTTTTTATGCGCCGCAAAGTGGTATTGTCGATAATCTTAATGTTCGCGAAGGTTTTTTTGTTCAACCTGGTACAACAATGTTGAGCATTGGGTCGCTCGATGAAGTTTGGGTTGAGGCAGAAATATTTGAACGTCAATCATCTTTAGTTAAAGAAGGTGATTTAGTCACAATGACATTGGATTATTTGCCGGGTAGGGTATGGAATGGAAAGATTGACTATATTTATCCTATATTGGATCGTAAAACACGAACTATTCGTTTACGTTTGCGCTTTAAAAATGTAGATTATGAATTAAAACCAAATATGTTTGCTCAAGTGACTGTTCATGTTGATAGCGTGGAAGATCTTTTAGTTATTCCTCGTGAAGCATTGATTCGTACAGGTAGCCAAGATAGAGTAGTTCTTGACTTAGGTGAAGGTAGCTTTAAGTCGATTGCGGTGAGAACAGGGCGTTTGGATCAAGATATGGCTGAAATTATTGAAGGATTGAGTGAAGGTGAAAGAGTTGTTTCATCAGCACAATTTTTACTTGACTCAGAGTCTAGTAAAACCTCTGATTTTAAGCGCATGGCTCATGGTAAAATACAGCCTGATTCTGTTTGGGCAGAAGGAGAGATTCAAGATGTTATGGTAAGTGATCGAATGGTAACAGCTAGCCATGATGAAATTGATGCATGGGATTGGCCTAGCATGACTATGGATTTTCGAGTTAATGATGAGGTTGATATAGAGCAGCTCAACAAAGGCACTATATTACATATGGAAATTACTAAACAAGCTGAAGGTGAGTATGAAATCACTGGAGTGCATATCATGGCAGAAAATAATGGTTTAGCGATGAATACCACCTCAATGTCAGATATGGATACAGAAAAGCAATCAAAGTCAGTATGGACAGAGGGAGAAATTCAAGAAGTGCTAGTAAATGAGCATATGGTAATGGCAAGTCATGAAGTAATAGAAGCATGGGGCTGGCCTAGCATGACTATGGAATTTTCTGTAAGTGAATCGGTTGATATTGGAAGATTAACCAAAGGCACTATATTACAGATGGAAATAACGGAACGTTCAGAAGGAGAATATGAAATCACTGGAGTGCATATCATGGCAGAAAATAATGATTTAGCGATGAATACCACCTCAATGTCAGATATGGATACAGAAAAGCAATCAAAGTCAGTATGGACAGAGGGAGAAATTCAAGAAGTACTAGTAAATGAGCGTATGGTAATGGCAAGTCATGAAGCAATAGAAGCATGGAGTTGGCCTAAAATGACTATGGAATTTTCTGTAAGTGAAACAGTTGATATTGGAAAATTAACTAAAGGCACTAAGCTGCATATGGAAATAACAGAACGAGCAGAAGGGGAGTATGAAATCACATCAGTACATATTATTTCTGTTGGTGTGAATATGAATAATGAGTTTGTACCTAAAGACGGCTTTATCCAAGTAAGTGGTAGTAAAAATTCATCAGTGTGGATAGAAGGAGAAATTCGAGAAATAATGGAAGGTCATAGAGTAAAAGCAACACATGAAGCAATAGAAGCATGGGGTTGGCCCAAAATGACTATGGAATTTTCTGTAAGTGAAACAGTTGATATTGGAAAATTAACTAAAGGCACTAAGCTGCATATGGAAATAACAGAACGAGCAGAAGGGGAGTATGAAATCACATCAGTACATATTATTTCTGTTGGTGTGAATATGAATAATGAGTTTGTGCCAAAAGACGGCTTTATCGAAGTAAGTGGTAGTAAAAGTTCATCAGTGTGGGTAGAAGGAGAAATTAGAGAAATAATGGAAGGTCGTAGAGTAAAAGCCACACATGAGGCAATAGGACAGTGGGGCTGGCCCAAAATGACTATGGAATTTTCTGTAAGTGAAACAGTTGATATTGGAAAATTAACTAAAGGCACTAAGCTGCATATGGAAATAACAGAACGAGCAGAAAGGGAATATGAAATCACATCAGTACATATCATCTCTGGTGGTGTGAATATGAATCAAGTCATTAGTAATGATAGGTTCAATTTCTTTTCATTGTAGTTGAGGAAGTTATGATTGAATCCATTATTAAATGGTCAGTAGGGAATAGATTTTTTGTTTTACTGGCAACAGTGACACTAGTCGCTGTGGGTTTGTTTTCTATGAAGCAAACCCCAGTTGATGCGATTCCTGATCTTTCGGATGTACAGGTTATTGTTAAAACATCATACCCAGGCCAAGCACCACAAGTGGTAGAAGATCAAGTCACTTATCCTTTAACAACAACAATGTTATCCGTACCTGGAGCAGTGACAGTTAGAGGATTTTCATTTTTTGGTGATTCGTATGTTTATATCATTTTTGATGAACAAACAGATCTGTACTGGGCACGTAGCCGTGTACTGGAATACTTAAATCAAGTGGCATCTTCTTTACCCAGTGGAACTAAATTGGAATTAGGTCCTGATGCAACAGGAGTGGGTTGGGTTTATGTTTATTCATTGGTTGATCGGACCAATCAACATGATATTAGTCAGCTACGCAGTATCCAAGATTGGTTTTTGAAGTATGAACTACAAACTGTTCCAGGAGTATCAGAAGTAGCAGCTATAGGTGGTATGGTTAAGCAATATCAAGTGACTGTCGATCCTGAAAAACTACGAGCATTTGGCATTCCATTATCGCATATTCAAATTGCAATTAAGCTGGCTAATCAAGAGGTAGGAGCATCAGTTATAGAAATGGCGGAGGCTGAGTATATGGTGCGTGCTTCAGGATATTTAAGTGGTGAAGAAGATATTGCTAATATTCCTTTGGGTCTAAATGATAATGGTACGCCTTTATTATTGAAGGATGTCGCAGAGATTGGTTTAGGGCCGCAAATGCGTCGAGGTGTTGCTGATCTTAACGGGGAAGGTGAAGTTGTTGGAGGAGTGGTAGTGATGCGATTTGGTGAGAATGCCCAAACAACCATTAATGGTATTAAGGAAAAACTAGAACAGTTAAAAAAAGGTTTGCCTGAAGGAGTAGAAGTCGTGACGGTGTATGATCGTTCGGGATTGATTCAACGAGCGATTGAAAATCTATGGGAAAAACTAATTGAGGAGTTCATTGTTGTGGTTTTAGTGTGTGTGATTTTTCTTTTTCATGTTCGCTCATCACTTGTTGCGATTATTAGTTTACCTGTAGGTATATTGACTGCATATATTGTCATGTATCTGCAAGGGCTCAATGCAAATATTATGTCCTTAGGGGGGATTGCTATTGCTATTGGAGCAATGATTGATGGTGCTATTGTTATGATTGAGAACATGCATAAGCATATGGAAAAGACACCGATTACTGAAGAAAATAGATGGCAATTGGTAATAAAATCTGCAACAGAAGTAGGACCAGCATTATTCTTTAGTTTACTTATTATTACTGTGAGTTTTGTACCTGTATTCACTTTGGAAGCTCAAGAGGGACGAATGTTTACGCCACTTGCGTTTACCAAGACCTATGCGATGGCTGCTGCTGCTGCGTTAGCGATTACTTTAGTTCCAGTATTGATGGGGTATTTTATTCGTGGTAGAGTGTTACCAGAACATAAAAACCCAATTAATAAAAGCTTAATCGCTCTATATATGCCAGCTCTTCGTAAAGCCCTAGCATTTCCAAAGTTAACAGCTTTTTTGTCATTGATACTATTAATTAGTACATTATGGCCTGTACAAAAGATAGGAAGTGAGTTTATTCCACCTCTCGATGAAGGTGATTTAATGTATATGCCAACTACCTATCCAGGAGTATCTATTGGTAATGCTCGTAAAATACTACAGCAAACAAATAAACTTATCGCAACTGTGCCTGAAGTTGAAACGGTTTTGGGTAAAGTAGGTCGTGCCGATACTGCAACAGATCCTGCCCCTTTAACGATGATTGAAACCTTTATTCAGCTTAAGCCGCGAGCTCAATGGCGCGAAGGAGTTACAACAGAGTCGTTGATTAGAGAATTTGATTCTTTGGTTAAATTTCCGGGATTGACGAATGCTTGGGTTATGCCAATAAAAACTCGTATTGATATGCTTGCTACTGGGATTAAAACTCCTGTAGGTATAAAAGTTGCAGGAGCAGATTTATTGACGATACAAGAGATTGGTAAGCAATTGGAAATCGTACTCTCTGATGTTGAAGGAACAGCTTCGGTTTATTCTGAGCGTGTCGCTGGTGGTAGATATTTAGATATTGATATTGATCGAGCTAAGGCGGCACGTTTTGGTTTGAATATTTCTGATATTCAGCAAGTGATTGCTTCTGCAGTAGGAGGAGTGAATATAACTCAGACTGTTGAAGGATTAGAGCGTTATCCGGTTAATATTCGTTATCCACAGTCGTATCGTGATTCACCAGAGCAATTGGAATTGTTGCCAATAGTGACTGCATTAGGTGAGCGCATTGCTCTTGCTGATGTTGCAACTATTTCAGTAATTGACGGACCACCTGGTATTAAGAGTGAAAATGCTAGAATCAATGGCTGGACTTTTGTTGATATTAAAGATGTTGATGTGGGTAGCTATGTTGATAATGCAAAGAGAGTTGTTCAGGAGCAAATAGAGTTACCTAGCGGTTATTCAATCAATTGGTCTGGACAATACGAATATATAGAGAGGGCAAAAGAAAGATTAACTTATGTAATTCCTTTCACGCTATTAATTATTATGGTTTTGTTGTATCTCAGTTTTAGAAAAATAACTGAAGTGGTACTCATTATGGGAACTTTACCACTGGCTGTTGTTGGTAGTTTTTGGTTGTTGTACTGGTTAGATTTTAATTTTTCAATAGCGGTAGGGGTTGGTCTGATTGCACTAGCAGGTGTAGCAGTTGAAATTGGGGTGATTATGTTGGTTTATTTGAATCAATCATTACAAGCCACCATAGCAGAGTATAGAAGCAAAAAACAGGTAATCACCAAAGAAGGATTGGTTAAAGCTATTCTTGATGGTGCTGTTTTACGGGTTAGGCCAGTACTTATGACTACTATTGCTACTATAGCTGGATTATTACCGATTATGTACGGTAGTGGTACTGGTTCAGAAGTGATGCAAAGATTAGCAGCTCCTATGGTTGGAGGTATGGTAAGTGCTTTGATTTTGACATTATTGGTTTTACCTGCGATCTACTATTTATTGCGCCAGTCAATTATTGGAAAAGATTTAAGTTTATTGAAAAACTAAACCAAATTCAAATAAAGCAGCTCTTGTAGCTGCTTTATTTTTAGTCAGTTGATAAGCATTTATAACTATAATTTTAATTAATCTAATAACATCATTATTTTGCCTTTTTAATTTTTTTTATTAGAATATTTATTTCATTTAATAATAAACAAATTAAATAAATTATAGGAATTAATTTTTAAACAGTATTAGATGCCCATCGTATAACTTAATTCCATAAGAACAGTCTTTTCGGAAATAATAAAGCTCACTGCTCTAGAGTAATTCAATATCTAAATATTATAGTCTAGATATTTTGATACATTGAGCTTTTAACCTTAAACACTGTTTACCTAAATCTTAATTAATATAAAAATTTAACATTTTTTTTGTCAATTATGCTAAGCACTGAACAAAAGCGACACAAAAGTATCATATTAAATGGAATAGGCAATATAGTAAACGAAGCTGAGTTAGATGAATTACTAAAACTTGACCGACCTTTGATTGTCAAAGCAGGATTTGATCCAACTGCTCCTGATTTACATCTAGGCCATTATGTATTGATACGTAAAATGAAGCATTTTCAAGACTTAGGTCATGAGGTTTGTTTTCTTATAGGCGACTTTACAGGAATGATAGGAGACCCAACTGGTAAGAATATTACTAGGTTGCCTCTAACGAGAGAAAAGCTCAACGAAAATGCTAGAACATATGCAAAGCAAATCTTCCGTATACTAGATCCTAAGAAAACTAAAATAATGTTTAACTCTAGTTGGATGGACAAGTTAGATGCGGCAAAAATGATAGAAATAGCATCTAAGTATACCCTAGCAAGGTTAATAGAGAGAGATGATTTCTCTAATAGGTTTAATGCAGGTCAACCTATATCTATACATGAACTCCTATACCCTTTGATGCAAGGCTATGATTCTGTGGCTATGAAAGCTGATATAGAATTAGGCGGAAATGATCAGTTATTTAATCTGCTAGTCGGTAGGGATTTGCAAAGGCATTATGAACAAAAACCACAAGTTGTTATTACTTTGCCTCTGCTAGAAGGTCTTGATGGAGTTAATAAGATGTCTAAATCTTTAAATAACTACGTAGCTTTTGAGGATAGTTATACAGATATGTTTGGTAAAATTATGTCTATAAGTGACGAGCTTATGTGGAAATATTACGCAATTATATCAATGAAAACTTCTAAGTATATCAATCAAATGATGGATTATGTCAAAAATGGCAATATGAACCCTCGTGACTTGAAGCTAGATTTGGCAAGCGAAATAGTCGATAATTTTTTTCCTTCGTCAGAGGAGCTTAGTATAAACTCACATTCAACAGGTGAATACTGCAAAAATGAATTTATTGCTAGATTTCAAAAGAAATATCTTGATGAAAGTGCTTTAGAGATATTCAATATAAAAGATGAACAAATAATGTTAGGCGATCTTCTCGTAAAAGTTGGCTTTACAACCAGTTCATCAAAAGCTATGAAACTCATAGAACAAGGTGCAGTAAAAATTAATGATGAAAAGATATTAGATAAGAAATATCTGATAAAATCACCTAACAGTTTTATCCTTAGAAGTGGTAAGGTTAAAGTTGCCAAAATAGTATTGTAAAAAATGGTTATAAAATTATAATGGCAAAGGCTATTATTAATTGAGGCTAAATATTAATATATTATGTGGAATTCACCTTAAAAGCGAATTAAAAAAATGAAACAATTAAACTTAGGAAGAGGTATAAACCATGAATAATGATTCTCAGAGTATTGATTCCCAGAATAACGATTCCCAAAATGCTAGTGAACAATTTGCCCAAAGCCAACATAAGTCTAATCATTCATCGGTTGAAAGGTCATCAAATAAGAATTCATCAACAGAAGAAACTCTAACGAAAATACTACAACAAGTACTAAAGCAACAAAAAGACGATAAACCTTCATGGGCCTCAAAGTTTGTTCGCCAAGTAGTTATGTTTTTTGTGTATGTTTTTTTACTAATTCCAGTAGGATTTGTTATATTTGCAGTAATCATAATTCAGATATTTTCTTATATTGTATCTTCATTTAATCCATTTGAGGAAGGAACAAGTGTCGTTGCAGATGTTAATGTTCCAAACCACACAGCTTTAATAAAAATAACAGACCCTATAGTAAACTCTTCAGATACTGCCAGTGCAGAAGTAATTAATTCTGCTATACGTGAAGCATTTTCAAACAATAATGCAACAGGATTGATTTTATATATTGACAGTCCAGGAGGCAGTCCAACACAAGCATCTCTTATATATGATACCATAGTTAGCGAACGAGAAAATAGATCTGGTTTTCCTGTTATTGCTGTTATAGGAGATGTAGGTACATCTGGGGCATATTACATTGCATCAAGTGCTGATCAAATTTATGCAAATAAATATAGTTTAGTTGGCTCTATAGGTGTGATATGGAACAACTTTGATGTATCAGAACTTATGAGTGATTTAGGTATAAAAAGGAGAACTCATACAGCTGGGCTATATAAGGGAATAGGTGATCCAACTAAAGCTGAAACTGATTTTGAGAGCCATTTCATAGATAGTTTACTAGATAGAGTACATTTATCATTTATCGAAGATGTCAAAAAAGGAAGAGGCTCAAGGATAAAAGCTGACGAAAATGCGGAGGATATCATATTTTCTGGATTATTTTGGGATGGAGTGACTGCTAGAGAGCTAGGCCTAATAGATGAGTTTGGTGACGTAACCTATGTAGCAAACAATGTCATAATAGCACCAGAAATTATAGATTATCTACCAGAAGATGAGTTAACGTCAATATTTAGAAATATAGGAGTTCAAATTCTATCTCCGGAGAAACTATATACATATTTTATGCCAAAGCCATTGCTATTGCCTCAGTAATATTTTTACTCAATAATATTTTGATATATATAGAATTATTTGTGATACCATATAATGCTTTGATTTATTTAAGAGCAGTATTTTCATTATTATAATTTTTATATATTTAACCTTATTTGTACTTATATGGTTTAAATTTTTAGGAGTTTTACTAACTATGCTCAATATAAAACATGGACTTAAAAAAATTGGTACTAGTGTTTTTATCTTTGCTTTATCTTATAGCTCATTATTTAGCTCTTTGTCTTATGCGCAAAGTTATGCAATTGGTACTGAAGGCGCCGTTGCTTCTATATCTGAAGAAGCATCTCAAGCAGGTCTTGATATTTTAAAGAAAGGCGGTAATGCCATTGATGCAGCAATTGCAACAGCAGCAACATTAGGCGTGACAGACCCTTTTAGCTGTGGTATAGGTGGTGGTGGATTCATGCTTATATATAGTGCTGATGAAAATAGAGTGATAACTATAAATAGTAGGGAAGTTGCGCCTAATAGTTTTAATTCAAATGTATATGTCGATAAAAATAATGAAGCTTTAGACTGGGAAACTACAGTTGCATCTGGGCTATCCATAGGTATTCCCGGCACGGTCAGAGGATGGGAGATTGCGCTGGAAAAGTATGGCTCTATGGAAATGAAAGATGTTTTGCAATACGCAATTGGTGTGGCTGAGAACGGATTTACTATTAGATCGAGATTTATAGATGGCTTGGAATACAATGAAGAGAAATTCGCTAAGTTTGAGACGACAAGTAAATTTTATCATAGTGAAATAAAACTAGGCGATAAGTTTAAAAATGTACAAATGGCAAATGCTTATAAGGAACTAGCTAAAAACGGTGCTGATTCTTTCTATTCAGGAAAAATAGCAAATTCAATAATAAGTGTAGTAAATAATCCTCCTGTTGCAAGAGGCGTAGAGGTATATAAAGGAAATATGTCTTTGGAAGATCTTAAAGATTATCAAGCGACAATTTTAGACCCTACTGTTTCTACTTACAGAGGTTATATTATTTATGGAATGCCTGTACCTTCCTCTGGAGGAATAGCTGTATCTCAAACTCTTAATATACTTGAAAACTTTAATCCAAAATCTCACTCAAAAAATGAATTTGAGCACTTATATCTTCAATCTAGTAGAATGGCATTTGCAGACCGCAATGCTTATATAGGAGATATAAGGTATGTTGATGTGCCTGTAGCAGGAATGCTTGACAAAGGTTATGCCAAGAGTCTATCTGAGAAAATAAGTCTTGAAAAAGACGCTGGGGTATTGCCACCAAGTAACCCATTTTTATTTCAAGATGACCCTTCATATCCTCTAAATGAAGAGGCTATAAGGCTATATGAATCTGACCATACAACTCATTTAGTTGCCTCTGATAAATTTGGAAATATTGTTTCATATACATTCACTATAGAAGATTGGGGAGGTAGTGGTATTATAGTTCCTGAATATGGATTTTTGCTTAATAATGAGTTAACTGATTTTAACTTTGAGCCACCACACCCTAATACCCCAGAAGCAAAAAAAGCTCCTCGTTCTAGTATGAGCCCAACCATTGTATTTAAGGATAATAAGCCAATTTTAGCTATAGGCTCACCGGGAGGTTCAACTATAATAACCACAGTTTCACAAATGCTTGTGAACTATATAGATTTGGGTATGGATTTGCAAAAGGCTCTTAATGCTCCTAGAATGACTCAAAGAAATACTGAAAGCACAGGTATTGAGGATGGCTTTATCGGCTCTGATCAGGAAAAATTTCTATCTGAGTATGGATACAGGTTTTCAAATAGAAATTCTATCGGCATAGCTAATGGTCTTGAATTTCATGAAGATTCAACAGTCAGTGCTGTGGCAGAGAGTTCTAGAGCAGGTGGTGGAACAGCTTTAGTAGTTAATCCTAAATAAATTAAGCGAATTTTGAATTTTTATTTAATCGTGCAAAATTTAAGCTCTATTGACCTTACGCATTTGCAAATGCCCTATGAAATATTTAGGGAGATAAGTAGCAAAGCTTTTGAAAGATTTAATGAAACATTAGAAAAAGAGGCCTGTGTGAAAGCTTCTCTTTCTATAGATATGCATACGAATAAAGACACTGATGAATGGATAATTAAGGGAGTTATAGATACATTGTGTGACGTACAGTGTGTAAGATGTTTGCATAGTGTTAAATTAACTTTGCATTGTGACATCTTTATGGTTATAATAAAAGACGGTGGTAATAATTTAAATAATAAGCGCTTAGATATACGAAACGATAGTGATTATTGGACTGTAGGCAGTGATGGTGACTTTAATATAGCTGAGTTAATGGATGAGCAGTTGCTTTTAGAAATGCCTATAAATCCAAAGCATGAAAGTTTACAATATTGTAAAAGTTTGTTAGAATATGGTAGTGAAGGTGACTTTTCAGGTGAGTTATTGAATAATAATCCTTTTTTGGATATTAAGAATTATCTCAAGTAAGAATATGAATATGAATTAGGAGAAACAATGGCAGTTCAACAAAATAGAAAATCAAGATCCCGAAGAGATAAGAGAAGATCTCATGATAGAGTTATTCTCCCTACTATGTCTCAGGATGATTCTACAGGTGAAGTTCATGTTCGCCATCATATGACTAAAAATGGCTTTTATAGAGGAAAGCAAATAAAAATTATAAAAGATACTACTGCTGATGATCAAAATAATGAGCAAGAGACTTCTGCTAATGCTAATCAATAAATGAAATTATATACGTTTGAGGGTATATCTCGTAAAGTTTGCTGAGTTAAGGATGCTTCTTAGAGTTTAATTTATGAATGTTTGTGTCGTATTTCCAGGGCAGGGCTCACAATATGTTGGCATGATGAAAGACTTGCTGGAAGACTATAAAGATATAATAAATAAGAGGTTCTCTGTCGCTTCAGATCTATTAGGAATAGATTTGCTAGATATAGCATTGAACGGTCCAGAAGAGCTCATTAATCAAACTAAATATACTCAGCCGATATTATTGTCTTCAAGTATTGCACTTTGGGATATTATCTCTGGTACTTTATTTGATAAAGTGCATTTTATGGCAGGGCATAGTCTTGGCGAATATTCTGCTTTGGTCGCAGCTGAAGTAATTGATTTTGAAAGCGCAGTACAATTAGTTCACTATAGAGGTACATTAATGCAAGAGGCTGTTAAAGAAGGCGATGGGTCTATGGCGGCTATTCTTGGTATGAAAGAAGAAGATATAGTTGCTATATGTAAGGAAGTAGGTGGTGTATCTTTGGCTAACTATAATACGCCCGCTCAGAGTGTTATATCAGGGAAAAAACAATCAGTTGAAGAGGCATCTGCTTTATGTAAGGAAAAAGGAGCTAAAAAAATTATTCCTTTGACAGTTAGTGTTCCTTCTCATTGTGACCTTATGGCTAGTGCCGCTCAAAAGTTATCTGGTGAAATTTATTCTTTAGATTTTAATCTGCCTAAATATTCCGTGTATCAAAATGTAAATGCTTCATGTACCAATGATATTAGTTTGATAAAGGAAAATTTAGTTAAGCAACTTTATTCTCCTGTTTTTTGGTATCAAAGTATTATATCCATAAGTGAAAAAGAGCCAGAAATAAGCTTTGTAGAGTGTGGCTCAGGAAAAGTACTTTCAGGTTTAACTAAAAAGATAAATCCATCTGCTAAGATATATACAACTGGCAATGTAGAACAAATAAAACAAATTGAAGAAATATTTTCTTGATTCTTTTAATATAAAAAATATAATTAATGGGTTTTGAATTTTATTATGAAAAAAAAAATAGTTGTTGTAACAGGTGCTAGCAGAGGTATAGGAAAGGCTATATCTATTAAATTTGCGCAAACACAAGATTATATGGTGATAGGCACAGCTACATCAGAAGCAGGAGCAGATAACATAACAAATAATTTACAACAATATAGTGGGGTTGGTAAGGTCCTAAATATTTCTGATAGTGAGAGTGTTGATTTATTTATAGAGCAGTTAGCAAAAGAGTATGGTGGAATTGATATATTAGTTAATAATGCAGGTATAACTAAAGATGGCTTGATTATCAGAATGAATAAAAATGACTGGGAAGAGGTTATTGATATAAATCTTACAGGAACTTTTATATTATCAAAGGCTGTATTGAAATCTATGATGAAAAAGCGTTGGGGGCGTATAATAAACATAAGTTCTGTAGTGGCGGATACAGGTAATCCTGGTCAGACAAACTATGTTGCGTCGAAATCTGGAATTGAAGGTTTTACAAGAGCTCTGGCTTTGGAAGTGGCTTCTAGAAATATAACTGTGAATTCTGTTGCTCCTGGTTTTATAGATACAGATATGACTGATAAACTAAATCAAGATCAAAAAAGTCATATTTTAAAAAATATTCCTATGCAAAAAATAGGAGAGCCTGATGATATTGCTAATGCTGTATTTTTTCTATCTCAAGATAGTGCTAAGTATATCACAGGGATAGTATTGCCTGTAAATGGCGGCTTGAGTATGTAATATCTATTTAATATTTTTTGTTTTTTTATTGGAGATTTAACTATGGATGCAAAAGTTATTGAAGAAAAAGTTAAGAAAATAGTATCTGAACAGCTTGGTAAAGATGACAGTGAGATACAAAATTCTTCAAACTTTTTTAAGGATTTAGGAGCTGATTCTTTGGATACAGTGGAGTTAATAATGGCTTTAGAAGACGCATTTGAAGCAGAAATTCCAGATGAAGAAGCAGAAAAGATAGTTACAGTACAAGACGCTATAGATTATATAACTCAAAAATTAAATAGCTAATTTAACTATTTTAACTGACACTTTTATATATTTTATTGAATTCAAAAAATGAAAGAAAGAGTCGTAGTTACAGGGATAGGAGCGCTTACTCCTCTGGGTCTTGATATGGAAAGTACTTGGGAAAATGGCATTGCTGGTAAAAGTGGTATTGCTCCGATTACTCTATTTGACGCTTCAAATGAAGCAACGAGATTTGCAGGAGAAGTTAAAGGCTTTGACCCTTCTAACTATATAGACCTTAGAGAATGTAAAAGATATGATCGTTTTATTCACTTAGGAAATGCAGCTGGAATACAAGCTATTGAAAATTCAAAATTAGAAGAATCTTTTGATATTTTAGATAAAAACCGTATAGGAATCATAATAGGTTCTGGTATAGGAGGATTAACTAATATACAAGAGACGCATTTAAAATCTTTAAAAGGAGGTTCTCGTAAGATATCTCCATTTTTTATAGCAGGATCTATAATTAATATGATAGGTGGAATACTATCAATTAAATATGGTCTTATGGGGCCTAATTTTTCAATAGCAACAGCATGTGCGACATCATCCCATACAATAGGATTAGCAGCTAGGCTAATTGCATATGGTGATGCAGACGTAATTATTGCAGGTGGAGCAGAAGCTCCAATCTCTCATTTAGGTGTAGGGGGGTTTAATGCTTGTAAGGCATTATCTACACGTAATGATAATCCCACTAAAGCAAGCAGGCCATGGGATAAAGAGCGTGATGGGTTCGTTCTCTCAGAAGGGGCAGTTGCTTTAACTCTAGAATCTTATAGTACCGCTGTAAAAAGAGGTGCTAATATACTTGCCGAATTGGTTGGCTTTGGCATGAGTGCTGACGCTTACCATGTAACGGCTCCACAAGAAAATGGAAATGGTGCTTATAGTGCCATGAGTAATGCTTTGAAAGATGCTAAAATAGATATTTCTGATATATCTTATATCAATGCCCATGGGACTTCTACTCCTTTAGGTGATATGATAGAAATAAGTGCTATTGAGAAACTATACCATGATAATCCAGATTCTATAAAAAATGTTAGTATAAGTAGCACAAAGTCTATGACTGGTCATTTATTGGGTGCAGCAGGGGCTATTGAGGCAGCTTATTCTATCATGGCTCTTAAATATCAAATAATTCCACCGACTATTAATTTGAACAATCCAGATACTGACTCTAAATGGGATCTTACTCCTAATGAAGCTCATAAAAAGGAATTATCATTTGTGATGTCTAACTCTTTTGGTTTTGGAGGAAAAAATTCTACATTGATATTCAAGCGCTATACTGCTTAAGATTAAGTTTTATTGTTTTAATAAATTCAAACAACTCTCGGAGAAAAAAATATGAAAAAAATTTTATTAATTATGAGTTTAATTCTATCAGCTAGTATATATGCTCAGCCTGAAGTTACTACTGATGACAACAGTGTCACTATATCTATAGGAGAATCAGGCGAACAAATGCAAGAAGATAGTCAAATGGCTGATGACAGTGAAATGATGAATGATGATGGAATGATGAATGATTCCGCTAATTCACAAGAAAACAGAACTCAGCTAGATGGTGGAAGAGCTTCTGCTGGAGAAATATATCAACTATCTCTAGTTGCTCCTGAAATAGACAATTATACTTTTCCAGTACCAGTTCTTTATTTTGATGATTTATCGTCTGGTAGTGCAAGATTAAAAGCTACTTTAAATGTTCCTCTTCGTTTGGATATAGAAAATTCTCGTAAAAGACGTTTACTGACAGTTATATCTCTTGACGGTGACCAAGAAATACCTTATGGAACTCCTCTTAGAAACTTAAAACAGATTCAGTTGTCTTCATATAAGGACGTGAATACAGGTGAAACTGTTCTGACAGAATTCGTTGGCCCTAATAAAAGAATATTTAGAGCTATCTCAGACAGCGAAACTTATACTATAGATTTCATACTACCAATAAACCATACTCATTTCCATCGTGGATATGTTAAGGTTGCTGTTGCATCTTCAAATGGTGTTGAGTTATCTCAATTATGTGAATTTGAAATTGAATGTTCAAATACTGTAGTGTTCAGACTTGTTCCTAGAGAAGTCATTTTCAAAACAAATGTTGAAAACATAGTATCTGAGTACCGTACACACGTTCCTGTACAAAAACTACAAGTAGTAGAAAGTAATGTTGACTTGGAATTAAGTGTAAATAACGTAGAAGTTACAACTATTGATCGTAAACAACTTCCATTTGATTATGAAGCTGAATTTATCATTCCTGGAAGACCATTTAATCCACATATAGCTTCAAGTAGCGCAGGGAAGACTTTGGTTGTAAACTTAGATATGGCTCCAATATTCCATTATATGTCTAATGATAACTATTCTCTAGGTGAAGTTATAGTTGAAACAGAAGCTTATAGAGGTCCAGATCTTAAGACTAGATATAGTTCTCAAGGTAATCCTATAGTAGATGAAGTTAGAGCTTTAGATAATGTTCCTCCATTTAACTAAAAATTAATAAATAAAAATATCTATTAAAAATTACAATGGTAATGGCTATCTTTTTTTGAAAGGTAGCCATTTTTGTTTCTATATCAATATTACACCAAGGTGTTAAAGTTATATTTATTATAGTTATAGTGAAAACGAGAGATTCTTACCTTTGCAGGAGTGATAGGAGTAAAGATGACCTTATACACTTCTGAGATTTGTGGATAATAAATAAAAATTGATATTATTCAACAAGGCCAAAATTAAAAGAAATGCGAAATATAAATAATGAGCCTATTTCTATTTATATACATTTTCCATGGTGTGAAAGCCATTGTGGCTATTGTGATTTCAATTCCTACGTTATGCCTAAAGGAGGTTTACCAGAGTTATCATATATAAATAAGCTTATTGAAGATTTATCTCATAGTAAGCAGTTTACTAAAGAGCGAGAAGTAAAAAGTATTTTTTTAGGTGGAGGTACTCCTAGTCTTTTTTCAGAGCGCTCTATTGACACAGTTCTAAGCTATTTATATAAAGAGTTCCCCATAAGTGATAATTGTGAGATAACGATAGAGGCAAACCCCAGTAGCAGTGAGATAAATAAATTCAAAGCTTTTAAATTTATAGGTATTAATAGATTATCTTTAGGATTGCAAACATTCTCAGATAAACAGTTAAAATTATTAGGTAGAACATATTCATCTAAGCAAATAATGAAGGCAATAGAAGTTGCCAAAGAGACCTTTAATAATATAAATTTTGACATAATGTATGCCTTGCCTGAGCAAACACTAAAAGATGCGATAAGCGATGTACGTAAGGCCTTATCTTTTCAACCTACACATTTTTCGTGGTATCAACTAACTGTAGAGCCAAATACAATATTTTATAAGTCAAATATTAAATTGCCTCAAGAACAGTTATCATTGGATATGATGAAGGAAGTGCAAAATATCATAAATGATTTAGGATATAAGCGCTATGAAGTATCTGCTTATTATCTTGATGCTTTAGACTATAGATGTAAGCATAACTTAAATTATTGGATGTTTGGAGACTATTTGGGAGTAGGTGCTGGGGCCCATGGGAAAATTACTAAAATTAATGATTATGATGGCAAAATAATATTTAGTAATGGCCGATACCGTAAGTCGAATCAGCAGCAAATAAAAGTACTGAGAACAGAAAAACCTTATATTCCGGAAAAATACCTTGCAATAGATGATTTTAAGAAAAATATGAGCTATGTGCAGCAGGATAAGCTTTTATTTGAAATAATGTTGAATAGACTTAGAATAAAAGAGAGATGTTCTAAAGAATTTATAGAAAGTTTTGGTTTATACTGGTCAGATGTTATAGAGAAAATCCGCCCTTTTATTGATAATGGGTTGATTGATTTAAATGAAAATGATCTCAATGAAGATTGTCAAGATGAAAGTATAATAGTAACAGATAAAGGTTGGAATATGATGAATGAAATACTTATAGAATTAGTGTAAATATTTTTATTTTTTTCATTTTCATTTTTGATAAAAGTTTAAATATATTTGTTTATACAAATTGAAAATAACAATGTCTAATTAGAAGGATTTTAATATGGAATGTTATGACTTAAGTCATAAAAGTATCGAACTAAAATCGATTACTAAAAGGTTCGGTAATTTTACAGCTAATGAAAATATAAGTCTAGCTGTTCATAAAGGAGAAGTTCACGCTCTTCTTGGCGAAAATGGAGCAGGTAAGAGTACTTTAATGAATATACTCTATGGGCTATATCCATATGATGAAGGTGAAATATACATACATAGTAAACAAGTATCTTTCAAGTCTCCATTGGACGCTATAAGCCATGGAGTTGGTATGGTTCATCAGCATTTCATGCTTATATCGCCATTCACAGTTGCGGAGAATATTGTTTTAGGTGCAGAGCTAACTATTAAAAAGTCTTCTTTTTTGGATTATAAAGTCATAAATGATGAAATAAACAAACTCAGTAAAGCCTATGGTATGGGGATTAATGCAACCGATAAAATTAAAGATATAGGAGTAGCTCTGCAACAAAGAGTGGAAATTCTTAAAGTTTTATATAGAAATTCTGATGTAATTATTTTTGATGAGCCTACAGCAGTATTGACTCCTCAAGAAATTGAAAGCTTTCAAAATATAGTTCGTCTTCTAGCAAAAGAAGGCAAAAGCATAATATTTATAACCCATAAATTAAAGGAAATTAAAGCGTGTGCTGACTTTTGCACTATTATCCGCTCTGGTAAACATATTAAAACCGTTAATGTATCTGATACATCTGAAATTGAGCTTGCTTCACTTATGGTGGGAAGGAGCGTTTCTTTTAAAACAGAAAAAATAGCCTCGAACCCAAAAGAAAGTGCACTAAAAATTGAAAATCTTGTAGTGGAAAACTCTATGGGTGTTAAGGTAGTTGATAACTTATCATTAGAAGTGAGAAAAGGAGAAATTGTAGGAATTGCAGGGGTCAGTGGAAATGGGCAAAAAGAGTTGGTAGAGGCTATATATGGACTTAATCGTGTAAAGTCAGGAAAGATTTTATTAGAAGGAGAAGATATAACTAATATAGGAGTTGCAAAAACAATAGAAAAAAATATTGCATTTATCCCTGAAGATAGACATCATCAGGGACTAGTGCTACCTTTCACTACAGCGTATAATATTGTCTTAAAAGAAATAGATTCTCCTAAATATTCTAATAAACTTGGGTTTATAAACTCAGAGAAAATAATCTCTGATGCTATTGATATAATATCCAACTTTGGAGTACAGCCTCCCGATCCAAATAAGCCATGCTCTGAGTTATCAGGAGGAAATCAACAAAAAGTTATTCTAGGTAGAGAGATAAGCAATTCTCCCATAGTTTTAATAGCATTTCAGCCAACTCGAGGTTTAGACGTTGGAAGTATTGAATATATACACAAAAATATAATAGCACAAAGGGATTCACAAAAAGCTATACTTCTTATATCGCTTGAGTTAGATGAAATATTCAATTTAGCGGATAAAGTCGCAGTTATTTCCAAAGGATATATAAACAAGGTTATGGACGCGCATCAGACAAATGAAAATGAAGTTGGTTTTTTAATGGCAGGAGGTAAAGCATGAGCTCTAACATAATTCATAAAATATACAGCTGGGCTCTTTTATCCTTTTCCTTTTTAATGCCACTTTTTAGTATTCTATTGCTAATAGTAGTAGGCTTTTTTATAGGAGGAATTATTTTATTTATAATGGGATATGATCCCATAGAAGCTTATGGAGTTATGGTACATGGGGTATTTGGTCGACCTAGATTTATAAGTTATACGATAATATACGCAACTCCTCTAATATTAACAGGTTTATCTTTAGTTTTCGCTTTCAAAGCCGGGTTATTTAACATAGGGGCTGAAGGTCAGTTTATAATTGGAGCTTTGGCAGCAACTCTTGCGGGAATATTCATTGAGCTACCTGCAATTTTACTTATACCTATAGCTATAATAATTGCGATACTTGCAGGAGCAGCATGGGGAGGATTAGCAGGACTTTTAAAGGTCAAATTTGGCATAAATGAAGTGATTAGTACTATTATGCTAAATTGGATAGCTTTATATTTGAGCAATTTTATAGTTACCAGAGAATGGCTTGCTAGACCTAATTCTGAGTCATCATACAGAATACAAGATGATGCTAGGATTGAGTTTTTTCCTGTATGGAAAACATCTGATGCTGGTCTTGATTGGCGTGAACAAAATGAATTTTGGAGTGATATACTGAGAACTCCTGCAAACGCAGGAATATTTTTAGCAATAGCTTCCGTAATAATAGTATCTTTAATTCTTAATAGAACGACTCTGGGCTTCAAAGCTAAATCTGTAGGGTATAGTCCTGCGGCAGCACGTTATGCGGGGATAAACGTCTCTAAGTATAGTTTTTTAGCTATGGCAATATCAGGAGCATTAGCAGGACTTGCAGGAGCTATACATGTTTTAGGTAACTCTAGAGGGATTTCTATTCTTAAAGTAATGGAAGGGTATGGCTTTGAAGGAATAGTGGTGGGCTTACTGGGAAATGCAACTCCTTGGGGAACATTCTTTGCAGGATTATTTTATGGAGGGTTAAAATATGGAGGTTCAAAAATTCAACCTATAATGGGCGCTCCTACTGAAATTATAAGTATTATAATAGGGATAATAGTATTATTGCTGTCTATACCATTTATTGCTAAGCTTTTTGCCTCTTATCAGAAAAAAATTAAGGCTAAAGCAGACGCTTAAAATAATTAAGATATTGAAAAATAATATAGATTAAATAAATCGATATACTTATAAACTGAAATGTTAGTGTTTAGGTTATTGTCAGATAAATTGCTAATAAATATATGTTTATTCATCTAAAAAATCATTCGGAATATTCAGTTATCAATGGTTTATCAAAGCCAAAAGACTTAGCTAAAAAAGTGCTTGAAAATACATCATCTGACAAAATCGCTGCCGTTGCCATTACAGAATATAATAATCTATTTTCCTCAGTAAAATTTTATAAAGCATGTACTGCTTTGAGGGTAAAACCTATAATTGGTGTTGATATAAGTGTTAGATTTGAAAATGAATATATATCACAAGTTACGCTACTTGCTAAAAATAATGAAGGCTACATATCGCTTATAGAGCTTGTTTCAGAACTCTATAACCATAATATTGGTGGAAGTAATTCTCAAAAGTACGAACAAAAAGCCACAGATAAAAATAAAAACTATATCAATTGGGATAGGCTCATAGAAAAGTCGGAAAATTTAATAACTCTAGCAGGGTTAGATAGTTATATCGGGCAAATCTATTATGATCAATCTAAACTTAAGCAGTTTTTAAATAAAACTAAACTTGCTCTAAAGGATAGGTTTTATATATCTATTTGTCGTATAGGAAGAAGCGATGAAGAGGATTTTTTAGAAACTATAGAACCTATGGCATCGGAGTTGAGCATACCTATGGTTGCAACTAATGATACTTTATTTATAGACTATGATGATTTTGCAATTCATGAGGCTAGAACTTGTATCTATACAAATGATAAATTACCTGATGTTAAACGTTTAAAAAAATATACGCAAGAACAATACTTAAAAAGTAGTGCGGAAATGATTAAGTTATTTGAAGATAGGCCTTATCTCATTGAAAATTCATTGGAAATAGCTAAGCGTTGCACTGTCACACTGAAATTTGGTGAATATCATTTGCCTAGATTTATTCCTCCTGAGTCTAAAAGTATAGAACAAAATTTTGATGAATTAATTGAAGAAGGCTTAAAGACTAAGCTAGGAAATAAAAGAAGTAGCTCTAATATACCACTTGATACCGAAAAATATACAAAAAGGATTGAGTTTGAAAAGTCTGTAATAAAGAAAATGGGGTTTATTGACTACTTTTTAATAGTTGCAGATTTTATTTCGTGGAGTAAGCAAAATGATATACCTGTAGGACCAGGACGTGGTTCAGGTGCAGGTTCGCTAGTGGCTTATTGCTTGGGCATAACAGATGTTGACCCTATGGATTTTGACCTTCTATTTGAGAGATTTTTAAATCCTGATCGTATTTCTTTACCTGATTTTGATATAGACTTTTGCATTGAGGGCAGAGATAGGGTAATTAATAGAGTCATAGAGTATTACGGCAAAACTCATGTAGGACAAATAATTACCTTTGGCCAAATGGCAGCGCGTGCTGCTATCAGAGATGTTACTCGTATTTTAGATAAGTCGCATTCTCTTGGTGATAGAATTGCAAAATTAATACCAAATGTGTTGAATATAAGTATAACTGAGGCTGTAGAACAGGAACCAGAGATTCAAGAGCTTATAAGCAATGATGGAGACGTTAAAGAAATAATAGACTTATCTATTAAACTAGAAGGAACTGTAAGAAATATAGGCATTCATGCAGGCGGATTGCTTATATCGCCGACTAAAATGACAGATTTTCTAGCATACTATATAACTGAAGATGGGGTTTTGAGTACTCAGCTTGACAAAGATGATGTCGAATCTATAGGTCTGGTAAAATTTGATTTCTTAGGTTTAAAAACCTTAACTATCATAAAAAAAGCTGTTGAATATATAAATCATGAAGTAGTTGATAATGATTTGCTAGATATAAGAAATATCCCTCTGGATGATGCTAAAACTTATGAGATGATATCAAAAGCGCATACAGCGGGAATATTTCAATTAGAATCAAGAGGTATAACGGATATAGTTTATAAGATAAAACCAGCTAATATAGAAGACATAGCTGCGCTACTGGCTTTATATAGACCTGGTCCTCTTGGTTCAGGAATGGTTGAAGATTTTATAGCTTGTAAACATCAAAAACAAGAAATAAATTACCCGCACCCAAGTTTAGAAAAGACGCTATCGACTACATATGGAGTTATATTATATCAAGAACAAGTAATGCAGATAGTCCAGATATTAGCCGGGTATACACTTGGGCAAGCTGACTTAATGCGACGCATAATGGGTAAAAAGAAGGTAGCTGAAATGGAGAAAGAAAGAATTAGATTCTGTGAAGGTGCTAAAGATAATGGAGTGGATGAAGCTACAGCCAGTTATATATTTGATTTAATAGATAAGTTTGCAGGATATGGATTTAATAAGTCACATTCTGTTGCATATGCATTTATCTGCTATCAAACCGCATATTTAAAAACACATTACCCAATATATTTTTTAGTTGCAAACTTAAATTGTGATATAGAAAATCATGATAGAGTTGCTCTATTTTTAAGAGAAAGTAAAAGGCTTAAAATTAAATACGATTTTCCCCATATAAATCATAGTTGTTATGAATTTACGATAGCAAATAATAAAATAGTTTATGGATTAGGTGCAATTAAAAGCCTTGGTGATAACACTTGTATATCTATACAAAAAGAAAGGGAACAAAATGGTGAATTTAAAAATGCCATAGATTTTTGCTCAAGAATTAACCCACATATGATAAGTCGTAGAGGAATAGAAGCACTTATATATGCTGGAGCTTTGGATAATCTATCTCTAAGTAGAAGTCAAATGATAGATGGAATAGAATATTTAATGCAAGAAGGTACTAAAAAGAGAAATAATAAGCAACAAGGACAAAGTGACTTCTTTGCTTTAGATGAGTCAGATGATATTGTCGAGTTTATAAGAAGATATCCAGAAAAAGATTCTATTACGCATGATCAGTTATTAGAGAGAGAGTTTGCTGTGATGGGGTTATACATAAGTGGCCATCCATCTAATACGGCTATAGATAGAGATGCTATGAATATCACATCAATATCTAGTTTTGTCAAAATAAACTCAGCTAATAAAAATTTACGTTTAGTGGGATATATAAAAAAATTACAAAAAAAGACTTTTAAAAATAATTCTATTAAATATTTGTTAATTCTCGAAGACAGTAGTGGAAATACAGAGATACTATTAAATGAAGCTAATTATAAAATTATACAAAATATAAGCAAGAATGAGAATGTCGTATGTTTAATAGGGCACACTAAATTTACTTGGCATAAGAAGATAACTATAGAGATAAATGATATTTTATCTGCATCTGAGGCTAAGTATAAGTTATTAAAGCGAGTTGACTTTAAAATAGTAAGCGAAATCGCAGTAGATAAAGTTAAAACATTCGTAAATACTATAAAAAAGATGAAAGTATCTAACCCAGATGAAGGGAAGCTATGGAATTTATCTATTCAAAATCATTTAGCTAAGAGCTCATTTGATATAGACTGGAAGATTAAATTTGACGAAAAATCTCTAGCATCTATATCCAAAGCGATAGGAGATGAGAATATCAAGCTAGTTTATTAAAAATAAGTAAAATATCTCTAAGAATAAAAAATGTAATGTGAAAAATAGAGGAGAAGCTTACTCATAAAAACTTCAATGGTATTAAATAAATAAATAAATAAACTAAACTGTTATAAAAGAAGCTTTTAATCTTACCAGCCTTTTCCACAAAATACTCGCTGGAAAGCCATCCAGTGAGCTGAACCACCTCTGGTTATTTATCAAAATGAATAGCGCAGAACATAGATAATGTTCTGTGGTAGAGAAAAAGAATAATCCACTCAAATATATCAAGGAATCAATAAAAATAATACTCTCTTGTCAGAGTCTTTTTGGTGAGTGTAAGAATACAAAAAATATGTACAAGCTTGATATATGTACTCATTAATAGCACTGAGAACCCAATTTTTGCAAAAGCAGTAATCCTATTTCTTCCAATATATTTCTATCTCCATGTGATTAGAAAAAATAAATATAACTTTAGTCTATAAAATATGTAATATTAATTTCCAAGTAAAAAAATATTACAAAATTAATAATATTTTTTTTTTTGCCTTGCATTTCAAGGAATTATTTGAATAAATAAATATTTTCAAAAAATTTAATTTCTATTATATTTCAAAATATGATAAGATTATATTATTGAAATTAAAATACTAGAATACTAGGAGATGTATATGCAAAATATTAGTTGGAAATCATATTTATTAGCGATAGTAGCTATTTTTATGTTAGCTATTTCTTTTTCTGTTCGTAGTGAATGTATTTCTTGTCATGAAGGCATAGAAGATATTAGAGAATCTGATAGTTCAATGATGCTACAAATAAAGGCAATAGGTGTAGCTAATGGGGATAATCAAGGCTGTATAGTATGTCACGGAGGAAACCCAGCTGCAACCAGTGTTGAAGAAGCACATAAGGGAGCTGTTAGCTCATTGGCAAATGGACCAGATGCATTTTATCCTGACCCTGGAAGTATCTGGATAGCAGACAAAACATGTGGCCAATGTCACCAAGAGTATGTATATAGGGTAGAAAGATCGCTTATGAATACAGAAGCAGGTAAAATACAGGGTAATTTGCATACTTTTGGACTTCCTGAAGTGCAGTCTCATAATGTGCCATGGGGTAATTATGATGTTGTGGATGATGATGGCTCAGAGCCTAGCATAGGAACACCAGAATATAAAGAGTATATGGTAGCACTTATGGGAATGTACGAGAAACAGTTTCCTTCTGAACTAAAAAGACTACCTGATGTTAGTGTAGAGCAGGTAGAGAAAGATCCTAAGTTAGCAGGTGTGACATATCAGAAGCAACAATGCCAGAGATGCCACGTTGGAGTTAAAGGAAGAGAAAGAAGGGGTGATTATAGAGGAATGGGATGTTCATCATGCCACATTTTATATGGTAACGAAGGATTTTACGAAGGAAACGATAAGACTATTAGCAAAGATGAACCGGGACATATGCTACAGCATAAAATATATGGTACTAGAGAAGCAGGCAATGGCATACCAGTGGAATCGTGTAATTCGTGTCATAATAGAGGAAAGCGTATAGGAGTTAGCTATCAAGGCTTAATGGAATTTCCTTATGGCTCTCCATATAATGAGAATGGAGGGAAACAGCCAGGTTTACATACTAAAAATTATTTATTTATAGCAGATGATTTACATCATCAAATAGAGTCTAGAGAAGGTAATCCACAAGGTGGTTTACTATGTCAAGACTGTCATACAACTATTGATATGCATGGCGATGGGAATATAGCTGGAACGACTCTTGCTCAAGTTGAGATTGAGTGTCAAGATTGCCATGGTACACCTGATAAGTTCCCTTGGGAATTACCTATAGGATATAGCGAAGAGTTTAATAGAGATATTGGTCAAAAACCTAGAGGTTTAAGTGACGATTTATTACCAGAGACTTTATTCGGTACTGTATATGATAAAAAAGAAGGATACCTTAAAACTGCTAGAGGAAATCCCTTTGGTAATATAGTTAAAGACGGCGATAAGGTTATATTACACTCAGCGTCAGGTAATGATTTTGAAATACCAGTTCTAAAGCAGCTTAGCATAACTGATAACTGGAAAAACGAACACGCTAAAGTTGCGATGGAACAGATATCTCAGCATAATGAAACATTAGAATGTTATACATGTCACTCTTCGTGGGTACCACAGTGTTATGGATGTCATGTACAAGTAAATTACGGTACAGATGAAAATGGTAATCCTTATCAGGATACTGATTGGGTAGCTTCAGGAAACAGTGTAGACGAAAGTGGTCTAACAGCAGATGCTAGAGGCGAGGCTGTCAAGATACCTGGTAAGGTTTTTGAATCAAGGTCATACCTGCGTTGGGAAACTCCTATTTTAGGTATAAATGGTGAAGGTAGAATAACTCCTCTTATGCCAGGATGCCAAGTTATATATACTGTAATCGATAAAGATGGCAATGCCATAGCCTTAAATGAAACAGCCAGTGCGCCAAGTGAAGCAAAAGATATATCACAGAGCAAAATCCCATCAGCTGTAGATATGGCCCCAGTGCAGCCACATACTGTTCAAAGAAAAGCTAGATCTTGTGAAAGCTGTCATAATAGCCCTAAAACTCAAGGCTTTGGCATAGAAGGAGGGGCTTTCATGTTTAGAAATAATGAAGATGTAATTGTGGATTTAATGGACATTAAGACAGGAGAGGTGATTCCTGAGAATCATGTTATACAGTCAAGTAAGATGAATGGAATAGACTTTGACTTATCTACAATTATAAATGAAAAAGGAGAACAAGTTCAGACTGTAGGTTCTCATTGGCCATTATCGAGAGCTCTAACTCAAGATATTATAGATAGTATGGATAGGGTTGGTTTGTGTATAGGATGTCATAAGGAGACTTCAAACGAAGCATTATGGAAAGAGGTGTCTACTCCAGGTCAAATAAGTGATGAGGAGCACACAGAGCTTATGAACAAAATGCTTAAAAGATATGGAGAATAAAAGAAATAAAAGAAATAAAAACTATTTATAATAAACCAATAAAATACATTATACGTTCAATATCCATAGGTGTAGCATCTATGGATATTTATTTTAATCGGAATAGAAGAGCTATCACAAGCGTATATTAGGCTTATCAGAGTGGCAGTTGAGTTAACAGGGCAAAAAAATACATCTAAATGTATGACTACAAGAAGGCTTTATTTTATACTGGTAGCTAAAAAGCTACGAAATATCATTTGAGTGTAATGAGTATGAATAAATCAAACTAAACACAAGCTAATGAAATATCGATAACTAAGCTTATAATGTAAGTAACAAAAGCGACTTACATTATAGCCTTGTTTTAGCTAAATTTTAAGATTTGTTTTATAATAAGGAAACTGAAGCTTTTTCCGTTTGGGGAATTGTAAGAAAGTTATATTTTAATATAGCCTCTATTTCACTTAACTTTGAAAAAGTTCGAACATTGCCCAAGTGAGCAGGTAAAATTACTATAATGCCCCAGCAGTAAGCCCCTGAGGAAAAGAACAAACATAACTAAGAGTTTCTATTAAAAACCCTATTTACCTAACTAATGGATATTGGGATTTTTCTTACTTATTCTTATTATTTATTTTCATTAGTTTAACTTTGCTTTTTCTCCTCTTTGGCTTTTAAGAATTTTGGTATAAGAGATAGTATAACTAGTAGGACAATACCTATGCTTATATAAGTTATATTTTGTAAAGAAAGCCCTTCAGATGATGTAGCAGAGCCGGCTAAGAATGTATATGCGACAGTTCCGGGCATGATCAAAAATGTCGATAGTACGCTATATGTAAGGAAATTAATCTTAGTTAGCCCATATATATAATTTTGTGCATTAAAAGGAAAAATAGGCAATAAGCGAGTTATAAATAATATTCTCCAGCCATTATCGACTATTCCTTGGTCAATTTTCTTAAAGACTGCTGAATCTTTGAATTTATCTTCTATACTAGATCTTAGTAAGTATCTTGCGGTCAGGAAAGCAAGCATCATTCCGCAAGACGCACCAATTATCGTCCATACAGATCCCCATGCAGGTCCAAATATAATTCCTGCCAATATAGTCAAAGGTGATGCAGGTAAGAACAAAACAGTAGCAATTATATATCCTACTATAAATACTATGATGGAGTAGATACCAAAGCTTTCTATGAATGAGCGTAGTTTATCGATATTTTCAGTTGAGAAAAAAGACAAAATATCAAAGTACCAAATTAAAAATAATACTATTAATAAGACGGATATTATCGCTATTTTTTTCATTTTTATTACCCTAAAAATTACTGTTATGGAACTATCTTACATATCAAAATAACTCAAAAAATGTCAATATACTAATATTATAAAATATATAAAAAAAATCTATGAAAAATAAATATATTTATCTTTTAGAAGACATTTATATGTTTTATCAAAAGAATATTTTATAAAATCTCCCAATATTTATTTTTTAATAGTTCTTTTAGAAAATTTAGTATTTAGAAGCTCATGAAAGGAGTTATCTGAAACTATTAGATTTTAGCAAATTAGTAAAACTTCTTCTACATTTAGAGAAAGGACTGAGAGTAGCAGATATATTATAATAAAAGAAGTAGTAGGGTTTTTTAAGTAAAAACATACAGCAGGTAAATATTTGTGTTGTTTTGGATTGACAGATAAGCCCTTAATTACTATTTATTTAGTAAAACGAGAAAGAGAATAGGCGCACAAATAATCTTGGAAAGATATTTGTAAATATAACAAAAATATTGAGCAACTTGCGTTATCTAGTAGCTACAGTTTACTATACAGATATAGTGTCCGTAATTAGTGTTTGAGTGCCTATAGTGGTCTTATTTTAGTGTAATAGCTATTAACCAAGAAGCAATAGCATAAGCAAATATATTAGATAAAAACCACTAGAAATTTATAAAGCTTATATCCAAGGTATGAGGTACAAACATATTCTCTAGAGATTTAAATCAAAACCGAGATAAACAACAAAATAAATCACTTTGCCGACAAAGCACACTCTAATGTATTTTGTAGTAGTGATGCGATTGTCATGGGTCCTACTCCTCCTGGTACAGGTGTTATGGCGTGTGCGGTTTCATGTAGGTTCTTAAAGTCGGTATCTCCTACTATGGTATTATCTACAACATTTATACCTACATCCACTATAGTTGAATTTGGTTTTACCATATCATATGTTAGAGTATTTGGACGCCCTGTAGAGACTATTATTATTTCAGCATTTTTCGTGCATGATTTTATATCAGCTGTTTTACTATGACATATAGTGACTGTTGCATTTCTTTTCAATAATAGATGAGCAAGCGGTTTTGCAACTATATTTGATCTACCTATGATAACAGCATTTTTACTATCTATTTTGACTTGATAATGCTCAAGTAGTGTAATTATCCCTTTAGGTGTACAGGCTATAGGATAATCATTTTTTGGATCACTTAGCACTAATTTGCCTATATTAATAGGATGAAAACCATCTACATCTTTATTAGGGTCTATATTATCTATAATAATTTGAGTGTCGATATGCTTAGGTAGAGGTAACTGAACTAATAGTCCATCTATATCATTATTTTTATTTATATCTAATACTATATTAAGAAGCTCTTGCTGAGATATATCAGGTGGGTATCTAAATACAGAACTATCAAAATTCACTTTCGAGCATGCCTTTTCTTTAGCATTTACGTACTTGTGGCTAGCTGGGTTATCTCCAACTATAACTACAGCTAAGTGAGGTTTTCTTCTTAGCTTACCTGAAGATAAAGCATCGTTTACTTGGATAGATAAGTCGGATTTAATTTTTTCAGAGAGGGATTTTCCGTCTAAAGTTATTGTCATAATTTGTGTTTATTATAAGTGGAAAAAATAGTAAAAAGGTAAGTTGAGCAATAATATTTTTGTTCACTTGTCAAAAGTGAAAACCTTTCTCTAGCAATAATTTATTAGACATGGTTTTATAAAAACATATATTTTTCAACACGCCCTTTAAAAAGCCTCCGCGTCAGGACTCGAACCTGAAAAAGCTCCTTAGGAGAGAGCTGTGATATCCTGTTTCACCACGCGGAGAAAAATAGAAAAATAAAAAAAGTTAATATAATAGTTTTTTTAATGTTTTTTATAAGATAAGTAAATAATATAATATTATGTTAAAAATTTACATATGTTAAAAATTTCAGCTTAATATCCAGTAATATAAGCTAACTGTTATTTATAGATTATCAGAATAGGTTTTATCTCTAAATATAAAGCTGAAAATACTTTGTCTATCGTTTTTTACATATTTCTCATCTAAGTCAGAACCAAAATATAAAGTAGATACAAAGGCTAGTATCAATATAGTCAATAATAATATCCATACTTCATTGTATAGTGCTTCTTTTTTAGATTTATTGCTATAAGCATATCTGTAGTATATGTTTTGTCTATTTATAGGGAAATCATCTTCATCTATTATTTTTTTTTTATTTTCTGGAAGAATAGGTTCTATTGGCTCCGTTACGGAATTGAGTGGGCTTTTAGCATCGCCATCTTGATGATAGAAGCCACCTATCGGCTTAAGAGGGGCATTAATTTCGGCATCTGAATTTACCTTACTATAAGGAGATAAATCTTCTTTGGTAAGGTCTGAGTCTGATACATTGTCTATATCATTGATGATTTCATTAAAATGACTAGTTTTCGTAGGAGCTACAGATCCATCATCTTGGTTAGGAGCTGATTGTTCTTGGGTGGCTCCTACATTTTCTGGTTCTCTTTTTACAGTATTTTCATTTTGTTCATTATTGGTTTGTCCGTAATGGTTTTCTTCATTATAGAAGTCTTTTCTTTCATTCTCGTATTGAAGAGAGCTTACGGTTAACTCATCACTTTTTATATTATTTTGATCTATGCTTTTTAGAGCTTCTATATTGTTATAAGCTGTTTCACTTTCAGATGTTATGCTTAAGTCGCTTGTGTTGATACTTTTTATGCTTTGTATATCAGGGGGATCTTCTACATCTATTTTATTTGTATAGCTTTCATGGACATCATTATCATCAATATTGGAAGAATCAATATTACCAATAATAATATCAGTATCTGTATCTACGCTATTAGTCGTTACATCAGTAATTTCATCATCAATAGATTCATTATTTATAGTTTTACTAGAAACATCTTCCTTTTTATTATCATTTTGGGTTATATCTTGCTTTTCTATTTCCTTTTGTTTCTCTTTTCTTTCTTGTATTTGTTTTATATCACTGAAGTATATCTTATCAACTGTTGGATGATTCTCTTGGGTAAAAAGCTCTTCATCATCTAGCATTTGGAATACATCTAGTCCGTTATCATCTTTTTGACTATAAAAGTATGATGACGGTTCATCATTTAAATTTAAGCCTATATACTCATTAGTTTGGTTGATTTTTTTGTCTTCATCTTCCTTGTATATATAATCATCCCATGATGTAGCTTTATATAATCCATTATCTAAAAAACGACCTGACTGTGGACTTATATTTAAGTTATCTCTGCTAGGACTTTTCTTATAAATATCCTGGTAATCATATATAGGGCTCTTAGAGGATTTATTTTTATATAAGTGAGTTTTTTGTCTAGCTACATGTTGTTTATAAGTTCTTTGTTTTTGTATTTCATCTACGTCGCTATCTTTAGATCGAATCTTTGGATGTAGTCCTCTTTTAGCGGATAAAGACTCTCGAAAGCGCTTATCTAAGCGCTCGTTATTATCTGTATTATATAAGTATTTATCCCAAGACTCACGGCTATATTCTTTCTCATATAATTTATGTAAATAGCTATTTTTGTTATATTCTGAGGAAGGCTCTCCTTGATAAGGATTGATAAAAGAATCATCTATACTTGGTTTATCTATATCATATTTTTGAGGCTGGCATGACTTATATTGATGTTTTGTTTTATATAAATATTTACTCCAAGAAGTTGGCTCATAGTCATATATAGACAGATTATTTATGCTACTTTTATGATTATATGAATGCCTATCTTTATTTTTATGTATATAGTCATTTGGCTTATAAATAGACTTCTTCATTAATAAAGACTCTCTAAACCGTTTGTCAGAGCGATTATCCTCATTCATTTCATATAGGTATTTACTCCAAGAATCAGGTCTATATCTAGTATATTTATCAAGAGAAGAATTATGCTGGTTTTTACTGTTTTTACTATATGGCCTATTGCCATAAGAGCTATTATTATCGTTATGTGAAGGACTCCTAGTAAAAAATCTGCGATTTTGATTCTGTTTTACAGATGATTGTATATTAGTACGTGTGCCATGGTTATTAGTGCGTGTGTTATTGCCATGGTTTATACGGTTTACATTAGCTTGGTGATTTTCTCTAGTTTTTTTATATCGGTATTGTACATTAATATTATTTTGATTGTTATTGTGCGAGTCTAAACGCTGTTTACCGTGAAGGTTAAAGTGGTTACTTCTACTTTCGTTAAAATGAAGTATAGAGTCACTCTTGTCTATGCTAATTTTGCTGTAGGATTTTCTATCTTGGGGTTGATTATTTAAATTATCTATTCTAAAAGAATGGGCATTATAGCTATGTTTAATATTATTTATTTTATTTGTTTTATCATCATTTAAGCTGTTAGTATGTAGGTTATTATTTGAATCTACAGATTGGGTATGTACATTTTCATCTAAGTTATTATTTTGTGTATTCTCTACAGGTGTACAGACGGGTATTTTACCTAAATTATCCAAATCTATCTGTGTTTTTTCAATATTTAAAACACCTTTTAATAGATAATCAGCAGCGAAAAAAATATTATTGCACTTGCTACATTCTATATACCCATAAGCCTGCTCTGCTTGACTTTTCGTCAGAGCAATTAATGAGTTACAGTTGTTACAACATGCAATTATTTTACCAATCATAAATTTGAGTTACGGTTATTTTTTACTTTTTGATTTCAATTTCTGAGAAAAAGTATGCGATTTCTCTTTTCGCAGAAGTTTCAGAGTCTGAGCCATGAACAGCATTAGCATCAATATTCTTTGCAAAATCAGCGCGTATAGTTCCTTTCTTTGCTTTTGTTGGGTCTGTCTCCCCCATCAAATCTCTATTTTTAGATATTGCATCTTCGCCCGCGAGAACATGTACAACAACCTCCCCAGAAGTCATAAAATTAACAAGGTCTCTAAAAAAAGGTCTTTCTTTATGTTCAGCATAAAACCCTTCGGCTTGCTCCTTAGATAAGGTTAACATTTTTATTGCAACTATACTTAAGCCTGCATTTTCAAAACGAGATAAAATTTGACCTATAATATTTTTAGCGGTAGCGTCTGGTTTAATTATCGATAAAGTCCTTTGATAGGGCATGTTTTCTCCTAAAATTATAAGAAAGATTTTTACATTTTTTTAGTGTATATTCTATCGTACTTTCAAACGAGACAAAAGTATCTGTATTGATATTTAACTAAATATTTTATTTTTTAATGAATTAATTTTATCAAATAACAATAGCTTAAATTTTAATTAATAAGATTATACAATCTTAGGTTAAAAAATAATTAATATTAAGCTATGAATATAAAATAATATTTCTTACAATAAAAACATTGTAGACAATATGAACCATATTATTTAATCTTTAAGTATCTGACTTTTAAGCTAATTCTAGTCAAAGCTTATAAGCATTACAAATAAAACACAAATAAAAATGTCAAGAAGAAGGAATATTAGGTCAAAAAAGGTTAGGTATATTTTATTTAAAATTATACCTAGTTTCATATTAGCGCTTGTAGCATCATCTATAGTAATAATAGGGTACTTTATATATGACACTCCTCCTATAGATGATTTAGACAATATTAAATTACAAGAACCCCTTAGAGTATACACAAGAGACGATGTGCTTATTGCAGAATATGGGGTTTATAGGAGAACTCCTATTAAATATGATGATATTCCTGACAAAATGAAATTAGCTTTTTTAGCAGCAGAGGATTCTAGATTTTATGAACATAGTGGTATCGATTTTTTTGGCCTAACTAGAGCTGCACTACAGCTAATTAGTTCTGGTTCTTATCAATCAGGCGGAAGTACTATTACAATGCAGCTTGCTAGAAACTATTTTTTAACCAATAGAAAAGAGTTAACAAGAAAAATAAGGGAAATAATCCTTGCTGTCAAAATAGAGCTTACCTATCCTAAAAATAAAATATTTGAATTATATGTTAATAAAATATTTTTTGGCTATAGAAGCTATGGAATACAAGCAGCATCACAATTTTATTTTGGTAAAAATATTTCTGATTTAACACTAGGGCAAATGGCAAGTCTAGCTTCTATACCAAAGGCGCCGTCTTATATAAATCCATATAGTAATCCAGCTAGAAATATTGAGCGTAGAAATTGGATTCTAAAAAGAATGCTTGACTTGGGTTATATAGAGCCTCTTGAGTATAGTAGTGCAAGGTTAGAAAGCTTAAATTCTATAGTTGATTCTAAAAATTTTGGATATAATGCGTCCTATGCCACTGAAATAGTGAGAACTGGGATAATAAATGATCCACAGAAATATATAGGGCAAGATAGTATATCAGAGCAAGAACTATATGAAAAAGGCTACAAGGTCTATACGACTTTGGACAGTGGCTCACAAAAAAGTGCACAAATATCAGTTCTAAGAGGCTTACTTAGTTATGATTATCGAGAAACATATAGAGGTCCTGAAGATAGGGTGGTTGATTTTGACCCCAGTGCTCCTGATGAAGAAATATTTGGGATATTAGAGCAACATCTAAGTGATAAGGATTTTGATGCTATTACTGATCATGGCTTAAGGCCTGCTATAGTTTCTAATGTTACAGATGATATAGTTGAGGTACTGCTTGTTAATGGTCAAAGTATTATGATAGATAGAGATGGGGTAAGATGGAGGCTTAATCAAGATCAGTCAATTCAGGATATATTTACAATAGGAGATATAGTGAGAGTTATAGATTGGGATGGAGTATGGCTATTATCCCAAATGCCTGAAGTTCAGTCTTCATTGATTTCAATTAAGTCAAGAACAGGCGAAATTATATCTCTAATAGGCGGATTTAGCTATGAGCAAAGTAAGTTTAATAGAGCTACTCAAGCCAAGAGACAAATAGGTTCGACTATAAAGCCATTTATAGTAGCTAGTGCATTAGAAAATGGATTTACAGCAGCAACTGTATTTAATGATGCTCCCTTTATAGAAAGAGAAGGGAGTAATGATATATGGAGACCTAAAAATGACGGAGGAACTTTTCTAGGTCCAATTACTTTACGTAGGGCTATTGTATTATCTAGAAATTTAGTATCTGTCAGAGTAGTAGATCAAATAGGTCTTCAACAGACAAAAAGTTATTTAAGTAGCATAGGCTCCGATGAAGAAGCGCTACCGGATGACTTATCTTTATCTTTAGGCTCTGGCTCTATTTCGCCAATCAAGCTAGCTAGCTTATATGCTTTATTTGCCAATGGAGGCTATGAAATAGAACCTTATTTGATAACTAGAATTGAAGATGCCGATGGTAATATATTATATAGAAGAAACCCAATAGAAGTTTGTGATATATGTACTAATCCTGAAGGGATAGAACCTGTTATGGATTCTAGTGTTTCTTTTATAATAGATTCTATCTTAAAAGACGTTATCTTAAGAGGGACTGGTGCTCGTGCCAGAGTCCTAAATAGACCTGATTTGGGAGGAAAAACTGGCACTACTAATGAAAGCGTAGATAATTGGTTTGCTGGTTATTCACCTGAATTAGTCACTGTTACGTGGTTCGGTTTTGATGAGTTTAAACCTGTATCAGGTGGGGTTTTTGGCTCAAATACAGCATTACCTATATGGGTTGATTTTATGAAAGTAGCTTTACCTAGAATCTCTCCAGTACCTATTAATAGACAGATTCCTGAAAATATTATAAACCTTAATGTCGACCCAGAAACTTTTTCGATAGTTTTAGACGAAGATGAATCAGGTATAGAAGAGTATTTTATATTGGGCACAGAGCCTAAAGAGTTGAAAATTGAAAGTTTCAAAACCGAACAAATAGAAGGTGCCGGTGAAATTACAGCCCCAGAGCAAATATTTTAGAGCTTCAATGTTAATGTTATAATGAGGAAGTACGAAAATATAGCCTTAAGGTATATACTATCTATATTGTTTCTTTTGTTATATAGCTTAAATATTTATTCGCTCCCTATGGTTGGTGTGAGGTTTGGCTTTTTAAATAATTTAAGTATAAACTTTGACCAAGAACATATTTTAAGTTACTGTATAGGTCTTAGTTGCTATGATGAAGAACAATTTAGCTTGTCATCTGGAACTTATACAGGGCAAGATTATGGCGTATTGATAGGATATGATGAGGAAATATACCGTTATTTTATAGAATATACACCTTCAGCTAGCTTATCCTCTAGTGATGCTATAGAGCATAGCTATGATGTTCAAAGTATAGGGATTAATTATAACTTTCTTGCACCTTTAACTAGAGACTCATCTATAGGCTTTGGTCCATTTCTTAATTGGCTAATTATTGAGCCTTCAGAGGAAGTGGTTTTATATAGTGGCTTATTAGATAACAATAGAATCGTAACAAAACATAGCATAAATGGTATACAGTTAGGCCTAGAAGCGCTTTATATTTATAGAGGAGGATTCTTTAGCGATAATCTTTTTATAGAAGGTAATGTCCGTGTTGGCATATTAAACCCCAGCATAGAAGTTACAGAGGAATATCCTAATAGTCAAATTGCTGCTGGTGGAGTTGAAACAGTGACAGATACACATACGATAGCGCAGCATGTAAAGGTTAGTATACTACTTACTTATGTTATAGAATAAAGTTATCTAGAGATAAGGCATCATAGAGTATGCCTCTTGAGTTGCCATTATTATACTCATTCCAGATAAATTATATCCTAAACCTTTCTTTACATCTGGATGAATTCTCACTGGGATATTTAAACTATTAGCTATATCATCTATACTAACTTGATGAAAAGTAAAATTATCTGTATTGTCATAAATTACCCTTTTGTCGCCAAATAAAAAATAGTTTACATATCCTTTTTTTATTTCCTCAGTTGTTTTTATTTCTTTAGCACATAATCCATAGCTATAATAATCAATATATGAAGGTTCTCCCTGATATATAAGAACATCATTTGGACTTTCTGATGAAACAGTTATAAATAAAGGCATAGCATTATTTATTTCATCTTGGTAAATCAGTAATGAAAATGGATTACTAAATAAATTTGAATTATTGAACACAGAGCTAAGTTGTTTTATTAAAATCAAATCGCTGGAGATATAAAATATATTATCGATATAATTTAATTTATCCTTAGGATAAGTCATTAAAAAATATAGAATGTCAGAGTCTGATATGCCATTGTCATAATTATTTATATCAGCTATGCCTATAAACGCTTCTTTTTTTCTAACCGGCAAAAATTTTGATATATTCAGAGTATCTAGGCTTTTTTCAAACATAGACGATAGTTTTGTATTGTTATTTTTAACATTATTGAAGGTAGTATTACCGGGCCTTAATATATTATATATAGCTAAGCCGTGGGGTATAATTACTAAATATGGCGTTGTACTTAATAAGTGTGCTTTTTCTATTTGTTCAAATTCTAATATTTCTATATTTGGATATTTTTTGTTTATGTTCATTTCACATGAAAAACGCTGATATTTAATCGGCGTAGAATCATTTTCAATTATATAAATTATATAAAAATGCTTTTTTCTTTTCATATCTAGAAGACAAGCTTATAGCATATATATGATACTTATACTAATTTATTAAAATTTTTAGAAAACTGATAATTTAAAGACTACTTTATGTTACCTTTTTGCTCTATAAGTCGTAAGACAATCATAGCTGTCCTGTCAGCAGTTTCTAAATAGAATTTTTTTTCATTTTGGTAAGAGATAGCTTCGTTTGATAAGTAGCTTGTATCGGGGAATAAGGTTGTAGCTCTTGATATTTGTATGGATAGTCGTTTATCAAGTATAGGAGTTTCTTCTATCAGGCATATGATATTTTCATTGTTTGAGTTATTTTCCTCTTCATTTGTGTATGAGTCTTGCAGATATTCATAACACTTATCTAAACTAGTTGTCTGAGCATTATCAGAACCATCATTTTCAAGGTCGTTATCACTTAGGTAATAAGACTTCTCTACTATACTTTCTAAGCTGACAGATGCGCTATAATCATATTCTCTTATAGAGTGACTAGCTGTGCTTAGGCTTAATCTTCTTAACCTATAATTTCTAATACTAATAACATATTGTGCTTGCTCCAGCTCTGTATTAGCGATTCCTACCAGATAAAACCGTTGGATAAAATATTTCTTTGCTTCACTATTAACATTCTCAAAGTTTATATAAGCATTATATTTGTTGGTATATGAAAAAGTACTGCACCCACCTAAGATAAATAATAAGCTAATCAATGCAATGTATAAATACTTTTTGCTCATAGAGTTTTTTTGGGATCGGTACTTTATTTCACTTATTTCTTAGTTGTTATCACTCAGTAAGTTATTCTTATTTTTTTATATCACTATTTGGAGCTATTTTCATCGTCTTTAGTTTCACTCTTTTCAGATAGTTTTTCATCAGATGAATCAGGTGAAGTGGTATCATCAGACTTATCTTTTTTATTTATAAGAATCTTAGATATCAGTAAACCAAGCTCATAAAGCATCCATAAAGGAAGCGCCATAAGTGACTGTGAAAATATATCAGGTGGAGATAAAAGCATTCCTGCTACGAAACAGCCGATCACAACGTATCGCCTCTTACCTATGAGAGATTCTCTGGAAATTAATCCTGATAAAATCAATAATATAACTACAATAGGTGTTTCGAATATAATTCCAAATATAAAAAGGGTCTTAGACGTAAAGGATAAATAATTCGCCATATCTGTCATGACTTGTACTTCAATTGGTGCAGAATTTATAAAAAATATAAATAAAACAGGAAGTACGACAAAATAAGCAAATAAAATCCCAGCTATAAATAAAAATATGCTCAATACTAAAAATGGAAAGGCAAATTTTTTTTCTTTAGCATATAGACCAGGTGATATGAATCCCCATATCTGGTGCAAAATGACAGGCATAGATAATATAACAGAAGTCATAAATGCAAGTCTTATAGGGACAGTCAGAGGAGCAGATACTTCGGTTGCTATGATTTGACTGCCATCTGGTAGAAATCTTAATAATGGTAAAGATATTATTGTATATAAATCATTCCTAAAGAAAAATAAGACTAAAAAAATACTTATGACAAATACTAATATCGAAATTAATCTTGTTCGAAGCTCTTTTATGTGTTCAAAAACTGTCATGTCTATGGATGATTTGTATTTTTTCTTGTGTTTTTTGCCTATAATTTATTTTATATTACTTGAGATTATATAGTTTGATTTTATAAATATACAGTATATTTACAATATAAGTAATATAAAATGAATCTGTAAAAAATAAAACAAAAGTTTTATTTTAGTATCTCAAAATATTTTTTGCCTGTTCATCAGCATGATATGAAGACCTTACTAGTGGCGCACTTGCAATATGGCTAAACCCCATCTCTTGAGCTTTTTTCTTAAACATATCAAATTCTTCAGGCGTTACAAATCTTTTAACGAGTAAATGATGTTTACTTGGCTGTAAATACTGCCCTATTGTTATCATATCCACATTGTGTTCACGCAAATCTTGTAATACATCAAGTATTTCTTCATTTGTCTCACCTAATCCGACCATAAGTCCAGATTTTGTAGGTATGTTAGGAAATTTATCCTTAAATTGTTTAAGTAATAAGATAGATTCCTTATAATTAGCTCCTGGTCTTGCTTCTAAATATAGTCTTGGTATGGTTTCTAGATTGTGATTGAAAACATCAGGTGTGTTGTCGTCACTGAAGCAGGAAAGAGCTGCTTCTATTCTAGATCTAAAGTCTGGAACTAGTATTTCTATTTTTGTCATAGGGCTAAGTTTTCGAATTTGGTTTATACATGATATAAAGTGACTTGCACCTCCATCACGTAAGTCATCTCTATCAACAGATGTTATGACAACATAGTTTAAATTCATTTGTGCTATTGCCTGTGCTAGTTTAATAGGCTCTTCTGTATCTAGAGGCTTTGGTCTGCCGTGAGCTACGTCACAAAATGGGCAGCGACGTGTGCATATATCTCCCATTATCATAAAAGTAGCTGTTCCATTGTGAAAACATTCTCCTAAGTTAGGGCAAGAAGCCTCTTCACAGACACTGTGGAGATTTTTATCTCTTAAAATTCCTTTTATTCTATTTATTGAGTTGCTTGTAAAAGTTTTTACTCTTATCCATTTAGGCTTTTTAGGAAGAGTTTCCGTTGGTAATATTTTAACTGGAATCTTTTTTACTTTTTCGTGAGCTCTAAGCTTAACTCCGGCTTTTAGTTGTTTGCCACTTGAAATATTTGTCATAGCATTTTTTATAAAAATATAAAATTAACTTAAGAAGGTTAAGAGAATAATCTCTGACTAATTTTATCACGAAAAGATATAAATTTTCCTAAGAGGGATATTATACATAAATTCACTTTCTATAGAGAAAAAGTAAGGAGGATATAGAATTGCTACTAGATATAACAGAAAACAATTTTATGTTTATAAAAAACGTTATTGTTTAATAAATCCCTTCACTTAAGTGATATACTAAATCCCTCTAAGTGAGCGTATTGAATAGCCGTTTTTCATAGCTCCTGAGCTGAAAAAGATTCGGGTCTCATTTGCACTTTCTATATGGTGAACTCTTCCTATTTTTAAGTAAATAAAAATATAGCCCCATTTTTTTATATTGTGAGCTATTGCTTCTATGAATAGATAAAATTTATCCTTTTCTATAGATAGAGTTATAACGAACTGTACCATTTATCTAAAGCTCTTTATATTTTCCTTTTTTGAGTATGCTGAATAATTATATTTTTATTTATCAAGTAAAAGGATGTAAGTAATAAAATACTATTGTCTTCTGCTTAATAGTACTTGTCTAAAAGTAAATACAGCAAGCAGTACTGCAGGGATATATACACTGATAATACTATTATCCTCCCCAAATATCAAAGCAATTAGAGCTAAGCTTAAGACTAATATCTCTTTTATATCTGTTTTCATTAAGAAATGTCTCTCTACCAGTATAGCTATTACTAATACTAAGGATGCAAGCCATAATACACTCTCTAAAAACATTATAATAGAAACTGAGTCAGTAAATATTATCGAAGTATAGGCCATACTTATAGGTATTATTATCAATCCACTAGATAACTTAAAGCCCTCTATAGTGGTTTTATGCGGATCAGACTGTGCTACCCCAGCGGCTGCAAACGATGCTAGTGCTATAGGAGGGGTTACATTAGATGTTTGTGATAACCAAAATATTATCAAATGAGCGACTATTATCGGCAGGCCAAAGTTCACTAATGACGGTACTGCCAACACAGATAATATTATATAAGAAGCTGTCACAGGTAATCCCATGCCTAAAAACATAGCAACTAGCGCAATCATAATAAGAGCTATAAATAAGTTATTTTCTATTATTATATTTAAATAATTGGAGAAGATAAGAGATAAGCCTGTTTGTCCTACTACACCTACTATTATTCCAGCAGTTGCGCAAGCAACAGATACTGATATAGATGCGATAGAACCTTGATATAAGCCAGCTAGTATACTCTTTAGCGCCTCAATCTTTTTCTGCTCTAAAATAATAAATACTAACAAAACCGAAGCTATTCCCCAGATTCCACTAATCACAGGTAAATTACCACTTAATAGCATCACAATTACTATTATTAAAGGAGTAAATAACAAGTATCCTTTTCTTAATAGCTCTTTGATTTCAGTTTTACTTATGGCTTCCAGATTGTCAGGAGTTAAGTTATTTTTACAAGCTAAAATATGAACATAGGTAAAAACAGATATAAAATAAAATAGAGACGGTGCTATAGATATTATAGCTATAGTGCTGTAGGGTATCCCTGTAAATTGTGCCATTATAAATGCTCCTGCGCCCATTATAGGAGGCATTATCTGCCCCCCTGTTGAAGCTGCTGCTTCTATTCCACCTGCTTGTTCTCTAGTAAAGCCATTTTTTCTCATCAAAGGGATAGTTATTGCCCCTGTTGTTACAGTATTGGCAATAGCAGAACCTGATATCGAACCCATAAAAGCAGATGATAAAACTGCCGCCTTAGCAGGACCACCTTTATATCTACCTGTTAGATAACAAGCTATTTTTATGAATAGATTACCTGCGCCAGATTTTTCTAGTAATGTACCCCATAAAATGTAAATATATATTACTCCAGCTGCTATTGCTAATGCATTGCCAAAAACTCCATCGTTTGAATATATTTGTATTTTTAGAATTTCATCAATACTATACTGTTTAATCGTCAGAGGATCAGGCATAAGATAGCCGAAAAAAGAATATAGCAAAAATGTTATTGCTATAGCACTCATTATCGGACTTACTGCTCTCCTGCACAGCTCTAAAAGCAATAATACTATTATTATGCCAGCGATTTGTTCAGTAGTTGTGAAACCATATATTAGGTAGTCCAACGAATTGTAGTCAAAAATTACTAAAACATAAGTCGCATACAAACCCAGTGCAACAAGCATAAGGTTAAATCCTGTTATAATTTTATTATCTTTTTTACCTTTACCTAACAACGAGTACAAAAGTAAACCCATTGTTAGAATGCAGGCTAAATAAATTGGTCTATAATATACTGCTGGAAACAAAAACTCTATGCCTTGTATTATTTGAAATACAGCTACAGATATCGCTAATAGCCAAACTAGGTTTTTTAAAGTAAACATTACTTTTACCTATATTTATTGTTTTACTAGTTTATTATTAGTTTGTTACTTCTTCGATATATTTAACTGTACTTTTATGCAAAGGAACTCTATTAAATTTATCTACATTTTCTATAGTAGTCGATCTCGCTACATCCACAGTAGATACTATCTCATCTATATTTTCATATGCAGTTTTAACCATTTCGTAAGCTAGATCTTCATCTAAATCTTCTCTAACTACTAAAACATTCCAAATACTGATGGTATTAAACTCAGGAACACTGTTATACACATTGCTCTCTACCTTAAATGAACTATATGCAGGATTGGCTGTAATAAATCTCTCAATTTCATCATCTGTTATATTTATAATCCTAATATCATCAGTCAATGCAAACTGAGATATTGCTCCAAGCCCTGAACCTCCTACTAAAAAACCAGCATCAATTTGATCATTTTTTATACCTTCTAAGGTCTCTGTATAGTTAAGGCTTTGTGCAACTATGTCATTTTCAATATCAAAACCTAGTGTAGATAAAAGGTTAGAAGAAGTAACGTATGTTCCAGAACCAGGTGCACCCAGTGATACTCTTTTATCTTTTAAATCATTTATCGTATTTATATCTGAATCTTTCATAGTCACTAAGTGAACTAAATTAGGATATAAAGAAAACAAAACCCTAACAGGCATTTCTTCATCAAAATTACCTTTTCCTTCATATGCATTCAATACAACATTAGCTTGTGAAACACCTACTAACATATCTGAATTAATAACTTTAATCGTATTTTCCACTGATGCTGCAGTTACCTCAACATTTATCGTAAACTCATCTATTTCTTGGTTCCATATCCTAGCTAAAGCACCTCCATAAGGCCAATACAGCCCACTTTGACTACCTGTACCTATTGTATAAATATTTTGAGCTTCTTCTTGAGCATCATTTTCACTACTGCAGCTAGCAATGAAACCATTGCCTATTGATAATACTGCAAATATAGTGATCGTCTTGGATAATTTAATATGTCTCATAATCTAAATCTCCTGTTTATCTAATTTTAGGTTGAACAATCAATATATAGCGCTTTTAAATACATATTTTTAATATGAATTTGAAAGATTATAACAAATAATAATAAATATATATATTTTTTTATACAATTAGTTAAGAGTTTAATGGCCTTCATAGAATTTATTGAATAAAGGTCACCTTATCTGTTTTTTTCAAAAATCCTAGATAATTATATATTAATTAAAACTATTTATTTAATAAGTCACTCCATTCCTCAATCATTTCTTGATACTTTTGCTTCAAATGCTCTGGGGCGATGATCTCAACGTCTTTGCCTCAAGTAAATAGATGCCAACACATCTCCATCCAACCACCAGCCGTAAAGGTTACAAGCAGTGAGCCGTCGTCTTGCTCATCAAAAACCTGTGTCGGGTGGAATTGATATTCTTTGGCACGCGGAGCAACATCACTTGAAAACTTCCAGACAACCCTAAATGGCTCTTCCTGAAACACCCCAAAGGAATGCTCAGCATAATCCTGCAAAGAAAATGACCGTTTGCGGGTGAAAGGCTTATCCGTGATAACAGCTTCCTGAATATTGGAAAGACTGAACATGCGAAAATCCTTTGCCTTGTCGCACCAAGCAATCAGCGATTGCCGTATAAAAAGCCGTAAGGGGCGATAACACTCTGACGCTTCCTCTTCATAGATAGGTTCATAAGTGATTTTGACTTTAAGGCAGGCTTTAACGGCATTGCGAAGTGTGTTTAAAACTTCGCCTTTAATCTTGAGTTTAGGTCCGGGACGCATCGCAAACCCTTCGGCTTCAAGTAAAGCTTCTAAGTCTGTTTCCAGTTTTACAGCTTGATCAGCACGCACAATGCTTTTGATTTTGATTGCAAGGTTTTCAAGAATATCTGCAGGTTCTTCCAAGTTATCACGACGCAAGCGGGTAATGGCGGCTTGTAGCTCTGCCAGCTCATCTGCATCAAACCGTGTGAGTGAAGAAAACTTGCCAGATGGGATACGCCAACATTTATTCCGTCCTTCCTTGATTTCAATCATCTGAGGACAAGCCGACCGATCATATCACGCATACGCTCAGCCGTACGACGATTGACGTTAAACTCCTGTGCAATGTCTGTTGTTGAAACACCCTCGGCAGTTGATTGCATCCAGATCGCAAGTTTTAAAAGATTCTCAGCTTGTTCAAAGCGCATAACCTGTTCTTCATAAATGAGCTGTTTTCTTTATTTTAAAGACAATCAAGGCCAAATGTCCAGCAAAAAGAGAAATGTTCGACCATGAATGTCGTTTATTAAGTGCTTTTTACTTGCAATTTCTCATCTTTTCTTTTATATTCTAATTTAAAATAATGTGTTTTAATTTGTGAAGATGAATGCATGTATGAACAATAAATAAGGCATCAAAATAGAGGAAAGAAAAATGACAAGCATACAACAACGCGATGCATTACATCGTCAAATATGGCAAATCGCAAACGACGTGCGTGGAGCGGTCGATGGCTGGGACTTTAAACAATATGTACTTGGCACACTGTTTTACCGTTTTATTAGTGAACACTTTGCAAGTTATATCGAAATAGATGACGATAGTGTCAATTATTATGCAGAGCTTTCTGATGATTCAATTTCCATAGAAATAAAAGAAGATGCCATAAAAACAAAAGGCTATTTTATTTACCCAAGTCAGTTGTTTTCCAACATTGTCAAAACGGCGAATACAAATGAAAGTCTAAACACAGACCTTGCCCAAATTTTCACAGAAATTGAAGCCTCTGCTAATGGTTACCCTTCTGAAAAAGACATAAAAGGCTTGTTCGATGATTTTGATACCACAAGCAACCGCCTTGGAAATACAGTCAACGCAAAAAACACACGCTTAGCGGCGGTTCTTAAGGGTATAGCAAAACTAGAATTCAGAAATTTTCAAGGCAGTCAAATTGATTTATTCGGCGACGCATATGAGTTTTTAATCTCCAACTATGCCGCCAATGCGGGAAAATCGGGGGGTGAGTTTTTCACACCACAAAATGTATCAAAGCTCATTGCAAGGCTCGCCATGCATAAGCAAAAAACCGTCAATAAAATTTACGACCCTGCCTGTGGTTCTGGCTCATTGCTCTTGCAAGCCAAGAAACATTTTGACGCCCATATCATTCAAGATGGTTTTTTCGGTCAGGAGCTTAATCACACCACGTATAACTTGGCGAGAATGAATATGTTCTTACATAATATCAACTATGATAAGTTTGAAATTGAGCTTGGTGATACGCTAATCAAGCCGCATTTTAGAGAAGTCAAAGGCAACGGTTTTGATGCGATTGTTTCTAATCCGCCTTATTCCGTGAAATGGATTGGCAGTGATGACCCAACTCTTATAAACGATGACCGCTTTGCCCCAGCGAGTGTACTTGCACCCAAGTCTAAGGCGGATTTTGCCTTTGTACTTCATGCATTAAGCTACCTTTCAAGCAGAGGACGTGCGGCAATTGTTTGCTTTCCTGGTATTTTTTACCGCGGTGGAGCAGAACAGAAAATCCGTCAATATCTAGTGGATAGTAACTATGTTGAAACAGTAATTTCCCTTGCTCCTAATCTTTTTTATGGAACAAGCATTGCCGTAAATATTTTGGTGTTGGCTAAAAACAAAACCCATAATAACACCCAGTTTATTGACGCAAGTGGTGAAGAGTTCTTCAAAAAAGAGACAAATAACAACGTGCTTACTGATGAGCATATTAACAAAATAATGCAAATGTTTGATAGCAAGGAGGAGGTTGAACACGTTGCCACCTCTATTGACAATACTGCCATTGCCGAAAACGAATACAACCTTTCAGTTAGCTCTTATGTCGAGGCAAAAGACACCCGCGAGGTGATTAATATTGATGAGCTAAACAAAGAGATTGCGACTACCGTCAGTAAAATAGATACGCTTCGTACGGATATTGATAGCATTGTAAAAGAGATTGAGGGATGAGCCTATGAGTAAAGAGTTACAATTTTTAATCTACAGCACCCCGCAAGAAGATGTTAAGGTTGATGTCATCATGCGGGATGAGACAATTTGGCTTTCGCAAAAAGCAATGGCGGAGCTATTCAATGTTGATCGTAGCGTCATTACCAAGCATCTTGGAAATATCTTTAAAGACGGCGAATTAGAAGAAAGTTCAGTATGTGCAAATTTTGCACATACTGCCACAGATGGCAAAAACTATAAGACCAATTTCTATAACCTCGATGCTATTATTTCCGTCGGTTATCGCGTGAACTCTACCAAAGCCACACATTTTAGAATTTGGGCAACCCAAATCCTAAAAGAATTTATCAAAAAAGGTTTTGTACTGGATGATGACCGCCTCAAACAAGGTGAAAGCGTTTTCGGGAAAGATTATTTCCGTGAGTTATTAGACCGCATCCGCTCCATCCGTGCGAGCGAACGCCGTATTTGGCAACAAGTGACCGATATTTTTGCAGAATGTAGCTTCGATTACGATATGAATTCTCCTGTGACAAAGGATTTTTATGCTATGGTGCAAAATAAGTTTCACTTTGCTATTACAGGGCAAACCGCCGCAGAAATCATCCATACTAAGGCAGATAAAAAGCAAAATAACATGGGACTGCAAACGTGGAAAGATGCACCGGATGGTCGCATTTTAAAATCGGATATCACTGTTGCAAAAAATTACTTATCGGAAAAAGAAATCAAACAGCTGGAGCGTACTGTCACAGGGTATTTTGATTATATCGAAGATCTAATTGAGCGAGAAAATACCTTCACTATGCAAGAGTTTGCGGAAAGCATTAATGCATTTTTGGCTTTTAGAAAATATGAGATTCTCACCAATAAAGGCAAAATATCAAAAAAGCAAGCCGACCGTAAAGCGGGCAAGGAATACGATGCTTTTAACAAAACTCAAAAAATAAAATCAGACTTTGATAAAGTCATTAAATCTATCAATAAAAGGAAACCGTAGCATGAGCGAAGAACTAAAAGGAAATATAGTTATATATCAGTCTGGCGACGGTGTCAATAAAATTGAAGTTAAACTTGAAGATGAAAATGTATGGCTTTCACAACAACAAATGGCGGAGCTTTATCAATCATCAAGAACGAATGTTGTAGAGCATATCAAGCATATTTATGAAGAGGGTGAGCTTGATAAAGATTCAACCTGTCGGAAATTCCGACAAGTTCAATTAGAGGGAAATCGTAATGTGCAAAGAGAGGTGCTTTTTTATAATCTTGATATGATTATTTCATTGGGATACAGAATAAAGTCAAGCATTGCCACAAAATTCCGTATGTGGGCTACCGAACGTCTGAAAGAGTATATCGTAAAAGGCTTTACCATAGATGATGAACGCCTTAAAAATCTCGGTGGCGGAAATTATTGGAAAGAGTTACTCGACCGCATCCGTGATATTCGTTCTAGCGAAAAAGTGATGTACCGACAGGTTTTGGAACTTTATGCAACAGCAACGGATTATGACCCTAAAAGTCAAGAAAGTTTAACCTTCTTCAAGATTGTTCAAAATAAACTCCACTTTGCGGCTCATGGGAATACGGCAAGTGAAGTCATTTATTTACGGGTTGACAATGAAAAACCATTTGCCGGCTTAACCAACTTCAAAGGAAACGAGCCTACGCAGGCTGAAGCTATGATTGCCAAAAACTTTTTGGAAGAAAAAGAACTAAAAGTGCTTAATAATTTGGTGGCGGCTTATTTTGATTTGGCAGAGCTGAATGCCATAGAACAGCGCGAAATGCGGATGGCTGATTACATAAAAGAACTTGATAACATCCTAACTTCTACGGGGCGTAAAATACTTAACAATGTCGGAGAGATTTCCACCAAAAAAGCCAAAGAAAAAGCAACGCTTGAATACAAAAAATATAAAGCTAAAACGCTAAGTGCCGTAGAAAAAGACTATTTAAAAAACATCTCGGCTTTGGAGAAAAAAGCCAAAAAAGGCGATGACTTGGGTAAGTCAAAAGGAAATCGTAAGGAATAAAACCACAGATGAACACGGATAAATATAAACCCAATTTTTTAGAAAAACTCCTCGATGGGGCTGAGGTGAAGTGGTTGCCGTTGGGGGAAGTAGCAGAGCTTTATGGCGGACTTACTGGCAAAACTAAAACCGACTTTAATAATGGCAATGCTGTTTATATTTCATATAAGAATGTTTTCAACAATATAGAGGTTAATTTTGAAGAGTTTGAGTCTGTCAAAATTTCTTCTTCTGAAAAACAGAATTTAGTGAAGTATGGCGATGTACTATTTACGGGCTCATCAGAGAACAATGAAGAAGCAGGTATGTCTTCGGCAGTAACAACAAAATTTGCCTACGATGTTTATTTGAATAGTTTTTCATTTGGGGCAAGGTTTAATAAAGATATTTATTTAACACCAGAATTTTCAAAGTATTTATTTCGCAGTGACTTAATACGTAAAGAAATTGTAAAAACTGCTAATGGCGTAACTCGTTTTAATATTTCCAAGAAACAATTCAAAAAAATACTTATCCCCATTCCATGCCCTGACGATCCGAAAAAGTCGCTTGAGATACAAGCGGAAATTGTGCGCATCTTGGACAAATTTACAGAACTTACAGCCGAACTCACAGCCGAACTCACAGCCGAACTCACAGCCCGTAAAAAACAATACAACTACTATCGGGATTCGCTCCTAACTTTTGACGAAAATGAAGTGGAATGGAAATCTCTGGGGGAAATATTTGATATGAAAAATGGTTACACTCCCTCAAAAAAGAATAAAGAGTTCTGGACTAATGGAACCGTTCCTTGGTTTCGTATGGAAGATATACGTATTAATGGAAGAATTTTATCTGATTCTATTCAATTTGTTTCCGAGTCAGCGATAAAAGGAGGGAGGTGCTTTTCTGCCAATTCATTTATTATAGCAACTTCAGCAACAATTGGAGAACACGCCCTAATAACAGTACCATATCTTTCAAATCAGAGATTTACAAACCTTTCTTTGAAAGAAGAGTTTCAGTCTAAATTTAATATAAAATTTATTTATTACTACTGCTTTATTTTAAATGAATGGTGTAAGAATAATATTACTGTCGGTAATTTTGCTGGTGTAGATATGGCAGGGTTTAAAAAATTCAAGTTCCCCATCCCATCACTAGCAGAACAAGCCCGCATCGTTGGCATTCTTGATAAATTCGATACATTGACCCACTCTATTAGCGAAGGTCTGCCACGTGAAATAGAGCTTAGAAATAAGCAATATGAGTATTATAGAGATTTATTATTGAACTTTTCAAAACCGGAGGAGGAAAACTAAAATTATGACAGAGGAATTAAAAAACGAACTTTTTAAGAGAATACAAGAATACCTTAAACCTAAACCACTTATCGTATGGGGGTCTGGTGCAACCATTCCTTTTAGGATGCCGTCAATGGATGATTTGAAAATAAAATTAAATATTCAAAAAGACGGTAACTTAGAAGAAATACTATCAAAAGCATCTAAGAAGGATAGAGAGCAATATGAAAAAGAGATATTTAATATAATCAATAAAAACGATGACGACTTTAGAGTCGATCTACATGAGAATATCTTGTCCATTGAGCATATTAATATATTGATAAGGTATTTCTATAATGCCCATCCAGAATTAATTAATATCATTACTACCAACTATGACTGCATTTTAGAATACATACTTTCTTACTACAAACTTCCTTTCTCAGATGGATTTTTGGGAAAGGAATTTTCTCAGTTTGATGAGTCAAATTTTAAAGCAAAAAAGCATATCAATTTATTTAAAGTTCATGGCTCATTACGCTGGTGTCAAGGGAGATATTCCCATCACAACAGCGATATGGATGCGATATTTCCAAGCAAGAAGAAATATAAACAAGCCTCACAAGAACCTTTCAGAACTATTATTGCTCAAGCAGATAATGCTATTAATGCAGCTGCGTGCTTTCTTTGTATTGGGTTTGGATTTAATGATGAACATATCACTCCTAAAATTGAAGGAGCACTGCAGAAGAATAAACCAATAGTAATAGTAACGAAAAAAGCAACTGAATCTATAGAGAAGAAATTAACTAGTGCTTCAAAATATGTCCTAATTGAAGAGTCCGATCAAGGTGGAACAAATTTTAGGTATAAAGATGTTAATCTAGAAAAAAATGTGCAGTTAGACGGAAACTACTGGGAATTAGAACAATTTAATAAAATTATAAAAGGAGAGAAGAATGGCAGATGAACAAGAAAAAAACTAGGAACAATTCAAAGTGTAGACACAGGGAGTGTAACGATAGAGATTGAAAAAGAGGAGACACTCAATAATCTACAAATTAATCAATTATTAAAAATTAGATCAACTAACTCTGGGGAAAAAATTATTGCCCTGATTAGTAAAATCATGCGTAAAGCTATTGAGTCTATTGATGATGAAAATCCAGAGATTGTAGTCGAAAATATCATCAAAGCTCAGTTAATAGGAACTTGGCACAGTCAAATCGGAACTGAATCCAATTTGTTTAAGAGAAGTATAGAGGTAGTCCCAAGTATCGGAAGCGATTCATTTCAATTAGAAGGAAATGAATTAAAAGAATTTATGGGTGCTGTGAGTACGCAAGAAAAAGATCGGATGGAACTTGGGAGATACACCATCCAAAAAGACACGCCTGCTTTTTTGGATGGTAATAAATTTTTTCAACGCCATGCTATTATTGTAGGTGGTACTGGGTCAGGAAAATCATGGACAGTAGCCAATATTTTAGAGAAAGCAGCTAACCTACAATCCGTTAATTGTATCATCTTTGACTTGCACGGTGAATACCAACCTCTAGAAGGGCTTGATAATACTGCCACTCTAAAAATTGCAGGGCCATCTGATGCCGAAGATAATAAAAATATAGTTTTCCTTCCATACTGGCTTTTATCCTATGAAGAAATGGAAGCACTTCTCCTAGATAGAAGCGATAACAATGCACCCAATCAAGCAAGAGCTCTTTTTGATGTTGTCATCAAGTCAAAAAGAAGTCGACTTAGTAGTGATGATGATAAGCAAAAAGCAATTTTAGATAATTTTACTATCGATAGTCCTTTGCCATATGACTTAAATAATGTCATAAACCAGCTAGATACACTTGATAAAGAGATGGTAGAAGGTAGCAGTAGCAAGGGGAAACAAGGTCCATTACACGGGAAGTTGACGAGATTTATTCAAAGATTAAAAAGCAAGCAAAGTGATAAAAGATTAAATTTCCTTTTTAGCAACGAAGATACATTGCAGAAATATGAATGGTTTAATGCTCTGGTGGAAAAGTTGATGGCTTTTGAAAATGATAAGCCGGGGAGTAAAATCGTTGACTTTTCAGAAGTCCCGTCCGACATTTTGCCTTTGATTACAGGATTAGTGGCACGGCTCATTTTTTCTGTTCAACAATGGACAAATCAAGAGTCTCGACATCCGATTGCTTTGTTTTGTGACGAAGCACATTTGTATATACCAAATGATGTTAAAGACAGCATTGATGCAAAAGGTCTTCACACTTTTAACAGGATGGCAAAAGAGGGGAGAAAATATGGTGTTTCTCTTGTGGTTAGCAGTCAACGCCCTGCTGATGTGAGTAAAACAGTTTTGAGTCAATGTGGTAACTTTGTTGCCATGCGTCTTACAAATCCCGACGATCAAAATGTAATAAAGCGTTTATTTCCAGACAGCTTGGGAAATTTTTCGGAATTGTTACCTGTTTTAGACATCGGAGAGTGTTTAATTGTTGGCGATGCTTGTCTACTACCCAGCAGAATTAAGATTACTGAGCCAAAGATAAAGCCGATCAGTGCAACTATAGATATATGGACTGAGTGGTCTAAAAAGAAAGATAAAAATTCTCTAATTCAAGCTGTTCAATCACTAAGACAACAAAGCAAATCTACATGACAGAACAAACTAAACCCATAGCAGAGTCAAATAATTTTATCGTTCTTGATAAGTATATCAGAGCGTGGGAGGCGAAAGGAAACTACCAATCGGAAGCGGATTTAGAGCGTGAGCTTATTCAGGACTTGACGAATCAAGGCTATGAGTTTTTACCCAAACTTAACTCACCCGAAGCCATGCTTTCAAATGTGCGAGTACAGTTGCAGGTACTCAATAACGTCGAATTTTCCGATACGGAATGGGAGCGGTTTGTTGAAAATTACTTAGATAAACCCAGCGACACACTCATCGATAAAACGCGCAAGATTCACGATGATTATATTCATGATTTCGTCTTTGACGATGGTGTGATTCAAAATATTTATTTGTTGGATAAGGCAAATATTTCTCGCAACAAAGTGCAGGTGATTCAGCAGTTTGAACAAACGGGAAAGCACACCAACCGCTATGATGTCACCATTTTGGTCAACGGCTTACCACTGGTTCAAATAGAGCTAAAAAAGCGAGGTGTTGCCATACGCGAGGCATTTAATCAAATCCATCGATATAGCAAAGAGAGCTTTAACAGCGAACATTCACTGTATAAATACCTACAGATGTTCGTAATCTCCAACGGTACGGATACGCGTTATTTTGCCAACACAACGGAGCGTAATAAAAACAGCTTTGATTTTACGATAAATTGGGCGAAGAAGGATAACGACTGTATCAAAGACTTAAAAGACTTTACAGCGACCTTTTTTCAAAAAAATACCCTGCTTAATGTACTCTTTCATTATTCCGTATTTGATATTAAGAATACGCTACTCATTATGCGACCGTATCAAATAGCTGCCACTGAACGTATTTTATGGAAAGTAAAAAGCTCTTATGAAGCTAAAAATTCAAGCAAGTCCGAAAGTGGAGGTTATATTTGGCATACCACAGGTTCGGGTAAAACTCTAACGAGCTTTAAAGCGGCACGCTTAGCAACCGAACTGGATTTTATTGATAAAGTGTTTTTTGTGGTCGATAGGAAAGACCTCGACTATCAAACCATGAAAGAATATCAACGTTTTTCGGCCGATAGTGTGAATGGTTCAAATAGCACCAAAGGACTTAAAAACAATTTAGACAAAGATGATAATAAAATCATTGTCACCACTATTCAGAAGCTCAATAACTTGATGAAGCGCGAAAGCGATCTAAATGTTTATACCCAACAGGTGGTTTTTATTTTTGATGAGTGTCATCGTAGTCAGTTTGGTGAAGCACAGAAAAACCTGAAAAAGAAATTTAAGCGTTATTACCAGTTTGGTTTCACAGGTACGCCGATATTTCCACAAAATGCACTGGGAGCAGAGACCACCGCCAGCGTATTTGGTAGTGAATTGCACTCTTATGTGATAACCGATGCTATCCGTGATGAAAAGGTGCTTAAATTCAAAGTCGATTATAATGATGTTCGTCCTCAATTCAAAAAGATTGAAACGGAGAAAGACGAGAATAAACTAAATGTGGCGGAGAATAAAGAAACTCTTTTACACCCCGAGCGTATCAAGGAGATTTCCAAATATATCCTAAATAATTTCCGCCAAAAAACACACCGATTACGGGGCGGGAAAAAGGGTTTTAATGCCATGTTTGCGGTTAATAGTGTCGATGCTGCAAAAATGTATTATAAAACGCTGAATACGTTACAGGAAAATAGTGATAGACCTTTGAAAATTGCCACAATCTTCTCCTTTGCTGCCAATGAGGAACAAGATGCTACCAATAAAACACAAGGAGCTGAGGGCGATATTGCGGATGAAAGTTTTGATGTGTCCGCTATGGATAGCACTGCCAAAGAGTTTCTAAGCAAAGCGATTAACGACTATAATTTATTTTTCAAAACGAATTTTAGCGTAGATAGTAAAGAGTTCCAAAATTACTATCGAGATTTAGCCAAACGCGTTAGGTCACAGGAAATTGATTTATTGATTGTCGTGGGTATGTTTCTGACGGGCTTTGATGCTCCAACACTAAATACCTTATTTGTTGATAAAAATCTGCGTTATCATGGTTTGATACAAGCCTTTTCACGCACAAATCGTATTTATGACACGACAAAAACCTTTGGCAATATCATCACTTTCCGTAACTTAGAACAAGCTACTGCTGCTGCCATTACGTTGTTTGGTGATGAAAACACAAAAAACATTGTGCTCGAAAAAAGCTATAAAGAGTATATGGATGGCTTTACGGATATTGCCACAGGGCTTGCCCACCGTGGATTTATAAAGGTTGTAACGGAACTTGAACAACGCTTTCCCAACCCTGATAATATTGTCAAAGAATCGGATAAAAAAGATTTTGCAAAGCTCTTTGGCGGATACTTGCGTGTTGAAAACGTGCTACAAAACTACGATGAATTTACCTGCTTAAAAGCATTGCAAAATGTGGATATGAACGACGTAAAGGCTGTAAATACATGCAAAGAAAAATACGGTTTAAGTGATGAAAGTATTGAAGAGCTAAAAACAATCAAGATGCCTACAGAGCGTAAAATTCAAGATTACCGTTCTACTTACAATGATATTCGGGACTGGCTACGTAAAGAAAAAGCCTCCAATGATGAAGATAAATCTTCTATAGATTGGGATGATGTTGTGTTTGAGGTCGATTTGCTCAAATCGCAAGAAATCGATCTAGATTACATTTTAGAACAGATATTTGAAAACAATAAAAAGATAAAAGATAAAGCGGCACTCGTCGAAGATGTGCGACGAATGATACGTTCTAGCCTAGAGAATCGAGCGAAAGAGGAGCTTGTGATTAAATTTATTGAACAAACCGATCTTAACCAAATCGGCGATAAAGCCAGTGTTATTGAAGCGTTCTACACATTTGCACAAGCGGAGCAAAAACGTGAAGTGAAAAAATTAATTGAATCCGAAAAGTTAAATCAAGACGCTGCCAAACGTTATATCAAGATGTCTACTAAACGCGAATTTGCAAGCGAAAACGGAACGGAGCTAAACGATATTTTGCCCAAAATGAGCCCACTAAACCCGCAATACTTACCCAAAAAACAAGCTGTTTTTCAAAAAATAGTGGCATTTGTGGAGAAGTTTAAGGGTGTTGGCGGGGATTTATAATAGAGCACCACACATCGTCATTTAATAAAATAAGAAGAAAGTATGCAAGCACAAGAAAAAACACTTATAGAATTTTTAAGAGATAAACAGCAATTTACAATTCCTATTTACCAAAGAACATATAGTTGGACATCAAAGCAATGTCTTAAACTGTGGGAGGATATTCAAGAAATTGCAAATAATAGTGAAGTTGACTATCACTTTATGGGGTCTATTGTGAGAATTAAAAGAAAGCTCGATACAAGCGAGATTTCTCAACAAATAATTATCGATGGACAACAAAGAATTACCACTCTTTTGCTACTCATATCCGCACTAGTTCAAGCCACTGAAAGCAAGGAACGTTCTGAAGAATTACAAGAGTTGTATTTGATCAACAGACACGGAAAAGACGAACTTAAATACAAAATGTTGCTGACACAACAGGATAAGTCTTCTTTGATAGATATCATCGAAAACCGTCCAAACGCAGTATTAAATTCAAAAAGAATTGAAGAAAATTTTGAATTTTTCAGAAAAGAGATAGCAAAATCAAATCCAGAAACAATATATGCAGGAATTAGAAAATTGATGATTGTGGATATTTCTCTCGATCCTGAACATGATAATCCCCAGCTTATATTTGAAAGCCTAAACTCAACAGGACTGGAATTATCACAAGCAGACCTTATTCGAAATTATGTTTTAATGGGATTAGCCCCTGAGCATCAAGAGAAGCTTTATCATAATTACTGGAGAGCGATGGAAATAGACTTTGGTCAAACAGACTATATACTCTTCTTTGATCGTTTTATGCGTGATTATTTGACTATTAAAACAGGGACAATCCCAAATATTAAAAATGTTTATGAAACATTTAAGATCTATCTTTCCCAAAAAGGTGGGATTAAAAATGTCGATAATGTTATTGCAGATGTACACAAATATTCGAAATACTTTGTGCGAATGGCTTTAGAAAAAGAAGGCAAGACAGAATTAAGAAAAGCGTTTTCTGATCTTAACTATTTAAAGGTTGATGTTGCTTACCCATTTTTGCTGAATATTTATAGCGATTTTGAAGAAGATACTATCAATCAAGAAACTTTCTTGGATATTTTAAACTTCATTCAAAGCTACGTATTTAGAAGGTTTGTGTGTGGGATTCCCACTAACTCCTTAAATAAAACTTTTGCAACTTTATACAAATCAATAGATAAAGAAAATTACTTAGACAGCCTAAAATCCGCTTTTGTTTTTATGTCCAATTACAGACGCTTCCCAAGTGATATTGAGTTTGTTAAAGAGCTGAAAGAAAAAGATTTATACAACACAAAGAATAGAAATTTCTGGTTAAGAAGATTTGAAAATTATAACAGAAAAGAACATGTCAAAGTAGAAGAATATACCATTGAGCATATCATGCCCCAAAATACCAACCTTTCAAATGAATGGAAAGAAATGTTGGGAGAAAATTGGAAATATGTTCATGAAAATTACTTGCACACAATTGGAAATTTAACTTTAACGGGTTATAACTCAGAGCTAAGTGATAAACCTTTTTCCCAAAAGAAAAGAATGGAAGGTGGCTTTGACGATAGTCCTTTAAGACTTAATAGAAGTTTACAACAAGTTTCTGCTTGGAATGAAATAACGATCAAAAAACGGACTGAGGCACTTGCAAAAACTATGATCGAAATATGGGCATACCCGACGGTATCAGAAGAAATTCTAGAAAAATACAAACCTGAAACAGAGAAGAAAGAAGGAAAAATCTATACAATTGAAGATCATCCTTTCCTTATAGAAGGGCCAATGAAAGAATTATTTGAAATCGTTCGAAAAAGAATTCTTAACATTGATGCTTCTGTTAAAGAAGAGTTTTTAGAACTGTATGTTGCCTATAAGGCGGCTACAAATTTTGTTGATATAGTGCCTCAGAAAAGCAAACTTCTTCTTTATTTAAATATAGATTATGAAGAGATATATGACCCTAAAAGCCTTTGTACAGACGTTACAAACAAAGGTCATTGGGGCAATGGAAATACAGAGGTTAACTTATCCTCTTCTGAGCAATTAGAGGATGTTCTCGATTTGATCAAGCAGGCATTTGAAAAAAACTCAGAAAGTTAACACTTTCTGAGTTTAGCATATCAATGTACAACTATACTTCCTTCAACCATGTTTTCTGGTTTTGGCTTTCTTCAAGTTTAAAAGCCAGATATATTTGATTTTTTGCTGTTTTATCACATGTTGATAAAATATTAGATAAAGCTTTTTTTAATTCCTGTATAGGTATTTGATTTTGCATATTGATATCCTTTTTTATTTCCCACACCTTTCTTCCCATTCCTGATTATAGTCATCAATCTGGCGGATGGTTTCCATGGTTGTTGTACAACTCATCTTCTGTGACGGTGATTGGCTTTGCCCAGAGGCAGAAATTATCGACGGGTGTATTTTGCGCATGCGTGACATGACAGTATCATTGCGACGCTTTGCCACGCCTCTTTTGAGTTTTAAGGGCATCGGCAGCACCTTTTGATAAGCTGTAAACGAATAAAACGACTGAGAATAAAGTCCCAATCCCAAGAATAATTGATCCCCAAAGACGTTTTGAGGACTTGTTGCCTTTGGCATCTTCTAAAAAACTGTTTGTCATGGTTAAACTCCTTTAAGTTCAAAATGTGGTAAGTCAACAAATCTTTGATCATGAAGATCGTTATCATCGTCCCAATCAGCTCCGCATCGAATTTCAATGCCCATCTGATCCACAACGCCTTTCACGTATCCGACGAAGTGATAAAACTTCATTTTATCGTTCCAGTTAATCGGATACGGAGCAACATCCACTGCGATGGACGGGTTTACTGAACAGTGTCACGCAATCGTTCAATACGTCTAATTCAATGGGCAGACTTATGCTGAATGTGCTTTTATCCTTCGCACAATATGAAAGAGAACTTACAGGGGAGCATATTCGGGATAAGGTTGAAGCATCCAAGAAACAAGGCATGTGGATGGGCGGAACGCCTCCGCTTGGATATAGCTGTGAAGATAAGAAGTTGCAGATCCTTGATGAAGAAGCCAAGACTGTCCGCACGTATCATCTATCAAAAGTTTTTAGAAACGGGATCGATGACAAGTGTTTCTAGAGAAATGAACAAGCACGGTTTTCATATCAAGAGCTGGATTTCAAAAACAGGTAAGCTTCATGGTGGCGGGAAGTTTGATAAGAAAAACATCCAACGTATTCTTGAAAATCCGATCTACGCCGGAAAGATAAAACACAAAGACAAAGTGTATGAGGGACAGCATAAATCAATCATTGATAATAAAATGTGGCAACGGGTTCAGGATACTTTTAAACGTTCAGATCGTCCAATAGGTGTCGGCCCGTGCGTGTCAGCAGTGTTCCTTTACTGAAAGGGATAATGACCTGCGGAGAATGCGGCGTATGAATGATTCCGACATATACCAACAAAAAAGGAAAGCGATACCGTTACTATATTTGTGAACGCAAACACAGTTGTGCAGGCTCTTAAATCAATAGAGGTGGTCTGGGAGGAGCTATTTCCAATCGAACAGGCGAGGATCACAAAGCTGTTAATCAAAGAAGTGGTGGTGACAAAGGACGGCCTGGACATCAGAATTGGAGGTAGTATAATGGAAAACTTAAAAGTTAGGGATGAACAGACACTAAGCGTATTTGTGCCGATGGAGATTAAAAAGAAAGGCGGAGCCGCACAGATTATTGCACAGATTATTCTGCCGAAAAATGTTGAGGCAGGCGCTGAGGTCGGCACTCGGGTTTATGATCCTAAAATGATGACAGCTTTCGCCAAAGCATATAAATGGAAAATGATGCTGAAATCCGGCAAGGTCAGAAGCCTTGCAGATATCTGTAAAAAGGAGAATATCAGCACATCATATTCCAGCCGAATTTATCGCCTTAACTTTGTCGCCCCCAAGATCGTTGAAGCCATCGTTAACGGCAAACAGCCTTCGCACACTGCTTCTTCAAGACTTTTTATGGGCAAACCAAACCCCATCCCAGATCTATGGGAAGAACAGCTGGAAGCCTTTGGGTTTAAAGAATAATTCATTTCCCCTCGTTAAGTTTGCAAGAACCAGCCTCTTGCCACAAAAACCGTTTCGAACTCTCGCCCTGAAAGCCCTATTCATAAGGGGTTTTATTTTTGAACAAAGGGGACATGCCCAGAGAAACAGAGACCATTTACCGGAGATTTGAGCCTAAAATACCAAAATATATGTGGATGAAAGGTGCCTTGAATGAAATTGCCTGCCTCTCAAAACCCCACAACCACTGGGCTTTTGGCGGCTGGTTTAACGGCACTTTGGGGATGTAGAGAAAAGTTAGAAAACAGTAAAGTGGCGGAGGACTAGGGATTCGAACCCCAGATACGCTCATCACGTATGGCGGTTTTCAAGACCGCTGCATTCAACCACTCTGCCAGTCCTCCATAAGTGTAAGTTTTTTTATATTTTCTTCTCGTTAAATTTTATTGAGGCTTGTTAGGGCCTAAAGAGAACAAATATAAAAGAAGCATTTGCATTAGTATGTATGTAAAGAATAAATAATTATACATAAAGAATATATACTTTCAATACTTCTTTCTATATATTGTTTTCATTATTTATTAAGTACAATATTTAAGTATATTTACTTAAATACAAGTATCGTTATTGTTTTTTTTATTTTGTTTATGGACCTATTTCCTTTAGATCTAATTGAATTAAACAACGAAGATAAATCTTCGATTCTTAAAGTAGCTAAAAAAACTATAGCCTATGCTATGAGATATGACAAAATCATGCCTATAGAAATAGAATCTTTTAGCGATATCCTCAGGACTCCTTGGGGATTATTTGTAACTATAGAAACTGAAAAAAATACAAACATATACAAATCAAGAAGTTTAGGCAGTAAAGGCTCTGTTAAATCTACTTATCCTTTGATAAAAGGTGTCGTTGAGTATTCCTATGGGGCAGGCTTCAAAGATGAAAGATTTTATCCACTTAATATAGAAAGAGTAGAAAATTTTACACTTAATATATCTATCTGTAGTATTCCGCTAGCTATTAATTGCTCGTCAGATATGGATATAATAAGACAATTAGTTCCCTATAAAGATGGTATTTTACTTGAAGTAAATGATGTAAAAAGCTCTTTCTCGCCAAATGTGTGGAAATTACTTCCCAGAGCAAAAGATTTTTGGTTAAATTTAAGAAAAAAAGCTAATTTGAGAACTGGAGTGTGGTCAGATTCATTCAAAATTAGCAGATATTATACTGTGGAACTACGAGAAGATATAAACCTATCACAAATAATGGACACAGCCCTATAGGTTAAGCTTAGGAGAGCTGTGCTTGTGAAAGCTAGAGTTATAGCGACTAAGTCACTATAACTAAAATAAACTTTTGAGAGTATTACTATATATACAAAAATAACTATCAAACTAACTACCCTAAGGAAAAAATAAACCAGTTTTTTTTTCTCTAAAGATATTTCATTTTCACCGAAAATACCAATCTGCTTGGACTCTATTAGTCTAATTTCCTTTTCTGAGAGCTCTTGTTTATTCTTCATAAAAAGAGAAGAGCAACAATATTTACTCTGGCAACCTGATGGTACTTTCAATATAATTCTATTCTCTGCCATGATAAATTCTATTATTATGTAATCTAACTTTATATAGTCTAAAATTAAGAATATATCCAGCTATAAACTATAAAATAATTAAAAATTTTAATTATCAAAATGGAATATCATCATCAAAGTTATCATCCAAGTTTGAAGTAGAAGGATTAACATTAGAAGCATTGGAGTCTTTCTTTGACTTTTCCTTAAAACTGTCGTAATTATCAGTGGCTCTACCGTAGCTATCCTGCTTAGAGCCAACAAATTGGATGTCTGTGCCAATAATATCTGTTGTATATCTAGTTATGCCGTCCTTTTCATACTGACCATATCTTATAGACCCTTCTACGTATATTTGGGAGCCTTTTTTTACATACTGACCAACCACTTCTGCAAGCTTGCCGAAAAACACTAGACGATGCCACTCTGTTTTTTCTTGAGATTCACCACTAGTAGATCGTCCTAAATATGATGATGTTGCTAGTGAGAGATTTGCAACAGCGTTACCATCTGGTAAATACTTTATTTCAGGATCTCTACCGCAGTTACCCAACAATATAACTTTATTAACTCCTTTTGCCATATATAAAATACCTCTATAGTTGTTTAATAGATTATCTTAAAATTTATATAAATCCTCTTCTGTAAAAAAAATTTCTGCAGAAACAGGAGCTAGTCGATCAGTTTCCCTAGCCTCATTCTGAACAGAAAGCTTTAGAACAGTTAATTCTACTTTTAGTTCTTCATTTGATGCACTCAGCTCTTCATTTTCCTTAGTAAGCCTATCTAGTAAAACACTTTTCCTTCTGTATTCTGCTTCATTGTCGCTTGATAAATACAGAGTTCCTATTAGTAAAACAAATAAAACAACTATAGTAAAGTAGTTTTGTTGTACCTTCTTATTTTTATTATAAAGACTTTCCTTCATCACTGCAGATAAAATTAATTGTATATGAAAAATCGTTATTGTGGATAAAATTAATATGATATTATATCTGTAAAATTTGAGAAATTTTATTTTATTGCTTGATTAAAAATGAATCAAAATACCTTTATCCAAAGATTATCCCTAAGCCATCCTCATAAGACTATGAATAAATTATTTTGTAACTTAGTTTCTGCAATTTTTGTAATTGTAATACTTGTAAATTTAGCTTATGCTCAAGATTCTTCTCAAATAGAGAAAATTCGCCTAGCAGCTGAAAAAGCCTTAGCAGGTCAGTCGCAAGTACATAAAGTGCGCTGGATAAATGAAATAAAACTATACGAAGTACAAACGAGAGAAGGAATTTTTCTTTACATGACTCCTGACACTAAACATTTTATCGCAGGATCACTCTTTCAAAACACAAGCCCTCCTACGAACCTTTCAGAGCAGACTAAAAATGACATAAGAGTTGCTATTGTGGAAGATATAGCAACTCTTCCAAACTCAGAATTTATTATTTATAAAGCATCTGGTAACGAACGTGGAGAAATTTTTGTTTTTACTGATGCATATTGTCCATTTTGTAAGAGATTTCATGAAGAAAGCCTTAATGAGCTTCTTGATGAAGGTATCACTGTTAAATACTTATTATTTCCTGTAATTCGGAGAAGTTCCAGAGAACTTGCAAATGCTATATGGTGTTCTGATGATAAAGCAGATGCATATCACCGTGCAGTGCTTGGCGATTTTAATGATATACTTAATGATAATGATGGCAGATGCGATACATCGATAATAGAAACTCATATGAGCTTTGCAAGGCAAATAGGAGTGAGAGGCACTCCTTTTATAGTTCTGCCTAATGGTAAGACTTTCCCGGGCGTAGTATCAGCCGATCAAATAATAAGTGAGTTAAACCCTTAAATAACATGCTTAGTTAAAAGTGATTATGTCTTTTCTCAACTATAAAATAAAAGAAATAGCCTTTTTGTCTTTGTTCTTTTTGTTATATAGCTGCATGGCTATCACTTCTAGTGATAACTATTCACAGCTTAATGAATCAGGATCTAAGGAAGAAAATTTTTATAATATAAACACCTCTAATATATTGGTATATTATAATTCTAGTGATACGTCAAACACTGATAATTCACCTAATGCAGAAGAACCACAAACATTTACAGAACAAGACAATTTAGAGTATCAAGAGCTAATTGTTGAGCAAGACTCCATATTTGTGAATGAATTTGGAGTCCCGGAGTATGAGGAAAATACCGACTTAGGTATTAATGAGGATTTTAATAATTATCTGTCCATAGATGTAAATGACTTGTCTTTTTATAATATAGATGATGAGGACTCTACAAACGATGAAGTCTCTAGCTATACTAATAATTCTGGGCTAGATGAAACTGAAGCTTATCAAAAACCTCCGTCTCCAGATAGAGTTAGCCATATTAGAAATATAGATGTAAGCTATAGAACTTCTTACGTTCCTTGGTCGACTAGTATAAGAGAGATTAACTATATCTCATCTGAATCTGATAACTCTGATTTATGGGATGTTATACGTAAAGACATTACTTGGGATACTCACACTGACAACTCTCGAGTGAAAACTATATTAAAGCAATACAGAAATAATCAAGAATTCTTCGATAAGATGACAGCTAATGCTATGCCTTACTTGTTTTATATAGTACAGATATTAAAAGAGAAAAACATGCCTTTGGAGCTAGCCTTGCTCCCTGTAGTTGAAAGTATGTATGACCCTTTTGCTTTATCATTTGCAAATGCTGGGGGTATGTGGCAATTTACCTCTGGTACAGCCAAGGCAATGCTCATAGATAGAGACTGGTGGTTTGATGGACGCAGAGATGTAGTAATTTCCACAGCTAAAGCTTTAGAGTATTTAGAGCAATTACACTATGATTTAGGTAAATGGGAGCTCGCTTTATCATCTTACAACGCAGGCCCAAATCGTGTAAAGCGAGATATCAGAAAAGCTCTCTCAGCAGGAAGATCATCATCTTTCTGGAATTTATCCTTGCCCAAAGAGACTAAATACTATTATCCCAGACTACTTGCTTTAGTTGAAGTAATTAAAAACCCTTCTCTTTATGGTGTCCATCTTCCAAAAATACCTAATAAACCTTATTTTTCTATTTTAAGCTACTCACCGCAAATATCACTAAAAGATCTTGCAGAACATATAGGTATCAGTGAAGCAGAAGCTTATAAACTTAATCCAGGATATAATCAATGGCTGACAAGGCCAAAGAGTAATAGATTTTTGCTAGTGCCCACTGATCAGAAAATTAAAGCTATAGAATACTTAATAACTCAAAAAAACAAAGATATAGTTTGGGAAAGGTATTTTGTCGAAAGTAATATAAGTACAAACATAATTGCAAAGCAGTTTAGTACAACTGCCGCTAATCTTCTTGAGGTTAATTCTTATGAATATTTAAGCTCCCTTGATGATAAAGTCATATTAGTACCAATAAAATATAACCAAATAGATAGGTATAAGGCCAAGTTAAAAACTAAACTAGGTCAAAGCGCAGTAAAAGTTAATTCAAAATCGACTTACCATATAGTAAAATCAGGTGAATCTCTTTGGACTATATCATCTAAATACAATGTTAGCATCTCTAGTTTAAAACAATGGAACTTTCTTAGCTCAGACGTTATAAAGCCAGGTCAAAGCTTGCTTCTATATCAACCAAAAGAAGTGAAAAATTTCCCTACTAACTCTGAGTACACTATTAATGTTTGGCGAAAAATAACTTTTCCTGTTAGACGTAAAAACTCTGTTTATAAAATAGCAGATCACTTTGGAATAAGCCCTAGCCATCTAACTAACTGGAATAGTAGCTTATCTAACTCTATAAGAAAAAACAACAAATATGTAAAACTGGAGTTGGATGTTACTGCTGTCCTGCGTTAGTGTTTAAAAGCTATTTTTCTTCTGATAAGCAATAAAAAATATGAAAATATTACTAGCTAGTCCTATGGGCTTTTGCGCAGGTGTTGATAGAGCAATTAAAATCGTTGATAAGGTCATTGAAACTTACGATGATAGGCCTATTTATGTCAGACATGAAATTGTTCACAATAAGTATGTAGTTGATTCTTTTATAAAAAAGGGAGTTAAGTTTGTTGATGATATAGATGAAATTCCTAATGGTAGTGTTTTGATTTTTAGCGCTCATGGTGTATCTAGAGAAATCAAGAGTAAGGCAGAAGAAAAACAATTAAAACTCTTAATAGATGCTACTTGCCCTTTAGTAACTAAAATTCATTTAGAAGTTATGTCTATTGCTAAGAAAGGCTTCGACTGTGTTTTAATCGGCCATCGAGCTCATGTTGAGGTTGATGGTACCTTGGGGCATTTTGATCAAAGCTATGGTGGCAATATATATTTAGTTGGCTCAGAGCAAGAAGCTAAAACTGTTGATATAAAAAATACAGATCATTTATTCTATGTAACTCAAACTACTTTGTCGGTAGATGAAACCAAAAATATTATTTACCAACTTAAAGAGAGATTTCCAAAAATTCAAGGACCGAAAAAGGATGATATTTGTTATGCTACACAAAATAGACAAGATGCTCTTAAGGCACTATCTAAGATTAGTAGTGTCGTTTTAGTCGTAGGTTCGTCACACAGCTCAAATACAACTCGCCTCTTAGAGATATCACAAAAACATAAACCAACATATTTAATTAGCTCATGTGATGAGCTTAATCCTAAGTGGTTCGAAGGCAAGGAAAGTATAGGAATAACTGCAGGGGCTTCAACACCAAGTATTTTAGTAGATAATGTAATAAGTAAACTACAAAATATATTAAATGATACCCGAATAGAGGTTACGCCTATTGACAGCAGTATTGAAGAAAATATAGAATTTTTATTACCGCAACTTTTGAGGTAATTTAAAATTACTATTTTTTATTCAGTTATTCCTTCAAAAAATAATAGTTTATTTAGCATTTAGAGTAGTATTTTCTAAGGCTATAAATATAACCTTATATATTACTGATATAAGAGCTAGAAAGAACTGTGAATATAACATTATCTAAAACGAAATCTCACTATGGATTTACTTTGATTGAAGTTTTATCATCTTTAATTATTATTTCTTTGCTGATAGCATTCCTTTCAAATATATTACTTGACATATCAAAGCAACGCGAAAACTCATTATACTTCAATAACGCCCTTATGCTCTCTGAAGAAATTATTACACGAGTACGTCTATCTCGTCGATACGCTAGAGAAGAGTCTATTGACTATCAAAATAATCCATACTTAAACTCTTCTATCTGGCAAAATAGTAATCCCATAGATTGTTCTTCGATTTCCTGCTCAGGAAGCAATTTAGCAGCTTTTGATGGTTATGAAGTTTTTTCTCTAGCTGAAAAGCAACTTCCAAATCCTCATATAGAATTATCTAGATGCCATAGATTGTTTTGTCTATCTATTTTTTGGAGTGATGCCCTGTCTAATGAATGTGATATGCAAGAACAAAATAATTGCTTAAGCATGACCTTTTTTTAACTTTTTACAGCTTGAATAACAAATTATGATTAATCATACTGATTTAATGCGCAATATTGCTATTATTGCTCACGTAGACCATGGAAAGACGACTCTTGTGGATAAATTATTACAGCAATCTGGGACATTTAAAGATCACATAGCTATGCAAGAGAGAGTCATGGATTCTAACGAGATAGAAAAAGAAAGGGGTATAACTATACTTGCAAAAAATACAGCGATAAATTGGAGCGATTATCATATAAATATAGTTGATACTCCAGGTCACGCTGATTTTGGTGGAGAAGTAGAAAGAATTCTATCTATGGTCGATTCTGTCTTATTGCTTGTAGATGCTTGTGATGGTCCCATGCCTCAAACTCGTTTCGTTACAAAAAAAGCTTTTCAAAAAGGACTTAATCCTATAGTCGTTATAAATAAAATAGATAGGCCTGGTGCTAGACCTGACTGGGTTATAAATCAAATATTCGATTTATTTGATAACTTAGGAGCAACGGAAGAGCAGTTAGACTTTCCTATAATATATGCATCTGCTTTACAGGGTTATGCAACCTTAGATGAAAATGTAAAAAAGGATAATTTACTTGATTTATTTCAAACAATAGTTAATAAAGTACCTCCACCAAAAGTAGACTTAGATGGACCTTTGCAAATGCAGATATCGCAGCTTGATTACTCTAATTACCTAGGACTAATAGGAGTTGGTCGTATACAAAGAGGATCTATTAAATCAGGTCAAATAGTAGCAGTCTCCGACAGAGAAGGTGTCATTAGAACGGCAAAAATAAGCCAGGTTTTAGGATACTTAGGATTAGATAGGTATCCTGTAGAGCAAGCGAGAGCAGGTGATATAGTTGCAATAGCTGGAATAGAAGAAATCTTTATCTCTGATACAATTTGTGACCCAAATAGTGTGGAGCCTATGCCTCTTTTAGAGATTGATGAGCCGACTGTTTCTGTGGTCTTTCAAGTTAATTCTTCTCCATACGCAGGAAGAGAAGGAAAGTTTGTAACTTCTCGTCAAATATGGGAAAGATTAAAAAAAGAGGCTATGTATAATGTAGCCCTGAGGATAGAAGAAACTAACGATACTGATAAATTTAATGTTTGTGGCAGAGGTGAGCTACAGCTTGGTATATTAATGGAAAATATGAGAAGAGAAGGTTATGAGTTTGCCATCTCTAGGCCTCAGGTTATTATGAAAAAGAATGATTTAGGGGAAGATTTAGAACCTTTTGAATCACTTACTGTTGATGTACCTAATGAGTTTCATGGAGCTGTAATAGATGCTTTGAATAAACGTAAAGCTTTAATGAAAGACATGATTATAGATGATAAAGGTCGAGCTAGGTTAGATTTCACAATTCCAAGCCGAGGTTTAATTGGTTTTCAGTCTGACTTTATGATGATGACATCAGGGCAGGGTCTTATATATCATTCATTTAGCCATTATGGAAAAGTTGTCTCTGGTTTGATTGGAAGCAGACCAAATGGTGTGCTTATATCAAATGATCAAGGAAAAGCTATTGGATATGCTCTTTTCAATTTACAAGAAAGAGGTAGAATGTTTGTTTCTCCTGGAGAAGAAGTCTATGAAGGAATGATTGTTGGTATACATTCTCGAGACAATGATTTGGTTGTAAATATCCTGAAAGCTAAGCAACTTACGAATATTCGCGCTTCTGGGTCAGATGAGAATATACTATTGGAACCGCCTTTATCTCTTACACTTGAAAGAGCTATAGAGTTTATAAATGACGACGAGTTAGTCGAAGTAACTCCTAAAAATATACGTTTACGTAAAAAGCTATTAAAAGAGCATGAAAGAAAAAAAGCCAGTAGAAAATAAAAATAGTCTATAAAAAACTGACAGGTTAATATATAATTACTATTATTTAAACTTTACGAAAATATTTTAGATATTACTAAAATAATTAATTTAATTAACTAAAAGCCCGAATATACTAAATGTTAAATTAGTAAAGTTTATTAATTTTATAGGCATAGATGTTATAATTATTATGCTTTATATAATATATTATTATTTTCATCTAACTTTAATCTAACCATAGGAGAATAAATGAGCAAAAAAAATTTTGGTTTTCTTAGTCCTCAAGCATACATGAAGCAGGCCATAGAAGAAATGAACAAGGAATATAACATACATACTATCAATGCTAACACATGGGAAGAAAGTGAAATTAACTCGATAGTAAAAGACTGTAAAGAAAAAGATATAAAAGCTGTTGCAGGGTATGCTCAAAAAGACGCTTTTCACCATATTTTGATAAACGAGGCTCTAGGAAATAAAGTTCCTTCGAGGCTTGCTTTTTTCTACTGCATGAATAAATATTTAATGCGTACGTTAGAGAAAAATCCTTTTTTCTTTGCTCCAGTTGATCCTATAAATGAAACAGATGAAGAAATAATAGCAAAAATCCCAGATAATGAGTGGCCTTTTATGCTCAAAAATACTTCTTTATCTCTTGGAAGAGGAATCTATAAAATAAAAGATAAGCAGGACTTAAAAGATGTCCTTAAACTATATAGAGAAGATAAAGAACTACAAGATAAAATAGCAGATCAGTATAGCTATTATTTAAAAGGAATTGACCCTAAAACTCTACCACCTGTCGCTCCTCCTTTTATTGCAGAGCATATGGTAGATATGAATAAGGCTATAGAATACTGCTATGAAGGCTATATAACTGAAGACGGCAAAATAGTCCATTATGCATTTACTGAAGAGGTTTATTTTGCAAATCACCAAGCATTAGGCTATATTACTCCTCCCATATCTATTGATGCTAAAATAGCAGATAAGGTTGAAGAATGGGTCGAAGATTATATGGGTAAATTTGTCAATTTAGGCTATAAAAATCAATTTTTCAATCTTGAATTTTGGATTATGCCAAATGGGGAAATTAATCTGACAGAAATAAATCCAAGAGCTGCTCACTCCTACCACTACAATTATCTATATTCAAGTAATAATTCTCTATATGTCGATAATTTACTTCTGGCTGCAGGGGATGTTATATTAGATGAAACTCCCTGGTCTAAATGGCGTAATAATCATTTTGAAAAATATACTTTAATTATTCTAATTACAGCGAAAGAAACAGGAAAAGTTTCAGATATATTAGATTATGATTATGTAGACTACTTAGAAAATGAAAAAAATATTCTAATACGTCATACAAAACAAAAAGATGATAATATAACTGAAGAAGACATGACGGCGGCAGGTGTCATGCTTCAACAAATGTGGATAACAGGAAATACTAAAGCAGAAACAATATCTTTAGAAAAAGAAATTAGAAAAAAAATATATAAAAAGCCACAAACAGATACACAATATCCCCTATATTGGAATGCATAAGATATAATTTTTTTGCATTCTATGCACAAGAGAATACTAAAACTAATACTACAAAAAAACAAAAAAGGGATTTACTTAATCCCTTTTTTTATTTAATTCGTTGTATACCTTTATACATCTGTAATTTTTATTTCCACTCCAGTATTAGCGTCATATCTACTTACTTTATCTATGAGTCTATCAGCTACCTTATTAAATGTATTTCTTACTACTTGTCTGGCTTTAGATTGTGTCGAGCTATTGTGACTTTCTGCTTTATGCTCAGATTTACCGCAATCACAATTTTCACAGTGTTCTTTATCTTCCTCATCTGATATCATAGAAGGTTTACCATAATCACAATCCTCCTGAATATGTCTCATCAAAGGCAGTTGTCCTAATAGTGTAGTGTTATTTTCCTCTGATACTTTAGTTCCGGCACCATTATTAAATATAGCCTCTACATATCCACAGCTAGAGCATATATGCTGGCTCATATTTTCTATTACTCCTAATAATGGAACATGTACTTCGTGTAACATTTGAACTGCTTTTCGAACATCAATTAAAGATAAGTGCTGTGGAGTAGTAATAACTATAGCTGCAGTTAAAGGAACTTTCTGCATGAGAGTCAAATGTATATCGCCTGTACCTGGAGGTAAATCTATTATCAAATAATCAAGCTCGGACCATTTAGTAAAATATATCAGTTGCTGTACAACTTGAGATACAATAGGTCCTCTCCATATAACAGGGGAGTTTTCATTGATAAGAAAAGCCATTGACATAAGTTCTAAGCCATATGCTACAATAGGCTTTAGTTTATTACCTTCAGCTTCAGGTTTCCGTCCCGGGCATATTCCCATTAGAGCCCCTAAACTAGGACCATATATATCTATATCTAGAATACCTACTTTTAGATTTTTTTGCTTTAATGCCAACGCCAGATTAACTGCACATGTAGACTTACCAACTCCTCCTTTGCCTGAGACTATCGCTATTATATTTTTTACATTCTCTAGCTTTTCTTTATTTTTATGAGTACTCTGATTCATAGTTTAACTAACCTAAAACACTAAAATATCTCTTTTTTAATTGCAAATTATACATTAATCTAATAATATAAAAAACAACATTATAACCTACATATAATATTTCCTCTTACTTAAATGTTATTTAATTTATTAGCTTTTTATGTTACCTAGTATATTTGAAGTTTTTAAGATAGGAATAGGTCCTTCTAGCTCCCATACAGTTGGCCCTATGATCGCTTGTAATACTTTTATAAGTGCGCTAAAGGATTTAGATTTATTTAATAAAGTATCCAGAATCAAAGCATATGCTTATGGTTCTCTTGCAATGACTGGAATAGGGCACGCAACAGATAAAGCAATAATTTTAGGTTTAATGGGAGAATCGCCTAAGTCAGTAGATGTCGATAAAATACAAGATTGGATATACAAGGTTCGCTCAGATAATAAGATTATACTAGGAGGCACAAACGAGATAAAATTTTCATACGGAAATGATTTAGTATTAGATGGGCATCACACCTTACCTGAGCATCCTAATGGTCTTAAATTATTTGCTTTTGACCAACAAGGCTTACTATTATACTCCAATACGTATTTTTCTATAGGTGGAGGAAATGTATTAGATGAAAAGTCTATCAACAATAGATATTCTACTGAAAAAGGTACAAATATAAGCCATCCATATCCTTTTACAAATGCTCAAGAGCTTTTAGACTTAGCCAATTTACATAAAAAAAGCATTGCAGAGATTACGTTTGAAAATGAGATGGTATTTTCAGATGAGAGTTATATAAAAACTCATTTACAAGAAATTTGGCAAACAATGAATTCAAGTATATACAGAGGCTATACTAGTAATGATGAAGTTCTACCTGGCGGTCTAAATGTAAAAACAAGAGCACCAAATATTTATCAAAAGATTCTAAAATTAAAAGAAGATACAGGCACAGATTCTCTATTCTTAATAGACTGGATAACTTTATATGCTATATCTGTAAATGAAGAAAATGCAAGAGGTGGCAGAGTTGTGACAGCACCAACTAATGGTTCTGCTGGGGTTATTCCTGCTGTTATAAAATACTATGAACAATTCGTATATAGAAGAAGATATGAAAAGATAAATAGGCCTTTAGATGAAATAATAAATGAATTCTTGCTGACAGCAGCTGCTATTGGCATGTTATATAAAAAGAATGCTTCTATTTCAGCCGCTGAAATGGGCTGTCAAGGGGAAATAGGTGTTTCCAGTTCTATGGCAGCTGCCGGATTGACTGCGATTATGGGTGGTACGGCTGAACAAATAGAAAATGCTGCAGAAATAGCTATGGAACATCATTTAGGTATGACATGTGATCCCATAAATGGTTTAGTCCAAGTACCATGCATTGAAAGAAACAGTATGGGAGCTATCAAAGCTATCAGTGCTTCTAAGCTAGCATTATTAGAAAATGGAATACATTTGGTTTCGCTTGATAATGTGATTCAAACAATGTTTGAGACAGGCAAGGATATGCAAATAAAATACAAGGAAACATCTGAAGGAGGCTTGGCAACAGTAAATATAGTAGACTGTTAAAAGAAGTATCTATTTTTTTTACTTTTAACACTGAAAAGAAGTTATCTTATAAGACCATAAAAAACCAAGCCAATAAAAAACAGTATGATTAAAGAGAGCGCCATAAATTTTTTAAGAAATAAAAAAGAATATGGGAAGTCATGCCAATTATATTGGCTATTTGGAGATAATGACTTTTTCCTAATAGAGTGTAAAAATTATATCCAAGATATACTAAGTCATCCACAAAAAATTTTAATGAAACCAAGTACAAATGATGATGAGCCGTGGCATAAGCTAGAAAATGACCTGCGGCACAGCTCTCTTTTTGATGATAGGGCAGATATAGATATTTATCTTCCTAAGAAACTTACACCCTTAGCTATCAAAATATTATCCAGAGTATTTATAGATGGAAAAAGAAATGAAAACTGGATAATTTATAGTATAGCTGAGCCTTCCAAAATATTGGGGTTAAAAAGCTCACTTCACAAAGATGTTTGCCTGATAGATTTAAATATCAATCCCAAAGAATTCACAAGCTGGGCACAGTGGTCTATACTCTCAAAAAACATAAAACTACAAGAAGATGCAAAGCAGTGGTTGCTTGAAAACTGCCACCAAAACTTCCTAAAGTTAAACCAAAGCTTAATGATATTATCATTACTAGAGAAAGATACTAGATTATCTTTAGAAGATGTATCAAAGTCTTGCGGATTTGAAGCAGACTATTCTACATTTGAGCTAATAGATAGCATTCTTACTAAAGATACTATTAAATCTCAGAAAATATTATATACTATTGAAAATAAAGGAACAGAGCCTCTAATAATTCTGTGGTACCTAAATAGTGAATTGAAAAAAATATTATCTTTATATGATAAATCAGACAAAGAGCTACAATTAGAATTTAAGAAGCTTAACATTTGGAGCTCAAAACAAGCTATGTTTATCAATTTTACAAGAAAAACTAAATTATCTATTATTCAAGAAGCAACTTGTGAAATAGCAGCTCTAGATAAACTAGCTAAACTATCCCAAAAGGCTGAATTATGGTGTAGACTAAGATATTTGTTGTATAATATCTGCGAGAAATGAGAAAACAATTTACAAGATTATATATTATGTCAGTTTATGTCAGTCGATATTATTTAGTTTTAATGCTTTTATAGTATTTTTTTGTTAATATATTTTAGCTCATTAAAGATAGCAAACATAAGATTTTTGTTAAGGGATTTAATTATAAAAGTAGTTAATTTTTAAAAGTGCCTCCTAATAATCAAAGAAATTTTATCTATATTAAGCCAAGTAAATTCTGGCTAAGAGGTTTTTTAGTATCATCTCTGATACATTGGATAATAATCATTATTTTATTGTGGTGGTGGACTAGCTATCAAAGAAGCTCTACTATACAGGAAGCAAAATTTTGTTTAGTCATAGATAAACAGCCTGTGATTCAACGTGTGGAGACTAATTATTGTCCTCCTGAGCCTGAACCTGAACCACCACCTGCACCGAAATCTCCGCCGCCGCCACCGCCGCCACCACCGCCGCCACCGCCGCCGTCGGAGCCTATTCAGATAGAAGAGCCACCGTCACCTACAGATCAGTTGACACTGGAGGAGGAAAGAGCTCGTTTGGCGAGAGCGTACGCAGATAGGTTAAGATTGAAGATTAGTGCAAATAAGGAATATCCAGAATTGGCACGACGTAGAGGTCAAGAAGGAGTCGCTTTAGTTTCTTTTGATATATTAAGAGACGGAAACTTATCTAACCTTGCTATTGCAGAAACATCTGGCTACCCTTTATTAGATGATGCAGCTGTAGATGCATTATCTAGGTCGTCTCCAGTAGAACCTATTCCTCAGACGATAATAGATAGATTAGGCAAAGATACATGGTCATTTGAAATTCCTATATCTTTTGAGTTAACAGAGCAGTAATAACATTTCTATCTGGGAATATTTAATTTATTATTTAATTTATTTTGGAGGTACTTATGTTCATAATAGGCCCTTGTGCATTAGAATCTTTAGAAATAGCAGAGTTAATCGCTGATAAATTAACTTATATACGAGATAAATATAAAATTGATATAGTGTTTAAGGGCTCGTTTGATAAAGCAAATAGGACTTCGGCAAGCTCTGGCAGAGGGCTGGGTTTAGAAAAATCGCTTGATGTATTTAAAGAGATAAAAAATAACTTTGGGCTTAAAGTTACGACAGATATACATGAAAGATTTCAAGCCCAAGAACTAAAAAATATCATAGATGTAATACAAGTACCTGCTTTACTATGCAGGCAAACCAGTTTATTAGAATCGTGTTTCGATAACTTTCCAGTTGTGAATGTAAAAAAAGGGCAATTTTTATCACCCAGTGAAGCAGTTAAACTATATGAGAAGTGTTTGCATTTAGGAGGAGCTGATAGATCATATATAACAGAAAGAGGCACTATATTTGGTTATAACTACCTTATAAATGATTTTAAGGGACTTAAATTACTTCTAAATAAAAATATTCCTGTGATATTTGATGCGACACATAGTGTGCAACTGCCCGGTAAGATGGGGGATATCTCAGGAGGTGAAAGTGAATTTGTTGAATCTCAAGCTCTTTGTGCTGCAAGTATTGGAGTTAAACATTTTTTCTTTGAAACACATCCTAATCCTGAACAGTCGATTTCAGATGGTCCAAATATGATTCATACTGACAATCTTGAAAATACAATAGCTAAAGTACTTAAAATACAACAAACAATCCAAGATTTTTAATAAAAGTAAATTATGGCCTATTAACTGGTAGCTTTTATATACCGTATGATTTATTAATTTAAAAACTCATGTCCAAGGATAAGACGAAGGTAAATAAAAAACCAATTATAATTTTAAGTGCGGGGGGCACTGGCGGGCATGTTTTCCCTTTACTTTCTTTGTTTGAGTCATTAAAGTCTTATCCTATAGATATAGAATGGGTTGGTGGTTCGAAAAAAAGCATGGAATGCGCTTTAGCGTACAAAGAAAGCATAAAATTCACATCCTTACCTATCAAAGGAATAAGAGGTAAAAATACCATACAAAAAATCGTATCTGTAATTGTTCTTGCCATATCCATATTAAAATTATTTATAAGATTTTCTGTAAAGAGGCCTTCTCTTGTAGTATCTTTTGGTGGCTATGCATCTTTCCCTTCTTCTATTGTGGCTGCCGCTCTCAGAATACCTCTATTTATACACGAGCAAAACTCTGTACTTGGTCTTAGCAACAAAATTCTAACAAGATTCACAAATCATGTATGGTCTGGCTTTCCAATACAAAGTAAAAAGGATAATCAAAACATAATAAAAAAATTTCTATGGATAGGAAATCCAGTTAGAAAAGCCATAAAAAATATAGAGCCTCCAAAACAAAGATATGAGTCTCGTTATGGCAAGCTTAAAATATTAATATTAGGCGGTTCACAAGGGGCAAAGTCATTAAATGAAGCTATAGTGCATTGGTTAGACCAGATAGAAAAGTCAAAGCGACCTATAATATACCATCAAGCAGGAAAAAGTAACTATAAGGAGTTAATCGATTATTATTCTAAAAATTCATTCATTAAGGATATTAAGAATATTGGTGATAATCAAAAAATAACAAAATTCGACAACGGTAAAGTAGAAGTATTTTCTTTTATAAGTGATATACACAAAATATATGAGTGCATTGATATCATTATCTGTAGATCTGGTGCTATATCAGTAAGTGAAATTATTTTTGCAGGTATTCCTGCGATTTTCGTTCCATTCCCTCAAGCTGTTGATGACCACCAGTACCATAATGCAAAAATATTATTAGATAATAATGCAGCTATTGGCATCATTAGACAAAGCGATCTTAATAGCCTATCTTTATCTGAAATGATGGACCCGTTTTTAGAAATAAATAGCATTCAGGCAAGGAAAGAGTTATTAGAAATATCAGAGAGAGTACTTCAGCTTAGGAAAGACCCTATAGAATACATGCTTTCTAAGTGTTTAAAGGTAGTAAAAATTAATATATAAAATATATAAAGCTAATTAATTATCATGAACAATAATATGAACTCACTATTAAATAAAAAATGGCAAGAGAATCTATTTCAGCCCATACCAGTTATGCCTGTTTTTTCTAGTGTTCATCTTGTAGGAATAGGTGGCTCTGGCATGTGCGGTATAGCAGAAATTCTTTTATCTATGGGATATACTATCACCGGATCAGATGTAAAAAAGACAGTAGTAACAGATAAGCTAGAAAAACTGGGAGCAAAAATCTCTATTGGACATGACTCTAGCAATATTAGCGAAAGCGTAGGTTTGGTAGTATATTCCAGTGCTATAAAGGTCAGCAACCCTGAAATAAATGAGGCTATAAATAAAAAAATTCCCGTCATCAAAAGAGGGAAAATGCTATCAGAGATTATGAGGTATAGCTATGGTATAGCAGTGGCAGGTACTCATGGAAAAACAACTACAACTTCCATGATAACGTCTATATTTATAGAATCTAAACTAAATCCAAGCTATATAATAGGCTCTGAAATATTATCTAAAGGAGAATTTCACGGACGTAGCTCAAATCTTGGCAGTAGTAAATACTTAATAGCAGAAGCAGATGAAAGCGATGCTTCATTTTTACACCTTGACCCTGTAATATCAGTTATAACAAATATAGATAAAGATCATATGGAAACATATGATAACGACTTTGATAAATTAAAGCAGGCGTATATACAATTTGCTAACAATATTCCTTTTTATGGTTTTCTAGTGGTTTGTGGAGACGACCCTAATATTCAAAGTATACTGCCTAAAATAACTTCTAAGGTTGTAACCTATGGGTATGAAAAGCACAATGACTATAAAATAAGTAACCTAAAGATAGAAGGCTTATTAACATATTTTAGTGTTTGTTTACCAGATGAATCCCATTTAGATATAGAGTTATCTGTGCCTGGCGAGCATAACGCTCTTAATGCGCTAGCTGCTATTGCTGTCGCCAATGAGGAAAAATATAGAGTCAATATTTCCTGCGGTGATATCTTAAGTGCATTAAAAAAATTTATCGGTGTGAGAAGGCGATTTAATGTTTTCAATGTAAAAAAAGATAAGAATCTAACAATTATAAACGACTACGGACACCATCCGAAAGAAATAGAGGTAACAATTAACGCAACTAGAGCCGCATTTAAAAATAAAAATATACTAATGGTCTTTCAGCCACATCGATTTTCTCGTACTAAAGATTTATTCGACGACTTTGTGAGTACCTTAGAAAAGGTGGATAAATTAATTATTCAGCGAATATATTCAGCAGGAGAAGCCCCTATACCAGGCTATCACTCAAATGACTTATACAATAAATTAAAAACAAACAGCAAAATTAAGCCTATTCTAAGCGGAGATAATCAAGATAGTTTGAATTTAATCAAGACTGTAGCTCAAGAAAATGACGTTATTTTAATACAAGGAGCTGGGAATATAGGTAAGCTAAAAGATATGATAATAGAAAACTTATAGCTCATATAAGAAAACAGATATTTAAGAATTGCCTACAGTTTATGATAAATAGATAAAACTTAGGTTATAATTATATTGAGTTAGTTTAATTATATGTTTTGAGAGGAATAAATTAACTTCCAACTATAAAAAAATTGTATTCTAGGAGATAGTAGATATGAGAATAGGGATAAATGGCTTTGGTCGCATTGGTAGGCTTGTTTTTCGTGCTGCTATGGCTAATGACGATATTGAGATCGTGGCGATAAATGATTTAATCGATATTGAATACATGGCATATATGCTAAAGTATGATTCTGTGCACGGCAGATTCAAAGGAGATATTTCTATAGATAAAGATTGTCTAATAGTTAACGGCAAGAGAATCCGTGTAGATTGTGAAAAAAGTCCAGAAGAGCTTATATGGGGAGAAGTTGGAGCTGATTATATTATTGAATCTACAGGGCGGTTCCTTACCAAAGAGCTTGCAAATAGGCATATAATAGCAGGAGCGAAGAAAGTTATTATGTCTGCCCCTGCAAAAGATGATACGCCTATATTTGTTATGGGAGTGAATAATCATAACTATGACAATAGCATGAATATAGTTTCAAATGCATCTTGTACTACGAATTGCCTTGCACCTATTGCTTATGTTTTACACAAAAATTTTGGTATCTTAGAAGGATTGATGAGTACGATTCATGCAGCTACCGCGTCTCAAAAAACTGTTGATGCGCCTTCACAAAAAGACTGGAGAGGTGGCCGATCCTCCCTTGTAAATATAATACCTTCCTCAACTGGAGCGGCAAAGGCTGTGGGCAAAGTTATTCCTGAGCTAAACGGAAAATTAACTGGCATGGCATTCAGAGTACCAACTGCAAATGTGTCTGTGGTCGACTTAACTTGTCGTATAGAAAAGTCTGCTACCTATGATGAAGTCAAAGTTGCTATGAAAAAAGCATCAGAAGGTGAACTAAAAGGAATATTAGGGTATACAGAAGATGCTGTTGTCTCTACTGACTTCACGACAGACCCACATACTTCTATTTTCGATGCAAAGGCAGGCATAGCCTTAAGTGATAATTTTATCAAGGTAGTATCTTGGTATGATAATGAGTGGGGATATTCAAATAAGCTATTAGATTTAATATCTCATATGGATTCACAAAATTAATTTTGTAAAAATTAATTTTGTATCTATTTTTTTTATGCCTATTAAGTTACTAATAACTACAATATATCAAAATATAAAAGCTATAAATTCTATGATTTTTAGCTTTTAGTAAGTCGTATAGTAACACTTCGTACTTATTAAATCATATATTCTATATTAAGTTAAAATAAATATTCTGTAAAAAAGACATGTCAAAAATAAAAACAATAAATGGCGCTGAATTACTTGACTCTAGAGGAAATCCGACAGTATATGCTAAGGTTACGCTAGACGATGGATCATACGGAGAAGCAATAGTCCCATCAGGTGCTTCAACTGGCTCAAAAGAAGCATTGGAGCTAAGAGATAATGATACTAAAAGGTACTTTGGCAAAGGGGTACTGACCGCTGTTTCCAATATAAATAATATAATTTCCCCGGTATTATCTGGCTTAGATATATTTGATCAGCAGCTCATAGATAATAAAATGATTGAATTAGATGGAACACATAACAAGAACACATTAGGTGCAAATTCAATTCTTTCTGTCTCTATGGCGGCATCTAGGGCAGCTGCTATGTCATCAAAAAAGCCACTTTATGAGTATATAAATAGCATTTTCTCTGATGATAAGAAAATATCTATGCCTATTCCTATGATGAATTTCGTAAATGGCGGAGAACATGCTGATAATATACTGGATATACAAGAATTTATGATTCAGCCATCTGGTTTTGATACTTTTTCTCAGGCGCTTCAAGCAGGGGCTGAGATATTCCATACGTTAAAACTTCGCCTAAAGAGTATGAAACTACCGACAGCAGTGGGCGATGAAGGTGGTTTTGCTCCGGATTTGCCTGGTACTGAAGCCACGATTAATGAAATAATAGAGGCCATATCCAAAGCAGGTTACTTACCAGGAAAACAAGTATTTATTGCACTAGATTGCGCTTCATCTGAGTTTTATAGTGGCAACATATATAACTTAAAGGGAGAAAATAAAAAACTTTCATCTGCTGAAATGACTGAGTTTTTATCACAATTATCTGAAAAGTTTCCTATCAGTAGCATTGAGGATGGTAAGGATGAAAATGACTTAGAGGGCTGGAAAAACCTAACTAAATCTATAGGAAATAAAGTACAGTTAGTAGGCGATGACTTATTTGTTACTAATCCTAAGGTATTTGCACAAGGAATATCCGATAACATAGCAAACGCTATACTCATAAAGCTCAATCAAATAGGGACACTGAGTGAAACATTAGAGTGTATCTCTATGGCAAAAAAGAATGGTTATAATGCGATAATATCTCATAGATCAGGTGAATCTTCTGATACATTCATAGCAGACCTTGCAGTAGGGACTAATGCAGGACAAATAAAAACAGGCTCTCTTTCTCGCTCAGATAGGGTTGAAAAGTATAATAGACTACTCTTAATCGAACAAGAACTCTTAGGTAAAGTGCCTTATGGAAAAATTTGATATAGGTTAACTATATAAGTTTATTTATATAGTTAAATTTGTCCTAAATATAAAAGCTATAAATTATCAAACTTTATGATATTTAGAATAATTATAGGATTACTTCTAATAGGTTGGGGATGGTTCACGACATCTACTTTTTTCCTAGATGATAAAGGACAAAATAATCTAAATAAACTAGATAGTCTTATATATGATCTTCAGATTTCGAATCAAAAACTAGAAGCTGAAAACCAACAATTAGTCAATCAAATTTTATCATTTCAAAATAATCCGCATACAATTGAGGGGCATATCAGGCACTCTTATAATTGGATAGGAGAAAATGAGATTTTTGTAATATTAGAAAAATAGCTTATTTTTTTATAGCTTACTATCTATTCAAACTTAAGGATTACAAGTATTATAAACTGTTATCCTAGAGACTAGATATTTTTATCTTAAAAAATATATTTGGAGCAAATAATGAAAGCCATAGAGCCCAGAGAAAATATCTCAAAAGAAGACCAGTGGGATTTAACTTACCTTTTTAGCGATATTAAATCGTGGAATACCTCATATGAAAGGATTAAGGGCCTGCTTTCTACTATGTCTAAGTATGAGAATAATTTATCTGACTTGAATGTATTAAAAGAGGCATTAGATAATTTCTTTGCCCTTTCATATGAAATTGATAAATTATATTCATATGCTTCAATGAGAAAAGATGAAAATATTGAAAATACTACCTTTTCGGAAATATCCTCTAAGGCAAACAGCCTTTATGCTGATTTTAGCTCACAGACTAGCTATGTTATCCCAGAGATACAAAGCTTTAGCCAAGAGCTAGTAGATAAGGTCTTAAAAGATGTAAAGTATAAAGACTACCACGTATTTATAGATAAGGTTATCTATGAGAAAAAACATACTTTATCTACAAAAGAAGAGCGTATCTTAGCAAGTGAAAGCTCTTTTGTTTCAGGGTTTATAAAAACTTTTAGTATATTGACCAACTTAGAAATAGATTATGGTAAAACTAAAGTTGATGGTAACGAATTCAAAATAACTCCTAGTTCGATATTGAGCTTATTAAAAAATAAAGACAGGTCTATACGAGAAGACAGCTGGTTAAAATTTAATCAAGGAGTAAATAATAATAAAGATAGCTTATCGACATTATTATCTTCAAGTATAGCCTATGATGCTTTCATAGCAAAGGTGCGAGGTTTTAACTCATCTTTAGAATCTTCACTATATTGGGATAAGATAGATATATCTATTTACGATAATTTAATATCTGAAGTAAATAAAGCGTTGCCGAGCTTGCATCAATACTATGATATAAGAAAAGAAGTTCTTGGTGTTAGTGAATTGATGCCTTGGGATACTTCGGTTGATTTAGTTGAAGACATAAAGGTAAACTATCCATATGATGATGCTGTAAATATGATAGTGGAAAGCTTGAAAGTACTAGGAAACGACTACACTTCAGTTTTAAGAAAAGGGCTACTTAGTGGCTGGGTAGATAAATATGAAAATAAAGGCAAAAGGTCAGGTGCTTATTCTTCAGGGTGTTATAAAGCACCACCTTATATACTTATGAATTATAAAAATGATTTATTAAGCTCGGTTACGACTCTTGCCCATGAAGCCGGGCACTCTATGCACACATACTATTCTGACCTTAATAATCCATATCCTAATCACAGCTATACTATATTTGAGGCGGAAATAGCATCTACATTTAATGAAGAGCTATTAATTCATTACCTTAAAAACAATACAAACGACAATAAATTTAAGCTATTTCTACTAATAAGCCAAATAAATAACTTCGTTGGAACTGTATTTATACAAACGCTATTTGCAGAGTTTGAAAAAAACATACATAGAAAATATGAGGAAAACGGCGCTTTAACCACTGCTTCTATAAGAAGTGAGTACTTTAATTTACTTAAAAAGTACAATGGAAAATCTCTATCAATTCACGAATTAAGCGACCTTACAAGTATAAGAGTTCCTCATTTTTATCATTCATTTTATGTATATAAATATGCCACAGGGCTTGCTGCGGCTATAAAACTTAGTAGAAAAGTCTTAAATGGAACTCAAAAAGATGTAGACCAATATTTACATTTTTTAAGCTCTGGAGGCTCACTCTATCCTTTAGAATCATTATCACTTGCTGGTGTAGATATGAGTGATCCATCAGTGATATCTGACACTATGATTCATTTTAAAAATCTTATAGATGAAGTAAAGCGGCTTATCTAATATGTGGTTGTTGATGTTTAGACTTTCCCTTGTTTTTATTTATTTTTTTATAGTCCAATAATTCATCTTAAAAGTTATCTCTGCCTCTGGATTTTTATTAATGGAACAGAGGATTTATACCAATTATCTTTTCTAAGTAATCCTAATTAACATAGGTATTTAAATACTCAGATCGTATTCTCTTTAATTTCTTTTGCGTATTATATTGTTATGTAGGATGATATTTAAAATATTAGACTTATTTTCGTTAGTATACAAAGGCTTAGATTTTTAAATAATGAATAAAATGGGTAAAACGAAAAAAGAAAATGTTGAAAATGTGATTCAACGCTCATCAAAAGTGGCTATTGGCATATCTGGTGGAGTGGATTCTGCTGTTAGTGCTTTTCTTCTTAAAGAACAAGGCTATGATGTTATAGGCTTATTTATGAAAAATTGGGATGAAGACGACGATACAGAGTATTGTACAGCTGAACAAGACTATAAAGATGCTAAAAAAGTTTGTAAACATTTAAATATACCTTTATATTTTGCTAATTTTGCAGCTGAGTATTGGAGTGAAGTTTTTGAGAAGGTTTTGGAATTTTTAGATAAGGGTTGGACACCTAATCCAGATATTTGGTGCAATCAGTATATAAAGTTCCATAGTTTTTACCAACATGCTAAAAGCTTAGGGGCACAGTATATAGCTACAGGACATTATGCAAAGCATGATATATTGGATGAGGAGCATTTATTTTTATCAAAAGATGCAAACAAAGATCAAACTTATTTTCTATACAGCATACAAAAGGAAGTTTTAGCTAAGTCTATTTTCCCACTAGGAGATTACTTAAAAAGTGAGGTTAGAGCCATAGCAAAGAAAATATCCCTGCCCAATGCTGACAGAAAAGATAGCACAGGCATTTGTTTTATAGGAAAAAGGTCATTTCGCGATTTTATATCGAAATATTATAGGCATAAAAAAGGTAATATAGTTTCTTTAGAAGGAGAGAAATTAGGCGAACATTGGGGGGTGCATTTACATACTATGGGTCAACGTAGTGGACTGCACATAGGTGGGCAGAAAGGGCATAATATCCATCAGCCTTGGTATGTTGTCAATAAAAATATTTCTACCAATGAATTAGTAGTGGCTCAAGGTAAGGACAATCCCAATCTTTATAGTTCAGCTATAGAATGTTTTAATTTAAAGGCAATAAATTTAAGCTTTATGAAACAAGGACAAAATATATTAGTTCGATTTCGACACAGAGGAAGCTTATCTGAAGGCGTCATAGAAAAGAGTGAAGAGAGTACAGTTACAGTAAGATTTAAAAAACCACAAAAAGCTATAGCCCTAGGTCAGTCCGCTGTTTTTTATGTAGATAATGAATGTATAGGTGGGGGGATAATATGCGAAAAATATAATGACAATAAGTAAAAAGTATTGACTTGAGCTTAAGTTATTGTCAGAATATAATTCTCTAGGCTTTTAAGTAAGCACAGAAGCCAGAGGTTATGGTATAGGGTCTCTATATTGTAATTTTTTTAATACTTTATTTAATTAAGGTGTATATGATTAAATCATTAGTTAATAAATTTAAGTTTACTTTATTATTAATTGTATCCATATTTTTATATTCATGTGGTGATAATGCTATAGAAAACTCAATTATTCCCGAGGAAAACCCTTTTCATAGACCTTCAGCCACTTTTACAGAGAATGATAATTATAATGTTGATAACGTTATTTCACAAAGAGAGCAACATAGGTATTTAAGAGAGATCACTGAATTACCAATTGAAGCAAACGATGCTTCGGCGTTTTCTACATTTAATCAATCTGAGACTAATCCTTTTGGACAATGGGATGAAAATAAAGTTTATGCGACACCTGGAAATAGAGTATCATATGATACAGGCTCAGAAACACTATACTTTGAAAATAAATGGTGGACTAGAGGCGATGCGCCGTATCCAATAGAGCAATATGGTCCATGGAGAGAAGTAGTTATTAGTAATACTCCGCCAACAGAAGGTAATGAGCCACCGGCTGGAGGAGGTGAAAGTGAAACTCCAGAGCAAGATATTCCTGTTGTAGAGGTACCACCAGATGGTAAAATAGCTAAATGGAATGCTAATTCTGTGTATTTAGGCTCAGACAGAGCATACCATCAAGGGAATGTTTATGAAGCTAAGTGGTGGACTAGAGGTAATGAGCCTGTAGAAAGTCCAACGCCTGCATGGAGTTCTCCTTGGAAAAAAATCGGAGTAGCAGGGGGTGAAGAAGGAGGAGTAGTAGATGATATTGTAGATGATAATAATGGAGGAAGTGATGATGTAGTTCAGGGAGATGTATGCACTGATACCACTGATACTACGCTTAACCCAATATTTTGTGATAACAATGATAACATTAATACTGATGATGATTTAGCTGATTCTATTATCGATACTGAAACTGATGAAGTAATAACTGAACCAGTAATTCCAGAGCCACCACCAGAGATAGAACCAGCCCCTCCAATCGATGCTGAAACTGAGCTACCAGTAGATGGATATGTACTTCTAAGATCTTTAGATAGTAACGACTGGGATTGGTTTTTCCCATTAAGGTATGGGAGGATTACATCAGGTTCGACTTTTAATACCAATAGCTTCACTTGTGTAACATTTAATGAAAATGGAGAAGGTCAAGATACTGTCAATACCCATGGTGAATGTGATCAATATACTTTAGGTAACTTTATAAAAGCGACTCTAATTTATAATGCATATGCGCAAAGAAATAACTTACCACAGTTCCTAAATGACGGTACTATTAAACAGCAAGCGGAAGAATTAGCTACTATTCTTGCAAATATGAGTAGAGAGACTTCAGGCTCTTGGTCTACAGCAAGTTCACCTTGGATTGTAGATGATGCTATTATTGGTATGAAAGTTTGGAAAGGTGGTTTATATTGGATAGAAGAAGTAGGGCATTCCACAGATACAGAAGGGAAAAGCTCTAGTCAACATTACGTAGATTATGGTTCAGCTTATAATCCTGTTGAAGGTAGATCTTATCATGGTCGTGGTCCTATACAGTTATCATGGAATTATAACTATGGTCAATTTTCACATTGGTTATATGATAATGGTATGTATCCTGAAGTTATAAAAGAACGTAATATTTTATTGAAAAATCCGGGCTTAGTTAACAAAGATGCAGTTATAGCCTTTTTATCTGCGATTTGGTTTAATATGACTCCACAAGGAGCTAAGCCATCCATTCACGACGTATTACTAGGTAAAGTTACTAACGTATCTAGATCATCTCAAGATCAAGGACTACCGCAACGTAATGATGGAGTTGGATATCCTTCTTCTGCTGAGATTAATTACATATCATCAGGCTCTACAACTGACCCATTGGTTCAAGCATTTAGATTTGGTACTGCCATCAATATCATAAATGGTGGACTAGAGTGTAATAGAGCTTCTTCATGGCATAATGCTCCAGCAGAAAGAGTTAGTTATTATGAAGCGTATGCTACATATATAAACTCACAAACAAATGCAGGAGCTACTACATTAGGCTTAGGCCATATAGCTCAAGGTAGTGATAGAAAAGTGAATGGAGATGATGTAGAAATTAAAAGATTAGCTACTTGCTTCTCGATGAAGAGCTACTATGGCTGGTAATATAAAATCATTCATAATAAAGTAGTATATATAAAAAAAGGGGTACAGATTCGTACCCCTTTTTTGCATTTTCTTGCATTTGCATCTTAGATACTCAATAATGAAGTTTTGCTAAAAGGTTCGCGTAGGTAGGTTGTAAGGTAAGTATTGGCATGGTTTTAAGTTAAACAAAATTAGATAAAGTTACAGTAACTAATGCTGTAAGTGTGTTTAGGATAAGGGATGGAGGTAAGGGTAAGGTATGCTTGTATAAGAAGCAGGATAAGCAGGATGCTCAGAAAATAATCTAGACAAATAATTGTGGTAGTTAGACCATTAAAGACAGTAACATCTTAATTAAAATGTAATAGTTGGATTCGCAGAATAAAACTAAAACTTCTTATGAGTGTTTTTTTATTAAGATGGAAGGGCATTATTATACGGGAATGGACAAAAGACAGTTTAGTGTGTTTATTAATGCTTATTGTCTTAAACACTAATAAGAGTGTTTAAGATTCTATATCACTGATTTTTTAGCTGACTCACGGGGAAAGACTATCTCAGAGTCAGTCAGAGGAATAAAACAACAAAAATACTGTAAAATGTTAGTTTTATGCTATAGAAATTTTAATTTTTTTATATTTTTACTTATTTTTCAATAAGGCCGTTAGATAGCTATTAAATTATAAAAAGCCCTAAAATTACATCAACTCTAGGGCTTTATAAGTATTTAACTTTCTATTTAGCTCCCTCCAAGCTCTTCTAGTGTTTTATTTACCACTGACGCAGGAAGAGGGACAAATCCAACACTCTCAGCTACTTCTTGACCTTCTTTAGATAATGTATATTTGAAAAATTCTAATAACATAGGGTCTAAGGGTTGATTGGGTGCTTTATTAACGTAGATATATAAAAACCTAGCTAAAGGATAGTCTCCTGATATAACATTTTCTTCAGTAGGTTCAAAGTAATCTTTGCCATTTTTTGATATAGATATTGCTTTTACGCTTTCTGTAATGTATCCCATTCCAGAGTAGCCTATACCGTTCGGAGCTTCTGCTATGGAAAGAACAACAGCTGATGAGCCAGGTCTTTCATTTACATTGTCTTTATAATCTCCTTTACATAAAGCAACTTCTTTGAAATATCCATATGTACCTGATACGGAGTTTCTACCAAATAGCTGCAATCTTTGGTTGCTCAAAGAGCCCTCTACTCCAAGGTCACTCCAAGTAGATATTGATGATACATATCCACAAGAGTTGTTTTTTGAAAAAACTGCATCTATTTCTTTAATAGTAATTTTATCTATTGGGTTTGTCATATTAACGAATACACTTAAAGCATCTATTGCCACAGGTATGGCAGTAGGAGGATATCCATGTTTTTGATGAAAACGTTGAATTTCTTGACTTTTCATTTTTCTGCTCATAGGGCCTATATTCCCTGTGCCTTCTATAAGAGCAGTTGGTGCTGTACTAGAACCAGATGCTTGGATTTCTATTTGAATATTGGGGTAGATAGATTTAAACTTTTCACTTATGTTTGTAACTAACTCAGCTAGTGTATCTGAACCTACGCTGTTTAACTTACCGGAGACACCATTTACAGGAGTGTAACTAGGTAAATCATCTGTCGCTAATAAAGTATTTGAGAAAGTCATTGCGGATGATGCTATAGCAGTACAAGTGAATAACTTTATTTTGTTCATAGTAGTTTTAATCCAAAATTTAAAAATTTTAATTTTTCACTGTTCTATTTGTTATGTTTAAATAGCATAACAAGTGTAATGTTAAAGTAAAAAAAGCGATAAACAATCTTGATATTAAAAAATATATGTATACAACTATTTTGTATATTTTATATTATTAACTATAGCTGTTATATTTTTATTGGTTTGATGAATCTCTAGCTCATCACCTATATTGATTGCTCTAGAATCATCGAGTCTTTCCCCTTTAATCGATACAATTGCAAAGCCTTTACTAAACATTTTTTTAGGGTTTAGGTTATTGAGTTTTTCCTTATAAATTAACAATTGATGTTCTTTTTTTTGTATAAAGTCTTTTATTTTTACGTTTAAATTTATTTTTTTATGGTAAAGATTATTTTTAAAATCCTTTATTTTAAGATATAAAATATTATCAATTTTATTTTTTAGATTTGTCATTTTATGTTGGTTTGAAATAAGGATTAATTTTACTCTTTTATTTATAGCTTGTCTATTGGCTGATAACTGAAATAGAACTTCTGATGTATCATAACTTGCTATTTGTGCAGCGGCACTTGGAGTTGGCGCTCTTATATCTGCGACCATGTCTGATATAGTGAAATCAGTTTCATGGCCTACAGCGCTTATAATTGGGATATTGCACTTAAATATAGCATATGCCACTTCTCTAGAATTAAAAGAATTTAAATCTTCAAACGAGCCTCCTCCTCTTCCTATGATTAAAATATCTGGCTGATTCGGAAGTTCATTGACTTTATTTATAGAGCTAGCTATGGATTCTACAGAGCCTTCACCTTGAACAGCTGCATGAATTAATGTTAAATTTATTAAAGGGGCTCTTTTTCTGACTACGCTTACTATATCATGCCATGCTGCGCCTGCGCTAGAAGTTACTACAGCTAGATGAGAGATATACTGGGGTATTTGTTTTTTATATTTTTTATCAAAAATTCCTTCTTTTTCTAATTCATTTTTTAACTTTATAAATTCTTTGAATATATTGCCATATCCTGTTTCTTTTATCTTAGTTACCATCAGCTGCATTTCACCTTTACCTTCATATAGAGTAATAGAGGCTTTGCATTCTACTTCTTTACCATCTTCGGGTTGGAATTGAGATATACAGTTGTATCCTTTAAACATTACGGCTTTTAGCTGTGAGTTATCATCTTTCAAAGAGAAATACCAGTGCCCTGCTTTAGATGCAACAAAGTTGGTTACTTCTCCTTTGATATTAAAGTCACCTATATCAAAAAAATAATGCTGTAATACTTTTGTAAGTGATGATATTGTAAAACTTATATTGTCGTGATTATCCATAGTTATAAATAGCTATTGCATTCTTAAATTAATATACCTGAAAAACGGTATGAGCTAATTTATTAAAAAATAATATTTTTTAGTATAAATATTTTAATGTAAAATTAAATAATGGTAGATATATAAAAATACTAAGGGAAGTTTTTATGATTTTATTTTCAGGTAATTCAAATATCAATTTAGCAAGGCAGGTTGCTAAGAACCTTGCTATAAATTTAGGAAATGCAACTGTTAATCGTTTTAGTGACGGTGAAATTAACATAAAGATAAATCAAAATGTTAGAGGTAAAGATGTATTTATATTGCAATCAACATCATCCCCTACAAATGATAATTTAATGGAGTTATTAATCTTAGCAGATGCAATTTCCAGAGCTTCAGCATCTAGGATAACTGCGGTAATGCCCTATTTTGGATACGCAAGACAAGATAGGAGAGTTCGCTCAGATAGAGTTCCTATATCTGCAAAGGTTGTTGCAAATATGCTTACAGCTGCAAAGATTAATCGTTTATTAACTATAGACCTTCATTCTGAACAAATTCAAGGTTTTTTTGACATTCCTGTTGATAATATATATGCATCGAATTTTATAATAGAAGATATAAAAGGGTATCTATATGATAATGGTAATGAAGATTTAGTAGTGGTGTCGCCTGATATTGGTGGTGTTCAAAGAGCTAGAGCATTTGCAAAACTTTTATCTGCTGAACTTGCTATAGTGGATAAAAGGCGACCTGAGCCAAATAAAAGTGAAGTTATGAATATTATTGGGAACGTAAAAAATAAAACTTGCTTGCTTGTTGATGATATGATAGATACAGGAGGCTCTCTTGATCAGGCAGCAAAAGCTCTTATTTCTAATAATGCGAATGAAGTATTTGCTTGTGCTACACACGCTGTTTGTTCTGGAGAATTTAATAAAAAAATAAAGGAATCGCCTTTGAAAAAAATTTTATTAACAGATACAATACACTTCCCACAAGAGCTCGAAAATAATGAGAAGATTATAAAAACTTCTGTTGCGCCTTTTTTGGCAGAGTCTATAATAAGAGTTGCAAATGAGGAATCATTAAGTGCAGTTTTTGGCATAAATTAATTGAAATTTTTGATTTTTGTGCTTGTGTTAAGCACTATAAAAATCGTAAATAAGAATCTTTAGAAAATATCTTTTTACGATTAGGTCATGTTTGGTCGCGAACATGGATTATTTATTATTAATAATTTGGAGAACAAATGAAAACTAAGCAAAAATTAGAATTGACAGCGACTATACGTCATGATGTAGGGAAAGGTGCGAGCCGCCGCCTACGGAAAAATGACTTGGTCCCAGCTGTCGTATACGGAGATAATATAGAGCCTATAAATATAACTATGTATGGTAATGAGCTCAGAAAAGCATCTGAAAAAGAAGCTTTTTATTCACAAATGTTATCTATAAAACTAAATGATAAGTCATATAAAGTACTTTTGAAAGACCTTCAAAGGCACCCAGTCAAATCAACTATATCTCATCTAGACTTTATAAATGTTACCGATAAAACTATAGTTATATTGAAGATTCCAATTCACTTTATTAATGAAGATAAATGTTTGGGAGTCAAAACTCAAGGAGGACTAATTAATCATCAGGCTACAGATGTGGAAGTTCGTTGTAAAGCCGCTGATTTACCTGAGTTTATCGAAGTAGACATGGCTTCTATCAAACTAGGTCAGGCTATCCATCTAAGTGATATAAATTATCCTAAAGGAGTTGATTCAGTGATGTTAAGAAGAGGTAAGGAGTACGATTTAGTTATTTCAAATGTAGTGGCTCCACGTGGGGGGGTTAGTTCTGACGAAGGTGCAGAGGAAGAAAACACTGAAGAAGGATAGTTTTTTATTAGAACGTATTTGTTCAATATTATTCACTAAAGTATAAATATAAAATAAGTAGAGTTTTTAGCTCTACTTATTTTTTCTCATAAAAGATATTATTTGTATACAAATTTTATATAGAAATTTTGAAAAATATGATTTCCCACAAACCTATATATAGTAAAAACGATTTAGGTTTTTAGCAAATGAATATAAAATAATATTATTATTCAATATACTCGTATGAAGTTAATTGTTGGGCTTGGCAATCCCGGAGCTAACTATATTAAAACAAGGCATAATGTAGGTTTTTGGTGTATAGAAGAGATAGCTAAATTTTTTAATATACCCATAGTTAATGAAAAGAGATTTTTTAGCTTAACAGGTAAAGGAGTTATAGAGCGAGAAAATGTTCTATTGCTTATGCCACAAACATTTATGAATTTAAGTGGTAGAGCTGTAGTTGCTGCTTCTAGTTATTATAAAATTCCTCTTGATAATATAATAGTCATATACGATGACCTAGATATATTTCCGGGAAATATAAAGTTAAAATTAGGTGGGAGTGCAGCAGGACACAATGGCATAAAGAACATAATTCAAATGTTAAGTGGAAATAGCGACTTTTATAGAATTAGGCTTGGTATAGGGCGACCAAATAGAGAAGATATAGTGCCTTATGTACTAGGAGCGCCATCAAATCAAGATAAGGATAATATATTTGATGCCATAAATAAAGTTACTCAAAACTTCCCTATGGTATTAAATGATTGGATGAAAGCTCAGGGTATGTTAAATAAAAATACACAAAATAATGTTGGTTAAATAAAAGTATTTTTACGATGTCTAATTTTAACTATATAGACAAGCTTCTTCGAACGATCCATTCACTATGGTAGGCTCAGTATTTTATGTATTTTGTGATGGCCATGAGATTTAGATTTAAAGCTCTTGCACGCAAGAATGAGAGTGATAAAAACTCAAATATCTGGTAAAGAAGTAAAGAAATAGCACATCGTGCCTATCTCTATTAATGCAATGCAATTTTTTATTAGAGTCTTTGTATGAGTGCCTCTGTAGTTGCGGAATTGTTAATGATAAGGAAGCACATTACTAAAGAAATACTTAGACCTTTATAAAGCTATATCACTGCTTTAAGCTTATACATTTTTGAATATGTATTCTATTTATCAAAGAGCCTCGATAGTCTTCTTTATTCATAGAAGTATATATCTCACAGTTTTCAAAATATCTATTAGCTTCAAGATGTGTATTTTGCTCATAAGTATCGGGAATTATTAAAAAGCCTGATTTATTATCGTTGTTTTCTTCTTCCCATAGAGAAAAGTCAGATGTTGTGTCATTTTCTAGTATAATCGTATTAAATGGCCTAGCATACCAAGAAATTCTAGCTGCATTCTCGGTGTCTTCTATGAAAATGACGTTATCATTGCCCTCATCCTGACTAATAAAATGTTTGGCAAGAAAAGCAGCTTCTTTCCACCCGGAGAGGGAGGCGAATGGATTTCTAAGAGTAGGATATGAAATTATTTCAAAAGCGCTCATATAAAAGATTATAGTTATGACAAATCCATATCCAAAGAAAATCCATTTTAGATAAAATAACCATTGTTTTCTAGATAATATAATCCACCTAATAGCAATAGGTAAAATAATTATGTTGCCTGTAAATATTAAAATGTTAAATAGCCCGAAAAAATTAGTTATATAGGTTATTAGTAATATTATGAAACTATTTATCACTAAAAAACGTATATTTACATCTTGACTGTGTGATAAAAGAGAAAACACACCTATAAGTATAGATACTAAACCTATTATAGATGTCAGTGATAATTGTATTGTTAGAAATGTGCCAAATAACTTTATAGAATTATATTGGTCTGATATTAGCTCTAATAGGTGAAGGATAATTATATTTGAGTTGCTATTGTTAAATATTATGATTGGAGCAACTGCAAGTAGCCCTGACAATAGATAGAAATACACCCAAAGATATTTTTTCCAATTAGATTTGATTTCTAATAGTAAGTATACTGAGCTAAATAGCCATATAGGTAAAGCAATATAATGGGTATTTATAAATAGTATAGTAATTAGGCTTGCTAAAAGCCATTGCCACCATAAATTATGCTGTAGTGCTAGAAATAAAGTTAATACTAATGCCAATGTAAGAAAATTCATTGTTGATAACACTATATCAAACAATGAATTTACATGAGTAATAGTCATTACGTTAAAAAAAACAATTACCCATAAAGGCAAAAGCCAGGAATCAAACTTAAATAACTTTCTACATGTAAAGATAAGCAATATATTTGTAAAAAAACCCATGATTATGGATGGTATCCTGAAAGCTAACTCTTGTGAGCTTATAAATTGTGTTATTGGTAAAAATGTAGCTTGAATAAATCCCGGCAAAGCAGGATAATAAACATGAGCAATATCTGGTCTTTCTGAGTATAAACCGACAAGCGCTTCCACTTCGGATAGACCCCACAATGGTGCGATTATTAACTGTAATAAGGTAGATAATGCCACAATAAACATTATTAATAGTGCTACCTGTGATCTTTGCATATATTAGGTTTTATGGTGTTCTAGTCAAAATCAGTTAAATACAATTTAGGCTTAAGTAATAGTTAATCAATTTATTATATCAAATGTGTATATAAAGTATAATTTATAAAATAGATTGAGTTTATAGATTTATTTTATAAAAATTCAAATTTAAAAAGTATTTATCATAATAGCAAAATTAGGAAATAGGCAATCTTCTATAAAAGAATGTACTTATAATAGAAGATATACTAAAAGAGGTAATTGCGCAAGCACCGCCGAGCCAAGATAAAGTTCTTATATATGAATTAGCATAAAGATCGTAGCTAACTGCACTAAATAAAAATAAGTGACCCCACTGTATTATATAGTAGGAAATAAAAACAGAAGAAAAGTAGCTAAATACGATAAGCCAAGTTATCCTCCAGCATATAGGAAGCCTGACATAAAAGGGAAATGCCCCAAGTAGTAAAAATACTTTCATCCTTTCTTTATGCTCTAAAAACTCAGTTCTTATTAAGTTTATGAAGTTAGATAAAATAAGTATTGATAAACTTATTATAATGAAAATTATTGTCCACCAAAGCGCCATAGACCAGTTATCTACTTGTAAAACCCAGTCACCGTCATATTGAAAAGCTTGTACAAAATCATATTCAGTAATTTTGTTTCTAAGTAATTCGATATCTATTTCAGCATTTGAGTCAAATAGCAAAGTTATGTAAGTAGGAATAATTTCACTTGGGAAAATATCTTTTATTTCAGCTTGGCTTTGATTACCATTATCTGCTCTAGGATAGATATAGTCAATGAACTCATTTGCAACATCTTCCTCTGTGGAGTACTCAACGATGCCTATGTTTGATACACTTACACGCAATTCTGATATTAGCTTTTCTGCATCATTTGAATCTGTGAGGGGTTTTAAGTATATTATAGCTTGTCTAGGGGAAAAATTCTCAATGATTTGATTTAAGTTTTGAAATACAAAATATGATAGAAATAAAGATAAAAAAAAGAAAAACATAGGAATCCAAGTTCCTAAGAGTAAAATAGGTCTTTTTATCCAGTATATAATAGATTCAGTAGCAACTAAAGTATGATGTATCAGTATAGGTCTATGAAATGCTACTTTAAGCTTTATTGTTTTTTCAGGCTTCATATGATATAGCTATACTAATATTATTGATGAGATTTGAAAAGCTGGGTGCTACTATTAAAGTTGGATTTTATCTTATCAATGCTATCATGTTTATTTAGCTCTGCTGCTATAGAGCCATTTGCAATAACTAATACACGATAATTAAATTGCTTAATTAAATGTAAATCATGGCTAACGACTATGACTGTGGCTCCTTTGTGTTTAAATCTTTCAAGTAGCCTGAGAACATCATGAGCGACTTTAAAATCTAAATTACCGGTTGGTTCGTCTGCCAAGATAATTTTAGGTTTATGTACTAAGGCTCTGGCAATAGATACTCTTTGTTTTTGGCCGACAGATAGATTATTAGGAGAGTTTTGAGCCTTATCTATAAGATTAAGCCTTTTCATTGCAGAGTTAATTCTTTTATTTATATACTTTTGTTTAAATCCTAATATTTCCAAAGGCAGAGCTATATTTTTTTCTATGGTCAAGTCATTAAGTAGCAGAGGGTCTTGAAATATAGTTGCCACTTCCCTTCTGAGAGCAAGAATCTCATTTGGAGATAAATTTCTAGTATTATTACCTCCTATTAATACATTTCCCTCAATAGGGGACTCATGTCCTGATATTAGTCTTAATAATGTGCTTTTTCCTGCTCCTGAGCTACCTGTAATAAAAATCATATCACCTTTAGGAATTTCAATGGTGACATCATTTATGATTTTTTTATTGCCATAATAGTGGGATACATTTTCTAGCTTTATCATTATTTAATCTAAATCTAAAAAATATTAATTTGCTTTTACTAAAAAAAATTAAATTTATTAGAATCTTAATTTAATCCCTATATAAAAGTTATTAATTAGCTCATAATTGCTATCTGTCAGTTCATCATCTATTTTGATATCTTCATCAAAGTCTAACTGAGCATATCTGTATGCGACATATGTTAAAACAGAAGGAAGTAAAATTGCCTCGTATGAAACATCAAAATTATAAAATATATTTGCATCATATAGATTTAATGGGTCAGGAGATACTTGTGCTCTGAGTAATAATGCAGTAGGAATGGATGTTAAAAAGCGATATCCAACACCTCCACCTATGGATACACCCAGTGAAGCAGGAGTATTGCTATCGTAGTCTCTTATATAGATGCCGTAAGCCTTTACTTCTCCTACGAATAAAAGAGGGCTATTTGATGAAGTATTTGAAGGAGGAGTTCCTAAAGATGCATAAAAACCAATGCTTCTATCATTTCCTGAATAAATTCCCCCTCCAAAAACAGGAGCATAGCTGTAATCACCAAGTGTATTGAAACTAAGCTCTGCTTTATCTGTGGAAGAGCTTATATCTATAGTAGTAGCTAGAGAATTAAAAGATAGTGTAGTTAGCAATATCAGTTTTGGAAAATTAGTTATTTTTTTTATAAAAAGATTAAGCTTATACTGCATATGCATCATTTATCCTTATTGACAAAACCACTTATGGTATTATTTATTTTGATATTATGTTTATAGTGTTCTTATATTAAATTAAATATAACCTAAATATGAATTTATCTTATCATAATAGATGGCTATGTGTAAGTATATGGTTTATTATAGCTATAGATAATTTAGTCTATTAGTGACTTAATCATCATAATAAATATGCTCTAAGCCTTTAATTTAGAAAACATTTGTTTTTCTATTAAAAGTTAAGCTATCAAGAGGCTATTAAATGCTTGTTTATGCTACTAAAATTGCAGTTATTTTCGTATTATAGATATAAATAATAGGTCAATTGTTTATTTTAGCTGGTGTTTTATTTTGGTATCATGATATTTTGATAATTTTATTTTTTATTGTAAATAAATATGCTTGATTTTCTTGATTTTTTATCCCGTAACTGGGATTTGTTTTTTATACTACTTTTTTTAGTTTCTTTGCTCTTTATACTCGAGAGAAAATACAGCGCGGCATTATTAACTGCTCAGCAACTTGTCAGGATGATAAATAATAATGAGTCTTCTGTTATAGATATAAGAGATGCAAAAGAATACTCTAATGGTCATATAATATCCGCTGTTAATTATCCTGCAAAGACTACTTCTCATATGGAAGATACTATAAGAGCTCAAAGTAAAAAGGTAGTACTTGTTTGTCAAACTGGAATTATGTCTAAAAGTATGGGTAAAAAGTTTAAGATTATAGGGATAGATGTATCAATTCTTAATGGAGGAGTAGCTGAATGGATAAATAATAGTTATCCATTACAAAGAAAATAGATATATTTTTCTTAAGATTGAGGTATATTTTGTGATATATTTACAGTAAATTTATATGGTTTTTAAAAAGTTGTTTTTCACAAGGAGGAATAGTGCAAGAACAAAAAATTAATTTTTCTGATAATAGTAATTTTCCTAAGTCCAAGCCTGGAGAAGCCTTATTTGGGATACAACGTACTTATGTTAAACAGCTTTCATCTGAGTTACTAGATGCTCCAGAAATATTCAGAGTCATGGATGATTGGGATCCATCTATTAAGCTATTCATTGATGTTAATAATCGTACTTTACCTAACCAGTATAGTTACGAAGTAGTTTTAGATATAAATATATCAGTTGTAAACAAAGAAGATAAGCCATTTTTCAACTGCAAAGTATCATTTGGTTCTATTTTTACTATCGGAGGAATGGAGCCACATGAAGTAGATAATATGTTAAATATAATTTGTCCGAGTATTATGTTCCCGTATGTCAGAGAAATAGTTGATTCGTTGTTGAATAGGTCAAGCCTTCCTCCTCTGATGCTTGCTCCTGTAAATTTTGAGGAGTATTACAGGCAAAAGAAAGCGAAAGCAGATTTGCAAAAAGATAGCTCTGCTACTAATGTAAGTACAGAAGAAGTAGAAAGATTAAGAGCGGAATTGGCGGAGTTAAAGAGTAAGCAAAAAGCTCAAACAACCACTAGTGATACAGGTGATGACAAGAAAAGTGATAATAATAAGCTAAAAGCAGAGTTAGAGGCATTAAAAGCTGTTCGCAATAAGAAAAAGAAATAGTAAAATAATATTTTGATAGATGTATTTTAATTTTAGGAGATATATATGCTTAGAAAATTTTCTTTTATTTTAGTATATTTTATAACAGCTAGTTTTTTATCATCTTGTGGTACTTCTGTGACTAGGACAGCGTCAGATACAACAACTGATTTAAGCGGTAATTGGAATGATACAGACTCCAGACTTGTATCTGAAGAAATGGTAAGAGATTTACTATCTAGACCTTGGCTTGCTAATTATGAATTGGAGAACAGGCAAAGGCCTGTTTTAGTTGTAGGTTCTGTGCAAAATTTAAGTCATGAACATATAGCAACTGATACATTTATTAATGATATTGAAAGAGAGCTTATCAACTCTGGTAGAGTAGATTTTGTCTCAGGAGTGGCGTTTAGAGACCAGTTGCGAAGTGAGAGAGCTGAGCAGGATATTTTTGCGTCTCCTGAAACTAGGAAGTCTATGGGACAAGAAATAGGTGCTGATTTGATGCTGCTTGGTCAGATAAATACTATATTAGATACAGAAGGAAGAAATCAAGTCAAATTTTATCAGACAGATTTAAGACTTATAGACATAGAAACTAATAGAATATTCTGGACTGGTCAGAAACAAATAAAGAAAGAAGTATCGAGAGGTTTATTCCGCTGATAAATTATTGATTATATCACCTTACATATTATGTAATTCTTTTGGATGGCAAGATTAAGAGCTATTAAAATAATATCTTTAAGTGTTTTTATTTTTTTATTTTTGAGTTCTTGTGCGGCGTTACAACAGTCAAATATTTATGATGTGCATAATCTCAGATTAGAAGGTAATATAGATGAAGCAATAGCTAAGTCGGAGGATTTATATAATGATGACAGCAAATCAAAAGTTATGCATGCGTTAAATTTAGGTCTATTGTATAGAATGAAAGAAGATTATATAAACAGCAATAGATATTTGGAAGAAGCTAAACAAGAAAGTGAATATTTAAGAGCTATAAGCATAACAGAAAATGTACAAGCAACATTAGTAAACGATACAAGCTTGTCTTATGTAGGTCAGAGGTATGAAATATATCTTTTGTATATGTATAAGGCATTAAACTATATTCATCTATCTGACTGGGATTCTTCTCGTGTTGAGATGAGACAGGCTGATGAGTATGCCAGAAGTTTTGGTGATGAAGCTTATGACTTTGCAGCTTACAGATATTTATCAGCAAATATCTATGAAGCTCTGGGAGAGTACGATAGTGCACTTATAGATTACCGTAAAGCAGTAGAGCTATATGATAAACAAGTAGAAAATTCGGATAATCATGTTCCTAATCAGTATGCTTATGATTATTTGCGTTTGCTATATCAATTGCGAAGAATTAGTGAGTATAGTCGTGCTCAAGAAAAGTATAAACTTGATGAAGCCTTTGCAGATAAACATTTATTAGTTATACAAAATTTAGGAGCTGCTCCTCTTAAGCAAGAAAATCGTATTACTGTTTCTATATCTTCAGGTGTTGTATCAATAGCTATTCCATCTTATAGCAGACAGAGATACTATTATAATCCTCTAAATATAGAATCAGAGAGTAGTATAGCAGGCAATGAAGAAATGATAGATGTAGATTCATTTGCAAGGGAAGCTTTAGATGAAGCTATGCCTGAAATTATAGCAAGAACAACAGCAAGAGTGGCTGCTAAAAATGCTATTAATGATGCAGCTTATGATGTAGCACAATCTGAGACAAATACTATGACAAGTTTATTGGCAATAACATCACAGATATATGTTTTGGCAAGCGAAGCAGCTGATTTGCGTAGCTGGTCACTTTTGCCATCTAGTATAGTTATAAATAAAATAGCTTTATTTGATGACGATGATTTAGCTGATTTAGATATCAGTGGCAAAGAGGTTTATAATAGAGTAAAAACTCGAGGGAGTGTTTCTATTGCTGAATATTCTTTGCCTTAGGCGATTTTTTATTTTAGTATTTAAGATATATACTTAATTTATGTATAGAAAGATTTCTTTTGTTTTTATAGCTTTGTTATTTAATAGTTATGTTTTTGCGCAGGAAAGTCTTGGAAATGGCTCATATGAGTCGAATGATATAGGCAGATTTTCGTTTAATCTTTTTAATAGGGATATAGAAGTTTATTCATCTTTTAGTTTGAACTATATGCATTTAATACTAAAAAATGAATCAGTTAATACGGAGCTATTATATGATCCAAGTGCTGGGAGAACTTTTAATGCTGGTGATTATAAATGGTCTGATAATACTAATATAGGCTCTATGGGAATGGGAGTAAAAGCAGGTATTGATGTATCTAGTTTTAGGATAGCGCTTGGCATGAATTACTCTAGTGATATATATGGAGATACATCTGCTACAATACTTGAGTACTTTTTAGAATCATATTATATATTTAATCACTATACAGATGATCCATTTAAGTTTTATGCAGGTGGTGAGCTAGGAAATACTGATATAAATTATAGTGGAGACTATAGGGATTATTTTGATGATACTTCTTCTATTTTCTTGGGATTAGCTGTAGGAGCACTTTATGAGCTAAATAATCATTTGGAGTTAGATGTAAAATTTAGAACTGCTTTCTCTCTTTCAGGAGAGGAAAATGGTAGTTATCAAAATGAAAATGGTGTTAATTTTGCCACTACCTCTGATTATAAAAACAGCTTCGCTTTATTCGTCTCTTTAAATTATTTTTTCTAAAATTAACCTCAATAATTAAACTGCCTTTTGCAATTATATATTTTATAAGTTATGCTAAAAACTCCTGATTTTAGTAAATCTAAAATACTTATAGTCGGGGACGTGATGCTTGATCGCTATTTACATGGTGATAGTTCTAGGTTATCGCCGGAGGCGCCTGTACCTGTAGTGAAATTCTCGTCATCCATAAACCGTGCAGGAGGAGCGGCTAATGTTGCTTTGAATATAATATCCCTGGGCGCTAATGTAGGTATTTTAGGGTTAGTAGGGGACGACGAAGAAGCTAAAATATTAAATAAAATACTTGAAGAAAAAGGGGTTACTACTTATTTTAATTATACAAAAAAGCCCACAGTATGTAAATCAAGAATTATTGTTAATAAACATCAATTAGTAAGGCTTGATAATGAAGATATGTTTGAGCCAGACGATAATTTTTATAAGCTATTTGAAGATAAAGTACAGCAATATGACTTAGTTATAATCTCTGATTATAACAAAGGTACAGTTATAAATTCAACAAAAATAATAGATATAGCTAGTAAATACAATAAGCGCACCTTGGTAGACCCAAAACAGCTCGATTCTTTATCCTATAAAGGCGCAACAATAGTTACCCCAAACCTAAAAGAATTTGAGCAATGGGTAGGTCAGTGTTCTAATGATGTCGAAATAGAAGAAAAAGGTAAGAAGCTTATAAAGAGTAGTGGTTGGGAATATCTATTAGTTACTCGTAGTGAGAAAGGAATGACGCTCTTGTCTTCTCAGCATAATATAATTCACTTCCCATCTGAGGTGAAAGATGTCTTTGATGTTACTGGAGCAGGGGATACAGTTATAGCTATGTTAGGGTGTATGATGAGTGTAAGTCAAACAATAGACCAATCGGTTAGGTTTGCAAATATAGCAGCTGGGATAGCAGTGAGTAAATTCGGCACAGCTACAGTTAGCGTAAACGAAATAAATAACTGGCTTAGCAATAGGCAAAAGAAATATACAGATATAGATAATCTGTGTGAGATACTCGATTCACATAGAAAAAATAATGAAAAAATTGTTTTTACTAATGGTTGCTTTGATATTTTGCATTTTGGCCATGTGACCTACCTTAAGGAAGCTAAGTCGTTGGGAGATATTTTGGTGATAGGGATTAATACAGATGATTCTATTAACAGATTAAAAGGAGATAAGAGACCTATTGTTCCTTTAGATGAGAGGATGGATATATTGGAAGCTCTTGAAAGTGTGGATTATATAATATCTTTTTCACAAGATACACCTAAAGAGCTTATAAAGCAAATAAAACCTGATATCTTAGTCAAAGGAGGCGATTATAGTTCTATCAAGGAATTAGTTGGACACGATTTTGTTATTTCTTATGGAGGAGACGTGAAAATCTTATCGCATATACCAAATGCATCAACAACTAATATTATAAAAAAAATACTACAAAATAATTAAATCTACATAAAATATTATGTAGATTAGAATCTAATTTTTTAACTTTAACTACTTAAATTTAAAATGATTATATGCAAAATAAAATAATAAAAAGTGTAATTCACCTTACGATATTAGCAGGGATATTATATTTAACTTTGAATATTGGTGAACTAGGTATCACAGGTCAAGCACCGTACTTATGGTTTAGAGCTTTACATTTATTAGGGCTGATATGCTGGTTTGCTGTGCTTTTTTATTTGCCTAGACTATTTGTTTACCACGCTATGAAAGATACAGATATTGCGATAGATGACCTTGGTTATAAAAGATTCTGTGTAATGGAGAGGAGACTATATGTTTATATAGGTGCGCCTTCTATGATAGTTACTGTTTTGTTTGGTTTGCTTGTAGTGGGAATGAACCCTAGTATATACGCTTATGGTTGGTTTTATGCAAAAATGTTATTGGTTGTAGCACTAATAGCTTATCATGCTTACTGTGGAGTCATAGTTCGTAATTTTAGAAATAATGAAAATAAACACTCTGAAGTATTTTTTAGGTTTTTCAACGAAGTCCCGACAGTAATACTGATTACAGTTATTATATTGGTTTCAATAGTGAGGTTTTATTAAGTGATATATGTTCATCTACTTTAATATTTTAAGAGAATTTAATCTATGAATACCAATATAATAAATGCATTGAAAGTATTTTCCCTTACGGACCTCACGTCATTGAATGATAATGATACAGATAATACTATTAGAGATTTTTGTAAACTATCTTATATAGATGGCAAATTACTAGGAAGAGACGAGAACGAAACTGTAGCTGCCATTTGTGTTTATCCTCGATTCTTAAAACTTGCTAGAGAGATTATTGAAAGTATAGGTAATAAGCGACATATATCGCTTGCTTGTGTAATTAACTTTCCTTATGGTACTGACCATAAGGTTATGATTATGGAGCAGTTAAAATATTCTATAGATAATAGAGTAGATGAAGTAGATTTAGTGTTTCCTTATGTAGACTTTCTTAAGGGAGATAAGGAAAAAGCCTTTGATATAGTCAAAAGCGTAAGGGAAAAATGTACTGGAAATATCAAACTTAAAGTTATTTTAGAAACCGGTGTATTATCAGATGCTTCTTTGATTAAGGAAGCTTGCTCTATGGTTATGGCTTGTGGCGCTGACTTTATTAAAACATCTACTGGTAAAGCTAAAATAAATGCAACTGTCGAATCTGTGAAGGTTATCTTAGATGAAATTAGTAGGCAACAAAAGCTATATGGACTGTATTTTGACTGTGGTCTTAAGGTATCCGGAGGCATTAAGACAGTATCTCAAGCTATGGAGTATATAGATTTAGCCCAAAAGATAATGGGGCACGATTGGATAAAACCAAAGAATATAAGATTCGGCGCATCATCACTTGTATTAGATATAATGGCTATTTTAAATATAGATATGGCGTCGATAAAATCCAAGCAAAATACCTACTAACAAAGATATTAATAAAATATAAAACATATAAGTTACGTTCTTTTATAAAGCAATTTATATAGTTATATTATTTTATTTATCATTCTAATATTCTTTTATAAAAATATTAATTATGTTTTCACCCCAGGAAATTATTAGGAAAAAAAGAGATAATAAAGAGCTAAGTAAAGAAGAGATTGAGTTTTTTGTCAATGGCATAGATAGTTTAAATAGCCGCCTAAATAAAAAAGTAAAAAATGTATCAGCTGAGCAAATTTCTGCTTTGGCTATGTCTATTTATTTTAATGGAATGACTGCTCAGGAGAGCTCTTATTTGACTTCTGCTATGCAAAATAGTGGCAAGACATTATCATGGGATATTCTAGGAGAAGGAGCACCTGTTTTGGATAAACATTCTACAGGTGGTGTAGGTGACCTTGTATCATTAGTTCTTGCTCCAATGGTAGCATCTATAGGTGGTTTTGTTCCTATGATATCTGGTAGGGGTTTAGGACATACAGGAGGAACTTTGGATAAATTTGATTCTATTGTCGGATATAATACTACTCCTGATTTAGCAGTTTTTCAAAAAGTCGTGAAAGACGTAGGTTGTTCTATAATAGGACAAACAGCTGATTTAGCGCCTGCGGATAAGGTAATTTATTCTATAAGAGATGTAACAGCAACAGTAGAGTCAATTCCTCTTATAACTGCATCCATATTATCGAAAAAATTATCTGCTGGATTGAATGCAATGGTTATGGATGTAAAGGTAGGAAACGGCGCTTTCATGGGTACACTTGAAAAATCAAGTGCTCTTGCTAAAAGCATAGAGAATATTGCTAAGCTATCTTCATTGAAGGTTAATTGTGTGCTTACAGACATGAATCAGCCTCTATCATCTAAGATAGGTAATGCGCTTGAGGTTATGGAAGCAGTAGAGTTTTTATCTAATAATATAAAAAATAAAAGGCTTTATGATGTAGTGATGAAATTGTGTGCTGAGATGATTCTTTTGGGTGACTTATCCGATAGTCACGATGAAGCTTATAGTAAGCTAGAGCGCTCTTTAGCTAGTGGGGCGGCAATGGAGAAGTTTTCTAAGATGGTTTTTGCTATGGGAGGTCCTATAGATTTTGCTGAAAAATATAAAGAATATCTACCTAAGGCAAACATTGTAAGAGATATTTTTTCAAAAGAGAGTGGATTTGTATCTTATATAGATACTAGAGCGATTGGAATTACTATTTTACATCTAGGCGGCTCAAGAATACAAACAAATGACAGTATAGATTATTCTGTTGGCTTGAGTAATTTCGTTCAGCTAGGTCAGAAAGTTGATGTAGAAACTCCTATTGTAACAATTCATGCAAGAAATGAAGATGATTTTCAAAAAGCAAAAGAATCTATATATAACAGCATTAAAATAAGCCAAACAGTACATAAAACACCATCTCTTTTTTACAGTTGATAACAAAATAGCAAATTGATTTTATATTTTTACCCTAGTTAATTCATTTATTTTTAATAAATATTAATAATTAATATGCAATATACCTTTGAGGATTTATTTGTTTTTGATATAGAGACCATTCCTGATACAGAAGTCGTCGATAATCTGCTGGATTTTAGTGTAGATAACTCACTTGAGGCACAAGAAAAAATTGACCTAAAAAGAAAGGCATTAGAAAACTATCATCTTTCAATAACTAATGGAAATAATGCTTTTTTGCGGCAGCCTTTTCATAAAGTTGTAGCTCTCAGTTTTTTAAGGGCTAAGGTTAGTGTCGATGGTTTTGGAAAGGAGTTCTACAGCTTAAAAGAGATAAGATCAGGAGGAGTTGTAGATAGTAGCGAAAAAGATTTAGTAGAGGGCTTTTTTAAGACTATAGATAAACTAAAACCAAGATTGGTTAGCTTTAACGGTAGAGTCTTTGATATGCCTGTTTTGAAATATAGAGCGATGAAATATGGTATAAAAGCGAATACTCTTTATAATAGTGGTGATAAGTGGAGTTCTTATCAGTCGCGTTATGGTGTAGATTGGCACTGTGATTTGATCGATGTTTTGTCTGATTTTGGTGCGTCAACTAGAGTTAAACTCAATGAAGTCTGCTCTATATTAAATCTACCCGGTAAAATTGGCATTGATGGCTCTAAAGTGTTTTCTATGTTTGATAAAGGTCAATTAAAACAAATACGTAACTACTGTGAAACAGATGTATTAAATACATATCTTGTATATTTACATCTTATGAACCATATGTGCAAAATTTCTGAACAGTCTTTTGAGCTATCTATATCTGAAATAAAAACTTTTTTAGAAGAGAGTTCTGATAAAGAGCATTGGAGAGAATTTAATGCACAATGGGATAATTTGTGTAATAGTCAATAACTACAAATGCCAAGAGTATTTTATGTTTAAGTCATATGGGATGCTTTATGGACCTTCGTTTATAATACTTGCTTCTATTCTGTGGGCATTGGATGGAGTAGTTAGAAGGAGTCTATTTACTTTACCTCCGATTACTATAGTTTTTTATGAGCATCTAATCGGAGCCTTGATACTACTGCCATTTATAGTATCTAAAGTAACAGTGGAGAGAGTTTCCATAAAAGAGTTTGGCCTTATGGGCGTTGTATCCCTAATAAGTGGCGTTTTAGGTACTTTATGGTTCACAACCGCACTTATTAAAGTAAATTTTATATCATTTAGTATAGTCTATTTGATTTTATATCTAGAGCCTATATTCGCTATTACTACGGCCAATTTATTATTGAAAGAGAAAGTAAATAAAGTATTTTTATTTTGGGCAATTATTGCGATTGTTGCTGCTTATTTTTCTGCATTTAAATGGGGAATAGTTGATTTTACTTCTGGAGAGCCAATTATTGCTACCCTTTACGCTTTTGGAGCTGCAGCTGCTTGGGGGACTTCTACTACTTTATCGAAGATATTCTTAAAGAATAAGTCTGATGTGCTTGCCACAGGATTAAGATTCTTATTAACTTCTGTGTTTGCTTTTATAGGTGTTTTAGTTTTGAGAGAAACAGATTCTTTGTATGAGCCAAATATAGAGCAAATAGGGTTGTTTGTATTCATAGCTTTATCTACTGGCATGGTAGCTTTATATTTGTACTATAAAGGTTTACAGAGGACAGAAGCGAAGGTTACAACTATATTAGAGCTGGTATTTCCTATACTAGCGGTTATGATAGATGCACTGCTTTATGATAATGTATTGGATCTTTCGCAATATGTAGCGGCTATTATTATGCTATTTGCTATTACACAGGTAGTGAAAACTCAGAATAATTTATTTACTAATATTAATACTATAAAATAAACCATATCGTCTATATGCAAAAATATATATAGAATAAGCTCTATGCAAGATTGATTTTAATATAAATATGGCAAGATTAGACAATAAAAACCAAAATAGCTTTAAGATAATAGCGACAACTCTATCAGGGCTAGAAGAAGTATTGGGCGAAGAGCTTAAAAATTTAGGCGCTAATGATATTAAAGTATTGAATAGGGCTGTAGAGTTTACTGGTGATATAAAATTAATATACAAAGCAAATCTTTCTCTTAGCTGTGCGATTAGAATTTTAGTTCCAATAAAGTATTTTTATATAAGCTCTCAGAGAGATTTTTATTATAAATTGAGGAATTTTGATTGGGATATTTTTTTGAGTGCTGACCAGAGTTTTTCTGTACACTCTAATATAAGTAACTCTATTATTTTTAATAATAGCCACTTCGTCTCCTTAAGAGCAAAAGATGCTATAGTTGATTACTATAAATATAAAAATAATAATCGCCCAAATGTTGATATCAAATCCTCTGATGTGAAGTTTTATATTCATATAAACTCTGATGAGCTTGTAACTTTGATGATAGATAGCACAGGAGAGGCACTTTATAAGAGAGGATATAGAAAAGAAGCAGGAGAGGCACCATTAAATGAAGTTCTGGCAGCAGGAATGGTTTTATTATCTTCATGGAATAAAACAGATAGTTTGCTAGATCCCTTTTGTGGCAGTGGAACAATCCTTATAGAAGCCTATCATATAGCGACTAAGACCCCAGTAAACTTAAATAGAAAAAAATTCAACTTTATGGGCTGGCGTGATTTTGACTCAAAGCTCTTTATAAATCTAAAAAGGGAATTGGTTCGCAACATACAGCCGATTAAATGCTCTTTAATAGGGCAAGATATAAACCATGCTATGATACATAAAGCTATAAATAATACAAAGAATATACAGTTTTCTTCAGATGAAATCATAGATTTTGAGGTTAAAGATTTTTGGGACGAGGCTATAAAAAATAATTTTCAAGGTTCAATAATAACTAATCCTCCCTATGGTAATAGATTGGATTGCATTGATTTTAAGAGTTTTGGTGATAAATTAAAAAATGACTATGCTAATTCGATCGCATGGGTGCTTATAGGAGATGATGAGATAAGCAAACTAAGGAATAATAATTTAAGTAATAAGTCAAATAAAGGGCTTAAGTCTATAGGGCTAAAAGCATCAAAAAAGTATAGACTGATGAACGGCTCGTGGCCATGTACCTATGCAAAGTTTGATTTATTTTCTGGAAAGCATTCAAAATACACTAAAGATAAAATTGCAAAAATTTAAAATTCTTATATATTACTTAAAGTAATAACAAATAAATTAACGAAATAACTGGAGGGCATGCAATGAGTATAGTAAAAATATCTGCTATAAAATGTTTATCTGATAATTATGTTTGGTCTATTGTAAATGGTAATGAAGCTTATATAGTGGATGCAAGTGATGCAAGAGCAATTGTTTCATTCCTTGAGAAAAACTCATTAGAATTAAAAGGAATAATACTAACTCATCGCCACTATGACCATATAGGTGGTCTAGAAGGCGTAATTTCTAGATACAATAGAGTTAAGGTATATGCAAATGATAAAACGTTTAATGGAGCTGATATTAAGGTAAAAGGAGGAGATATAATTAATATATTTGGCTATGATTTTGAGGTGTTGAGTACACCAGGGCACACAGATGACCACATGAGTTACTATTGTAAAAGCTTAAAGATACTATTCCCTGGAGATACTATCTTTCCTTTTGCCTGCGGTAGAGTTTTGGATGGAGGTAGTATAGATGACTTATTTTTATCCTTATCAAGAATAAAAAAACTACCTAAAGATACCATGATATATTCGGCTCATGAATATACTATTAAAAATTTAGATTTTGCTTTATATTTAGATAGAGATAATGTTAAATTAAAAATACGAAGAGAGAAGCTGAAAAATCAAATAAAAATAAACGATGGCATAAGCCTGCCGGTTTTATTAGATGACGAATTGCGTACAAATCCTTTTTTAAGACCACTGGAGTTAATTGATAGTCCTATCATAAGTCAAAAAATAATAACTGAGCAGATAGTAGATAAAAGTGAGAAAGAACTTTTTAGGGTAATTAGGCAGATTAAGGATAATTTTTAGTGTTTTTTGATATAGCTCTTGAAAGGTCGCTTTTGTAGAAAAGGCGATATAAAAAACTTATCTTAAAACTAGACACTCTGATGGCAGAAAGGAAAAAGCCCATAACGAGAGTATATGTAATAGAACCATTAATAGAGCGGCTAGTGGCTAAACCACATTTCAGAGGTAAGTCGCCGAAAATGAATGCGTTCTGCAAGTAGATAGACTTTGAGCAAATTAACGGTAGAAACTGAAGAGATTAGCTTCTTCTTCACAAAAATAAATCAAAATAGTTAAGCCTAGATGCATTTTAGGGTTTTAAGGAGATACTGTTTATACAGCAAAGATAATATATTATATAGCTAGGACCTTTATAGTGGCTATGGCTGGACTTGAACCAGCGACTCCAGCATTATGAATGCTGTGCTCTAACCAACTGAGCTACATAGCCAATAGAAAAGAAATTATATTGACTTTTGGTGGTTAAAACAAGACTAAATGGTTTAAAAAAATGAATAATTAATTCAAAAATTAAAAATATAGGTGCTTAAAGTTTTACATTCATTTCCTTGTATATGTATTTAAAAGTTGTAACCTAAGCTTAATGTTATATGAGGTAAGATAGCAAAATTATCAAGTCGCTTCTGTATTTTTGCAATTTCATTTTCTAAGTCTTCTATAATATTATCATCGCTTATTTCAGTGATTAATTCATAGCTAATTTGAGGAGAAGAGCCAATCCAAGCACCAGCTTCGATTCCTCCGGATATTCCAAAATCTCCTATCCAATTCCATCCCAGTGAAATATCAGTTGCAAAATTAGGCCATTCAATGTATATATTTGCTAAATCTTCCCCTGTATCAGGTAAATCTGCTATTTCACTAGGTAGTTCTTCTTCATCCGGACAGTCTACATTACCAAGTGTTTCGGATCTACAATTACTTAAAACATATCCATTATTTGTCATTAAACCATCAAACTTCCAAGAGCGATACATCAGACCTATTTTTGTAAAAAAACCATTGCTAAATGGGGAGTAGCTTACAAAAACTTCTCCATAGGGCATAGCAGTAGAAAATGTGTTGGATGTATCAAAAGATGCATCAGCTATCGCATTTTCATTAACACTATTATCTGTATAAGTATAGTCTACTGAAGTAGATATTTTATAATCGACCTCAAAATCAAAGTTGGTATGCCCACCTTGAACGCCTAGCATAAATTTATCATTTAAATGGTAACCGTATTTAACACCTAATAATATAAGGTTGTTACTTATAAATTGTACCTGCGATGGCTTTTCTTCTCTTAAATTTGCATTGGTTTTTGCAAAGGATAAGTTTATAACTGTAGAGTACAAAATTACTGCTAAGAGTAATGGTAATTTTAAGTACTTATAGGTATTCATAGGCATTCATAAAAAATTTAAATATCTATTCTAACACAATAGTGGCAGCTCTAAAAATTAATTGTTTATCAGTAGATTAGAGCATTTCTGACTTAAAGTGCTCTGATTTATAGTAAGGCTTGGAACATAAATGGCTATTCTAGTACTTTTAGTACTTTTTGGAGATGAATATTAGACTACATTAGAAAGCCTAAATGGTATTATTTTGTGTCTTAGTAGCTTAAAGTGACAATTGGAATAAAGTATGAGTAATTGGTTGTTTGCTTTGTAGGATTGACAATGGTATCAGGTATTATTAGGTTAATCAATTTCACTTATAATATATTTCATTATAGATATTGATGAGATTGAATCTATTAGCTGTAAAATGGCTATAAAAAAGGGTGACTTGATGGAGCAAATGAACTTTAGAATATTTTTATTTTAAATACTATTGAAGTTATAAGTATAAATTTTATAATAAGGGCGAATAATATTTTATAGATTCTATAACATCACATATTTTTATACTTGTTATAATATAAAATATTATAACGTAGAAAAACAGTAATGTTCTGAAAAACTCAATAAAACAAAGGAGGAGATATGCAAAAAAAAATATTGCTACCTATTTTAATATCAAGCAGCGTTTTATTAACATCCCATTTTTCTATGGCTAAACCCGGGAATGTTGAATGTATTGCGCCCGCAGGTGCTGGAGGTGGGTGGGATTTCACTTGTCGTGTGCCAGCGGCTCAGGTTATGACACAGTTAGATCTTGTTGATAGTGTAAGAGTAACAAATATGTCAGGAGCAGGAGGAGGTAAGGCGTATGCATATGTCGTTAGTGAAAGAGGTGACGATCAGGATTTAATAGTTGCAGGCAGTACAGCAACTGCTGCTAGATTGGCTCAAAATGTATATTCTGGTTTTTCAGCAGATGATGTGAGGTGGGCTGGTGCTTTGGGATCAGACTATGGAGTCGTAGCTGTTGGAAAAGATTCTAATTTCCAGAGTTTAGGTGAGTTAATTAATGCGCTTAAAGACAACCCTAGAAGAAACTCTATAGTGGGAGCTAGCTCAAAAGGCGGGTGGGATCACTTAAAATTTTTATTGGTAGCAAAAGAAGCTCAATATCCTGATTTATCTAGAATTAACTACATAGCTTTTGATAATGGTGGTCAAGCACTATTAGAGGTAATAAGCGGTCGAGCTGCTGCTTTTACAGGTGATGTCTCAGAATTACTAAGCCAAGAAAAAGCTGATAATATAAAAGTTTTAGCTGTTTTAGCCCCAGAGAGACTAGATGTTTTACCTGATGTTCCTACTGCAAAGGAACTTGGGTATGATGTAATAGGTGCCAATTGGAGAGCTTTTTATGTACCTAAAAACATACCTGATGCAAGATATTCACAGTGGGTGGATATAATTAAAAATGTAGCAGAATCAGAAGAATGGCAAGATCTTAGAGATAAAAATGGTCTAGCAGAATTTGCTATGTATGGAGAAGAGTTTGAAGAGTTTGTCAGTAATCAAGTTTCTGATATTAAATCTATATCTGAAGAATTAGGATTTATAAGTCAATAAGCCATTATATAAATTTACTTTTTTTATTGTGCGCTTATATTTATAAGTGCACATCCTTATTAAACTACTACTCAAGTAAAAATTAGTATATGAAACAAGATAGATGGATTGCAATGGCTATACTAAGCATTAGTTTAATATTTTTTATAATGAGTTATAGCATAGTGGTGAATGTGCCTGACTATGAAGCGGTGGGTTCAAAGGGAGTTCCTTTGTTTTTATCTATAGTTATGATTGTCTTATCACTTATGCTTTTAATTCGTCCTACAAACTTCAATTTTGGAGAATATAGTAAAAAAGGATTTTTAAAACAAATGATATTTTTGCTTATGCTATTAGTATATAGCATCTTGTTGGAAGAAGTTGGTTTTATAATAGGAAATACTGCATTTATGATGTTTACCATGATATTTTTTGGAGCTAAGAAATACGTGGCTACCCTTATTTCAATAATAGTAACTCTATCATTCTACATTTTATTCAATATTTTGTTAGGTTTGACTCTTCCAGATGGCATACTTGCTGGAATCATTACATAGAGAGATTTTATTAATTAAATTTATTAGGTAACCGAATATTATTTAGATTATATGAGCGAGATTTTACTTTTTTTTAATAATACTATTTCATCCTTTGCTGATGGTTTCGCAATAGCATGGAGTCTTAATAATATTATGCTTGTTCTATTGGGTTGCGTACTAGGTACCATGATTGGTATGTTGCCTGGAATAGGGCCTGTCAATGCCATAGCAATATTATTTCCTGTACTTCTACAGTTTAACGTATCAGTAGAAAGCGCTTTGATCTTTTTAGCTGGAATTTTTTACGGTTCGCAATATGGAAATTCTATATCTAGTATATTAATTAATGTGCCTGGTACATCCGCAGCTGCAGTAACGTGTATAGATGGGCATGCGATGGCAAAAAATGGAAGAGCTGGCCCGGCTCTGGCTATGAGTGCTATATCATCTTTTATAGGAGGGACATTATCCATTTTTTTATTGATACTGTTAGCTCCTATTTTATCTGAGCTTGCTATAGATTTTGGACCTGCAGAATATTTTGTTTTGATGATTTTTGCTTTTACTGCCCTAACAAGTTTCTCTGAAGGCAGTATGGTTAAGGCTGTTTTTTCTGCTTTTATTGGTCTGGCACTTTCGACTATAGGTATAGATGAGCTTACTGGAGTAGTTAGGTTTACTTTTGGTAATAGTGAGCTTTATGATGGAATAGATTTTATAGTGGTAGTTATAGGATTATTTGCAGTTAGTGAGATACTAGGAATTTTAATCGAACCTGTGAAAACTAAAACAAAACAAGTAATTAATATCAATAATGTATTTATCACTTTGGGTGAATTTAAATCTGCTATAGCAGGAATATTGAGAAGTTGTGGTTTGGGGTTTTTAGTAGGCGTTTTGCCAGGAGCAGGAGCCACTATAGCAAGCTTTCTAAGTTATAATGTGGAAAAGAGATTTGCAGGTAGCTCAGGAAATTTCGGCAAAGGAGATATTAGAGGAGTCTCTGCTCCGGAATCTGCAAATAATTCATCAGCAGTAGGCTCTTTTATTCCTTTATTAGTATTAGGCGTTCCAGGGAGTGAAACAACAGCAGTTATGTTAGCAGGATTGATTACGTTAGGAGTACAGCCGGGGCCAACTATGCTTGTTGATAACCCCACTATATTCTGGGGAGTGAGTGCCTCTATGTTTTTAGGTAACTTATTTTTATTGCTTATAAATATACCGCTTGTAGGTGTATTTGCAAAAATTCTTAAGGCTCCTAATTGGTTTTTAATGCCAACAGTCGCTGTTTTAAGCATTGTGGGAGTCTATGTAATTAATGGAAGTGATTTTGACTTAATAATGATGATAGTCTTTGGAATATTGGGATATATAATGAAAAGGACTGGTTTTCCATTAGCGCCTATGATATTAGGATTAGTTCTAGGTAGTTTAATAGAGCTTAATTTTAGAAGAGCTTTATTATATAGTAGTGGTGAATATAGTACATTTTTTGAAAGTCCAATATCTATAGTTTTATGGTTACTAACGATAACAAGTTTATTTGCTCCGTGGATATATTCAAAAATAAAGAAATCTTTCATTAGAAAATAATTTTAGATTTACCGCCATAGCGTCTAAATGTATTATAATATCTTAAGTAGAAGTTATCTTTACATAGAATAATATCTGCTATGGGCTTGACATATTAAAAATCATATATAAAATAAGCAAACAATCTTGTTTGTATTTAAAATGTATGCCGGCGTAGCTCAGTTGGTAGAGCAACTGACTTGTAATCAGTAGGTCCCGAGTTCGACTCTTGGTGCCGGCACCAGATATTTTATTAATTAATGCCGGTAATATATGATTAAGGAGGGATACCCAAGTGGCCAACGGGATCAGACTGTAAATCTGACGGCTCTGCCTTCGAAGGTTCGAATCCTTCTCCCTCCACCAATGAAAATGAGTAATATTTTTAGCGGGCGTAGTTTAATGGTAGAACTTCAGCCTTCCAAGCTGATCGCGCGAGTTCGATTCTCGCCGCCCGCTCCACTTGGTTTTTGGTTGTGAAATGCCATTTCTTTCCTTTCGTGCTATGATTAGCTATATTTTTAATAGTTTTTTTTTCTACCTATTTAGATGCTCATGTAGCTCAGTTGGTAGAGCACTTCCTTGGTAAGGAAGAGGTCACCGGTTCAAGTCCGGTTATGAGCTCCATATTATTAAATTAAGTTGAATAAATGGGGTCGTTTTACATTTTTGTTATATTTTTATTTATGTGTTTTAGGGGTAAATAAATGTCTAAAGAGAAATTTGAGCGAAATAAAGAACATCTTAATGTAGGAACCATAGGTCACGTAGACCATGGTAAAACTACTCTTACTGCAGCTATTACTAAAGTATGTTATGATACTTGGGGTACAGGTCAAGCTAGAGGTTACGATCAAATAGATAATGCTCCAGAAGAAAAAGCTCGAGGTATTACCATTAATACATCTCATGTAGAATATGAAAGTCCTATTAGGCATTATGCTCATGTAGACTGCCCAGGACATGCTGATTATATAAAAAATATGATAACTGGTGCTGCTCAGATGGATGGTGCTATTCTTGTTGTTTCTGCAGCTGACGGTCCTATGCCTCAAACAAGAGAGCATATAGTATTAGCTCGTCAGGTAGGTGTTCCTTATATAGTAGTTTTCTTAAATAAAGCTGATATGGTAGATGATAAAGAGCTTTTAGAGTTAGTTGAAATGGAAGTTAGGGAGCTTCTAAGTAAGTACGACTTCCCTGGAGACGATACTCCTATAGTTATTGGTTCTGCTCTTAAGGCGCTAGAAGGGGATACTAGCGACATAGGTACTGAAGCTATTAAAAACTTAGTGGAAGGATTAGATAAATATATCCCTGCGCCACAAAGAGATATAGATAAGCCATTCTTAATGCCGATAGAAGATGTATTTTCTATATCAGGTAGAGGTACAGTTGTTACAGGGCGTATAGAGCGTGGTATTATCAAAGTAGGCGATGAAATAGAAATAGTAGGAATAGAAGAGAAAATAACAAAAACAACTTCTACTGGTGTAGAGATGTTTAGAAAGCTTCTTGATGAGGGTCGTGCAGGTGAGAATGTGGGTGTTCTTTTAAGAGGGACAAAGCGTGAAGAAGTCCAAAGAGGTCAAGTTTTAGCTAAACCTGGCTCGATTACTCCTCATACTGAATTTGAAGCAGAAGTATATATATTAAGTAAAGAAGAAGGTGGTAGACATACAGCTTTTTTCAAAGGTTATAGACCGCAATTCTATTTCCGTACAACAGATGTTACTGGAGAGATTGTTCTTCCCGAAGGTGTTGAGATGGTTATGCCAGGAGATAATGTCAAAATGAATATTTCCTTAATTCAACCAATAGCTATGGAAGAAGGATTACGATTTGCTATTAGAGAAGGCGGTAGAACAGTAGGAGCAGGAGTTGTATCTAAAATAATAAAATAAGTTTGATAAAAATTGATTTAATGAACTTGTTTTTATACTTATATAGTTTAGGTCAGTAGCTCAATTGGCAGAGCAGCGGTCTCCAAAACCGCAGGTTGGGGGTTCGATTCCCTCCTGGCCTGCAAAGTATTAGTTTTGAATTAAATAAGGCTATTTTGTGTCTAAAGAAAAAAATAAAGCAAATATTAACGTAGTGCATTGGGCAGGGTGGTTCTTTGTTATTGTATTCTCGCTAGCGGCGATATCTATAGATATAGTTTTTTCTGATCAGACGGTTTTATATAGATTTATTGCAATGGTCGTTCTTTTAGGTATGGCGATAGTTGCTTTTTTATTTACTGATCTGGGGAAAAAGGCTATAGAATTATTTAAAGGAGCTAGATTTGAATTAAAAAAAGTTGTTTGGCCTACTCGAGTAGAATTAATACAGACAGTTTTATTAGTTTTAATTGTAGTGATACTAACATCATTTTTGATTTGGCTATTTGATATTGTCATCTTGTGGTTAATAGGGTTATTATTAGGATAAAATTTGTATTTATTGTATTTTATTTATTGACCTATCAGGATTAGTCATATGGAAGAAAAAAAATGGTATATTTTGCAAGTCTACTCAGGCTCTGAAGATAGGGTAGTGGCATCTCTAAAAAACAACATAGAACAAAATGATTTGGGAGATTATTTTGGGAGTATTATAGTTCCTAAAGAAGAAGTGGTTGAGATACGTAATGGAAAAAGAGTTAGGGTAAACCGCTGTTTTTTTCCAGGTTATGTTTTGGTTGAAATGATTGTAAATCAAAAAACTTGGCATATGATAAAACAGTCGCCTAATATATTCGGTTTTGTTGGAGGTGGAGATGATCAGCCAGTTCCGCTTCCTCAGCATGAAGTTGAAAAAATTAGAAAAAGAATAGATGACAGTCATCAATCGCCTGTACCTAAGGTGCTTTATGAAGTAGGAGAGGTTATAAGAGTGGTAGATGGACCTTTTGCTGATTTTGATGGAACCATAGAAGATATAAATTATGCAAAAAATAGCTTAAGGGTGGGAGTTGTTATATTAGGAAGACTCACTCCTATAGAATTGACTTTCAATCAAGTGCTAAAGATTTAAATGATATTTTTATAAATTAAGGTTAATTATGGCAAAAAAAATTCAAGGATATGTCAAGTTACAAGTGCCAGCCGGTAATGCTAACCCTAGTCCACCTATAGGACCTGCGCTTGGACAAAGAGGGCTTAATATAATGGAGTTTTGTAAGGCTTTTAATGCACAAACTCAAAATGAAGAAAAAGGTCTTCCTTTGCCAGTAGTAATAACTGTATATTCTGATAAAAGTTTTACTTTTATAATAAAAACACCTCCTGCATCTGTTTTATTGCGTAAAGCCGCAGGTATAGATAAAGGTAGTTCGATTCCAAATAAAAACAAAGTTGCAAAAATTAAAAGAGCAGAAATAGAAAAAATAGCTAATAACAAGATGTCTGATTTAACTGCTTCTAATAAGCAAGCTGCGATGAATTGTATAGAAGGCACAGCTCGAAGCATGGGTATAGAGATTGATGGTTAATTTGCTATAGTATAAGGAATTTGACAAGTAAGGAAATAAATCATGGTTAAAGTGACAAAAAATAGAAAAGAAGTTTTATCTAAAGTTGATTTACAAAAAAATTATGACATAGGAGATGCTGTAGATACTTTAAAAGAGACTACTAAAGCTAAGTTTGAGGAGTCTATAGATATGGCTCTGATTTTAGGTGTGGATGCTAGAAAATCTGATCAAATGGTTAGAGGAAGTGTTGTCATGCCTCATGGAACTGGCAAAACTCAAAGAATAGCAGTTCTTACTAAAGGAGATAATATCGAAGTTGCAAAAAATGCTGAGGCAGATTTAGTTGGTGACGAGGATTTAAGAGAGCAAATATCTAAAGGAGTAATTGAATTTGATGTTTTAATAGCAACTCCAGATGTAATGCCATCTCTAGCTAAGTTAGGACAAATTTTAGGGCCTAGGGGTTTAATGCCAAATCCTAAGAGTGGAACTGTTACTACAGATGTTGCTAAGACAGTGGACAATTTAAAGAAAGGACAAGTATTTTTCCGTGGAGATAAAAATGGAATCATACATTGTAGTATAGCTCGTATAAATTTTTCTAATGAAGCAATAAAAGAAAATTTAGAAACACTGATTTCTGAAATTAAAAGATTGAAACCTTCTACATCAAAAGGTATGTACTTGAAAAGACTGATCTTATCAACTACTATGGGAATAGGGCTTAGGATTGATATGTCGTCATTAACGATTTAATAGTTTTTGAGATTCATAATATAGCAAAAACTGTTGAAGACCGTAGGAGTTTCTTAGAAACTTAATTTCCTACGCAAACGGGTTGGGATAGCTTATAGAATTTAATTTATTATGGATTATATTTTTTGAGCTTTCCTATTTTTATAAATACTGGAGGAAAAATGAAGCTAACTAAAGAAGATAAGGTCCAATTTGTTAGTGAAGTATCTCAATTAGCTAAAGATTCTTGTTCTGTTATCTTGTCAGACTATAGAAATATTCCTGTTGATAAGATGACTCAATTACGAAAAAAGACTAGAGAAGAAGATGTAGTTCTTAAAGTGGTTAGGAACACCCTTTTGAAAATTGCGCTCAAAGGTACTGATTTTGAGAAGCTAGGTGAGGATTGTTTAGGTCCGTCAATAGTTGCTTTTTCATTATCTGATCCAGGAGCAGGGGCTAGAATATTAAAAGAGTTTTCTAAGGAAAATGAAACCTTTGCTATTAAATCCTTTGGAGTAGATGGTAAAGTCTTTAGAGCATCTGATATAGATAAGCTAGCTAGTTTGCCTAATAGAGAAGAAGCTATCACTAAGGTTGCTATTTTAATACAAATGCCAGTTACTAAATTTGTAAGAACTCTCAATGATGTACCAACAAAATTGGTAAGAGTTTTATCTGTGCTTAAAGAGCAAAAAGAAGTAGCTTAGGGATTTTATTTGTTATGTATATTTTTATAAATTTGTACTATACAAATTACAAAGATTGAATTACTTTTAGATTAAAATATTTATCAGGAGATATATGAATAAAGATCAAATTTTAGAAGCGATTAGTAATATGACAGTTATGGAGCTAGTTGATCTAATTAGTGCTATTGAAGAAAAGTTTAATGTTTCTGCAGCAGCGGCTGTAGCAGCGCCTGTGGTAGCTGCAGGCGCAGTCAGTAGTGCAGTAGAAGAGAAAACAGAATTTTCTGTCATGATTAAGTCTATAGGCGATAAGAAAGTAAATGTTATTAAGGTTGTAAGGGAGCTTACTGGTTTGGGATTAAAAGAAGCTAAAGATTTAGTCGAATCTGCACCTGTTGCTGTTAAAGAAGGAGTAGATAAAGACGAAGCTGATAAGATTAAGAAAGCTTTAGAAGAGCAAGGAGCAACTGTGGAGTTAAAGTAATTTAGCTAAACAAATCTTAAATTTTCGATTTACGAAAAAAAGCATAAAACATAGATGCTTAGTTCAATTTGTAATTAAAGAAGGGTACCAAATGGTGCTCCTTCTTTGTCGTCAATACCTTTTTAATTAAGACTTTCTAGCTCCTTATTAAGCTTAACACTACTAGAGGTTTTTCATGTCAAAACTCTATTATGAGCAACGCTTTCCACGTAAACTATTTGGAAAATTAAAAACTGATCACGATATCCCATACTTGCTAGCTATTCAGCGTGAGTCTTATAAAGCGTTTTTAGGTGAAGAAGATGGTAAATATAATGGAAATTTATCCGGTATATCAAAAACTTTATCGTCTATATTTCCTATATCTAGCAACTCCGGAAGTGTAAAATTGGAATACCTAGGTGAATATGTCCTAGAGCCAACTGCACATGATATTCAAGCATCTAGAGATTATGGTTCTACATATGAGATGAGGTTAAAAACTAAATTACGCTTAACATTATATGATAGAGATCGCAAGGATGAAAAATCAAAAAAGATAAGATATATGAAAGAAGAATGGGCTATTATAAGTGATATCCCAATAATGACAGAAACTGGTTCATTTATAATAAATGGAAATGATAGAGTTGTAGTTTCACAACTACATCGCTCTCCAGGAGTATTTTTTGATCACGATAAAGGAAGAAACTCTGTTGGAAAGTTTCTTTATCAGTCTAGGATAATTCCATATAGAGGTTCATGGCTAGATTTTGAATTTGACACAAAAGATTTACTCTTTTTTAGAATAGACAGAAGAAAGAAATTACCAGCGACTATACTGTTAAAAGCTCTTGGGATGGATAGCCAGGAGATAATAAATAAATTTTATGAACAACATACATTCGAACTTATCTCTGAAGATAAAGCCAAAGTAAAAATGGAGCCTAATTTTTTAAGAGGTATATTTTTAACTTTTGACATAAAAGGCTCTAAGGGTGAGACTCTAGTAGAAAAAGGAGTTAGAGTAATTCAAAGACATATTAGGCAGCTTGAAAGCAATAAGATTAAAGTATTTGAAGTAGATAAGGAATACTTGCTGACTAAAGCACTAGCAGAAGATATTATAGACCCTAAGACGGGGGAGATTTTAGCAAAAATAACTACAAATTTAACAGCAGATTTACTAAAAACATTTGTAGATAAGGGAATTAAAAAGATTAAATTGATATATACAAACGATGTGGATAGAGGGCCTTATATACTTAAAACTCTTAAAACAGATCACATTAGTAACGATATTGAAGCTTTATTTGAAATTTATAAAATTATTCGTCCAGGATCGCCTCCTGATGAGAATGTGGCAAGAAACCTATTTAAGCAACTATTTTTTGACGAAAATAGGTATAGTTTATCAAAAGTAGGTAGAATGAAATTGAATCTAAGCACTAATGCGAATATACATCAAGATGAAAATATATTGACGAAAGATGATATTTTGGAAGTATTGAGGATACTTATTTCTATACGTGATGGCGAGAGAGATATAGACGATGTGGATAATTTAGGAAATAGACGTGTTCGTACAGCAGGTGAAATGGTTGAAAATCAATTACGAATGGGTTTATTGCGTGTGGAAAGAAATATAAAAGAAGCTTTAGTATTAGCAGAAACAGAAAACAAGCAGCCACAGGATTTTATAAACTCCAAAGCAGTGACATCTATAATAAAAGAATTTTTTGCAACTGGACAAATGTCTCAGTTTATGGATCAAAATAATCCTTTAGCTGAGATAACACAAAAAAGGCGTATTACTGCTTTGGGTCCAGGGGGATTATCTCGTGAGAGATCTGGTTTTGAGGTTAGAGATGTTCACCCGACTCACTATGGAAGACTTTGTCCCATTGAGACTCCTGAAGGTCCAAACATAGGTTTGATTAATTCTATGGCGAGTTACGCTAAGTTAAATGAATATGGCTTTTTGGTTACACCTTATCATAAGGTAGAAAATGGAAAAATACTCAAAGATGAAGTCGTATATTGTTCAGTTTTGGATGAGTATGATAAGGTTATAGCAGAAGGAGATGTATCGCGTAATGATAAAGGGGAAATAGCAGAAGGAGAAATGATACATGCAAGATACAATCACGAAGCAATATTAACTAGTGCTAAATATGTAGATATGATAGCTATATCGCCTAAGCAAATAGTTTCTGTTGCAGCGTCTTTAATTCCTTTTTTAGAGCATGATGATGCAAATCGTGCTTTAATGGGTTCAAATATGCAAAGGCAAGCGACGCCTCTTATTACACCTGAAAAACCTTTAATAGGAACGGGAGTGGAGCAAAGAGTTGCAAAAGACTCTGGTGCTTTAATCGTTGCAAAACGCTCAGGTAAGGTAGTAGATATAGATTCGATGCGTATAGTTATACAAGCTAATGACGAAAATGAGCAAAGCATAGGAGCTGATATCTATACGTTAACTAAGTATAGAAGAACGAATCAAAGTACTTGCTTTCACCAAAAGGCAATAGTTAGCCTTGGTGACGATGTAAAGGCAGGAGACGTCATAGCAGATGGTACTAGTATAGATAATGGTGAGCTTGCTTTAGGACAAAATGTTAGAATAGCATTTATGTCTTGGAATGGCTATAATTTTGAGGACTCTATATTAATTTCAGAGAGAATAGTCAGAGAAGAAAGATTTAGTAGTATCCATATAGAAGAGCTGATTTGTATTTCACGCTCAACTAAGGTTGGTGATGAAGAGATCACTAACGAAATACCTAATGTTGGAGAAAGTAGCTTATCTAAACTTGATAATTCAGGAATTGTATATATAGGTGCAAAGGTAAAGTCTGGTGATATTTTAGTAGGTAAAATAACACCTAAAGGTGAATCACAACACTCTCCTGAAGAAAAATTGCTGAAGGCAATTTTTGGTGATAAAGCCGCTGATGTATTAGATACAAGTTTGCGTGTACCGCCTGGAATGCAAGGAACAGTAGTTGACGTTCAAATATATACTAGAAATAAGGCAAATAAGCCTGAAAGAGCCTTAGATATAGAAAAAGAAAAATTATTACAACTTAAACAAGATAAAGAAGAAGAGATAGCTGCATTAAATCCTACTTTCGATAGACTCAGAAAGCTTCTGCTAAAACAAATTATGGTTAAAGGAAAAGAAAAAGAAGTTATTACTAATGAAGTATTAGAGAAGCTTAGTAATGATAAATTATTAGAGATAAATATAGTAAAAGAAACAAAACAAATAAAAAATATAAGGACTAAAATTAAGCTATCAAAAAAAGAAGTAGAAAAAAATTACGACGATAAGAAAAAAGTACTTTCAGATTCTGCTGAGCTGTCTCCAAATGTATTACAGCTAGTGAAAGTTTGTGTAGCTGTTAAAAGGCGAATACAGCCGGGAGATAAAATGGCAGGTAGGCATGGTAACAAAGGTGTTATATCTGCAATCATGGCTATGGAGGATATGCCATATGATGAGAATGGTGTTCCTGTAGATATAGTTTTAAGCCCATTAGGAGTGCCTTCTCGTATGAATGTAGGCCAGATTATTGAAACTCACTTAGGTGCCGCTGCTAAGTCTTTAGGTAAGCAAATAGAACAGCTTCTGAATCACCAGAAATCTATCAGTGAAATTAAATCATATTTGACTAGTATATATTCCGATCAAATCAAAAATGATATAAATTCATACACTGATGAACAGGTTTTAGAGTTAGCTAACAATCTTAAAAAAGGTATTCCTATGGCTACACCGGTTTTTAACGGTGCAACTGAAAGAGAAGTTGAAATTATGCTGGATAAAGCGAATTTGCCTAAAACTGGAAAAGTTAAACTCTATGACGGTTGTACAGGTGAACCATTCGATCAAGAAGTAACAGTTGGATACATGTACATAATGAAATTAAATCACTTGGTTGACGATAAGATGCATGCTAGATCAACAGGTACCTATAGTTTAGTTACTCAACAGCCACTGGGAGGAAAGTCTCAGTTTGGAGGTCAAAGGTTCGGTGAAATGGAAGTTTGGGCACTGGAGGCGTATGGAGCTGCATATACTTTACAAGAGATGTTAACAGTGAAATCTGACGATATAGATGGCAGAAAACAAATGTATAAATGTATCATAGATGGAGTTCAGTATCATACTCCTGGCGTACCAGAGTCTTTCAATGTATTGGTCAGAGAAATAAGAGCATTGTGTTTAGATGTCGATATGGAATAATAAAATCATTTATAAAACCATTAATTAAAAATTGAGAAGATTTAATAATTAGTAATAGGCAAGTTATGGTGAATCTAGCTAATTTTTTCAAAAAAAATAAAAAGCAAGAAAATTTTGAGTTTTTTAGAATAGGGATTGCTTCTCCTGATATGATTAGATCTTGGTCATATGGAGAAGTAAAAAAAGCAGAAACAATAAATTATAGAACATTCAAACCAGAGAGAGATGGGCTTTTTTGCTCAAGAATATTTGGGCCTGTAAAGGATAATGAATGCCTATGTGGAAGATATAAACGAGTAAGATCTAGAGGGGTTGTATGTGAGAAATGCGGCGTTGAGGTTACGTTATCTAAGGTAAGGAGAGAAAGGATGGGGCATATTGAATTAGCTGCTCCTGTTGCGCATATATGGTTCTTAAAATCACTGCCGTCTAGAATAGGCTTGTTTTTGGATATGCAGCTAAAAGATATTGAAAAAATACTGTATTTTGAGCTTTTTGTTGTAACTGATCCGGGAATGACTGAGCTTGAAAGAGGTCAGTTATTGAGCGATTCAGAGTTTAATCGTTTATATGTAGAGCATCAAGGTCAATTTGAAGTCAAAATAGGGGCTGAAGCTATACAATCTTTAATGCGTTTTATAGACTTAGAGAAAGAAAGTCAGAAAATCAAAGAAGAAATATCTAATACAAATGCAGACAGTAAAATAAAGAAACTAACAAAAAGATATAAGTTAATTCAATCATTTATTAAGTCAAATTCAAAGCCTGAATGGATGATACTTGAAGCTTTACCTGTATTGCCTCCTGATTTACGCCCATTGATTCCTATGGAAGGAGGCGGTCGCTTTGTAACCTCTGACTTAAACGATTTATATAGAAGAGTTATAAATAGAAACGTTAGACTCAAAAAGCTTTTAGAGCTAAACGCTCCAGAGATTATAACAAGAAATGAAAAAAGGATGCTTCAAGAAGCAGTCGATGCCCTATTAGAAAATAGTAGAGGTAATAGACCAGTTACTGGAAGTAACAAAAGACCTCTTAAATCACTTACTGATATGATAAAAGGTAAGCAGGGTAGATTTAGACAAAACCTGCTTGGTAAGCGTGTGGATTATTCTGGTCGTTCTGTAATAGTTGTCGGACCTGAACTGAAATTACATCAGTGTGGAATACCTAAGCAAATGGCATTGGAATTATTTAAGCCTTTTGTATATAATCTTTTGCAAAAAAGAGATTTTGTGACTAATATTAAACAAGCAAAGCAGCTTGTTGAAAAAAGTGCTCCAGAGGTTTGGGATATTCTAGAAGAAGTTATAAGACAACATCCTGTTTTATTAAATAGAGCACCTACTTTACATAGGCTTGGTATTCAAGCATTTGAGCCAATACTTATAGAAGGAAAAGCTATACAATTGCATCCACTGGTTTGTGTTGCATTTAATGCTGACTTTGACGGCGATCAGATGGCTGTACATATTCCAATATCGGTTGAGGCTCAATTAGAAAGCCGTCTTTTGATGATGGCGAATAATAATATTCTCTCTCCTGCCAATGGTAATCCGATAATTGATCCTGCACAGGATGTTGTTTTGGGTTGTTACTATCTAACTAGTGAGCGTTCAGGATGTATAGGTGAAGGGAAAACTTTTGCTTCACCAAAAGAAGCCTTAATTGCATATTCCAATAAACAAATTGATCTCCATGCAAAAGTAAATGTTAGATTCAAAACATATACAGATGAAGATGACTCAGAAACTCCAAAATATCAAATAGTACCTACGACTGTTGGTAGAAGTATTTTCTTTCTGGAGTTAGAAGAGCAGTTTCCTATAGAATATTTAAATAAAACATTCGATAAAAAAGCTCTATCAGCACTTATATCCATGTCATATCAAACATTGAATATAAAACGGACTGTTGAAATAGCTGACATATTAAAAGGAGTGGGTTTTAAGTATTCAACTAAATCTGGAGTTTCTGTAGGTATAAAGGATTTTGTCATACCTAAAGAAAAAACAAGACTGATAAAATCTGCTAATGATAAGGTACAAAAGCTAGAGAATGATTTCGATCAAGGTTTGATAACTTATGATGAAAAATACAATAGAGCCATAGGTTTTTGGTCTCGCGCAAAAGAAGATATAGTTCAGTATATGATGCGAGATTTAGGTATAGAAACTGTTGAGATAAATGGCGAAAAAGTTCAGGAGAAATCTTTTAATCCAGTTTTTGTAATGGCTAATTCTGGAGCTCGTGGTTCGACAACTCAGTTGGGGCAAATGTCTGGGATGAGAGGACTTATGGCTAAACCTGATGGTTCTATCATACAACAGCCTATAACATCCAACTTTAGAGAAGGGTTATCTGTTAATGAGTTCTTTATATCAACTCATGGTGCACGTAAGGGGCTTGCTGACACAGCATTAAAAACAGCTAACTCTGGTTATTTGACAAGAAGATTGGTAGATGTCGCTCAGGATGTCGTTATAACCAATGACGACTGTCATACAAAACAAGGCGTATCTATTTCTTCTATAGTGGAAGGAAAGTCAGTGGTTGTACCTCTTACTACATTAGCGTTAGGTAGAGTTTTAGCTGAAGAAGTTAGAAATGCAAAAGGAGAGATTATATTTGAAGTAGGTAAGTATATAGAGAAGAGTGATTTGCCTACTTTTGATAAAGAGGCTATACAAGAAGTTATAGTGCGTTCTCCAATAACGTGTGCCAATAGAAAAAGAGGAATATGTGCTAAGTGTTACGGTATGGACTTAGCTAGAGGAACTAGTGTAAACATAGGAGAAGCAGTTGGTATTGTAGCAGCTCAGTCTATAGGTGAGCCTGGTACACAGTTGACAATGAGAACATTCCATGTAGGCGGTGCTGCGTCACAAGGTAGTATAGAAGATTCAATAGATGCTAAAAATACAGGTATAGTTGCATTTAAAAATCTTAAGTTTATGAAAAATAGAAACTCTCAAAATATAGTATTATCTCGCTCAGGTTCAGTCGCAATAGTGGATAATAATGGAAATAATAGAGAGCTTTATAAGATTCCATATGGTGCTATTTTATATGTGAAAGATGGTCAGCATGTATCTGTTGGCTCTAAGATTGTCCAATGGGACCCTCATAATCGTCCTTTGATAGCGGAAATAGAAGGTAAAGCAAGTTTTATAGATATACATGATAGTATCACAGTTACTGAAAAAATGGATGAATTGACAGGTATAAATAGTATTCAAGTTATACCTATTAAAGAAAGACCTCCTATAGGGAAAAATTCACGTCCTCAGATAAGTATAAAAATAAATTCTAATACTGGAGCAGGCGCTACTAAGAAGAAAGAAACCAAAGCTAAGATAAAAGAAGCAAGCTACTTTTTGGATGATAACGCTATCTTAAATGTAATGGAAGGGGCTGATATTTTTCCAGGAGATATTTTAGCTAAAATACCTCAAGAAGGACTAAAAACTAAAGATATAACAGGAGGTCTGCCTAGAGTTGCGGATATTTTTGAGGCCAGGAAACCAAAAAGTCAGGCATATTTAGCTCCGGAGTCTGGAATTGTAACTTTTGGAAAAGAGCCAAAAGAAAAACGTAAATTAATTATAACTCCAAATGATCAAGTGAAAAAGCCTATAGAGTTTTCTGTGCCTAAGTGGAGGCAGTTAAATGTATATGATGGTGCCTATGTAGATAAAGGAGAGATAATATCTGATGGTGAGTTGAATCTGCATGACATACTTAAATATCTGGGAATAGATGAGCTAACTAGTTATATCGTAGGAGAAGTTCAAGCTGTTTACCGTTTGCAAGGGGTTTATATAAATGATAAGCATATAGAGGTTATATTACGCCAAATGCTTCGTAAAGCTTTTGTGATAGAGTCTGGAGATTCTGATTTAGTAACAGGTGAGGTTGTAGAATATTCTAAAGTATTGGATATGAATGATCAACTAGAACAAGAAGGTAAGAGAACAATTAAGTTTGAGCGTAAGTTACTTGGTATAACAAGAGCATCTCTATCAACTGAGTCATTTATATCAGCAGCTTCATTCCAGGAGACAACAAAAGTGTTAACAGATGCAGCTATATATGGTGTAGTTGATCACTTAAAAGGCCTTAAAGAAAATGTTTTAATAGGTAGTTTGATACCTGCTGGGACTGGGTTTGCATATCATAATAAAATGGCTGATTTGAGAAAAGAAAATCAGGATAATAAAATTAATGATAACATTAACACATATGACCAAGAGCTTATGGATGAGATTTCAAAATTAGATCAAGGAAATATAATCGAATAGATAACTATTTAAACTATTTGTTAGGATAAAAGCTAATTTTATTATTGACTATATTTATAAAACCTTTATAATACCGAAATATTTTTCGTCAGGAAATACAGGAAATAAAAACAGTATGGTTACAATTAATCAGTTATTAAGAAAGCCGAGAAAGAAAAGAATTGAAAAAAGTAAAGTTCCAGCTCTACAAGGGGCGCCTCAGAAAAGAGGGGTTTGTGTTCGTGTGTATACAACTACTCCAAAAAAACCAAACTCAGCGCTACGTAAAGTATGTCGTGTTAGGCTTACAAATAAATATGAAGTTGCTTCCTATATAGGAGGTGAAGGGCATAATCTTCAAGAACACTCCGTAGTTTTAATAAGAGGCGGTCGTGTTAAAGATTTGCCAGGTGTGAGATATCATACGGTCAGAGGGGCTTTGGATTGTGCTGGAGTTAAAGATAGAAAGCAAGGAAGGTCCAAGTATGGGGCTAAGCGTGCAGCAAAATGATAATTAAATTGTACAGTTTAAATTAATTTATTAAATGAGGATTCATGTCTCGTCGTAGAAGAGCTTTAGAAAGAAAAATTACAGTAGATGCTTTATATAATAATGAAACTATAGCAAAGTTCATAAATATGCTTATGCTAAATGGAAAGAAATCTGTTGCTGAGCGAATTGTTTATGGTGCTTTAGGTGTGGTTTCAGAGAAAATGAAAAAAGAACCGGCTGAGGTCATGCAAGAAGCTGTTGCTGCGGTTGAGCCTAGTGTTGAGGTTAAATCTAAAAGAGTGGGTGGGGCTACTTATCCTGTTCCTATTGAAGTAAGGTCTTCTCGCAGAGTTTCGCTTGCAATGAGATGGATTATTAATGCGGCTAGGTCTAGAGCTAGAGGTGATATGGAATCTAAATTAGCATATGAATTGCTTGATGTGTTTGAAAATAAAGGCGGTGCAATTAAGCGCAAAGAAGAAATGTATCGCATGGCAGAAGCTAATCGTGCATTCTCTCATTTCCGCTTTTAATTAGAAATTGTCAAAAAGTATAGTAGAAAAAAGATATAAGAGTTTTATTTAGGAGTGATTGTGTCCCGAAAAACGCCACTGCGTCTGTATAGAAATATTGGTATATGTGCTCATATAGACGCAGGAAAGACGACTACAACTGAAAGAGTTTTGTTTTATACAGGTCTTTCGCATAAAATAGGAGAAGTTCATGATGGTGCTGCTACTATGGACTGGATGGAGCAAGAAAGAGAAAGAGGGATTACTATAACTTCTGCAGCTACTACATGTTTTTGGTCTGGAATGAACCAGCATTTGGAGCAGCATAGGATTAATATAATAGATACTCCTGGGCATATAGATTTTACAATAGAAGTTGAAAGATCGCTAAGAGTTTTGGATGGAGCTGTCGTTGTTTTTAGTGCTGCTGATGGAGTGGAGCCTCAGTCTGAAACTGTTTGGAGGCAAGCGAATAAGTATTCTGTTCCAAGGCTCGTGTTTGTAAATAAAATGGATAGGGCTGGTTCTGACTATTTCAAGGTTTTAGACCAGATCAAAGCTCGTCTTCAATCTACTCCTGTTACTACCCAGGTTCCTGTAGGTGCTGCTGAAACATTTGATGGTGTAGTAGATTTAATAAAGATGGAATGGATTAAATGGAATGAAGAAAATAGAGGTCTTTCCTATGCTTCAAAAGAAATTCCTGTAGATATGTTGGAACTGTGCAAAGAATATAGATCTAAAATGGTTGAGTCAGCAGCTGAAGCAAATGAAGAATTGATGAATAAGTATTTGGATGAAGGCGACTTATCTGAGGAAGATATAATAAAAGGTCTGAGAATTAGGGTTTTAGCAAGGGAAATTGTCGTTGCTGTATGTGGCTCTGCTTTTAAAAATAAAGGAGTTCAAGCGCTTTTAGATGCAGTAATTTATTATTTACCTTCTCCTTTGGATAGAAATGAAGTTGCTGGAGAGCTTATAGATGCAGATAAAACTCCGGCTATAAGAAGAGCCTCTGATGATGAACCTTTTTCTGCTCTTGCTTTTAAAATAGCAACAGACCCATTTGTAGGGAATTTGACTTATTTAAGAGTTTATTCTGGTGTTTTAAAAAGCGGTGATGGTGTTTATAATTCTGTTAAAAGTAAAAAGAATAGAATTGGGCGTTTAGTGCAAATGCACTCTAACTCTAGAGAAGAAATAAAGGAAGTTTACGCAGGCGACATAGCTGCGGCTATAGGGCTTAAAGACGTATCTACTGGAGATACTATTTGTTCGGAATCTGAGCCTATAGTGCTAGAGAGAATGGAATTTCCTGAGCCTGTTATTTTTTTGGCGGTTGAGCCTAAATCCAAGGCGGATCAAGAGAAAATGTCTATAGCTTTAGCTAGGCTTGCGCAAGAGGATCCTTCTTTTAGAGTTTCTACAAACGAAGAAACTAGTCAAACTATCCTTGCAGGAATGGGAGAGTTGCATTTAGAGATAATCGTGGATAGGATGCGTAGAGAGTTTAATGTTGAAGCAAATATAGGTAAGCCGCAAGTAGCTTATAGAGAGTGTATTAAAAAATCAGTTGAAATTGAAGGAAAATATATTAAGCAATCTGGTGGACGAGGTCAATATGGTCATATTTGGCTAAAGCTCGAGCCTCTTGATTATAAAGCAGGCAAAACTTTTGAATTTATTAATGAAATTGTAGGAGGTGTTATACCTAAAGAATACATTCCTGCAGTAGAAAAAGGTATAATAGAGCAAATGAAAAATGGAGTTTTAGTAGGTTATCCTGTAATAGGAGTTAAAGCTACTTTATTTGACGGTTCATTCCATGATGTAGATTCTAGTGAAATGGCTTTTAAGATAGCCGGTTCTATGGCTTTTAAGGATGGAGCTAAAAAAGCTAACGTGGCCTTACTAGAGCCTATAATGAAAGTTGAAGTGAATTCTCCTGATGAATATACAGGTGATGTAATGGGAGATCTTAGTAGAAGGCGCGGTCAAATAGAAGGTACAGAAGAAGCTGTAGGGGGAGGAGGCTCTATTATAAGAGCTAAGGTTCCTCTTGGTGAAATGTTTGGTTATGCAACATCTCTTCGTTCGGCTACTCAAGGAAGAGCTTTATATTCTATGGAGTTTTCTAATTATGAGGAAGCTCCTAATAGTATTGTTCAACAATTGAAAATTAATGAATAAATTATTTAGTAGAATTTGTTTATAAACTTGTTTTTAAATAAATATCATATATAGGTATCGTTCTTTATTGATTATGGTTAAGTATGTTAAATCAATGTATTAGAATAAAATTAAAATCTTTTGATTACAGAGTTATAGATATTGCTACTAAGGAAATAGTAGAAGCTGCAAAGAAAACAGGTTCGGTTGTCTGTGGACCTATTCCTTTGCCTGTAAAGAAAGTTAAATATACTGTGACCATATCTCCACATGTTGATAAAGATGCACGTGATCAGTATGAATTAAATGTTTATAAGCGTTTAATAGATATAGTTTCTCCTACTGATAAAACAGTAGATGCACTCATGAAGTTGGATTTAGCAGCTGGTGTTGATGCAAAGATTAGTGTTATCAAATCATAAGTGTTATAATTGGTGGTGATTTCTTATGTTAAAGAAAATAGTTTTACTGGGAAAAAAGATAGGAATGACGAGGATTTTCGATGAAACAGGCTCTCAAGTTCCTGTGACTGTCTTAGAAGTTATTCCTTCGAAAATTGTGGATAAAAAAGAAAAAAGCAAAAATGGCTATGATGCAGTCGTCGCTGTCAGCGGTGATAAAAAAAATTCTCATATGAAGAAAACTGACATAGGATTTGCAAAAAAATATTCTATAGCATCATTTAGGAGCACTTATGAAATTCGCTCTAAAAATGAAGAAGTTATTCTCCCTAACATTGGTGATGAGTTAAGCATAGAAGATTGTTCTTTAGAAAAAACAATGAAGATAACGTCTAGATCCAAAGGTAAAGGATTTCAAGGAGTTGTTAAGAGATGGAATTTTTCCACACAAGATGCCTCTCATGGTAATTCTATATCACACAGAGCGCCAGGTTCTATAGGTGGTAATCAACCTGGTCGTGTATGGAAAGGAAAAAAAATGAGTGGTCGTATGGGTAATCAGAAATATACATTAAATTCTAGAAAACTTATTTCTATAGAAAAAGATAAATCTTTAGTGCTGCTTAAAGGGAGTGTTCCTGGTCATAATGGTACAGAAGTTATCATGTCACAAGAGGTTTAATAATATGAACATAATTCAAAATCCTGAATTTAATGATAAAGTATTTAACTTTCCATATAAAGAAGCTTTAGTTCACCAAGTCATTGTTGCATATCTTGCTAATGCTCGTTCTGGAACTGTTGCTCAAAAAACTAGAGCAGAAGTAAGGGGTGGTGGGAAAAAGCCTTGGAGACAGAAAGGTACAGGGCGTGCTAGAGCTGGAACTACTAGAGGGCCTATATGGAGAACAGGAGGTAGAGCATTTGCGGCTAAGCCTAGAAACTATTCTCAAAAAGTGAATAAAAAAGTCTATAGACAGAGTATTTTATCGTTATTTTCTGAATTAAGGCGTAGAGAATCTATAAAAATTGTAGATTCATTTGAAATGGAATCTATCTCAACTAAGAAGGCATTAGAGGCAGTAGGAAAGCTTTCTTTAGAAGGTCGAGTTCTAATAGTTGATTCTGATGTTGAACAAAATTCTTGGCTGTCTGTTAGAAATATCCCTGATGTTTATTTAATAGATGTACAGGAAATAAACCCTTATTATCTATCTGTAACAGATAATTTGGTTTTAACGGAAAAGGCATTAAAAGATATTGAGGAGGTATTTAACAATGTCTAATATTCTAAATGCTAATAATTTTTATGATCTTATCAAAAGGCCCATATTAACAGAAAAAGCTTATAAACAGCAGATATCAAACAGATATGCTTTCTTTGTAGATAAAAAAGCGAATAAAAAATCAATTTCTAATGCTATAAAAAAGATATATAGTGTAGATGTCATCAGTGTAAATATTTTAAATAAAAAACAGCTTATCAGTCCCACGCTTAGAGGGCATAAGAAAAAAATATCTGGTTATAAGAAAGCTTATGTAAGACTAAAAGAAGGTCAAACTATAAATGTTGAGGAGTCTAAATAATGTCTATTGTTAACTATAAACCAACTACACCTGGGTCGAGGGGCAGGATAGTAACTAAGTTCGACTATCTGTATAAAGGTAAATCGCATAAACCTCTTTTGACGAATAAGAAAAATCATTCAGGAAGAAATAATAGAGGTGTCATAACTACGCGTCATAAAGGAGGAAGAAAGGTTCTTTATAGAAAAGTGGATTTTAATTATACTAAAAAAAATATTTGGGGAGTCGTTGAAAGAATAGAGTATGATCCTAATAGAACAGCTCATATAGCCTTGGTTAAGTACGAAGATGGTGATAGAAAATACTTGATAGCTCAAGAAGAACTAAGAGAAGGTCATAAAATCTATAATGGAGCAACAGATATAATAAAACAAGGAATATCTATGCAACTTAAGGACATTCCTATGGGTACAATTATTAGCTGTTTAGAGCTAATACCAGGTGGCGGTGTTAAAGTTGCCCGTGGTGCTGGTTCTTTTTGTAGATTAGTGGCTAAAGATGCTGGATATGCTACTATAAAAATGAAGTCAGGAGAAGTTAGAAAATTTAAATTAGAATGTATAGCGACGATAGGTCCAGTTTCAAACACTGAACATGCATTAAAATCTCTAGGTAAAGCTGGAGCAAAAAGATGGTTGGGAATTAGACCTACTGTAAGAGGTGTAGCTATGAATCCTATAGATCATCCACATGGTGGAGGAGAAGGTAGGACCTCAGGTGGAAGGCATCCAGTGTCGCCATGGGGTAAACCAACTAAAGGATATAAAACAAGAAATAAGAAAAAAATAGGTTCGTCAAGAATGATAGTTTCTTATATTAATTAGATTTTAGGATAAACAGATTATATGGCTAGATCAATAAAAAAAGGTCCTTACATTTCTTTGAAATTGCTTAAAAAAGTAGAAGCTAACTTAAATAAAAAAGATCGTAGGCCGATTAAAACATGGTCAAGGGCTTCGACTATACTTCCTATGATGTCAGGTATGACTTTCCTTGTCCATAATGGAAAAGAACATGTTCCTGTATACATTTCTGATGAAATGGTAGGGCATAAGTTAGGAGAATTCTCTTTTACCAGAAGTTTTAAAGAACATTCTGGTGATAGAAAAACTAAATAACTAAAAGGTATTAGGTGAATTTATGGAAATGACAGTGAAAATGTCTAATTGTAAAATATCTCCACAGAAAGCGAGGTTATTGGCAAATGCGATTAGAGATAAGGAAGTGGTTAAAGCTTATAATATGCTAAAACTCATGTCGAATAAATCAGGATCACTTTTCTATAAATTGATGCATTCTGCTATTTCAAATATTGAGAATAATCTTAATGGCGATATAAGTAAATTTTATGTCAAAGAAGTTTATGTAGATAAAGGAAGAGTCCTAAAGAGAATAATGCCTAGAGCAAAAGGTAGAGCAGATAGGATATTGAAAAGATATGCTCATTTAAATATTAAATTATCAACTTTAAAATAATGAAGGTATAGAATATGGGTCAGAAAGTCCATCCTATTGGTTTTAGACTAGGATATATACAAAAGCATAAAGCTATTTGGTATGCAAGTAAAAAAGATTTTTCTAGATTTTTGAGAGAAGACTTTGAGATTAGGGAGTATTTATATAAAACCTATACTAAAGCAATGCTTTCTACTATATATATAGAACGTAAAGGAAATAAAATTACTATTACAATAGATACAGCAAGACCTGGTGTTCTGATAGGAAAAAAAGGTGAAGATATAGATAAAATTAAAGCTACTATCAAAAAAATATCTGGTTTAGATGCGCATGTTGTGGCAAGGGAAATAAAACATCCTGATTTAGATGCAAGAGTAGTTGCAACTTCAATAGCTCAGCAAATAGAAAAGAGAGTCATGTATAAAAGAGCTGTAAAAAAAGCAATGCATGCTACCTCTAAAGCAAGAGCACAAGGGATAAAAATTCAAGTTTCTGGGAGATTAGGAGGTGCAGAAATAGCACGTACTGAACATCAAAAAATAGGAAGAATACCCTTACATACCTTGAGAGCTGATATAGATTATTTTGCAACAGAAGCTTTGACTACATATGGAATAATAGGAATAAAGGTGTGGATATATAAAGGAAATGCAAACAAATTTGTTGCACAAACAAAATAGAATAAAATAAAATAATAAAGAATGAATTGACTAAAATAAGGTTTCATTATGTTACTACAGCCTAAAAAGACAAAATTTAGAAAACAGCAGAAAGGGCGATTATATGGAAAAGCAAATCGTGGAACGTCCGTTGTATTTGGTGAGTATGGTCTGAAAGCAACTGAGACTGGTTGGCTAACACAAAGGCAGATAGAGTCCGCTAGGAGAGCTATAACAGGACATATAAAGCGTGGAGGAAAAACATGGATAAGAGTTTTTCCTGACAAACCAATTACTAGAAAACCACTAGAAGTTAGACAAGGTAGTGGTAAGGGAAACGTTGAATTTTATGTCTTTCCTGTCAAAGCAGGTAGAATTATATATGAACTGGAAGGAGTCCCTGAGTCATTAGCAAGGAGAGCTTTTGAATTAGCTGCAGCAAAATTGCCATTTAAATGCGTTTTTGTTAAGAGGATAACACTGTGAAAAATAAAAAAGACTATTCAAATTTTTCCTTAGATCAGTTAACATCTGAGTTGAAAGAATTAAGCAAAAAAAAATATGATTTTAGATTGAAAAAGTCTGTAGGGCAATTGAAAGAAACTCATCTAATATCGCAGAATAAAAAAGAAATTGCTAGGATTAAACAAATTATATCTAGGAAAGTCCATGAACAATAATAAAACCTCTCTAAGTGTTGATAAGAAAAAAAGAAAATTGACAGGTATAGTCATAAGTTCTACCAATTCCATGGATAAGACTATAGTTGTTGAGGTAGCAAGGCTAATAAAACATCCTATTTTAAAGAAGTACTATAAAAGAAGTGTTAAGTATAAGGTTCATGATGAAGCTAATGTTGCTAAAAAAGGCGATAATGTAGCATTTTATCAAACAAGGCCAATATCTAAAACAAAATCTTTTATGTTAGATTCGATAGTATAATTTATAATTATTAGAGAATAATGATATGATACAACAAGAAACTAAACTAGAGGTAGCTGACAATAGTGGAGCAAAGTCAGTAGTTTGTATTAAAGTTTTAGGTGGAGCTGGGCGTAGATATGGAAAAATAGGTGATGTAATAAAAGTAGCTGTACAAGAAGCACTACCTGCATCTAAAATTAAAAAAGGCCAAGTAGTCAATGCTCTCATAGTCCGAACGAAGGCTCCTGTTAGAAGGCAAGATGGTTCTGCTATTAGATTTGATAAAAATGCAGTTGTTCTATTAAATAATCAAAGAGTGCCTCTTGCAACACGGGTATTTGGGCCTGTGACACGTGAGTTAAGAACTGTAGAGTTTATGAAAATAGCTTCTTTAGCTCCTGAGGTTTTATAAGCTAGTCAGTGATATTATATAAATAATCTTAAAAGATAGAAAGGGCTTATTTTATGAAGAATTTAAAGACTAAAGATCAAGTTATAGTAATTGCAGGTAAAGATAAAGGGAAAATAGGTGAAGTAGTCGAAATAATCAAAGGTTCTAAGAGCACTACTGCTGTTGTTTCTGGAGTTAATTCTCGTAGAAAGTGTGTAAAGAATACACCGAATCAAGCAGAAAAAAGTGAAGATGGTTTTAAGCTAATTAATGCACCTATACACATATCTAATTTGGCGATATATAATCCAGAGATAGCTAAAAAAGATAAAATAAAAATAGTATTGGAAAATGATGCTAAGAAGAGAGTTTATAAAAAGACATCTAAACCAATTTAATTTTTTCTACAAAAAAAATGGATTCAGCTTTATGTATTTGAAAGAAGTTTATAAAAGCAAAAAAAAGGAAATTCAAACAAAACTAGGTGTGAAAAATGTAATGGAAGTTCCTATATTGAATAAGGTTACAATTAACATGGGAGTAGGTGAGGCTATTAATGACAAGAAACATTTAGATAATGCTTTGGAACAAATGGCTCTGATAGCAGGACAAAAGCCTCAAATAACTTATGCTAAGAAATCTATATCTACATTTAAAATAAGAGAAGGTTTTCCAATTGGTTGTAAAGTTACCTTGCGTAAAGATAAAATGTGGGCTTTTTTGGATAGATTGATTCATATTGCTATTCCTCGTATTAGGGATTTTAGAGGACTAAATTCTAACTCATTTGATGCTTTTGGTAATTTTTCACTAGGGATAAAAGAGCAAATTATTTTTCCTGAAATAGATTTTGATAAAATTGATACTATCAGAGGTATGGATATATCGATTACGACTTCTGCTAGAAATAAAGAAGAAGGTTTAACTGTGTTAAAGTCACTAGGTTTTCCATTTAAAAAGTAATTTAGGTAATTTGTTATGGCAAAGAAAGCTATTATTAATAGAGAGATAAAAAGAAACAAACTTCATCAGAGGTATTTAGCTAAAAGAAACGATATAAAGTCTAAATTATCTGATCCTAATATATCGCTCGAAGATAAATGGAAATTAAGATTACAGTTACAAAAATTGCCTAAAAATTCTAGTCCATCCAGAGTAAGTAAGAGATGTTTTCTAACTGGGAGGGTTCATTCTGTTTATTCTAGGTTTGGTTTATCAAGAATTAAAATTCGTGAATATGGAATGAAAGGTGAGATTCCAGGCTTAATTAAGTCTAGTTGGTGATTTATTCAATTTGATTAGAAGTTTATAACATTTGGTGTATTATGAGTTTACAAGATCCAATAGCAGATTTTATTACAGTTATAAATAACGCGCAGAAAAGTAATTTTAAGGAGGTTTTTTTACCTCATTCTAAAATAAAGGAAAATATTTCTGCTATTTTACACAAAACAGGTTATATAGGCGATGTAGAAGTTGTGGGAGAAGGTAGTGCAAAGAAATTGAAGATAACATTAAAATATTATAATCGTTTACCAGTTATTCAAGAGTTTAAACGTATTAGTAAATTGTCAAGACGCAAATATGTTACAACGGATGAACTTCCTGTTGTAAAAAATGGCTTAGGTGAGGCTATTTTAACTACTAACAAAGGACTAATGACCGCTAAAGAAGCTAAGGCTTTGAATGTAGGTGGTGAAGTTTTATGTACTATATTCTAATATAATAATATCTATCTAGGTTTAAGTTATATGTCTAAATTAATAAGAAAGCCTGTTGAATTACCTTCAGATACTAAATGGGTACTTAAAGATGGTATCTTAGAAGTTAGTGGTAAGAATGGAGTTTTATCTACTAAATTTGATGAAAAAATTCTTATAAATCAAAGTGAAAAATTTCTTTATCTTAGTTTAGAAGATGAAAATTTGTCATCTGATAAGCATTACAAGTCTATTTTAGGCACTTCTGTTATTATCTTAAAAAATCTAATAAGTGGAGTAAGTAAACCTTTTGAAAAGAAGCTCATATTAAATGGGGTAGGATATAGGGCGCAGGTTTCAGGGAATAAATTGTCTTTATCTCTAGGTTTTTCTCACCCAATAGAATATGAGATACCTAAAGACGTGGAAATAGTTTGTACTACCCAAACAGAAGTGGTAGTTAAATCTAAGGATAAAGAATTACTTGGTATGGTAGCAGCTAAGATAAAGTCTTTTCGCTCTGTTGAGCCATATCAAGGTAAAGGAATTAGGTATGAAGGGGAAGTTGTTTTCAGAAAAGAAACTAAGAAGAAAAAATAGCAATTAAGAGTTAAAAAGGTAGACTATATCATGAATAAACTTATTTCACAGAGAAAAAGAACACAGAGGAAAATATCTTTTAAGATATCTTCTTCTGCTCGAAAAAAAATTAAAATAAATAAGTCAAATAGATATCTAGCAATATCTATTATTGATACAGAGGGGAAAATAATGTACTCTTTATCATCGTCGAATAAGAAATATAAAGAAGAGGGTTTATTTTCTTATAAGAATAAGAGGATAGCAAAAGCTTTAAGTGATGATGCAGTTACTTTCTGTGAAAATAAAAACTTAAAAGAATTAGCATTTGATAGAAGTGGCTATAAATATCATGGAGTAATTAAACTCATAGGTGATACACTAAAAGAAAAAGGAATTGTATTGTAATTTATAGTGGTAAAAAGAAATGAATCAAAAAACGTCTCAAGAAATAGTAGAATTACAGGAAAAACTCATTGAAGTAAAAAGAGTCTCTAAGGTAATTAAAGGAGGACGAGTTTTCAGCTTTACTGCGCTCATAGTTGTTGGAGACATGTCAGGTAGAGTTGGATTTGGAAAAGCAAAGGCTAAAGAAGTATCTCAAGCTATTCAAAAAGCTAGAGATACTGCTTTTAAGAATATGATAAGAACTTCATTAAATGAAGCAACTTTATTTTACCCTATATCAGAACGATTTGGTGCGACAACTGTTTATATGCAGCCTGCTTCTGAAGGCACAGGAGTTATAGCATCTAAACCTGTAAGAGCTGTATTAGAATTATGTGGTGTTAAAGACGTGTTAACTAAGTGTTATGGCTCTAGAAATTCTATGAATATGGTTAGAGCAACATTTAACGCATTAAAGTCTACAGTCTCTCCGTCCGATGTATTGCAGAAAAGAGGCTTATCTACTATTTAATTATAAATTTTAAATATTAAAAATATTTTATGTCAAAAATTCAAATTCAATTAGTAAAAAGCTTAGCAAAAAAATTGCCATTGCATATTGAAACAGTCAAGAGTTTAGGACTGCGTAAAAGAGGGCAATCTGTTATACAAGAAGATAATCCAGCAACTAGAGGAAAAATTTCCAAAGTATCCTATTTGCTTAAAACTCAGGAAATTAAATAAAAATTGACATTGTTTAGGAAGTTTTATGATTTTTAAAAATATTTCTCCTGCTAAAGGTTCAAAGAAAAAATCTAAAAGATTAGGTAGAGGAATAGGATCTACTTTAGGTAAAACCTGTGGAAGAGGGCATAAAGGCTTTAAGGCTAGGTCAGGCTCAGGTATTAGAGTAGGATTTGAAGGTGGGCAGATGCCACTTCAAAGAAGACTGCCTAAGTTTGGATTTAAATCTACGAAAAAAGACATTTCTAGAAGCCTAAATATTGGCATTTTTTTGAATGATATTTTTTTTCAGGAAAATAAAGGGGTATCTATTGGCTATATGAAAGAAATGGGTTTGTTACCAAAATACATAAAAAATATCAAACTGATTTTCAATACTAAATTGACAGAAGATGAAATTAATAAGATAAAATCAAAAAAATTAGTTTTTAATCAAAAAGAAATTAGATTTAGTGAGTCTGTTAAAAAGGTTCTGGAAATCGCTTCTACATAGCTTACAATTTTCATAAGCATAAGTTTATAAGGCAACATTAAGGTAACATTATAATGAAAGAGCTTTTAAATAGGTTGTTATTTGTACTAATAAGCCTGATTATATTTAGGATAGGTTCGCACATACCTGTGCCAGGTATCTCGCCTGATCAATTACAGGCTATTTTTTCTGGAGGCGACACCACCTTTATAGGTCTATTTAATCTTTTCTCTGGAGGAGCTCTTGCAAACATGAGTATATTTGCATTGGGAATAGTTCCTTATATTACTGCTTCTATTATCATGCAATTGTTACAAGTTTTCCTTCCTTCACTTGAGCAGATGAGAAAGGAGGGAGAAGCTGGTAGAGCAAAAATCACAGGATATACGAGAATTTTTACAGTATTTTTAGCTTTGATACAAAGCTTTGCCTTATGTACAGCTCTTAGATTAAATAATATTTTTGTCTCAGACGATTTATTAATTTTTATTAACGCTATTTTGACAATAACTACTGGTTGTGCATTTTTAATGTGGTTAGGTGAGCAAATAAATGAAAGAGGAATAGGTAATGGTATTTCTATGCTCATATTTTTCGGTATAATTTCTAGCCTGCCAGTTAGTGTGTTCCAAACTTTTGAGCAAACTAGAGAAGGTACTTTAAGTATTTTAGGCTTATTGAGCATAGGATTTATTTTACTTTTAGTTGCTTTAGCTGTCATATTTTTTGAAAGAGGGCAAAGGAAAATAGCACTTCAGTACTCAAACAAACAAGCCATGATGCAAAGAGGAATGGGAAATAATATGTTTTCTTACTTTCCTTTAAAAATAAACATGGCAGGAGTTGTCCCTGTTATATTCGCTTCCAGTATACTTTTAGTTCCTTTCTCATTAACGCAATGGTTTCAGCCTACAGGTACAGATACAGGGATAGTTACTGATGTAATCCAAAATTTATCTTTAGCGTTACAGCCGAATCAGCCACTGTATCTTATACTTTTTGTTTCTGCTGTAGTGTTTTTTTGCTTTTTCTATACGGCGATAGTGTTTCATCCAAACGATATTGCTAAAAACTTAAAGAGATCAAATGCATTTATACCTGGGATTAGGCCGGGATCGTTTACTGCCCAGTTTTTTGATCAAGTTATGACTAGACTAACTTTTGTAGGGGCTATATATATATCTGTTGTATCATTATTACCACAGCTTATTGCTTTAATTATAGATATACCCTTTTTATTCGCAGGAACATCTATATTGATAGTTATAGTTGTTGTGATGGACTTTATGTCGCAAATCCAGTCTCATCTGTTTAGCGCTCATTATTCTGGATTGCTTAATAAAACAAATTTAAGAAATTATAATCGATAATAAAATTTTTTGGAGTTTTTTATGGCGCGTGTAGCTGGTGTGAATATCCCAGACAATAAACATATATCTATATCACTTACATATATATATGGAATAGGGATAACTAGATCAAAACTTTTATGCAAGCAAACTAATATCTCTGAGCAAACTAAAGTTAAAGATTTAACTGAAGAGCAACTTGAATCTTTGAGAACTGAGATAAAAAATTTCACTGTTGAAGGTGAATTAAAAAGAGAAGTAATTAGCTCTATAAAACGCTTAATGGATTTGGGTTGTTATAGAGGTATGAGACATCGCAAGCATTTGCCTGTAAGAGGTCAAAGAACGAAAACAAATGCTAGAACTAGAAAGGGTCCAGGAAAAAAGAAAATTAAATAGAAATTAATATTATATTTATAAAGAATTTGATATGGTAAATAAAAAAACTTCTAATACAAAGAAAGCAAAGAAAAAAGTAGTCACTGATGGTATAGTGCATATTCATGCTTCTTTTAATAATACTATCATTAGTATAAGTGATATGTTAGGCAATGTGATAAGCTGGTCATCAGCAGGAGCTTCTGGTTTTAAAGGCTCTAGAAAGAGCACTCCTTTAGCCGCACAAATAGCTACAGACAAAGCAGGAAATAAAGCCAAAGAAAGTGGTTTACAAAATTTAAAAATTCATGTCAAAGGAGTGGGACCAGGAAGAGAATCTTCTCTTAGGACTCTGGCAGGTTTAGGCTACAATATTTTATCAATAAAAGATACAACACCTATAGCTCATAATGGTTGTCGTCCACCTAAAAAAAGAAGAGTTTAAGTAATAATAATTACCTTTTATACTAATTTTACTAAATAGAGAAAATAAATATGGCTAGATATATAGGACCAAGATGTAAACTATCTAGAAGAGAAGGCACGGATCTTTTCTTTAAATCGCCTATCCGTTCTGTGAGTAGCAAGTGTAAAATCAAAACTAAGCCAGGTCAGCATGGTGCTGCTTTTAAGAAATTATCAGACTATGCTATCCAGTTTCGTGAAAAGCAAAAAGTAAAGCGCATGTATGGGATGCTGGAAAAGCAGTTCACACGCTTTTTTTCAATTGCTGTTAGAATGAAGGGTAATACAGGTTATAATTTATTATTGCTTTTAGAGCGAAGATTAGATAATGTAGTATATAGATTAGGTTTTGCTACTACCAGAGCAGAAGCAAGACAAATAGTCTCTCATAAACATATACTAATCAATGATAAAATTGTTAATATTCCTTCTTTTCTTGTTAGCATTGATGATGTCGTTTCCGTAAGAGAAAAAGTTAGAAATTCGTTTAGAATTCAAAGTGCTCTACAAATATCACAGCAATTAAAAAATCCTGATTGGGTAGAAGTGGATACTAAGAAGCTAGAAGGTAAATTACTTAGATATCCTGTTAGAGAAGACTTAGATACGATAGTTAATGAGAGTTTGATTGTTGAGCTTTATTCTAAATAATATTTTTTGTATATTCAAAAGAATTTTTATTTACAAAATTAGTTTTTAAGTTATGGATATATTTTCTAAGTTACAAAAGCCAAATAAAGTGTCGATAGATGTTGGAGATGAAATCGATTTACACGAATCAGTCAAATGTACAGTTTTTGTTGAGCCTCTGGAAAGAGGCTTTGGCCATACACTTGGGACAGCACTTCGTAGAATAATGCTATCTTCAATACCAGGATATTCTATATCAGCTGCCGTAATCGAAGGTGTAAGACATGAGTTTGATAGTATTAAAGGAGTAGAAGAAGATGTTTTACAGATATTGCTAAATTTAAAGCAAGTTTCTATATCATTAAATGCTAAGAATTATGATGTTTTGAATATAGATATTAAAGGTCCAGCAAAAGTATATGCATCAGATCTTGTAGTAAATCAGGATGTAGTAATACACAATCCAGGTTTACCAATAGTAACTATTAATAAAGATGTAAACCTTAAAATGAAGTTGTATGTAACAATGTCCTTTGGCTATGTTTTGGCTGAAAATCAAGATTATAGTCCATTTGGCGATGAATTACCAGTAAATCTTTTAAAGCTGGATTCACTGTACTCTCCTATATTAAATGTTTCTTACTCGGTAGAAGGTGCTAGAATTGAAGAACATACAAATTATGATAAATTAATTTTTTCTGTTGAAACTAATGGCTCTATCCCTGCTCAAAGGGCAGTTAAAATAGCATCTAAAATATTAGAAAATCAGCTCTATGTCTTTTCAGATATAGATAATTTCATTATGAATCAAGATAACAAAACAGATGATAATGAAGCTGAGAAAGTATTGAAACGTAAAGTTACAGACTTAGACTTGGGAGTTAGATCTTTAAATTGCTTAAAAACTCAAAATATTGATACAGTAGGCGAGCTTATAGAAATGACAGAGAAACAATTATTAAGAGCTCCCAACTTAGGTAGAAAATCTCTCGATGAAATTAAAAAGCATTTAGAGAGCTTAGGTGTATCGTTAAGAAAGGATTAAAATAATAGCTTTATATTAATTGATGAAGTTAATATAAAAATGAATTAATTATATAAAAGTATTAATAATAATTTAATTAGAAAGCTAAGAGGAATATATGCGGCATTTAAAAAGTGGTACTAAAATTAGTCGAACATCATCGCACTTTAAGTCACTAATGAAGAACCTTGCTATTGCTTTAATTGAAAGAGAAACTATAAATACTACATTAGTTAAAGCTAAAGAATTGAGGCGCTTTATAGAACCTTTAATCACTAGAGCTAAAACTGATACAGTGTTCAATCGTCGTTTTGTATTCTCTAAACTCAATAATGATGCAGCCGTTGGTAAGTTATTTAAAGATGTAGCAACAAAGTCTCAAGATCGCAAAGGAGGATATTTACGCATCATCAAGTCTGGTTATAGAAAAGGAGATAATGCACTACTAGCTTATGTTGAGTTAGTAGATAAGTAGTAATCTACCTTTAATCCAAGACGGTCATCTTGACTTTATTTTGTAAATATACTAAAATAATTGGCACTTTTCGTGTTTTTTAGATTAGGGTCGTTAGCTCAGTGGTAGAGCAGCTGGCTTTTAACCAGTTGGTCATAGGTTCAAATCCTATACGACCCACATAGTTTGTAGTTTTGAAGGTACATTTTTTACAAAGCTATATTTAGCAAAGTACTAATATAGAGCGATTTAGTTTTTTTGACAGATTGCATGAATAAAAATTCTATTATTTAACAGCCCATTATTTCTCTCTATATATGAATAATACTAGTCCTGACTACAGCTCGTACTTTCGCCAATATGATATAAGAGGCATAGTAGATGACCTCTTCAATAGTAAATTTGCTAACATATTAGGACTAGCTGTATCTTCTGTAATCAAAAAATATAACATCGATAAAAAGATAATTATAGGCTATGATGGGAGAAATAGTTCTCCTGAGCTTAAAATTGCTTTAAGTAAGGGTTTTATCGATAGTGGAGTTGATGTTATAGATATAGGGATGTTGCCAACACCTTTGACATATTTTGCAAGAGCTACATTAAATATTCCAAATGCTATAATGATAACAGGAAGCCATAATAGCAAAATATATAATGGCTTCAAAATGATGCTAGACAATAAAAGCACTAGCGCACATACTATTCAAGAAATTAAAGAGAATTTTGATGTTTGCCTACAAGAAATGCAAACCTCTGCATATAAAAAATTAACAGAACAGCCAGGGAAGATAGTAAAAGACGAAACCATATTGGATAAATATATAGATTTTGTAACAAAGGATAAAAGTAGCAAAAGAAACCTAAAAATAGTAGTTGATTCAGGAAATGGTGTAGCAGGAATAGTAGCCCCAAAGCTTCTACGAAAACTAGGGTATGAGGTAATTGACATATTTTCAGAGGTAGATGGCAGTTTTCCTAATCATCATCCAGATCCAAGTAAAAAAAACAATTTAGTTGATTTAATTAAAGCCACGAAATCAAATAATGCTGACTGTGGTATAGCTTTTGATGGTGATGCTGATAGATTAGGTGTTGTAGATGAAAATGGCAATATAGTCGAGTCCGATAGAATTTTAATGCTTCTAGCAAAAGATATACTAAGAACTAATAAAGGCAGAAGTATAATATATGACGTAAAATGTTCATATTTAGTAGAAAGAATCGTTCGGCAATTAAATGGTAGGCCAATTATGGTACCTACAGGACACTCTATTGTTAAAAATAAAATTTTGGAATATGATGCCGTTTTGGCTGGAGAGTTAAGTGGCCACATATTTTTCAATGATTCTAGATGGTTTGGTTTTGATGATGCTATTTACAGTGCTGTGAGATTTTTGGAGACGGTATCTTCTTATGAAAAGAGTATCTCTGAGATTTTAAATGATATACCTCAAACAGTAACGACAACCGAAGTTAATTTATCTGTTGGTGAAAAAGAAAAGTTTGAAATCATTAATAGAGTTGAAAAAGAAATTGAATGGGAAGGAGCTGAAAAAATTATTAAAATTGATGGAGTGAGAGTTGAGTTTGAATATGGATGGGGTCTTATAAGGGCATCTAATACCTCTCCTATCATGGTATTTCGCTTTGAAGCCAAAGATGTGGCTTCGTTAAATAAAATAATAAGTTTATTTATGAGTAAGCTTTCTAAAATTATTGATGACTTATCTCCTTTATATAATGAGTTAATTACTTGATAATCAGTAGTTTTAGAGTATTGATTTAATTTATAATTTAGTTTTTTGTTGACAAATTTGAATAGTTGTCCTAGAATAGCATACTCGTAGGCTATTTTAGTTTCGTAATTTTAGGAATTTAATGTATGTTAGCTGTGTTTGTTAGTGGTGGTAAGCAGCATGAAGCTGTTATCGGGCGTAAGTTAAAATTAGAAAAACTTAACTATAATATTGGAGATAATGTCATCTTTGATAAAGTACTTTTAGTAAGTAATGATTCTGAAGTGAAAATAGGGAATCCTCATGTTGAAAATGCTAAGGTAGAAGCAAAGATTCTTTCACAAGGCAGACATAAAAAAATAAAAATTATAAAATTTAAACGTCGTAAACACCATATGAAGCAAATGGGTCATCGACAATATTTTACTGAAGTTGAAATAACTGCTATTAACTAAATAAAAAACAAGATAAAGGAGATTAATCATGGCTCATAAAAAAGCAGGTGGTAGTACAAGAAATGGAAGAGACTCACAGAGTAAGCGTTTGGGAGTCAAAAAATTTGGAGGCGAAAAGGTTATCCCTGGTAACATTATTATCAGACAGAGAGGGACTAGATTTTTAGCTGGAAAGAATATTGGTATTGGTAAAGACCATACGTTATTTGCATTGACAGAAGGAATTGTTTCATTCTCCGTAAAGAATAAAAATAGAAAAGTCGTAAATATATTACCTGTTTTATAGACAAGCTAGAATAGATATACAACACGTTTGAAAAAAGCAAAAAGGCATTCTTGGGAGAGTGCCTTTTTTATTTTAAAAAACTAAATATATTAAAGGCTAAGTATATTAGGATTAGGTATATGAAAAAATTATATTTTATATTAATATTTTAGTTATTACATTCTGCGCTCAAAAGTAGCTTAAGTAAATTAGTTATCTAATGAATTTATTCAAAATATGGAAGTTAGGATTTATTAAATATAAATACATCATTGTAAGTGTATTTGTTTTTTTTATTTTTCTGATTTTATCTGTCATATATAGCTCAAATTATTATATAAGTAAATTTGCTCAATATAAGACTTTTGATACGATAGTTGATATCAAAAGTGAGAAAGTAGGTTTATTGTTGGGTACATCTAAATACATCAGAGGCGGAGGCATTAATTTATATTTCAAGTATAGAATTGATGCAGCTGTGATGCTATTTGCAAGTAGAAAAATAAGCTATATTTTAGTTAGTGGGGATAATTCATTAATTAGTTATAACGAGCCTATCACTATGCAAAGGGAGCTTTTGAAAAGAGGAATTCCTGCTGATAGGATATATTTAGACTATGCAGGTTTTAGAACACTTGATTCAGTTATCAGAGCAAAAGAAGTCTTTGGTTTAAATAGCGCTATAGTAATATCACAGAGATTTCATAATGAAAGGGCTATTTATTTAGCTGAAAATTATGGGTTAAACTTGGTTGGATTCAATGCTAGGGGAAACAAAAATATTAGCTTCACAACAAGGTGGAGGGAGTACTTTGCCAGAGTTAGAGCTTTTTTTGATACTACATTTAATGTGTCGCCTAAGTTTTTAGGTGAGCGCATTATAATCTCTAATGAAGAGACTAATTTGGGCAGCTAGTGTTTTTTTGTTTGCTTAATAATTTGTTCGAAAATCAATCAAAAAGTTATTGGCTAGAATAATAAGTTATTTAAGTATTTTATGCCCACTTAGCATATAACAAATCTTCTAAATAAATAGCAATAAGTCTTTCTATATTATTCGCTCCCATATTTGGCATAGCGAGACCTACAGGAGCCCCTATGTATGTAGGGTCAGCAAAAATAAATCTTTTATTTTCATGACTAAAGCTGTCGCCATCAAAAATGGAATTGTTATCCTCCAATGCTACTGCAACGTGCCCTGGGTATTTTATAAGTAAGGTTCTAAGATTAGTAAGGTCACTTATCAAAGCACTATATAGAATAGATCTATCTTCACAGTCAGCTGCAATATATGCTATAGATTCACTTGGAAATAAGTAATTTTCATATCCAAACTGTTCTTGGTCGGTTTGATATGGTAGGGACTGCACTAAACTAAGTAAAAATTCAGCTCTTTGTCCATCACTAAGCGAAGAAACTAGTGGCTTTATTGTTTTCACAAACGCATAATAACTGCTGCTATAGTTTTGGCTTTTATACCATTCCAACGACATAGGCGGCATACTATTGAGAAAATCAATTTCTTCTTGATTTATAGTGAATGGAATAGTATAAGATTTATATTGATAGTTAAACTTTATGTTTTTTATTTTTGTGCTTTTATTTTTTAACGCCAGTGGTTTATTAAAAGAGAAATCAAGCTCTCTTTTGGCTTTATCAAAATCAGGAGAATAGGTTTTTATATTATTAGCAGAGTCACTAAAGTCGTATAAATAAAATCTCGTACCTTTTATACTTATATATTTAGTATCAAAAATATCTGTATTTGCGGAATATAGTAGTATCACTTGACTTGTTCTATCTATGTACGCAAGTCTTATTTTATAACCTAGCTTATTCATTAAAAACCAAGTAAGTAAGTTTGCTCTTACCTTATCTGTAAAAATACTAGAGCTAAAGAGGTCTACTAAATGCAAAATGGCGTAGTCATTTATAAGAGAAGTTGATTGTATTTGCTCCAAAGTATCTTGCCATTGTAGCTTATTCAATTGTGAGTAGCTTTGTGCAAAATAGTCGTCATTTAGTCTAGTTTGTCTTTGTAGTTTGGTAGTATCGGCTGGATAATTAATGGAGATGTCATTGCCCATATAATGAATTGTCTTATATTCCTTATTTGTTACAATAGTAGACTTAGGTGGTGAGATAGGTTGAATAGGTGGAGAGGGCCTGGGTGAAGGCTGTATCTCTACAGGAGTATCAGGGTCTGGTTTAAGTATAGGCGGATTTTCTATTTTAGGCTGAGAATACAATTCTCTTGCATTTTGTAATTTAAAGTTATTCCATCTTTCATTTAGAGCTTTTACGTAACTATCGAATGCTTCTTGTTGTCTTTTTCTATACTCTTCAAAAGAGTTACTTCTTGTAGAATTAGTTTGAGCATTAACACTCAAACTACTGATAAATATTAGCATAGATAAAATTACAATATATCTCATATTTGCCTCTTTTATAAAAATAGCCAGTTATTTATTGTGTACGGAATAATTTGTGAAAGCTTTTTATTACTTGTTCTATTTCATTCATCGTATTGAACCTTGATACACTAAACCTTATTGCAGATCTAGCTCTGGTTATTTGGTTTGGATAAAGAGCCTGTAGCACATATGATGGCTCTAAATCTGAAGTGTTACAAGCAGAACCTGAAGACAGAGCAATTTGGTCTAGCTCTTGCATTATGGCTTCACTTTCTAGATTCATAAAGCTAACATTTAGTATATTGGGTAGGCTTCTATCCAGGCAGCCATTTAGCTTTATACTAGGGATATTTTTTAAGCCTTCCCAAAGAGTTTTTTTCATTTTTAGTATATCTGATGAATTATGATTAGCTAATTCGAGCGCTTTAGCTAAGCCAACTATTAGTGGCACAGATGAAGTTCCTGATCTTAAGCCTCTCTCTTGTGAGCCACCATGTATAAGTGGTGTGATATAGTTTTGAACACTTTTTTTTGCGATTAATGCGCCTATACCTTTAGGACCATGTATCTTATGCGCATTGAAAGAAATCAAATCTACATTAGATTTTTTTAGTTCATCAAAAGCTTCAGGATGTGCGATACTTTGAGTGGCATCTACATGTAGCAATACATTAGCAGTCTTAGCGATTTCTGATATTTCTTGAATATGATTTAGGCTACCTATCTCATTATTGCCGTAAATAATCGATATTAATATAGTTTTATCATTTATTGCCTTTTTTACATCAGATGGATCAATAAGTCCACTTGCATTAGTTTTTAAGTATGATACAGATATAGCTTCATTTTTTTCAAGATATTTGGCAGCATCAAGAATAGATTTATGATCTATATTGGAGGTAATTATGTGATTACCTTTACTAGATAAGCCCTTTGCTAATCCTTTTAAGGCTAGATTGTTAGATTCTGTTGATCCTGAGGTAAATATTACTTCTGATTCATTACATGAAATATATGATGCTATCTTTTCTCTAGACGATTCAAGCTCTTCTTTAGCAATCCAGCCAAGCCGATGACTAAGTGAAGATGGATTTCCAAATAGACTTTGATCTTGCCAAAATGGAAGCATCGCTTTTAGAACTTCTGGGTCAACTTGAGTTGTGGAAGCATTATCTAAATATATCATTTTGTTTTTAATATTTATTTAGAAAGAGATGAAAAATATTTTTTATTTTTATCAATTTGTAGTTGGATTTGCTTAAAACTTGTACCGCCAAAGCTATTTTTTCTGTTAACACAATTTTCAATACTAATGAACTCAAAAACATCATTTTCAATTTTATCAGAGAAACTCTTCATTTGTTCTAATTTTAGCTCATCTAAAGATAGTTTATTTTTCTTACAGAAATTCACTATAGAGCCTACTATATGGTGAGAGTCACGAAAAGGAATATCTTTTTTTACCAGATAGTCAGCAAAGTCTGTTGCGTTTATATAGCCTTTTTTGCATGCTTCTAATGTTTTTTTCGTATCAAAAGTTATATTGCTCATCATTTCTCTTAGAGCTTGTATGGTGATAATAAGATTATCTACTGTATCGAAAAAAGGCTCTTTATCTTCTTGTGTGTCCTTGTTATAAGCAAGGGGTAGAGATTTCATAAGTATAAGAGATTGTGTAGCATTTGCTATAAGTCTGGCTGCCTTACCTCTGGCTAGCTCTGCTATATCTGGATTTTTCTTTTGTGGCATTATACTAGAGCCAGTTGCAAATTTGTCATCTATTTCTATATAACCTATAGCGGTAGAATTCCAATAGATAAGTTCTTCTGCAAGCCTTGAAATATGTACGCCAATAAGTGAAGATACTTGTAATGACTCTATGATATAGTCGCGATCACTTACTGCATCTAAGGCATTTGAAGAAGGCGCCTTAAACCCTAGGTCTTTTGCACTAAAAAATCTATCCAACTCATAAGATACACCAGCAAGAGCACCACTGCCTAATGGACAATAATTAATTCTGTCTATTAAGTCATTCATGCGAGAGATATCTCTTTTAAACATCTCGACATATGCTAGCATATGAAAGCCTATGCTTATTGGTTGAGCACCTTGTAAGTGAGTCAACCCAGGCATAACGTCAAAACAATATTTTTGTGCTAAGTTATTCATCACTATAGCAAACTCAATAAGCTCTATTAGAACTTTATCCAATGAATCTAGTACATACAGTCTTGTGTCTAAAGCAACTTGATCATTTCTGCTTCTGGCTGTATGTATTTTTTTACCTACATCACCTATCAGCTCTATCAAGCGACTTTCTATTGCCATATGGATATCTTCGTCTTTGATTTGCAAAGCTAATTCATTATTATCTAATTCCTGTTTTATTTTAGTCAATCCTGCAATAATAGCTTGAAGCTCTGATTGAGTTATAATATTTGCCCTATGTAGAGTTTTTGCGTGTGTTATAGAGCCTTTTATATCAAATTTATATAGCTTGTAGTCAAATGAGATACTGGCATTGAATTTATCTGTAACTTCTGATGTTTCCTGGTCAAAAGACCCACCCCACAGTTTCATATATTTCCTTAGAGAAAAAATAATGTTAAGTTAATTAATTCGGTAATATTAAGAATATGTTTATTTTAGTTTAAATTTATCATCATAAATATAATTAATCAATGTAAGTATTTAAGTAAGGTATTTTCTCTTTATAGTAAACAGTTATACAAATCGTATTGTGAATATTTTTTATATTAATAAACCACTATCATATTTGAGTTTTTACTGTAGAATCAAATAGGAGAGTATTTATTTATTGGTTTGGTTTGGTCAATAATTTAACAAATTTTGATATTTTTTTAATTAAGTAAGATACATTTAAATATGTTTAAACAAATTAGAGGTTTTTTTTCTACAGACTTAGCTATAGATTTAGGCACAGCTAACACTCTTATATACATGAAAGGTAAGGGGATAGTTTTGAGTGAGCCTTCTGTTGTGGCTGTTCAAGATAATGGTCGTAGTAAAGTGGTTGCTGCTGTTGGTTTGGAAGCAAAGAAAATGTTAGGTAGAACTCCTGGTATGTTACAGGCTATAAGGCCTATGAGAGATGGCGTTATAGCTGATTTTTCTGTAACAGAAAAAATGTTACAATATTTTATTCGCAAAGTTCATGAAAAGCTTTTTATTCGTCCTAGTCCTAGAGTACTAGTTTGTGTTCCTTGTAAAGCTACACAGGTTGAGAGGAGGGCTATTAGGGAGTCTGTCTTAGGTGCTGGTGCTAGACAAGTATTTTTGATAGAAGAGCCTTTAGCTGCAGCTATAGGAGCTGGATTGCCTATAGAAAAACCGATAGGATCAATGGTACTAGATATAGGCGGTGGAACCTCAGAAATAGCAGTCATAGCGTTAGGAGGGGCTATATATGCCGAATCAGTGAGAATCGGGGGAGATAAATTTGATGAGGCAATTATAAACTATGTACGCCGTAAGTACGGAACAGTCATAGGTGAGCCTACTGCTGAGAGAGTGAAAACAGAAGTTGGCTCAGTGTTTCCAATAGAAGAAGATGTTCTTGAAATAGAAGTTAAGGGTAGAAATATAGCAGAAGGTGTCCCTCGTAGCTTTACAATAAGGAGTGATCAAATATTTGAAGCACTTCAAGACCCATTAAGTACTATTTTACATGCAGTTAGATCTGCTCTTGAAAATACTTCTCCTGAATTAGCATCAGATATTGCAGAAACAGGAATAGTTTTAACAGGAGGAGGGGCTTTGCTTAGAGGATTGGATAGGTTGCTTGCTGAAGAGACAGGATTGCCGGTTATAATAGCTGAGGATCCTATTACGTGTGTTGCTAGAGGCGGTGGTATGGCAATAGAGATGCTTGATAAAGGAAGTAATATACAATTAGTATTTAGAGAAGATTAGCTTGAATATTTTTTAGTTGACGTTTATTTTAATAATAATTAAGAAGAGGTCAATATCAATAGTCGCTATTTATTTTCATACAATCATGGTAGCTTATATAAAGTATCTTTTTTACTTATTATATCTATCATTTTCTTATTCTTTGCTAAAGGGACAGTGGCAGAGCAATATGTGAGGCATTATGCTAGATATATACTACTCCCAGTTCATTTTAGTAAAGAAATACTAAGCAATTCTTTTAGTGCAACTTTTTCATATATTAGTAATCAAAATAGCCTATTAGATGAAACACAAGAGCAAAAAGAGACTATATTGGAATTAAAGGCTCAGCTAATGGGGTATAATGCATTACAAAAAGAATACGATAGATTATCTAGATTTGTTAGCCTGAAAGAAAATGATTTTGCTAGTTTAGATTTTCAAGTTAGTCGTATCGTTTCTGTTGTAAATAATTCAAACTTGAAAAGGGTATTTATAAATAAAGGTGAAGTTGATGGTATAAAAGTAGGTCAGCCTGTTTTAAGTTATGATGCTGTTGTAGGGCAAATAATCGACGTTATGCCTGGTTATTCAGAAATTTTATTTGTAACTGATCCTATACATGCTTTACCTGTATTAAATGAGCGAACAGGGGATCAATTTATAGCAGAAGGAACTACAAATATAAATTTTCTTAGAGTAGTCGTAAATACTCCAAATCATAATTTTGAAGTAGAAGATATTATTTTAACTTCAGGATTGGGGCAGGCATTTCCGAGAAACTATCCAGTAGGAACTGTGGATAGAATAGAAAACAGGCCAGAGAGAAATGAGACACACATATGGGTAAGCACATTTGCTAATTTCTCCGATATAGATTTAGTTGGCATATATTTATTACCAGAAGCTACCAAGCCAGATTTATATTACATAAAATAAACTATCTTTTGAGGTTATTTTGTAGGGATACTCAGTTTGGGCCATCTGTGAGAAATACCATATTAATAATTTATTGTTGACTTCGAAAGCCCCAGTAAATCATTCACGAGAATATTAAAAAATATGATTTTAACGAATTCATATTTCTAATTATTATTTAACTGCCCCTTTATTTATCCTGACCTTATCGTCGCATCTTTGCGCTTATTTCGAGAATCTCAGTATACTTTACTTAGTGAGCGAAGTTGTCATTCCTTCTCTCAATGACAATAATTCGTTTAGCCAAAGTCGTAGAGACAACTAACTATATTACCTTTTCTGTTGTCTTTAAATAACATCTATTTAATTGCATTAATTATCTGTCTGTTAATGTTAATCTGATAAATCTATAATATTAAGTGGCTTTGAGTGTAAATAAGTATAAGAATATATCTTGATACTTGATAGATTTGCTATAGAAATAATAACTATAAAAAACTAATAAATAAAGCATCATTCCACATTACTGATACAAATATATTTTTTGAGCATATACTCATCTATACCGTATCTTGAACCTTCGATTCCGAATCCGGATTCTTTCCAGCCACCAAATGGTGCTTCAGCAGTTGATATTATGGGCGTGTTTAATCCTACCATCCCTGATTTTAGACCTTCACTCACTTGGAAGGTTTTCTTTAAATCATTAGTATAAAAGTAACTAGCTAAACCATACTGTACATCATTGGCCATATCTATCCCTTGCTGTACATTATCAAAGATTATAATAGGCACAATAGGACCAAATATTTCCTCATTTACGCATAACATATTCATATTAACATTCGTCAATATAGACGGCTTGAAGAAGCTACTATCGCCTATTTGTCCACCTTTTAAAACCTCTGTAGCCCTTTTTGTAATAGCATCTTCTAATATCTTTTGTACATCATTAGCTGCTTTTGCAGAAACTAAGGGCCCAATGCTTACATCGTTTTCTTTGCCATCTCCTATTTTTAGTTTTTCAACTTCTTCTTTGAATTTATTTGTAAATTCTTGAGCTATTGAGCTTTGTAAATAAATTCTATTAGGTGTAATACAAGTTTGTCCACAATTTCTAAATTTAGCTGTGACTAATCCTGCCACCGCATCATCTATATTCGCATCGTTAAATACAACGAATGGAGCATTGCCTCCTAATTCTAAAGAAAGTTTTTTAACCGTATGTCCTGACTGTGCCATCAATATTTTTCCCACAGCAGTAGAGCCAGTAAAAGATAATTTGCTTATTAGAGGATTTTTCATAAAGTGACTTCCTATTTGTGAGGAGTTACCAGTCACTACTGAAAGTAATTCTTTTGGAATGCCGGCTTGTTGAGCTAAGTAAGTGAAAGCTATTGCTGAAAAAGGTGTTTCTGAAGAAGGCTTAATAATCATTGCACACCCTGCAGCTAATGCTGCACCAGCCTTTCTTGCTAACATGCTCGAAGGAAAGTTCCAAGGAGTGATAGCAGCTGCTACTCCTATAGGTTGCTTGATGACCATAATTCTTCTATCAGAGACTGGGCAGGTATTATATCACCATATATACGTCTTGCTTCTTCCGCAAACCACCTAATAAATGAGCAAGAAAACATTATTTCAGCTTTTGCTTCAAATAATGGTTTACCTTGCTCATTGGTCATTATAGTAGCTAAGTCATCAATATTCTCTATCATTAAATCATGGAAGTTCATCAGTATATCAGCTCTATTTTTGACTGTAGTTTTTTCCCATTGTTTCTGAGCTATTTTAGCGAATTCAATACTTTTACTAACTTCATCCAAGGATATATGAGGAACTCTTCCTACTTGTTCATTAGTGGAAGGATTCACAACTGATATGAACTGTTCTTCTATATCAACCCACTGACCACAAACAAAGTTTTGTGCACGGAATAATTCTTTATTTTTTAGTTCCATCATTTTTGCTCCTTTTTTGTTTTTATGTATTTAGTATAAATTTTTATAAAAATTATTTTTTAGAATTTTCTCTATAAAATTGTAGCATAGCGCTCCAGTCTTGTTTGCCTCTGTCTTGTATCATAGCCATAGAATAAGCTTTCCTTGTCGTCGATGCTATTGGAAATGGTACTCCAATTCTATTTGCAAGGTCTTGCGCTAGGCTAATGTCTTTATGTGCAAGAGATAGCATAAATGCTGGTGTTATAGGTCATTACTAAGGACTTTGCCAGGCCAAGTAGTTTTAAAATGTCCTAAACCAGCAGGTGTTAAGTTAAATACTTCTTGTACTTTTTCATATTTTAGTCCAATAGTTTCCGCAAAGTTAATAGTTTCTGCTGATACAGCATTCATACAAATACTCATAAAATTATTTATAATCTTAATCTTTGAGCCTGCACATCTTTCACCCATATATATGGTTTTTTCTCCCATAGCATCAAATAGCGGTTGAACCTTTTGAATTACTTTTTCATCTGATTTAGCTCCTGCAAATATTATCAGTTTTCCTGTTTTAGCATGTGCAGAAGTTCTACCTACAGGGGCATCTAAAAAATCTATAGAAGATTTATTTGCTAAAGCAATGAGCTCGTTTGTTTCAATAGGTGGTATAGTTGACATATCTATGATAGTGGTGTTTTTAGATATGCTTTTGAGTACACCATCTTCACCACACAAAAAACACGACGAACTAAATTACCATTTGGTAACATTGTAATAACTACATCGGCATTTTTTACACAATCGGCTATACTAATAGAACTCTTACCTCCGATCGATTCAAATTGTTTTAATGTATCATTATTTATATCTCCTATCATCTTTTAGTTTTAACGTTAAAAACATGTACATGTTTACCATTTTCAATATCGGCTATTGCTACACCAATATCATGTCCATATTTGATAACAGTGTCTTTGACTTTCATGTTAACCAAAGCAATTTTATGCCCCAATGGAATATCATCTTTTGCTTTTATCTTGATGTGGTCATCATTTTCCATTACCCAGCCTTTTAATTCTTTGCCTTTGGTGAGTGTTTCAACTACGATTACTCCAACCGTATCTTTGAGATTGTGTACTATAAAATCGGGATTTTTTATCATAGTACAAAAGGTAGCCATAGTTTATTCAGTGCGACTAAACATCCCCAATAGTGATCTAATAGAGCTATTTTTTCTAATGACATCTGTTTTAACTTTCACGATTTATTTTTTAATGAAATCAAAAGAGGAGTGAAATTTTAAGCTTCATTCCTTGCTGATATTTTCTTTACAAATTTATTTAGGAGAGAAAAATAACAAAAAGTATATAAGTATCCATTCACAAAGTAGACGCGACTTTTTAAGAGCTACTTCTAGGTTTGGCTTTACAGTTGCTACTATTGCTACAACAGGTGGCTTTTTAATGAATGAGAAGCCCTAGCTTTTACTGCATAAGAAGAAAAAAGGCGTAGAAAAGAAGCTAAATATCGAATCACTGTTGCAACAGGATATTCATTAACTGCAGATAGAAGTTACCCCATAATGCAGCTTAATTTCAAAGATAATATAGAAAATTTCTCACAAGGAGAAATATACGTAACTCTTGCAGCAGCTGGAGAGCTTGGTGCAGGTGGAGCATTAGCACAGAAAGTTCAGTCTGGTACGATACAAATAGCTCAGCATTCTGTTTCTAATTTTACTCCTTACGCTCATGTTATAGATACGATTAATATTCCTTATTTCTGTGGTAGTAACCAAGAATTCACTAATTTGGTAACTTCTAAAGAATGGAAAAACAATATAGATCCAAAGATAAGTGAAAGAGGATTTAAGATTTTATTTTATATAAATATTGACCCTAGAGTTGTCGCTTTAAGGAGGGGAATTGATGAACCGGTAAAACACCTGATGACTTACGAGGTATAAAATTTCGTGTACCAGGCTCAAAAATATTACAACAATTTTATAGATTATTAGGTGCTAATCCTACTCCTATTGCTTGGGGGGAACGCCGGCTGCTATCAAACAAGGTGTCGCTGATGCATTAGACCCTGCTGTAGGAGCTCTTAATGTATTTGGATTTAAGGACGTTTTATCTTGGGTAACATTTATAAGGTCTGTACCAGATGCTCAAGTTTACTCTTGTAATCTTAAATGGTATGACTCTCTTAACGCAAATTTAAAAAATAGCTTAGAACAAGCATCTGAAGCTACATTTCGTCAAAACTTAGCCAGTATTCCTGCTGCTAGAGCATATGCTATGTTTGAGCTTGCTGGGGCGGGAGTACAGTTCTATGTACCAACTCCTGATGAGTTTGAGCAATGGCCTAAAGTAGCTGGCTTTCAACATGACGAATGGACACCTTTCATAGAAAATTCTATTGGCTCGCGCAGAGAATTCGATAAACTTCGTGAACTTACTAAAAGACAAAGTAGTTATTATGTAGATGATGTGTAAAAGGCTCTTTATTAATATAAATTCGTATCTATTTACTTGTGAAATATGGCAAAAAATGATTCAGAAATAAAACCAAGAAATAAAGTGATGGCACTATTTAGCTTTCTTGAAAATAGCATTGAAAGATTCATTTTACTATCACTTTATACTTTTATTGTATTTTCTATTGGCATCGAAGTTATAAGGCGTTTTGTTTTTAGTTTTTCTTCAATTTGGGGAGAAGAGATGGCAAGGTATATTTTTATATATTTAGTATGGTTTGGTGCGGCTATTGCTGTTAAAAATAAAAATCATATACGTATAGATGTACTTGTAAGCATGCTAGAGGAAAAAAAGAAATTATGGTTCCAACTATTTAGCGAATTAATTACTTTAGCATTTGCTATTTTAGTATTTTATCTATCTATAGAATCTTTAGCTATATCGATTCAGTTTGGTTCAGTAACCGACGGTTTAAGAATTTCTAAAGCCTGGTTTTTATTCTCAATACCATTGGGATTTAGCTTAATATCTATACATATAATAAGACGTATATATATTACTGTTATGGCAATACGAGGTCATAACTTAGAAAAAAATGAAGATAATAGTTTATTTAATTAAATTAGGAGTTTCATTAATATGTTATTAACAGGACTAATATCGTCAACGCCTGACATAGGCTGGGAATTATGGGGTTCGATTATTTTAGTAGTAGCTTTAATTTCTATGGGAACTCCTGTGTGGGTATCTTTAGGAATAGGAGCTACCTCTATTCTATATTTTTCTGGTTCTTTACCAATTAGTTTAATTGGCGAAGCTGTATTCGATGGAATAGATAGTTTTGCATTGATTGCTGTACCTTTGTTTATATTGACAGGTGATGTATTAGTTAGAACAGGTTTATCAGATAAACTTCTCAATGTTGCAGAGGCTTTAACTAGAGGAATATTAGCAGGCTTTGGTACAGCAACTGTACTTGGCTGTGGATTTTTTGTATGTATATCAGGCTCTGATGTTGCAGGTGCAGCTGCAGTAGGTAGGATGACTATTCTACAAGGATATCCAAAATCATATGCATCTGCACTAGTAGCATCTGGGTCTTGTACCGGTATTTTAATTCCTCCATCTATTGCTTATATTATATTGGGATTGGTTTTTGGTTTATCTGTATCTACTTTATTTTTAGCAGCTGTAATTCCCGGTATTATGATAATGCTCTCTGTTATCATTACCAACTTAATTGTCAATAGACACAGAGGTTATGAGCGATCTAATGAGAAATTTTCTTGTAAATATTTAATAGACACTATTATAGATAGTAGATATGCTCTGTTGATACCTTTTATTATATTAGGAGGTATATATTCAGGTTTATTTACGCCAACAGAGGCAGCTTCTGTATCCGTAACCACAACTATTATTATAGGTTTATTACAAAAAACTATTACTATAAAAGATTTTCCTAAGATGCTGGAGAGCTCAGCCAAAATAAATGGTATTATATTGCCGATTATTGCCTTTTCTCTGCCATTAGCTCAAGCTCTGGCAAGTATCCAAATTCCTGAATACTTAGTTTATTCTATAACTTCTCTTACCGAAAACTATTATCTTATTATACTGATGATGCTAGTTATTTTAATAATTGCTGGTTGCCTAGTAGAAACTACTCCGAATATAGTTATATTAGGACCTATACTTCTACCCATAGCTCAAACCATAGGTATGAACGAGATACATTTTAGTATTTTTATGGTAACTGCTTTGGGAGTAGGATTCATAACACCACCTTTGGGACTAAATTTATTTGTTATGTCAAGTATGACTAAAGAATCGGTTCTATCCATATCAAAAAAAGCAGTGCCCTTTATGTTAGGAATGTCAGTTGTGGTTTTACTAATTGCTTATATTCCTCAAATATCTCTAGTTTTTATAAACTAAATAATCTTTATTATAGCTATAAATCAAGAAATATCTTTTTCAATGATTTTCCTTAAAGTAACTGAATTTTTATTGTTACATATCTGGAATAAAAAAAGATAATGCATTAAAATATATATTATATAGTTTTTGTCACTATATCCAACTAATGGAGAATACTTGGCAAAAAGTTATTTCTAAAAATAGTCAAGCTCTATTTTATTTAGATACACCGGCTTTGATTAAATCATGCTAAATTTAATTTTAGCCAATATTGTATTGCTTGTATAGTACTAGATGCGTATGTTTCATAAATCAAATGATGAGTTCTTTGATTTAAATCAGATAGTTTATATTAAATTTATGAATAATTGTCCATAAAGTGAAACATAATATTAACCAATAAGGAAAATTTTTATACTTTGTGCTATTTATCAAATAATTGTTTTTGTTATCGATAAAATGTCAAAGAAATAGAAGAAATAAAAAAGGAAAATTTATGACAAATAGGTTAAATGAAATTAAAAATGTTACTTTAATGGGACCTGGCCCCTCTACTGTACCTAAAGAAATCTATGAGGCTATTGCGAAGCCTACTTTAGGACATATGGATCCTAGATTCATTGAAATCATGGATTTGATTAAAACATATTTACAAAAGATATTTAATACAGAAAATAAATGCACAATTCCTATGTCCGGTACTGGTTCAGCAGGAATGGAAACATGCTTTGTTAATTTAATAGAAAAAGGCGATAAGGTGCTTGTCTTGATCAATGGAGTTTTTGGTACAAGAATGGAAGACGTTGCAAAAAGGCTAGGAGCTGATGTTGATACTTTAGAGTTTGATTGGGGAACATCTGTTGTAGTAGAAGATGTGAAAAAGAAATTAGATAGTAATCATTATAATATGATCGCAGTTGTACATGCTGAGACCTCAACTGGCGTTTTAAATCCTGTTGAAAAAATTGCAGAATTACTTAAAGGAAAAAACTCTTTACTATTGGTTGATGCTGTAACTAGCTTAGGAGGAGTGGAGGTGAATGTAGATGCTTGGGGAATAGATGCTATATATAGTGGGACTCAGAAATGTCTTTCATGTCCTCCTGGGATTTCTCCTATTAGTTTTTCAGATAGGGCGCTTCAGAAGTTAAAACATAGAAAAACTAAGGTGCCAAACTGGTATTTGGATTTAAGTATGATAATTCAGTATTGGGAAAATAGCGCAGGAGGAAGTACTAGAAGTTATCATCACACTGCGCCTATTAATATGCTATATGCAACATATCAAGCGCTTAGATTGATTTTAGATGAAGGACTCGATAACGTATATAAAAGGCATTTGGAGATGCATAAAATTCTAGCCAAAGAACTTGATGCTCTCGGGCTTTCATTTCTTGTCGATGAGGGATGCAGACTACCACAACTTAATGCAATGAAACTACCTGAAGGAATAGATGAAGCGAAAATAAGAACAAAATTATTAGTAGAAGATGGAATTGAGATAGGAGGAGGTTTAGGCCCATTAGCAGGCAAAGTATGGCGTATAGGATTAATGGGTCATACCGCAAGAGAAGAGAATATTAAAAATTTAATTGTTGCGTTAAAGAAATATCTATAAAATAAAGTAATGTATATTATTTTTAATATTTGTTAGAACAAAAATCATTTTAATTTTAGGGAGCAAAGATTATGCAAAAAAAAGTAATTCAAACTGACAAAGCGCCGTCAGCCATTGGCCCTTATTCACAAGGAGCTATTACAGGAAACCTATTATTTACTTCTGGTCAACTTCCAATTGACCCTACTACAGGAAAAATACCTGATGTACCAATTGCAGAGCAAACACATATCGTATTTAAGAACATTGCTGCCATTGCAGAGTCTGCTGGCACTAGTTTAAATAAAGCAGTCAAAATAACAGTATTTCTTTCAGATATTAACAATTTTAAGGCTGTTAATGAAATTTATGCTCAGTATTTCGATGAACCTTACCCAGCTCGCTCAGCTTTTCAAGTAGCTGCCCTACCACTTGGAGCAAGTATTGAAGTAGAAGCTATTATTGAAATATAAAAAACTTTAAAGAGGAATAGCCACAAATATAAGCTATGCCTTGTTTAATTAAGATATATACTTAGTTATATAATCTATTAAAATTGGATAAAAGCTTACATTAATGACATTTTGCCACTATAAAACAAGCAACACTGGACTTTATTTGTATACGAATAAGAATCATATCATTAAGTAGTACTTCTTATATTCTTTTAGCATAACTCCAAAGGTATATTAGCTTATTAGTAGTTAGCCAGGATAATTAAACACTGAGCCAGTATGTTGCTGGACCATCATTAATTAGTGATACTTGCATATAGGCTCCAAATAATCCTATTTTTGTGGTTATCCCCTGTAATTCTATTTGCGCTTTTAAGGATAGATACATATCATTAGCCAATTTTGGTGGAGCGCTATTGTCAAAACTAGGTCTTAACCCTTTATTTGTATTAGCAGATAAAGTGAACTGAGATATAAGCAGTATTTCTCCTTTTGTATCAGTTATAGATAAGTTACTCTTGCCATCTGAGTCATGAAATATTCTTAAGTTAGCTATCTTTTTTGCCATTTTTTCAATGCTGTTGTAACTATCATTCTTTTCAACTGCAACAAAAACTAGCAGTCCTTTATTGATAGAGTTGATAGTTTCACCTTCTACATTAACGCAAGCATTATTGACGACTTGTAACAGAGATTTCATAATATATATTTAAGTTATATCTGATATATTTAGAGATTTCTGGGGATTTGTTTGACCTATTTATACCAAAATGAAGGAGTAAATACCACAAGGAGTGCAAATATTTCAAGTCTACCAAGTATCATGGAGATACATAATATAATTTTTTGGAAAGAAGTTATATTTGAAAAGTTACTTACAACATCACCATTACCTATCCCTAGGTTATTTAAGCTTGCTATAACCATAGACCATGAGCTTAATAAATCGGCTCCGGAAAGAGTCATTAAAAAAGTGAATAAAAAGAAAGTCGTTATATATAAAGAAAAAAAGCCCCATATAGATTTTGTTATGGTATTTGAGAGTTTTATACCTTGTATATGGACATTAAAAAAACCATGGGGATGTATAATCCTATTTGTTTCTTGAGAGATTTGTTTAAATAATAAAAGTGCTCTAATACTTCTCATCCCACCAGTAGTAGAGCCTGCGCATCCACCTATACAGCTTAACATCATTAGCATAAAACTCATTGGCAAAGGCCATTCCCCAAGGGAAGTAGTGGTTAAACCAGTGGTAGTTATACTTGATATAGACAAGAATGAAATGTCTAATATTAGTTCACCTATTGTTTTATTAGCGTTTACATCATTCATAGTACTGTCATTTATGCTATTAAGAGAAATTATGAATGATAAGGCTATTGCAATTGTCAAAATAATAAAGAAAAATCTTAGTTCTGCACTTTGCCAGTAATGTGATGCAGATCTTCTCTGAAAAGCAAAAATATGCCAGCAAAAATTCATAGCCGAAAGTAACATGAAAATCATGGCTACTATATCTATAGCAGTATTGTTATAGTATCCAATACTGTCTCCATGCATTGCCATGCCTCCTAAGCTTATAGTAGAAAAGCTATGTCCTAATGCTTCTAAGGGAGGCATTCCTGCAAGATAGTAGCTTAAAGTACAAGCTACATTTAAAATAAGATAGACACAAAATAAAAGCTTAGCTGTATCAGCTATTTTAGGAGTAAGTTTCTCATTTTTAAAAGGACCTGTAGATTCAGAGGAATACAAGTTCATACTACCAACGCCTAAAGAAGGCAACACAGCTACAGCTAGAATTACTATTCCAAGCCCACCTAAAAATTGTAGTAATTGGCGATATATAAGTATTGATATAGGCTTTGTGTCTATGAATGGAATAATTGTTGCACCTGTAGTAGTCAGCCCAGAAACAGATTCGAAGATAGCATCTACCCATATGTAGGATATTGGCAGAGCATAAGCGACATTGTTATACATTATAAAAGGAAGGCTTCCAGCTAAACATAATACTAACCACACTAATACAGTTATTACGAATCCATCTCTGACTTTTAATGACCTTTTGTATCTATGAAAAGTAAAGTTTAATGCAGCACCAGATAATAAAATTATAAATAATACTTTTATAAAAATTGTAGTTGCTATAGTCTCTTGATAGTATATGCTTACAAATATAGGCAATAGAAAAGCAATGGAAAACATCATTAGTATAGCCCCAAGTATTTTTAGAATTTCAGGGAACTTTACTAGATCTAATTTAAGAAAGAATCTTTGTAAGAATTTGATGTTGTAAAACAGATGCTTTTTTATATTCTTAAGCATGATAATTCTTTTGTTTTTATACAGTTTATTTTTTTATTCATTAAATATGTCTGCGATGGCTTCGTAGTCTTTGTAGTCGCTTAGAAAAATTATAACTTCATCTAGAGTTTCAAGTCTATCATTACTATGAGCTATATGCCCTTTCCCATCATGTCTCATAATTGCGCCTATATAAGTGTTTTCAGGTAAGTTTATTTCTTCTATCTTTTTACCTATCAGTGGGGAATTTTTATGTATGAGCGCTTCGATGATTTCAGACTGACCTTCTCTGACGCTATGAGTTTTTTCTATATTACCTGCGTGTATATATGAAAGTATGGCATTTAGAGTTAATTCTCTTGGAGAGACAGTAATGTCTATATCTAGGTTATAGTGCTGTAAGAGCATATAATAAGATGGATTTTTTACTAAAGCTATGGATGATTTTGCTCCTAAATATTTAGACGATAGAGATGACATTATATTGATTTCATCTGAGTTTGTGAGTGCACAAAAAATATCAGCTTTTTCTATATTTTCTTCTTTAAGTAGTGAATAATCATCACTACTACCATGAATGATTAAAGATTTCTTTATTTCGGACGAAATATCCTCACATATGGCCCTATTTTTTTCTATTATTTTTACCAAATATTTATTTTGTAGCATACAGGCTAATTTTCTACCTATATGGCCACCTCCAGCGATGACTATACTAGATACTTTAGGTTCTTCTCTAAATTCCTCCATTACTTGATCAACGTATTTATTATGTGTGATTAGATAAATTTCATCATTATCGTGAATGATTGTTTTCGCTACAGGTAAGATAAATTCACTTTCTCTAAATATAGCAATAACTCTAACATCTGCTTGAGGAATATGTCTTTTAAGTTGATGTATTGGTTGACCGACTATAGGCGCTCCATCCACAGCTTTCATAGCAATCATTGTTAAGTCTTTCTTAAAATTTATAACTTGTAAAGCGCTTGGATAATCAATTATGTGTGCTAAATGTCCTGCTATTTGCACTTCAGGGTATATTATTGCATTTGTATGAAAAGCTTTATTCTTAAATAAAGATTCATATTTATAAAAAGACGTTTCTCTTATTCTTGCAACTCTAGTTGGAACTTTGAAAAGTGTATGTGCTATTTGAGATGCGGTTAAATTTACTTCATCAACGTGCGTTACAGCGATTAGTATGTCTGTACTACTGGCTCCAGCATCTGCCAAAACATCTGGATGAGAAGCTTGACCTACTAATGTTCTTATATCAAATTTATCAGAAATCTTCGCCAAAGCATCAGGGCTATTATCCACTACTGTAATATCGTGACCTGTATTCAATAAACCAGATATAAGCGAGCTACCAACCTGCCCTGCGCCTAGGATTATAATTTTCATTATATTATGCTTATGTTAATAAGTGTTGTAGATTATATATTTTTTCATATATTTATCTAGATAAAATAAGTAATTTTTTGCTATTTAATTCTTATCACAAATTTATATCTTCTTCGCTTCTAGATTACTATAGCTTTAAACATATAATTATATAATAATTCACTATATAGCATATTTTATTAATAATTTATAAAAGAATGAAAAATATATGTTATATTTATAGTGGTTGTTGAGAGGGTTTTATAATCTAATTTTCTTTTACAGGCGGTATATTATATGTTCACATATATAAAAAAATTGGGAATTTTGTTCCTAATATCTACTCTTTTCACAACCTCTATATTTGCACAAACTTTAAGGCAAATACAGCAAGAGAGGGGCTTATCTGATCAAGATATTTTAGCTGCAGTAAAAACGTACACACCTACCGGAAAACTAGATGAATATGTAGTTTTTTCTTCTGGTGGTCAGGCAGGCCAGCTTATAGTATATGGTGTACCTTCCATGCGAATTTTAAAATACGTAGGTGTATTTACACCTGAGCCGTGGCAAGGTTGGGGTTTTGATAAGCATTCTAAAGATATTTTAGCAGAAGGGAATCTGAGCAGAGAATTGACATGGGGAGATACGCATCACCCTGCTTTATCTGAAACAAATGGTGACTATGATGGACAATATGTATTTATCAATGATAAGGCTAATCCCCGTATTGCTGTTATTGACTTAAAATACTTTGAAACTTCTCAAATAGTGGCTAACCCGTTATTTGCTTCTAACCATGGAGCTGCTGTTGTTTCCCCTAATACAGAGTATGTAGCTGAAGTTTCGCAATATGCGGCTCCTTTAGATAAAAAACCTGTATCTCTGGATGAGTATGAAGAATCATATAGAGGAGGCGTTACTTATTGGAAGTTTGATAGAGCTTCTGGAAAGATAGATGCTTCTAAATCATTTGCAGTTGAATTTCCTCCTTATGTTCAGGATATCTCTGACATGGGCAAGCTGGCTAGCAATGGATGGCACTTCATCAATTCTATAAACACTGAATTATATCCAGGTGGATTTGGCCCTGGTAACACAGAGTTTAAAAACAAATTACCTAATGAAGCTGGAATGTCAGCAAATGATATGGACTATATGCATGTTGTAAATTGGCAAATTGCTGAAAAGCTTTATGAAGATGGTACTTTTACTAGAATTAATGATTTTCCAGTCATTTCAATAGAAGATATAGTTGATGCAGGTGGTTTATTTTTAGTTCCAGAGCCTAAAAGTCCTCATGGAGCAGATGTAAGCCCTGATGGTCAATATGTTATTGTATCTGGTAAATTGGATACTCATGCTTCAGTATATAGTGTCGAAAAAATGCTTAATTTACTAGAAAATAAAGATTTTGTTGGCACTGATGACTATGGCATTCCTATTTTAGATTATCAAAAGTCATTGCATAGGGCTGTTAATCTAGGATTAGGTCCTTTACATACTCAATTTGGAGGAGGAAATATTGCTTACACTTCATTGTATGTTGAATCTGCTATTGTAAAGTGGGATTATATAGAAGGTAAAGTTATAGAAAAAACTCCTATTCATTACAATGTAGGACATATTACTGCAGCCGAAGGAGACACAGTCAGTCCAGATGGCAAATATTTAATTTCCTTAAATAAACTATCATTGGATCGTTTTGTGAATGTGGGGCCTTTATATCCTCAAAATCACCAGCTTATAGATATCAACGATGGAACTAAAAAGATGCAATTAATTTATGATATGCCTTTGCCTCTGGGAGAGCCGCATTATGCACAAATGATTAAAGCAGATAAGTTAAATCCTGTCTCTAGATATACAGAACAATTTCCTAATGCTACTCGCCCTGGTAGAGAAAGAATCGAAAGAAATGGAAATGAGGTGACTATCTATTCAACATCCATCCGTAGTCGCTTTAGCCCAGAAGTTATAGAAGTAAAAAGAGGAGATCGTATTATATGGCATGTCACTAGCTTAGAAAGAGCTAAAGACCAAGTACATGGCTTTACTGTGAATCAGTATAATGTTCATGGAAGTCTAGAGCCCGGTGAAACAGGAACTTTCGAGTTTATAGCTGACGAAGCTGGTGTTTTTCCATTTTACTGTACTGAATTTTGTTCTGCTCTCCATTTAGAAATGGCAGGAATGTTTATCGTTACAGAATAAATTTCATTGAAATACTCTCTTTAGTTGGTATTTAAACGATTTATATCACTAAAGAGACTTAAATCTTCTAGATATTAGTTATGAGGAAAATTGATATGAATATAAAACAAACTCTAAAACCATTATTTTGTATATCTATTTTAGGCTTTGTTATGCATAGCTTTGCATATACAGATGGAGACTATAAAGCAAAAGTAGAAACTAATGATCAATATTTGACAGTTGTAGCGGATACGATAAATAATCTATGCCCGCAGCTTATGAAAGATAAAAAAATATGTAAGACAGAAGATCCTGTGGGTACTGCGCTAAAAATGCAAGAAGTAATGCTCAATGGCGAATCTTATATTGATGAAGTCAGTAATAATGACTTATTGAAAGTTGCCACTGATATAGACGCTGCATTTCAGTTTTATGATGCAGTAGAGCAGTTCAAAAGCTTTTTCGATTGGAAAAAACAAGCTGGAGAAGCCGCCGAGTCTAAAGATTGGGAAACGGCAACTTTATCTGAAGAGATGGCATGGCAAGTTATTGTAAAAACGGCTAGTAGAGCCACTTTCGCAGCATCAATGTTAGAAGATAGCAAGTAATTTATTTGTAGCTTTTATATGAGTCTTATAACTATATAGATTAAAGAAGTAAAAAGAAAGCTAAGTAAAATACTTAGCTTTTTTAGGTTATCTTTTTCAGATGTATTAATTACTAAAAAAATAATAAATATTCCATTGGCGAGTTTAATATGAGCTTAGAGAACACAGCAAAGAGAAAACTAAGTAAATACTTAGCTTTTTTAGGTATCTTTTTATTAGCTAGTGTATATTTTTTAGGAGGTTGGCATCCTTCTTTTGATAATGAAGACAATCCTAATCTATCATTCCAACCGCTATCTATTTTTGTACCTGAAGATGCATACGTAATGGAAACTCAAGGTGAGTTGGAGTATGTTTTTGGAGTTAATTATAAAAAGCATTTTGCAGTTGAGCCAGTTATATATGATTATGAACCACAAGGCATTTTATCTGCTTTAGGTGGATATTACATGATGCCAATATGGAGCATTTCACTGCAAGCACCACAGTATCCAGATGGGTTGATTATGTACTTAAATATGACGCACTATCAAGGAGATGTCCCTGAAATCAATATATTAAACCATTATATAGGTATGGCTTATATGGAAACAGGTGGTTTCTATGCACGTAAATTCATACCTTTTCTATTTTTGTTATTCATAGGTATGATAGGTGTTTATGCTATTTCTGAAAAAGGAGGCAAATGGAATTATGTGCTGGCTTTCCTTCCTTCTTTAATGCCAGTATACTTCATAATTATGTATAGATATTATCAGTATGTTTTTGGCTATAATTTAGATGAAGGAGCACCTCTTAAATTGGAGCCTTTTGTATCTAATTTATTTGGTATTACTCATATTGGACAATTTACTACATATTCCCAACCTGTAGTTGGTTTTTGGTTTCTAGTATTAGTTTTTATAGTGCTTAATGCTTCTATTTTTCTGAGAATGCAAGCAAGTAAACGGGATGTAATAAAAGGTTAGATTGTGTTTAGTAAGATACGATATCTTGTACGAATATTATACCTTATTGTTTTAGGATTTATTTTTTCAGCATCGCTGAATGCTACGACTCTCCAAGAGATGATAAACCAAACACCTGAAGGAGGCATCTTAATGCCTCCTTCAGGTGTTTATAATGAAAATATTGTTATCAACAAATCGATTGTTCTTGATGGACAAAAACAAGTATCCATTAAAGGGCTTGGGAATGATAGTGTTATTTTGGTCAATGCCGATAGAGTCGCTATTAAAAATCTCACAATTAGCGGTAGTGGAAATAGATTTGATAATTTAGATGCAGGAATAAAAATAAAACCGTCCTCAAACCATTTAATAACCGGCAATAATATGCACGATATTTTGTTTGGTATTGACCTAAACGAAGTTCATAATATAACAGTATCAAATAACAAAATATCTACCTTTCCAGCTGAGCATGTAGGATTGAGAGGAGATTCAATTCGTCTTTGGGCGAGTAACCATAATAATATTAAAAATAATATTATCCATGACTCTAGAGATATAGTTGTTTGGTATTCAGATAATAATATTCTCGAAGAAAATATTATTTATAACAGCAGATATGGCATTCATTTTATGTATACAGGTTTTAATACCATTCGCAACAATACCTTCCGTAATAATATGGTGGGTGTTTTTTTAATGTATGGAGAAGGAGCTGTATTGGAAGGAAATGATATTAGTTATTCTATAGGTAGCTCCGGTATGGGCATTGGTCTTAAGGAAATGAGCGATATTACCATAAAAAATAATCGAATTTTATATTCATCTATAGGAATCTATGTAGATCAGTCACCTTTTCAACCCGATACTGCTAATTATATAGAAGGAAACACTATCTCTTTTAATACTAAGGGAATTTTATTTCATTCAAATTTAGAAAATAACTTCATCAGACGTAATATTTTTTCTGATAATTTAAAAATGGTGAGCGTAAATTCCTACGGCAGTGCAACAAATAATCTTTTTGAAGAAAACTACTGGAATGATTATCAAGGATTTGATACCGATGAAGACACCTACGGTGACTTTGATTATAGAGTTTATTCGTATTTAGACTATTTATGGCTGAATAATTCTTGGATTCGATTTTATTTTGCATCTCCTATTTTGACGGTATTGAATTTTTTATCAGAACTAGTACCCTTGACAGAGCCAAGGTTGATTATGTTCGATGAAAAACCAGTGATGCAAAAAACGGTTTTACAAGATGATACAATTAAGAGAAATCCGAATTAATAATAATATTATTATACTTTTTACTAGGAAAAAAAATTTATGTTTAATGCAACTAAGGCAAAGAAATTATATTATTATATTTATTGTTATATTATAGTAGTATTCATATATATAGTATCTACTGGTATCTATGCTCAGAATCAGCATAATCAAAACAACCAACATAGTCTACCTCAACATTTAGATTACACTAATCAGTTTGTGATTTTCTTTACGGGAACAATGATACATGAAAAAGCGCAAGAAAAGTTCTTTAATGAATATCCATCCATAGAGTTGCTACAACGTGGTTTTGAACCGACTACAGTTATTGTTCACATCCCTGAATATACTCAGAGTACTGTAGATGAGCTAAGAGCAAAAAGCTATATAAAGTCAATTGTACCCAATAATGAAGGATTAGATTGTCATTAATTTTTTTTGTTTTAAAACCAAAATAATCCTTTTATGATTGATATAAATAATATAACTAAGCACTCTAAAAAACAGAATATTTTAGATAACGTAACGTTACAAATAAATCAAGGTGATAAAATTGCTTTATTAGGAGCTAATGGTGCTGGAAAGACCACTTTGATTCGCAGTATATTAGGGCATTATCATGTCAAAGGAGATATTTCTTTTTCTGGTCAATCTATCCATAGTAATCGAGTAAATATTCTATCGAATATCGCGTGTGCTCCTCAGCATGCACCTCCTTTGCCTATGACAGTTAAACATTTAGTGCGTATAAACTCACAAATACATCCTAATTTAGCTGAAAATCAAGTTTGGCATTTAGCTCAATCTTTTGGTATAGATAAAGATAAGGACTATAGCAAGCCATTTACTAAATTATCAGGTGGTATGCAACAAAAATTATTGGTCGCCTTAGCCTTAGCTAAACGACCTAAAATCTTAATTATGGACGAGCCCACTGCAAACTTAGATATTGAGGGTAGAGAATTTTTACTACAAGAGTTAGCAAAATTCCCTAAAGAAGCTATTTTTATTTTAACCTCACATAGAATAAATGAACTACTTCCAATTATAAATCGCATTATAGAAATGGATTTTGGTCGAATTATAACCGATAAAAGCGTAAATATTTCAAACAGTCGCAATGCAATATAAACTCTTGTGTATAAACGAAAAAAAAGCATTTTATTATTTAGCAAAAACACTATGAAATCATTATCTATATTAATAAAAGCTAATATACAAGATATTTTACACTCTAGGTGGTTTCTTATATACAGTGTTATTTTTGGCGGGGCCATTGTTTTATTATTTGCTTTGGGCATCACTGAATCACAGGTATTAGGCTTTTCAGGATTAACTCGTTTACTTATTATTTATATACAGCTTTGTATTGCTGTTTTGCCTATTTTTATCCTAATATCTACTGTTAGAAGCCTTTCGGCTGAGAGGGAACATGCTCTACTAGAATATTGGTTATCTATGCCAATTAGCCTGTTTTCATACTTTTGGAGCAAGGTATTTTCACGATTTATAATGATATTGATACCAACTGTTGTGGCTATATTTGGAGCAGCCATATGGGGATTAATCACTGACCTAAATATACCTTGGTCTCAGATACTTTATTATATTGTTTTGTTAATTTCATTAGTTTGGTGTTTTCTTTGTATTGGTATATTTCTATCTGTTGTCTCTCACAAGCAAGAAGTTGCTTTAGGATTGGCTTTGTTCATTTGGCTATTATTATTGTTGTTCATTGATGCGATTATGATTGGTGTTATGTTACAGCAACAGTTTGATGACACTTGGATTATTTTAATTTCATTATTAAATCCTATGCAAGCCTTTAGAACAGCAGCTATATTATTATTTGACCCGGAATTTACTGTTATTGGACCAGCTGCATATGTAATTTTGGAAATATTTGGTAAAACTGGTTTTTTAGTTTTCTGTACAGTTTATCCATTTTTATTAGGTTGGTTATTTTCGATTATAGGTTATTTTATCTTTAATAAAAAAGATATCGTTTAGGGGACAACAATTAAAATTGTTATTTTTAATTATTTTGTGTATATATTATGGAGGAATATGAAAAAGTTAATAATAAGCTTACTTATATTTGGATTTTCAACACTATCTTTTGCAGCTGACGTTGAAAAAGGAAAAGCGACATACGATCAGTTATGTTCATCTTGTCATGGAGTTGATGGTAAAAGTGAAATAGAATTAAATCCTAAGTTAAATGGACAATTCGCTTCATATCTCATCGCTCAGTTTAACGATATAAAAAATCAAGAAAGAAATAATAACCTTTCTTTAATTATGTTGCCATATACAGGCATATCCGATGAAGAATTAGAAAACATATCCGTCTTTCTTGAATCTGTGGAATAAATATAAAAGAATGAGATTAGCTTACTTTAAGGGGTGCTTTGGGGCGATAATAAGTGCTATTTTTATAGTATCGACATCAGCTCAGGCACAACAGTGTACTTTGCCCAAAGGCTTTGCTCTAGTAGAAGGACAAAACCAATATAACAAACTAGCTAATCTCAATAAAACTGATGCATTACTGATAAATTTATGGTCTAGTTGGTGTCCGCCGTGCATTAAAGAGTTACCTATATTAGATACTTGGGCAGAAAAATACCCTTTGTCAATAAGTATTATCAATGTCCTAGACAGAGAAGAAAGTAGCCTAAATACATTTAATAAGCTAAATATAGAGCACTTAAACTATGAAGTAAACAACGATAAAAATATTTTGAGAAAATTAGAACTTAAAGGGCTACCGGCGACAATACTATTTGACAATGAAAAAATATGGTTAAATATCGGCAATATATCTAAGCATGAAACACAACTCGAACAGTGGCTAGAGTGTCTGTACGATAAAGAAACTCAAAATTAACTAGCAGTTTATTAGATTTTTTTATTTCTAAAAGAAAATAAAGGCTTTATCAGGGTTGTGTTCTAAGTATCTTATATTTTAATCTTTACATCCATATAATGCTGGCTAAGTTACCTTTATTGGGATTTTTCCTGTGTGAAAAAAGTCTATTATCACTAAAAGTGCAAAATCCGCCACCATAAATTGAATGTACTCCCAAATCATTTAACATCTGAAAAGCCAATCCAGATAAACTAAAGAGATACTTACCCTCTATCTGCTTTGGCCTGAAATACTTATCATATTTAGCATCCATTGATACAAATGCATCCCTCACAGGGTCATCTACTTCATAGCATGGAGTGCTTATGGTCGGTCCTAACCACACAGATATATTGCTGGGTTTATCATTAACTTTATTAATTAGATTATGTATTATATGCTTGGATAATCCTTTCCAACCTGCATGTATCGCAGCTACGAAGTCATTTGATTTGTTTGTCAGAAGTATAGGTAAACAATCTGCTGTCAGAGCTGCACAAGCTATGCCTTTTACATAGGATATACTTGCATCTGCTATGCATTCTTGAGCGATATCCTCTTGTTTTTCGATCACCAATACATCAGATGTATGCCTTTGGTCTAGCCAAAGGATTTTTTTGAGCATAAAATATTCTTGTAGCACTTGTCTATTTTTTATAGCTGATTTGCCATCGTCATAGGGGAGTTTTTTTAAGTTAAAAATATTATCCTCACCGTCTTTCATCAAAGAATACTTTGTAGTCGTAATGGCCGTCGCTTTATGATGCCAATTAGCAACTATAAACTCATCGCCTAAAAAGTATCTATCGGTTATTTTATTCATTCACTTTTATATATTTAACTTTTAATAAATAGATATCTTAACACTGTATAAAAGCACTTAATAGCTCATTTAATAGACTGTCATAGAACTTATCTGGATTTTGTTCATCAAAAAACTGACCACCGATTGGGTCTATACTAAAGGTTTTTAAGTTTAGTTCTTTGGATATATTTTGAGCATTAACATTACTAAACTGGACCTCTGATAAAATACATGAGACATCATCTTCCCTTATAGCTTCTTTAATTTGCACAAATTTTCTTGGGCTGATTGGTACTTCTGGGTTTATAGACATACTTCCTAATACTTGAATACTGTATTGATTCTCAAAATATTGATAAGCATCATGAAAAACAACTACTTTAGAAGATGGTAAATCTTTAGCGCTATTTAGTAACTGTTTATCTAAACTTTGTAGATTATCAATAATGTTTGTCAAATTTTTCTCATATATAGCTTTATTTATAGAATCGAGAGCTATCATATCATTTGAGATAAAAGTGGCTATAGCGATTACATTATCTATATCTAGCCATATGTGTGGATCTATATTTATACCATTGTTGTGGTCATGGTCGTCTTCATGAGAATGTCCATGTTCATCATCATGACCATGTTCATCTTCTTCCAGCTCAAATATATGTTCTTCTCTTTGCTTAAGTAATTTTATATTATCTATATCTGATAATTCTACGTACTTATTGGTATCTTGGGTATGTAACTTAGCCAAAGAACTTTCTAAATAAGTAGCTACAAAATATACTCTATCTGCGTTATTCATTAAACTTATTTGAGAGGGTTTGAGCTGATAACCATGAACGCTCTGATTGCCTGATATTAAAAGATTTGCGTTATGCTCTGTTCCTGTTAATATCTGCTTAACTATACTATGTATAGGAGCTATGCTAGATACTATATCTAAATTATCAAAAGATGCTTGTGCTTTTTTGTCATATGTTATTGAGCTTAAAATTATAACAAAGAAAACTAAAAAGATTATTTTGTTAAAAGAAGTTTTTAAAAAAGATAAAATAAGCGTTTTTGCCATATTGAATATAATATATTGTATAAAACTGAAAATTATAAATATAAATGTGATAAAAAAATGATATATGTTACAATAAAGATATACATAATAGCATAATTATTGTAATTTAGTATCTCTATGCCTACACGCTTAAGCATAAGGTACATATATCTTATATTTATCTTCCTTTTCTTACAAATAAAGGCTTTTGCTAATATTTCGCCCGATACTTCACTTAGCATAGAGCAGTGTTATGCTCTTGCAGAGGAAAATTATCCATTGACTAAGCAGTATGAAGTCATTGAAAAAACTGCCCAATTATCACTGGAGAGCCTATCTACATGGAATTATCCTTTTATATCTATTTTTGGACAAGCATCTTATCAGTCTGATGTTACTTCTATACCTATAAGTCAAATAGACTTTCTTAGGCACTGTTTAAAAATAAGAAATAAAATGTAGAATTTTGGATAGAATGATAGGAATAATATATGAAAAGTAGCGTAAGGCAAATAGAAATGATTAGTTTGGAAGAATTAGTTCCTCAAGATGATGAATACAGGAAAATATTAAAACTAATAGATTTTGAAAAGCTAACAAATCCACTTAAAAAGCAGGAGAAGAAATACGGAGCAAATGGATAAGGGATAGAAAAATTGTTCAAATGCTTATTTGTACAGTTTCTTGAAAACTTGAGTGATAGAGAATTGGAAAAAGCATTGAAACGAGCCACTTCATAATTTTGTGTAAATGTTATTTTTAATCATCATCAAAATTATCGTATTCAATAGCAAATCTGTTCAAGGCACAAAAATATCATTTCATTCTCGGTAAGCTTATTCCATTTTGAGTAATTGGCACCATTGTGTTTAGTATAGGTATGTTTGGAGTCTCGAGAATACTATATGGCATAGTTCCTTAGGGAAGTTTTCTGTATATCTATCTTTATTTATCGGTGTTTCTCATTGCTATATTGGGTATTGGTTTACTTATCTCTACATACTCAAACACACAACAACAAGCAATGTCGCTTGCATTTTTGCATTTTTTATACTGATGATTTTTATCTTGATAAGTGGCTTTCTTACTCCCATAGATAGCATGCCCGATTGGGCGCCGATTTTAGCATATACAAATCCTGTCACTTATTTCGTAGAAGTTCTAAGATCTATAGTAATCAAAGGTAGTCTATCATATAAAAGAGCAGTTTTTTATCATGTTCGCTTTTGCCATAATGATAAATACATGGGCTATATTAAATTACAAAAAGATAGGCTAGTTTTTTTATGTCCTATTTGTTAATCCTATAGCGAGATTCTGTTGAATGACGATATTTTTATAGAAACGCAATTTTTGTTTAGAAATAGCGGTGATGAAGATGAATTAATAATATACTGTTCATTGTTTAAGCGAACGAAGTTTTCTAAAAAATATATCCTCGCATATAATTCCCAAAATATCTGGTTTAAGGTGATAAAATCTATATAATATAGAACTATAGCTTTTTTACTTTCCAGAATTGTTAAAAAAATATTCTTTTTTATAAAACCATGCTTCTTAAAGTGGCTTATATTTTTAACCGATGAATAAAAATGCTACTATTTAAAAGAATTATTCCTTGAGTCATGCTTAAGGCTTAAGTTATGACTTCATAAATGCGATTAATCCAATTTTTTAAAAATCTAACAAAAAAAGAGACTCTCACTTTTCGTTACGATACTACTAGGCTATCTCTTGAATCTTTGTACTTAACTTTAGAGCAAAGTGTTTTCGTACTTATCACTATTAGTTATTTTAATGCGTCGGATTTCTATAAGGCATTAGTACAAACAGGTGTCCCTATCGGGAGGACTTTAGCGCTTTTCTTTTTGACATATATAGTTATAACTAAGATCAAAAAGACACACCTAGTTGCTGCGATAAATATTCTAGTGGCTGTATTTTTATTATTGGCTACGTTTGGAGACAGTGTCGAAGCTTATGTAATATTAGCCACTTTAGCGATGATATTTTTTAATTTTCGCTCACCTATTATTACTTCAATCCATAAAGATAGCTACAGCAAAAATAAACGAGCAAGGTTGTTCTCAGTAGGACACTTAATATCAGGAATTATGATTTTGTTATTTGCTGGCTTTGTTGGCTACATTGTCGAGTTAGATTCTAGCTATTTTCGTTATGTTTTGATTTTTGTAAGCGCTATAGTAGCTTTAAGTGCTTGGTTTACTGTACAAATTCCATCATCTTATTTATACCCTAAAAAAAGTAAAAATTTCTTACATGAATTTCGTTTTATAAAAGAAGATCGTTTATTCCGAGGCATGCTTATTTCTTGGTTTATATTGGGGCTTGCAAACTTAGCTGCTGTCGCCATCCAAGTGGCATATATGAAAGAAACCACTTTTCTATCTGACGCTCAAATAGTTTGGCTAGTAAGTGGTTGCTCAGCATTAGTAAATATTATATTCATGCCTTTATGGGCTCGTGCTTTTGATAAGTATAACGTTTTAGTGATTCGCATCATAGCAAATATAATGCTTTTGATTGGATTAGTACTTTTTTTTATGAGTGACAATCTTACTGTTATCATTATAGGATTTATCATCCGCTCTATTGGCCTTAGTAGTGGTACTATACTGTGGAGTCTTTGGGTGACCAGAGCAGCATCTCCTAAAAATACTCAATCATATATGGCTATTCATTCCTTTTTTACAGGAGTACGGGGTATCATAGCTCCTTTTATTGGATTTTATATTTATCGTCTTGGGGTCGTTTATATTGAAATTTATATGATTGCTATGATGGCTATAAGTACAGCTACCTTTTATTGGATATACAGAAATAAAGAACTTTCCCAAAGACTAAATTAATACTATAAAATATTTTAGACATCATCTTTTCTATGTAGTTTTTATATATTTATATAATAATATAATAGTGCCTTTGCATACTTAAAGTATGATTACCTAATGGCTAGATTTATCTATCCTAAGAGCAATATGCGAAGAATAAATTACTCCTGTCCTTCTATTCCTCTAAGTATAGGCCATTGACCTTCTCTAAATTCCCATACATTGTTAAAATCCCATCCTACAAATACGTCACCAATGGTATAGGTAGGGTTATTCTGTTGGTCTTCACCTGTTTTCAAGCTTGCCTGGTATGTCCCGCCATTATCGGCTATGGTGTTTGCGCTTTGAACACCCGTATAATTATTATTAGTCAGATCTTCTCCGCCACTGGCATTTCGTCCGCTACTGCCTATGTACCAATAGCTATTGGTAACAGTTCCTCTTCCCAGAGAATTATTTCCGTTAAAACCTATAAATCCTCTACCGTCAGGAATAATTCCTGTAGCATAGCTATTGAGAATAGTCCCTCGATTAAATCCCACTAATCCTCCTATATCACTGATAATATCCAGAATCTCTTTATCAACAGTTCCTGTAGTATAGCTTCTTGTAATAGTTCCCCCATTGCGTCCAACAAGCCCTCCAGTAAAATGTTCAGCATTATCTATATTTATATTTGTTAAAGCTATATTATTAAGTCTTGCATTTGCAGTTGTATATGCGATCAATCCAATATAGCGATTATTGAATGTAATGGTTAGATTAGATATTTCATTTCCATTTCCGTTAATACTCCCGCTAAATGCTGTCCCTTCATAAGTATTATCATTAGCAACGGTGTTATAGGCAATGGGCATAAAGTCTATTCCCGTCATATCCACGTCGTTCATAAGCGTGTAAGCGCCGGCTAAATCGTGTTGCATTCCCTGTAGTTTGGAGGCTGTACTGCTCCTTGTTCACGGTTCTACTAAAGTACTCCGTCCCATCAATGGATACGCTCAAGTTAAACTCTCCGTCGTCTCCTACACTCACTTGATCGGGGACGGAATCCGCATTGTTTGGAGCGACCAGTGATATGTTAAAAGTATTTTCCGTCGCCGTTGTTCTATCTGTTTTCGTATAGCTCCCTAGCGTTATTGTGTATTCGTAATCACCGTCTTCAATATTGGATACGTTGAATAAATCTTCCTTGTATAAATCTCCAGCGCCTAGTCTGCTTTCATCATACGGGCTATAAGTGATCGCAGGAAATATATCTACTGTCACTATATAAGCTTTTATCGTGCCATCCTCTGCTGTTACTGTGTATTCTATTGGATTATTAAAATCCTGAGCAACTCCACTTGCAGGTGATATGCTAGCTCTCTCACTCACCGTTATACTAGGACTTAATCTGTTTAATTCACTCCCCAGTGACATATTTGCCATCACAGTGTTTCCCTCATCGTCTATAATTGCTTGCACCGCTTGTCCTACTATAGTAAAATTAGTTATCAGTGCTTGATTTGATGCACTCCTAGAATTTGGTGTACTAGATGAATCCCCACGCAAGAAATGATACCTATTGTCATCATCGCACTTAATAAAGACATAGTTATTTTTTTCATTATATGACCTCTTGTTATTTTATTAATAATTGCTTTTTACAGATTTTCTTATATTTTTTATATTATTATTTTTCTCATTTCATTTGGTCATTATACTATATCTTATTTCTCTTTGTCATAATGATTAAAATCATAAATATAAACTTTGTCATTTTTTTAATTAGTTGTTAGATCCAATGTCCAAGCAACATCTGCCAAAAAAAGATAAAAAAGATATAACTAGATAAAGAAATAGAAATTCTTAGATTTAAGAATGACTTCATTAAAAACTACCTAGTTGATAAACTAACAAAAACTAATCAGCCCAACAGAAAAGAGTACGCCATAGAAGCATACTCTTATTTTTTCAAATTTCATAAGTATTTACCAACAGTTTCTAAGTAAAAAAATGTAAATTTGCTGGAGTAATTTAAATTTAATAAGATAATAAACGATAGATATTTTATAGATAAGCTATAAATATTTCATAGGCAATAAACGTAAATATTTTACAAAAAGGAGATAAATTTATGAAAATAATTCATACCACGATACTATCATTACTTACTTTTCTAGTAATAAACCTTGTAAATCCCTCTCTTGTTGCTAGAGAAGGTAATATTAATGATTTGGAGAATAATATCAATGCAAATAGTGTCTATGACCCTAATTGGATACCTGAACATAATAAGGTCTATGCTATTAAAGGTTTCGCTACAGGTAAAGTTTTGACAGCTCTTTCTAATGAAAATGATTCATTCGTAACGGAAGTGGACTTCACCAATGATGGAGTCAATAATGATTTATGGAGAGCATCTGTAAATGGAACAGCAATACAATTTACTAATTTGAAAACAAATCAATTGTTGCAATACAATACAAATAGGTCCCAGTGGAGACTTAATCAAAGAATTGACAATCATAACAATAGAGCTACTTGGACTTTGCTACCGGATGATAAATATAACCTTGAGGGAATCTCTCTATACAAATTGAGGAATTCTGCAGGTTATTGTGCAGTAGGTCGTCAGAATGGAGCAAGCAGAGTAAACCATTGCTATAATAATGGAAGATATGCCACTCAATATTGGATATTTGAAGATTACACTTCTGCCCAACCTATAGTTGATTTTAAAATTGCAGGACTATCAGAAAATGACTATAACGTAATAATTGACGGAGATACAATAGATATCTATGTGTATCTTAGCCCGGAAGTTGAAGACTTTCCAAGTGAAATTGATTTTTCAAACTTAGCTCCAGAGATAATTACAGAATCGTCTAATTATGCACCTCAAGGAGCAGTAGACTTTACGAGTGAAAATGATGTAGTTTATACAACACTTGGTGTAGATAACACTTCCATAGAATATAAGGTGAACTTATATTTGCCTGAAATTTTAGATACAACAGAAGAAGTAAGATTTGCAAAATTCTCTCCAGATGGTGAGCATATTATTACCGGAGATAATAATGGTTCAATAAAAATATGGGATAGCAAAACATTAACATATGTGGATGAAATAGAGTTTGTGATTGATGGAATATTTGGTCCAATTACACCATATATAAATGATGTGGTTTATTCTTCAGATGGCTCAACTATTTTTGCTGTAGGGGTTGGTGCATTTACTAATGCGTATGTAAAATCTTGGGATAGTAGTACTAGAGAACAAATTGCAGAATTTGATATAGGCGAACGATTTGCATATTCACTTGATTTTTATGAAAATGACAATTCTCTGCTCGTAGGTGGGAGAGATAACGTGTATCTTCTAAATGCTTATACCTTAACGGAAACAAGCAAATATCCTGTGGAAAGTAGAAGCATAAACAATTCTTTTAGCAGGATATCTCCAGATGGAAATAGTTTCTTTTCCGGAGGTGTAGAAGGTATTAGTACTCCTTATATGGATTTTATTGACATTGCAAGTGGTGATTCTGTCTTTTATGAATTATTAAGTGGGCATACTGATCGTTTAGTAGATGGAGAATTTAATGCTGATGGTTCAATTTTCATAACAGCAGGAGCAGAAAGAGATAGAATGGTTATTGGGTGGGATACTTCAAATGGAGAACAACTATTTTCCATTTCCACATATAATAGATTGAATGATATTGCATGGTCTTCTGATGATTCAAAGATTGCTACTGCAGGATATAATGACAGTTCCGACAGCTATACCTCCGTTGAACTGTGGGATTTTGAACAAAAAAAATCATTGTATAGATATAAAATAATAAATCCTTACTCAGAAGTATTATCAGTCGATTTTTCAGAAGATGGAAATAAACTTTTAGTAGCCCCAAGATACGGCTCGAATGTAATGATATACTACACAGTAGGATTGAATTAGCTACAAGAGTAGTTGTTTTCTCGATAAAGGAGAGTCTCAATCTCCTTTATCGAAATATACTTAGAATCGTGTTACCTAGTGAAATAGTGTGAAACACATTTAGAGTGGCTAATTAATGAAAAATGTAATAAAAGAATATTGGAATGATTTCATTGCTAATAATCATAATTATTCAAGCCGTGATTACGATTATTGGCACTTTACAGATAATGAGCAAGATGCTCTAAGCTTCGCCAATGATGTGATTACGGGCAAGAAAAATGCAACTTCATCCTACTACAACTATTATACACACGATAAATAAACAATTACTGCGTTGGGTAATATCTCAATAACCCCTCCCCTGTGTATCGTAGAAATCGTCGATGTTTTATTGGTTAAGTACAAAGATGTAAATCAAGTTTTTGCATTAAAGGAAGGATGTAATTCTCTTAGTATTTGGAGAACAATTCATAAAAAATATTATTCAGAAGTAGCAAAGTCAATCAATTCAATATTCAGTGAAGATGATTTACTCGTATCTGAGGAATTTAGGCTAATTCATAAATAATCGCTCACTCAACCGCTAAGCCTCTATACATTTATATCCGCATACCATTATACCATTAGGTTTATATCAAAAAGGAAACGTCCCTGCTCGTCTAAGAAAAGAACAGTCATAGAATCAAGCACAAGCAAAATCTTATAAACTGGAAATAAGAATAACGTAATGACACTAGAAGAGCATGCGTACAGAGGACTTTAAGAATTAAGCCCCCCCTTGAAAGCCTCAGTGGCTTGAGCGCCCTACGGAAAGCGTTTCCCGTTTCTGTTAATTCAAATTGTGGCAACAGGGATTTTAAAGGGCATCCCCCTTTAACCTGCGGAGCAAACCCCGCCAGAGGCTACTCCTGTCCCCCCCCTACTCCCCTTAATATGGGGAACTGCCCTGCTCTGAATTCCCATACATTGTCAAAATCCCATCCCACGAATACGTTACCAACAGTATAGGTAGGGGTGTCGCCTCCGCCAGTTTTCAAATTTGCTTGATATATCTCGTTATTATTTATTATTGAGCCGGCATTTTCCACTCCCGTATAATTACTAGTGGAATCTTCACCGTCACTCATATTTTGTCCACTACTGCCTATATTCCAATAACTATTTGTTATACTTCCATTATCTCTCAGATTCCCCACGAGTCCTCCTGTGTTAGCAGAAAATTGACCATCTGCTGTAACAGCTCCTGTAGCATAACTATTTGTAATGGTTCCATTGTTTACTCCCACAAGTCCGCCGACACCACTTCCGTCATTATCTATGTTAATATCTATTAAAGCTATATTATTAAGCTCTGCATTACCTGTCGTATTTGATATAAATCCAATATAGCTATTATCGAATGTAATTGTAAGATTCGATATTTCATTACCGTTGCCATTAATGCTCCCGCTAAATTCTATGCCATCATAACCACCATGATTAGGAGTAGTATCATAGCCTATAGGCATAAAATCGATTCCCGTCATATCCACGTCGTTCATAAGCGTGTAAGCGCCGGCTAAATCGTGTTGCATTCCCTGCACATCATTCGCCGTTCTAAGATTGTACTGCTCCTTGTTTATTCTTTGGTTAAAGTATTCCTCTCCGTCAATCGACACTATCAAAAAAACTTCTCCGTCGTCTCCTGCTCTCACTTGATCGGGGACGGAATCCGCATTGTTTGGAGCGACCAGTGATATGTTAAAAGTATTTTCCGTCGCCGTTGTTCTATCTGTTTTCGTATAGCTCCCTAGCGTTATTGTGTATTCGTAATCACCGTCTTCAATATTGGATACGTTGAATAAATCTTCCTTGTATAAATCTCCAGCGCCTAGTCTGCTTTCATCATACGGGCTATAAGTGATCGCAGGAAATATATCTACTGTCACTATATAAGCTTTTATCGTGCCATCCTCTGCTGTTACTGTGTATTCTATTGGATTATTAAAATCCTGAGCAACTCCACTTGCAGGTGATATGCTAGCTCTCTCACTCACCGTTATACTAGGACTTAATCTGTTTAATTCACTCCCCAGTGACATATTTGCCATCACAGTGTTTCCCTCATCGTCTATAATTGCTTGCACCGCTTGTCCTACTATAGTAAAATTAGTTATCAGTGCTTGATTTGATGCACTCCTAGAATTTGGTGTACTAGATGAATCCCCACGCAAGAAATGATACCTATTGTCATCATCGCACTTAATAAAGACATAGTTATTTTTTTCATTATATGACCTCTTGTTATTTTATTAATAATTGCTTTTTACAGATTTTCTTATATTTTTTATATTATTATTTTTCTCATTTCATTTGGTCATTATACTATATCTTATTTCTCTTTGTCATAATGATTAAAATCATAATCATTTGCCATATTAGACTTCAAACTTCTAAGCTCTGGATAAATTTATTTTATGTCCAAACCATCTGTATACTAAAATTTTTTTTATATTTTCATCGGAATATAAATGAGGAATAATTTTTTGCACGGCTGGTAATAGGCTGTAATGGTCTACCATATTTACTGTCTTGAAGTGTTTAACTCCTGACTGTTCTGTACTAAATATATGACCACCCCCTCGATATTTCAAATCTAGCTCTGCTATATCAAAGCCAGATGATGTTTTTTTGAAATTATTTAGTCTTTCTATTGCTGATTTATTTAGATTTTGTGAGTAAACTAGCACACAAAATCCTTGATCATGCCCTCTCCCAACTCTGCCTCTTAATTGGTGTAATTGTGAAAGACCAAGCCTTTCTGGGTTTTCTATCACCATTATATTTGCATTATCGATACTTATTCCTACTTCCACTACAGTTGTGGATACCAACACATCTATTTCTTTATTGTTAAACGATGTCATTAACATTTCTTTTTCTTTATTTTTCATTTTGCCATGTATAAATCCAACTCTTCTTTCAGGATAAGACTTTTGCCATAAATTAAATATATGTAATGCGTCTATTGGTTTTGTTTGAAAAAAAGTATCAACCTGTAAGTCACTATCTAAAGGCTCTATTAAGGAGCACACCCAATACACCTGCTGTGAGGTGTCTTTACAGAATTTATCGACATGTTGCATTAATTTATCTCGTTTATTTTCTGAAATAAGCGAGGTATTGACAAGTTTTTTTCCTTTTGGCATTTCATTTAGTATGGATACATCTAAATCATCATATAAAACCATCATTAGTGATCTCGGTATAGGGGTGGCTGACATCATTAGCTGATGTGGAATTTTGGGTGTGTTTTTTTCTATTAATGCTAATCTTTGAGCAACCCCAAACCTTTGTTGTTCATCAAATATAGCTAAGGCTAGCTTAGGCACATTGGTACTTTCTTCAAAAATACTATGAGTCGCAATAATAAGAGCCGGTTCTTTTTTATCTAATATTTGTTGTATTTTTTTCTTTTCTTTGACTTTTGTATTGCTTGTCAGTAGAAGTATAGGAAAATCATCATTTAAAATATCAAACCATGATTTAATATTATCGTAGTGTTGTTGAGCTAAAATAGTCGTAGGTGCGACCAGTGCAACTTGAAAGTCATTTACTAAAGATAATATAGCACCCAATGCAGCCAATACTGTTTTACCAGAGCCAACATCGCCTTGTATTAGTCTACTCATAGTAATATCAGGATTAGTCATATCATTTATAATCTCTCGCCATATTTTTTTTTGATTTTGGGTGAGTTCGAAATGCAAATTGTCCAAAAATTTATCTATGATAGAATTCTTTTTTTTGGATATTTCGCATAAAAAGTTATTTTTAACTTTCTGATGCTCCCTAATCCACTTAAAAGCTAGGCTATTTGCGCATAGCTCTTCATATGCAAGTCTTTTAATATAAAGCTGATTTTTATCATGTAAAAGATCTATGGCCTCGCTATTATGAGGCGTATGAATATTTTTAAATGTCTGCTCTAGTGACATTTCATTTAGCTGATTTGTCTCATCATATTTAGAATTAGAATCTATTTTGAAATCATATAAATAATTTCTAGGAGGATGTTTTTCTAGTAACTCAAGAGCCTTTTTTATTATATTTTGGATAGATGCATTAGTTATAGGAGGGGGCATTTTAGGATAAACTATTTCAATGCTAGCTTCAAAAGGTTTATTTTTATTGACTATATTCCACTTTGGGTGAAGCATTTGTCTATTTTGATTTATTTCGCCATAACACCTAATGGTCGTACCTATATTTAGTTTATTTTGTATGTAAGGCATAATGTTAAATAGTATTATATTGATGTAGTTAGGAATGCCATCACTGCTCATCTGAGTACTATTTATCTGTTCGCTATTTATCTTGTCATTGCTAGATAAGCTATCTTTTAGCTTAAGGTGTAGTTGTTTTTTATATATTAAATACTTCTTTTGAACAATATCTAGCTCTAATAACACTTTAACGCCTATTTGCGCTTTACAAATAGGTGTGATATTTCTTTTATCATGATATTGGGATGGAAATAGCAATAGGAGGTCTAGTAGAGTTTCTATACCTTTTGTATTTAAAGAAAGTAACTGTTTATCCGTTAAGCTAAAGAGATTTTTTTCTTTGAGCTCTCCAAGTGATAAACTCAATATATCTAAGGTGGATTTATTTGATTTATAAGATTTTATATCTGTATCAGGGGTCATTATTTATGAATATTTATAATTAGTGATATAAGTGCAAATACTTAAACTTATACATGTTAATGATAGTATATTAATTATCATTAAAATTAACTATAATAATTTGATAAACTGTACGTTTTTAACTATAAATTTAATTGATGGGTAAGTATTTATGTGTGGAATAATTGGGTACGTAGGAGAAAAAAAAGCGCAAGATATTATTATAAACGGACTAAGTAAGCTAGAATATAGAGGTTATGATTCAACTGGGATAGCTATACTAAACGATTCTGGTATATACCTTTCAAAAAGAAAAGGTAAGCTAAATAGTCTACTAAAAGATAAACTACTAAATAAAGATATCCCCGGAAATATAGGGATAGGACACACGCGCTGGGCGACCCATGGAGAGCCTTCAGATAGAAATGCACACCCCTTTATAAGCCATAATGGTAATTTTTCTATTATCCATAATGGCATAATAGAAAATTATTCACCCATAAAAGATAAACTTATTAAACTCGGGTATACATTTACATCAGATACAGATAGTGAAGTAATAGCTCATCTAATAGAAGAGAAATATAAAAATACCAAAGATATATTGGAAGTATTGAGTCAACTTATAAAAGAATTAGCAGGCTCTTATGCGATAGTTGTATTATCTAAATATCATACAGATAGGATTTTCGCGATATCGAATGAGTGCCCTGTTATAGTGGGAAAAGGTACTAATGAGAATTTTATAACATCAGATGTAACGGCTATACTAAAACATACAAAAGACGTCTATTATCTTGATGACTTTGATATTGTACAAGTGACAAAAGACTCCATAAGCTTTTTTGATAAACTGAAAAACTGCTCTAACAAAGAATTAGAAACTATTAACTGGAACGTTGAGTCTGCTGAAAAAGGAGGATTTGAACACTTTATGCTCAAAGAAATATATGAGCAACCAAAAATAGTCAAAGATACTTTTTTGCATAAATTAAAAGACGATCACGTGCATCTTGATATAATATTGACCAAAGAAGAGTTTGCAAAAGTCAAACAAATTTATATTACTGGCTGTGGCACTGCATACTATGCAGGACTGATTGCTAAGCATTTAATCGAAAGTAAGTTAAGAATCAATGTTATTGCGGATGTGGCAAGTGAATTTCGCTATAAAAATCCTATTTTGGATGAAAATACTATATTTATAGCTATTTCCCAATCAGGAGAAACTATAGATACTATATCATCAATAAAGCTTGCAAAACAAAAAGGTGCGAGGGTAATCTCTGTTGTAAATGTAGTTGGTAGCACTATAGATAGGCTATCAGATGAAGTAATATATACTTCCGCCGGACCGGAAATATCGGTCGCTAGTACTAAAGCTTTCTCTGCACAGGTAGCGGCTATGTATTTGTTGGTTTTACATATAGGTATTATCACAGAAAAAATAAGCCATGATGAATATCAAGAGATAAAAAAGGATCTGCTATTACTCCCATCATTGATATCTGAAGTATTAGACAAAACAAGTTTGATTGAAAAATTATCTGCAAAATATGTAAATGTAAAAAACACCTTTTACATAGGAAGAGGATTAGATTATCTTATAGCTATGGAAGGCTCATTGAAGCTTAAAGAAATTGCTTATGTTCACTCAGAGCCATATGCAGCAGGTGAACTAAAACATGGTCCAATTGCATTATTGGAAGAAGCATCTCTTATAATTGCTATATCTACACAAAATAATTTATTCGATAAAACAATAAATAATATAAGAGAGTGCATAGCAAGAGGCGCTAAGGTTTTAATTTTGACAACGAAGGATAATGAAGACATATCTAAAGTAGTAGATGATGTTATTTATATTCCAAAAATTAATACTAGTTTTATTTCTATATTAGCCAATATTCCATTACAAATTTTTGCTTATTATGTTGCTAAGAAGCTTGGTAATAATGTAGATAAACCACGCAACTTAGCTAAGTCTGTGACTGTGGAATAAAGTCATTCCATCTTTATTTATTTTTTTATTACTTAATTGTATAAACCAATCTTTGTGTAAATAAACTTATATCTATATAAAGCAATGAAAAAGACAACTAAACTAATAAAAACAGGTATAAATAAAAATAAAGACTTTTCGTCTATATTGCCTCCTTTATACTTAAGCTCAAACTATGGTTTTCAAGATGCAAAAACGCCCAATACTTATGATTATTCTAGAAGTGGTAACCCCAATAGAGCTCTGCTTGTAGAAGCCTTAAGCGTCTTAGAAGGAGGAGTAGGAGGAGAGATTACGTCAACAGGAATGTCTGCTATTACTTTAGTGCTTATGACATTCTTAAAGCAAGGAGATACTATAATTATATCTGATAATTGTTATGGAGGCACTTTGAGGCTATTTTTTAGCTTGCGTGATAAAGGTTTATTTAATGTCATAGCTCTCAATCAGTGTGATACTGAAGCCACAAAGAAGGCTATATTTAAATACAAGCCACAGATGCTATGGATAGAAACGCCAAGTAATCCACTGATAGAGCTTACAGATATATCAGAGCTATCATATTGTGCAAAATCGCTTGGTGCTTTGGTTGTTGCAGATAATACCTTTCTTACACCGATGCTACAACAACCCTTAGCCTTAGGAGCTGATATTGTCATGCATTCACTTACCAAGTATTTGAATGGACATGGGGATAGTGTCTCCGGCGCTGTTATAGCAAAAACGCAAAAACATGCAGAGTTAATAAAATTTTGGTGTAATAATATCGGAACACCTGCTGCTCCTTTTGATTGTTATATGGTTCTCAGAGGCTTAAGAAGCTTCGAATTGAGGATGAATAAGCACAGAGAAAATGCGCAAAAGATATTTTCAGCTATAAAAGATCACCCTAAAATAAAAAAAGTACATTGGGAAGGGGATGTGAATCACCCACACCACCAGCTTGCTAAAAGACAACAAAAGGGCTTTGGAGCTATGCTAAGCTTTGATCTAGATGGCACAGAAGATGATATAGCAAAACTTGTAGGGAATATAAAGTTATTTGAGCTTGCTGAATCACTAGGTGGTGTTGAAAGCATTATAACCATACCATACACTATGACTCATGTTACAATTTCTGAAGAAGATAGAAAAAAAGCAGGCATTACTAAAACATTAGTTAGAATCTCTCCAGGGCTAGAAGATGGGGATGACTTGGCAGATGACTTAATTCAAGCTCTAAATTATTTGTAGCTTGGGAAGCTAACACATACAAAAATAGTTTATTAACTTAAACATTAATAAAATACTCTTATCAGAATTTATTATCTTTTTGTGTTAGAAACTAAATTTATCCCAATCACTTTACAATTAAAAAAGCCAATACTATCTAAGAGCACTAAGTTTATACAAAGAGAGATAATTCTTTTTGTTATAGAGTATGAAAATACTATAGGTGTGGGAGAAATAGCTCCTTTGAGTGACTTTAGCCAAGAGAGCTTGAGTGACTCAAAAAATATCTTGAGTAAATGGATAAATTATAATGCCTCTACTATTAGATATATATTAAAACAAAGCGTTGCTAATTTATCGCCAGAATCGCTCCTAAAAATGCTGAGTATAGATGATGGTAGTTTGGATAATATGCCTGCCTCTGCCAAGCTCGCCTTAGAGTTATCTATATTGAATTGGATATGTATTTATCATAATAAAAATATCTGTGATATATTAGCTCTTAAACCACATGATAATTTACCTACGAGTAAACTGATAAGGTCTATAGATGATATATATATATTGATTACTGACATAGAGCAGCGCAATAATATTGACGATAACATAGCTAACAATAGCGTAATTGACAATAGTATAGCAGATAACTATAAAATAAAAGTTGGCATTTGTTCTGATATAGATGAAGAAATAAGCGCTATTAATAATCTAGCTAAGTCTATAGCAAATTTTAATGCTAAATTTTCTAACAAAAGCACAATAAGATTGGATATAAACGCTAGATGGAGTTACTATAATACAGTTAATTTTACATCTAAGCTAAATACGCAAGCAAAAAAGCTAATTGAATGGATAGAAGATCCACTACCTTTAGAAAGTCCTCTTGAAGATTATGAAAGATTTCATCATAAAACAGGATGTCATTATGCTTTGGATGAGTCACTAAGAGTAATGACAAATGATAACTATCAAAATGTATTTGATAGTTTTTTTATGCTTAAAGGCCTGAGCTCTATAATAATCAAGCCTATGCTTATGGGCTCTATTCTAAGCACCTTAATTCTGGCAGAGAAACTCAGAAATAAAGCTCTTAATAATAATCAGATAGATGTCATATTGAGCTCTAGCTATGAAAGCCCTATCACTTTGAATACTTATAAAGAATTTTCTTATATCTTGCCTAAAAAGCAAAGTCATGGAATAAATACTTCCGACATTTTTACAGATGAGTCATTACTTATACTTGATAAATGGAAAATTAACTAATATTTATAATCTATAAAGTCTAATGGAAACGCTTGCAGAAAAAATCATCAATTTTAATAGAAATCTAGTTTTCTTATCAGATCTACCAAATGGAATCAAAATAATGAATCCTTTTGTAAGCAATCCCAATGCTTTTAGGGTTTCATCAATGTTTTATCAAAAATACTATAATGATAATAAAAAACGCAAGCTAATATTAGGAATTAACCCAGGCAGACACGGTGCTGGTATTACAGGAGTTCCATTCACAGATACTAAGAGGCTTATGGAAAATTGTGGTTTGGAAATCAAAAATCTCAAATCGTATGAGGTATCTTCGGTCTTTGTATATGATATGATTGATGCCTATGGAGGAGTAGAAAAGTTCTATGAGAACTTTTATATTAATTCCCCATCACCTTTGGGATATACTATAACGAAGAACAATAAGGATATAAATTATAACTATTATGATAGTAGTAAACTATTAAAATCAGTAGAGCCATTTATAATGGATTCTATATTAAAACATGCACAAATTTTAGAGCTAGAGCACGGCAAAAATGTTTGTTTTTGTTTAGGAACAGGAAAAAATTATAAACACCTACAAATTTTTAATGAAAAACTAAATGGCTTATTCAAGCAAATCATCCCCTTAGAACACCCACGTTATATCATGCAATATAAGTCCAAAAATAAAAACTTTTATATAGACAAGTATATAAAAGTTTTTCAGATAAATTAGATAATTATAAAATTAGCTTATTTTGTATTTTTTATATTTGTAAGGATTATTGAGTAGTTTAAAAATTCCATTATGTTGAGTATTTGACTTTTAAGTCATATGATTTTATTATAGTCTCTTAGACTTAACCCTAAGAATCATATAAAATACAATCTGCCTGATAAAAAGACTTATCATTATCAAACAGACGATAAAAATGCTTATTTTTTTGTATTTGCGAAAAAATTAATAATATAAGTAATATAAAGTAAGTATATACCCTAACTACCTTTAGACTGTGAACACATCAGAGATAAACTAAACAAAAAAATGAATACATCAAAATCTATTTGGAAGCAATATAAAGTGATATTGCCAATGATGTCAAAGCATTACATAGCATATCTTATAGGCGCATTGACACTATTGGTTACTATATCTGCCCAAATGATTAATCCTCAGTTTATAAAAAGAGGAGTTGATCAAATTTATCAAGGTGACTTTAGTTATATAGAATTGATGCAGACATCTTTGTTAGTAGTAGGAGTCGCTTTATTTATATTCGTATCACGTTTTACCTGGCGTAACTTTATTATAAGGTCAGCTAATAGAGTGGCAGCTGAGCTTAGAGATAAACTTTTTGAACACATTTTGACCTTAGATAAAAATTTTTACAATACCTATAAGGTTGGTGATGTTATGGCAAGGGTTAACCAAGACGTTGATTTTGTAAAACTATCATTAGGATGGGGCTTTACTTTATTTATAGACGCTATTTTCAGTGGTGTATTTGTTGTAGGAATTCTTATATGGCAATATCCTGGTTCATATGTTTGGATGACTCCTATGTTTATGATGGGAGGGATATTGCTGATGTTAGGACCATGGGTACGTAAGAGATTTAGGATTATTCAAAAATCTTATTCTCGCATATGTAGCGAGTCACAAGAGATATTCTCAGGAATAAGAGTAATAAAATCCTTTAGTCTAGAAAATTATATGCATTCTCATTTTCAGCATGCAATACAAGGTTATATGGATAATAACTTAAAACTAGTTAGAATATGGGGGATGATGACTCCACTGGGCACATTTATAATAGGATGTACAACTTTAATTGTCTTACTCTTAGCAGGTCAAGGAATAATTGAAGGTTCTCTCACTCCAGGAGATATATCTGCTATTTTCATATATATTTCGCTATTAACTTTTCCTGTTATGAATGCAAATATGACCATTAATCTTCTGCAAAAAGGAGCTGCGTCTTTAGATCGTATAAATGAAATATTAGATAAACAAAGTGAAATAAAAGAAGATGAAAATCCTATAAAAATTATAAATAAAGGCGATATATCTATAAGAAACTTATCTTTTGCATATAATAAAAATGATTCTGCTAAAGATAAAGAACAAATTCTTGTTTTAAATGACATTAGCTTAGACGTTCCTATAGGGAAAAATATAGGTATACTAGGCAAGGTTGGCTCTGGGAAAACCACCTTAGTAAACTTATTGGTAAGAGCTATAAATACTCCAGAGAAAAGTATCTTTATAGATGGAGTAGATATTAATAGATTTGACTTAGATACTCTTAGAATTAATGTCATACTGGTAAATCAGCTACCCTTTTTATTTTCAGATACCATAATAAATAACCTTAAGTTTGGTGTAGATGATGCAAGTGAGGAACAAATACGCAATGTATCACTGACATCCGCGATTGCTCAAGATTTACCCATGTTTCCAAATGCAATGGAAACAAGAATAGGAGAAAAAGGCACAGCTCTCTCTGGAGGTCAAAAGCAAAGACTGGCTTTGGCAAGAGGTTTATTGGTAAACCCCAAGATTCTAATTCTAGATGACTCTTTCTCATCTTTGGACTCTAGAACAGAAAAGTCTATACTATCAAGGCTACTTAATCACCGAAAATATAAAACGAATATTATCATATCCCATAAGATAGCTACTTTAGAAAAATGCGATGAAATAATAGTTTTAGAGCATGGAAAATTGTCACAAAAAGGCTCCCATGAAGAGTTAATATCTCAAAAAGGCTTGTATCAGTACATATATAGCTTACAGCAAGATAGTCCTTTGTAGTGTGATATTCAAGCTTCTTGCTATAGTTAATGCGAATAAAGCAATAAATGATTTTATAGTGTCGTATCTTAAAGTTAACCAGATATGTGCAGCTATAAATCGTTTGATCTAAATTTTTTTTAAAAATTGTATTGTGTATTAAGAGAAAATATTTGTCCTAGTTCGCCAAACTCAGTATTTTTATCGCCCCAAAATGTTTGAGCTATGATATATAAATCCCAATTATCCGATAACGAATAAGTAGTCGATGGAGCTAGATAGAAGCTTTTATCATATGGGTTTATGATAGTAGAGATATCTATATTTGTTAAAGGGTTGATTTGTGAAGAAATAGACGTAAAAAGCTGCATCCGTGAGTTAGTGTAATCTAAGGCGGAGCTAGGATTACTTCCCGGTAAGATTGAAGTATCACTTATAGTATACTCTGCGGTAGAGCCAGAAGAGTTATATAGAATACTTCCCTGCCAATAAACTTCGTTATAGAAAAAGTAGTTAAATCCAGCAGAACCTAAGAATACTTCTTTTGGCGTGTCTATATCTGACGAATCTATGGGATTATAATAACTAAACTCACCTACAAATCCGAAATCCACAATCTCTCCAGAGAAACCACCCCCTAAAGTGTGGTAGTTACCATTTAGAGAGCCTACCATAAACTGTATATCATAATTTCCAATTAAAGTTTTATACAAGCCTCCAGCTGTGGCTTTATCCCCACTATCTACTTTATAAGCAATATCAATATTTGAAGTAGGACCTAAATAATACAAGACTCTAATCGAGTCAGCGCCAGGTCGCTCTGGATAATATACATCTAAATATGAGAATGTATTGAAAATATCATTTGGCTCCCATATCCCGTTAATTCCCCAGTTTATTCTTTGCCTACCAATACTTGCTTCTAGTTTATCTAATGTGACCTTACCTGATAGTCTATCAAAGGTAGTAATGGTATAGCCATCATTATTGCTATGCCAAACCCATGTCAAATCTAAATATCCTGGATCATCTATAACGAATTGATTGGATTCTACAACATTACTTTCAAGCAAATCATTAAACTCTCTATTTTGAGAACCGTAATTAGCTATATTTCTCATGCCTACTTCCATAGTAAGTTCATCATAATAGCCGTATAAATTAACTCTATTATTAATCTGATGGGTATTTAAGGTTCTAGAGTCTATTCCCGGAACAGCGTCATCTGCATTAATCCAAAGAGTGGGAATATATCCTATATATCCTGAATAATCAATAGAATTAGAAATGGATCTTTTGCTAATAGAGATGCTTACTAACAACAGTGTAAGTGATAATAATTTATACCATCTATTATGTTGCCAACCCATATGATAGCCGTTTGTTAATTTCTTAAAAAGCTAAGAATCATTGCTTACCTTACCGTCAGTGAGCGTCACTACCCTTTTTGCTCGATCTATCACTCTTTTATCATGAGTAGAAAATATCATGGTAATATTTTCTTCTTCGCTCATTTCTGCCATAAAGTCAAGTAAAGTATCGGTTGATTTAGAATCTAGATTAGCAGTTGGTTCGTCTGCCAAAATAAACTTAGGTTTAGATGCTAAAGCTCTTGCTACAGCAACTCTTTGTTGCTGTCCGCCAGAGAGAAGTGATGGCATTATGTCAAATTTATCACCAATTCCAAACTTATCTAATAGCTCTTGAGCCCTCTTTTCTATTTGCTCTTTCAACATATTTTGTAGCTCCATAATAAAACCAATATTTTCAGCTACAGTAAGTACAGGGATTAGATTGTAACTTTGAAAGACAAAGCCTATATTATGTAGTCTAAATTCAGTTACCTTTTTAGACGACATAGAAGTTATTTCCATATTATCTATCTTTATACTTCCAGAAGATACTTTATCAAGTCCTCCTATTGCATTGAGCAAGGTTGTTTTACCACAGCCAGAAGGTCCAACTATAGCAGTAAATTCACCTCTATCAAAGCTCAAACTTAAGTTATCCAAAGCCTTAACAGCCACTGCGCTCGTATATATTTTAGTTAAATTTTTTATCTCTATAATCATAAGCTTACAATCTCATTGCTTCTGCAGGACTAAAGTTTATAGCCCTTTTAGCTGGTAATATAGCTGCTAAAATAGCCATAACTATTACCGTAAAAGCTATATTTATTAAAAAATTAAACGATAATTCTGGATAAATAATATAATCATAACCCACAGCCGTCATTCCACTTGCTATTGGCTCTAGGTTTATACCATTAGCACTGATAATTATAAGGATCCAACCTATAACAATACCAATCAATCCACCAGTCAAAGATAAGAATATACTCTCAAGCATTATCATTTTGAAAACATTGAGACTAGTCATCCCTATAGACATAAGCATGCCAATCTCTTTAGTTCTTTCCATAACTGAAATCATCATAGTATTGAGAATTCCAAATATTACTCCTATCAATATAACCCAAGCAAAGATGATGCCCATAAGGTTTGAAAAGTCAAAATTAGTCTTTAATAATGGGCTAATAACATCCCAACTTCTCACTATTATATCGCTATCATATGATGAAAGCTCATCTTGTAATTTCTGTTGTATTATTTGTATATTTTCATTGCTATAGCTTGTATTGGTTTTAAGTGCTATTTCAGAAATTGACTCTTCTCTAGTAGTTTCTAGTAGATCTAGCATATCGCTTTGTTTTATAAATACGTGTGTAGCATCGAATAACTCTTGATTATTAAATATACCATAGACTTTGAATGCTCCATAGGCGACACTACCATCTGCTTTGACTACTCCCAGTACCACTCTTGAGTTTAATTTTACATTTAGATTTTCAGAAAGCTTTTTGCCAACTAGTATAGGAATAACTCCTTGATTATCAAGATAATTTCCTAATATCAGCATATTTTTTATCCCTGTTAGTTGGCTTTCCTGTTTCGCGTCAATCCCATAAGCTACTACACCAGAACTTGAATCAGTAGATGATATGATGCCACTGATTTTTATTCTTGAAGAGTATGTTGATATATCAGGAGAGTTTTCTAAAAAAAACTCAATTGTGTTTATATTTTCTATGCTATACGATATATCATCTTCTTCTAAGAAGTTTTTGTTGTGTATTTGAATGTGAGAAATATCATTTTCGATGCTTTTAGTAACTCTCTGAAGCATTAAAGCTCTCATCATTCCTTCAAAAAAAACAGAAAATGACACTCCGATAACAAGCGATACAAGAATCAATATACTTCTGGTTTTATTACGCCATATATTCCGCCACGCAACTTTTACTATAATCATGTCTCTAGTTATATAAAAACCTTAGTCTTCATAAGTTAATGAAATGTATTTGAATAATTAAATTTAGAAGCATACCAAATTGGATATATGGATATAACTACTGATATTGAAAATACCGTTAGTGCTTCTTTTATAAACATATATGGATTTAGCTCAAAAAATAAAAATGGCTCTAAATTATAGCTTTCCATAACTAGCGCTAAACCATCGGATAAAGGTATGGGATTTAGATAAAAGTAACCTAAAAAAATAAAAGAAATAAACATACCAATAGATACGCCAACTAAGCCAGAAAATATACTCTCAGCCATCAAAGAAGCAAAGATATTAGAGCGTGACATTCCAAGTGAATGCATGATAACTATCTCCTTACGCCTCTCTAAGATATTCATCAAAACAGAGCCGAACATCCCTAAACCAACAATTAGATATATAATGCTAACTATAACAATATACGCAACTTGCTCCGCTAATATCTGCTGTTCCAACTCCTCATTTACTTGATTCCACTTTAGAGCTTCATATTGATCTGATAACTGGGCAATAATACCTCTTTGAACTATATCTATTTGAGAATCATCTTCAATATAAACCGATAAAGTGCTGGCTAAATTTGGTACATAAGGAGAAAATATTTCCTGTGCATTTGTAAGTGTGATATAAGAGGAGATTTTATTTTCTTCAGGAGACGGCATTTTTACAATTCCTCTTATTGGTAGTGTCAGTGCGACAGATATACCTTGATAACCCGAGCCATACAGAACAACTTCTCCTTCACAAGAGACTCTATCTATTCGTAAATACTGTGCTAAGTCTTCAGCAATAAGAATGCCAATATCGGATTCACTCGTAAAATAAGCACCACAAATAACTTTTTCGCTTAGAACGGTTTGATTGTCTTCATCGGTTGGATTGACTCCATTTATAAAAGAGATTTTAGTGCGCTCCCCTGTTGATAACAATAAATAGTTTTGTAATTTAGTTACGATATTTTCTATAGAGTTTTCGGTATATATCGTATCTAAAAGCTCTTTTGATACAGGAATACTGCTATTTATCGACTGGTTATCATGATAGCCAGATTTAGCAACTGTTATATGTCCTATTCTATTTATTGTGTTATCAATAAGTAAATTTATAGGCCCTTGTTTAAGCGAATAATAAATTAATGCTAATATTACGGCTAAAATAACAGATGCCATTGTAGTCCAGCTTCTTCTCTTATTACGCCATAAATTACGCCAAGCTATGAGCACTATACTATTCATTTTTTATTTACTTATTTTTTATAAAACTATCTTCATTAATAACTCTATGGTCTTATGTTCTTCATTCTTTGTATTGAGAACATCTCTTCATCTATATCATCTAAATCAAACTCTATATTTATAGTCTCTATCACAGTACTGTGCCCTTCGTCTTTCAGTGGTGTTATCGTCACAATGCCAGGCAAAAAACTATCAGAAAAATACTTAAAATCACTCATTTCTTGACGACTAATTACTTCGTTATCCTCATTAAAAAAATCAGCTTGAACAACATTGAAGTGTTCTTTATCTACCCAAACTTCAATCTTAGACCATATAACAGGAGCTGTCTCCTTAGCTATTAATTCTATCTTATAGCTATCAAAACCTTGTTTAGTCTCATCATCTAGAAACTTAGAATTATAATCATTGACGTAAGTACGCTCACGCACTAAATCATTATTGGAAAAGTCAGAACCCATCCATGAACCTGACATCATAGAAGATGGAATCTTGATAGATCGATTGATATTAGGAATCCAGTTCCATAAATTGTTTTCTCTTTTTAGAAATACTTGCCCTTTGTCCCTAGCTGGAGATAATATATATATAAGATAATAATCTCTACCATAAGACCAGCTTTTTAACGTCAGCTCTCTTTGCCACTGTGGGCGAACTATTGTCATCTTTAGCTCAGATATGCTGTTTTTACCTAACTGATTATCATAAGACCTATTTAGAACTTCTATTGGTGTTATATCTTCAGAGGCAATGCCATTTGCTGAAATAAATAAAAACGAAAATATGTAACTTAAAACTATTTTTTTCATAATATAATTATATATGATTAGTGAAAAATATTGAATGGACTATCAAATAACAGTAACCAAATAAGGGCAACCTAACTTGAGCTTTTATCTATCTAACAAGTTATGAAAGAATGCTTTTCAATTTTCACGCAACATCACTTACTTCTATTGGGATGAATAAAAGTAAATTCCTACCCTGCACAGAAATGACAGACAGTACAGAATCTTAAATTTACCTATCTATAAAAATACTACTGTACAATACTAATAACTAATATGAAATGCACTACACCGGTATACTTTAGACTTAAATAACTTAACTAGGCTATTATACAATAGATTATCTTTATTGTTCCAAAAACTCTAGCTTAACTAAAAACTTAATTTCTTAATTGCCCGTTCAATAATTTCATCTTTGTAGAGATGGCCTACAAGGTGTTTAAAATTTTCATTATATTACTTATATGAGAATTTGCGTCTAAGTAATTCTATACAAAGTATCCATAGAGTAGAGAATATCATAATAAGAGTAGCTATTGCTGCTATGACAGGTGTTATGCTGTCTCTTATGCCTGTAAACATTTGTCGCGGCAGGGTGACTTGATCCACTCCAGCCAAAAATAGCGCTATAACCACTTCATCAAAAGAAGTGGCAAATGCAAATAAAGCTCCTGCTATGACCCCGTGTATAATTAGAGGGAGTTTTATGCTCCAAAAAGTTTTTAAGTGCCCTGCTCCTAAATTAAGGCTAGCGCGAACCAAATTTTCATCAAAAACTTGCAATGAAGCGGTTACACTTGTAAGTACAAAAGGTGAGCCTAAGATTATATGAGCTATTATCATACCTGTATATGTTTCAGTCAAACCAATAGGCGAAAAGAATAAATACAAGCCAAGACCTATTACAACTAAGGGTACGATCATAGGCATCATAAGTATTGATATTAATAGTTTCTTGCCATAAAAATTAGTTTGATTTAATCCAATTGCTGCAAGTGTGCCTAATATCATAGCAAATATTGTAGAGACAGCTCCTATAATAAAGCTATTCAATATAGATTTACCCCACTGTGGAGAGTTAAATAGCTCTATATACCATTTAAATGAATATTGTTCTATAGGATATGACAAGAAGTTACTTTCAGTAAATGACAAAGGTATAATTACAATTAATGGTAGAGATAGGAAAAATAAAACTCCTATGCTTATTATACGATGTAGATGGTGCCAAATTTTTTCTATAAATGAGCTTGGATTATTACTTTGCAGGAAAAAGCTTTTTATTTTTTGTATCATAATTTTTAAATATTTAAGTATTATTGCGTTGAGTATTATTTAAGAACTTATCATAAAAAATATATAGAGCTATAGTTGTTATTAATAATAAACTACCTAAAGCAGATGCCATACCCCAATTTAAAACTGTATTAGTAAAGTATGCTATATAGTAGCTGATCATCTGATCTCTAGCTCCTCCTAATAAAGCCGGAGTTATATAATATCCTATAGATACTATAAATACCATAACGCATCCAGCGCCTATGCCGGGATAAGTTTGAGGAACAAAAACTTTCCAAAATGCCCCAAAAGGATGAGAGCCGAGAGAAATAGCAGCTTTCTGATAGTTTTTTGATATAGCTTGCATTACATTGTATATAGGTAATATCATAAATGGCAATAAAATATGAGTCATAGAAATAAAAACTCCTATTTTATTAAATATTAACTCTAGAGGCTCGTCTATAACTCCAAACCATATCAGTGATTTATTAGCTATACCTTGATTTTGTAATATAACTATCCATGAAGTTATCCTAACTAAAACCGAAATCCAAAATGGACCTAGAATAAAAATCATAACTATATTCACTTTAGATGTGCTTAAATGACTCATCCAGTACGCTAAAGGAAATGCGAGAACAAGTGTACTGAGAGTTATAGCTATTCCAGTAACTATTGTACGAATAAATATGTTAATAAAAGTAGCTTTTTCTTGATCTACTGATACAATTTCATTGTACTCATTGTACGTTAGGTCTAATGAGGCAAGCGCATAAAATAAAGTGTATCTGTTGCTATTGCGCTCTATAACTCTCCAATATCTATTCTCCGACCAGCGACTATCAATTGATATTAGTAGCTCTTTAGAATTATCTAATGCTGTATCTTGATTTAATCTCCTTGATGTTTTAATTATTAGACTACGAAATCCAGCTATTTCATGGTTCAATCTTTTTGCTAAACGTCCTATTTTGCCAACGTCATTTGGGTCTTGGCTATTTTCTAGATATATTAAATCTTCTACTAAGGCTTTATAAATACTGTCATCAGGTAAATCATCACCTTGCCAATTGGATTTTCCAATTTGTTCAATTGTGCGCGGCAAGCTTTCAAGTACTTCTGGGCTATCAACTGCTTTTATAAGTAAGCTAAAAATAGGCACTATAAATACCAACAACAAAAGTAGAAATAAAGGAGCTACCAAACTTAATGCAAAAAAATTCTTACGAAACTTCTTTTTTCTTAAACCTGATAATATCTCTTTCCTGCTTTTTGGGGGTAAACTGGTTCTCTTATGAATAGCATATTGTAAATTATTCTCTTGCATGACTATGTTAATATGTTTTGAGCTATTAAACTTTATAAGAAAAGTAGTTTATAAAAACACTTTTCTTATAAATTATGTGAAAAGTTTATCTGGCGGCCCATACAGCGAATCTTTGACTTAATTCTTCACCGTGATTTGCCCAAAAATTCACATCCTGTAAGGTAGCATCTTTAATATTTTCATCTGAAGTAGGTAAATTTTCTTTTATTTTGGGGTCTATCTCTTGTATTGCATCCATATTAACTGGACCATAGCTTATATTTTTTGCGTATTCTATTTGAGATAACTTAGATACAGTAAACGCCATAAATTCTTGAGCAAGTTTTTTCTTCTCTTCGCTAATTCCTCTAGGCATAACCCAATAGTCTAGCGCATATATACTTCCTGCCCAAACGATGCTTATATTTTTTCCTTCTCTAATAGCAGTATCTAAACGACCATTAAAAGCCGTGCTCATTACAACATCTCCTGCTACTAAAAATTGTGGCGCTTGTGCTCCAGCATCCCACCATTGGATATGATCTTTTAGTTCATCTAGCTTTTTAAATGCACGATCCTGTCCTTCTCTGGTAGATAATACTTCATATACGTCATTTATATCAACTCCATCTGCAATTAAAGCGAACTCTAGATTATTACGTGGATCTTTACGCATTCCTCTTTTACCTGGTATTTTCTCTACATCCCAGAAATCAGCCCAATTTTGAGGAGCTTCTTTGACTAGGTCGCCATTATATGCAAAAACAGTAGACCAAACAAAAATTCCTACTCCACAGTCTTTGATAGCATCAGGAATAAGTTTATCTCTATTTTCTATTGCACTCCAGTCTATTTCTTCATATAGGCCTTCATCACAGCCTCGAGCTATATCAGCCGATTCTACTTCTACTACATCCCAAGTAATCCTACCTGTATCAACCATTGCTCTGACTTTCGCCTGTTCTCCACTGTATTCTAGTATATTTAATTCAATTCCTGTTTGTTCGATATATGTTCTTATAAAAGCTTTTTGCTGAGCTTCTGCATTCGCACCTCCATAATTGATAATAGTGAGCTCGTCAGCATTTGCGTTCATTTGTACGATTAAAGCTGAGCCAACAACTAAAGGTGCTATTTTTACATATTTAGCTATTTTATCTTTCATATATGTCTCCTATTGATTAAATACAAAGTTAAAAAATCCTTAAATTAGAAAATATAAAGCTTGTAGTAATTTCTTCTCCTACGTAATGGTTCTTAATATTGTACTTATCCAAGCTAACTTTAACTGATATATCATATTGTTGATTGACAGCACATATTACTCTTACATGATCGCCTAAGTAAATGATATCTTTTATGGTTGCCTTTATTAAATTTAAATCCTCTTTATTTTCAGAGGATTTATTTATTTTTATCCTCTCTGGTCTTATGCAAGCTATGGTTTTTTCTCCCACGTTCTTATTAGAGATATTTATACCTTTTATTTTCTCAGTACTACCATATAATTTAATCTCTGATAGCTTATCTTCTACTTTTGTTATTTCTCCGGTAAATTGGTTGTTATCACCTATGAAATTCGCTACAAATATATTTTTAGGGAATTCATATAGGTTGTTTGCTTTGTCTATTTGTTGGATTTTACCGTCATTAAAAATAGCGATTCTATCTGACATAGTGAGAGCTTCGCTTTGGTCATGAGTTACGTATATAAAAGTAAGACCCAAGTCTTGATGAATAGATTTTAATTCAATTTGCATATGCTCTCTAAGTTGCTTATCTAAAGCCCCTAATGGCTCATCCATTAAAATTAATTTTGGTTCAAAAACTAAAGCTCTTGCCAATGCAACCCTTTGTTGCTGTCCTCCTGATAACTGTGCTGGATATCTGTTAGCATATTCATCCATTCTTATCATATTCAATGCTTTGCTTACCTTTTCTTTTATAATATTTTTTGCCAATTTTCTTACTTTGAGCGAATAACCTATATTTTGTGCAACGCTCATATGAGGAAATAATGCATAGTTTTGAAATACCATGCCTATATTTCTTTTGTGCGCAGCCATGTTACTTAATAATTTATCTCTAAGCCATATCTGTCCAGATGAAGGGTATTCAAATCCTGCAAGCATCATCAAACAAGTCGTTTTTCCAGATCCAGAAGGGCCAAGAAGAGTCAGAAACTCACCTTCAATTATGTCTAAATTTAAGTCCTTAACTATTAAGGATTTACCATCGTATGTTTTATTTACGTCCTTAAAGCTTATAATGGTATTTTTTTTATTTTCTGACATTGTTAAATATATTTTTATCTAGCTAATAATTTATATGCAATAGGTTATTAATTTTGATAGGAACTATCTTAACTTTTATACAAAAGCTATCAGAACATTTTGTACAAATGATAGATTCTTAAAACTTTAATCATAATTAAAGTAATATAAAGTAACATATAAATTATATATTTTATTATTAAATTTAAAATTTTTATAAATATAATAAAATATAAATTACTTTCATATATCTTTAATAGTTCTTGCTGTTAAGTTTTAGAAGATGAGTTTTTTCTTATTACAGACTCATCTTTGAAGTAATAGTTTCCCTAACCGACGATAACCATAAACCATCTTGTCTTTTCAAATATTACTATAACAGTTAAGGTATACCCAATAACGTCAATCTCAGTCAACACTAAATTACTAGAAAATATTTTGAATATTATAAATTAAAAAGTATAATAATATTTATCATAATATTTGCATTTTAAAATATATAAGTTTAATTTACGCTTAATTATGATTATTTTTTTACCTTAAATAATCAATAGGAGGAAAATAATGGCATACGTAAAACTTTCATTCAAAGATCGATATGAGAATTTTATAAACGGTCAATTCACTGCGCCTGTGAGTGACCAGTACTTTGAAAATTTTTCACCTGTAGACGGTAGTTTTATAGCAAAGTATCCTAGCTCTGAAGCTGAAGATATAGATTTAGCAGTCGAAGCAGCTAATAAAGTAAAAGACGCTTGGGGTAAAACTTCTGTAACTGAAAGATCTGCTTTACTTAATAAAGTGGCAGACATATTACAAGAAAACTTAGAAGAGTTTGCAATAATGGAGACTTGTGATAATGGTAAACCAATTCGTGAAACTTTAGCAGCTGATATTCCGTTAGCGATAGATCATTGGAGATATTTTGCTTCTGTAATTAGAGCTCAAGAAGGTTCAGCAACTGAATTAGATGCTAATACATTATCTTTAGTAATAAAAGAACCTTTAGGAGTTGTAGGGCAAATTATTCCGTGGAATTTTCCTTTATTGATGTTAAGTTGGAAATTAGCTCCTGCTCTTGCAGCCGGCAATTGTGTAGTACTAAAACCTGCAGAGCAAACTCCCTGTACTGCTACTTTATTTGCGGAAAAAATAGGAAATTTATTTCCAAATGGAGTAATTAATATTGTGCATGGATTTGGTCCACAGGCTGGCAAGCCTTTAGCCTCTCATTCTGGAATTAATAAAATTGCCTTTACTGGAGAGACTACTACTGGACAATTGATCATGCAATACGCGTCAAAAAATATCAATCCAATAACTGTTGAGCTAGGCGGTAAGTCTCCTAATATCTTCTTTGAAAGTGTGATGTCGGGAGGTGATGCTTTTGTCGATAAATGTATGGAAGGAGCAACTTTTTTTGGCTTAAATCAAGGAGAAGTATGTACTTGTCCTTCTCGTTTATTGATTCAAGAAAGTATATACAATGAGTTTATTGAAAAAATGATAGTACGAACACAAGCTATAGTACAAGGTAGTCCGTATGACCAGAATACTATGATAGGTGCTCAAGCTTCAAATGATCAATATGAAAAAATATTATCCTATATTGAAATAGGAAAAAAAGAAGGAGCGGAAGTTCTGACCGGTGGTAATGCTAAGAAGTTCGATGATGAGCTAGCAAATGGTTATTACATCGAACCTACGATTTTGAAAGGTAATAATAAGATGCGTATATTTCAAGAAGAGATATTTGGTCCTGTAGTATGCGTCACTACCTTCAAGGACGAAGAAGAAGCTCTCGAGATTGCCAATGAGACCTTGTATGGCTTGGGGGCAGGTGTCTGGACGAGAGATGCTCATCAGGCTTATACAGTTCCAAGGGCTATAAAAGCAGGTCGCGTTTGGGTAAACTGTTATCATGCATACCCTGCCCATGCTCCATTTGGTGGTTACAAAAAATCAGGATTCGGTCGTGAAACTCACCTAATGATGCTTGCGCATTACCAACAAAACAAAAATATTTTGATTTCCTATGATAAGAATAAATTAGGCTTTTTTTAATGACTCGATAACTTTAAAGTCATGAATTCATTAAAGGTACAAAATAGAGTTTCTATAACTGATAATGCAAATGAATTTTTACAACAGCTTATCAAAAAACACGGCCCCGATCTCATTTTTCATCAGAGCGGAGGTTGTTGTGACGGTTCAGCTCCTATGCTATTAAAGCGCTCAGAAATATACTTAGATAATAACGATGTATCATTAGGTTATGTCGGAGGTATCGAATTTTACATGCATAAGGATCAATATGAATATTGGAAATATACTCATATTACGATCGATATAACTAAAGGGCGAGGTAGCAGTTTTTCTTTAGAAATTCCTGAGGGCTATAGGTTTATAATTCACTCAAAACTATTAGATGAGAACTGAAATTTTTAATGATAATTTATAATAGTTTAGGATATTATCAAAATAGCATTTTGTAGAGACAAGATACTGTTGTTGCTTTAGCAATGCTATATACAATAATTGTTTGTATCATGAATAAGGTATGGTAAATGTATATTATGTTAAGTAAATTCTTACTTAAGTTATTTATAGTTTTGTAAAAACAAAAAAACAAAATAAATAATGTCTATCTTATTCATTGAGCAGTGTGTTGAGGCTCTAGAAATGAACGAGGTATAATAAATACCAATGTCTATAAAATAGTAAAAAGGTGCACTTATAAAAGTGCACCTTTTTCGATTTGTAAAGTTTTAAAGTAAGTTAAAAAATATCAATACGATATACAAATTAACTTTTTCGCCACTTATCCAGCGTGTTCTTCAACTGATATTTTAGCATCGTAAGATTTGTAGCCTAAAGCTTGTGCTACTGGTTCACAAGTGATTTTACCATTTAATACATTTAGTCCATTTAGAAGATGATGATTCTCCAATAATGCTTTTTTCCATCCTTTATTTGCTATATCCAAGGCAAATGGTAGTGTAGCATTATTCAGAGCATAACTACTAGATCTAGCCACAGCCCCGGGCATATTGGCTACACAATAGTGTATAACGCCTTCTTCAACAAAAGTAGGATTTGCATGTGTTGTTATTTTACTTGTTTCTAAGCATCCTCCTTGATCTATAGCTATATCTACTATGACAGAACCTTTTTTCATTCTCTTTAGTAATTCTCTACTTATAAGTTTAGGTGCTGCAGCTCCTGCTATTAAAACAGCAGTTACCACTAAATCTGACTCTATGACATATTTTTCCAAAATACTCTGATTTGAATGAAGTACTCTAATTTTTCCTTGAAAAATATCATCTAAATAACGAATTCTATCAAGTGATTTTTCTAGAATTGTAACTTCTGCCCCTATTCCAGAGGCTACCTTGGCTGCATGCATACCAGAAACACCACCACCTATTACTGTTACCTTACCTGCTTCTATGCCAGGTACACCGGGCAATAATATCCCTCTACCACCATTGGATTTTTCAAGGTGTTGCGCTCCAGCTTGTATAGACATGCTACCTGCTACCTCACTCATAGGTGCTAATAGAGGTAAACCTCCTTTATTATCTGTGATAGTTTCATAAGCAATTCCAACGCACTTTGATTCTACAAGTAATTTAGTTTGTAGTGGGTCTGGAGCAAGATGAAGATAAGTAAATAATATTTGACTTTCTTGCAACATTTTACATTCTTGCTCTTGAGGCTCTTTTACTTTAACTATCATCTGTGCTGTATCAAATACCTCTTTGGCGCTATTTACTAGCTTAGCCCCAACTTTCACATATTCATCATCTGAAAGATCTATCCCATTCCCTAATTTTTTTTCTATTAGAACAGAGTGACCTGACTTTATAAGCTCATAAGCGCTCGATGGTGTAAGCCCAACTCTGTATTCATGATTTTTTATTTCCTTTGGCACCCCAATTATCATATTATCTCCATAATTAAATTAATATTGAAACGTAATATTTAAAAGAATATATTTCCTTTAAATATAAGATATAATTTCACTTTTATTTATTTCAAGTGTATCTAAATATGCCTTATATAAATTAAGACTCTTCCATAAACGTTCTTTCTTGATAAGCTCCAGAAGAATATGTTAGCTCATAGCTATGTGTATATATTTCAAAAACAACTCCAAAAGGGTCTTCTATATAAACCATTTTATACGGTTTTTCATTTGGATAGTAGGTTCTAATAGGCATACGTTGCTTCCCTCCATGCTCTACTATTTTTTTTGTGAGACTCTCTATGTCAGGATCTTGTACACAAAAATGAAATAATCCCGTATGAAAAGGATTAAAATCAGGTGACCTATCTTCTGTTTGAGGAAAAGAAAATAGCTCCACCCCTATCTTATCGGCAGTAGACATATGTGCAATCTCAAATGTTTCCCAATCTTCTCCAAAAACATCAATACACATCTGTCCTATGGCTGTACTTCTTTCTTTTTTCACCACAGAAGGCAGCATAATTATGTACCAACCCATCACCTCTTCATAAAATTGAACGGCTTTATTTATATCAGGAACTGTAATTCCTATATGGGAAAAAGCTCTGGGATAATTACTTTTCTTTTCCATGTTCTGACCTAATATAAAATTATAGAATGAAATAGTTAAAATGATAACTCTCTTCTCTATTATTATTAAATTTACAACAATTTTATTAATTGTCAAGTCTCTTAATTATAGCTACAATAATAGAAAATACAGGGAATATAGTATATGTATTGACTATCAGAAGGCTGTCAAGCTTATTTGTTGCTATTTTTGTTTTTTTAATGTTTAACTAAAAAAAATTCATTTCAAATCTTAATAATGAATTAGGTCTAGTTATATGAATTCTACTAGGATAAATAGTAAATCATTCATACATTTAGCAATCATCTGATATGCATCAAATGATTGCTTGAGTTTAATATTCTATGATTCTACTTCAAATAAAGTCATCATACCAGATTCTTCGTGCTCGAGGATGTGACAGTGCATAGGATAGACTCCTGCAATACCATCTTTTCTTTTACTAAAGTCAATTAGTACTCTTGCACTATCTCCGGGGTATATAGCAAGAGTATCTTTCCATCCTGAAAATTCCGAAGCCGGCTTAGCACCTTCATAGCTTAATATTTTGAATGAATAGCCGTGTATATGGAAATTATGTAACATCCCTCCCATCATACCACCTGCGTTATTTATTTCCCATATTTCATAGTCATTATCGATTTTAATATCAACTCTGTTTGGACTATAGCTTCTGCGATTAATTGTATGTCCTCTCATGCCTAAAGATTCAAAGTCGATTACTTTAGAAACTTTCATATCTTCTACATCTGGAGGAATAATTTTATCGGCAAGTATGATATCAGGAATTGTAGCTTCATTATCTATAATCTCACCTATGTTTAACGTCAGTGCTTTTTGTCTGAGGTTTGCACTACTTATTACATCTAGAGTTATAACGTCACCTTCTTTATAACTTGAAAAATCTACTAATATTTCGACTCGTTCGGCAGGAGAAAGGTTGATTCTGCTCACTTTAACACTTTTTTCAAGGAAAGAGTTATCACCTGCTATAACATAAAAATCACTCTTATCACTAAAGTTATAGCTTAAGAAGCTTGCATTTGAGCCATTTACAATTCTAAATCTCATTATCTTACGAGTTACATTTAAAGTTGGGTTAATAGCGCCATTGGTAATAATGACATTTCCAGTAATGCCATTATGGAAGATATCATGACCAGATGGATTATAAGTTAGTCTGCGGTCTCTAGTAAGCCTTTTATCCTGTATAACAAGAGGAATATCGTCAACCCCGTACTCCTTTGGAATATTAAGAGACTGAGAAAACTCATCTTCTATTACAATCAATCCTGCTAAGCCCAAATAGAACTGTGAAGCAGTATCACCATGCGGATGAGGATGATAAATAGTAGTCGATGCTTGTTGGTCTACCCTAAATTTCGCTGTCCAAGATTCATTTCTCGGAATAACTTGAAACTGATTGCCGTCAACGAATGCATTAATATGCCCACCATGCCAATGTAGTGTAGTGTCATCACGTAGCTTATTACTGACTGTCAAGCTAATATTGTCTCCTTTTTTAAATATGATAGTTGGTCCTAAGTAACTAAAATTATTGTAACCAAGGGTTCTAGACTCTACATTACCAGAAAATTTATGAGTGCTATATCCTGTTTCTAAGTTAAAATTTTTAACCCCATTAGATTGTTCGTATTCCAGTACAGGAGGGATTAATAGTGATGAAGCTCTCTCTTGCGCAAATAAAGAATAAGAAGAAATCAATGTAATTATTGAAATCGTTGTAACTATTTTTTTCATAGAAGCCTCCTAAAATTAAGAATGATTATTTAATATTATAACAAATAGAATAAATATGTATAAGATGATAAATAGTAAATATATGTAAATATAATTAGTTATAAAATCAATAATTTAAATTATATTTTTAGTGATTTGCTCAAAGATTTTTTATTATTTTGTATAATTCATATTAGCTTTTATTAATCAGCATTAATATAATTAGGTTTTATATAAATAATGATAAAAATATAGTCATGAAAAAAATAAGAGATTTTGGAGTAAATATAGGTAATATTGAAATAGGGGAAAGAAACCAAATAAGTGATGTAGATGGTGTTATGGTCGGTCATACTACAATAGATAATGCAGATATTCAAACAGGTGTCACAGCCATACTCCCTCATACTGGAAATATTTTCAAAAAAAAACTACGTGCAGCCTCTCATGTTATAAATGGATTTGGTAAGTCAGCAGGTCTGATACAAATAGATGAGTTAGGCCAAATAGAAAGTCCTATATTTCTGACGAATACATTAAGCGTAGGAGCAGTGCTTGATGCTGGAGTGTCTTATATGTTAGATGAAAATCCTGAGATTTGTGATAGTACACCTAGTGTAAATGTAGTAGTAGGAGAATGTAATGATATGATACTCAATAATATAAGAGTTCAAAGTATAACAAAGGAGCATGTATATACGGCTATAAATAATTCATCTGTGAATTTCGAACAAGGTGCTTACGGGGCAGGTAGAGGAATGAAATGTTATGGCTTAAAAGGTGGTATTGGCTCGTCCTCACGTGTGATAGAAATAGACAGTGAATTTTATACTTTAGGGACATTGGTTCTTGCAAACTTTGGAAGGATGAAAGAGCTTACTATAGATGGTAGAAAAATAGGTTTGGAGATATATAAAAAGCTAAAACAAACTAATGACAATGGCAATGAAAGAGAAAAAGGCTCTATAGTTGTTATTATGGCAACAGATGCTCCACTATCGCATAATCAAATAAGAAGAGTAGCATCTAGAGCTAGTGTAGGAATAGTGCGTACAGGTTCATTTTTAGAAAATGGTAGTGGTGATATATGTATAGGATTCTCAACCTATCATAAAATTCCTCACGATAAGAGAAATATCAAACCCTATAGACATGAAGAAATACATGACGATGACATAGATTTGTTTTTTAGGGCTATGGGTGAGTCCACTGAGGAAAGTATTTTGAATGCTTTATGTTCTAGCCAGAGCTTAAAAGGATATAAAGCTACTTTGTATTCATTATCAGAGTTTTTATAGATTTTATAAATCTATAACTTAAAATGTGCATTAGTAAATTTATATTTGAAAAAAATATTATAAATCTATGTATTTTTAAGATTTTATATAGTATAAAATATACTATTATTTGTTTATAACTATATTCTCTAAAGTAATAATATTCTAAAAATGATAAACTTACTTTTATCTCTTTTATCTCTAAAAATATATTCATATAGAATATATACGAAAATATACCTACTGCATTACAAAAATTATAAAGTACTGAGCAAAACTTTATAAGTAACACTTCTTGCTTAAAAAATTTATTAAATACTTTTTTATATGACTTATATAGTTGAGCTTTATGATTAAAATAGCACTTATTGGTTATGGAAAAATGGGACGGATGATAGACTTGCTTGCATCTGAAGACAAAGAAATATCAATAGAAAGAAAATTTGAATACGAAGATAAGCTCGATGATATAGATGATATAGATGTATTTATAGATTTTTCTCACCCTGATACAGTTATAAAGAATATAGAAGTTATTGCTAGTAAATCAAAAGGTATAGTGGTAGGCACGACTGGTTGGTATGATCGTATAGACTATGTTGAAAGTTTGATATATAAAAAAAATGCATCATTAATATGGTCTGGAAACTTCTCAATAGGCGTAAATATATTTTTCAAGATAGTTGAGGTCGCATCTAAACTGTCATCGCAATTTAAATATGATGCATCTATAATTGAAACTCACCATACTCAAAAGAAAGACGCACCTTCTGGTACAGCTCTTATGTTAGGAGATATTATGCTTAAGAATATTGACTATAAGAAAAATATAAAATCAGATATTTATAATCAAGATATTTCTCAAGAAGACATAAATATATCTTCTAATAGGTTAGGTAGCGTTGTAGGGAAACACGAGATTATTTTAGATAGTGTTTTTGACTGTATAAAATTATCTCATGTTGCCAAGAGCAGAGAAGGTTTTGCTTTGGGTGCTATTGAAGCCGCTAAATTTATATACAAAAGAAAAGGATTTTATCATATAAATGATATGATGAAGTATTATTTTAATAGTTAAGGAGTACAAGCTATGTTTAGAGGAGTTTTTACAGCGATAATTACACCTTTTAGGGATGATTTAAGCATTGATGAAGAGGCTTTGAAAAAACTTATAGATTATAATATAGAAGGTGGTGTCGCAGGCGTAGTGCCTTGTGGCACTACAGGAGAATCTCCCACACTCAGTCATGAAGAACACGATAAAGTCATGGAGCTTACAGTAAAGTTTGTAAATAATAGAGTAAAAGTACTAGCAGGAGCCGGCTCAAATAGTACAGATGAAGCAATTAGGCTTAGTAAAAAATCTCAAGGCTTAGGTTGTGATGGAGTTTTGCTTGTAAATCCTTATTATAATAAACCAACTCAAGAAGGGCAGTACAGACATTTTAAGAAAATAGCTGATTCTATATCTATACCTTGTATGCTATACAATATTCAAGGTAGAACTGCTGTTAATCTTGAGACTAATACATTAGTAAGGTTAATGAATGATTGTAAGAATATAGTATCTGTTAAAGAGGCTTCAGGTAATTTCGAGCAAATGCAGGAAGTTTTATCCAAAAGAAAGGAAGGTTTTAGCGTGCTCAGTGGTGATGATAATATTGCTCTTAAATTAATTAAGGCAGGTGGTGATGGTGTAGTTTCTGTTGTAGGAAATATTGCCCCAAAATATATTAGTGATATGGTTAAATATGCGTTGGAAGGTAAAATAGAAGAGGCATCTAAGGTAGATGATAAACTAAAAGACTTGTATAAAATGTGTTTTTTGGAAACCAACCCTATTCCTATTAAGTATATGATGTATAAAAAAGGTATGTGTAAGGAAAAATATAGGTTGCCTTTATGTGAACTATCCAATGAAAGCAAAAAGATTATAGATGAGTTTATTGATTCAGCAGACTATTTTTAAGTATTAGAGCTCAAAAATCAAAAGCTACTGATTTACCACAGTAGAATATAAAAACAAGACTTTACCTGCTATCTTCTTTTCCTAGCATAGTTTTATAGAATACAAAGAGGGTAAATATTCACCTATAAGCTCTTATTCCTAACAGTTTAGTAAAAAATAAAATTTTATTTGGAAGTTTTTTAATGATTAGAAATAAAAATATAGATAAGATTCAATCTAGTTATCTTTTTGTAGAAATAAATAAAAGGAAAGTAGCTATTTTGGAAAAAAATCCTAATGCTACATTAATAAATTTAGGTATAGGTAATACCACTGAGCCAATATCTCAACATATCGCAGGAGGGTTAAAATTAGGGGTTGAAAATCTTCAGTCACTTGAAACTTATACAGGATACGGCAGTGAGCAAGGATTGGATATTCTTAGAGAAAAAATTGCAACTAAAATATATAAAGGTGTGATTGAAAAGGATGATATATTTATTTCCGACGGTGCAAAATGTGATATAGGCAGGCTACAGTTGCTCTTTGGCAGAGATGTAAAAGTCGCATGTCAGGATCCGGCCTATCCAGTTTATGTAGACGGCTCAGTGTTAATTGGCGCCACCGGAGGGTATAATGGAGTGAATTATAATGGTATCCATTATATGCCTTGCTCACCAGATAATGACTTTTTCCCAGACCTTAGTTCTGTAGGGGCTGGGGCTATTATTTATTTCTGTTCTCCAAATAACCCTACAGGAGCTGTCGCTACTAAAGAACAATTGAAAACTTTGGTGGATTTTGCTCTTAAAAATAAGTCAATTATAATATTCGATGCTGCATATTATGCTTATATTCAGGATAATACTCTACCCAGAAGTATATTTGAGATAGAAGGAGCTAAGAAATGTGCTATAGAAGTAAATTCATTTTCAAAAACCGCCGGCTTTACAGGTGTTAGACTTGGATGGAGTGTAGTTCCTAAAGAACTAAAATATGATAATGGAGACTCTGTGAGAGATGATTGGAATAGAATAGTCACTACTATTTTTAATGGTGCGTCTAATATAGTCCAATATGGAGGCTTAGCTTGCTTAGATAGCGTAGGCCTAGAAGAAATCGATGTTTTAGTTAGATATTATCTAGAAAATGCAAATATAATTAAAAGCGCTTTGGATTCATTAGGTTTAGAAGTTTATAATCATGGAAATGCGCCTTATCTTTGGGTATATTTTAAGGGAGAAGACTCTTGGGATGTGTTCAATAATATATTAAATAAGACTCATATTATCACAACTCCCGGCATTGGCTTTGGTCCTGCTGGTTCTGGTTTTATAAGGTTTTCATCTTTTGGTCATAGAAGTTCTATAGAACAAGCAGCAAATAGACTCAAGAACTCAGAAATATAATAAGTCCGAATGCATACTTTAATCTGCTTCTATTTAAAATTTCCTTTTTTATAAAGAGATAAAAAATATAAGAAAATCTGTAAAAAGCAATTATTAATAAAATAACAAGAGGTCATATAATGAAAAAAATAACTATGTCTTTATTAAGTGCGATGATGACAATAGGTATCATTTCTTGCGTGGGGATTCATCTAGTACACCAAATTCTAGGAGTGCATCAAATCAAGCACTGATAACTAATTTTACTATAGTAGGACAAGCGGTGCAAGCAATTATAGACGATGAGGGAAACACTGTGATGGCAAATATGTCACTGGGGAGTGAATTAAACAGATTAAGTCCTAGTATAACGGTGAGTGAGAGAGCTAGCATATCACCTGCAAGTGGAGTTGCTCAGGATTTTAATAATCCAATAGAATACACAGTAACAGCAGAGGATGGCACGATAAAAGCTTATATAGTGACAGTAGATATATTTCCTGCGATCACTTATAGCCCGTATGATGAAAGCAGACTAGGCGCTGGAGATTTATACAAGGAAGATTTATTCAACGTATCCAATATTGAAGACGGTGATTACGAATACACAATAACGCTAGGGAGCTATACGAAAACAGATAGAACAACGGCGACGGAAAATACTTTTAACATATCACTGGTCGCTCCAAACAATGCGGATTCCGTCCCCGATCAAGTGAGTGTAGGAGACGACGGAGAGTTTAACTTGAGCGTATCCATTGATGGGACGGAGTACTTTAGTAGAACCGTGAACAAGGAGCAGTACAGCCTCCAAACTACAGGGAATGCAACACGATTTAGCCGGCGCTTACACGCTTATGAACGACGTGGATATGACGGGAATAGACTTTATGCCCATTGCCTATAACACCGTTGCTAATGATAATACTTATGAAGGGACAGCATTTAGCGGGAGTATTAACGGAAATGGAAATGAAATATCTAATCTAACCATTACATTCAATAATCGCTATATTGGATTGATCGCATATACAACTGCAAATGCAAGACTTAATAATATAGCTTTAACAAATATAAATATAGATAATGCTGAACATTTTACTGGAGGGCTTGTTGGACGCAATGGGGGAACTATTACAAGAAGCTATACTACAGGAACTGTTGATAAAGAGATTCTGGATATTATCAGTGATATAGGAGGATTAGTGGGACATAATAGAGGCACTATCACAAATAGTTATTCGAATGTAGAAGTAAATGGGAATAATAATATAGGAGGATTTGTGGGATTTAATCGAGGGACTATTCTCAATAGCTATGCTACAGGAATTATTCCTGACGGTAGAGGATTTATAGGTTTTAACGGAAATAATTCTCTGGGAAGAGGAACTGTTACCAATAGCTATTGGTACATAGGCAGTAGCGGACGAAATGCCAGTGGCGGAGAAGATCTGACTAATAATAATTATACGGGTGTTCAAAGCGCAAACACCATAGCCGATAATGGCGGGACATACCAGGCAAGCTTGAAAACAGGTGAAGACCAACAGAATAACCCTACCTATACCATTGGTGACGTATTTGTAGGATGGGATTTTAACAATGTATGGGAATTTAGAGAAGGTCAATGGCCTATACTTAGAGGAATAGAAGGACAGGAGTAAGTACATTTCTGTGTAAGTTAAAAGTATTTTCGAAAAATAGAAATATAGCTCATAAAATTTAATTATGGCTATAGCAGAAAGTAAACTATAGTAGCACCGAAAACTCGAGTAAATAAGTGGGTTAATAATAAATTTTTCAATGCCTCCCTTCAAGACTCTCATTATTATATGCGTCTGCGTCTTATTGGGGATATATACATTGTTCTGCTATTCCTTGAATAGGGTTTAAATCTTTTTTTATTTTTTCATATAGATTCTTGTTTTCAATGGAATGCTAGAAAAGTAAAGAATTAATCTTATCTAAAAGTGCCTAGAGATAAAAATAATATTTTAAGAAGAGTCGTCTACTATTTGAAAAAAATATCTAATCTGATCATATTTAATGATAATTCCGTTGTATGTAATCTCTTCTATGGTAATTCCATTTGTTATTTCATCACCTGTAAGATAGCTTTTGCTGTCAATTAATACAAAAGATAAGCTGGGAGAAGATGCTTGATGTATAAGTCCATTGAATTCCATATTATATACCGTGGCTTGTAGGCTAGGTGGCGCTTCTGTTATGTCTTTTAATTCGTTTTGTTCTAGTGCTCTTTCATCTTGTGAGCTTATGTTATCGGCTGTTTGCTGGATATCAGTGTTCTCTTGTGTGCTTTCACTTTGCTGTTGATTAGCCTGTTCAGAGGTATTTTGAGAAATATTATCTAAATTAGTTACATCTATGTTATTTACAGAGTTTTCTGTAGTGTCGTTATTTAAGCTTTCTTGAGTATCTGGATTAGAATCAATAATGTTATCAGTATTTTCAGTATTTGGGCTATCGAATATTAAAACAGGAGTAATATTTATTTGTGCATCTGCTATATCTCTTCCTGAGATAGTATTTTTCGTATTCTTATTTTCATTTTTATTTGTCTGGTCTGTTTCAGTGACCGATATTTCACTGATTGATGCGTTATCATTGTCATAAAATAATATAAATAAAATTAATGAAAATAGTATTAGGTTAACAGTTAGGCTAATTATTAATATTCTTTTATTTTTATTATCGTAGAATTCTGTTTGTTTTTCACTATTTTTATTTTTTTTCCCTCTGGCTTTGTATACTGCATCAGATAAATATGACATCTTTTTCCCAAAGTAATAAAGTAATAAAGTCATTTTTTAATTATTTATTAAATAACCAAATCACATGCTTCAGGAGGCATCCATTTAGCATCTTTACCGTCCCATTTTATATTGCAGCCAATTGGATTGGTTAAAGGAGTTGTTATTTTTTTTCCTGAAGTTAGTTCTTTTAGTGCATTGTCTAAATCAAAACAAGTACTTTTCTCTGGGTGTTTTGGATTATCAATAGCTCTACCGCAGTATACTAGTTTGCGCCCAGAGTTAAACAGAAAAAAATGCGGAGTTTTTAAAGCGCCGTATGATAATGCAACTTGTTGACTTGCATCATATAGATAAACCCAAGGAAATTTATATTTTTCCATACGAATAACCATATTTTCAAAGCTATCTTCAGGGTAGGTATTTGGACTGTTAGAATTTATAGCTATAAACTTTACATCTTTTTCTTTATATTTATCTGCAATTTCTCTAGTATTCTCATCTGAGCCAATTACATAAGGACAGTGATTACAAGTAAAAAATATCACTAAATATTTTTCTTTAAATTCACTTAATTTATAGTATTTATCATCAGTTCCTAAAAGGTTAAATTCTGGGGAGGGGCTATTTAGCTCTATAGTATATGGCATAAACTTATCCTATGAATAATGGATATTATGTAAAATAATTTATTAGCTAGCATATGATATAAAAAAATTATGAGTTTATAACTCGTAAATTTAAATTATATCCATTTTGATAAGTATTTATCATATTTTATATTAAATGATGATAAAAATAATAGTTTTCATATGAAGCTAATCTAGCATAAATGTTTCTTTTAGCTTTCGCAAACTATCTCTAATTATTGCCGCTCTTTCGAAGTCTAACTCATCTGCTGCGTGTCGCATTTTTTTCTCGAGTTCATCAATTTTACTTATTTTTGCGGAAATACTAAGCTTTTCCCATTTATCTATAGATTCATCTAAAAAAATGTTCTTTTCTGATTTTTTTGACTTCTTACCTGTGGCCTTCTCAATATAAGCACCAGTTTCCAAAATATCTGTAATGCTTCTTTTAACCGATATAGGAATTATATTATTTTCCTTATTAAATTGTTTTTGTTTTTCTCTACGGCGATTCGTCTCATCTATCGCCTTTTGCATTGATTTTGTTATTTTATCTGCATATAAGATTGCCTTGCCTTCGGTATTTCTAGCAGCTCTTCCTATGGTTTGAATTAATGACCTTTCAGAGCGTAAAAAGCCCTCTTTATCTGCATCCAATATAGCGACTAATCCTACTTCAGGCATGTCTAGCCCTTCTCTTAGTAAATTTATCCCAACTAATACATCTATGGTGCCTACTCTTAAGTCTTTTATAATTTCTACTCGCTCTACTGTATCAATGTCTGAATGCAAATAGCCTACTTTTATTCCATGCTCACTTAAAAAATCTGTCAACTCCTCTGATAATCTTTTGGTTAAAGTCGTTACTAATATTCTGTGGTTAGTTTTTTTGCACTTCCATATCACATCTAGTAAATCATCAATTTGCGTTTTAGCTGGACGTACTTCAATTTCCGGGTCAATTACACCAGTTGGCCGTACTACTAGCTCAGCAAACTCATCACAATGCTCTCTTTCATAATCAGAAGGAGTGGCTGATACCATTATCATCTGTGGGGCTAACCTTTCCCACTCATGGAACTGTAAGGGTCTATTATCTAGAGCGGAAGGCAACCTAAATCCATATTTCACCAGATTTTCTTTACGTGAACGATCTCCTTTAAACATCGCACCTATCTGAGGAATAGTAACATGAGATTCATCTATAAATAATATAGTATTATATGGTAAGTAATCAAATAAAGTAGGGGGTGGCATTCCTGCATCTCGACCTGATAGATATCTAGAATAGTTTTCTATACCAGAGCAATATCCTGTTTCAACCATCATTTCTATATCGTATTTAACTTTTTCTTCTAATCTTTGAGCTTCTACAAGCTTATTATTTTCTTTAAGTTCTCTTAGGCGCTCACTAAGCTCTAGCTTTATACTATTAATGCACTTATCTATACGATCTTTAGGAGTAACAAAGTGAGTTTTGGGATAAATGGTTATTCTGGAAACACTTGATAAATTTTTGCCTGTAAGAGGGTCAAATAGCACTAAACTATCGACTTTACCATCAAAAAGCTCTATGCGAAAAGCTTCCATATCTGATTCTGCTGGGAATATATCTATTATATCTCCTCTTGCTCTGAACTGACCTCTTTCTATGTGTGTATTATTTCTGGAGTATTGCATTTCTATTAGTCTGTGGATTATATTTTTCTCATCAGTTACTTCGCCTATAGATAAGTGCAATATCATATTCAAATACGCTTCAGGCGCACCTAGACCATAAATCGAAGATACAGTTGCTACTATAATCGTATCGCTAGACTCTATAATAGCCTTTGTAGCAGAAAGACGCATTTGCTCTATATGACTGTTTATAGACGCGTCTTTTTCTATATAAGTATTCGTTGATGGTACATATGCCTCTGGCTGATAATAGTCATAATAAGAGACAAAATATTCTACTCTATTCTTTGGAAAAAATGATTTAAATTCTCCATATAGCTGGGCAGCTAGAGTCTTATTATGGGCTAGAATTAAAGCAGGTCTATTAAAATGAGCTATAACATTTGCCATAGTAAATGTTTTTCCTGAGCCTGTCACTCCTAGCAATGTTTGATATGAAAGACCATCATTTATCCCTTTTATCAATTTATCTATGGCTTTAGGTTGATCTCCAGATGGCTTGAAGTCACTTTTTATTTGGAAAGTCCTTGGCATTCTAGCTTTATAATTAAAAGAACATTATATAAAGAAATACTATGAGATATTTTTTGTGAAAAAATTATGAAAAAAAAACTATATATCTAATTTTTTTTGCACTCTTTTTATTTTGCTTTTTTTCTTTAGCATAGATTGAGCATGTTTTTTAGTTGCTTCATCTATTTCTATTCCTCCTATCATGCGGGAAACTTCTTGTTCTCTTTGCTTTTCGGTTAAAAGTACAATATTAGTTTTTATGTTAGATGAATCTATATTTTTTTCCACGCGAAAATGTTGATGTGCTTTAGCTGCAATTTGAGCCTGGTGAGTAATGCATATTATCTGAGATTTATTACTAAGCTCTAATAAAAATTCTCCTACTATATCAGTGACAGCACCACTTATACCTACATCAACTTCGTCAAATATTAAAACTCCTAGATTAGTTTTATTTGCAAGCACTACTTGAATTGCTAAACTAATTCGTGATAACTCACCACCTGAAGCTGCTTTTTTCAGTTTGACAGGAGGTTGAGAAATGTGCTCTATGCAAAACTCTACAGCTTCACCTCCACCTATGCTTATGCCTTGAGGAAGAGTTTTGAGCTCTATAGAAAAATAAATGCCTCCCATTTGCAAGTCTTTAAGCTTCTTATTTATAGATGAAGATAGCTCTTTTGCATTATCTTTTCGTATTTTAGATAACTCAGATACTTTAGCTAAATAGTTTTTTTCTAAAGTTTGTTTTTTTTCTACTAAATCATCAATAACTTGATCTATATTACTTATACTATTTAATTCCTCAAATAGTTCATCATGAATTACTGGAAGCTCTTCTATATTTACGTGATGTTTACGGGCAAGAAAATGCAGTTTTGACATTTTGTATTCGACCTTATTGAGCCTGCCAGAGTCTACATCAAGAGAATCTGCCATATCTTTTATTAGAAAAGAAGCCTCCGATAAATAAGCATTTGCCTTAGATAAGAAATCATCTAAGGCTATTTTTGAGTCATTAAACCCCTTTATTTCACTAGATAGTTTGATAGATTGTTTAATCAGGCTATTTGCATTAGCATTGTTCTCATTTCTTTCATTTTCATTTAATAACTCGTTTATTTGAGATAGAGTTGTCAAATTATCTTGTAAGTGAGTTAAACCTGTATGCTCTTGCTCTATGGATAATATTTCTTCCTTTGTTAAATTAATGTCTCTAAATTCATTAACTTGATGCTCTAGCATCTCTAGTCTTTCTTTATTTTGTTTTTGAGACTTTAAGATAGATTCTATTTTTTCGTTAATTTCAATATAATCACGAGCTATGTCGCTTACGCATAGTGCAAGAGTTGTAGAGTTTGCATATTGGTCTAGTAGAGCTTTTTGATATGTAGTTTGTAATAGCTTTTGGTGCTCTCCTTGTCCATGTATTTCTATTATCATCTCCCCTACTTTTTTTACTTGACTCACATTGACAGGCCTGCCGTTTATATAACACTTAGAGGGCTGACCTCTTTTTAATGTTCTTCTTAAATAACATAAAGACTCATCGTCAAATAGAGAATTTTCATCTAGGTAGTTTTTAACTTCTGGATAATATTTCAAGTCAAAAACTGCTACTATCTCTAGTAAATTTTCGTCGGCTCTAATATAACTTTGCTCTAGCCTATCACCTAAGCAAATGCTAAGAGCTTCTAATATAATTGATTTTCCAGCTCCGGTCTCTCCTGTAAAGACAGATAAGCCATCTGTAAAATCTAAGTCTATTTCTTGTAGAAATAAAAAGTTTTTAATATATAGCTGCCTTAACATATTTAACCAAAAGTATAAGTTATAGCTGTAGATTATAGAAAAAATAAACTACAGTAAAAAAGTACATGGAAAAAGTAATTTTGTAGCAACTAGATATGAAAATATGATATATGAATAGCCTATATCTAAGCCCTTCCTAGATATTCAGAGCTGCGAGTATCTACTTTTATTGTTTCGCCAGTTTGTACAAATAGTGGAACTTTTACTGTAGCGCCAGATATTAGTTTTGCAGGCTTATTCCCTCCTGTTGCTGTATCGCCTCTTAACCCCGGGTCAGTTTCAACAATTTCCAGAGTTAGAAAATTAGGAGGTACAACTGCTATGGGGCGCCCTTCCCATAAAGTTAACTTATAAGTAGCCTCAGGCTTCAGCCAATCTTTAGCATCAGATATAGCGGCTTTGTCTACTATGTATTGCTCAAAACTACCGTCAATATTCATAAAGTTCCATGTGCCATCAGATTCATAAAGATACTGTGCTTCTATTTCCATAACATCAGCACTTTCAACAGTTTCACCTGATTTAAATGTTTTTTCTAAAATACGCCCTGATCTTAAATGCCTGATTTTTGTTCTATTAAATGCTTGCCCTTTACCCGGTTTTACAAACTCATTTTCTACTATTGAGCATGGTTCTCCATCTAATAAAATTTTTAATCCGGATTTAAATTCATTAGTTGAATAATTTCCCATAAATAAAATTCCTATTTATTAAAAGTTAGCTTGTTTTTTGTATTATTTATTTAAATATCTTAATAAGTTATCTAATTCTTCTTCTGAGTTAAAATTTATAAGTAGTTTTCCACCATTACCAGAGCGATTTGCTTTAATTTTAAGATCTAATCCTATTTGTTTTGATAAGTTTTCTAAGGATTGGTCAATCTTTGGGTCACGGAATAAATTATTTTTATTGTTATTCTTATTTATAGAATCATCTTGGTGATTAGTACTTTTTAGTAGCCTATTAACATATTCTTCAGTGCTACGTACATTTAACTCCTTAGTTACGACTTCTTCAGCAATCTTTAGCTGTATATTATCAGGTAAAGAGACTATAGATTTGGCATGCCCTACGCTTATTTTATCATTCAATAGTAAGTCTTTCACACCATCTACTAGATGACTCAGTCTTATAATATTTGAAATATAGCTTCTAGAAACACCTATTAGCTTAGCAATATCATCATGTGTTAAACCAAAATTATCAGATATATTTTTAAAGGCATTTGACTGGTCTATAAAATTTAAATCTTCTCTTTGTAAATTTTCTACAAGAGCTATTAATAGTAAATCTTGCTCAGAAGGTTTGCTTTGTATAGTTATAGGAATTTTTTTAAGCTGTGCTATTGTAGCTGCACGTAATCTTCTCTCCCCTGCAATTATTGCATATTTATCAAGAGATATTTTATATACAACTATAGGTTGCAATATTCCTTGTTCTTTAATGCTCTTTGCCAGCATTTGGAGGCTGTTTTCGTCAAAGTATTTTCGTGGTTGGTTTGGGTTTGTGATAACGCTATCTATGGGTACGCTCAAATAGTTGTCATGATTGGCGGGTTCACTGTGTATTTTAAGAGAGCTACTAAGTAAAGCGTCGAGTCCTCTACCTAAATTTTTTTTCTTCATGGGCTTTACTCCTTTGTTTTCATAACCTCACGGGCTAATTTCAAATAACTAAGTGCTCCAGGGCTTTTACTGTCATAAGCTAAAACAGGCAAGCCATGACTAGGAGCTTCAGCAATCCTTACATTTCTAGGAATTATAGTATTAAATACTTTCCCTTTAAAATGCAATATTAATTGATCAGATACTTGATTGGAAAGACTTACTCTAGCATCGTACATTGTTCTTAAAATCCCAGATATTTTCAAGCTTGGATTAGTGGTATCTTGAATTGCTTCTATGGTAGTTAATAAACCAGATAGCCCTTCCAAAGCATAATATTCACATTGAACTGGGATTATAACTCCGCTAGAAGCAGTGAGAGCAGATATAGTCAGGATACTTAATGATGGAGGGCAGTCTATTATAATAAAGTCAAAAGAATTTTTTATAGGATCAATACTATTTTTTAGTATAAAAGCTGCGTTTTGCTTATTTGCATTATCTACATCTATTGCAGTCAAATCTGAATTTGAAGGGGCTAAGTTAAAGCCATGACAGAAGATAAATAAATCTGAAATATTTATAGAGTTATCTGTCATAGCATTATAAATTGTTTTATCTAATTTATTTTTTTCTACCCCCAAACCCATAGTTGTGTTGCCTTGAGGATCAAAATCTATTAATAGAACCTTCTTATTATTCTCTGCCAAGCTATAAGCTAAGTTAATAGCTGTAGATGTTTTTGCTACTCCTCCTTTTTGATTAGTGATTGCTAAAACTTTTACCATAAATATAAATTATCCTTAATTTTAATCTTCAATGAACTAATTAAATAACTATAGTTTGTTTATTGCAATAAATTTTTCTTCTTAATTGCAACTAAGACTCTTTTTTCGCTTAACCCTTCTACGATTAAATCAGAAACATCGAAAGTAAAAGAAGTGTCTATTTCTTTTACTTCTAGCTCACTCAACTTTGCTTTCATACACAGAAGTTCAGTATTTACACTTATTAGGTGGTTAGTTACATCTAGTATTTTTTTAAGAGAACCAAAAGCTCTAGTGATTATAGTATCAAATGAATCTGTATTATAATAATTTTCTATTCTTTCTTGATGAACATTTACGTTTTTTAAATTTAGCTCGTGCACCACAAACCTAAGAAAAAGAGACTTTTTACTATTACTATCTAAAAGAGTAAAGTTTTTTTTGGGGTATAGTATAGCTAGTATAATACCAGGAAAGCCATTGCCACTACCTATATCAAGTATTTTTTTAGGCTCTAAGATATAATCTCTAATCGATAAGCTGTCTAAAAGATGTCTATCTAGCCATTGGTGCTTGGGAGAGCTAATAAGGCTTATTTTTTTATTCCAAATATATAGTATATCTAAAAAATTGTCAAACTTCTCATAGCATGAATCGTCTATATTAATTAATTTTAGCTCTTTATGTTCTAAATATCTTTTGATATTGAACATGTTTGTTCACAGTAGAAAGTCAAGAAATTAATACGTACTGGTATTAGGAAACCTATATAGTTCTAATTGTGCAGTTTCAGAATCAGATGCATCGAAATTTAAAAATCCTGAAACGGAAATAATAGTACTTCCTTCAAGTATATCAGGAAAATAGAACATTTGACTTTGTTCTTTAGGTCCAGAATAATAACGTGTAAATTCTGTAGGCCCTGCTAAAAGCCTTCCATTATCATTATCTACTACAGATAAAGTATTTCTTATCCAAATCAATAATGCATCATTAATACCGTTTAAGTATCTAATAGCTTGAGGAGTTCCACTGCCACCTACGATGTCTCCACCAAAAACAAAATTGACTTGACTAAGTGGTTCATCATCTGGGAACAGAGAGCCATCTTCTTGTATTTTGAAAAATGCAATAGATGACTCGTTTCTATTAAATGTATTTAGCTTTTCAGCAGATAGATAATTTACTAGAAATGGGAATTCATTTGTGAAATTAAAGTCTTGGGTGAAACTAACTAGCTGCATATAATTATCTCTAACAGAAGAGTCTCTTAAGTAATAGAAGTTATCTCTATTACCTTCAAATATTCTAGCTAAACGTAATAGTCCAATTTCAGAAGATGATAGTAAATTCAGTATTGGTTGGGAGTTTTGTTCTGTATATAAAATTCTCTCTTCACATGAGCGATTTGTTCTTAAGTTTATTACTTCGGTTATATCCTCAGAGGCTGTTGCAAAATTGGTAGGATTAGTATTGTATATAGAATATCTACCAAAGGGTTGGCCTGAAATAGTATTGCCTCCATCTTCAAATATTTGATAACCTCTATTGAATGATATGGCAACTAAGCTAGAGGCTTCAGAGGTCGTAAGATGTGAAGTTCCTGAACAACTAAAAAAACTATCAGTATCTCTGACAGAGCTCATTATTTCATATTCTTCTCCTTCACCAAGAGGGTTTTGCGGTGGGGTATTTCCAGAGTTTATAGAAATTATTTTAGAGTTTGCATCATCTAGAGGGCTTATTATGTCTGAAGTTGAAAAAAATGTGTATAATCTATCTATAGTTGAAGGGAATAAAGGAGTCGAAGCAGTTATACTACCAGCAGTAGCATCAATTTCTGTCCCTAGAATTTTATTTAAATGGACTTCATTACCAACATTGTAAGCATAAATAAAATCTCCATTATTATCAAATGAGGCACCCATTAGCCTAGCAGGATATACTCTTGGTTCATTAGTTACTCCAGTTTTCGTACTAAGTGTTTCAAGAAGCTGTGGAGGTATGTATTTGATTATTTGTAATAAGTGGGTGTTTACAAGATAAGCTGGAGAATCTTCTGGGATATAAAGATAGGTTGCCGGGACAGTTCGCCCTATGTACAATCCGTCTGCATTATCGAATTCATTCTCACTCACATCAATAGCGATATTAGCACTTCCTCTAAAGTTATCGTTTCCATTCCATATAAGTAGATCTGGTATATCATCCAGAGAATTATCCCCAGTTTCAAATAAATCATTGCCTCTTGGGAAGTATATGATGTTTGGTTGGTTCCCTCTACCATGGTGGAATGCAAATTCAGATGAGCCACTAAAGTCATTGTTACCTGGATCGAGGTCGTTTATTGTTAATCCTTTAGGTAAAGTTAAATTAAACAGTTCTAATCCGGATAGATTTATAGGCGTCTGTTGATAAGATAATAGGTCTCTACTAAAAGCATTTTCGTTATTATCAGTAAAAGTAGCATCAGAGCATGATACTAGAAAATAAAATAAAAAAAATAAAAATAGTAATTGATAGTTATATGTTTTATTCATGTATAAGTGCTATCCAGAAAAAATGTAAAATTTAACAAAATACTAAAGGTTACAATTTGGCAACGTAGGCGGATTATAGTTATAATTATAGCATTGGTCTTCTATAAAATCTCTATCTTTCCTATAGTGCTGATAAAAAAACGAAGCAACTGCATTTGTTGGGGTTCCGTCAGGATTATTCAATATTAATCTGCTATTTTGTTCTCTAAATGTTTCTCTGTCTATAGGTAATCCTTCTTGTGTAAGTAGAGAATTTATGCTACCAACATTACCATCAAGAGCAAAAGCCTCAACAGTGTATATATAACAGTCATTAGGGGCCATGATACAATCTAAAACTTCTCCGTAAAAAACAGTTGCGAATTGAACACTTCCTTCAGTTAAACTATCTTTAGTTTCAATTTGTTCTTGTGTAAGATCCCCATGAGCTAGATTGAAATCTATTTCTGCTCCAAGACCTCTATATCTATTAAAACTATATCCATCAGGACATGGGCCATCATATTGAGGAGAACCAAGTCCTGATCTATAGGTAGGGTTACTATCAACAAAACTATACGATGGACCAAAACTACATGTTGATAACCCTCCTCCTGTTGGAATATCGCAAATAGCTGTGTCAGCTATGGTGTTAATATCTATGGGTCTGTCATCATCCACTGAATTAAAGTATTCAGCTGGAATATTCGCCAGTATCATATGCACACATGCTGCATTCGAGTCAGGACCACAACCTTGATTGTCGTAGTTGACATGTCGTTCATTACTGTCCATTATCAATAGGTAGTATGTAGCGGGGACCCCTGTAGTAAAACTATAGTCAATTATTCTAAAAGCAGGCATTAAGCCTCCATCAGCACCACTGAAAGAAGAGATACCAATGAAATTTCCTTGTGCATCATAACCACAGCCGTTTCCATTCATGTCACTTAGTTCAACAGCAAGTAAGGTATCATTTATGTTTCCTGAGCTAAAGCCTGAAAGACGCATAGATCTATCTGGCTCAGTAGGTATGCTTTGCTCTGGAGAAAAACTGCAACTAGACAAAATAAATAATAAAAAGAATATTTTTATTAATTTTTCCATTTTTTCCATTTAAATAAAAAAAGGATAGATTAATTAAAAAATAAAAACAAACTTTTTATTTTTTATATAAAAGCTTAAAAAGATTTATTTAATTCATATATAGAGGGAAGTTCTTTACCTTCTAAGTATTCAAGAAAGGCGCCACCTGCTGTTGATATATAGTCTATTTTTTCTGAACAGCCAAATTTTTCTATAGCAGAGATGGTATCCCCTCCTCCTGCAACACAAAAGCCATTATTTTCAATAATGCTATGTAAAACAGACTGAGTTCCTGAGCTAAATTGATCAAATTCAAATACACCAACAGGACCATTCAATAAAACAGTATTCGATGACTTTATAATTTCATCGTATAGCTTTTGTGTTTTAGGGCCAATGTCTAATATTATATCATCTATTTCTATTTCAGGTAATTCTTTTATAGTAGCTGTAGCATTTTCAGAAAAAGTTTTACCTACTATTACATCTATAGGTATTGGTATATCAACTTTTTTCATAATATTTTTAGCTGTATCTAATAAATCAGCTTCATATAAAGAGTTTCCGATATTATAGCCTTTGGCATGTATAAATGTATTTGCTATGCCACCGCCTATTATCAGCTTATCTACTTTAGATGCAAGTGATTTTATAAGTGGAAGTTTTGTAGATACTTTTGCTCCACCTACAATCGCTAGTATCGGATGCTCTGGTTTTAAGAGTATCTTATTTAAGGCATCTAGTTCTCTTTCTAGCAACAATCCTGCACATGATTCTTTAGCGAACTTAATTATTCCACATGTAGAACTGTGGGCTCTATGGGCAGTTGCAAAAGCATCCATTACAAATACATCACAAATATTTGCAAGCTTAGCAGATAGAGCTTCGTCGTTTGACTTTTCTCCTTTTAAGAACCGGACATTTTCCAATAGTATTAAGGGGCTATCGTCATTAAATCCATCTAAATAGTTACTGATGAAAGATACTTTTTTCGATAATATCTCTGATAGCTTATCAGCAACTATCTTAAGTGAAAATGCTTGATCATAATTGCCTTCTTTAGGTCTGCCTAAATGAGATAATAAAATTACTTGCCCTTTTCTTTCTAAAATATGTTCAATAGTCGGTATAGTAGCTAAAATTCTAGCATCATTAGTTATTTTATTATTGATTATAGGGACATTAAGGTCAGTCCTTACTAAAACTCTTTTATTAAGTAGATCAATTTCTTTTAATAGTTTCATTAATTGCCTCAATAATTCATTATTTATGCTAGATTATATATAATAAAATAAAGTTATAAAAATGGAATAAACTTAATAGAAAATAACTTTCATAAAAAGCATATGCTATATCCTATAACCAAACTCGTTCAAAGAATTATAACACCAAATGCCCCAGATAAAAAAGAAATACCAATATTTAATAGCCCTTCAGAATGTATACATAAGATATTAGAAAGCCGAGATATTATAAATGCAGACAATTCATTCAACAAGGATGAGTATTTAGAAAATATATACTCTTTGAACAAATTGTTACACTTTGAATCCATAAAAGATATAGTTATAGCGTCCAAGATAATATCAAATGCGCTTTTACTAAATGATAAAATAGTTATAGTAGGTGATTACGATTGTGATGGGGCTACAGCTACAGCCCTTTGTTTTGATAGTTTATGTGCTATGGGGGCTGATAGGCAAAATTTAAAATTTATAGTGCCAGATAGGTTTAACTTTGGATATGGTTTAAGCTTGGAGCTTTTGAAATATATAATAGAATCATTTTCACCAAAGCTTATAATTACAGTCGATAGTGGCAGTAGTAATATAGAAGCTATCTTATATGCAAAAAAGATAGGAATAAAAGTTGTTGTAACCGATCATCACCAAGTAGATGAAGGATTTATTTCTCCTGCCGATGCTTTTGTAAATCCTAGAAGATATGACTGTAACTTCGAAAGCAAAAACATAGCAGGAGTAGGGGTAATATTTTATGTAATCTTAGCATTACGAAATTATTTAAAAAGAGATTTTATAAATGATATACAAGCTATTTATACAGATACAGATACAGATATTCTGACAAGGGCAAACTATATATCAAGTCAAGCATCTAAAATCAATATGGCTTCTTATTTAGATTTAGTTGCTATTGGGACAGTTGCAGATTTGGTATATCTAGATAGTAACAATCAAATACTAGTGCAACAAGGTTTAGCACGGATAAGAAAATCAAAAGATATATTAAACAGTAAAAATGATCAAAATAATAGAAAAGGAGTTTTATCTATTATTGAAAGTTTAAATATGACTATTGAAAATACTCAAGCAAGTGATATTTCATTTAAAATTGCCCCCAAACTTAATAGTGCAGGTAGGCTTGATGATATGACCATAAGTATATTGTGTTTACTTAGTAAATCTATGGATGAATCAAGGCAATACTATAAAGAATTGTTTTCATTAAATTCAGAGCGACAAGCAATCGAAGTAGATTTATTTGAAGAGGCTATGGAGCTATCTTATAAGCTACTTTCCTCATATGGACATACAGCATTATCTCCTAAAAAATATTCGCTTGTTCTCTATAACAAAGATTGGCATCAAGGGCTTATTGGCATTATAGCTGGAAAGCTTAAGGAAATATATGCAATTCCTGTATTTGTATTTACTGATGATAAGGATGGATTGATTAAGGGATCAGCTAGAGGAATAGAAGGGATGAATATAAGAGATATTGTTTTTGAAATAAGCCTGAAAATACCTAATACAATACAAAAATTTGGTGGGCATGCTATGGCAGCCGGACTTAGTATAAAAAAAGATGATATAGATTTATTCTCAGAAACTATAGAAAATCTTATAAACTCAAAAATAAAATATCTTAAAGATATAGGAGTTCCAATTGCGCAGAAGATTATAAACTATGACTTTCCACTTCCTCTAAAAAAGGAGTTTTTTGAAATAGATTTTATAAAAAAATTGTTATTAAATTATCCTTGGGGAGTTGGAATACCTAAACCATCTTTTAGGAATAAATTTTGTGTTGCTTATTCAAAAGTACTAAAAGATAAATTTTTAAAGTTTAGTTTGAAAATAAATAAAGCACTTTACATAGAAGCTGTATGGTTTAGTATTCCTTACGATAAGTTAAATTATTTTAACCAAAGCGTAGGTAGATATATAGACATAGTTTATGAGCTATCTATTAATAGTTATAATGGTATTAATTATCCACAGCTAGTGATCATTCATGCAGAGATGGCATTAGAATAAATTAAATCGTATAATTTATAATTGAATTTATAATTGTTTGTCTATATAGCTTATGTTAGTTATAATAAAAAGTCAAATACTATAGTTTTAAGTGATATTGGAGAACTTATGAAAAAAACAACTCTTGGTAATACAGATATTTTAGTAACTAAAATTTGTTTAGGGACTATGACTTGGGGCTTTCAAAATACGCAAGAACAAGCACACGAGCAACTTGATTATGCTGTAGATAAAAATGTAAACTTTATTGATACAGCTGAGATATATGCAGTCCCTCCTTCAGAGCAAGCTTATGGAAGAACAGAAAGTTATATAGGCTCATGGTTTGCAAAAAAGAAAAATAGAAAAGATATAGTTTTAGCTTCTAAAATAGCCCATGGAGTTCCTTGGATAAGAAATGGACAAGGATTCAGTTCAAAAACAATAAAAGAAGCTTTGGAAAATTCATTAAAAAGATTACAAACCGACTATATAGATTTATACCAATTACACTGGCCTGCGAGAGTTGTTCCTAAGTTTGGTAAGTTAAACTTTCATGAAGATATGGTTAAAGAAGATGAAGATGTAGAAGATAATATTTTAGAGTGCTTGGAGACTTTGACAGAGGTAAAGAAAGAAGGTAAAATACGCGCAATAGGCCTTTCAAATGAAACACCTTGGGGTGTAATGAAGTTTTTATCTTTAGCGAAAAAGCATAATTTTATAGAACCAATATCTATTCAAAATGCTTATAGTTTATTTAGAAGAGAATATGAAGTTGGATTAGCTGAGGTTTCTATGAGAGAAAACGTAGGATTGCTTGCTTACTCTCCTCTAGCAGGAGGGATCTTATCTGGAAAATATCAAGGTGGAAAACAACCTGAGGGTGCTAGGTACTCTACATGGGGTAAAGAAAGGATGGGATATTATAATAACTCTAGGACAAATAATTATATAGATAAAATTATTGAAATAGCAAAAGAAGCTAATATGACTGTGACACAACTAGCATTATCTTTTGTAAATGATAGAGGGTTTGTGACTTCAAATATCATAGGTGCTACGAGTCTTGAACAGCTGAAGGAAAATATAAGCTCTGCTGATATTTCACTATCAAAGGGTGTTAGAGATAAATTGGATGTTCTTTTTACAGAGTATCCTAATATTGGTACTCGCTAGATATTATTTATTGACTATAAAAGGCTATTAATCTATGCAAAAAAACTTATAACGTAGATAAGATTGTAGTCAAAATCAATAAAGTTATGGTCAGAGATCAACCATATCTTAGTTTTACTGAATTTGATATAGCTATGATGTCATTGGCTATAGAGAAAGCTAAGATTGCTATGGAAGTAGAAGAGGTACCTGTAGGGGCTATTATCTGTAAAGATAAAGAGATAATAGCTTCGGGTTATAATTGCTGTATTAGCTTAAATGATCCAACTGCTCATGCAGAAATAATAGCACTGAGGTCTTGTGCACAAAAACTTCAAAATTATAGACTTACAGGTACGACTTTATATACTACCTTAGAGCCTTGTATAATGTGTTTAGGTGCAATTTCAAATGCAAGAATCTCTAAAGTCATTATAAGTACTCTAGAGCCAAAAACAGGTGTTATATTTTCAAATCCTATAAAATATAATTTAGTTTATTCGAAAATTATTTGGGAGCATGGGCTACTTTCAAGTGAATCATCGAAAATATTAAAAACATTTTTTAAGAATAAAAGGTGATATAAAAAATAAAAAATCATGTTTTCAATATTTACAACTTTCTTTTAGGTTGTGCTAGTTTTGCTAGGCTATCTACACATATCGGTTATTTTTTAAGGTACCAAAAAAGTCCAATTTTCTATTTACTCCTATTTTTTATAATAACTGGCGTAGTAAATTCCTTTATTTAAAATAATTTTAAATAAAATGGACTATAGAATTATAATTTATATAAGAGTACTCAGTTTATTAATAGATATAAATATTTTAAATTTATTTGCTATTAGGCATTGACTGTGAGCAAAAAAATATTAGAATAACTCTTCCTAACATTTAGATGATATTTTTGTAAGTAGCTTAATAATTAGTATTTCTAACAAAGGAACTACGTATTATATGCGTGTATTTGGATGTCTTTTAATTTTTTGTTCTATAAGAGTATAGGAAGATAGTAGATTGTGTGGGTATCTGAGATGAATTGAGTAAAATCAGAGACTTAATTTTAGAAGTAAGAGAAGGAAAGATAAGAAAGGAAAGTTAAATATTAAGATTAAGAGCAAATTAAGGCAAATAATTAAGATATTTAATAAAAGAAGAAAGAAAAAGAACTGAAGAGTTTGATCATGGCTCAGATTGAACGCTGGCGGCAGGCTTCAAACATGCAAGTCGAGGGGCAGCATAGTGTATTTATACATAGATGGCGACCGGCAGACGGGTGAGTAAAGCATAAGAATCTACCTTTTGGAGAGGGATAGCTCGGAGAAATTCGAATTAATACCGCATGAAGTCTAAGGATAAAAGGTGGGCTAGCAATAGCTCATGCCAAGAGATGAGCTTATGTGAGATTAGCTAGTTGGTGAGGTAAAGGCTTACCAAGGCGACGATCTCTAGCCGATTTTAGAGAATGGTCGGCCACACTGGGACTGAGATACGGCCCAGACTTCTACGGAAGGCAGCAGTTAGGAATATTGGACAATGGGGGGAACCCTGATCCAGCCATGCCGTGTGTGTGAAGAAGGCCTTAGGGTTGTAAAGCACTTTTAATTATGAAGAAGTGATATAAACTAATAAGTTATATTATTGACGTTAGTAATAGAAAAAGTACCGGCTAACTCCGTGCCAGCAGCCGCGGTAATACGGAGGGTACAAGCGTTAATCGGAATTACTGGGCGTAAAGGGCAAGTAGGCGGATAAGTAAGTTGGATGTGAAATCCCCAGGCTCAACCTGGGAACTGCATACAATACTGCTAATCTAGAGTGTAGTAGAGGATGGCGGAATTTTCTGTGTAGTGATAAAATGCTTAGATATTGAAAGGAACATCAGAGGCGAAGGCGGCCATCTGGGCTACAACTGACGCTGAGTTGCGAAAGCGTGGGGAGCAAACAGGATTAGATACCCTGGTAGTCCACGCTGTAAATGGTGGAGACTAGTTGTCGGTGTATATCGGTGACGAAGCTAACGCGTTAAGTCTCCCGCCTGGGGAGTACGGTCGCAAGATTAAAACTCAAATGAATTGACGGGGGCCCGCACAAGCGGTGGAGTATGTGGTTTAATTCGAAGCAACCCGAAAAACCTTACCCACTTTTGACATAATAGGGGATTTTACAGAGATGTAGAAGTGCCGCAAGGAGCCTTAATACAGGTGCTGCATGGCTGTCGTCAGCTCGTGTTGTGAAATGTTGGGTTAAGTCCCGTAACGAGCGCAACCCTTGTCCTTTGTTGCTAACAGGTAAAGCTGAGGACTCTGAGGAGACCGCTGGTGACAAACCAGAGGAAGGTGGGGATGACGTCAAGTCCTCATGGCCCTTACAAGTGGGGCTACACACGTACTACAATGGTTGGTATAACGAGTAGCGAAGTTGCAAAATGGAGCCAATCTTTAAAGCCAATCTTAGTCCGGATTGTACTCTGAAACTCGAGTGCATGAAGTCGGAATCGCTAGTAATCGCAGATCAGCAAGCTGCGGTGAATACGTTCTCGGGCCTTGTACACACCGCCCGTCAAACCATGGGAGTGACTTTTTCCTGAAGTGGATAGCCTAACCGTAAGGAGGGCGTTTACAACGGAAAACTTCATGACTGGGGTTAAGTCGTAACAAGGTAGCCGTAGGGGAACCTGTGGCTGGATCACCTCCTTAATTAATTTATATCGACTTTTACTACTCAGGTGCCCACACAATCTACTAGTCTTTTTAAAATTCTTATAATTTCTGATTGCTTTAGGGGTCTGTAGCTCAGTTGGTTAGAGCACACGCTTGATAAGCGTGGGGTCGCAGGTTCAAGTCCCGCCAGACCCACTACCACATTGTTAGTTAATTATTAAAATATACAATAAGGGATAAAGGTATATTTACCCAAAAAACATTACTTGGTTTTGTGAAAAGGGTATCCGCCTAGTTTTTTATAGATATATTATTTACTATGCGTACTAGAAAGACTAAGAATAAGCTTTGGTTCTCTGTCATACCATGATTACCTATTTCCGCAACACTGTAACAATATTGTCAAATCATATAATAAACTCTCCAAGAAACTCATGACCAATTTGATAATCATAAAATCATTGTCAAAACGTCTTTAAAAAGCATATCATCATACTTAAGAGAAATTTTGTTCTCGGATATTGTAATTACTGTTGGTATCACAAATGAAGTCAGCAATTTAAAAAGTATTTTATTTGTAATTGATGTACTTGAAAATATTTTGCTTATGTTAAAGTCCAAAAATTTTTATAATCATACATAAAACAAATTTTTTGCTCTCTTTTTTGAAGAGAATTCGGTAATAATCTGATTTTTTAATAGCAAAAATAATAAATATTCAAAGGGAATATTTAAAAGGTCGCAACAATCCTTTATTTTTATAAATAATATGGTATAGTATAAATATAATTAATTATACTTTTGTTGCCAACTATATTTATTATAATTACATATGAAAGAAAAATTTATATTAACACTTGATCAAGGAACTAGTAGTTCTCGAGCTATAGTTTTTAATAAAAATGCTGAATTACTTTATACTGCTCAGCAAGAGTTTAAACAAATTTACCCACAACCAGGTTGGGTAGAGCATGATGCATCTGAGATTTTGCGTACACAAATTGCAGTTGCTCAAAATGCAATGAGTTCTTTAAAGCTTAATGCATCAGATATTGCTGCTATTGGTGTGACAAACCAAAGAGAAACTACTGTTATCTGGGATAAAAATACAGGATTTCCTATCTGTAATGCGATCGTTTGGCAAGACCGTCGTACGGCTGGTTTTTGTGATGAGCTAAAACAACGAGGACTTGATAAAATTGTTAATGAAAAAACAGGTTTGGTAATCGATGCTTATTTCTCAGGAACAAAAATTGCTTGGATATTAGATAATGTTCCTAATGCTCGAGAAGAAGCAGAGAAAGGCAACTTATTATTTGGTACTATTGATTGTTGGCTAATTTGGAATCTAACTAGAACAAGAAATCACGTAACTGATTTTACTAATGCATCTAGAACTATGTTATTTAACATTCATAGTGGTCAATGGGATAATGAGCTACTAGAAATCCTTAATATACCAAAGAATATACTTCCAGAAGTAACTTCTTCATCCGAGATAGTTGGTGAGGCAAGCTCTGGTATTTTTGGCCAACGTATTCCTATTGCGGGAATTGCAGGAGATCAACAATCAGCAGCATTTGGTAATGCTTGTCTTACTAAGGGTATGTGTAAAAATACCTATGGCACTGGCTGTTTTATGGTTATGAATACTGAAGAACTAATTATCTCAAAAAATAAATTATTAACTATTCCACTTTGTAAAACTGAAGGAAAAATCACATATGGATTAGAAGGATCTATTTTCATTGGTGGTGCAGTTGTACAATGGTTACGGGATAGTCTAGGGATTATTAATCAATCTAATGAAATTGAGGCATTAGCTGCTTCTGTCAATGATAATGGAGATACTTATTTAGTTCCTGCTTTTGCTGGATTAGGGGCTCCTCATTGGGATCAATATGCTCGTGGTAACATTGTAGGTATTACTCGCTCAACTACGAAAGCACATATTGCGCGTGCTGCTTTAGAGTCTATTGCCTATCAAACTGCTGATTTAATTAATGCTATGGAAAATGATTCAAGTGTAGAAATAACTTGTTTAAGAGTTGATGGCGGGGCAACAGCCAATAATCTATTAATGCAGTTTCAAGCTGACATATTAAATATACCAGTTGAACGTCCTAAATGTTTAGAAACAACTGCTCTAGGTGTTGCTTTTCTTGCTGGTTTAGCTGTTGGATATTGGAGTAATACTAGTGTTATAGAATCGACATGGCAAAGTGAAAGAGTTTTTGAGCCTACTATGGGTGCTAATTTACGCGTCAAATATCTCGATAAGTGGCATAAAGCATTAGAACGAGCTAAACAATGGGCTCAATAATAATTTTTTTAACTATTTGATTTATTTGAATATTTAGGTGATTTATGAGTGCTATTTTTTTAAGTGAATTATTAGGAACAATGATTTTACTTCTATTTGGGTGTGGTACCTGTATGACAGTTAACCTTAACAAATCTTTTGGTAAAGGAGGAGGTTGGATAGTCATAACTTTTGGTTGGGGAACTGGCGTGACTATGGGTGCATTAGTTGCATTTAGTTCTGGAGGACATTTAAATCCTGCTGTTACTTTAGGGCAACTACTATTAGGAAATCTTAGTATCAATACTTTTTTTGTTTATGTTATTGCTCAGTTCATTGGTGCATTTTTAGGTGCACTTCTTGCATATTATATTTATAGGGAGCATTTTAAAATAACAGATGATAAAAGTGCAAAACTAGGAGTATTTGCGACTTCATCTGCAGTAGATAAGCCTAGTGCTGCTTTTCTATCTCAAATTATTGGTACTTTTACATTAGTATTTCCATTACTGATGCTTTCGTACGTTAATTTACCACCTAATGCAGGTCCTTTTGTTGCTGGACTTCTTGTTTTAGGAATAGGTCTTGCAACAGGAGGTACAGATGGTTATGCAATTAACCCAGCTCGTGACTTAGCTCCTAGATTCTTCCATACTATATGGGCAATACCTGGTAAAGGAGATTCACATTGGGAATTTGCTTGGGTTCCCTTATTCGGACCTATCATAGGATCTATATTTGCTGTACTAGTGTACTTTCTAGTGACTGGAGTGATATAATATCAAACTTATGGATTGATATTTATTGGGGTTGTTCTAAATAATCATTTGGTTATCAGTAAATTATAGGATTATTTTATGAATAGATTAACTACGAGTTATTCTCATAAATAGGTAATCCTATTAGAGTGAATAATCAAAAATTATTGATTTTGAAATGTTTCAAGAATTGCTAGAGAAGTATTTAGCAAATATAGAGGAGAGAAATTAGAAGATGAACTTTGGAATGATTCCCCCCTGTAAGAAACTCCATAAAGATATAGATGTATGTTGGACGAAGAAGAACACACAGAGGCATTTTATGATTACAATACTCACTCTAAACGTGAATACAGGGAATAAATTTGTAAACAAATATGCAGTACTACCAATGCCTGTTCATGATTTGCAGGCACTGCATGGAATGCTTGAAAATAGTGATTCTAGAACAGGTTTTCATACAAATAGAACTTATGCCTATGAAGGGAAAGGTTCTGTAGGCAATTATTGAGGAATATTAAATGGTAAACAAAGCTTAATGATAAAGCATATTTGTCAATAAAATTTTGAGAAAAGTGACGAATGGGTTCTTTCTCTGTTCTCAAAAGACGCAAAAACTAGTTTTTAGAACCCTCTTTATATAAAAAATGTGAATAATTACACTCCTATAACTCGATATAATAAACTAAAAACTCTTAAAGACAGTCAATTTGACGCTTTAATCATTGGAGGAGGTGCAACAGGTGTGGCAACTGCTCTAGATGCAGCTTCTCGTGGCTTCAAAGTAGCTTTAATTGATCGTAATGATTTTGCAAGTAGTACCTCTTCTAAATCTACGAAAATATTGCATGGTGGCGTTCGCTATCTAGCACAGGGTAATATTGATTTAGTTTACCATGCTTTGATAGAACGATACCGCCTTATTAAGAATGCTCCGCATCTTTGCTCTACCTTAAATTATATTATCCCTACTACATCACGATGGGAAACAGTTTTTTATGGTTTGGGGTTATCTATATATAATTTATTATCAATGTCTAAATCTCTGGGCAAGACCTATTTTTTAAATAAATCAACCTTACTAAATAAGTATCCTAACTTAGACCCTAATATTTGTAAAGCTGGTATTTGTTATAGTGATGGCCAGTTTGATGATTCTCGTTTGGCCATTACACTAGCTAAAACTGCAGAAGATTACCAAGCTATTTGCCTTAATTATGTTGAATTTTTATCTTTTATTAAAGGAGATAATAATCGCATACAAGGTATTCAGGCACGAGATGTTGAATCGGGTGAAGAATTTTCTGTTCAGGCAAAGGCTGTCATCAATGCGACTGGATGCTTTGCAGATTATATAAGAATTGCAGATAACCCTACTGCAGGACATCGTGTTGCTATTGCTCAAGGAACTCATATTATATTACCTAAATCTTTCGGAAGTAATTATGCATTAATGATTCCTAAAACTAAAGATGGGCGTATATTATTTGCTATTCCTTGGTATGATGTAGTTATAGTTGGGACAACAGATTCATTTTTAGATGAAGCTCAACAAGAGGCAATTCCTATGAAAGAGGAAATTGACTTTATCTTAGAAACATATAACCAATATGCAGCTGTTAAAGCTTCTTATAATGATATTTTATCAGTTTTTGCAGGACAAAGACCACTGGTTAGCAATCGTCTCCTTAATCCAGGAGAAAAGCTAGATACAAAAAAGCTTGCTCGTGATCACGTTATTGAAGTTAGTAATAGTGGGCTAGTATCTATTATGGCAGGGAAATGGACTACTTGTCGCCTAATGGCTGAAAAAACAATTGATGCTACTATTAAAAATGGTTTATTACCTTCACGCACTTGTAACACAAAAACACTTCACTTATCAGGCTATCAAGAAGCAACATGCGATAATCATTATGATCAAGTTTACGGTTCACATTTAAAAATTATTCAACAGCTGAGTGGTTATGAGCAAAAATTACATCCTCAATTTCCTTTTACTATAGCCCACGTTTATTATGCGATCATTTATGAATATGCGCGCAATGTGATAGATGTATTAGCTAGGCGTATTCGCTTAGTATATTTTAATACTAATGCAGCTCTAGAATGCGCACCTCTAGTTGCTGATATACTTGCTAGTGAGCTACAATGGGATAAATATGAAAAAGAACAAAAGCTACAGGAGTTCAAACAATTTATACAATCTTATCTACATCCTGAAAAAATAGAATAGATAATAAAATAAATTAATTCTAAGTTATAATTTTTTTGCTCTGAATATCTGTTATTTTGGGTATATTTTTCTTAAGTACATATATAAGTGTATATAAGTAAGTCACTAGCGTAAATTATATGGCCATACTTAACTTAAACATTAAACACGAAATACAAAGTGCAGGGATTGAATCTCTAGAATATTCTCTTGACGCTATGTTTTTGATAAAGGATATTCCTAAATAAGGACTCTTAACTACCCAACTTCAAATCAAGTATATTAACTAACTCTTGAAAATCTTGTGGAATATCCGCTTTAAATATTTTTTGCTCTTTGAATTTGTCAGTTCAATAATTAAGTCAGCGAGTTCTATCATAGTAATTTCTCCAGGATTACCCAAATTAACAGGACCTGAAAAGCCTTTTTTACTATTCATCATCTTAATAAATCCGTCTATAAGGTCATCAACGTAACAAAAACTTCGGGTTTGAGTTCCGTCGCCGTATAGTGTGAGCTCCTCATTTTTTAATGCCTGAACTATAAAGTTACTTACGACTCGTCCGTCATTAGGATGCATATTCGGTCCGTATGTATTGAATATCCTGACAATTTTTATCTCTATGTTTAATTGTCTTTTGTAGTCAAAAAATAGTGTTTCGGCGCATCTTTCACCCTCATCATAGCAAGAACGAATACCTATAGGGTTTACATTTCCCCAATAAGTTTCCTCCTGAGGATGGATATTAGGGTTTCCGTATACTTCACTTGACGCTTGGAGTATCGGAACTCTTAGTCTTTTTGCCAATCCGAGCATATTAATAGCACCGACTACGCTGGTTTTTGTCGTTTGTATCGGATCATGTTGATAGTGTATCGGACTTGCCGGGCACGCTAGATTATATATTTCATCGACTTCCAAATAAAGTGGAAAGTTTACGTCATGCCTAATTATTTCAAAATAGGGGGGGATTATCGATTATATCGATAATATTGGTTTTACTTCCTGTAAAGAAATTGTCGACGCATATAACCTCATTTCCTTCTTCAAGGAGTTTTTTGCATAGGTGTGAGCCAATAAACCCAGCACCACCGGTTATTAATATTTTCTTCATTTGTCTTTCTTACGTTCAAATCATCTGTTAATGTTTCTATTTCGTTCGAGATATTATATATCTTTTGAGTATCTATATCATCAATCATTACGCCTAACTCGCAAATAGTCAGTAGATCTCTTTCAAGTCTCAATTTATTAGAATTGTTCTCAAAAATTGATAATACTACAGAACTAATATAAATCCTAGGGAGAATAGGAGCTTCGCGGAAGTGGTGTATATTTTAATTATTTGATAAATAATTTTTAGTAGCTATAATTAGCCCTAAAATTAAAAAAGCCCCTGGTGGTAAAGTTACTAGTATAAAAGGCGAATCTATTGGGATAAAGTAAGAGAAGCTCCACCAACTAAAAACATCATTCATATTAGCGAAAATGGAGCCATTGCCTATAACCTCCCTAATTGTTCCTATTACTATTATAGATAGACCAAATCCACTTGCAGTGCCGATCGCATCGCCAAAAGATGCAAGAATGTTATTTTTATATGCATAGGACTCTGCGCTCGCTAAGATAATACAGTTGGTTATTATTAAAGGTATAAATATACCTATGTCTACATATATGGCATAGGTCCATGCTTGTAATATAAATTCTACTATCAATGTCATACCGGCTATTAATAAAACAAAAATAGGCAGTCTTATTTCATCTGAAATAAACTTCTTAAAGCTAGATATAAGAATCATAGAAATGCTCATTACAAATATAGTAGTGACAGCCATTACAAATGAATTTACAAAAGAAGTGCTAACTGCAAGTAAAGGACATAATCCTAAAATTTGTACAAAAGCAGGGTTCTTATCCCAAAGGTAAGTTTTTGTTTTCGATAAATAACTAATAGAGCTATTTTGCATGCTGCATGTTATTTGAAATATAGTGAATTTATTCGGTTTATCATATTTATTTTTCTATTTCCATAATTTTTATATTTGAAACCTCTTCTAGAGCTTCTATAATGGCATCAGAAGTTATGGTAGCTCCAGTCATGGAATCAAATAACTGATTTCTATAACTAAACTCTTCATTTAAGGATATATCTTCGAATTGGTTAAGCCAATCGGATCTATTTTTATTTAAGCCATAAGCTATACCAGGTGATTCCAAATGGTATGCTATATCTAGCATGTGAATTTTATCATTGGTTATGGAAAGTAAAATTGTAATCCAATCACTGTAGCCAAAGCTATCTATTCTCCATACCTCAGAGCATAAAACTTTTTTATTATCGCTTGATATGATGGGTGTTTTACTATTCTCATAAGTTAGCATTTTTTCTATATTTTGAGTATTTCGTTTATCATACTGATGTAAAGGCACCCATTCACCCATAGTGAAATTAGTACAGGGGATAAGAGTGGTTATTTTACTTATTTCAAAATCGGTTTTACTTTTTATTATTTTATCGTGAAAATACCTTTCTATAAAGGATATAGTAAGTAAAACTAATATAACCAAAATGGCTATTTTTAGCGATAGAGCTAATGCTTTTAGTCTATTCATGTAAAAATAATGCTTATTTAATAGTATATATTTTATAGCTTGTAGTTTTAATAAGAAATAACTTCTATTTATTTCTTATTTAGCTTTAACCAAGAGAACACGGGATTTGCATATATTTGAAAAAAAATCCTCTTTTGCTCTTCATTTTCTAAAATATCGCAACGCTCTATTAGAAGTTTTTCTTTACTATCTAGAATATTTTCATCATATTTGTATGGAAGAATATCCTGTAGGTTTTGTAAGTTATCTTGTTTGCAAATATATCTATATGCACTTATATGTGTGGGCATCAAATAAAAAGAATTTATTATCTCTTGATCTATCTTAACTATTAGTGTATTTAAGTCAGAATAGTTTGGTTCTATAAGATTACAGAAGCTTATATGTACGTTTCCTTTTCTGCCTATAATACCTTTTTTTATACTATCGATGTCTTCATATTCCTTTTTTTCATATTTACCATAGGCTTTAATATGCCATAGTTCTTTTGCTTTCAATGTGTCACAAGGGTCGTATTCATAAGATATAGATACAGGTATGATTCTGGTTTCATTTAGTGTCGTTTCAATATTTTTGTTATAGGCAAGAGATATCATTTTTAGGACACTGTCTGAAGTTTTGTCTATACCATCTTTTGACCTTCCTTCTCTTTGAGCTATCCATATAGATTGATTATTTTCTCTTAAAGATTTTATATACTCAGATAGTAAGCTTAATTTATTGTATTTTTCTTTCAAAGTTCCTATATACCCTCTAGGGACGATGAAGCTCTTATTCATTCTCATTAAATGAGATATAAAATCTTCTTGTAATAAGTTATCTCCTATGGCTATGTAGGCTGTATTATTTAGGTGTTGATGTAAAACATAGTTAACTAGTGCAGGATCTACTACTATGTCTCTGTGGTTTGATAAAAATAAGTAATCCTTACTCAGATTCTCTAGTCCAGAGTTGGATAGATTATCTATAGTATTATGTATCATTCTTTTCATATACGGAGCTATAAACTTCTCTTGAAATTCGTATATTTTATTAATATTATAAAACTTATATTTGATTTTAAGTTTAAATATGATAGGAGCTATTGGAAAAAACCAAAAAAGATATGCTTTTTTAAAATTAGACCATGTGGATGTTTTTTCTTTTATGAGAAGCTTTATAAGCTTCTTATCTTTTAATAATAAATTTACAATTTCAGGCAATTCATTATCTGTATAAGCTCTCAAGGGCTTAAAATAGTCGGATGTAAAATGTTTTGATTTTAATTTTGGCATATAAAAGTATAATTGTTATAAAATAGCGTCTAAATTATATAGAATACATATCTTTATTTAAAGTATAAAGTTATGATACATGCCTAAAAATTAGAAAAATTAAGTTTACCATAAAGTATGATAAAAGACTTAAATAACCAAGGCTTATTTCTTAATTATGATACTAAATTTATGATATTAAAGTTTATTTAATTGTTAAAAGCTTAACATAATTTATTTAAAATGTTAGACTGGAAAAATTTATATAAGGCAGATATATTCTACAAAGCAGAAACAACTTCTACTATGGAGGATGCAAAAGAATATATAAAAATAAATCGAGGTATAAAAAACGGTACTATATTCATTACAGACTATCAGTCTCAAGGAAAATGTAGGGGATTTAATAAACTCTGGAACTGCGATAGAGAAGAAGGTTTACTTTTTACTTTGGTTTTAGAAAGGAGCTTTTTAGAAAAACAAAGTGGATATATCTCTACAAATATCTCATTACAAGCAGCACTAGCTATTCTAAGAGCTATCTGCCTTTATTCTGGTTTGTGTGAAGAAGTAGATATTGTTATTAAATGGCCTAATGATATATTGATTAATAAAAAGAAGGCGTCTGGAATTTTATGTGAATCGTATAAAGATAGTATGTTAATAGGTGTAGGTATAAATGTTTATCAAAAAGTGTTTTCGTCTGATATAGCTACTAAAGCAACGTCATTATCTATAGAGGGATATGATGTTTTAAATAGAAGTGAGTTATTGTATTCAATTTTAAAAGAGATAGATTATGTTATATGTCAAGATAATGAATGGTTTGACTCTTATAACAAGAAACTATTTACGAACAATAATAAACTTATAAGTTTTCAAGCCAATAGTGGAAATGATGTTAAAGATCTTGTGGAAGGTTATATAGGGGGAGTTTGTAGGGATGGTTCTTTGATTATAAAAGATACAACTGGCATACAAAGAGTTTATTACTCAGGAGAGATACTGTATGATAGTTTTCAAAATTCCAAATAGAGGAGAGGAGGGTTGAAAAACATTATTTTATTTAAACAAAACTATATTTCGTAAAGTATTGTTAGATAGTGTTTTAGTTTTTTTACAAACAAATAAAAATGCTATTATTCAACAGAGCCAAAGAAGATTGACGTAAAGGAAAATAAATTTGAAAAATAAATTTGATGAATATACTGAGATTAAATACCTCTGATGATATAATTATATAAGTAATATAGGGTTTGATTCTATAAATTGTTAATTTGAGGTATCGTATTTTATAATATTGGATTTATTTGAACTTATTCGATGTATAGGTTATCAGAATTAGTAAGGCATTTCGGTGGCGAGCTTAAAGGAGAGGATATTGAAATAAGTGCAATAGCACCTACAAATATTGCCAAGCAAGGGGAGATAACATTTCTATCAGACTTAAAATATAAAAAAGACTTACATAAAATAAGCGCGTCGGCACTTATCTTGAAAAAATCTGATAGTGATGGCATTACTATCCCTATGATATTGACAGATAATCCATACTTGTATTTTGCTAAAGTAAGCAATCTAATAAATCCGAGACGAAAATTACCTAAAGGAATATCGCCTAATGCATCCATAGCTGATACATCTCTCATAGGTAAAGGATGTGCAATCGGTCATAATTGTGTAATAGAAGATAATTCAACTATTGGGAATAATACTCAAATATTTCCTAATGTTTATATAGGAGTTGATGTTCATATAGGGAAAGACGTTATTATTTATCCCAATGTGACAATATGCGATAATGTAAAAATAGGTAATAATTGCATTATAAAAGCTTCATCAACCATAGGATCTGATGGATTTGGAAATGCAAAAGATGAAAATAATAAATATTACTCAATTCCTCATATTGGAGGGGTTTTGATAGGGGATGATGTTAGAATAGGCTCTAATACTACAATAGACGCAGGCACTTTTGAGCCAACAGTTATAGGTAACGGAGTCAGAATAGATAATTTAGTACAAATAGCTCATAATGTCAGAGTAGGTGATTATACTGCTATAGCATCACTAGTAGGGATAGCTGGTAATGTGACTGTAGGTAAGTTCTGTATGATTGGAGGTAAAGCTGGCGTCGGCGACCATATTCAAATTAGTGATTACACTGTTATAGGAGGGTATACAGCTGTAGCTAAAAATATTCTAAAACCAGGAGCTTATTTTTCTACTCCTCCTATAATGGAGCGTAAGGAATGGTCTAGAAATTACTCTAAAATAAGAAAACTAGAAGAAATGGCAAATAAAATTAAAGCTTTAGAATTAGAAATAGAATCTATTAAGAATAAGGATAGCTAAGTAGTTGCGTTAGTATGTATTTGGATGCTATAAATTTAAGATACTAAAATTTTTAGTTTAGCTATATATTGTCATCAAGCTATTATTTTTGATCCATATCAATACATCTTATTTGCACAGCAGAATATAAGCTATATGTTTTTGCATAGTGTGAATGTGTTGTAATACCGTACCATTATTTGAGATGAAGGAATGCATTTAATAACAATCAGACGGTAATTAGAGCTTAAATGAATATTTAGTTTATCTTTAATTAAAATTAAAGATAAATTATTTTTTTATTTGCTCTCCTCTTCTAATCAACCATATTTTCATATACCGTTCAAATCTATTCCATGCAGCGTGTGCTGATATAAATAAACCAGGTATGCCATCTAGTATGCCTAGCTTAATTATATAAAACTTGATGAATATAAATATTGGCAATATAACTAGGTGATAACAGTTTATAGGAGTGGCAGTATTTAATCTATCATATGCTCCCCATGTACAATATTTATGGCTTTTTAATAAGTGTCGATTAATATCTTTATACGTATAATGGAGAATTTTATTTTTAAGCTTTGGAGCTTTAGTGTTGGTAATTATTTCGCCATGAACGTGTTTATTTTCATAGCGACAGTGAGATTTAAAAAGTCGTATTACTTTATCACTTTTCCATATGAACTTTAGCTCTCTGCCCATAAAGAAGTTTTGCCTTCCAATCCAAAATGCTTCATTTTCTTCTTTTTGTGCAATTATTGTTTTGATTTCCTCTGATAGCTCTGAAGTGCATCTTTCATCTGCATCAAGTAGAAATATCCATTCGCTACGTACTTGGTTTAGTATCCAATTTTTCTGGCTAGTAGAATTTTCGTATATGTGTTGGTATAGCTTTATTTTTTTATATTTTTCTATGCATTCATTTATTATTTCTACTGTTCTATCATTAGAGAAAGAATCGACTACTACTATCTCATCCGCCCATAAAACAGATACTATAGCATCGTGTATATGTATCTCTTCATTGTAACAAGGGATAATAGCTATTATTTTATCCATAGTTTAGACCTTATTTTACTGCATATTATTTAAATTAAATTTTATTAAACGTGTAGAATAAAAAAAACAAATTATTATAAAGCAACTTTTCAAGTATAATAAATTTTATTGAAATTAGCCAATGTAATCTGAGGTATTAAATTAATGGAATCAATTTGGGTTGAAGTTGTGGGTTTAGTCGCAACTGGGATAGTTGTGCTTTCTTTTTGTTTTAGGAGTGAAGTTTCTCTAAGAAAAGTAAATATATTAGGAAGTTTATTTTTTATTTCATATGGAATACTTATATCTTCGGTATCTATAATAGTTCTGAATATACTCCTTGCTCTAATAAATATATATAGGCTTATAAGGAAGTAAAAAGTATATTTTGGGTAAATTTAAGATATTTTCTTTACCCATATTTCGAAAGAATATTCCAAATCGTTATATTTTGATTTCCTTTCATATATTTTGTTATGGGTATTTTTATTTTCCCAGTTGTTTATGTATGTATCCCCTGTGAAGTCTTGATGTATCCGGGTAAAATAAATAAAATGTGATTTATTTATCATCTTATTAAAGTTATCTGCTCCGCCTATCATAAACGTTTGTTCTTGTTTGACTAAAAACTGCTCTATATAGTCTGTACTAATATCATATATATTTTTGGGTATAGGTTTGTTTAAGTCTACTTGAGCTTCATTAAGTGCTTCTTCCAAAGACTTTGTTATGCAAATATTTTTTGTGGAGTTATTGGGCTTTAGAGTATTAGAAATTACTATATTTTTTCTATTTGGAAGGGCTCTGCCTATGCTTTTAAATGTTTTGCGTCCCATTATGATATTTCTGTGACTTTTTTTGTAATTGGTAGTGAAATTACTAAACCACTTTAAGTCTTCGGGTATATACCAAGGCAGTTTATTATTTATTCCTATAAGATTATTTTTTGATACCGCAACAATAACAGATAAATACATAAAAATTAATAAAATTAAATTAATAAAATTTGTTGCCTGTTTGATTAGTATAATACTAAATATATCTATATAATTAAGTAGCTTATATCAATTTTATTTAATTTAATTGGGATTACGTTTAGGTATGGTTAGAAAAAGGGAATGGAAACAAATATCAGTAGATGTAGTTATAGTCGGCTCAGGTATATCTGGTCTATGGCTAAGTAATATGTTGCACAATAAAGGCTTTAGTACTCTTGTGATTGAAAAGTATGCTATGGGAGATGGGCAAACCTTAAATGCACAAGGGATAATACATAACGGTACTAAATATACTTTAAATGGCAACTTGCCAAAAGAAGCGAATATAATTAGTGATATGCCACGTAGATGGAGAAACTCAATAAAGGGTAAATCTGATATTAATTTATCAGGAATTAAAATACTAAGTGAGGCTCAGTATTTAATTGCAAATGAAGGCAAACATCCAGATTTTAGCTCATTTAGTAACAGTGATGAATCAGAAAATAGAGTTAAAAACATTGATGATAAAGTTTCTTTTCCTGAAGTACTTCAAAATGACTCTTTTAATGGTAAGGTTTTTAAGTTGGAGGAATTTGTCATAGATGTAAAATCAGTTTTAGAGAAACTATCGGAAAACACAAAAACATTGCAGTGTAAGTTTAAGGGAGATTATATAAGATGGGATGAAGATTTTAATACGATGGGGATAACCATCCCAAATCAATATATTAATATTACATCACAGCTCATATTATTAGCAGCAGGTGAAGGTAATGATGAGCTGATAAAGTCCTTACCTGAGAATATACATTTACCAGAGACAGAAGTAATTCCCCTACATATGGTTTATATGAGCTCGAAAGATATTCCTGCTTTATATGCGCACTTCTTAGGCGAAGGTACAACTCCTCGTTTGAGTGTTACCACTCATTCATTTAAAGGAAAACCTATTTGGTATCTAGGTGGACATCTTGCAGAAGTAGGTGCTAAGATGACATCAAGTGAATTAATACAGCTTGCAAAGAAGGAAGTTACGACACTGATGCCTTGGGTTGACTTAAAATCAAGTAAATGGGCAACTCATTACATTAATGTAGCTAGACCAGTTCAAAGAAATTTATCTATACCTGATAGAGCATATACTAGTTTATATAAAAACTTAGGCATAGTATGGCCTATTAGTTTATCGCTGTTGCCCAATCTTGAGGATCAAATATCTGAATGGATTGAAAATAAGATAAAGCTAGAGCATAAGTACTCAGACTCTGAGATAGATTTAAGTGGCTTAGAAAGTGTTGAGCTAGGTGACTCTTGTTGGGAAAGTAGAATTATATAGTCAAAAAGCTAAATAGTTAAAGATAGAGATACATTTTCCTAATGTTAATTTTATGAATAGGTAATAAAAACGACAGAATTGAATTGTGGAAGTGCTTAAAAAGGAGATACCCTTTAAGTTTTGTTTTTTATTGGAAAATTTGTTTTTTGGCAAACGCTTGTTATTTTGTGTTAATGGGAAATCCGCTATGGTTGAACTTACTCTTGCCAATAAAGCGTCAGCCATTGCCCATCTCCTAAGTACACCTATGGATTGTTATCGTCAGTGCCAAAGCTCCACAGTTAACAAATACATCTACACATATGTACTGCTGTCGCTACCAATGGCAGAATACGTGCCGTCTCCATCATCTGTTATTGTGTTGTTATTTCTGGGAGGAGTCGGGTTAATGTTCACTACGTTTCTTTGATTTACTGCTAATTTTAAATAGATACTTTAGGAGCCATTATATCGCTAGTTTACTTTTTTTTGATTAGCTCATTCAATTTTTTCAAATTCAAAAACTTATCTAATTCTTTTACCAAAAAACTACCAAACAAATATAATGATTTAAATATTTTTACAAACCTGCATATTGGCTTGACTATTCTTTTTGCATTTATTACATAAAATAATACAAATAGTTTATTTTTTACCTACTTAATTAAGCTCAACATTAACTAAACTCATTGTATTATTTTGAATAGTTTTTCTAAAATTTAAAAAATAATTATAATTAAAAATAAAAAAACTTTGCTTATGAAAACTATAAAGAATCTAACTGAAATAATTAGCATAGGAGATGAAATGCTAATAGGGAAAACTCTCAATACTAATGCTCATTGGTTAGCAGCTAAACTAACAGAAAATGGTTTTAAGATAAAACATATATCGACAATATCTGATGATAAAAATGAAATTATAAATTCTCTTGATATGGCTTCAAAGAGAAGTCATTTTGTGTTTGTTAGTGGGGGTCTAGGACCAACAAAAGACGACATAACCAAAAATTGCTTATGTGAATTTTTTCATTGCGAATTAATACACTTCCCAGATGTGTATAAACATCTAAATATCTTGCTTGAGAAGCGTGGAGTGGAAATGATACCAGCTCATTACGGTCAAACATTACCTACCTTCAAAAGCAAAAATATTCTTAAATCATAAAGGCACAGCTTCTGGCATGTGGTTTAGTGAAAAAAGAGAGTCTAATTTTTATTTTATGCCAGGCATTCCTAGTGAAATGAAGCATTTAATTGAAGATGCAATTTTGCCTGATATATTGAGTCGCTTTGAATTAGCTAAAATAGTCCATAAATATGCAATGGTCAGTGGGCTCGGAGAGGCTAAAATTAGCATTGCTCTCAAAGACTTTGAAGATGCATTGCCTGATTATATAAAAATGGCTTATTTACCAACCCTCAATGAAGGAGTAAAATTAAGGCTAAGCGCGCAGGTAACAAAAGACAAGCTAAGAGACTTAGATAAAGAACTAACATTTCACTTACATGAGATAAACTCTATCCTAAAATATAATGTATATTCAAATGACCCTGGAGATAGCTTAATTGCCTATATCTCACGAGAAATGTCCAAGAAAAATCTTAGGCTTTCAACTATTGAATGCTTTACTGGTGGATACCTATGCTATAAAATCACTAGCATGGGAACCTCTTACAAATACTACGCAGGCTCACTAGTTTTGTCTTCTCCTCAACAGAAAAATGAGATATTTATTAATATAAATGATAAATTTTTATCAGGAAGAGGATTTTATAGTAAAGATGATGCCATAGCTATAGCTAAGAATATGCAGCAAAAATACAATTCTGATATAGTCTTAGTAATCACAGACATGTCTAAAAATAGCAAAAAAGTATCTATAGCCTGCGCTTATAGAGATGAGGTTTTAGCTGAGGAAATTAGCTTGTACAATACAAATACAGCAGAAAGGCATGAAGATATAAAATTATGCACTCATAGAGCCTATTATTTTTATTTAACTTGCTTAAACGGTAAACATAGGTAATAAACTAATAAACTAAATAGGTAGAAATTCAAAATCATTTCCTTATAAAAAAGTGTCTTCCATTAGCTATGATAATTACTATCTTGTACAAGTGGAACAAAGACAAATTTACCATACTCTCTTTTAGTAAAAGTGTTCTCTGCTGTCTTTACCACTTGCATCATTGTTTGAACTGTTTTACCTACAGGTATAACCATTGTTCCTCCTATTTTTAATTGTTCTAAAAGTGCTTTTGGGATAAAAGGAGCTCCTGCTGTAACGATAATCCCATCATAATATGCATATTCTGGAAGCCCTTCATATCCATTCCCAAGTTTTCTATGAAGGCGATAGTAGCATTTCTTAAAAAAACACCAGAACAGAGGTATAGCTCTTTTTGTCTTTCAATAGTGTATACGTTTAAACCCATTTCACAAAGCACCGCAGCTTGATAGCCTGAACCTGTACCAACTTCCAAAACCTTATCTCCTTTTTTCACCTCAAGCAGTTGACTTTGAAATGCTACTGTATATGGCTGGCTGATAGTTTGTCCAGCTGCAATAGGTAGTGCTCTATCCTGGTAAGCATATTTTTTGAGGTTTTTATCTAGAAGCATGTCTCGAGGAACATTAGCGATAGCGTCTAGAACAGTGCTATTTTTAATTCCTTTTGCTTTTATTCCTTCAACTAATATCCTTCTTTTTTCATTTAGTATATAGTTATCTTCCATAATAAACACGTCGCCGTTAATATTCTTGGCATAAGTATGGGGGTAGTTGTTTTGAGGGTCTCTCTCAGAGTCCTTAAAAATTCTTCAATTTTCATAAGACATATTGATATTTTTGTAGTAAAGACGTACAAATTAATTAATATAGTTTTTTACTTAAGCTTTATCTCTTTTCTTTAGGCATACATACATTCAGACCTGATATATATTGATTAGATGGAATTTCAGATTCTTTTTTATAGTACTACCTTGAATTTTTATATATTTTAATATTAAAGTACATAATTTAGCTAAGGTGGTTATTTAGCTCTACTTGGCTTTGGAGCAATCTGACGGTCAAGAAGATGCTAGTGGCTATGCGTTTTCCGATCTTATTTTATATACCATAATATTATTTAAAAATTTATTCTTCCTTTTTTATTTTCTTTAAGTCTTAAATTAGTTTAAGCTAGTCCTACTTAGAAATTGTTTTAGTCTTTTACTCTTTTCGGTACCAAATAATTTTTCTGGTGGCCCTCTATCTGAGACAGTACCTTCATGAAGAAATATAACTTCTGATGAGACGTCTTTGGCAAAACTCATCTCATGCGTAACCACTATCATAGTTCTGCCTTCATTAGCTAAGGCCTTCATAACTGATAGTACTTCGCCGACAAGTTCAGGGTCAAGCGCGCTTGTAGGCTCATCAAATAATAATATATCAGGCTCTACTGCAAGTGCGCGAGCAATAGCCACTCTTTGTTGTTGTCCCCCAGATAGATGCGCAGGATAATGTTTTAGAATTTTATCAGGATCTAATTTGACTTTTACAAGTGCTTCTTTAGCCTTTTTGTAAGCTTCATCATATGGTATTTTATTAACTTTCATAGGTACTAAAGTTAGGTTATCGATAACATTCATATGTGACCATAGATTGAAGCTTTGGAAAACCATAGCTAGTTTAGATCGCAATCTTTGAAGCTGTTTTGGTTGTAGTGAAACTAATCCTTTTTTGCTAGGGGATAATAGCATTTCTTCTCCATTTAAGATAATTCTACCTTGATCTGGATTTTCAAGCAGATTTATGCACCTAAGAAAAGTACTTTTTCCTGAGCCGCTAGAACCTATTATGCTTATTACATCTCCTTTTGACGCATTTAGAGATATACCTTTTAAGACAGAGTGAGAGTCGTAACTTTTATATATATTTTCTACTTGTAGAGAGTAGGTCATAGGGCTTTTAGATTTTACTTTGTTATTTTAAGAGAATATTTTTATTTATTTTTTATTTTTTATTCAACGGTCTTAAGTGTGCAGATAATTTATATTCTAATAATTGAAATGCTTTTAATAATACGAAAGTCATAATACCATAAAGTATAAGAGCAGCTATATAGGCTTCATATGGAGCAGCATATCTCATGCTTATGGATCTTGAAACACCTGCTAAATCAAGTAAAGTTATTCCAGAAGCAAGGGCGGTTCCATGAAGTGTGAATATTACTTCATTACTATAAGAAGGTATTGCTCTGCGAAAAGCACTAGGTATTAGAACATATCTTAATTTCTGCCACTTATTCATACCAAAAGCTTCAGCTGCTTCAAGCTCATTGTGATTGCTATTGCGTAGTGCTCCTGCGAATATTTCAGTCGTATACGCTGCTGTATTTAGTCCAAAGGCAAGCCAGGCGCATATATAAGCTTCTCTTAAAAATACCCACATCCAACTCTCTCTTATCCATGTGATTTCAGGCAAGCCGTAATAGATGATATACATTTGTACCAGTAAAGGAGAACCTCTAAAGATATATGTAAATAACCAAATGGGTTTAGATAGAATAGGGTTATTCGATGCTCTTAAAATAGATAAGGGGATAGCTAAGATCAGACCAAATGATATAGATATAAGGAGTAGCTCTATAGTTAGCATTATACCTGATTTAGAGTAGCCATCAGAGTATATGAAAAGCTGGAGATTATCTAGTATAATACTGAAGTCCATTTGTGCACACTTTTATATATACAATGTTATCTTTGTGTATAATATACATAAGTTATATGTAGTTATATCATCTAACAAAATAAATAAATCTTATAGAACAATTTCCTTAGAGCCTTTTGCATATTTTCGATTTAAGTATCCCAAGAATAATATAGAGACACTTGTAATACATAAATATATAGCAGTGGCTACTAAAAGGAAAAATAATATATTATTAGTTGCTCTTCCTGCAGCGTTTGCATTGAAAATCAATTCATTTAAGCTAACCATAGAAGCTATAGCTGATGCTTTAACTAAAACAAGCCAGTTATTCCCAATCCCTGGTATTGCATGCTTCATCATCTGAGGGAACTGTATTTTAATAAAAATAGTCCAATTACTTAAACCAAATGACTGTGCTGCCTCTATTTGTCCAGTTGGTATGGCTAAAAGAGCTCCTCGGAAAGTTTCACAAAGATATCCGCCGTAAACTAAGCCTAATATTAAAATACTTGCAGTTAAAGCATGTATTTGAATTATCTCTAAACCAAGTGAATTAGTGATATGATTTAATAATGTTTGACCGCCAAAATATAAAAATAGTAGCCATACAAAATCTGGAGCACTGCGCGTCATCACTGTATAAGATGTTGCTATTGACCTGCTAATTATACTTCCAGAGTTTTTGGCATAAGCGGTTATCAGCCCCATGAGTAAAGCGACTAATAATGCACCAAATGTAACTTGGAGTGTTGTAATAGTACCATTTAATATGGCAACGCCATAGCCATATAGCATATCATTATTTTTATATAATTACTTTTTATCAAAAAAATGATAACTTTTTAAGTTATCATTTTAAATATGAGCTAATTGGAATATATATCAAAATCTTGAAAATACTTAGTAGATATTTCTTTGTAAGTTCCATTAGCTAATATATTTGCCAAAGCTTCATTTAGCATATTTTTTAGTTCATCCTCACCTTTTCTTATGCCTATTCCGATACCATCGTCATAATGCATAGGCGAGTCAACGGATTCGCCAACAAAGTCAAATTGAGTATTCTCCATTACAAAATTGCGAGCAACAGGAGTATCCTGTAGAGCTCCATCTATTCTTCCATTTCTCAAGTCTGCAAAAACTTCTTCTTGGGTAGGATATGTAACCACTCTAGTGCCTGCGCTTTCTAATACATCCTTAGCATAAGATTCATGAGAAGAAGCTCTTTGTACTCCTATTCTTGTACCTTCTAGAGTCGATGGATCGTTAGCATCTAGTGATGATCCTTTTTCTGCTACTAGTTTAGCTCCTACAGTATAGTAGCGGTCAGTAAAATCTATTCTTTTTAATCTTTCCTGTGTTATCGTCATAGAAGACATAATAGCATCAAATTTATTACTTAATAATCCAGGAATCATACCATCCCAATCTTGTATAACCCAAACGCATTCGACCTGCATTTCTTCACAAAGTGCATTTCCTATATCATAGTCAAAACCTTGTGGTTTTCCGTCGGTACCAAGTTCACTAAAGGGAGGGTAGGCCGCTTCTATGCCCATACGGACTTCTTTTATTTGTGCAGATAGCTGTAATGGCAAAAATATGGATAATAAAAGTAAGATTTTTTTCATGATAGAACCTCCGTTAAGATATAATAAGTTATTGAAGCATACTATATAATTTATATTATTAATGTAAAAAATAATTTTACATTATACTAGTTTATAAAAAAATAGGCATACACTTTACAAAATATTTAAGAAACGCTCAGATATTTTTAATATATCGATCGTTATTAGGGTTTTGGCACATGCATCAGTACACGATCTTCTAAGCGTGAAAAGAGGCGCTTTGTAAGAGCATGTCCTTACAATGTAGTTAAAAAAGAAGTTTTCACCACCTAAAAAAATAAATTTTAAGCCTCTTGTCATTTGAATATAGTATTCTATACTAGAGCTAAAAGGACTATACAGCCTATATCACGTCCTATAATAGATATTGTGGGACTGTTATCTGATGCTAAAGTACTTGATATAAGTCTTCATTTCCTAGTTAGTTATTTTACTTCCTCTTTTTTCTTGACTTACTAAAATTTTATCATTGAGGAGTTTTATACTATTTTCAAATCCTATTCTAATGTTACCACCTAATAATGTGGGTACTACAGCGTTGTTAATTTCATTTTGGCGCAAATGAGCGTATAAACTAACATAGGTTTTACAAATTATATTTTGCTAAAGTTTTAGTGAGCAGGAACTGCTTTGATGTATAGATGCACTGTTGGATAAGGTAGACAGGAATGATATGTCGTTAAAGTTCTCAAAGTGAACTAATAAACCTTCCTGTTTAAAAATAATATAAAACTGACAAGTCTAAAACTATATATCCAAGGTTGGCATAGTTTGTTCTATCCTTATCTATTATTACTCCATCAAAAGCACTCCAATCGCTTGCAAAATAATTATAAAATTTATATGATACTGCTAAAAATAAAGACTCCCTTAATTTAGTTGATAATGATGTACCTATAAAATAAAAAATCACTTGATCGTAATCTTCATCATATCCTTCTGTACTATTTTGTAGCTCTTCATCATGTTTAATTGCAATTATATTGCTATCTTCATTGCCTCTAATTATTATATTTTGAGGCTGTTCGCTAGCATCAATCGACTCCCAGTTTAGTCCAAACAGACCTCTTATATTAATTACTTGCTGAACACTAATATCAAGTGTTTGCATAATAGCTTGTCTATCCCGCAATTCTACGTCTATAGGTATTAATTGACCTGTTTGACTATTATTTTGAGACCAAATATCTGGTATTGAATTTTGGTTTATATCTTCTAGGTTATTTATGCTATTAAATCTTAGCGTATTATTATTTAATGCATTAATATATAAATTCTGAATATAGTTTCTACTATTGGGAATATGTATTTGAGCATATGAAGTGTTATTTTGGGTAAAAGTAAAGAAGAACAGCGAAAATATAATCAATCTTAAATGATGTACAGCAAAGACAAAACCATTCATTTGTATCCTATGTAAAAATAAGAATTATAAATAAATTATTTATAATTTATTTATAATTTATACATATAAATCAATAAAAAAAGGGGTTTTAAACCCCTTTTTTTATTATTAAAACAGAATAACTTTTATTTTTTAATATTTTTATTCTCCTCAATAGCATCACTTAGCCAATCATTCAAGTCAGCAGAAGATAAATTTGCTGATTTCTTAAAAGAAGCATCCATTGATTTAGTTTGTTGATTTTTTATCCAATCTGATGCAGATGACTTTCCATTACCATTCGAAGAATTTCCGTTAGTGGATTTTATCGTACTATCAGAGCTATTAATATTAACTTGACCTTCTTGATTTACAACACTGCCATCAGTGGTACTCTTAAATGAGCTAGATGCTCTTGCTGCTTTATCTTGATTTCCAGAAGATAAGTCCATATCTGCTACTTCAGAAGCTACATTATTTGATTCAGAACCAAGTCCTAGTTGCTCTTTTGCATCACTTATAGCTCCTTTTAGGATATCTATTAAGCTATCATCTCCTTGTATTTTTCCATCAGATATACCAGAGGTTGTCGCTGCAAATCCTTCTCTGCTTGCAAGGGTTTCACTTCCTATCTCTTCTGCATCAATTGTTTGTGTTGCGTAAGCTGTATCTGATGCTTTAACATCAGGTTCTGATACGGACTGCCTACCTGACACCTTATCAGTTGTTTCTACATTAGTGTCCGTTTGTGTAGCACCTTCAGCTAGAGTATCTGATGTTTCTTGGTCAGCATTGCTACTTTCATCATCCCTATCATTTACAGCTACATATTCACTGCCAGATGAGCTTCCTCCGGGTATTGCCCCACTATTTGTATTTGCCGATGCTATACCATTTGGAATATCGCTACCTGATATTTTTGCTGCAGTCGCTGCAGCTGCGACTCCTCCTGCTACAGCTTCCCTTGTATTAGAAGATGAAGTTTCTCTGTTAGATTGTTCTGAAGGCGAAGATGTATCTCTTCCTACACTATTCTCACCTCCTCCTTGGGCTCTTAATGCATCATCAGCTACTTCTCTAGTTTGATCTCCATTGTCACTTTCTGTATTTCCTTCTATAGTATTGCTATCATCTCCTACAGGAGTATTTTCTTCTTCTGTAGAACTTCCTATACCAGAACCTCCATTACTTTCTTGTATTTCGTCTGAAGGAGTATTTTCATCTTCTACTTCAGCTATTGTATCACCTGATGAATCTTCTGCTGATGCTTCTACATCCTCTTGAGAATCTGAATCAGGATTCACTGGAGGTGGATTCACCGGCGGTTGCGAAGGAATGTCATCTTCATCCAGTGGATTATAATCTTCCACTCTATCTGGCACTTGCTCTCTATCATCTGGATCTTCTACTATTTCTGGACTTATAATTGGCTGTGAGCCACCAGATGGCGGTTCTTCCAGTTCATTTTCTGGTTCTGCAAGCTCAGGGCTTTCAGAAGGAACTAACGTAGAAGAATCAAATATCGGTATTGAACCAATGGGAAATAATGAACGATTTATAATCTTACTCAATCTAGATACAACTTTTGTTATATCTATAAGGAAAGGTATGCTAGCTACAATTCTTCTCTTTAGCTTTTTCCTTGATTTATATGACTTAACAATGACACGAGGTGATAATCCTGCTGTTGTCGGATTAATTTCCACTTTCAGCAGGTTACCTAAGTCTTTATAAGTGAGAGCATCAGGTGCCTTAGATGGCGGCAGAGTTGGTGAAGTCGGTTTTACCGGTTTTGGAGGGGCTGGTGGGATAATAGCTGGTCCACCGTCTACTGAATCAGGTGCTTTTGGTATTGGATCATTAAAATCAAATTTACGCTGATTTATAGTTACGTTGACATTTGCTGTCCTAGGAGTTATCGTTACATCTTTTCTATATTGATCTAGTTTCTTTATTGTTCTATGTGCTATTGGATTTTGATTTTTTAGAACATCTTCCATTAGTTTTGTGTTTGCAAACACTGCGGTGGCATCGTTTAAGTCTTGTATAGGTGTTACTAATGTTCTTACTCTCTGCGAATCTGTATATAATGCATGTGCTTCTAGTTTATCTTTTAGTTCTGTTTGAAAAGCCCCTATAGTTATACGTGACTGTTCGAAATCTCTGGCTAACTTATCATAGTCACGCTTAAATACACTTACTCTTTGCAAAGCTTCAGTATCAGTTATGCTATTAGGGCTATTTTTTAATACTATTGCTTTAAGGTCATCATCGCTCATTTTTCTTAATTCACGCCCCATAGCAGCCGTATCATGTGCCTTTGCTACAGTGTCTCCTCTAGCTGCTATTATTCCTGCTGTAGGATCTCCTATCTTTATATTATGGTCTTTTGCTCCATCAGGAATCCTTACATCTGGTACTGCATCACTCAAAACTAAAAGCTCTGATGTTTCTCCTGTCGTGCTTCTCTTAATTAGTTCACTTAGATCCATTTTCTTGTATTGATCAATATCAACATTGACTTTAGTTCTGACACCTTTTCTTAAAGCCTCGTCTTTCAGACCATCTATCTCGCTATTATCAGCTATTATTTTTCCTGGTAAATTATCAAAATCCTTCTTATCTATCTTTCTTATAGGAAGAGGGTTTCCTGTTGATGTTGATGGTCCCCCTGTAGCTATAAAATCGTTTATTGCTCTTTGTTCTTTGGTTAGATCTCGGCTAATCACTACTCCAAACTCATTTCCTCCTAATTTTCCTACTAGCCTTCTTAGTTCATCTCCACTTGTAACTACTCTAAATCCTGGATTTCCACTACCATCTACTTTTGGTATACCAAATGTATTAACTGCTCTAGGGTTAAATTTCAGTGCTTCTTCTTGTTCCACTTTATTGGATAGCTTTTTTATTTTCTCTTTTACTGTTTTTATTTGCTTTTGCTCACCTGCTACTGTCCAACCTATAGACGTTGAATGACGGCTAAATGCTTCCATTCCTGCTGCTCTTATTGCATCTTCACTCACCATTTTAGCATTTGCTGGCTTCCCTACTGCTTTTTTTATTTTCGTTGTGTCATACGTTTCTCCTGGTGCAGGTATTCCTTTATCGGTTATATATGCCTTATAGTCTGCTCTCATACTAAACGTGTCATCAAGAATATTGGGATTTGTTTTACTGGATTGAAATCCAGCTTCTACTTGAGATGAATTAGGAATTACTCGTAAATTAGGTACATCAGAAGAATACTGCATTGCATGGTGAGCTAAGTTTGTTTTTGTTTTTGTTACTACTGCCGCATTCGTTTCTACTTCTACTGCATTTACAACTTTTATATCTACCTTTATATCATCTATTCCCGGTCCGCCTTTTATATTCTTTTCAAGCTCATCTGCTCTTTTAAATGCTAGATTTGCTTCTCCTACCTCATTTGCTTCCATCAAATGGGCTTTATATCTTATTAACTCTAAAAAATACGAGTGCTGATTTTGTAATATATTGTCGTTTGAGGAGTGGAATACTTCCTTTTCCATTCTAGCGTAAAGATGTATGTCTCGATTGTAACTTACACCTTCTTTTTTTAAATCACCTGATGTCTTTAGAAAGTCATCTAACATTTGATTTGACCTCATTTGATATAAAGCCCTATCAAATGATCCTGTCCCTAGGTCCATATAGTTTTGTACTTCATGTCCTAAATATTTTGCTGTTATAGGATGAACTTCATCTAATACACTCCCTCCTGAATATAGCATGAGATGTTTTTTTCGTAGATGTCGATATTTTACTTCATCTTTATTGCTTAGTGCAGTTCTTACTAATTCATCTACTACTCCATCTGTATCTAACACTCCTCCAGTTTTATGCTTACTTACCACATCAGGATACAGCCTTTCTAGCTCAGCTGGTGTAACTTCTGTCAACTTATCTTTTAATGCTTTCCCCATTTTATCACTATCAAACTTCGCTCCTCTTATACAGTCAAAATATAAATCTTGCTGATGTTTTTGAATAACTTCCATCATAGTAAACGCAGATTTTTTTATCATTGGAGATAGTTTGTCGTGATATCCTTTCCTTTCTGGCGAAGCTAATTGAGCTACAATTTGTGATGGACCAGGAAGCCCTTCTTTATCTAAGAAGTTTTGATTTACAGCTCCTGTATAACCTGATGTATTTTTATTTAGCTCATCTGCTAGCTTCTGTTTTTTTACTTCTAAATCTAACAATTCGTGTATATTGGCCTTTAGTGTCAAGGCCCTAGACTTAGACATTCCATCTACAGGAATCCCATCTTCCATTTTCTTTAATTTATTTTGTAAACTTTGCATTTGATCAGTTTCTGTTTTAATGGTCTTCCTCTTTTTTAACACCTTTTTACATAGATCTGCTACTTTTGAATTATATCTCCTCACTTCTTCTGGGTTTTGCTGATATTTCTTTATTATATCTTTCGATGGCAAGTATGCTAATTCACTTATTGAGTGTTCTGTTTTATGTGCCCAAGCTATTTCCCTTCTTCCTTCATTCTCTATGTCAAACTTAAGCATATCTACCTCTACTATAGTTGAATTATGTACTGCTTCCATTTGACTAATTTTTGAACGAACTGACTTATATTCTTGGGCGAAATTTACTCCTTTTAGTTGTTTTTGATAGGTTTGTATAAACTTATCAAATTCTTTCTGTGCTGTTAGAAATTTCCTTTGTATTTGTGTATTTGATCTATGTGGTATCGAATTTAATCCATGTACACTTCCTTTTTGACCTACTATAGCATCTGATGTAATTGCTACCTGATTTGCTCTTGCATTCATCTTCATTTGTCTTGCTATTGCTGCTTCAGATAAAAAATTTCCATGCTTCCCTGCAGATTTATTTCCTGCTAATCCATGGCTACCCCAAGGCTTCCCTTTTGTGTCTCCTACATGTTCCGAAGTATAATCCATTATCAATTGATCTGCTTTTTGTGTTTTATTGAATCCTAACTTTGCTGATATTAGATTTACTGTCTCAAATGTATGATGGTTTGCTATAGATTTTGCCGCTATTGATCTTACATCTGCTTTACTTACAAATTCTAGTCCATCTATATCTGGATCTATTTCTAGTTCTTTTATTTCTACACTTGCCTTTTTAACTTGTACTACTCTAGAATCTCCTGCTGCATCATCTACTACTGCTGAGAATCTTGAAACCTCTGTTCTATTCAAATAATCATCCACCTGATCCATTCTAGCAAAGATGCCTTGGTAGTTAGTTTTCATCCCTATGTATCTTCCTTGCTCTTGTGAAAATGCTGTGTATGCGTCCTTATACTCTTGTAGTTTTGACGCATCCGCCCTATATGCATTCTCTGCTTCTTTCAAAGCTTCTAATGATTCATTTGTTGCTTTGAACTGATCTACAAGATGATTTAATGCTAGCCCTGCTTCACTTAAGTTTTCATGCCCTTGTAAGCCCCCATATAAATTACCTATATCCACTTGTATTGCTCGATTTGGATTCTCTACCTGTATTAAATCCCTAAAATCTGGCATCTCTCCTATCTCTAAAGCTCTTTTTGCAGCTACTCCTCTATTTAATTTATTATTTAACGACGCTAGCCTATTTACTTCTTCTCCTATATTAAACTCTATTGTTGTTAGCTCTCTTCTTAAATTCGCTAATCCTGGTTCGAAATCATTTGCAAATTTTGCTGAATCTGCTTTTGGTGTTGGTGTTGTTTTTGTAGGATTAGATGGATCTCTTTTTTTAGTTGTATTTTTAGTATCTATGTCATTAGTTACTTCTACTAGCTCATCCCTCATTTCTTGCAATCTCTGAGTTGATGAATCTAACTCTTTTGCTATCGCATCTATATCCCCTTTTGCTATATCTAATTGTCTTTCCACATCTACTATTCTAGCACTTGCCACATCTCCTGCTTTATCGCCCCTTGATACTGTAGTGGCAAGCTGTTCTTTCAAATGCTCTAACTTATACACTACCTCTTTTGCTTCTTCTAATTTATCAAATGCATTTTTTACACTTTTCGACTGTTCAATAATATTAGTGCTTAATACTCTAGCATAGAATATATTGGTATACACTTCAGTTCTTTCTGAGACTAAAGCAGACTGCTCTTTTGTTAATTTATCTAACTTATCATGTGCATCTACTGCTGCTTGTGCATGTTGAGGCTCATCAGGTAAACTCATATGTAAATTCTGAGCTGCTTCATATTCAGCTACTGCTAGCTCTAGTTCTTCTGTTTTTTTATTTATTTCATGCGTTAGTTCTACTTGACGCACTGCGTTATGCTCTAGGGATACCTTAACTAAATCCTCTACATTATCTAATGCCTCCTCCATCTGTGGCAGTTTGGTGCTACTTATTGCCTCATAATCTCCTATTTTTTTATAGATATCTTTTGTATTACTCGTATCAAAGATTGCAACTACGTCCCCTGTAGTTCCCTTAAAGTCTGTTAGTTTATTGCCAGAGGTTTGAACTAATGCATCATATGATGCTGGATTAGTCTTTAATGTCATCTGAGTTCCTGTATAATCCAGTATAGGAGCTTCTGTTTTAAGGCCTGCTTTTCTCGTTTTAGCAACATCATAACTACTTAAATTAGCAGGAAAATCCTGTGCTGATTTACTTTTATGACTTGCATCTATCGCAGCTTGTTTTTGCTCTCTTGCTTTCGATTCAGCATCTTCTAGATCCTTCTTATACTGATCATAAGCCGCTTTTTTCCTTTGATCATAGTCTGCTTTATCTTGTAGATACTTAGCTTGCGCCGCAACCACATCTTCTTTTATTTTTTTCAGTTGCTCATTTTGTGCCTCTAATCGTATTTTTTCTGCTTCCCAATCATCATAATCTTTCTTATCTTGGTTATATTTAGCTAAATCTGATTGATATTTTGCATCAGCTGCTTTTTGATCATCAAGCAATGTATGATAGGATTCCCTAGCTTTTTGGTATTCAGTTTCAAGATTACTTAACTGGTAAAGATAGTCCTTTCTAGCTTTTGCTTTATTATGTAAAAATAATACTTCTACAGCATGGATATCGTCAGCTTCTTGATCTGTATATATCCTCATATCCTCTAATTCATCAGTTTTTGTAGGGTCATAAATAACATCAAAATCAAGAGTCTCTATATCTCCTATTGGTATTCGATGTGCGTTAAAATCACCAGCATTGAATACATTATCCCAATCATCATCCATAACTTGCAATACATCATTTTCATCAAGTAGATGTACTTTTACTGGATATTTAGGTGGATTACCTCTTTTTTCTCCTTTGCTATCAATGACTAAGAAGACTGGTACTCCTGTCATTCCTTCAGGACAAAAATCTGTAACACCAGAATTAATATTCACTGCAGTGTGACCACCTCCTGCTAGATGGAACCTAATATATCTCTCAAATATCTCTCTTTTAGATCCAATGCTATCTACTTTCCTGAATTCAATATCTATATCCCAATAGTCAACATCTGGATTATTAGACATATCATCTAATTCTTTATTTAATTTTTTAATATTTTGCATTGCAACATCTAATTCATCTTCTGTTGCTTTTAGCTCGAGACGTTTTGAATCTGTATATTGCTTTTCTTGCTCCGTTATTCTATCCATGAAATCCAAATGGTTCTCTCTTGACTTAAATTCTGGCGAAGTCATATCAAAATGCTTATCTATGTCTAAATCCTTAGCGTACAGCTTTAGCTCAGGAGTAAGAACTACTGGATCGGCTGGATTTTCCAATATATGCTTCTTAATACTAAATAATTTAGCAACAGACTCCTTTCGTTTTTCTATGTCATTAAGCATTTTTTGATATGTTTCTTTTATTTTATCGAATTCTTCCCTAGTATCCTCAAGTTCTTTAATTTTAAGACTTTCTTTTGATTCTGCGCCATCTACTTCATCCATAGCTTCTCTCTTTTTAGCCCTATCGGCACTCTTAAATTCATCAATTTCCCCTAATGTCTGCGCTGACCTAACTTCTGGATATCCAGCAAGTTTAGCGACCATAGCTTCGTTTGGATTAATTAGTTTATATTTAGTATCAAGCGCCTTTGGACCTTCAAAAGGAGATGCTAGTACATTTACATTATAACCTACATCATCAGCATCTTCTTCTACTATCTTTATATCATCTTCATGTGCACCAACATATTTACCATCCTCTAGAGGTGTACCTTCTATTTTCATTTTAATACGACTAAAGCGACCCATCATCTCTTCTGCTCTGCGTGCTTTATGAGCATCTGCAGCACTACCGCCTACTGAACGCCAACTATTGGCAAATCTATCCGCAACATCTTTGTTTAGCTCATTCATTCTAGTGTTAGTAGCAACTCTATATCTATCAAAAACATCTTCTAAAGTGTCTTTATTTTTTGTAAAAGTATCATCAATAGCGTCCATCAATGGATCAAATGCACTTTCATCTGGTATATGTGCTTTACCTCCTCCTAACTTTCCTACTCTGCTGTCTGGCGCTATATGATTCACTAATTTAGCAGTTTCATCAGTTGCATTATCTAGTACATCTTGCTTAAATTGTGATTTAACAGCTGAAACATAAGTATTATAGTCCAAGCAACCATTAATATTCACCTTATCCAATGATTGAGCAAACGTAACCTCAAAAGCATCTTGTACTTCGAGACTCATACCCAGACTTGACGTATCTATATCTCTAATAATAGCTCTACTATGTACAAAGCCACTTGCATCATGTTTATATTTACTCCAGCCGAATTTTCTCTTAATTTTTTCAGCTAATGTATGATCTCCTTTTCCTACTATATCATGTGCAGGGTCTAATATACTCGATTTTTTTGCTTGTGTAGCATCAGATCCTCTCCTTGCTCCATGCCTTGCTCCATCAGTCGCAGTTGACGTTACCAAGCCAGCTGCTCTAGTTCCTGCAGAAGGCCCAGGTGGTACAGGTGGTGGAGGCGGTGGCGCAACGCTTGCATCTGATACAGTAGCTGTTTGTGTAGCTATATTTGCCCTTATCATCTCCAATGACGCACTTGATTCAGCACTAGTTGTATCTACAGCTGATAACTCCGCTTTCATGACTTCAGAGGCTACATATTTTGTCCTGTTCCTTATATTACTTATAGAATATGCCCCAGGTGCCGCTGTTATAGTAAGACCAACAGACAATGTAAAAAATTCATCATATATCCCTGAATCCAATCCTGTTATCTTTAATATTACTCCCCCTGCAAAGTTTTGATCTCCCATAGGAGCTGCTATTGTAGCAGCTACTGTCGTCCTCGATATGACTCCTGCTCCAGATCCTTTTAAGCTTGTTATCGTATCTTTCTTAAGTTTATGATTCTCTTCATCTGTTAAGCTTGAGGCATTAAGTGATGAATTTATAGTAGTAGTCATCTGAGCTTTATCCAAAGCCCAGTGCATATCTAGTCCAAAATAAAGCGAGCATTTTAAGTTACTCCATGCCTCTACATTTCCATGAGTTAGCAATAGTATATCAGTTGTCCATAGCCTCAAAGTACCAAAATTAAAGTTATTCTCATATCCTTCATAACCTACCTTATTGTTATAGAGTATTTCTCTTTCTATTTCTGTCAATTCATCCTGTGTCCCATCACTCGTATCTTCATCTATTAGCTTCAATATGTCTAACTGAGTTATTTTTAAATCTCCTGAATGTATCTTTGATGACTCCCCTATATAATTCTCATAACTATTCCCACTTATAAATCTTACATGCTTACCTTTGCTATATGCTCCCCCGTCTACTACTATTCCTCTATACAAATTTGCTATGTCTATCTGCTCCACTGAATTAATAAATGATGTTTGTACTTCTATAAGCTGATTTAAGTTAGATATAAATTCTTGCTTATGTGATGGCGACATCACATTATCTAATGAATATATCTCTTGAGCTACAGCTACATCGTCTAATCCTATCTCATAACTAGCTACTGTCTTAAACTGCCTTAAATAAGCCTCAAGAGTTTCTGTATATAGGCCTTTCACATTATTTTTTACAGTCCATTCTCCTTCTTTTTCTTCAAATTCACTTCTAGTAGTCAGAAATCTATTAAATTCTTCACTATAAAAATAAAAACCCTCGTATGCAGGCGACATATCTGTTGCTGTTCCTTCTGTTTCTTTATTGACATCAGTATTTGCTTGGGTATTAGTGACTTCTGTTTCTGTAAATAATTTTCTTATTTTCTTTAAATCTTCTGCTAGAGCCTTTGAATAGGTCTCTATTATAACTCTTATCTTTGATAAAGGGCTTGTCTTAGTTCCATTTACTTCATCATTTATACTCAATTCAACTCTTGAAGAGTCATATATCTCTTTACTTGATTCAAAATTTCTACTAAACCACCCTTGTGGATAATTTGATCCATTGTCTGATGCTTTTATTGCCTCTTCTGCTTTCTCCTTATATTTCTTTTTTATCTCCTCCACTATATCATAAAATATATTATTTTCATCCAATAATGTCTGCGTCAACATTCGTCCCATAAAGTCAGTTATTTTACTATTATCATATATTGTAATCGTCGAAGACACTGTTAGGCTCTTTACCACTGATATCGCTTTATCTATATCTAAATCTTTGTCTATTATTTCTGTTGAGCTACCTTCTATATCAGCTGTTCCTATTCCTAAGTCTGGTACTCCTCCTCTATAAGAATTTATAAGATCCATAATATCTGTTCCAGCAGGGCTACATGGTATTACCGATATATTCGTCGCCATCAATTCTATATATGGAAAATTGTTTCCTAATAACTCTGATAAGGATACAAACTTACTATCAGATTCTTTTATTTCTGCCGGTCCTTCTGTCGTTGAATAACTACTCATTACTGCACTAGAACCTAGTTTATACACTGGTCTTAATAAAGCTCTAATTAAATTATCTTCTGCAGTCCATTTTTGTTCATAGTTATTTTGACCTATTGGAGTTTCTTGACCACCTGTTCCTGATGTTCCTGAATATCCTAGTAAATCTTCTTTATTGCTATATAGCTTGACAAGATCCATCCTTGTTAAATCAAATTCTCCTACTCCTTTTAAGGCCTCTACTATCATCCTATAAACTCCGGCACTTTCAGATCTATAACCTGTATTAGATGCTTCTACATCTAATATGTTTGTATACAAACTCTTAGGGAGTGTGTATTCTTGCCCTTCTTTTTCTAGTCTTGCATCTGCTACATTCCATCCTGACAACCTGTAATAGTCTACATGTGTATTATCTACCCTCTTTTCTGACTCTCCTAATACTTCAAAATATCCTTCTGTTGCACTAGAACTTCCTGTTGTTACTGCTCCTCCTGTAGAGCTTATTGCTTCAGCTCTTGCCATCTTTGTTCCACTTCCTATTGATAAAGGACTATATCTCATTTTACTCCACAGAGACATTGCTCCATTTACTGGTGCTTCACCTACATTATCTTCTGTCTCAAATCCTCCTGATTTTATCTTTATTCTTGGCTCATAGCCTCCTACTAGTCCTCTATATTTTTGATTATTTGCTCTTTTTCTTTCTGACTGGCTTAATGATATTGGTATCGGCTTAGTACTTTGATCATCTGGTGTTAACTTTCCTTTTGCTAGATTTCCATAGTTTGCATTTGTCTTTCCTTCATTCTTGTTTCCTTTTCGGTAATCAAATCCTTTATCTCCAAATATCTTCTGAAACAGTCCTTTAGACATAGTTGTATTCGTAGAATTACGAGTACAATCTATTACACCTCCTTCCATTGTTCTTTCTGAAGACATGTATTTCAATAATAAAAGACCTATTTTCCTCTCATGTACTTTCTTTACTTCTTCTAGAGAACTCAATACTCCATTATCGTGATCAGATTTATTGTATATCTTCATCACTTTCATCGCATTATATATTGCTCCATACTTCCTTTGAGATATTTCATACGTATCTGCCGATGCATGTTTTTGATCTCTATTCCTACTTGGATTGTCTTGATCTACTCCATGTAAATCAATAAATATATATTCTTGAAATTGTTGATTTACAAAAAACTCTGAGAAATAAAAATCTACTTGTGTCATAAATGAGTATGATGGTACATCATGTACCATATGCTCTCTATATTGTATTCCAAAGTGATAATTCTTTCCTCTTGTATATGTCCAGTATGGATTCCCTCCTGTATATGTTTGTCTATGCCCTATCAATCTATCTGTTATATAATATCCTGATAGTTCTCCATATAATTCACTTATAGGTATGTTAACAGGCGGATTATCATTAAAATGATAAGGACTATATGGATGTAAAATCTCTTCATTTCTATCTCTATCCCTAAATGTTCCAAACATCCATATATCATTACTTGTTAGTAACATTTCTCTTTCTGATACTACCTCTTTATAATCTAATCTATTTTCCTCTCTATAATTATTTAATGCTTCATATGCCTGTCTCGTCATCGATATCTTCTGATATCCTCCATAATATTGTTCTGTTAATTGTCCTCTTGTCTGCTCCCTCATATACTCTACATTAGTATTACCTTCTATGCTTTCTGTTGAATCTGATACATACCATATATTCCTTCCCATATTCAATGAAGTTAATAATTGGTATGAACCTATATATATATGCTCTTGTGATAATTTGTCACTAAAATATAATCCTCCTTCTAATACTATTTGGTCTTCTGGTCTTGTATTGGGCATCTTTATTGCATGAAAACCTCTATGCTCATCCTCTATAGCTGACGGTTCAAAACTCTCATATCTATACCAATCATAGCCATATAAGTGTTTAACATCGTCTTTTATTTCTATTACATTTTCTTCTGTAGGACCAGTCCCCCATTCTATTTGTGGTTTTAATGAAAATATTCTTTGAAATCTATTACTCTCTGTCGGGTATATTGATCTATTTGGTGATATTCCTAATTTTCCATACCTATACATCTCCATTAATACTACTGAATTCTTTTTTATCCTCGTCTTTAACTCCGGACTAGATTCATGATATAACGACATGTACATCTTCTTATAATCATCTGACCCTACATCTACTGTTACATCTTTTATTCTTATCAGTGCATCTAGTATATCTTCTCCTAAAAAACTCTCATCATCATCTAGTATGTCTTCTTCTACTTCTTCAAATTCTAATTCATCTTCTTCTATTATTTCTACATCATCTTCACTCGAACCCGTCCCTCCAAATATCGGTGTCTTCACTAATGCCTTTTTCCTATATAAATCTATTGCATTACCTTCTGCATCCCATAGGTAATCCATATTTATATCATTCATTGCTCCTAATATCACCGGCATATCCATATCTCCTAACTTAAATCCTACCTCTACTTGTGTTCCTACTCTATATGGCATTACGCTTCTTCTTATACTATCTTCTTCTATTATTTCTTTATAACTTGGATCTTCTCCTAAGTCTGTTTCTTTTCCTATTAATGCTACACTTCCTATCGGACTTAATGCACTCATCGGTAATGATGACCTCTCCCTATAGTCCGACATCAATACAAACGAATTACTCGATATATTCAACCTTACACAGTATGATCCTTCATTCAATAGCAATGGATAGTCATGATAATTTACTCCTAATTCTCCAGATAATGAGTTTTCATCCAAAAATACCTCAGTTACTCCTCTTGTCCTTCCTGTAAATGCATTGCTTCCATCTTCTTTATATTCTGTCTCTGGTAATAACGTTATATCATATTTAGGATTTACTATCACTCCAAATAATGACGGTGGAGATTCCGGATTCGCCTCTGGAATACTATAATACTGCTTTTCTTCTCCTGAATTATTCTTATATCTCCATAACTCTATCTCACTTAAATAATTCCTCGATGATACATATATCTTATGAGCACCATACAGCCTATTTCCTAATTCATTTGTTATATATTGTCTATATCTTGGATTTTGTCCTGATTTTATTATTCTTCCTACTACTCTCCTCTCTGTAAGTGTTCCTATATCTAAGCCTGATACCTTATGTAAAAATAATCCAGGATGTAATGCATATACTAATATCTTATTCTCAGAAGAATAATCATATGCTTTTATTACCCTTGATATTACTTCTCTCCTTGGTTTATATCCTTCATCCGTCGGTAACTCACGTGTATTAAAATAATATCCACCTTCTAATATTATCTTATTACCCTCTTCCTTATGTTCTATATCCGATACTACTACATTATTTCCTTCATCTACTGTTATATTATTTTTTTCTATCTCTCCTTTTTTTACTATATCTATTAATTGATGTGTATCGTGAAAATATCCAGGTTGACCTGTTTCTCTTTGTGTCTTTTGAACTGGTGCATTTATTAGAACATCTCCTATTCCTTCATAATCCCTTTTATGTCTTATATTTAATATATTTGCATTGTCTGATATATAATAATCCGACATATTTGAAAATGCAAAGTCATTATTACTAAATGATGTATCCACTACCTTCTGCTCTTCTGTAAATGTCCTACTTATTACCAATACATCTAAATAAATCTTCCTATATGATGTTGTATCTACTAATAATGGAGTTCCTATTAACCAAGCATCGTTATAAATCTTGTTGTTCCTTTCACAATACCCTATTGGCATATCGACTGCTATCTGCCTGTGATACATATAGTATCCTTCTCTTGATAGTATCCTCTTAACAAAATTAAAATCATCCTCCTCATACTGTAGTACAAATGGATACCTATACTTATTCTTTCCTACTCCAAATACTTTACTTAAATCTACGTATTCTTCCCCTATTTGTCCTATTAAGTATGCTCCTGAATCAAAATACTCTATATATTGTTGTTCTTGTCCTGTCTCATCTAAATATGGTATTAAATCTGTATTATGTATTGATATTATATCCTCTGATGACGACCTTATTCTTCCTCCTCTACCATCATCTCTTCCTATTACATAACTTATACTCAATTCTTTTAGCTGTGCTGAGCTATAAAATACCTCCGATATTATTTCTTGAATATTCCTATTTACAAATACTCTTGTAGATTTCCTTCCACATAGTCTTCCTAGTCTTGTCCTTAGCTTTAGTTGATATAACAATGCTCTATCACTTTCAGGTCTTACATCCGAAGGGTCATATGCTCCTAAATCAGTATACTCTACTATATCTCCTATTATCCTCTCCTCCTTTAGTACTCCATCTTCTTCATACTTTACGCTCAAAACACCCATAGATTGTAATATATAATCTACATATAGATATTTATTCTCTATAGATACTATTATCTCGTATTCTGATACCTCCGATATACCTTCAAACCCTTTGAAACCTAGTACCTCAAAATCATTAGTGACTAAATCCTTCTGTATATTGGATGATTTATCAAAACCACTCACTTGACAAACGGCGCAGTTTCTTAAAGTATTTGAGTTACCAACTCTGCCCTTAGTAATAACTTGAGCTTGAAAATATATATCTTTAACGTTAACTTGTGCCATAAAAAACCTTTCTACATCATAAATCTAAATATTACCTTGATATATAAAAAATATTTAATTAGCAGTGGTTGAAGTGGTAGAATCTATCTTCACACTACATTTGCGTACATTTATCGCACCTTTCCACATACTTATAGGCATGCTTAGACCATCCATTACACTTTTGCCTAGTTCTTTTCCTCCTTTTTTCATTTCATCTTTAAAGTTACCAAAATGAACAGAACCTATGGTGTCTTCTCCTAAATCATTACCAAATTTCTGACCTGTAATAGTAATTAAAGAACCCATGGCTATGTAACGAGTATCTCCCATAAATTCTATAGAGCAAAGCGCTCCTATTGTTTCTGAGTACATAGTTACGAACATAAATAATGCCATATCCATAGAAAACATGAAGTGTATAGATCTAGTATAATTCATAAATCTACTATAATCACCCAACTGCCATATGATATGATCTTTTGTTTGTGCTTGATGGAGCTCGAAAAGATTATCGACATTAACAGTTACATTATCACTAATAGTTACGTCAATTTTCCCATCTACTGTATGATAAAAACCTTTATCTACATATGTAACACTATCACCCATTATATATTGCGAACTATCGGCATCTATAAGGTCTACTTTATTGCCAAAATATCTCTTCACAGACACATAATCAGCTGTTCCAGAAGTAGCCTCACCAAAGTCCATATAGTTAGACATATCAAAGGCTTCTTCTTCTGGCAAAGTATATTGGGTAAATCCTGAACTATCTAGCTTTATCTTGAAACTCTTTAGGTTTCCATCATACTGCTTTAATTCTGAATCAGAAGGAATAGTATCTCCAATATGATACTCATCATAAGTACTACCAAAGTTGTAGATTCGTAATCCAGACGAGGCAAATGTATAGTCGTTTCCTTGTCTATATGTATACTTAGTACCGAGTTCCCTAATAAATGTACCTGCTGTATCTCCAACACCACCTTCTAAATAAGATACTTCTAATTGCGCATCACCTGTAGCACCTGTTGCTCTGATAGCTCCTGCATTATCAGCTATTTCTGGCTCTTCAATTCCTTTATTTGAATCATCCGCTTCACCAGTTCCTGCCGATCCACCTTCTATTTGAGTTTCTATTGTAGCAACAACTGGTGACATTCTTTTATCTGGAATATACTGGTCTATTCTAGTTTCATCTGTATCTATAGTATTATATGTATGGAAAGTAAATATATGATTTGCTATAGTCTCGTTATTAAAAGTAAACTTATATTTAGGTTTATAGCCATCTGGGTCTTTCAGTTTTTCTCTAAAATCAGCCGTAGTAATTGGCATAGGAGTAAGTGCTTTAGAAACTCCTCCGGCTCTTTCTATAATCTTATAGTAGTGATCTTTAGTTACAACTGTTGATTGTATACCACCAACGACACCTAAATCATAAACTCCCTTAGTACCCATTCTTATGCCATAGGCATTCTTAAATAATCCATTTGAGCCTTTATTTATATTACCTGAGATATCTATATAATTAGATCCTCTATATGTGCCGTCAGCAGGTAAATCAGGAGGTTCTATAGAAACAGCTTCTTGAGGGTCAGCTGTAGCTGATAGGCTATTATAGTATTCAGGATCAACTCCTGTACCTACTAAAGATAAATCAACTGAATCAGTTTCAAAAATAAGTTTTTCATTATCTATTTCATCCACAAGATAAACACCAGCTCCACCTGCTGTTCTTATATAACTAGACTGTTTACTGGCTAATCTTTTAGTGAGCTCAGAGCTTTTTTTATTTCTTGGCCTTACTCCTGAAATATATGGCATATCAGGGTTACCATTTGTAAATTTAACTACAACCTCAGTACCAGGTTGGAGCGAAAGCCCAAAACCACTTTCGTCTAAACCATCTGCAAAAAACTCAACTCTACGAAGAGGTACTGTTGTATCAGTTTGACTATCAAATGAGGCTAAATGTGTATATTCATCATATAAATTAATCTTCCATCCTTCTAGCCAATTTATAAAATACTTTTGAACATCTTCGTTCTGTTTGTCAGTTAAACCCTCAAAATCAATCTTCTCAAAGTAATATCCATATAGTGTGCCTATAGGCGTAGTATCAACTGGATTATTAGGATCTACATTATTTTTTACCTGATTGATAATAGTATCTATCAATTTAATTTTAGCTAATACATCTCTATATCGCCAAAAATGAAATCTATTATGCATCCCTAGCCTAACCCAATATCTTCCTTGAGCATCAATGTTAGGATATTCTTTTCTGACTGTTTTATATGCAGTTTCATTAACAAAATAATCATCCATAGGATCAGCAGCAGACGAAATACGTCCTATTATTGGAACTTTAATATTAGGAATAGGTGTCCTTATAGGCGTCCTAAAAACAGCATTTTCTGTTCTGGTGTTATTATGAGATAGTGTACCTCCTACTACTTGTAGCTGATCAAAGGAGTTTCTATAAGGAATTACTGGATTATAAGAAAGAGCAATTCCTTGATGCTCAACCTTTGTTATATAAAGACCCTTACGTGTTTCAACTGTTGAACCTGGCTCTATCCCTAGATACCTCTCTAATGCCCTATCAAACATGAAAACAAAACAACCAGCCCTCATATCTATCATATGACTTGTGCTACTTGCAAGATTTTCATTTGAGTGTAACATTTGCACTCTTCTTTGTGAGATTCTAAACGCATCTTGCTTATTAGTTAATGTCTCTCCGTAATACCTTATAGTCCCTCTACCAAGTGAAGCTCCTGATCTTAAAATACCATCGGGTGCAGTTTCACTGGGATCAGCTCCTGGTAAGTATATATAACTACGCCCTTCCTCATCTTGTATACTATATGCTGTAGATGCTATAGGGGCAAAATCATCTGTTATGCCTGAATTATCAGTATATTCTGAATAATTTGCTATAGTTACAGAGAATGACCTTGAAGAGTTTTTTACTACAATATCTAGTGCATCTCTTAGGTGAATTAACCGAGGATCGACTTTGTTAGGATCTCTTACACTGGGATAAAATAAAGTAACATAATTAGTCCAAATAATGTTATTAGCATTTTCTACATCAATAGTAAAATCCTGTTCTGATACCATAGGCGACATTTCTCTTAAAGTATTGTTTTCCTTATCCGTAAATATCATACAGTTACGATAAAACGTGCCTTGTCCTATAGCTTGGCCATTACCGTCTCTCATCAAACCAGCAAAATATTTAAGGTCATCCTTTAATCTACCTTCAGGCATTTCATCAGTAGGTGTCATAGGTTGATTGTTATACATAGGAAAAGATACATTGTATCTAGTAATATTTTTAGATGCGACTATCTCACTTCCATCTTCTTCAACACCAACTCTGTCCATAAGTCGGTAAGTGACTCTTTCTGAATTTTTCGTATGATTTGTTGGCAATTTATCATAGTCTTCATCAGAAGAGTATATATTGGTTACATAAAAAGACCACCTAGAATCATTATAATGTCCTTCATACCTGTCGTCTACTATTGTAACTACTTCAAATTCATTAGCAGAATAAGTTTCCTCACTATTTCCTGTGTCATTTCCTTCATCTGGGTTAGTAGTCTCTCCCATGTCTGTAGAATTTATTTTAGTTACAGCATATTCTATACAATCAGTATAAACATTAACTCCTTCTCTTTCACATAAACGTTGTATAAAATCATAGTCAGTTTCACCGTATTGGATTCTCATTCTTTGCTTAGCAACGACTTGCTCAGGAGGCCATTGTGCAAAATCTTCTACAAAAGCGGCTTGACCTGGATTGCTTTTTATATACTCTGCTATTAACGTCAATGCAGATAATATACTAGTTTCTGTCAACTCATACGATTCAAGCACTGTATAAATACTAGCAAAGTCAGATCCATATTGATTGTTTATCAACCTTCCATATGTTAACGCTTCTCCTTTATAGTTTATATAAGAAGCAAGGTCATATTGATAATCTAAACCTCTTGTCCAGTTATTTTCTTCAGCTTCTAAAACACTTGAAATAACTTCCTTAAAAGTTAAACCACTGGTGCCTGCTAAAGCTATGTCATTTTCCATAGGTCTAGCATATAGCGCATATTTTTCGCCATAATTTAGAGTATTTAATCTTGTAGTTAATACTAATGTAATATAAATTTTATCTAAAAAGTTCGCTGAGGTAGAATAAGGTCTCCTAACTGCAACTGATTTAACCACGCCTTCATAGTAATTGAAAAATAGCATTACTCTATTTTCATTAACATAGGCTATTTCTTCTATCTCTTCCGTATCAGGATTTAAGTCCACTGGAACAGTAGCACTTATAACATCTTGTTCTTCCATTATTAATAGACAACTAGGATTCTCTTCTATAAGAAATCTAAAAAATGACTGAAGTTCTCCATTAAATAAATGACCATACTGATAAAATCCTGTTGTCGGGTCATCATCAACACTCACAGCCGTATCTAAAGCGGATAAGTCCAGTAGCAGATCAATACTAAATTCATGACCAAGGTTAACTTCGTCTACACCTGTGAACTGATGAACCCTCATTAGATTCATATCATACTTATATGCGTGCATAAAATTATGCTTTTGCTCTTCTGATAATTGATTCAATGGTATAGGTTTCCAAAAATATGGATGTTGTATACAAAAGTCATAGCGTGGCTGTAACATTTTTTATCTCTCCATAAAAATTAAAACTGTTTATAAACTAAAAAAACTACAACCTAAAAACTTAAAAACACATAAATAATTAGACATAAAACTAACTCATATACATAATAGGAGTCGGCATAGTTGGAGTTAATGGCTTAGGAATAGAATTACCCATATTTCCTGACACCATTCCTGTGGCAATTAAGGGTGGAGCTCCTTGCATTATTACCTTAGTAGTAGCTGCTGCAGGGGTGGCCAACAGAGGCCCTCCATTCAAAGGTACTGACTGACCTACAATTGCAGGAGGCGGATTTAATATTTCTGTAGGCTTAGCCAAAAGATTATCTATAGGTTGGTTCACAGCCATATTATTAGGGCATGTAGGTGGCCCCATAACACTATTCGTTATTGCTGGGTGTGGTGATGGAGCTGTAACTGGGCCATATTGTGTAAGCATAATTTGAATTCCTGCAGCCATCCATCCAGCATGGGTAAGCGCTTGTCCTGGCATAATTTAACTCCTTAAAAAAAATTAACTCATAAAAATTTGTCTAGCATTAATTTGGACAGAAGATTTAGATGTAATTTGCGCATTACCTGCGTTTATAAGTAACTGCGTCCTTACATTATCTTGCCTCATATTACTATCCACTTTCTCTAATTGCTCGATATTCCTCGAAGCAACTCCAATTTTCTCAAATAAAAATTTTATCTTTTCAGTCAAAGCATTTACCGTAACGCTCATTTCTGAGAAATTAACATTACTTTTTTTACCTAAATGTTCATAGTTTTCACTAGCTACTGTTAAATTCCTAAAATATTGTTGTAATTCATCAGCACTTTGATATATGCTATTTGCTTGTGTAGCAAAAGTCTTAGTGTTTATAGAAAAGTTTTTTGCATTAATGACTAAATCACGACCTTCACTAGATATAGAAATAGGCTCTTCAGATAAACGCGACACTAACCCACTAATGTAATAGTCACCCCTTTCATCCTGTATGACTAAAACTTTATCGTATTTTATAATACTAACAAGGCAACTTAACATAACTTTAGCATTTACTATATTTCCTTCTACATCTAAGCTAACTTCTTTATCACTAATAACATCCTTAACTTCAGCTATAAATGCATAATTATTACTACTTTGTTGTATAGAAAGTATCTCCTGCTGAGTCTCAAGTGTAGTTCCTACATTAGTCATAGTACTTCTTTCGCTTATATTCATAATCTTAACTCCTATGAATAAATAATTTAATTACTTACTGGAAGATTCTTTTTTTTCTTCTTTTTCTACCAAATAGCGCCTTTGAGCTGCTTTTTCTATTGACTCCAGATAACTAGGCTCAATATATCTAGCACGCTTTTTATTAGTACCACTCCAATTACTATTCATATCTCTTACTCCTGCTAGCATAGAGCCTTTTATATCCATATTAGTGCATTCACATTCATAAAAATTGACATAAGTAAAATCTGTATTTTCTGCTACAACTTTATCTAAAACTGTTAGTTCGAAGGTAGCTTCTGCCATATAAACTCCTGTTATGTTAGATGATCTAAAGTCACAATTTTTAAATATTCCTCTTTCCATTGCACCTTGTTCAAAATTACTATTTTTTAACTGGCAATTAGACCATTCTGTTCTTATAGCAGACAATGAAATAAACTTAGAATTATTTAACTGGCATTTATTCATTTGAGACTTGTTAAACATACTATTTTCCATAGTCAGATCATTGAAAATACACTCATTAAGCCTACTTTCGTGAAACATAACACCGGTGATATCTCTATTAGTTAAAACCAATTTATTAAAATCCATGTTGAAAAATATCACATTTTTCATTTCCCAATCAGCATTACTTAGTTCTATGTCTTTAAATTTTACGTCCATCAATTGGATATCATTCATTTTTATCCTAGCTACAGCATTTTTTTTAAAATCAACGTCTATCATGCTACCGAATGTCAAATATGAATCAGAAAAATCACAATTTTCATATAAACAGTTAATAATCGACCAATCATAAAATGCAGATTTACTAAATGGCGTATTTATAACTTCAGAATTAATAATTTTTAGTTTGTCCCAGTTACATTTCAACATAGAACAGTTTTCCAATCTGGAACTTACAATAGTACTAACTTTTTCCTTCGAAGCAGAGTTATTAAAAGTACAATTTTTAAATTTGCAATCCATAAAATCAGTACCTGTAAACAGACATTGATTGAAATTACAGTTAACAAAGTCACATTCAAAAAATGAAACCTCTTCAAACCATAAAGTTTCAAATATAAAACCATCAAAAATTCTGGCATTCACTTTCCTCTGTTCAGGTACGCTATCAGAGGCAATGAGCAAGAATTCCTGCATATAAATTTCTTCCTTATTTTCCCCAATTTTGAATTTCTTACAAGGAACTCTATCAAAATTTTCTTTTTCTTTTTTTTCTAATTTTTCAGTAGAATTCATTTATTAAGGCCTCCAGTCCTCTAATATAGTTTTTTTAAGATTAGCACTAGAGAAATTTGTATCCCCAAGAGTGGATTTAACAAAATCAACCCCATACATATTAGCATTTGAAAAATTTACATTTTTTATATTTGCTGACCTTAAATTACAAAACATCATATTTGTATGTTGAAAAGAAGAGTGTTTCAATGATGAGTCTTCAAAGCTAACTCTTTCCATTTGCGCATCATCGAATATACAGTGTTCAAAAACAGCCTGCATTAATGTTGCTCCTTTAAATATAGTTTGCACAAAAGATGCTTTCTGAAAATTAGCAAACACAAATGACGTATTTGTCATAGTAGCTCTATCAAAAATAGTGTTTTCTTGTTTAGCTTGTGAAGTACTTGTTTGCCCCAAAGAAACATATATTATATTTGCTTCAGCAAAGCTAGTTCTATCTAAAGAAACTTCTGAAAAAATGCATCTATCTAAGTCAGATTTGGTAAACTGGCTACCTTCTAAATTACTTTTAACAAATACACATTGATCAAGGATAGAGCCTTCTAAGTTACAATCTCTTATCACAGACATAACATAGGTCGCTTGCTTATGTTGAGATTTGGATAAGTTAACCTTTTCTAACAAACAGCTTCTAAAAACAATATTATTAAATACAGCTGCTTCCATATTAGCATTTGATATTTCAGCTAATTCAAATATAGTTTGTTCATCAAATCTAGCACTTCTGAAGTCAGTTCTAATAACTGTAGATGCTCCTATATTTGTGCCTTGCATTTCTGTAGCAGATAAGTTAGCATCGGTTAAATCAGATCTAACTATAATACTATTTCTCAAATCACATCCGCTTAAGTTTGTTCCAACGAGTTTTACTTGCTCCATATAGCAATTACTGAGATCGGCTCCACTTAAATCTAATCCAGACAAATCCAGACACGCATAGTCTCCATTGCTTAAGTCCTTATCTTTAGCGTATTTTGCTAAAAGCTCCTGTTTGATTTCACTGAAAGTTTTACTATGAGGATGCTTGCCATCTGCCATATTATGAGCGATTAGTCTATAACTAGCGAAAAAAGAATCATCTTCATTCTTAGTAGTCTCTTTAGAAAGATTTTTTTTCATAAATTCAGCAGCACTACCTGATTCTTTTACATCTTTTGATAACTTTTCAAAATACTTTGATTTAAGCTCATCAACTCCTTCAAATATAGCAGGAGAAATTCCTCCTTCCATTTCTGAAAATTGCTTTTTAGCCTCTTGAAAGTCCTGATCAGAGATGGCTGATGAGTATTTATCAAGCTCTTGATTTACCCCACCTTTTCTTGGTAGAGGATCTGGAGGCAATGGAGTCCCATACAAAAGATGATCTAGCTTAGCCTTGATTTGATCACGTAATTCATATAATGAAGAAAGAAATAAATCTAAATTCTTAGGATCACCTGCATAATTCTTTCTTGCTGTAACGATTTGGCCTTCAGCTTGCCCAAGAGCGTCTTGAAGTGCAACAATTTCCTTTTTCTTCTTAAAATCATCTATAATATCATTAACTTCATCAATTTTTGGCTTCACAAGATTATCTGCATTAACTTTAGTTATATCTTCTAGATAAAAAGGAATAACCGCATTAACTTTATCGTATAACTCTTGTATTTCAGGTGGATATTTAGTTGTACTTTGTTCAATGTGCTCCATCATTTTTTGAGCAGTATCATTATCCATTTTATTATCTTTAACATCTTTTTCTACTTGTTTTTTTAGTTCTTCGGGAGTCCTTGTCATTTCAAAAGTTTTTTGCCTAACTTCTTGAATCTTTGATTTAACTAAATTACCTATAAGCATTGCATCAGTTTTCCCTGTTTTGACAAAGCTTTCACCACCTTTATCTGACATTTTTGTCTCAATACTAGATAAAGCCTTATCCAATTTAGGATTATTCTTATACCTCTCTTCGAGTATTTGAGCAGTATCACTTTTTATGCCTTCCACCATAGTCTTGCTGTCTGACATAGCTTTAGCAAATAAAATACGCTGAACAGAAATATGTTTAGAAGGTATTAATTCACCAGTTACAAAAACTCTGTATAAAGGATCTTCATTTACCCAAGCCTCGGATCTCCATTCAAAATCTCTTTGATAATAATCAAAAGTTTTAGGTTCTTCGTCTTGTAATTCATATGCAGCTAAAATATCCGTAATTTTGCTTGCTTTATAATCACTGACTTCTATAACTGACCTCCAATATAGCATAGATAAATCTAGCTCAGGACAAAACACAACTGTATCTAAGTTTACATCAATTTCTGTGAGTTTTTTGCTACCTTCTTTTGCGTAGAACATTTTGACATCAAAGCCTGGCAACTTACCTTTATTCATTGGCTTATTTGGATGCATATTTACAAATTCAAAGTCTTCATTACCTTTAAAAAATCCTTTGATTTGTTGATCTTTTGGAGCAGTGTTAAAAAAATCCCAATTAAAATCATCAGGCATATCAGGCCTAATAAATTTATTCCAGTGCTCATCCATAGTCCCTGCAAGCTCTAACCTTGGTGACCAGTCAAACAAAACCTTAGAAAATGCCGCCGGCTCAGGAGAATTACTCTTACTCATTATTATCTGCGAAGGATCTTCTACCATAGGCAATTCATTAGTTTCTATACCTTTTCCCACAGGATTTTTTTTATATCCTTTTCCTCCAAAAGCATTTACAAATAATATGGGTACAGGAGATTGTATTTCCAATGGTTCTGTTAGTTCTGAGTCCATAGCTAATCCCATTTGCCACTCTCTATAGCCAAAAACCGCTAATTGTTTTTGCTGGTTTCCAATCTTAGCCATAACAGCGGATACTTTAGCTCCTTCATCTGCAAAACAACTACCCATTACTATCCATTCACCTCTAAGCTTAGGCATGCCTTCATCTTCTTGATTCATTAAATTTTCACCAGCAGATAACAAAAATTTAGAAATTTCTGCTTTTCTAGCATACGAATCCGTGAATATAATAATATCCTTTTTCTCCCAATCGTAAAACATCTCTGCTGTCAAAACTAAATAATGCTTTTTCTTATGTGAAACTATTTTATAAGAAACATTTAATTGGCCTGGATAAATGCATGAAATATTCATGTTATACTCAATCTCTCCTAATAATTTAGTTAATTAATACTTGATTTTATTTAATTATACCCTAAACAACAATTGTAGATGGAGATAAGCTTTTCTTAGCCTTCAAGGTTGCTGCTACAACTCCTGCTCCTACCAAAGAAGCAGCGCACAAAGCTAATCCTACCATCATAGCAAGCATCTTAACTATAAAACCCAGTATGTCAGTTATGAAAATACTAGATGATGTTAAATCTTCTTTTATTTCTCCAACTAAAATTGCATCCAACATCATAACAAGAGCAAAGCGAATTACATTACCACCTGCAGGTAGTTTACTTACATAAGGCACACCTTTTGCATTTCTTTTAACTCTATATGCAACACCGTGAGCAATTGTAACAACTGGCCCTATAGCTAAGTAATCGTCCATCCAAAAGCCAACTTCCATAGTAGAGTATTTCGCCCAGCTACCTCTTGTATACTCTATCCTTTGACCAAACATCAAATTATCTATCATTATGTTTGTATTTATTTTAAAATCAGCATGACTTGCTACATTATTTAAGTTTATATTCATCGGACCAAGTGTAAAAGCAGCCTCACCCTTAACTTTTAACATATATGATCCATACAGCTCATATTCTCGAGACCCATTTGTCACACACAGAGAATTTCCCTTGACCATATAGTACTCATCCATATATGTTTTCTCTACGTATGATTTAGGTCTGTCATACGAGGTATTGATACCTGTAAATAAAGCCCTTCCTAAGTGCTTATTATTTAGCGTAGGCTTACCACTGACACTTTCAGAAAATCTTATATGCTCTTCATTCCCTTTTATGTACTGATCATTATCTCTATAATAATTGTAAGTGTTACCTTCTCTATATATATAATTCATCCCTAATATACGGCGAATGATATAATCACTTCCTAATTCATGAGGCACATCAAAATTTGGTGAGACACTAAGTGTTTCAATTTGACTATTTATCAAATCATCAACCCCATCTAGCTCAGAAGGATCTTCACCTGTTATTGAGTTATCAGACTCAGTGCTTTCCCCAGAGCCTTCTTCAGGAGGAGGCGCAGTAGATTCTGCAGGAATTAATCCTAGTTCTTCATATTCGTTTTGAAGATAGTAATACTTATAATATGAAAACGAGAACATTAAAGCTAAAGGGTCATTATAGAAGGTAAAATAAGTCGACAATAGCGCATCCGGTATAGCGCTAGCATAACCAAAAAAGTTCGTAGAGTCTCCACCTGAAATATAAGCACTATAGTCAATTATATTCTGTCTTAATCCTCCTAATGATATTTGCTGATATGTCGCTGGAGTATACTTACTTATATAGTTAGATGAAAAGAGTCCACCTCCATATAAAATAGCATTGTTCGCATAGACTCTAGCATCTTCTCCTGCGGTGATTCCACCAGACAAATCTAACTCTCTTTCTTTAGAGGAAAGCATTATTGCATTACTATATTTATAAGTTAGAAATGTAAATCTAGAGCCTGAATTTGATGCAAATCTATACTCTGGCAAAACATATAGCTCAGGATCTGTAGTATATCCCATAGCTTCATCTCCACCTGTTGCCCATCCAATAGAAGCTAAAACTTCCTCTACTTCATCAATTACAAATTGGTCTGTTTCTGTTATTGCAGGAACTCTACCCCCATCAATCAAGTGTAAAACTGTTTTATCTCTTATATCTGCTGCTGTACCAGATATACTATATTCAGACCCTTCTCCATATCTTTCACCTATAGCTTCATAGGTGTCTCTAATAGCATCTAAGACCTTGATCAGTTTAGATGGTCTTTGATCAAAAACATTTATACCCGTAAAACCAACAACATAAGGTAGTCCTGGATTGCCTTCCATAAAACCTATTAAAACTTGTGCTCCATTTGGAACAGCAAAATTCATTCCATAGGTCCCTTGTTCTCCTTCAGCACCATAACTACCTTGTATAGGAAGATATAAAGAAACATCTTTATACTTATCATTTTTATAATAATCTGGTGACTGGTCATCAGAAAAGCTCATCTGCGCTATATTAAACGCTTCTTGATATTCACCATAATTACTGGAATCGTCGGAATAATGATAATCATATGCATTTAATAAAACTCCATAAAAACCTTTTTCATCTGGCTGTGCATACCCATAACCTCTGGCTTCATCTAACCAAGGTTTTGTATTATCTGCATACGAATAAATCACACCTAAAACTGTATCTGATATCTCAACTTCTTCATATCTCTTAGGAGGCATATACCCCTGTACAAACCCTTCAGGCAATCGCTCACCATTAACAGATTCATTGCTTTCTGCTTGTCTCATTATATATATAGCGCCAAAATAAATATTTGGATTCTGATCATTATATGTAGCAGATATGGTTGACAGTTCAGGATATACATTATTAACTAGAATGTCATCACCCAGATATTGACTTAGAGTAATAAGATTTGCGTTTGATCCTTGCAAAGTACCTTCTAAGGCTAAATAGTATCCTGTTAGATTATTTTTATCTCCTGGCATTAGCTCAACAACTTCACTAATTAAATCCATAGGATACACATTCGTAGCTAAACTTATATTTTCCTTATACGAATTGACTCGCATTGTTTCTATATCGACTCTTCTTATAAGGGAGTTATCTATAAATTCTACTACTTGACCTTCTTGAAAAAGTACCTTATCTCCTTGATAATTAAAATAGTATTCCTTGTTATTAAAAGCAAAAATTGATGTTCTAAAATTATTTATAATCAACTTTTGATTAAGTGACTGCACGACTGTATTAACCGTACTTTCATCATCTAAGGCATTGAAATCTATAATAGCCCTTTTTTCTACATATCTATTTTCTATATATACCATTGACATAATTCATCCTACTAAATAATTCACTTATAAGTACTTTAATCCGGAATATTATCTGGAGTATCATCAAGAGTTACTTCACTATAGAGTTGATCTTCTTGGTTTGTTTGAATTTTTGACTGAGGAGGTTCAGGCCTACTTTCTATAGAAATGGGAAAGCTAGCTTGTTTTTTGCTATACTGATTCAATAGTCTCTTATTTAAAGAATCGGCTCGTTCAACCATAGTTAAGTTGCTAATTTTTCTATATAAAATACCATTAACTTTATAAAATTGGCTATTTTCATTTTCTTGATTATTTACATCTCTCACATTCGATTGCTTATTTAAAGTATCCGACATAATAACCTCTTTTAAATTTTACAATAATATTATTATTCTTCTATTCCATGTACTGGATAATCTATAACTTCTAATCTTCCAATTTTTGTAGATAGGTATTCACGAAATGAAACATTACTTAGTAGACTAGTCCCTAGTATATCGGGTATATTGGAAGAACTTAAAAGCTTTGCAGAGATACTTATAGGCTTAACTACTCCTAGTTCTGAAGCGTTAAAGTCATAACTAGCTATATTTAGAACTTCTATAGCGTTCCCATTTAGTCTTTCAAAAGAAATATAAAAGAAACATCCTGACATGTCTAATAGTCTTAAAATCAAATTAAGATCTGTTTCTTTATACTGCATATAAAAAGATATTTTTTGATTAAATACATTGTCTACTCCAAAGGTATTTTCATTGGGTGCAGATATCGTATCAATATATCTAATCATAGCTAAAGCAATATTTCCATTAGAATCAGTTGTAGCAGTTGGATCTTTCGGATCTACAATATAAGTAGTAGCCCTATTGCTAGAGGCATTAACTTGCATGTTTATCTTACTGAGTACCAAAGCAATTATTTCCCTAGGAGATTGATTTCTAAATATTCTAGTATTCTTATGTTGTTCTCCTCTACTTATAAGAGGCTTTAATGTAAGCCTAACTATAAGACGTCTTCTATCAATATAGTCATCGCTAGAAACTCTTCTTAATTCACTATATCCACAGCTATATCCAAATACAGTCTTAGAAGGAACAGGATTTTTATCTGGGTTATTTATTGAGATACTACTAATATCCTGTACACTTAAGTCTATAGGAGTAGAATAAGTAAACTCAACCAAACCATTGGATAAATATTTACCCAATGCATTGTAAGAATTATGAGGGTCTACAGTTAAGTCATCAATGACACTATCTGCTAACTTAACTAGTATATCTACGGTGTATTCATAGCAACCAGAGCAAACTTCATTAGCCACAAACTCTAGCACTGTGGGGTTGGCAAGGGGAGGATTATTCGAATCACCACCTGGCTCAGATAGGTCAAAATTTACAAGACTAATTCTATGATAATTTAAAAGCATAAGTCATCCTCACCAAAAAACCAAAAAAAACTGATAATTAAGCATGAGAGCTGACTTAATTCTCATTCAAAATGAAATCAACTCTTATTTTATAATAAAAAATATACATGTCAAACAAAAATAAGGATAATTTTCCAATATTTTTTAATAATCCTAGTTAGGCGACCATATAGCCTCACGTAAAATTTTATTTGGCCTATTTCTTAAAAATAAAAACGATTGCTTTGTTTTTAAATGCATAAACTTTATAGCCCCACCTCTTCCTCCAGGTAGAGATTCTGTGTAAACTAAATATTCTTTATTTTTTGATATATCAAAGCTTTCTATATCAAATTTAGTAGTAATCTGCTCTAAGAACTCGATATTCATATAATAATGATACAAAGAATATACTCTATCATCGCCTAGTTTTACAAATAAAACTCTATCTTCACTTAAATATTTAGGCATTAGAGTGTATGTCGTATCCGATAGTATTCTTTTTTGTTGTTTAGAGTTTAAATTGTACTCCATAGGAGTAGGCCAACCTATTCTATCTGAAGTAAATAAGAGTTTGTTTCCTTCCTCAAACCAAAATGGCTCTGTATTTATAACACCATTTCTTGCATTAGTTAGTTTAGTTACTTTATTAACTGTCAAGTCTAGTAAGTAAATATCTGTACCATTTATACTCGAAGATGCAAATGCTAGTCTCTTATCATCACGATCCCACCTTGGAGCACTTGCTCCCCTACCATTATTAGTAAATTTCTGATAGTTGCCTGTTCTTAAGTCATGAATATATATGACTACCATATTATTTTCATAAGAAACATAAGCCAATTTTTTACCATCATTACTCCAACTTAATGAAAAAATAGGCTGGCGTCTTTGAACTATCATCTTAGCTCCGCTACCATTTAAGTTGGAAATGAAGATTCTATGTCTAGGCTCACGTGAGTTATCTGACTCAACATAAGCTATCTTTGAATAAAAAACTCCTTCAACACCTGTTACAAGCTTAAAGATATCATTAGATATGCTATTAGCTGCTGTTAATATTGCCCCTTCTTCATAAAAATAATCTTTGGTCAGGATTTCTTTTCGTTGGAAAACATCAACTATAGAAGCTGTAACTTGAACTTTTTGTGTCAACGGGTTCAAGCTTATTTGACCAAGCACCAGATATTCTACAGCTTCTTGTTCCCATTCCGAGTACCGTACCTCATTTAACGCGTTCGGTCTGGAAAGCATTTTATTCACAGGAAAAGGTCTAAGAGCTCCAGATATACGGATATTTTCATATATTAATTGATGTAACCTTCCTTGCGATTCTAGTGTATTATTGACATAAGAGAAAGGTATCAAGGCCACTAATACAGGCTTATCAGCACTCTCATCTACATTAATTATTGTTTTAATTTGCGTTTGCGCAAATGCGCATGCGGATGTAAAAAAAGATAAAAATAAAAAAAGTAAAATATATTTTATGTATCGCATCTATAAAAAAATTAATTTAACTTAAAAAACGTATTGTATTATTGTATTATATTTATTGATATAATACACAAAATATATTCTAATATTTGATTACACAATTATTAAATAATTCTTCCTTTAAAAACTAAAATACATTTAGACATTAAACAATGTAAGAACAAACTTTTGATTTGTTTTTGAAGAAAAAAATAGTCTCCTTCAGTCTCTGCATTAATTTGTTCAAAACCCATCCACTTGCAAACAAGAATGCATGCATTTTCGTTATTTATCTCTATGAAGATACCCTATTAAAATTGTTATATTAATGCTCTCATTCTCAATTTATTCTATATCTTCCTTTAATATAGATTATCTGATTTTAGAGCGCATTGCCGCACCTTTTATCTGTGTTTTATTTCTTATACTTCTTTAGCTTTGTAATCATGTGATATATAAATTTGATTTAACAGTGGCTATATGTTTTTGTTATCTTATGAAATTGCTTAAATATAATCAAGTTCTTAGAGTTGAGTTTTAAGATGCTCGAAAGCAGAAAGCGTTAAAAATATTAAAGAGGTTTTTGAGTAACTTCTCCTTAATAAGTCAAGACTGGGTTTAATTTTAGCTTGTTGTTTTTTAAAAGGAGTGTTTTGTGTAGATAAAAAATAAGAAAAAAAATATTTTCTTTAGTCTATCATATCATTAAAATCAGATGCTTCTTTAAGTGGAATGAGTGCAAAGCCATCTACATTTATAGAGTTTTCCGATAGTGATATATCCTCTTGGCGTAGAGTAGAGTAGTCATATCTATATCTTATAGATATATTGCCTTTTCTTGCATTGGCGTCATAGTCATTTGATTTTAATTTGAGTTTTTCTATATTATTTTTGTTTAATTTGCCATGCCTTTTATTGAGCATTTCTATTGTTTTTTCTGGAGATATCATTACAGCTGTGGCGTTATTTCCACCAAAACCTTTGCTATTTATAAGAGCTGCGTCCATTTTTTGCTCTTTTATGTTTAGATTTGAATTTAGTATATTTAGGTTTGAGTTTGATACATCCTCATGAATTTGCCCATATGAAACTACTTTTGGTATAAATCCAAAATCCCATGATGAGCAAGCAAACATAATCTGATCAGCAGAAGCTGTAGCTTGAGAATGGCCTACATAACTTTTAATCGCAGATATTGGCCAACTTTGAATACCAAAGTACTTGGCAGTTTCGTTTATCAGGAATGATTCTGTTTTTCTATTTTGTTTAGTACTGGTAGCATGTGAATGTACATAGCTTCTGTTCTGAAGGGCTTTTTCACCTAGTAAAAGCTTTATATCGTTGGCAGCTTTTATGATGGAGATATTATTACCTATTCCTGGAGCTGTTATTGACTTTTTATATCCATCAGCATTTAAGTGTACGCAGGGCAAGCTACCAAAGATTTGTGCACCTGTTTGATGTGCTAAGTCATCACTCATAAGTATGAAAAACTGAGCGGATTCTCCCATAACAAAGCCTACATTTTCTGTAAAAGGGGATGCTGCAAGTCTAAGAATTTCAGGGTCCTTTGAGTTAAAAATTTTTTCTATCTTATCATCTTCTGCTAAAGCATTTATAGTTTGAAAAGCTTTGACTACAGATGGTAGTAATAGTGTGTCACTACAGCCAACAATAGCTAGTTTTTTATAACCATGTTTGATATCCTTAACAGCACTATTTAAGTTATATAAAAAAGTCGCACATGCACCGACAGCACCTTGATTACTACCAATATTGCCTAAAACGTAAGCACTTATGAAGTCAGCTGTCATTTGAGGATAAGAAAGAGGTAATTGACGAGCTGTTATATTTTTCCCTTCTATATGAGCATTGAGCAATCCATTAAAGCTTTGACTATCTATTTGACCTAGTGAACTGGAGCCGTATACACCTATAAGGTCGGGATTTATGTTTTGTGTCAGAGAATCCCAATCAAGACCAGACCATGAAAGAGCGTCATTTATCGCATAGATTGCCATTCTTAATCCTCTAGGGTGTTTATTCCTATCTGGATATTCCCAGTTTTTATTATAGAGAAAGTTAGTAGGTAAGTATCCAGCTATGTTAACATCTAATTTTTTTTCTTGTTTAAATAAAATATTTAGTTCTTTATTTTTTGATAGATAAACTCTGGATTTAGTTTTATCAAGCTTTTGTATTCTCCATTCTTGGTCGATGGGGGATGGTAAGTTTTTGGTAGTGATATCAAAGTAACAATTATCACTGTCATGACATAGGGTTATATCTAGGTTTGAAGCGGTGGTATTATTATCTGAGTTTTTTCTAATTAGTGAATTTTTAAACAATAAATCCTTATTTGTTTCAATATTTGTCAGAGATGATAAAGATTCTAGTAGATACTCCATATCTTTATTAGATAAAGCAACATTATCACTTAGCCTATCAAAGCCTGCTAAAGCTCTCATAAGTGACTGGTTACCAGAAGATCGCCCTGCTGAATTTATACCACCAAAACCCACAATAACAGGTAAATTAAACAAATTTATCTCCTAAAATGATTATCATTTTTATCAATTTATTGTCCAATTAAATATAGACAAATTTATATATAAAAAACTAACCTAATTACAATAATTAGATATAATACTAAAGCTTGACTTTATATTAATTCATTTTGATTTTATGTAAAGTAAATTTATTACATTAATTTATTATATGTAGGTTTATTATATTTGCTAGAATAGCAGTTTTGCACTTTTTCTTTTTAAAGATATGGAGGTTTGTATGTTACTTAATGGCAGATTTTTTTATTGTGCGCTGAGCTTATTTTTTATATTTTTCAATGTTACTTCATATGCGCAAAGCAACTTTATCGAAGGAGAAGATTATGAAATTATCACACCTAAAGAATCAGGTAGCACGCCACCGACAAAAGTTGATGTTTTAGAATTTTTCTCTTATACATGTCCCTACTGCAATCAGCTTGCACCTTTGATCAAGTCTTGGGGCGAGGAAAATTTGGATAAAGTAAATATGATGCATAGTTCAGTGCCAGGCTCAAGTAGCAATCATCCTTGGACGACTTTTTCTCGTTTATACTACACTACAGAGGCATTAAATGTAGAAGATCAGACTCATTTTGCAATATTCCATGCATATCATACAAAAAGAAACCCTATGAGCAATACAAATCTTATGTGGCAAGAACTGGCTGTTTATATGGAGTCAAAAGGAATAACTAAAGAAGAGTTTGAAAGCACATTTAATTCTTTTAGTGTAAATCTAAAAGTAGAGCAAGCTCGTAAAGAGGCACTTGGCGTAAATTTACAAGGAACTCCCACTATATTATTGGATAATAGAATATTAGTTAAATCTTCAAGAAAAGGTATACCTGCTATGGTTAGTACAACTGAATATCTTGTGGATGAAATACTAGCAGGAAGAAAGTAAAAATATAAAAATAACTTAAATTAAGTTCATTTATATATGTAAAAGCCAAACTTTATTTGGCTTTTGCTTTTTTTATTTTTCTTATATTATACGTATCTACGTATAATATAGCACATATTATAAATTATATAAGATTGATGATATTAATTTTGGGTAAGTTGTAAAAATACTGAATGCGCTATATATACACTTTATTTCTACTGATTATTTTAATGATTATACTTTGGATGACAGAGTATTTTTTATTGAAAGAGCCTATCGTAAAAATTCAATATGGTGAGGACGGCTATTACAAAATACCTCAACCGCAGAATATATGTGTTAAACTTGATAATTTAAGAACTCAAGAAGAAGCGTCTGTTTTAATTCGTTACTTAAGATCTTGGGATATAGAGGGTTTACAAGCAAGAACAGGTATAGAAAATAACTATAGTTATTCAGTTTTTATATATGACGATGATGCAGTAAACTTTTTAATAAGCCCCAAATATCAAGAGCAGATAATTACCTACTTCCCGTCCGTCATATTTAGAGATGACGATATATCAGCAGATCATTGTTATGATAAATGAAGCTATAAATATTTTCGCACTAAAAACCTCCAAATATCAAGATAACTTTTTACTATAGTTATTAACTCTTCTCTTTAGATTTTCATATATTCAGATTTGGTATAACTTATCCATGAAAAATGTATCTCTATGAAGCTGTCATAGAAATATTCTCTATTAATTTAATGCGTTACAAAAAATTACAAATATCATACCCACATTTACAAAGCATATTTATATAATATAATTGTCAATAAAAAAACTATTTTTTTAACCTAGGACTTTTAAGGGAGGTGCCCTATGAAAAATTCATATTCAGTTGCATCAGTTATTGCTATAGTTGCTATGACTATTGTTTCAACATTTGCAGTTGCAAGCTATGGATTTTATGAAAACCTAAGTGATGAACAAAAAGCTACTTTTGATAGGATTACTGACGCTCACTATGACAAGATAGTTCCTATACGTGAACAAATCGGAGAAATAAATTATCAAATGAGAAATTTGGATGAGTCTTCTAGTGACTATCTAGATGAATATACTAATTTAGCAAACGAGCGCTCTGAGTTAGAAAAACAGCTATCTTTAGAAAGAGCACAATACAGAAAAGCTACATCAGATATATTGACCCCTGAACAGTTAGAGCAAGTAGCTCAATATCGTTCAGAAAGAAGAGAATATAGAGAAAATGATAGAGGTGGTAGATATCGCTATGATAGAGAGGGTTATAGCGGTCATGGTCCAGGTAGGGGTTATCGTGACCACCATTATTTTGGCAACTTTGACGGAGACTGCCATGGTTCATACGGTACAAATAGAAAATGGTGGTAGAGCAAAGTTTTCATTTACTATAGAAAAACGAGGTATATTTAAAATTATAGCTATAACTTCAATTTCAATCTCCTAATTGAATGTTAATTTACTTTATAAAATAAGCAGGTATTTCCTGCTTATTTTTTTATTTACGGATAAAATGTATTTTTTGAATAATATAATTTAATTCAATTAAGTAATATATTTAATATTGATAAAAATATATTAACTAATTTGTTAATGAACTAGAGTTTTTTGAAATGAAAAAAATATTTTATATTTTATACATATTTATTAGCGTAAATATATTATTTGTAAATGCTTATGCACAGCGAACAGATAATACCCCGCAACACTCTGTAGTTCCTATATTTATAAACATAGGTGGTGTAGGTGGTGCCTATGGTGCTGGATATTTAAATCGTAATTTTTTTGCCAATGATAGCATTTTTGCTCTAGGAGGCTCACTTGGCGATATAGTTTCTGGCGGAATTTTCTATGAACAAGCTTTATCACAAAGGCTTAGATTTAATATCTCTGGAGCTTATATAAATAGTAAGACAGCTTTGACTTCTTATCAAAGAGGCTCTAATCAGGATTTCGACAAAAATAATTACTATAGACTGGATACTAGTACTATTTTTGCCAATTCTTCCTTTAGATATAGTTTAGTAGAGAGTTTTTTATATACCAATGCAGGGCTTACGCTATCTGACACTTCATTCAATGAATTTAAAAATGAAAATGATGAAGTTATAAATCTCCCAGATTTACACATAACTAATCTTACGATACTATCACTAAACTTATCCATGGGTTTAGAATATATAAGAGGTGCTTCTGAAGCCCCTCTAGGAGTAGACTGGAATCTCGGAGTAGATATAAATAGCGAGAGCTCTGGTTATAGTGGCACAAATGTACTAAGCTCAACTCTTAATTACTATGTTCCAATTTATGATAAATTAAATGCTACAGGTCAGCTTTTTTATTCTCAAGCATTTGTCAGAGAGAGAATTTTCGATAGTAAAGAAGAAGTTTCAGAAGAGTTAAATATAGACTGCTCACAAGTAAGTAATGCAGGGGAACGCATAGAGTGTGAAGAGTTAAGTGATGAATTAGCATATTTTATAAGTGAACATAATAAATACGGAACTGCAGAAGCTTTAGGCGGACCTATAAAACTACGAGGTTTCTTTTATAATCAAATACGTGGAGCAATAACTGCGTATACTGCTTTGGAAACAAGATATACCATAAATAGTATATTTAACAGCGTAGACATGGAAATAGCTGTATTTGGTGAACTTGGCCAGAGCGCTGATAAACGTAAAAATCTTGATGATAAAACCCTACACTCATACGGTGGAGGCCTTAGAGTACTATATAACGATTTTGTCTATAGAATAGATTATGCGGTGGGAAATGAAAATAGCTATGTAACAGCTGTAGTGGGCAGGTCTTGGTAGATACAGCAAGGATAGAGCTGGCTAGGACTATCCTATCACAACTATTGCTTATATAATGCTTAAATACTTAAAATATAAGTCCCTACCTAAGAAAGCACTAAAGTACTCAAATTCTTAAATAATTGTTATTTATATGCCACACATATTTACATTAAAGTTCGAGTTACATTCTTCAATTGCTCTATTTCTAGATAATACACCACTTCTTACCATAGACCTATAACTCTCATTTACATAATCCCCTAAGTTGCTATAAGGGCTATTATCTATTTCATAAGCTTGCTTATACTGGATTAGCGACTTATCATAATTTTGAATATTAAAAAAACATATGCCTGCATTTACAAAATTCATATATTTTCTTTCATCAAACCCTAGTTTAATCTTATCGTTTACATACGCATCATCTCTTGCTATATATACATCTATTATATTATTTGAACTTTTGTAAGATAGTAATGCACCCTCACAGTCTCGATTGTTAAATGCAACCGATGCCCTATTACTGTGCTCAAGAGACCAATTTAAAATACTACTTAGAATATTATTATCTATTATATTAATTGTGTTTCTAGGTGTATTTTTATGCACATAATTTAATGATAGTATAAAGCTATCTACTGCATCTGACCACCTATTATTTTCAAAATACGTGTTCCCTTCACTTATATAGCTATTTGTTAAAGAATCATATAATTGCTCTTTTGATGCGGTAGACCAGTTTTCATTTTTTAAGCTATCAGATAAGGAATTCCTTATATAATTTATTCTACTTACATCATTAGAGTTATCAGCCGCCAATAAAGAATTATGTAAAACTACTATTCTACCTCTGAGTGCGTCGTGGTTTGTATTGTCTAAATAGCCTCTGGTCTCAAGTAACTTATATCTAATTACTTCATTCATTCTTACAGGAGAAGTGTGCTGGTTATTCATATTATGTAATATAGCTTGTATCGGAGATATAATTTCCCTATTGTGATAAGTATTTATATTGAAACCTTCTATACCTCTATCTCTAGACCAATCAGAATGTGAGTTATTTGAGCTATTAAAAAAGTTATTATAATCAAAATCGTATCCATTATAAGTAGTAGTCTCTACTTCAATGATTTTACCGCCTATTCTCAATTGGGCAAATATGTGAGACGGAACAATCACAGCTTCCACTTCTAAATCAAAATATTTCGCTAAAATCATATATAATAGCGCTGAACTAACACAGTTATATTGACTTGAAGAAAGTAATACACTAAGTTGGCTTTGGTCAGCGTCATAGTTTATAGGAATCCCTTGTTCTGGAATGTTTTTTAAAAAATGTTGTTGCATTCTTTCAAATATTATTTTGCCTTTTTGGTAATCATCCTTCCCTTGAAGCTCTGAAGCTATTTCACTTACGAAATTTTCTACTGACGTTACCATTCGATTATCTATAGGGGGGCCTGATGCAAACAATGCTAGCTCAAGCATTCGCCTTGGTGAAAATACATTATACGAGCTTTGATATATGCCCAAATCATTAGTATAGGAGAGCAAAGATAATTCACTGGTATTAAATTCAGATATAAAGAATGCATCTGAAGCTCTTACATTGCTTTTTGCCAGAGCATAGTGAGTAAGTAAAAAAAACAAAAATAATGACAATATGTAACGGAAAACAGAGGTTTTGAAAGCGTATAATTTATTATTCATATAAGCCACTCAGAGAAATGGTCTTTACTAAAAAATCTAAACCCTTGTATAAAAGCCTTTATGAATATTTAATTCTATAAAAGAATAGCTATATAAAAGCAATATCATTTATCAACATACAAGCTATTACAATTGAAAAAACTACAATAAAAATGTGCTTAAGCACATTTTTATATCTATAGTTATTGAAAATATAAAATCACTAGGATTATATTTTGTAAATTAAACTACTCCTCTTTATCTTGTATGTCATCTTTTAGATTATACTCAGCAGGCCCAAGGTCTTCATTTTCATTATTATTTCCTTTATCAGTTTTATCATCAAAACTTTCCATGGCCTCTAAATATATATCCTTAAACGCATCTAAATCTTCTTGAAAAATAAATATACGATCTCTCTCTAACCTGCCATCTTGGCGTCGTGTTTCGCTAATTACAAGATATTTTGAACCATTGCTCGAAGTTTTCACATCGAAAAAGTACCTGCGAATTTTTGTATCTAACGACTTAGAAAAAATATTCTTGCTATCATCATAATTACGAGGTCTTCTTCGTTCGTTATATCTGAAATTATTGCCTCTATCGCTTCTGTCATTTCTAAATCTAAAATTTCTGTCTTCTCTCCTATCATCCATATTATAGTAAGAATTTCTAAAATCACGATTACCTATTCCCATTTTTCTTCCCTAAATCAAGTAAAATAAAAAAAAATTAAACCTGATACTAAAACATAATTACACCTGTGCACATATTTTATTATCAGATTACCTCTGCTAAGTCCACCAATATATAACCTTAAAAAAGGATATAATTAAAAAATTTACAATTATCTGATTATAATAACTAAAAATTAATTTACAAACATTTTACAACTTATTAAAAGTAATAATATGTAAAATTTAGTCTGGTCAATATAATTCCTAAAAATAACTACAAAAAACAAAAGAAATCAAAACTAGTTTACTAGATCAGTACCTGTGCTTGGGATTAATTCATCTAGCTGATTATTATAGCTATCTCTATTTTGATCTATGATACTTAGGATGCTATTATCAAAGTTATAATATCTATAAAGCTTAGCTTCTTCAATAAATGATAACTCATTAAAATAACTTATACCCCAAGATATCAAGCTCCACCCTAGAAATCCTCCGACAATTAAGCCTACAATTGCATTAGTAATATTAAAAAGCTTACTTTCAGATTTAAACATCTTCAATATAGCTGCTATAATTCTTTCTACTAGTACAACAGATATAATTATCAACACAAAAGCTATAGCACTTGCTATAAATTCATCAAGCTCAGGTAAAATAACTATAGCCAAACTGGAATTATAGGTAATTGCTAAATATAAGGCAATTACCCACCCCACCAGTCCTAGTATAGCATTAACACCTCCTTGCTGAGCTCCTTTAATAGTGAATGCCAAGTGAACTATCACTATACAAAAGTCTAAAAACGTCCAATTATCAAAAATAGAAAACATAAATCACAAAAGCGTAAAGCTCAAAATATGTGCTAACATAACAAAGAAATCACAGATATAAAATTATTTTACTCTCTTTGTTGTATGATAACTGACTGAATTTCATACTTAGCATCGAACATGCTTTTTAATCTTTTAGCATCATTTAAATCATTTGCATAGACTACTACTCTGGTAATATTCCCTCTTTTCTCTGATAAAATATCTGAAACTCCTTCTCCTTTTAATCTTTCAACTAAATTTTTAGCATTATCTGGATTTGAGTATGATGCTAGCTGTACCTGCCAGCTAGTTTTTGGTGGTTCAAGTTCATCAACAATAGGCTCTATAGTGCTATTATGTTCATCTTCACTAACTACTTCATTATCTACTTCAGGGTTATAAGGCGCAATTGCATCACTGTCGTCCTCTATTATTTCCTCTGTGATTATTTCATCATTTATAATGATAGGAGCAATATTTGTGCTTAAGTCTTCAGGAATAAACTGAGAATTATTTATAATTTTTTTTCGATATCCGTCACCATCGAATATTTGAGGCATAACTATCATTATCAAAGCAATTATAATTGACGCCCCCATAACTCTTCTCTTATTTTTATTTATATAATTATTCATCCTAATATTTAAAAAATGAAAAATAAGAATCAATTCATAAGTATAGAAATTTAAGCATAAGATTTCTTTGTGAGAATAGATAATATAGAGTCTATTTTATCTCTCATTTCTAAACGAGAGCATATCATATCTATAGTACCATGCTCTTGCAAAAATTCACTTCTTTGAAAACCCTTTGGCAATGTTTGTTTCACTGTCTGCTCAATTACTCTAGGGCCAGCAAAACCTATGAGGGCCTTAGGCTCAGCTATATTAATATCTCCAAGCATAGCCAAGCTTGCTGTAACTCCTCCAAAAGTTGGATTCGTTAATACGGATATGAAAGGTATACAGTCCTTTTTCAGTCGTCCTATAGCTGCACTTGTTCTTGCCATCTGCATGAGTGAAAAAAGAGACTCTTGCATACGAGCCCCTCCACTTGCAGAAAAACAAATCATAGGAGATTTTTTTTCCAAAGCTATCTCTGCGGCTGTGACAAATTTTTCTCCTACGACTGAGCCCATAGATCCACCCATAAATGTAAACTCAAAAGCTCCAACTACTACATTTCTACCTTTTAATTTACCTTTAGCAGCAACAAAAGCATCTAGCTCATTACTAACATAATGTGCTTCATTTAGACGCGAAGGATATGCTTTTTTATCCTTAAAGTTAAGTACGTCTACGCTAAATGCTTTTGGCAATATTTCATCTAATCTATATCCATCTTCATTATCTAAAAAATGCTCTATCCTCTTTCGTGCTAAAATAGCAATATGCTCCCCGCATTTAGGGCAAACACATTGATTCTTATCTAACTCAACTCTGTATAAAGTTGCTTCACAAGCTACACATTTATACCATAAGCCCTCAGGTATGTTATTATCCTCTTTACTACTTTCATTTAGTCTAATAGTCTTAACAACTTTCTTTAGCCAGCTCATTAATTACCTCCTATTTAATATTAAATACTCAGCGTAAATATTATCTAAAAACACCTAATTCATAAATATTTATAGTATTTATACACTTTTTATATACTATTTCCTTACATACTAATAAACCTTTTAATGGTTTATATAGAACTAGATACAATAAGTAAAATTTAAAAAGTACAAAAAAATATAGAGAATAAAGAATGTTTACTAATACTGTTAATATTGCTCAATAAAGTATTTTAGTAGGTCAGTTGTCGTAACTAAGCCTACCAGATTGTTATTTTCATCAGCTATAGGCAAAGAATGAAAGTGAGATTTATGCATTAACTCCACAATATCTTTAACAGAAGAGCTAGCTTTTTCTACAGTTAAATTACGATTCATCATTTTTTCAAGTGGTATACTTTGTAACAAAGCCTCTTCTGACAAATTACCGTTCTCAAATAGTTTACTAAAATTCAGCAACTCTAAATCTTGTCTACTAACCAATCCAACTATTTTATTACCACTCATAATGGGAACGTGACGCACTGAATATTCATCCATAATTCTTTTAACTTCTGCAAGACTTCCATTAACAGAAACTGTCTTAAGTTGGTCAGCTTTAGTCATGATATTAGAAATTGGCTCTCTTTTTTTCATCTAAACATCTCCTAGAAAAATTACAAACAATTCACCCAAATTAACTTAAGGCCTATGCTTCTTAACATGAATAAATAATTCCCTATTATATTCCAATTATTAAAAATATCATATAAAAAAACGAATAATATTTAGATATCATCCTAAGCAATATAAGGCATCTTTGCTTTAGTTATAATGGATATAGCAATGGATATAACAAATAAAAAACTTAGATTACATGAATTACTTAATTATTTTATTAAAAATTTATATAATTTAACACTAATATACTTCACTTAAACAATTTCTTAATCATTATTACTTTATTTTTGTTCTTATACCTATTTTTATAAGAATTTGTTTGTATATAAAATTTATTTAATTACAAAATTATAAATAATATAGTATATAATGTTAGTGCTTTTTAACTCTGGTTTTTATATATGAACAAGAAAAAATACCATGTAACTATACATCCTCTAGTAAATCTAGAAAAAATACAGAGCCTTGATTTATTTTTAGTTGATTCTCACGGGTTACTACGAGGAAAAAAGATAATCAAAAACAAAATATTACCAGTTTTAGAAGAAGGTATAAAAATGCCTTTTTCATATTTATTGGCAGATATATTTGGCGACGATGCAAGCCAAGTATTTTATGAGTGGGGTGACGGTGACGGAACTTGCCATTTGACCTCACTTGGTATTCTACCAAATCCATGGGAGCCTGAAACTAAAGCTCAAGCAATAGTGACTATGTACCATAAATCAGATAAGCCTTTCTTTCTAGATCCAAGACAAATCTTAAGTCACGTAGTTAGCAAATATGAAAAAAGAAAACTGAAAGCAGTTATAGCAACGGAATTAGAGTTTTACTTATTTGATAAAAAAGAAGCACAAAATAATAAAGTAGTGCCTCCTTTTGAGTTAAAGTCTGGATTTAGGTTGAGCCCATATATACAGACAGCTTCAATGAATGACCTTGAGGAATTTTCTCCATTTATGGATGATATTACAAAAGCTGCCAATATGCTTGGCATTGAAGTGGAGACTGCCTTATCTGAAAGTGGACCTGGTCAGTTTGAGTTTAATGTTCATCATGAAGCTGACCCTCTTATTGTTGCTGATAAAACCATTCTACTAAAAAAGATAATAAAAGAAGCAGCTGCAAAATACAATATGATTGCATCATTTATGGCAAAACCATATGGATACGAAGAAGGCAATGGTATGCATATACACTTCTCTATCTTGGATCATGATAATAAAAATATCTTCAATAATAGCAAGCCTAGTGGTTCTAATCAACTACGTCAAGCTATAGCAGGACTTATAAAACTTGCTCCTGAATCTATGCTTATATTTGCTCCTAACTTAAATTCTTGCAGAAGGTTTGCAAAAAACTCTATGGCCCCGACTGTTCTAAGTTGGGGATATGATAATCGCACTGCATCGATAAGAATTCCTTATAGTTCAAATACAGCTAGAAGAATAGAACACAGAATAGCAGGAGCAGATGCAAACCCTTATTTAGTAATTGCAGCTATTTTAGACGCAGCTCTTTATGGATTAGATAATGATTTTCCCTTATCTAAACCTATTAAAGGAAATGTTGCAGACTATAGTGATGATGTCGATGACGATGATGTTGCAGGTATAGATGATCATTTTTCAAGAATTTGGGAAGATTCTCTTAAAAATTTTGATGATAGTGAATTCTTCAGGGAGTCATTTTCTTCACTTTTTATAGATAGCTTTATCTTTTGTAAAGAACAAGAGCTTGAAAGATTTAATAAATATATAACTGAAATGGAATACCAAACTTATCTTCGTCAAGTTTAAAATGCTAAAACATTTTCTAAAAAATAATTTAAAAGTGTTAAAATACACTAACATTGGTTTCTTAGCCTATAAAAAATTAGAGTTATTATTTTAATTCTACTACTGAAGTAATGTATAAAATGACTATAGTAAAAAGTATTAAATTTTCTTTTAATGCTTTTTTTTGTACTCTGTCGACATTTAAACTTAAATTTTTAAGCGCATCAGTGTTGGTACTATCCTATACGCTCCTTAATTACGGATGCTCATCATTACAATTTGTAGGTGTATTAAATGACAGGGAAGATGATTATAAATCGGCCATAGAAATTCACCCTCCCAATGACCTTATAGCAGAAAGCAATGGCTTTTTTGCAGATAGATATACCTTAAATAATACCCCAACACACCAAAACTTCAAAGAGCTGAGTAGGCCTGAAGATACTTTTCTGCCATCGAGAGATACAATTGAACCCTTATTAAGCTCAATAAGAGATGAGCAGAAAGTTCAAGTAGGTATAAACTCTGAATATAAAGAAACGCTGCAATCAATATTAAACGTAGAGATGCTTATAAACTTCACAAGGGAATTTTTAGAAGAAAATCAGCTTCTATATGAATCCAATGAAGATAATTCCAATATAAGATTGCTATCTAGTAATACCAATTTATTATTTAAACAAAAAGTAGTCTACAGCTACATAATAGTCATAGAAAACGGCTCATGGCCAGATAATCAAACAAAGCTATGGTTAGAGCAACTACAACAAAGCGTACTTAGCAAAATGTAATTCTAATGACATTTTATTTTTAACACATCAAATTAGGTTTTAATTATGAAGATAGGAGTAGTAAAAGAAATCCAAAAAAATGAAAGTAGGGTTGCGATTACACCTAAAAATGTTGAGCAACTTGCGAAAATTGGATTTGCAACAGATATAGAAACACAAGCTGGGTTGGCATCAGGATTTTCAGATGATGACTATATAAAATCAGGCGCAAAAATTGTCAATAAAGAAAGCGCATGGTTAAATGATTTAGTAGTTAAAGTCCTGCCACCTTCTCTTGAAGAGACTAGTTTATTAAAGGAAGGAGCGGCTTTAATTAGTCTAATGTCTCCTCATAAGAATGCTGAAATACTACAAGCATTAGCAAATAAAAGAGTAGATGTTATGTCTATGGATTGTGTGCCTAGAATTTCAAGAGCGCAGAAGCTAGATGTACTAAGTTCTATGGCAAATATTGCAGGCTACAGAGCTGTAATAGAGGCTGCATCTGAATTTTCAGGTTTTTTTGGCGGACAGATAACTGCAGCAGGAAAAATAAATCCTGCAAAAGTTTTAGTAATAGGAGCAGGAGTTGCAGGTCTTGCGGCAATTGGTGCTGCAAAATCATTAGGAGCTATAGTTCGTTCTTTTGATACTAGGCTGGAAGTTAAAGAGCAAATAGAAAGCATGGGGGCGGAGTTTTTAGTACTAAACTTTAATGAATCTGGCGGTTCATCGGATGGTTATGCCAAAACTATGAGCCCTGAATTTATAGAAAAAGAAATGGAGCTGTTTGCAAAACAATCAAAAGAGGTGGATATAATAATTACAACAGCTCTTATACCAGGCAAGCCGGCACCCAAGCTTATAACAGATGAAATGATAAAAACCATGAAGCCTGGGAGTATTATAATAGATATGGCTGCAGAGCAGGGAGGAAATTGTGATAATACAGTCCCAGGGGAGCTTATAGAAAAATATGGAGTAAAGATAATTGGGTACACTGACTTTGCTAGTAGAATGGCCACACAGTCTAGCCAACTATATGGAACAAACATATTTCATCTAATAAGTGAGCTTTGTAAGAATCAAGACAATAATTGGTTTAAAGACAATAATTGGTTTATAAATATAGAAGATGAAATGATAAGAGGTTTGACTACAGTTAAAGATGGAAAAGTCATATGGCCTGCTCCTCCGATAAAAATCTCACAAACAGATATAAAAGCTAGTACGGCAAAGCCAAAAGAAAAAATAGTACAAAAAAAACCTTCTCCTTTATGGAAAGTATTTGGAATCTTATCATTTACCCTACTTCTATCAATTATAGGGCTCTATGCTCCTAGGCTTTTACCTCAGTTTACTCTATTCACTTTAGCATGTATAATTGGATTTTATGTGATATGGAATGTAACTCCTGCTCTACATACACCTTTGATGAGCGTTACTAATGCGATAAGTGGGATAATGCTAGTAGGAGCTCTGGTTTTAATGAATTCTCCAAATATCATAACCATAATTCTTGCACTAATTGCTATATTTATAGCTGCGATAAACATATTTGGTGGTTTTTTAGTTACACATAGGATGCTTGATATGTTTCAGAAAAAAGATAAATAACTAGTAAAGGTATAAAGTATTTTTTTTAGATAATTTTATTGAATATTTAGTTTGGGTTAATCGACATGTTGGAAAATTTAATAGAAGCAGTATATTTGCTAGCTATAGTCTTGTTTATATTTAGTTTGGCAAATCTTAGCAAACAAGAAAATGCTAAAAGAGGTAATACTTTTGGTATAATAGGGATGGTTTTGACCATAACTGCTACTTTCCTTTTAATCTTTAGTCGTCCGAATATTGAAGATTACTGGATATTTATGGTAACTTCTTTATTAGTCGCTGCTGTGATTGGGCAAAGAGTCGCATCTAGAGTTGAAATGACAGCTATGCCTGAGCTTATAGCTATATTACACAGCTTTGTTGGTTTAGCTGCAGTTTTAATAGGATTTGGCACTTTTATCGAAAATACTCCATTAAGTGGTGCAGAAAAGATAATTCATGAAGTTGAAATTTATCTTGGTGTATTTATTGGCGCAATTACTTTTAGTGGCTCTGTGGTCGCCTTTGGTAAGTTAAGAACTATCCTCAGTAGCAAGCCTCTTATATTACCTATGAAGCATCTATTAAATATAGCTATGGTAGCATCTGTAATTATACTAGGTGCTTTTTTTCTTAACTCTTCGCATAGTTTAGCTATAGTTTTTCTAATTATAATGACGATAATTGCTCTTTTATTCGGAGTTCACTTAGTTGCTTCAATTGGTGGGGCTGACATGCCAGTAGTTATATCAATGTTAAATAGCTACTCTGGATGGGCTGCGGCTGCAACCGGCTTCTTATTGTCTAACACAGTTCTAATTGTAGTTGGTGCATTAGTTGGAAGTAGTGGAGCTATTTTAAGTTATATCATGTGTAAGGCCATGAACCGTTCTTTCATTAGTGTGATTCTTGGTGGATTTGGGACTGTATCAACACAAAGTAGTTCTGTCTCTGGTGAATACAAGCCAACAACTCCTGCAGAAGCTGCTGTCTTACTAAAAGATTCAAAGTCAGTTATCATAGTTCCCGGTTATGGAATGGCTGTAGCACAAGCGCAATATCCTATTTACGAGATGACTAAAAAGCTACAAGACTTAGGTATAGAAGTTAGGTTTGGAATTCACCCTGTTGCAGGCAGATTACCAGGGCATATGAATGTTCTTTTAGCGGAAGCAAAGGTGCCTTATGACATAGTGCTTGAAATGGATGAGATAAATGATGACTTCAAAAGCACTGATGTAGTCCTTGTAATAGGAGCTAATGACACAGTCAATCCAGCAGCAGAAGAAGATCCTAATTCTCCTATAGCAGGAATGCCTGTTATGCAAGCTTGGGAAGCAAAACACGTGTTAGCATTTAAAAGAGGTACTGCTACAGGCTATGCAGGTGTAGAAAATCCACTTTTCTTTAAAGAAAACACTCAGATGATTTTCGGTGATGCGAAAAAAAGTGTAGATGAAATATTAAAGTCTATGTAATATTTCAAAATTAGGGCTACTTAGATTAAAATTAATTGATTGAAATTAATTTGCTATGTGCTAGAATTAATGGTTTGTTTTAATTAGAATTAGTTTTAAAAAAATCTTAAAACTAGGAAGCATAGGTATAGGCGCGTAGCTCAGTTGGTTAGAGCTCTACCTTGACATGGTAGGGGTCGTTGGTTCGAGTCCAATCGTGCCTACCATTTTCTATGTTAGATATATTTGGTTAATTTTATAACTTATGTTTAGTAAACTTTATTTAGCTTATATTTTGTAACATTGAAGATAACTATTATTTATAATACAAAGAATGAATATAACTATCTTACCTAAAAGAGAAGCTTTAAGTTTTAGCGGTGAAACTATTACTGGCCTAGATTTGATGCCTTCGCAAGGGAAAAATGCCAAGAAAATAATAGCAATGAAAGTAAATGGACAGCTAAGAGACCTAAGTGATAGCTTATATAATAATGATGAAGTAGAATTTTTGGGTATTGACACCTCAGATGGAGTACACATAGCAAGGCATTCTTGTGCCCACCTTTTCGGTCACGCTATTAAACAGTTATATCCTGATGCACAAATGGCAATAGGTCCGGTGATAGAGAATGGTTTTTACTACGATATCAAGCTAGATAAAAGGCTAAACGAAGATGATCTAAAAGAAATAGAATCTAGAATGAAGCTTTTAGCAAGGACAAATTATCAAGTAATCAAAGAATGGAAAACTAAACAACAGGCTAAAAGTTTTTTTCAAGATAGAAAAGAAAACTACAAAGTAAAATTATTAGACGATATGCCTGACTCAGTGGAAAAAGTGGCTTTATACCATCATCAAGAATATACAGATATGTGCATAGGCCCACATGTCCCTAAAATATCAATGGTAGGAGCATTTAAGCTAACAAAGTTATCAGGCGCATATTGGAGAGGCAATTCGCAGAATGAAATGCTACAACGCATATATGGTACATCATGGGCTAATGAAAAAGAATTAAAAAAGTATATAAATTTTTTAGAAGAGGCTGAAAAAAGAGACCATAGAACTATTGCTAAACGGATGAATTTATTCCACTTACAAGAGGAAGCACCGGGCATGGTTTTCTGGCACCCAAATGGAATGATAATTTATAATTCCATAATTGACTATATGCGCTCAAAAAATATTAATGCAGGATATGAAGAAATAAAAACTCCAGAAGTACTTGATAAAAGTCTTTGGTTAAAGTCTGGTCATTGGGATAAGTTTAGAGATAATATGTTCTTCACTAGTTTTGAGGACAGACAATATGCCGTCAAACCTATGAACTGTCCAGGGTGTATACAAATATATAATAATTACTTGTATAGTTATAGAAATTTACCACTTCGTTTTTCTGAGTTTGGACGAGTCCATAGACTAGAGCCATCAGGCACATTGCATGGTTTAATGAGAGTTAGAGCATTTACACAAGATGATGCACATATTTTTTGTACTACGGCTCAGCTAAAGCAAGAAGTTTTAGATTGTATTAATTTAATCATACAAGTATATAATGATTTTGGATTTTCTGATATTCTTATAAAAGTCTCCACAAGACCTGATAATAGGATAGGAAGTGATGAAGTTTGGGATTTATCTGAAAATTCATTAAAAAATGCTTTGAATAGCGCAGGATATGACTGGGAGGAAATGCCTGGAGAAGGCGCTTTTTATGGCCCTAAGATAGAGTTTTCTTTAAGAGATTGTATAGGTAGGATATGGCAGTGTGGAACAGTACAGGTGGATTTTAACATGCCTGAGAGACTTGGAGCTCAATATATAGAAAGTAACGGACAAAAAGAAACTCCTGTTATTATACACAGAGCTATATTGGGTTCTCTTGAAAGATTTATAGGCATACTTATAGAGCATTTTGCAGGCTCTATGCCATTGTGGCTCTCGCCTGTGCAATTTAATTTGATGAATATAACTTCTAAAACAGAAGACTATATGTTGGGTGTTGCAAATAAGCTAAAAGAGTTGGGAGCTAGAATAAAAATAGATAATCGCAATGAAAAAATTAACTATAAAATACGAGAAGCTACTTTAGCTAAACACTCGTATATATTAATTTTTGGAGAGCGTGAAAAAGAAAATCAAGAAGTATCTATAAGAATTCCAAATGGAGATAATCAAACAATTAGTGTTGCAAACTTACTGGATAAAGCAAAAAAAGAAATACAAAAACCTATTTTTTATTTAGTATAATTTATACCTAAAATAGTATTTACTAAAAATTAACTACTTTTAATATATTCTAAGGAGAAAATTATTAAAAAGAACAATCATAAATATAAAATTAATAACCAAATAGATGCTAAAGAAGTATTTACTGTTTCTAGCTCTAGGGGGCAGCTTGGTATTTTACCTTTGAAGGAAGCTCTGAATGAGGCTAAAAATGAAGGGCTTGACTTAGTTGAAATTAACGCAAATCAAACTCCGCCCGTATGTAAAATAATGGACTATAGTAAATACCTATTTGATGAGAAAAAACTATTAGCACAGCAAAAAAAGAAGCAAAAACAAGTTCATTTAAAAGAAATGAAATTTAGTTTAAATACAGATGTTGCTGACTTCAATATCAAAGCAAAAAAGATGATTAAGTTTCTAGAGGATGGAAATAAAGCGAAGATGAACTTAAGATTTAAAGGTCGAGAAATAGAACATCCTGAGAAAGCATTCGAAATTTTAAAGCGACTAGAAAACTCTCTTGAAAGTGTAGGTGTTTTAGACTCTGAAGCGAAAATAGAAGGTAGGCAATTATCTGCTACATTCGCGCCAATCAAAAAATAATATTTATTTATGCTATAATAAAAAGCTTTTATATTACTTTAATTTAGGATTAAGATGAAAACAAAGATGAAAAGTTTCAGCGGTGCAGCTAAAAGGTTTAGGAAAACAGCTAATGGCTTTAAATGTAAGCAATCACATAAAAATCATATTTTGACTAAAAAGCCTAGCAAGAGAAAACGTCAACTTAAAAACTTAAATCAAGTCGAAAAATCTGATTTAAATGCTGTTGAGCGTATGTTGCCTTACGCTTAATTTATATTTAATTTCAAAAATTATTATTTTAATTATATTGTTTCTGAAGGATATTTTATGCCACGAGTTAAAAGAGGAGTTATTACTAAAGCAAGGCACAAAAAAGTTTTAAAACTAGCTAAAGGCTACTATGGAGCACGCAGTAGAGTATTTAGAGTTGCTAAACAAGCCGTAATAAAAGCAGGTCAATATGCTTATATAGGTAGAAAACAAAGAAAAAGAGAATTTAGAGCCCTTTGGATAGCACGCATAAATGCTGCAGTTAGAGAATATGGAATATCGTATAGTGTATTTATGAACTCTCTAAAAAAGGCAAATATAAATATAGATAGGAAAACTCTATCTGACTTAGCAATTAACTATAAAGATGAGTTTAAAAAAATAGTTGAAAAAGCTCAACAAGAACAAAAAGCATAGGCAATAATAGCTAACACTTTATTATCGCAGATATAAACTGCTAAATTTTATTATGAATAAAAAATATCTTTCATCAGCTATTTCTTCTATAAGCAGATCTAATACTTTAAATGACTTAGATATAGTTAAGCAAAAATTCCTAGGAAAAAATAGTGAGCTGATGCTTGCTATTAAAAACTTGTCTAAAATAGAAAATATTGACAAAAAACGCTCTTCAGGAAAAAAATTAAACGAGATTAAGTCTTCTATACTTAATGAGCTAAAAAATAGGTCTAATGATATAAAGAATGAGTTATTAATTAGCAAATTAAAGAAAGATATTATAGATACAACTCTTTCAAATACAGAGTTAGTGGGTACTTTTCATCCTATAACTAAAATAATCTATAAAATAGAAAGTATATTTAAATCTCAAGGATTTAAGATATGTGATGGTAATGAAGTAGAGACAGAGTATTATAATTTCACTGCTTTGAATTTCCCAGAGCACCATCCTGCTATAGCAGACCATGACACTTTTTACTTTGATACAAAGGCATTGCTTCGCACACATACATCTCCTACACAAATACATGAAATGGAGAAAAATAAGGAATTACCATTGCTAATGATTTCTCCAGGAAGAGTATATAGATGTGATTTTGACATTACTCATACTCCTATGTTTCATCAGATAGAAGGGTTAGTAGTAGGAGAAAACGTTTCATTTGTAAATCTAAAATATACACTAAGCAAATTCTTAAAAATATTTTTTGAAGATGATTCATTAAAGACACGCTTTAGGCCTAGTTTTTTTCCTTTTACAGAACCTTCTGTAGAAGTGGATATATCTTGTAGTTTTTGTAATCTCAAAGGTTGTAGAAGTTGCAAAGGCTCTGGATGGATTGAGATACTAGGAGCTGGTATGGTTCATCCTAATGTCTTTAAAAATGTTGGAATATGCACTAATACATATACTGGTTTTGCTTTTGGACTTGGCATAGAGCGATTAGCAATGCTTTATTATAATGTAGATGATATTAGACTTTTTTATGATAATAACAAAGATTTTTTACTACAGTTTCAGTAGTATTTACATAGCCTATTCACTTTAAGAGCTATATATGCTAAGATATATTATTGTAATTACTGTAATTTTAATATCATTGGGAGGTTGTACTTCGTCTACGTCTTTTTTCTCCTTTGGTACTGATTGTGTAGTGCCTTTAACACCAGGTGAAGTAAAGGAGTTTAATGCAGATTCGCAGTCAAATTCTATTTGGGTACATGAAGAAGATTCTCTTACAGTCAGGGTTGTAACGCCTACGAACTTAAATCAGATAGACAGGTACTCTCATGGGATAACTTTAGGAATTTATCAAATGGAGGACCCTAATAGTTTTGTAAGAGAGATAGCAACACAAAGTGGAATGAGACGCCTTCTGTTAGCTCAAGACTTAGATAGTAGTATTTTACAATATGATGTAAGGTCACTACAGCCTAGAACGTCTGTTAGATTTGATTTGTCTAGAGCAGAAAAAACTAGATATATAGCTATAATAGTAGGATACTATAGTTTGATAGCAGATAGGTCTGTGAGGATAATTCAAATTCCACCTGTGAGAAGAGCTCGATCTAGAATAAACCCTGTAAATTGGGTAACTAGTAGTCCAAGTCCTTCTCCTGGAGAACTTGATGTATTGGTCGTGCTAGGGAACAATCAGATAGATAATCTAGTTGTTAATATTCGTAATGAATGTGGGGTTTAAATAATTATGAATCATAAATTAGTTTTTTGGAAGCAAGGTATGTTGTTAAAGCCCCATCATTTGCAACATGCTGATATCACTAATAGCGCTCTAAATTGGAAGATATGGCAGAGAAATAACATATATCCTTGGGGTGTTTTAAATGTCAGCTTTGACTATGCTTCATTTGCAAATGGGCTTATCGTATTGAATGAATTTGAGGCAATTTTTCCTGATGGTACATGGGTAAAAAAAGATGAAAATGCACTTATAAGGTCTTGTAGATTCAATCCTGCGCTTGTATTCCCAAATTCAAATTACATGGTTTATATTGGAATAAAGAAACTTTTTCCAAATCAGGTTAATGTAACTTATAAAGCAAATGACGATGTACAAAGCGTTGATACAAGATTTATATGTAATGCAAATGGTGAAGATATCACTAACATGTATGAAAGTGATGTCGCTGCTAATGTTCAAACAATGTCTTATGTTCTTAGGCTTTTCACACAAGAGCAAATAGAAGAGCTGGCAGAATATATAGTCATACCCATTGCAGCCTTGCAAAAAAATAATACAGGTATAATATTAAATGAAGAATACATTCCACCTATAACCAGAATAAGTAGCTCTCCCATAATTTATAAAATAGTAGCCGAAATTTACGATCAGATAAAGCGTGGTATATATCAATTAGATTCTTATAAGATGAAAGATACTGATAGCTCTACGTCTGAATTAGGAGAATCTTTAAATTATCTTGCTCCCATACTCGTAAAATACCGCTTAGCTTTACAAATTTTATCTAAATATTTAATGCAATTAAAACATGCATTAAATGAAGAAGCAACTCATCCTTGGCATATATTTAATATACTACAGGAACTTATAGCAGAATTAACTTCTTTTACGACTAAAGTGAGTATCTTAGCATTAGATAGTGATGATAATGCACTTTCTATTTCTTATGACCATTTTGACTTTGGTAATGTATTAATAGAAACACAAAAATTATTGCGTACATTGTTAGATGAAATAGTAGTAAGTGATGAACTAAATATACCTATGACTAAAGAAGGAACTTCTTCTTTTACTGTTGTTTTACCAGAGAAATTCTTCAAGCTTAATAACCGTTTCTATATGGTTGTATTAACGCAAAGTGACCCTAAAAAATGGATTGAAGATTTTAAGAGTTTTGCAAGAATCGCAGCTATATCAAAAGTTTCACTACTAGCTTCTAGGTCTTTACCAGGACTTAAGTTTAGTCATTTCCCAGATACGCCTCCTGGCTTACCTGCGCGACAAAATGCATATTATTTTGTATTGGATCAAAGCAGTAATATATGGCAAGATATATATACTTCCAGAAGTTTAGCTGTAATATGGGATGCTACTCCAGAAGATTGTAAAATAGATTTAAGTGTAGTAGAAGGATAAAAAATAGTATTATATGCTTTATAAAACATGAGTAAAACCTTATTAGATTATTTTAGCTGTATATTTTCTTATGTTATAGACATAAAAAATAAGTCTATAGAAGGGAATCACGTCCCTTATGGAGAGGCTCATAATAAAATATTATCAATGATTGACAATGCCCAAGCAGAAAATGAAGTTAACGAAGGGATGGTAGGAGAGATAAAAAGGCTAAATTATGATCAGAACTACTTTGATATGGCTAAGTTTGCTGTAATTGCTTTTACAGACGAAACACTAGTTTCTTCCGATTGGATAGGAAAAAGTGACTGGGCAAAAAACTTGTTGCAAAAACAAATTTATCAATCAACTATGGCTGGAGCTACTTTTTTTGATGAGCTTGATAGACTAAGAGATTTAGTAAATAAAGAGGAAAGAGATACAATAGAAGTATTTTATTATGCTTTGGTTTTAGGCTTTGAAGGTATCTACTTTGAGACTCCAGAACAGTTAAATGAAATGGTTAATAACATTCATACGAAACTTGATCGATATGATAAAACTTATTTATCTCATCTGTATGCTTCTATTCCTGATGACCCTGGTGCGACACATTTCAGAGAATTCTCTTTAAATAGAACTACGTTTTTTGCTTTATATTTTTTGTTTATAATTATTATAGCTATTTCGTCTTTTTGGTGGAATGCATCTAGTTTAGGTGAATCTATTGAGTTTTTCTTAACAATTTATGGCAGTTAGACGCCATTGTTCCTACTTTATTAATGTAATTGATACATGCGCCTTTTTTGGACAATATTAAAATTTATACTGATATGGCTAGTAATAGCAATTATTATACTAGCTGCTGCAGTATTTATTGCAAATAATATTCTGCTTGGACTACAAGTTCTAGGTGTTGTATTTGTAATATGGCTTATATTTTATATTATTTATAAAATAGTAAAAAGGCAGATAGCCAAAAAGCGTATTGAAAATATGGTTAACCTCGAAAGAGGTGAGGACTCTGGTCAAGAAGAGGAAGAAGGTAGCTGGTACCCTTTTAAGGAGTTTTTTACAGAAGATAGAGCACTTTATAGACGTATAAATAAAATCGTCAAATTCTTCCATAAATCAAAACTACAGTTATCTGATGCAGCAATATACGCAAAGCCTTGGGTACTTATGTTCGGAGAAGAAAATAGCAAAAAAGCTATGTTACTTGAAAATGCCGAAATAGAATTCCCTATTGTAAGTTCTGATGCATTGAAATCAGATGATGGAAGCATAGACTTCTTTTTAACAAATGAATCTATATATATAGATACCAGCTCTGAACTATATCCAGGACATGGTTCTAAAATACCTGTATTATTAGTTCAGATACTAAAAGCTTTATTTTTTCATAGAGCAAAAGAGCCTATTAATAGTATTCTTTTAGCAGTAGATGCATCTGATTTACTTAGTACAGATGAAGACTCCATACGCAAATTAGCTGAAAAACAAAGATTTTACCTTCATTTCTTCATGTTGTATCTGCATGCAAGGTTGCCTATTTATATAGTTGTAACGAACTCAGAAATAATAGAAGGGTTTACGCAATGGACTGAAATATTAGGTGCTGATCAAATTAAAGAGCCTCTAGGCAACTATATTGATAAAAATATCCCAACAGATGAATTTGTACGAAATACAATAGATATAGTTTGCTTTAGGATACATAAGATGATTAACTTAGCCCTTTTGGCTAAGAAAAAAATTGACTATAAGGCAATGGATTTTCCAAATACTTTAAGAAAAATAGAAGATGGGCTCTCTCTTTATTGTAAAGTAATATTTGTAGATAATCAGTATCATGAGTCTGCTATTTTATCTGGTATATATATAACAGGTGTAAAAGAGAAAAAAGGTAATCCTATTGTAGCTTTCATTCATAACCTACTGACAACAATTATACCTTTTGATAGAAATAGAATACATAATATCGAGCAAATGAAACGTAAAACTGTTTCGTTTAGTAAAAGTTATTTTTGGTTACAATGGATTGGTATATTTGTAGTAATATGGCTGGCATTTTGGTTTTTTGTTTTTAGAAATATAGATTATATCCAAGAGCTATCAGAAAATTATCAAGCAAGAGTTGACAGAGGAGAAATAATAGATTATGTAAACTTACTTGGTTTAAGTAATAATGCAGCACAAACCTCTATAGAAGGCGTTGATGTTATTTTAAATCCTGAAGGAATAGGAGAAGAAACATTCTTGACGTCTGATGTGATATTAGGTATTGAAACTATGGATTATGTTGCAAACCTTGTGCAAGTAATTTCTGATGAAGAAGAAGGCTGGTGGATTCCCTGGAATAGGCTAATAGGGAGATATGAAATAGGTAGAAATCTACAATATGGCTTTTATTCATATGTTAGGAATAATTTAACAATACAAATAGACACACTTTTAAGTAATAATATAGCTTTTGACTTTTCAACACTTCAACGTTTAAGGCTCTCCGAAGAGCAAATAGATGCGCAAGTTGCTAATTATGCGCTAATATTATATAGCAGAATCGCTGTACTTGAATCTGCGCTCAGAGGGGCTACATCTGATGAATTGTCTCGTCTACCAGATCCTTTTATTTTAAGTGATTTATATTTTAGAGATATAGAAGGCATTATACAAGACGATGTGGATAAACTAAATTTATTATATATAGATAGTTTATTGTGGAGAGAAGGTCTTGACAATAGAGTAATTCAAACAGAACTTGAAGATTTACAATCTTTATTACAAGCAGTACTAACACAAGGAGCAGGTGACTTGCAGTGGATAGTAAATTGGGCTAATCAAACCTTAGTTGCAGAACGAATCAGCATTGAAGACTATTTTCTAGGTAATGGGAATATTGAAGACCCACTTTTTGTAAGTGGTGCTTATACATTAGTTGGAGAGAATCTAATAGATGATTTTGTTATAAAAATGATGTCAATGTTTCCTACTGACCATACTTTTTATAGGAGATTATTAAATTTCAGATACAATTATATGCTTCAATATGTATCTGAATGGGAGAATTTCATGTCCAATGCTGTAAGAGGAACACAAAGATGGGTAGGAAGAGATGAATGGTTTTCAGGGCTGCAGCAACTATCGGGTGAAAATAATCCATACACGAATGTAATGGATACAACTTATGATAATACTCAGTTTATACTCAATGATGGTTTACTTTATAGATCTAGGCAATACTTATTACAAAGAACAAGGTCTGATCAGCAGGAAGCTCTTGAGAATATTGGAGCAGATGAAAGTGGAACTGCATTACCACCTCCACCAGAGGCAGGAACACAAGCAGATAGTGAAATAGAAGCCGCTCTACCAGAAGATCTTCCTGAAGAAGGAAGTGACTCTCAGGAAGAAATTGTCTCTGAAATACCTGATAATACAAATAATATCACGTTAACATTAACAGCAGATACTCCTGAAGATATCGAAGAAATGGCCATTCCTGAATGGATAGAGCTTATAGATTATTACAAACAAGCCGCTCAATTAAGTACTCAAACTACAGAAGGGAAAAATAATAGTGCTATAACCAAGCTTGCTATAAAGACCTTAGGTAAAGCCGGTAAGGCAGGTAAAACCATAGCAAAAACAACTAAGAGGGTCCAAAAAACAAGTAGAAAGCTGAGGTCAAATAAAAAGTCAGCAGATGAATTACAATCTAACTTAGAAAGTGCATCTCAAGAAATTGATAACTACATACTTGCCATGACAGATGTAGTATTCCAAGCAGACTCAAGAGCTGCTATGCACAGAGAGCTGGAAAGTATATTTCAAAGTATAGAGGCACCTAATGAAGCACAAAGTGGATTAGGAAGAATGTATGGCTCTATAAAAAATTTACAGTCTTTAATAGGGCTTGAAACAAGGCTTACAAAACCTTTTTGGGATATTATTAGAGCTCCTATTTACACAATAGAACAGTATATGGTAGAAGAAGCTCAGCTTGAAATACAAGATAGATGGGAAACGCAAGTTTTATTAGAGGTTGATGGCATATCGTCACTACGACTTGTAGATGTAATGTTTAAGTTAGATTCTGGTTTATTATGGGGCTTTTTCAATAATAATTTATCTTCTTTTATACAATATACAGCAGGGGGAGCAGCTCAGCCAATTGAGCTTACATCAGGAACATCACTATATTTTCACCCTGAGTTTCTAGAGTACTTAAGAAATGGTAGAGAAGGCTTAAGAAATAATCAAGCAACATATCCTCTTGTATTTGAAGGCGGGCCTATAAGTGTCAACCCTGATGCGTTATTTAAACCTATAAAAGGTACTATATCCATGTCATGTGGAGAGAGGACATATACACTTCTAAATATGAACGTAAATTCTAGAGAAACCATGAGTTGGGATCCATCTTGTAATGATATGTCATTAACCATAGATTTTTCAGTATTTACTGCCACTAAATCCTTTGTAGCTCCGGATGGATTTCCTGAGTTTGTTTCTAGTTTTTCAGGCGGCATATATAGATTAACTCCTGATGACTTCCCTGAAGATGGGGTTAACTTAAGAGACATAAATATAACCGAGATTAATCTACGTTATAATATAATAGGCGCAGATGACTTAATTAGAGGGGTTAACAGCTTTCCTACTTCTGTTCCTAACTCCATAACTGGTGGTTGGGTACAATGATAGAATTCTTATAAAAAGAATTATGGATCGAATATCAATTAATTACAATGAATTAGATGAAAGCGGTAAATTAGCAGGAGTAAGGCAATTACCACTTAGTATCCTAATAATAGGAAATTTTTCTGGAAAAACATCAAGAGAAACTCATGATGATCCATTCCTAGTCAATAGAAAAACATTCAACTTTTACTTCAAGCAGTGTAATGTAAACCTTGAGTTTTTCGTAAGTAATCACCTATTTTTAGATGATATAAATAGTGACTTGCTTATAAATATCAATATAGATCATTTAAAATGCTTTCACCCCTATATGGTGTATGAAAGATGTCTTATTTTGAATGACTATTTAAAATTTATTCGAAAATTAGAATATTGTTTAGGGCACAGGCAAATATCAAGTAAGTATTTTTCAAAAAAAGAAAAACGTTTTTTTTCAAAAGTAAAAATACCAGTTGATACTCCAATGATAAAAGCTCCAGATATAGTAAATGCCTTAGCTATGGCTAGGGATAATTTTATAAAGCAAGTAAACGAAATCATATATAATCCTGCTTTCTGTGAGGTAGAATTCAATTGGCTTAACTTACATTGGTTAATAAGTAATCTTGGTGTAGTGAAAAATATTCAAATAAAAGTCATGGATACAGATAGAGCGACCATAGATAATGATTTATTATCAGGCCTAGATATATCCGAAACAGAATTATTTCTAAATGTCTACACCAAGGAGTTTGACCAGTATGGAGGTACTCCTTATAGCATAATTTTAAATACCTTCTCTCTCAATAAAGATGATTTGGAGTTAGCTGAACAGCTATCTAACTTAGGAAGATTATCTTCTTGTCCTATCGTAAGTCCAATGAGCGTAGACTTTTTTGGCATAAATGATATATCATTGCTATCGAATAATTTTGACTTTGAAGACCTAAGGTACAGTGAACATTTTAGTGAATGGTATAATTTTGCACAGACCAGAGATTCTAGGTTTTTAGGCTTTTTTGTCAATTCATGTAAAATGAGAGATTCTTACGAGAACTTGATATTTTATAAAATACGTTTTGTAGATAGTCCTCCTACTTCTACATTATTAAAAGGTCTTTGGGGGCATGCTGGATACCTTTTATTAATACCTTTGATAAAATCTTACGAGTCATTTAATACTTGTCTTGGTATAGAAAGTGAAAATTATAATAAAATCTCTGCAGAGTTATTTAATATTAAGGGCAGAGTGCTAGATTGGCAACCGAGTAAAAAAATTCAATCTGAATTAGAAAGATTTGGTATAATAAGTTTAAATTTTACTGATTTTAATGGTAATATAAAGCTCAGCGACTTAAATATGTTAAATAGATTAGGTTTAGGTCGACGAGGTGAAGTTGTAATATCCATAGAACAGCAGATGAATGTAAGGCTTCCTCAGCTTATATTTATATCACAACTTACTCATTATATGAGGATGATGCAGCGTCAGTCTATATCTAAACTAAATATGATAGAGCTAAAAAATGAAATTATGCAATGGTTAAGAAGATTCATATCTGATTCATATGGAGATAATGCTTATATAAGGGCACAAAAACCATTAAAAAATGCTAATATAAATTTAAACGAAATTGACATTAAAGGCGGTAAAATAACAGAATTCCAGTTGTCAATAACACCGCATGTCAAGTATAGAGGACTGGAATATACTTTAACTATTTAATTTTTTGTGGAGGTCTCTATTATGGCACAGCAAGGTTATTTATTTATTACAGGAGCTGTTCAGGAGGAGATTGAAACAAATCTCGAGAAAGATGGCGTAGAAGGTGGTATACCTTTTTATAGATTTCGTCACTCTATACGAGTTCCTGGTTCAGATATTGGTGGTAGAGAAGGTCTACCATTTCATGGGGTCATAGAAGTCCTCAAGGAAGTGGATGAAACATCTCCTCAATTATTCAGATCTCTTTGTTTAGCAGAACGTTTGACCAAAGTCTCACTAGAATGGTACACTCCTATAGATGGTGTAGAAACATTATTTTATTCTATCACTGTAGAAGGTTGTCGTCTCGTAGGTATTACTGCGGAAAAGCCTGATGTTAGAAAACCGGAAAATGAGCAGTTGAAAATATCAGAAGTTCTAGAAATTAGTTATAGAACTATTCGCTGGGAATATGGTTTGGGCAATGCAGATTTATTCTTTGATTTTGATACTACAGCGCCTATATCAATAGGTGGTCCAAGCTCTGCTCAGCAAGGTTCCTCTGGAGCGGCTGTAACTATTGATAATGCTTAAAAACTATAAATGACTAATTGTCTTCCTTACAAAGGAAGGCAATTATAGTTTAGATTTTTTACGGAGAATATTTATGGCGCACACAGGTTATTTATTTATCAAGGGAATAGAACAAGGAGATATAGAAAGTGATTTAGAAAAAGATGATGTAGAAGGTGCTATTGCTTTTTATGCTTTTGAATATAAAGTAAACGTACCAGAAGTAAATGGAAAAAAATCAACTGATTCCTTAGTCGTGCATAATCCTATTAAAATCACTAAAGCAGTTGATGAAACATCTACTCAGCTACTCAAAGCTCTTTGTACTTCGGAAAAACTAGTTGATGTGGAAATAAGATGGTATAGTTTTGTTGATGGATATGAAGAGCTAGATTATACGATTATATTAAATAATGCAAAGATTGTTGGTATAGACTCTTCAGCAGAAATTCTACGACAAAATCTTACAGACCAAAAACAGTATCCTTTATCTGAAATGATAAGTATAATGTTTGAAAAAGTATCTATAGAGCATAAGAATTATGAAGAAGGTTCTATAGATATTGATATAGCTAATGAGATAAAAGAATCAGGAAAACTATACACTTAAATAAGTATTTTATTATTGTGAAAACACTGACTTTATTTGAAAAGCTTGCAAAAATTACATCACCTTATCCCATAGATCAGCTTGGAAGTAAGAAACTACTTATAGATTCTATTGCTCTGCAAGTAGAGCGCATGTTGACAACGAAGATAGGAACTGTTATTACTATGCCTGACTATGGGATGGATGAGATAGCTAGAATCAATCAAATGCTTGGCTCACAAAATACTCAAAAAACCTATTTAAATACATTAGGTCAAAGAATTACTAAAGCTGACCCGAGAATATCGTCAGTCTCGCTAAAGTTAGAACAGCATCTTGAAAAAAAATCTAAATCAGCAGTACCATTTATAGAGTTAAAAATAATAATTAGGAAATCTTTAGGAATTGATGAGTATGGTGAGCCATATTCATTTAAGATTGCTTTTGACATGTTAGGTCAAGTATATAGACTAAGAGATGGTGATTAATAGTGTCTGATAGCCAATATACTAAGCAGCTGAATAAACTCAAAAAGCAATTTGAGGAATTTAATCAAAAAAATACTCCTGTGCACGATGCTAATTCATTAAAAACTGATGACCCTGATGTAGATAGCATTATAAGAGCATTCTCATATCTAACAGCACGACTTGTAGAACATGTTGAGACCAAACACAATGACTTTTACCAGCTTATATCTCAGCAACTTTTAGGAAACTTAATACTTTCAAAGCCTTCTGTATCACTTGCAAAACTTGCTAATGATCAGCTTGATACACCTTTATATTTACTAGAAAAAGATAAAGAATTCAACCCGCAAAAACAAACCTCCATAGGAGACGCTATTTTATACTCAGTAGCTACTGATACCCCTATTTCTACTATTAGTATAACCTCGGTCACAGAAGAAACGGTTACAGATGGCTCTAACATTGTAATAAATATATCTAATAATGGACCTCAAGATCATAAAGTATCTGACTTTACCTTTTACATACTTGGTGAGTATATTAGTAGTGTTAATCTATTTTCATTACTGAACATGAATCTAGAAAGGATTATAATAAGAGGGCTTAATTCAAGTAAAACATACGATCTCCCTAAAGAAAACCTTACGCCCTATGGATATGAAGTAAACCAAGCGCTATTTACCGATAATAATTTTGATTTAGATGAACTGGGATTACTATTAGATTTTGCTATAATGCCTAGCAAACTCTTAGCCTATAAGCTTGATTTTTTTCCCATATCGGATGAACTATTTTCAGAGAATTCGCAAGTTTCTATAAAATTTTCTTGTAGACTGAGAGAAAATATACCCTATCCATCATTTAATAAAGAAGTTTTAAATAATGTACATGCCAACATAGTCCCTATAAAAAATGTATTCAAGGCTATTTCTATTCCTACTAAAATAGATCATAAAGATCATATTGTTCCTGTGGATATAGCAAAAAGTAATGGACAACAGTTTGTCTATTCTATAGATAATGTAACCGGCATAATATCTGAGAAAGGCAAAGGAGATGTAAGAAGAGTTTATACTAATTTTAATGACTATGTTTATGTTATAGATGAGACTGATAGGCAACTTGTATATCAGTTAAGAATAGGACAGGAAAATGCAGGCGATCCATCCTTTAGCTTACAGCTAGCTTATGGAAAAAATGAAGATATTACTCTTTCGGAGACTATTGTTTGTAACATTAAAGTTACAAATGGGAAAAATGCCTCTATTCCTATAGGCACGGATTTTACTAGTTTAGAAGGATATACCCTCTCAACAGTTACAGAAAGTTCTGAGTATGTTCCTGCTTTGAGAGCAGAAGATCAAGAAATAGCTTTTATGTATGATATTGCTATTAGTAAGCAGATGTTAAAGACAAAGTCAGATTTACAAGGAATCTTAAGCTATATCCTATTTTTAAGTGGTCAAAGAGAAAATCAGAGATTCAGGTCAGCTATAGAAAGTATAGTAGATATTCAGTACACTGAAGGTACGAAAATGAAAGGAGTTAACGTCGTATATGGGCAAATAATCAATATACAATTTGATACCGAAAAGCTCTCTTGCATAGGTGAAATATATCTATTTGGTCTGATACTAAATAAACTATTTGCTTCTTTTGCTCCTATTAACTACTTTAGTCAAATATTAGTTTACGATAAAAATATACTATCAATGCCTCTATTTGTACTTCCTACTATTTTAGGAGATAAGCATCTAGTAAGTGGCAGATTAGTTTAAAAAATCTTTTTTATACATAAATAAACTTTTCTTTTTGCGTATCATTATATAATGTGAATATAAATATATATTTTTAAGGTACGAATTATGATATTAATAACAGGCTATAAAGGCTTTATTGGCAGTCATTTTGTAAATGCACTAAAAGATAAGCCTTTATTAAAAGTTGAAATAGAAGATGCTAAAAGCTTTATTGATACTTTTAGTACATGGGATAAAGTAGATTTAATAATACATCAAGGAGCTATATCTTCTACAACCGAAAAAGATATAGAAAAATTACATTATTATAATGTAACCTTCACATTAAAACTACTTGAAAAAGCTATAAAATATAAAATGCCAGTTAAATATGCCTCATCTGCGTCTGTTTATGGTAATACCAAAAATACATTTAATCCACTTAATTACTATGCTATTACAAAGCTACAGATTGATTATTTTGTAACAGATAATTTGGATAAATTTTCACTGATACAAGGATTTAGGTTTTTTAATGTTTATGGGACAAATGAGGAGCATAAGAAAGACCAAGCAAGCCCTGTAAGTAAGTTTACAGCTCAGATAAAAGATAAAGGAAAACTAAAGCTATTTGCATCCTCTGATAAGTTTCTAAGAGACTTTGTATGTGTAGATGATATTGTTAGTATTGTGCTAAATAATGATGCATCTTCGGGCATTTATGACTTAGGAACAGCTAATCCTATTTCTTTTAAGGATATCGCTGAGCTTATTGTGAAAAAAGAAGGTGGTGAAATAGAAATCATTCCTTTTCCAAGTCACTTGGTAGGCAAATATCAAACCTATACTTGCGCTGATATGAGTTGGCTTGGCAATAAATTTTCATTTAAAACTGTTAAAGAATATTTAAATATATAATATATAAATATTATTTATATTTTTGTACTTTTGATATTAAAGTGATAAAAAATACTTTATTAGTAAAAATTATTAGCTCTTTACCTCGATGTTACAAAACAAAAACATAAATATAAGACATAAAAAATTTAGTACTTCTTTACAAAGCAAGATAGTTACAGCCATTGCCATAGTTGTTACGCTTATAATTTCTATACGTGCTATCAATATATCCCTACTAGAGACCAGTGAAGAAGACAACCTTGCAAGACTGGAGACAAGATTTATAAGAGAAGAAAAAATTCTAACGCCGAGAAGGTCTATTACTGATAGAAATGGAACATTACTAACGTCAAATATTGAACTATATTCTATATATATAAATCCTCAGAAATTCACAGATCAAGACTTACTTATTTTTCAGCGTTCTTTACTTTGGGATGATGAATATACTCAAAATAAAAGTACTATCTGGATTAGATATAAAAATCTTAACAATATATACTACCCTTTTGCCAGAGATTTATTTGAATCAAAAGTTCGTTCACTAGAAGATGACTATACAAACTTTATTAAGAAAACACTCCTTCAAAATCAAGAAAATCAAACCAATGCTAATACTGACCCTTGTATTAACGAAAGAATTTTAGATATACATAATCCAAATATAAGTAGATTTTTTAGTTGCAAACAAATTAGTATAGAGCCGTCATATAAAAGAATCTACTCTATGGCAGAAGAAACAGGCTCTCTGATAGGCATAACCTCTAGTGAAGGAGAAGGAGTTTCTGGATTGGAAGAGAAGTATAATGACTTTCTAGATTCAGATAGTTTTCTATCTTTGCGAGAAATAGATGCAAGAAATAATCTTGTTGCGATAAAAATAAACGATCAAGAAAACCTTATAGAAGAAGAGACTAATGATATTAATACACTCCCGACGACTATAGACTCAAGGATACAAAATGCTGCTTATTATCATTTAAAAAAACACCTTGATAATATTGGAATAAACTACGGGCTTGTTATGATTGTATCTGTGAAAACAGGAGAAATATTAGCAAATGTTTCTTACCCATCTTTCAATCCAAATAATCGCTCTGAGCTTAATATACGAACCATATATAATTCTGGGTTTATTGATAGTTTTGAACCTGGTTCTACCATAAAACCATTGGTATTAGCTAAATTATTCGAAAATTCTAACATACATCCTGATGACATCATAGATATTAACTATGGTAGATGGAAAGCAGGTTCTGGTAATAATACGTTTATACGAGATATTTCAACCAGATTTAAAACAATTTCAGTAAATAGTGTATTAGCACATTCTAGTAATGTTGCAATTAGTAAGCTTGTAGATAAAAACCTAGATAAAATAACTGATTTAACAAAATATTACCAACAAATTGGCTTTGGTGTTAAAACAGAAGTCAATTTCCCAAGAGAATCAGAAGGTACTATAAGTAATAGCTTGAGGAGAATAGATATATTAAGAAACAGTTTTGGATATGGCTTCACCGTAACAGCTGCACAGTTACTCTCAGCTTACCAGGCACTTGCAAACAATGGAATACGTGTCACATTATCACAAATAGCTATAGATGATAAGCAAAAGGTGAGAAATGCTATTTTCACAGAGGATGCATCGAAGAAAACCTTATATGCAATGGAAAACGTAGTAGATGGAGAAAATGGAACGGCAAAGCTTGCTAGGATACCAGGTTACGCAATTGCTGGGAAAACAGGTACTGCGAGAGTATGGACCATTGATGAGTATGGAGTTGGCAGATATGATGAAACCAAACATAGGGTTTTATTTGCAGGCATTGTCCCTGCTGATGACCCTGATATGGTTGCTATAGTTGTAGTTGATTCACCAGATGTAGAAAATCCAAGCGGGGGAAAAACTGCAGCACCAATATTTAAAGATATTATGCAAGAAGCCTTACTAATAAGAGGGATTTTCCCTAATACATCATTATAGATTTTTTAAATAGTATAATTTAACTATATAATTTATTGATAGCAATATATTTATCTTCATCAAGTGTTTTTTTAACTGCTTATTGAGTGGAAACTAGTAGAAATTAATGTTTTTTAGCAAATTTATAGGGCGCTAAATATAGATTTATTTACCTATGCAAAAGCTACTGAAGATTGAGCCTAGTAACTCTTCATTGTGGAGTTCTCCGACAATAGCACCAATACTTTCTCTTGCTTTGATTAAATCCTCTGCGATAAGCTCCATTAATATATCATTATCTGCTTTATATATGGCATCTTCTATATAAGATAGAGTTTTACTTAAAGAATCAAGATATCGTGGATGTGCACTGAATGTTCCGCTTGTTCTATTTAGGATATTATTTGATATATAGTTTTTTAAGCAATTTATATCTTTTTCGCGTTTGCTGCTAATCATAATCATGGGTATTTTTAGATTGCCATTATCATTTTCAATAAACGTTTCTACAGGTTCAGATAGTACTTCTATCTTATCAATTTGACTAGCGACTACTATGGTTTTATCCAAAGAATCTGAGTCTAAATATTTAATTAAATCTTTATATATATCATTTTTGTTAGGTGTCGCATGCCAGTTATGAACCCATAGTATAAAGTCAGAATTAGCACTCATTTCTAAAGCTCGTTTGATTCCTTCTTTTTCTATATCATCATAACTACTTCTTAACCCAGCAGTGTCAATAAGCTCAAAATTACACCCATCTATATTCTGTGTCTTGTACAATAAATCTCTAGTAGTGCCTTCATTTGGAGTCACTATAGCAAAATCATCACCACTTACTGAATTAAATAAACTTGACTTTCCTGCGTTTGGCAATCCTAAAATTAGGATTTTAATATCTTGATTTATTGATATATTATCTTTTGTTTTTAAGTACAGGTTTTGTATATCATATTTCAGAGATATCAATAGTTTAGATAATTCTACATATTCTATAAGCTCTATATCTTCACTTGAAAAATCAAGGCTAGATTCAACCAAGACCCTTAAGTCAGTTAACTTCTCAGACACTATAGATATTTCTTTAGAATATAAACCACTGAGATTTGAGTATGCAGCTTTTGCTTGTTTAATGGATTTAGCTGCGATAAAAGACATTAACGATTCTGCTTGGACTAAATCAAGTTTTTGATTTATAAATGCTCTTTCGCTAAATTCCCCAGCCCTTGCGAGTCTAGTTTGGGGAAATAATGTTATTAGGTGTATTATATGATCTATTATAGGAATAGAGCCATGGCATTGAATTTCTATTATATCTTCGCCCGTCATAGACTTTGGCGCTTGAAAGTATATCACTAGTACTTCATCCAGTACAATTTCTTCATCTGAGTTTATAAAAGGTGTAGCGTTTGCATATTGATGGATTTTACAAAGGTATGCAAATCTTGGCTTAAAATGCTTTTTCTTTGTTAGTTTTTGTACTATATGTAGACTTTGTTTTCCAGATATTCTTATAATTGCCACTCCGGATGTCGCTCGAGCAGTGGCTAAAGCTACGATAGTTTCTTTATCACTAAAATTGCTCATTGCTTAATCATTTAAGTTTATTAACTATTATTCAAGTACTAAGATGCTTTTAATAATGACATTTTAAAAGGTACAATTTAGTAGTTTTTACATCATTCCTGCGTAATGTATGAACTTCATTAAATACTTATAGCTTTGTAAAAGTCTTAAGTGCAAAAAGATGCAAGTAAAAAATAAAACTATTCTTACTTTTATTTTTTACTTTTATTTTTCTTTTGTTTATTTGTGATATTTTTTTGCTGATGGTAAGACTTTTGTTCTTCTGATTCAATCTGCTTTTTTATAATGTATTGTTGCAATATAGATAGGGCATTATTAGTAACCCAGTATAAAGTAAGTCCTGCAGGAAACCAAAGAAACAGAGCCCCAAATATTATAGGCATCCATTTAAATATTCTAGCTTGCATCGGATCTGAAGGTGTTGGATTAAATGTCTGCTGTATAAACATAGTTACAGACATCAAAATTGGTAAAACAAAATAAGGATCGAGCTGAGATAAATCCTCTATCCATAAAATAAATGGTGAGTGGCGCATTTCGACACTTTCTTGTAGTGTCCAGTAAAGAGCTATAAATACAGGCATTTGTATTAGTATAGGTATACAGCCTCCCATAGGATTAACTTTTTCTCTTTTATATAGGTTCATCATTTCACGACTCATGACTTCTCTATTATCGCCATACATTTCTTTTAGTCTAGCCATTTCAGGTGAAAGGGCTCTTAGCTTTGCCATAGACCTAAAACTGACTTGATTGAAGTAAAAGAAAGCTATCTTAACTAGTAATGTTAGAATTATAATAGACCATCCCCAGTTACCTATCCATGAGTGTATCCATATAAGTATAACAAGCAAAAACTCAGAAATAAACCAGAACCAGCCAAAGTCTATAGTCAGTGGTAGTGTTGGGTGTATCTGCTCTAGATTATCATTGATTTTTGGACCACTATATAGGTCTATAAAGTATGAATATGTTTCATTGGGCTCAACACTTATAGGAGAAGATTTTAAGCCTATTATTGCAGAATCAGATCCAGAAGTTTCTGGAATATAGCGACTATAAAGCAAATATGATAGGTCGTTTTGGCCCGAAGTTGGCTCTGCACTTTGACTTTGCTGTGGGATAAAGCTTGTGACAAAATAATGTTGAATTAGAGAAATCCAACCAGTATTGGTAGACTCCTGATAGTTTGACTCTATAATAGTGTCGAAATCTATCTTCTCGTAATTATCCTCATCAGTGGAAACGGCAGGACCTAAATAAGATGCTAGCCCTATACCTGATGATTGTGGAGACATAATAGTGTGCTTTATCTGTGCAAAGATTTCTCCTTGCCAAAGCTCATCTGAGTTATTAGTTATTTCAATACGATTATTTATAGCATAGCTATCTCTTTTAAATGTAAATATTTTTTTGACTAAGGCATTATTGATTTCATCATTATATTCAAGAACTACTTCTAGGCTATCATTGTTTCCTAAATTGTATGAAGTTTGGCTAGAAGTGTATATAGGTCTATTTTCACCTTTATCTACTCCGTTTCTACCTATAATACCACTTTGAGCAATATATACTTTACTTGTATCATTTTGCATTAAAATAAGCTTTTCTTCTGAGTTTAATTCAGCATCATACTGCAGGAGTTCTAAATATTCAACATCACCACCTAATAGATTTATTCGCACTCTGATAACATTGGTGGATATATCTATATAATTCCCATTGCTATTTGAGATAGCCACAACTGGATTATCTAACTGTGAGTGTTGCTCGGATGAATCTAAGCTAGGTGATGATATAGGGACAGAACCAATATCAGATGAGAGCTCTGAGCTTATATTATTAGTATAAAAATCTTCCCTCCACTGCTGAATCATAAGATACAAAACAATGGCTATAGCTATCCACAGTATTGATCTTTGGATATAGTATATTTTTGCAGAATTTAGTTTCATGATTTTCCTAATTTTTTCAATTTAACTTTTTATTTAATAGATAAGTTTATTTTTTGGGAACAGTGTCTATACCGCCTGGGTGGAGTGGGTGGCATTTGCAGATTCTTTTTACACTGAGGTATAAGCCATATACGGCCCCGTGAGTTTTAATTGCTTCTAGAGAGTAACTGGAACAATTTGGATAAAAGCGACAAGAGTTGGCCATAAGTGGGCTTATAAATAATTGATATGATTTTATAATTATAGATAAGAATAGTACAAGAATGTAATTCAAAACATCTACAGCTTTAGTCATAAGTGTCTTTATATAATAATTAAGCATAGATATATAATTTTTATAATGACTTATCATAACCTATTTTTAATTTTGAAAATATCTTTTCCAAAAGCGTGTCCATATTATTTTTAAAAAATAATATTTCGTTATCAATATTTATTTTATAGAGTTGTTTGAATATTAAAATACAGTCCAATGATAAGGTTCTATAATTACTTTGCCTTAGCCACTCACGAGCTAAGCGCCTCATATAGTTCCTACTAGATGCTTTTTTGAAATGCTTACGCTTTATGCTAATGCAAAATCTGATATTATCACATCTATTTTTACTAGCAAACAAAAGAAATGCTTCTGAATTTATAATAAATTGCTTATTATTAAAAACTAACTGTATATCTCGTTTCTTATTTAAGCGCAAAGGCCTAAGTGAATTTTTGCCAGACAAAAAAACCTTTTTTACTTAAAAGTCTGCTAAAGACATGTATAAATAGCTAATAATCTTGGATAGATATAATTTATGCAGATAAACGATTACGTCCTCTGGCTCTGCGACGAGATATAATTGCAGCACCTTTTTTAGTTTCCATTCTCGCTCTGAAACCGTGTTTTCTTTTTCTAACAATATTACTTGGCTGATAAGTTCTTTTCATCGTATTCCTTTTTTGTTTATTAAATCTGTGTTTTTAACAAATAATGTAGCCGATACTTACAATAGGCTATATGTAAAGCAATAGCTAATTTATACTGCTATGTAGCAAAAAAATAAAAAATAATCGGATATGGTATACTTTTTCATCGATAAAATCAATAGCCTTGGAAATAAACTATACGACAAAATAACACAAATAAATCTTTTTACGAAGTATAATAGGATTGTTAAGTAATGGCATTTCTAGCCATTACAAAAAATAAATTACTTTTTAGCAACGTTTTATGTTATTAGCTTTCGATGTAGGGAACTCTACAACTAAAATTGGACTTTTTGATAATAAAACTCTTATTGGATTCTATCAAATATCCACCTTATGGGAACGTATGCCGGATGAATATAGGATTTTACTCAATTCATTTCTTGATATGAAGGGTATCAGTATTAATAAAATAACAAAGATAGCATATAGCTCTGTGGTACCTCCAGTTAGTGTGAATCTCAAGAAATATTTTGAAAAAACAAATATTCCATTTATAGAAGTCAATGCAAGTGTAAAAACCGGTATTCAAATCGATATTCCAAATCCCAATGAAGTAGGATCTGATCTTATATGTAACGCTGTAGCTACGTACTCTAGGTATCAAAATAATTGTATTGCAGTTGCATTTGGGACAGCAATTACTTTTGTTGCAATAGACAAGAATGCAAAAATAGCTGGCGTAAGCATAGCACCTGGATTAAATACTGCCATGAAATCACTAATTAAAGGAACTGCTTTACTTCATAGCATACCTATGGAAAAGCCTAAATCTGTAATGGGAAAAAATACTATAGAATCCCTGCAGTCAGGGTGCATAATAGGATTTGAAGGATTGATTGGAAATATCCTTCGTGAAATGAGAAATGAATTACCGAGAGCAGAGATTATATTCACAGGGTATCATGCGCAATTTTTCCCATGTGATAAATGGGGTGAGATGGATGAAGAATTAACATTAAATGGGTTGCGAATAATAAGTGAGCTTAATTAGAAAACAAGTAACAAATTTATCACGACTGCCAATATAGCGAAAATTTTTATTTTTTTTGTAGAGTTATTCAACATCTCTTAGATGATTTTAGGCTTAATGAGTCCACTAAACAATAGTATTTTTATTTATAAAAATATAAATTTCTAGCAATACTTTATAAAATATAGTTTTATAAAAAACATATTTTTCAATATTCAATATTCCTATAAAACATAGATAGTCGTTTATATGGTTTATTTACTCACAGTATTGCTTATCCATTGTAGATAAGGGGGATATCCATCTGTAATAGGTAACATGATTATCTCTGGAGTATCATAATCATGATGCTGTGTTATCACTTGCTCTATCTCTTTGTAAAGTGAAATTGTGGTTTTAATATATAGTAAATATTCTTTGTCATTATTTACTTTACCATCCCAGTGATAAAAGCTATTTACTTCCTGTCTTTGAATGCAAGCTACAAGCCTCTTATCCAATAAAGATTCTATTATTTTTTTACCAATTTTTTCATCAGAATAAGTGGTCATAATTGTGCAATACTTGTCCATATTTTTTGACTCAAAACTAATTTATCAAATATTTATCTTTTATATTATTAATATTCTCTTTTTACTATAGCATTATTATTCCAACTGCAGCTATTGTTATATTTAGATAACTGCTAATTAATAGAATAATAATGGTAAGAAGGCTTTGAAAAAATAAACTTACCCAAAATACCCTCTACAATTCAACACAGATATGGTTCAGAGTGGATGGATCTGTTTCAAAGCTTAATGGTTTATCAGGAGCGTTTAAATTCTCTTTAAGTTTGAATCTATCTCTGCTTGTTTTTCTCTGTTTCATTTGGATACTTTAGATACTTATTACAAACGAAATATGGTGTTAATTTTATTTTCCTATCCGTTATATTTTTTATATTGAGTGCATAATTCTTATATATAATTATAGTTTCAAGTGGAAGTTTCATATGCTAAATACATTTGAGACAGTCCTATAAGATGGTTTATAGATTTATGTTTTAAAATACCATACTTTGAGCATTCGCTATTTACCTCTTCATATTTTAATGGTCTTTCATCCAAAAAAATCCACATATGGAAAAACTCCGATATTTTTCTTATAAATTTATACGAGATGGAAGGGGTAGGAAAAATAATTAAAACAATCCCGCCTTTTTTACATCTATCAAAATGATATTTTATAACCTTGGCTGTATCTGTCTCTGAAAAATGCTCAATTAATCCTATGCTGATAACTAGATCAAATTTTTCTTCAAAGGAGTCCTCTTTCAATATATTTGTATTATCCCAGGATAGAGAAGTTCTTATATTTTTACCCTTAAGTAAATTTAAACCATATTCATTATTATCTATTATGTGATATTTTTTTACATAAAAACTATCGCATACTTTATCAACAATACAACTATTAGCGCCACCTAACTCACATATGGAAATGTGTGTGTCCACGCCCTCCTCTTCTTTTCATAAATCTTTCTCACAGTATTAATGATTTTTTTGAGAGTCATTCTTCTAGTTATAGACGCAAGCTTAGAGGGGTTTAAATAATATTTGTTCCAATCTGTAATATTTTCTTTCATTTTTTAAATATTCTCCTCAAAAACAAAAAATTTAATATGAATAGAAGTAGTTCTACTCCAATTTTTATAATTACTCTATTTATATTTACTATATTATAAACAAAATCTATCGTTATTCCTGAAATAAAAAGCATTATACATACAAGCAATAAATATTTTAAAAAGTATAGTTTATTTTGTTCCTTATTTCCGAAGGTTATATTTTTATTTAATATGTAATTACAAAACATAGAACAAATTCTTGAGATAGATAAGCTGATTAGGGTATTGTTAATAAATTGGTCAGCAATGAAAAATATAGAATTATCTATCAAAGCAGATACAAGACCTATAGCACTATACTTTAAAAAAACATAATATATTTTATTTTTGCTGGCTCAATTTAGTTGCTAGTGCTATTTATTAAATCTATTTAATGAGTCATCTATATAAGTTTAAGTTGAATTATAGCTACTTCCTAAGTATCTTTTTTATTTTACTCCTCTTGCAAATAGTTTTAATAACCAATATATTTTTAGCTTTTTACTTAATACCTTACCGATAGTCCATAGTTTTCTTTTACGAGACATTTGTCCGAAGCGATGCCATTTATCATTTTGATTAATTCTATTTTGAATATCTAATATTTTTTGTTTTTCGACTTGTGCTTTATGATTGATATGCAAAATCTTTTTTTCAAAGTTATTTAATAAATCCAAATTATGTAATTCATTTATTTCCATATTCTTATGATTTATAACTTTATCTTTATTTTCGATTGTAATATTTTTCTGCTCTATAATATCATTAAGCTTATTGATTTCGTCTTCTCTCATGACAACTTTTGAGTTAAGTTCTTGTATTAGAGTATTATTACTCTGCAGCTTATTATTTAAACTCTCCAATTCAACTTTAGTTTGCCTAATTCCTTCTTCTTTACTTTGGATAATAAGATCTTTCTGTTGTATTTGACTATCTTTCTGCTGTATCTGTTGAACATTCCGGTTATTTGCATCACTCATTAATTTAACGAGAGTAGGAGCAGTTTCCGGGAATATTTCAGGTATGTCTTTCGCCTTTCCGGTTGCTTGTGGAGGATTCTTTAGTAAGTCTTCGTATAATTCTTTATATCTTTTTGCCTGTATATCCAATCTCAAGTTTTTTTCTGCATATTTTCTGCAATTGACATATAAATCATCTCCTTCCAATACCTTGTTAATCGATTCCGCCAAGCCTTCTATATCACCCAACTCAACAGTATATCCATTATATCCGTCCTCTATCATATCAGGTATTCCACCAACCTTAAATCCTACTACCGGTGTTCCGCATGAAAGTGGTTCTAACATCACATTAGGTAAGTTATCTTCTATTGAAGATAATACTGTTACATCAGATGCATTGTATAAATCAATTATCTGTTCTTCATTAACGTGTCCCAACTCCTTAAACGGTAAATCTATATTACGCTCTTTTGGTAAATTACCTGCTAATAGTATTTCTATATTATCTGTACCGTACTTCTTATAATATTCTTTAATTGTTTGCTCAAATTCCTTATATCCCTTTACTGTACTTGCATATGCTGCTACATAAAATAAATATTTTTTATTAATTTCTAACCCTAGTTTTTTTCTTATCTGATGTTTATCCAGTAGTTTATATTTATCAGTATCTATAGAATTAGGAATGATTTCTATTCTGCTTTCACTAAATAACGGGCTTTCTTCGACAAGTTTTTTGAAGTGCTTGTTTAATACAACAACTGTAATATTCTTAAAGTTTATATACTTCTTCTTTGCTTCTAATAGCTTAGCAGGGTAGTTATCGTAATTATTTATCAATTGCGGACAGTTCATACAATCGGTTTTCCATCCTTCGCATCCATGAAAATAATGACAACCTCCTGTCAATGGATTCTTATCGTGGAATGTCCATACAATAGGCTTGTCCAAATGTGATAGATAGGCTATGTTTTCTATTGAAAGAAATCGTGAAATCCAATGTAAGTTTATTATATCGTTGCCCCTGGCAATAGCTTCCAAATCATCGAGTGATACTGATGAGTACAGTAAAGAAAATATTGTATTCCCTTTGTAAATGTTGCCGTTGTTAATTAATGCTTCTAATTGATTGTTTTTTGAGAAAACTTCATTCGTATAATACGATCTTTTATTTGTCTCATTATTATTTTTAGTTAATAAAACAAAGTTGCTGTTTACATTGTTATTTAACAGACCATTATGCAATCTTTGTGTTGCCAGTCCTGCTCCGCCGGTATCTGTATATCCTATATTTGCTACATTAAATTTGGGTGATAAATTAACATCTTTCCTTATAAAATAATAATCTTTGTTATACTTTCCATAAATTTCATAACCCATTGCAACAATTTTCTCTATATACTCAAGAGTAGAGAAAGATTCTATATCATGAAACTCAAGCATAAACAACTTTGGATATATTGAGTTTTCATGCATATAATCTATAATTCTGTATTCGCTACCCTCTATATCCATTTTAAGAATATCTATTTCTTTTGTATTTCTTAGAGTCATAAGGGTATTCAGTGTTTTTAATTCCACTTTTAACGAATCTTCCTCAGCAGTATTCTGCAGGTTCTCTATCGAATACGAAACATGTTCCTTATCTTTGGGTGGATAGAAGGTTTTGAACTCGTCTTTATCCCCTAATCCTATTTTATGAAAAGACAGTTTGTCTATTGTATTTTTGACATAATTAAGAGTGTAGTCTTTTATTACATAATTTTCCGATTCTTGGAATTCGGTAAAATGTTTATTCGATCTTGGCGTCGGATCAAAAATATCTACTTTGCACTTGTACTTTTTTGCGAGAGATATTTCAAAGCTTATGTCTTCACCTGCACCAAAACAAAAACAAACTGAAGATTCATCTAGCTTGAATTGATTCGGTATATAGTAGCCTCCATAATCTGAGCCTAAATATTGACTGGGTAAATATAATGCTTTGTGTGTATTTAGTAATTTATTGGTGTCTAGTAATAATGGTAGCTCTTTATTATAATTTAGTGCAAATCTCTTTGCTATTTCATTATTTACTTCTATTTCTTTAGGGTAACTTACTTCTTCCAAAGATAAGTTCAAATCATTATCCAGCGTTTTACGGTAGCTCTTTATATGTGTTCCTTCCGAACTGACCTGTGCAGTTACGTATGAATATTTTGGACTTAGTGTCATACCGCTCGCTCTGCTTATACTATAAGACCATCTTATTGCCCATGAATCCACTCTTCCTGTAAACTGATGTTTCATCATAGGATACATATCATTACCACCACGATTGAACTTCAATTGTTGATAATAATCTGTTAATTCATATCTTATTTGACTATGATCCCATATAGTTTTTTCCCATCTGTCACTCCATGAAGCCCAGCCATGTGATGTGTTTCTGTAATTAAAATAAGTATCATATGGGTAATCTTCCGGTATTTCCAAGAACTTAGGATTCAATGCCATTCCATTTATACACCATACTTTTTCCATATCTTTATATTTTTCTAAGGATTCATTCATATACTTCAAAAAGTATGGAGAAGTTAATAAATCATCTTCCAAAACTATAAATCTATCGTGTTTTTTACTGACTTGAGTAATCCCGTTAATAACTGAGTTTGCCAATCCTATATTTGTTTTCTGCTCTTTAATAGTTACAGATTTAAAGCCTTTTATTGTTTTTATAAACTCCCTTACTTCTTCTACTTTTTCTATATCACCGGGTTTAGAAGTTTTTGCTCCGTCACTAAATATATAAAGATCAGTTTCTAAAGAATAGTAGTTGTTAGCTAATGCACTTATTGTTCTTTCAAGTATATCCGGTCGGTTGTATACAAATAGGATGATTGGAGCAGTCTCTTTGAGAGATGGATATTCTTTCTTTTTCTTAAAGTCTAATTTCGTCCATAATTCTTGCAATATAGGTTCTACTTGTTCAGATATTAAGTTTTTAACACTATTAAAAAATAGCATTGCTGTATTATGATCTTCTGCATAAGAAAGTTTATCTTTAATTATGTATAAGTACTTATTTGATAAGTTTTCCTCTTTATAGATAAGGAATACTTTGAGAAAATTAATGTCTGTATTGTTCAAATTAATTTGACTAAGGTAATGTATTTCTCTCCTTTTTATTTCTTCTTTAATTTTCTCTTCCTTAAAGAAAAATCCTATATTATTACCGTATTCATATAGAGCTATTATATTATCCAATTTCAGGAAATTGTATCCGTTAAAAAATAATTTTATAGCAAAATCATTTTCTGCATTATATTTATAATTCTTTGTGTCATAATAACCAAGCTCATTGAAACATTTTTTATTATAAAATACGCTTTGATGATTATAGGCAGAACCAAAAAATACCGTATCGATTTTAGGCTTAACTACAACTCCTCTAGTTTTATCCAAATTCAAAATTTGCATACTTCCTACAGCATAATCAAAGATTTTATCTTTAGATTGAGCAATAAATAAATCGATAGATTTATCGTCATAAAATAAATCTGTTGAATTCATAAAATTGAGATAATCCCCACTAGCCAATGCAATTCCTTTATTCATTGCATAGTAAATACCCTTATCCTGTTCACTTATATAGTAGTCGATGGAATCTTCATATTTTTTGATAATATCCAAAGTTCCGTCAGTAGAACCTCCGTCTATTACTATATATTCAATATTATCGTATGTTTGATTTAATACCGATTCTATACATCTTTCCAGCGTCTTCTCATTGTTATACACTACCGTTATTACCGTAACAAGAGGTTTATTTTCTATTGACTGCTTATACTTTCCTTGCAAACGAAGTCCGCCTTCCACAATTCTTTTACTTGTATTATTTGGGTATTGTAAATGCCTGTTACATACTGCTTCCGGTGTGAGTTTTATTTGTTTATCTGTTATATTTTTTTTCGTTGAGTGAGTATTAGTAGATTTAGGGTTTAAATTAAGGTACGCTAGAAAAGTATAATTATCAGCTTCTTTATAGAAAACATTAAAATCACCATCTTTTTCACTTACATTTAATAATGGAGGTTTTATATTTGGGTATTTAAATCTACTACCTCGTTCATTTGAATTCCATTTTATATCTAGTGGAGAGAATACAGGAGGGAATTCATAGTAACTGAATAAAATCTCATTAAGAAAATTAATATCTTCATTTTTTGAATCTATGATTTGCTTAATAGAATAACAATCTCCTGTATTCAACTCATAATTATCTTCAAAAATGATTTTTTGAAACCCAAAATTAATGCATTGTTGCAATCTATTAAATGCATTTTGATGATCATCAAAAAAACATAAACTATCATTTCTTTCATCATCTGAAAGTAAGTCAAACCAATTATGAGAAGCAAAGTCTTTATCAAAATATATTGCTTTATTTGACTTATACATTAACATATTGAGGTTTAAGTCTATAGAAAATATTTTTGCATCACAAATAGTATTTTCAATTAACCATGTAGAATGTCCCTTCCAGACACCGCTTTCTATCACAACTTTTGGTTTTAATTCTCGTAATAGAAAGTAAAATGCAAATGAATGCGGGCTTTTCATTCCACCTTTATTATCTTTGATAGGTCTTTGACTGTATAGTTCTAGAAAATCAAATAAATAAGATCTTATTTTTGCATAATCATAGTTAATTCTATCAATAAACTCCATGTTTTCCCTTTTTATAAATATTTTGATTTTTTCTATAAACTCATATTCATTTTTAATAATTTCACTTACATATTCTCTATCTTCCTCTGTGATTTCTCCTTCTATATGTCTGATGTGATTATAAGGTAAATCTATACCTATTCTATTTGATAGTCGTTTGATATCGGCTTCTAATGTTTCGGTAGACATAATAAAAATTTTATTTTCTATAATTCTCTCAATAGCTTCCTCTATGTCCAAACTTTCAGAAAACATATATAGTTGATGATATAAGAAGTTTTTCTCTTTGTTTTCCATCAATTGGTTTACATAATATCTAAAAGAACTCGGCTCATGATTTTCTGTAAGCAAATAAGAATTATATTCATTCTCTGCATTTTTATTTTTATTATAAAAGTCTTTACATAAATGTTTGTAGCGTGAAAATAATCTTTCAACAGGATCTCTAAAAGCAGTTATGATTAGTGTATTTGAAGGTATAGATAATTGCCACAATGGAAAATGAGACCATCCATAGTGGTATTCACCTTCTTTTATAAGGTTTTTATCCCAAGATACGAAACTTATATTATCTACACTAACTTTCTTTAAAGTACAGATTTTATCGTAAAGCCCTCGTTCAATACTTTGTTGTAAAGTTTCTAAGAAAATATGGTTGATACTAGTACCACCTGTTTTCATTAGATGTAAATGGTAAACTCTCTCATAAGGCTCTTTAAATACTTTACTTAGTGATTGATTATTCATGTTTCAATCTTTCCAAAGATGTTTTTACCCTTTATTTTTTGAGAAAAGAAAATCGATTTGCATATGCTCACCAAGATAGTTACCACAATCAATACATTTCTTATTTTCTGTAAATATAGAACATTTTTCTATATTTTTTTTTGGTTAGTGGCATTATTTTTGCTCGGCCTCTTAGATTTATAAGGCACGTATTCAAATATGTGCCTTATTGTTTGTACTTTCTTATTTTTGCCTATCTACAGGAGAAAATTCATCCATGGTTAATATTGTTGCATGTTCGCCTAATTCATTTAAATGGTTCCCATATTGGTTAAATAGCTCTTGGTCACTCCATCTTTCAAAAATAAAAAATGTATTCTCATTATCTACAACAGAGTGAAAATCATAGGTAAAAACTCCTTCCTCTGCTCTTGCCATTGTACCAATTTCTATAAATCTTGAAATAAAATCTTCTCTTTCCTCACTATCAATATTAATTATAGTGGCTCTATCGAAAGATTCTCTGTTCTGAGCAATCAAACTGTGATTAAAGTCATTGTCATTTAGAATAGGTAGTAAATCCTCTAGGTATAAGAATTCAGGAGGGGCTTTCTCTGCTCCTCCTCTAGCAAATGCAAATACATTAGTTGTAAATTCTAGTTCAAAGTGTGTATTTAATGCTTCTTGATTCTCCCATCTTTCATAAAGATATAATCTCTCTGGATTAGTATCATCTTGAAATCCTAAAAAACTTATATTACCAGCTTCCTGTAATCCTCCGACTATATCATCATCCAAAAAGAATTTAAACTCATCCAAATGCTCTGGAAAAGAACTAATCATAACAAACATAGTTATCATAGCTTCATTTGTACTTTCATTCATTGTAGTATTTGTATCATTTTTTTCATTTTTGCTATTGCTACAAGAAGCAAAGCTAAATATAAAACTCAGTATTAACATCATTAAAAAAATTGTCTTATATTTCATTTATATATCTCCTTATTTAAAAATAAAATTTATTTATGTTTAATTTTAATATTATAAATACTTAATTCATATTGCAATTGCCTCCTGTAGTACTTATTACAAGTAATGATTTTGCTTTAAAGTTTCTAAGAAAATCCGGTTAATAATAGTATCTCCTATTTTCATTAGGTGTATTGGGTAGATTATTTCATAATATTATTTGGTGAATTTGAGTTATTATCTATTATCTATTATATTTTTCAATATCCTTTTTATAATATTTTTGCAAAAGGTTTTAACAACTTATATATTTATTTATTAGTTTCTTGGTTGCTATTATGTCCATTGTCATATTTGCTGGCATTTTATCAGAGCGATACTATTTACCTGATACACTAAATGAGGATCTAATTTTTTGCATATTGGCAAGTTGCCTTATTTTCATATAAGGTAATTTGAATTGTTTATTGTTTGGTGGAGGCGGCGGGAGTCGAACCCGCGTCCGTCAATCCTAATTGCTTGAGACTACATGTTTAGTCAGTTTATTTTTCTACTATTAATAGTTATCCAGCTGACAGGATTCTACTAATACGGCTTGATTTATACTATATTTTAATCGACCAAACTATCTATATAAAATAAGTATCTATGCAAGATTAGCCCCTACGCAGTACCATAGATAAAATACTGAATAGAAGCTGGCATTAATCCTTTTGTTTAGGCGAATGCCAATTCAGAATTGTTTTCTTCTGCATTTAATTTTTAAATATAGCTACAGTTTTAAGAGTAAAGCTACCAACCTCTACATGCCTTTTACAACGCCTACCAACGTCGAAGCCAGAACGCCCCCATTTACTTAATATTAAAGCTCATAAAAAGTTTATTAAAAATGAGTTTATTTAAATAAACACAAAAATAAATAATAAACTTAAATTACAGTACGAGAATTTTAGTATATGTAAATAAAATTATCAACTTAAAATATTATCTAGTTATCAATAAATTTATTATTTATTTTTTGTTTTTTGTTTTACTTTACATATTAGCTTATTTTAATATTTACCTATTTTTACTATAGATACTTAAGTAATAAATTTACAATATATATAAAAATTGTTATCATTTAGTCTACACAAGCTTTTTGTTATATATTCAAAAATAATATAAACTTAAAAAATAATTGAAATTAAGAAATTAGTACCCATAATTATTAGCTTGTATCAGTTTATAGTTTATAGATTTAGCTTGCTACTTTTTTTTGTTTTTTTGCCATATTTAGCTTAGGAAGGAGATAATAAATTAGATGAGTTACAAGATAGAACATGTAGAAAAATTAAAGTATGAAATAAGTGTTACGGTTGAAGCAGATTATATTTCACAATACATTGATAGTACGATAAAAAAAGAATCAGCTAATATTAAACTAAAAGGTTTTAGACCGGGTAAAATCCCAAATCAAGTGATAAAACAAGTGTTAGGAAAGGACTTATATCGCAATATATCCGCTGAAGTTATGAGAGAAAAATTATTTGAGATAATAGAAAAAGAAAAAATAAATATGGCAGGATATCCTGAACTTAAACCAGAACCTCTTGTTGATAAGCAGGACTTTAATTTCAAGATAATCTATGAGGACTATCCAGAAATTGAGTTACCTGATTTTAATTCTATAGATATAGAAGATATAAGCTGTGAATTGATTAAAGAAGATGTAGATGATGCGTTAAATAAAATTAGAGAGCAATATGCAAAATTTGAGAAAGTAGATAGACCATCTAAAAAAGGAGATCGTCTTTTATTAGATTTCAAGGGTTTCTTAGATGATGAACCTTTTGAAGGAGGGGCGGCTGAGAATCAAACAATTAAAATAGGTGATGGAGCAGTTATTCCTGATCTTGAAAATGGTTTAATAGGCTTGAAAAAAGGCGAAACTAAAAAAATACCTGTAAAATTCCCGGATAATTACGGTAGTGAAAAGCTTGCAGGAAAAGATACAGTATTTGAAGTTAACATTCATGAAGTAGAGGAATCTAGTTTGCCAGAGCTAAATGATGAATTTGCACAGCAGCTTGGGATAAAAGATGGGGTGGAGAAACTTGAAAGTACTATAACAATGCAAATTAATAGAGAAATTACAAATAATGTAAATCGTATCAAAAAAGACATAGCTTTCGATGCTGTTTCTAATAATGTTGAGTTTGATATTCCAGATAGTTTAATAAAAATCGAAGCTCAAGGTTTAAAAGATCAGATGCTAAATTGGATGAAACAGCAAAACGCTAAAAGAAGTCAAGCCTCGGTAAATGTACCCAAAGATATCCCTATAGATTCGTTTTTATCAGAGGCTAAGGATAGGGTTAAGATTGGTCTTGTAGTTCGAGAAATTATAAAACAAAAAGAGCTCTCTACTACTGAGCAAGAGGTAGATGAGTATATAAGAGAAATAGGTGCTGATTATGAAGATCCTGAGATGTTTTTAGAGCATTATAAGAAAAACCAAGAAGAATATAGAAAAATTTCTGATGCATGTCTTGAGGATAAAACAGTAAATACAGTTTATGATGCATGTAATAAATCTGAAACTAAATTATCTTATAAGGAGCTACTAGGCTATAAAAGTAAAAAACAACAAGAAAAGTTAGCAGAGGCTAAAAAAGATTATGAGCAAAGTGAAAAAAATGAAGAAAATGAACAATGATTTAAGTACATAAAAAAGTTTTAGGAGAGCTAATGTCAAACAAAAATAATTTTTTATCTCAATCTTCGTTTGGATCAATTATGTCTATGTCGGATGTATCATATAAGTCAAATACAAGCTATGATTTAACTAATACTACAATTCCTATAGTAGTAGAACAGTCATCCAGAGGTGAGAGAGCATTTGATATATATTCTAGGCTTTTAAGAGAAAGAATAGTTTTTTTAAATGGGCCTATAGAAGACTATATGGCAAATGTTATAGTCGCCCAGCTTTTATTTCTGGAGTCTGAAAATCCACAGAAGGACATTTCTTTATATATAAATTCTCCTGGGGGGTATATAACAGCAGGGATGTCTATCTACGACACTATGCAGTTTATTAGATGTGATGTAAGTACTATTTGTATAGGCATGGCAGCTAGCATGGCTTCTGTGCTACTTGCAGGAGGAGAAGAGGGTAAAAGATTTTGCCTGCCAAATAGTAAAGTTATGATACATCAACCTCTTGGTGGCTATAATGGACAAGTTTCTGATATAGAAATTCATACCAATGAAATTATTAAAACTAAAAAACGTATGAATGAAATTCTATCCAGGCATACAGGTAAAAGTATTAAAACTATAGAAAAGGATACAGATAGAGATCATTTTTTAACTCCAAAAGAGGCTAAAAGCTATGGGTTAATAGATGAAATTTTCGATAAGCGCAAGAGCATATGATTTAGCTAAATTATTAAATAACATATAACTTAGGTTATCTCATATAATATTAAACTATTCTTTAGCTGATGTGCTAAGGTATTTTTTGACTTAAAAGAGACATTTATGTTTTATTGTGCTTTTTGTAATAAGAAAGATATAGAAGTTGAGCAGTTATTCGAAGGCAAGCTTGATAATCCAAAAAATAGTGTTGCTAAAAAGCATAGCCTTGCATCTGAACAAGTGACTAATAGTGATGATTCTGATAATAAGGCTGTTTTTATCTGTAATGAATGCATTGATAAGGCATCTTCTTTATTAAAAGATAATCGAGAAGAAAAAGAAGATAAAGAAAAAATCGATGTGCTGACAAATATATTAAATCTAAACTTAAGCTATGATAAAAACTCTTTATTAAAGCATGATATTACAAATCCTAGTGAATTTTTATCTACTGTATTAGATAGCGCTGAGGATTTACCTTACTTAGATAAGATTCGCTTAACTGAAGAAGGTAAGAAGTCTATATCTTATTTTTTACCAACACCTGAGCAAATCAAAGAGCATTTAGATCAATATGTGATAGACCAAGAAGATGCAAAGCTTGCTATATCGGTGGCTGTGTACAATCATTATAAAAGAATATTTTATGGTCAGCAGTTGATATCTAATCAAGGGGTCGAGTTACAAAAGAGTAATATTTTGCTTATAGGGAACACAGGTTCGGGAAAGACATTACTTGCACAAGTATTATCTAAATTTCTCAACGTTCCTTTTGCAATAAGTGATGCAACTAGTTTAACTGAAGCTGGATATGTTGGAGACGACGTAGAGAACATTATACAAAGTTTACTTATAAAAACTAATTATGATACGAAATTAGCATCTTTGGGTATAGTTTATATAGATGAAATAGATAAGATAGCAAGCAAGGGAGCTAATTCATCACTTGCCAGAGATATTTCGGGAGAAGGTGTTCAGCAGGCATTATTAAAAATTATAGAAGGAACGGTTGCTAATATACCAATACAAGGACTTGGACGTAAAATTCCAGATGGTGAGACAGTTCAAGTAGATACTAATAATATTTTATTTATATGTGGCGGGTCATTTGAAGGTATAGAAAAGATTATTTCACAAAGAGTTGCTTCTACTAGTATTGGTTTTAATAGCAACATAGAGGATATTAAGCCAAATAAAGATAATATTTTAAAGCAAGTTGATACAGAAGATCTAGTGAAGTTCGGATTTATTCCTGAGTTTATCGGCAGAATGCCTGTAGTCTCAGTTTTAAATTCTTTAGATGAGAATGTATTGCTCAGAATATTAAAAGAGCCAAAAAATTCTTTGATTAAGCAATATAAAGCAATATTTGAGCTAGAAGGGGTTAAGCTTGAGTTTACTACAAAAGCCCTAAAGGCTATAGTAAAAGAAGCTATAAAGAAAAAGTCAGGAGCAAGGTCTATAAGAGGTGTTATAGAAACAGCACTATTAAATACTATGTACAAACTACCAAGTATTAGTAATAAAGTAGATACAGTAAAAGTGGATGAAGATGTGATTTTGTATAAAAAAGAGCCTAAGCTTATATATAGAAAAAGTAATTTTAATGCAAAAAAAAGAGTTCGTAATTTAAGAGAAATTTAAATATGGCCAGAAAAAATAAAGAGATGTATGAGAAGGCTAAAAGTAAAACTAAATCTAAAGCAACTAAAACTAGTGTGAAGCTTTATGAAAACTTAAAAGATAGCATACTTCCAGTATTACCAACTAGAAGCATAGTTATATTACCCAGCTTAATGGTTGAGCTGTATGTATCAAGAGAGGTATATAAAAGGACTATTAAAGGTATATTAGAGAATGATAAAAAATATATTATAACAGTTGCTCAAAACGATAGTTCATTTGATACTCCTGGATTAGATAATTTATATAAGGTTGGTTGTTTGGTTTATATAAAGGAGCATTTAGAACTCCCAGACGGTACAATGAAGCTTTTAGTTTATGGTGAACACAGAGTTAAAATAGTCTCATATTTTGGAATAGATAACTTATCTTATTATGATTTAGATGATGATAAAGATTCTTTGGAAGATAGCTACTCATCATATAATAGAGATGATTCATCTCATATACCTGATATAGAAACTGACTTGGTAAAAGCATCAGCAAAAGTAAAGCCAATTTTTGCTAAGTATGGACTTTTGGAAGATAAGAAAAATGATAACTTAACTAAATCCTTAAGCTATAAAAAGTTATTAGTAAATAAAGCAAAAGAGCTTTATAAATCGGTAAGTTTTATACCAGATGAAATTGTTAGCGAAATTTTGCAAACAGAGTCTATATCAATGCTCATAGATAAAATAGCATTTTTTTTATTGATACCTGTTAGTGATAAACAACAAATTTTAGAGGATTTAGACCTTGAAAATAGATACAATTTAATAGTTTTATTTGTAGAAAGAGAATTAGAAAATTTTGATGTTGCCAAAAATATCTATAAACGCACCAGAGAGCAAATAGAAAAAAATCAGAAAGATTATTTCCTTCATGAGCAAATCAAAGCGATACAAAAAGAACTACAAGAATCAGAAGATTCGCCAGAGCATGCTGAATTGAAGACAAGAATATTAAAGCTAAAAGCTACAAATGAGGTAAAGGAAAAATTAGAGGAAGAGTATAAAAAGCTAGAAAGAATTCCTTCTATGTCGCCTGAGTATTCAAATATTATAAATTATATAGAGTATATATTGTCTTTACCTTGGAGTAATAAATCTAAGCTATTTACTGATATAAATAAAATCAAAAAAATCCTTAATGCTGAGCATTATGGACTAGAAAAAATTAAAAACACCATTTTAGAGTTTATAGCTATATATATAAAAACTAAGCAGTTAAATAAAAATATACTATGTTTAATCGGCCCACCAGGAGTGGGAAAGACTTCTATAGCGGCGTCAATAGCTAAAGCGATGAATAGAAAATATCAAAGAATAGCTTTAGGAGGTATGCATGATGAAGCTGAAATCAGAGGACATCGTCGTACTTATATAGGCTCTATGCCAGGAAAAATCATACAGAAGATAAAACATGCAAAAACTAAAAACCCTATGATACTTTTAGATGAGATAGATAAAGTTAATAGCGACTTTAGAGGAGATCCTAGTTCTGCACTACTGGAGGTTTTGGATCCTGAGCAAAATAAGTTTTTTACAGATAATTATGTAGAGCTGGAGTTTGATTTATCAGAAGTGTTATTTATTTGTACTGCAAATACAAGAAATATTCCAAATGCACTAAAAGATAGAATGGAGTTTATAGATATATCTGGGTATATAGATACAGAAAAAGTATCTATAGCAAAGCAATTTTTGATTCCTAAGCAGCTTAAATTAAGCGGTTTATCTAAAAAAGATTTAATTTTCAATCAAGGTGCGTTGGAAATAATAATTCATCACTACACGAGAGAGGCAGGAGTGCGAGAGCTTGAGAGGTCCATTAACAAAATTTGTAGAAAGGTTGTATTAGAGTTTTTAGGGCAAGATAAGACTAATAAAACCATTATTGATGAAAATAATATACAAAAGTATTTAGGCATATATAAATATAATAGGGATGGGTTTGACTATTCTTCAAATAAAGTGGGTGAGGTTAATGGTCTTGCATGGACTCCATTTGGAGGCTCTATTCTTAAAATACAAGTTAATATTTTGCCAGGAGGGAAGGGAGACATAATAAAAACAGGCTCACTAGGTACAGTTATGCAGGAATCTATACAATCTGCTTTGAGTGTCGTTAGAAAGCAACTTGCTTTAATGGGTCAAACAAATAATATACTAGGAAAGTATGATATTCATATTCATATACCTGATAATGCGACGCCTAAAGATGGTCCAAGTGCAGGTATAAGTATAGCTACCGCCATACTATCATCATTCTTACAGACTCCTATTGATGCGAAGATAGCACTAACAGGTGAGATATCTTTGACAGGAGAAGTATTGCCTATAGGGGGGCTAAAAGAGAAGCTTTATGCAGCAGTGCATAATAAAATAAAATCGGTTATTATTCCTAAAAAAAATGAGATTGATTTATCTGAAGTTCCAGATCAGATAAAGGATAAATTATCTATACGTATGGTAGAAAATATCTATGAAGTTTGGGATGTAATTTTATTAAAAGGGAACTTAAGTTTTAATAAAAAAACACTAAATATGCTATCTGGAAACTCAAAAGTTAATTATTTACCGCTTTTACCAGTAAATAAAAGGTAAAATCTTAATTAAAGGTATTGATATTTATCATTTTTAATATTAGGATGTAATTGTGCAGTTAACTGTTTTAGTTAAACTTTATATGTTATTTTTATAATAATTTTTATTGTATTTTTGGAGATTGTATGAATAAAACTGAGTTAGTAAATTTTATTGCAGAAGAGGCTGGAGTAAAAAAAGTTGTAGCAAGTGAAGTCCTTGACGCTGTTCTAAAAGGATTAAGCTCTTCCTTAGTTAAAGGGGAAACGGTTACTTTAGTGGGATTTGGATCATTCGCTGTTCGCAAAAGAGCTGCTAGAAAAGGTAGAAACCCTAAAACAGGAACAGAAATTAAAATTCCATCCAGTGTCGTCCCTATCTTCAGACCTGGTACAAAACTAAAAGAAGATGTAAAGAAAGCTAAGATTAAATAAGACTCCCTATAAGTTAGATTAATTATTTTTATTAACTTTAGTTGAGGCTTCCCTTGTTTTTTAAAACACTGCTTAGTTGATCTATCAATTTAGCAGTGTGTTTTTTTCTGTCGTTCAACAGAGCTTGGGGGTAATTTATTATTTATTTTCTTTCATAATTTTAATTATTTTAATATTAGATAATAAAATATAAAGGTAGTTTGTATTATGCTTAGTAATTTTCGTCGTGTTATCAGCGGTTGGGTTAGTAAAGTCGCGATAGGAGTGATTGTACTTGCATTAATTTTTGTAGGTGGTCAATCTTTTCTACAAACGCCATCTAGTGAAACTGATGTAGTCATAGTTATGGTTAATGGAGAAGAGCTTAAACTATATGAGCTCCAGCAGGAGTTTAACAATCAAGCAGAAATTTATAGAGATGTTTTAGAAAATAATCCAAATAACGATGAAATTAATAGCTTTTTACAACAAACCGCTATGAGAAATTTAGTTAATTCCTCTTTAATGTGGCAGAAAATAGCAAATCAAGGAATATATATATCAGACGATATTATATTGAAAAACATAAGTAATCAAGAAGTATTTCAGAATGATGATGGTTCTTTTGCAGCTGATAAATTTAGCTCTTTTTTAGTGCAATCTGGAATGACCGAAGAGCTTTTTTATGAATTAGCGATGAAAAGAAATAGAAGTGTATTGCTTTCTAATGCATTGGTCAATGATAATTTTATTTCTGGACCTAGTCGTTCATTATGGTTTTCTCTAGTAGAGCAAAAAAGAAGCTTTTCATTACTTCCTATAAGTGCAGAGGTATTAACTTCATCTATAGCTATAGATGAAGATGAAATGCTTACAAGATATGAGGAAAGTAGACAAAGATACACAGAAAGTGAGAGATTGAGCTTTCAATATATTTCTCTTTCGCCTTCTGATATTGAAATAACAACCCCAGCACCCATAGAAGAAATTGATTTACTATATGAAAATGAATTAAATAGAATTAATTCTAATAATGAGGTAGAAGTAGCACACATATTTTTAGATAAAGCAGGCCACTCTCAATCAGAACTAGATGGATTATCAGCCACTATATCAGAGAGTTTAAGTGAAGATGAAAATAGCTTTGAAAGCCTTGTTGTTGAGTATTCTGAAGATATTGTAAGTAGAGATGTACAAGGCTCTTTAGGAGAAATTTCTTTAAGTAGCTTGCCACAAGAGCTGCAAACTGCTATAGAAAGTATGCAAGAAGGAGAAGTCAGAACAGATCCAGTAGAAACTGACTATGGATATCATTTCCTTAGACTTATATCTAAGGTACAAAACGAACAGATAGATGAAGCTCAAATCAGAGAAGTTGCCATAGAAAATTGGAGAGCTAATGAGCAAAATAGAATTTTTAATGAAAGATTAGAGGAGATAGATAATTCTCTTTATGTAGACAATATGGAGAATGTTGCTCAGAGATATTCTCTTGAAATAAAAACTACAGATTATATACAACAAGGAAGTCATTTTTATAATCTTTTTGAGGGTATTACCGAACAAGAAGAAATAGACATAAGAAATGCTATATATGATCCTGAAATATTAGATGAAGGTAGAAATACAAGGCTTATACAGCTATCTAATGGAGAAAGCATATCAATTAGCCTAAACGATACTATAGAAGAGCGTCAAATGACTTTTGATGAAGTTAGAGACGAAATATATCAGTCTATTTTATTAGAGAAATTAGGGCAGAAATCTCAAGATATTCTTAATAATGCACTTGCATCCATACAAAATGGTGAGAATATAGATGATGTTGTAAGAAACATATCATCTGATGTAAATAATGCGTTGCTGGAGTGGCAAAGCTATTCTTTGATTAACAGGTATTCTACAGATATTCCAAGAGGGGTTTTGGATCAAGTATTCAGTATGAAGCTTAGTGTAAATGAAGAAGACAGGTATGTAATCGATACAAGCTTGGCAGATAACAATGTATATCTTATTCGTTTAGAAGATATTGAAAATGCTTCATATTCATCTTCTGATGTTGCTATACAAAATATATTTGAAGAGAACTTAAACGACCAAATTGGAATTGAAGCATTGGATTTATATATTATAGACGAAACCGATAGATCAGATATAGTATATCCATATGGCAGTGAAATCTAGATAACATATCATAAGCGCCTTGATTGTCTCAGAATGATTTATAAGTGAAAATCCTTTCTATAGATCAAGCAGTTTCATTTCTCTTAGAAGGAGCAGTTATAGCCTATCCCACTGATACTATATGGGGTCTAGGATGTATAGCTACAAATGAAAACTCTGTCAAAAGGCTTATAGAGATAAAAAATAGAGATGAAAATAAAGGCTTAATTGTATTGGTTAGTTCTCTCGATCAGGTGTCAACATGGATAATAGATTTGAGTTATGAGCAAAAAACAATTATCCTTGAAAAAGAAAGTCCATGCACATTTTTGATTCCCGCAACTGATGCTTGCCCTAAATATTTAATAGGAGGATATTCCTCTTTAGCTATTAGACTTATCAAGGCAAAAAATATTTTGTTATTTTTAGATAGATTAGGGTTCCCACTGGTTTCTACTTCTGCAAATATAAGTGGTGAAAACAGTATTACAAATGTAGAGGGGATTATGAAAAACTTCTCAGGATTATTAGATGGAATACTTCTTGGAGAATGCACTGCAAATAAGCCATCTACTATAGTTGACTTGCTTACGAATCAAGTAATTAGAAACTAAATTTACAAAACAAATAAGTTTTTATAGTGAAATAGCTTACTTATGTTGATGCTGATACCAGCCGATGTATGGTATATCTTTTGAGCGAATAAGGCTCTTGACATGGTCGTTGTCTAGCAAATCTTTGATTTCTCCTGAACAACAAATACTTTTATCTAGATAAATTACATGCCTTGACTTTATCGTAACAAACTTCATATCGTGCGATACCATCAATACAGCACATAACATTTCTTGCTTAATTAGCTCTAGGATTTGATATAAGATATCCTGTTGTGAGAAATCTAAGCCTTTATTAGGCTCATCTAGGATTAATAATTCTGGGTTAGTTAAAATAGCCCTTGCAAGTAAAACTCTTTGAAGTTCACCACCTGATATTTCGTGTATAAGTTCATTCTCAAGGTGCTTTATATCTAAAATATCTAATATTTTTAGTAATACTTGTTGAGACGTAGAGAGGATATTTTTATAATCTCGATTTAGCGATATGAAGGAATTTACATCCATAGGCAAAGTTTTATTTATAGTAATAGATTGAGGTACATAGCCTATAGATAGATGTTTCTTTTTCCAAATAATACCGTCGTAGCCGTTATAGTTGCCTATTATGATTTTTAGTAGAGAACTTTTACCAGCTCCATTGGGTCCTATAATTGTTATAAAGTCATTTTGTGATATGTTTATATTTATGTTATCTAGGATAGTTTTTTTATTTTGCTTAAAGTAAAGGTTTTTAATGCTTAGTAAAGAATAGTTTGACATGAAAAGTTATCTTAAGAGACTTACAATACAGTGTATGAATAAAAATAAGGTAAGAAGAATATCTGAATATATGAAAATAAATTTTTATATATTCAGTCTCTATTTTTAATTTTTATAAAGTCATTTTGTTATATCTATATTATATAGTTTTTAAATTTTTAAAAAGCCTATGCTTGATCAAAAGTAAAAGATAATACATCTTTGATTTCATTGGTGTTAATTAAAGTCATGGCTAATCTATCAATCCCTAAAGCTACACCTGAGCACTTAGGCAAGCCATGTTCATGTGCAGCTATTATATTAATATCTGGGTTTATATAAGGCATGCAAAGTATTTTTCTCCTTTTAATAGTGGTATTAATACGCTTTTTTAATTCATTATGGTCGCTCATTTCATCATATCCATTAGCAATTTCTATAGAGTTTATGAAGAGCTCAAAGCGTTTGGCGACCATATCGCCATCTACATTATCTATTTTTTCCATAGTGGCTTGTGCTGCTGGGAAATCATATATGAAATAAAAATAGTTGCCTTTAAGTGAAGGTTCTATGATATGAGAAAATAGTAAATCTAGATATGACTGATAGTCTAGGTTATCAGGAAAATTTTTAATATTTGAAGCTACTATACTTTTTATATCTTTTAGGCGTATTTTTTTGTGTGGGTTTATATCAAAAAACTTCTCAAATATTTCTCTGTAACTTATTTTCTTTACTTCAAATTTGTGCTCTTTGAAGATAGTTTTTAATAGAGATATGACTTCATCGATTAGGTTATCTAAACTAAAGTTAATCCTATACCATTCGAGCATCGAAAACTCTACATTATGCTTAGAGCCTTTTTCCATTGCTCTAAAAACTTTAGTTATTTGAAATATGGAGTCAAAACCTGCTGCTAGTAGCCTTTTCATGTGATACTCTGGTGAAGTGTGCAGGTAAAAAGTTTTTCTGTCATCCCAGTCTATATTTAATGATATAGGATGAAGGTGTATATCTGTCACTGAAGCACTTGACATTATGGGAGTTTCTACTTCCATGACTTCGAGAGAATAAAAGAAGTTTCTAATACATCTTATCATATTGGCTCTTTTTCTTAGATTATCTTTTAGATAGCCTATTTCTACATTTGGTTTCCAGCTCATATGGGTTCTATGATTATTTTGATAATTATGTTTTAATAATTAGGACTGAGTTTAGTAAAATATTATGAAAAGGTTTCTTAGATTCTTTTTTGCAAATACTTAAGTCTATTTGTAAATATTTTGTAAATAGCTGTTATTAGCAGTAATTATTTATACACTCTTAAGATTAGTTTGCTAATATTAAACATTGGGCAATTATGCTAAGTGAAACTACTAGTATAGAGCATTATTGACTTGAGGTTACATATTTTTATATGAAGTTTGTATTATTATTTTTAAGTTGTAACATTTGAACAGATAATTTTTTATGAAAAATACTCCGAATAAGGGTAAGTTTATCAGCATAGAAGGAATAGATGGAGCTGGAAAGAGCACAATATCTAAGTGGATATTTAAGTACTTAAAAGAGAAAAATATAGATGTTATTTTAACAAGAGAGCCAGGGGGTACTGAGATTGCAGAGCAAATACGTAATATCTCATTTAAGAATATTGATAATCTCAAGAATGTAAACGAGCCTATTTATAAAGAAACAGAGCTACTATTGATGTACGCTGCCAGAGTACAGCATATAAACTATCATATACTACCAGCTCTTAATAAAGGTACTTGGGTTATATCAGATAGGTTTGTAGACTCTACTTATGCATACCAAGGTAATGGAAGATATATAGATACTAATTTAATCGATATTCTGACAAAGTACTGTGTTGCGAAATTACCGGATATTACATTTTTGATAGATATAGATGTAGATGTTGCACTAGAGAGGAATAGTAAAAGTGGCAAACATTCAAATGGTCATTATTTAGAAGGTAAAATCGATGTGCGAAAAGATTTTCAAATAAACATAGATAAAGGATTTAAAAAAAGAGCTCTTGAAGAAAGTGAAAGGGTAAAAGTAATTAATAAAGGCTCTATGCAGGCTCAACAAGAACAAATTAAATCTTATATAAACTCCCATATAAATTATCAATTTGATAATAGGCAGTTAGATATGTTTGATTGAAATCAGATATTGATAAGGCAATATAGTCTTAATTTTTTTTATTAATTTTAACTTAAAACTAAGGAGTTATTAAAAAATATGTTAGATAGAATCAAAATGCTAAAAGAACTAACACAAGTAGATGGCGTTGCTGCTAATGAAAAGGAAGTTTCTCGTTTATTCAAGAGTTATGTAGAGGATATATGCGATGAAATAACATATGATAACCTAGGTTCTATTGTATGTAGAAAGACATCTAGTTCAAAATCACCCAAAATAATGCTAGCAGCTCATATGGATGAGGTTGGTTTTCTTGTTAAAAGTATAGAAGACTCTGGATATATAAGGCTACACCCTGTAGGTGGGTGGTGGACACATGTTTTACTTAGTCAGCTTATGACAGTTACAACTCGTGATGAAAAAAAATATGTAGGTATTATAGGCTCAAGTCCCCCTCACGGAATGCCTGCAGAAACTCGTAATAAAGTTCTTGATATAAAAAATATTTATCTGGATATAGGAGTGAAAGATAAGCAGGAGGTTCTAGACTTGGGTATAAAGCAAGGAGATATGGTAACTCCTAAGGGTGAGTTTAGAGTAATGAATAATCCTAATTATTTACTAGCTAAAGCATGGGATAATAGGGTGGCTGTGGGAGTGGTTATAGAAGTTTTACATAGATTAAAAGATGAAACACATCCCAATAGTATTTTTGCTTGTGGTACAGTTCAAGAAGAAGTTGGTTTGCGTGGAGCACAAACATGTGCATATTATGTTAAACCTGATATAGCATTGACAATTGATGTTACCTTGTCTAATGATTTACCTGACGGTAAAGGAGATGTAAAGCTTGGATCTGGAGTAGCTCTATCATTAGGCGACTCGAGTATTTTTACTCATAAAGGCTTATTTGAGTATGTAGAAAATATAGCTTCAGAGATAAAAATACCTTTTGTATATGATATTTTAGCAGGTGGTGGCACAGATAGTGGCACTATACATAAATCTATGGATGGAATACCTACTATGACGCTATCTATACCGTCTAGATACATACATTCAAATTTATCGATGATACACCAAGATGATTATACTCATACTATTGACTTAATTACTGAGCTCTGTAAAAGATTTGATAAATCTGCATTGAATTTAATTTATAAGTCAATTAGATAGGGTGTAAATCATAGCTAAAAGCTAAGTTTTTTATATTATTTTGTTTGATATATTATTAAAGATATTTTTTTGTGTATATAGCTAAAGTAAATTCTTTCACTGATAAAAAAGAAATCGTAGAGTTTATTACAAGATTTAGTTTTGGTACTATGATTTCTGTGCTTCCCAATAGGATACCTATAGCTACTCATTTGCCATTTTGTGTTAATCTTGACAAAGATAATATTGTATTAAATGCGTATATATCTCCTAAAAATTATGAAAAAGAGTTAAATGTACCTACTTGGAACTATATGTCAGTACATCTTTATGGCAAAGGTAAAGTTATAGAACAAGAACAAGGTGTTTTGAGCTCTTTAGAGCAGATGATTGTCAGTTATGAAGATGAGTGTCTTAAGCAGTGGAGAGGATTACCTGATATTTATAAACTTAATATGCTAAAAGGTCTTGTTGCTTTTGAAGTATATATAGATAAGATACAAGCCAGTAAAAAACTAAGCCAAAATAAAAGTAGTATAGATAAACAAAATATTATAAACACTTTGTCAAAGAGCTTAGATACAAACGATAGGCTTATAGCTGAGTATATGAAGTCTCTTATAATGTAGGTAATATTATTGAAAAATATTTTTTAATAATATGTTTAATACTATGTTTCACAAAACATAGCTACCAGATAAGCGATTTATATTTTAATAAAAGATAAATACAATACTATTGTTCAATAGATTCCTAATATAAGGCATCGATATAAAAAAATTCATTTTATTTTTTTATGAGTACCAAAAAATATATAAAAATTTTGATTACACTAATTTTTGTTTTAGGTATATTATTATTGCTAGTTGTGTATTTAAGAACTCCTAAGTCTACTTTAGATAGTTATGGATTGTTTTTTGATAAAGAGATACTTGATAAAGCAAATGGAATAAAGATATTTGGAGTACATGAAGGCAAACTAAAGAAAATAGAGCTTATAAAAAATGATGATAGCTGGGGAATTATCAGCAGAGATTTATATCCAGCAGATTTGGAGCGTATAAGTGATTCGTTTAACTCTATGATAAATGCGCAAATAGTAGAGGAAAAAAGTGATGATGAGCAACTTCGTTTTAAGTTTAATTTAATTGACTTGACTGAATCTAATTTGAATGTAGAAGAGCTTTTAGAAAAGGAAAATGAATATCTAAATAATACTGGCCATTATTTAGGTAGAGTGGTGGAGTTTAGTATATATCCAGATGACCCATATAATCAAAGTAGTTATAAAAGACGGTATCTATTGGGGATCCCTTCTGTTGGGATTTGGGGGCAATATGTACTTAGGCAGTTCTTTAGCGATGATGGTAACGTAAATAATGAAAAACCTATGGTAATAAATACTCATATAATATTTTCTTTATCTGAAGCTGAGTATATTCGAAGGAATATGGTAGAGATTGAAGCGGATAATATAGAACAGTTTCACGTATCGTATCATAGGAATAGAGAGGAAAATGTTTCTGTGACTAGGTTAGGAGATTCATCGCATTTTTATTATAAAGATATCTCTCAGAGGGCTACAGCTGATGTAGCATCTATCTTAAACGTAGGAGCTGGTATAACAGCAATTGATGTAATAAAAAAAGAAAAACTAGATATACCAAAAGAGAAAATCACTTCTTTTAGCGTAAAATCTAAAGAAGGTTTAGTGTTTGATTTGAATATATATCGTTTAGCTTATACTTTCCCAACAGACTTAGATACACCGGCTGTCGGTATTCAATCTGATGATTATCAGTCTGACGATAGTCAATCTCTTGATAATCAACCCGGTGGGTATGTAAACGAAAACAACTATATATGGGAATGGTCAGTGAAAATTTCAGATGAAAAATATTCAGATCAGTTAGAAAATATGGTTGAAGAGTATAATCGTTTATTTAATGACTTTTTCTTTGTGGTAGATGACTTAAAACAAGAAATTTTCATGCAAGATACTCTAAATATTCTTGTGGCAAATTCTTATATTTATAGAGGAAGTAACTACGAAGGCAGAGATGAGGACTTGATTAAATATAGACCAGATAGTTATATTCAAAATTAAAGGCTAGATTCATTTTCTTAAGAGCACTTTCATAAATTAATGCTTTATAAAGATAGGTATAATAAATACACATTTTGTAAATGGGTAAATTTTAAAAATGATGAATTATAATATTTTGCTTTATATTTTAGGACTGAAATTCAATGGCAGGACATAGTAAATGGAAAAACATTCGTTATAGAAAAGAAGCGCAAGATTCGAGGAAAGCTAAGGTATTTACCAAAATAATAAGGGAACTGACTATATCGGCTAGGCTAGGTGAAGTCCCTGCTGATAACCCAAGGCTACGCTCAGCTATAGATAGAGCCTTATCTGTAAATATGTCTAGAGATACTATAGATAAAGCTATAACCAGAGGAATCGGTAAGAATGCAGAAAATAATCTAATGGAAGAGATAGTTTATGAAGGCTATGGGGCAGCGGGAATTGCTTTTTATGTAGAAGCTGTGACAGATAATAGAAATAGAACTGCAGGTGAGGTTCGGCATGCATTTAGTAAATGCGGAGGTAATTTAGGTGCTAGCGGCTCAGTTGGGTACTTATTTCATAAAAAAGGTATGATATATTTTAGTGATGATGGGCTTAATAAGTTCAATTTGATGGAAAAAGCCATAGAATTGGATGGAGTAGATGACTTAATAGATAATGACATAGATGACCAGGATAATTTATCTAATGAAAGTACGCTTATAGTTCAAGTTACACCAAGCCATCTTGTAGTCAATAATATAAAAGAAAGTTTATCTAATTTAGGATTTATTTCTAGCTATTCTGAGATAAATATGATTCCTGATAATTATGTTTCGCTTAGTGATCAAGGCTCTATTGAAAAAGTAGAAAAATTAATAGATATGTTAGAGGATTTAGATGATGTCCAAAATGTATATACAAATGCAGGTATTTAAAACTATTTTTCTATATTTTAAAGAAAAGATTATTAGATAAAGAAAATAAAAAAATATAAAAAATATGATGAAGATATTAGGGGTAGATCCGGGCACTAGAAAGGTAGGTTTTGGTATAATTGATCTTAAGGCTCAAGGTAAATTTGATTATATCGTAAGTGGCGTTATTGAACTTAAAAGTAAAGATATGTTTTGTAGGCTCAATCAAATACAAAAAGATTTAGTGGATGTTATAAATCAGTTTTTACCTGATATGATGGTAATAGAAAAGATGTTTTTAGCCTATAATCCTGATACTGCTGTTAAACTAGGTCAAGCAAGAGGTATTGCTATTGCTAGTGCTCATAGGATGGGTATAAAGGTATTTGAGTATGGAGTAAATGAGGTAAAAAAACATGTTACAGGCTATGGTAAATGCTCGAAACAGCTCATGCAAGAGTCTACTAAGCGACATTTAAAATTAACTGAGTTGCCCGGAGAAGATGCGGCAGATGCTTTAGGTTTAGCTATTTGTCATGGATTGCATATAAGGATATAATAAATATTATTGAATATTATTGTATATAATTAAAAAAATTAATCTTAAAAAATAAAAAAATTACTTTTTGTGGAAAATAAATTATGTTTGATGGTTTAACTAGTAAGCTTAAGGGTGTAGTTCGTAAAATAAGTGGTAAAAATAAAGTAAGTGCCGATGATATTAGTAAAACTCTGGAAGAAGTTAGAGGTGTACTATTAGAGGCAGATGTCCCCTTAAATGTAGTAAAAAGCTTTTTTGAGAAAGTCGAATCAAGAGCTTTGGGACATAGTGTACTCGAAGGCCTTAATGCAGGACAAACTATCATCAAGATTATAAATGAAGAGCTCGTCTCAATGATGGGTCAGAAAAATGTAGAGATTAACATTAGAACTCAGCCTCCTGCGGTTATTATGTTAGTCGGTTTACAAGGTTCTGGTAAAACGACTAGTGCAGCGAAACTTGCTGTTTGGCTAAAAAACAACAAGAAAAAGAAAGATATTATGATGGTCAGTACAGACGTATATAGACCAGCTGCGATGGAACAATTGAAAATACTAGGCGATAGTATAAAGGTGCCTGTTATAGAAACAAAAGAGACAGAAAAGCCTGTAGATATAGCAAAAAGGTCTATTATACTTGCGAAACAGAGTTTTACAGAAGTGCTAATTGTAGATACTGCAGGTAGGCTACATGTAGAGGATGATTTAATGCAAGAGCTAAAGGATATGAGCTCTGTATTGAAACCAGTTGAAACTTTATTAGTAATAGATGCTATGCTTGGCCAAGAGTCAATTAATATAGCAGATGGTTTCCATAAAGCCATAGGGATTACAGGAAGTATATTATCAAAGATAGATGGTGATTCCAGAGGTGGTGTTGCTTTATCTGTCAATGCTGTTACAGGCATGCCTGTAAAAATGATGGGGACCGGAGAGAAGATAGATGATTTTGAGGTATTTCACCCAGATAGAATAGCTTCGAGGATACTGGGTATGGGAGACGTACTATCTCTTATAGAAAAAGCTCAAAAGAATATAGATATGAAAGATAGCATAAGAATTGGCAAGCGTGCTATGTCCGGACAGCTAAATCTGGAAGACTATAGAAAGCAACTTGATCAGATGAAAGATATGGGTGGAATGGAAGCTATCTTAGACAAATTACCATTTGGAGATAATATAGCATCTAAATTAGCTCAAAGAGGAGATATGAATCAAGAGTTTAAGCGCTCAGCTGCGATTATAGACTCTATGACACCACAAGAAAGAAAATTCCCTGATATACTTTCGCCATCGAGGAAAGCAAGAATAACTAAGGGCTCCGGTACAAATATAAGTGATATAAATAAACTGCTAAAAAGTGCCAAACATATGGATAAAGCAGCAAAGCAATTAAAGAATAAAGACAAAATGAAGGATATGATGAGACAGTTGACAGGTGGGAAAATGCCACCGTTTTAGTCTTTCTTCTAGTTTTTGGCACCTTTGAAAAATAGTCTTTTACAAAACTATTTTTCAAAGCATCGTATCTCGCACCTCTAAGCTACTTCGTTTATTTGTACACTCAATTCTCACTTCTAGAGCTTAAGTTAACAAGTCCAAAAACTAATTCGAAAACATTATCATCACTCGTTCAGCAAGTGAGGTATGCTAATGCTTTTACACAGTTACTTTCTCTTCGCTAATATAAGTTATGCGGTTTGGTTATAAAGCTACTAACTAATGACTTTTGTTTTTTGTTAGTTATGGAATAGCTCTATTCACGTTATATTTATGGCAAAATTACTTCTTTATTTTCACTATGTTTATCTTGTTTAACTAGAGAAGTATGATAATGACGTTTATTATGTTCTTCTTGACGAACTTCACTAAATGCACTAATACGCTTGAGATAACCAATAATGCGAGTTGCATGGTCGATGTCTGTACTGTTACAAGCAGGACATAAACTCAAAGTACGTTTATCTATGTGATTGCAAGAGTTGCATAGAGTGATTCGTACATTAAAAGTAAAGTAGTTACAGCCTAGAGCACATGCATTATAGATTAGTTTTAAGAAAGCTTTTTGAGAAACATTTTGTTCTAAATTCAGATGTAATGCTGATCCACCATCTAAAAAACCAACAATTTCCTTACCATGCAAAATCATTTTGTCGAGAATATTAATTTGTTCATTTTCAACAGGATAAAAGTAAGAATTGTAACACTCACGGGGAACATAAAGATTATCTTTAGTATCCCATTTTGCATTTTTTACGCCTAAATTTTCTGCTGGAACCATTTCTGTATTAAAGCGTACACCATACTTCTTATATGCGACTTTATTACAGTCAAATATGATTTTTAATGTCTTTTGAATGAAACCAATGTATTCTGGGTTATTACTCGCCATTAAGCCTTGAGATTCAGCTGCTTCAACAAGACCATTAACACCAATAGTTAAGAACTGTTTGTCTAAAGCAATAAATCCCGCGTTATAGACAGGTAATAATCCATCGTGATAATACTCTTCAATCAATTTACGATAAGCGACCTGAAATTTTTGCACTTTTTCAACAATTGTCTTTAGATCAAGATTTTTTTGAATGATGCGTGAGATATTCAGCGTTATAACATTAATTGACCCGGTAGCAATACCACCAGCGCCTAAAGAATAGGAAAAAGTATTATCTAGCATTTCATTACGAAGGCGACAACAAGAAGCCAGGCTATCAGCACTATCGGATTGATAAATAAAGAAACTATTACCTTCAGAAAGTTCTTGAGCACAAAACTCAGCAAATTGCTCGTCTTTTGGTTTGCCATTCTCACTTAACATAGCAGCAGTGATTACTGGAAATGTAAGAATAGCTTTAAGGCGTTCTTGGTTAAACCAATGCATAAAATATTTTTGTAGTTTAGAAACTCGCTTAAAAGAAGGTGCTATGAAATCTGGAAAACGGAAATTTTCAAATAAGCTATTAAAGTAGTACTCATCAAAAATGCTTATATTCCAAAAAACACTTTGATAACCACGAGCTGCTGCAGGCTGATTAATCGAATAAACTACATGCTGAAAGTGGTTGGCAATTATTTCAGGGTGACTATCAAGATAATCATCTCCATAGTCCTTAGCAGCAAAATGATCAAAGTAAGTTAAAAATTCCACAGTTGCAAGCGCTCCAGCAAATTGAGAGCTAATAGCAAAAACAAGATTGACGAAGCTACCACAGAAACTTTCTAAATGCCTTGGAGCTTGTGATTCTCCGCCCAGTGTAGTTAAGCCATCAAGTAGAAAAGGATACATACTGATGGATACACAATAGGGTTTTAATGATGTCTCATCATGAGTATAGATGATATGATTTTCAAGCATATCAAGATACTCTTGAGCATCCTGTGCACTAAAGTGCTCAGAAATTTTATCACATAGTAATTGGCGGTTAATCTGAATCATATAGTCTTTCATCAGTTCAGATTCTAAAGTAGCTAAATTTTTCTGAGTAACATTGGCATTGGAATCAACCTTAGAGCCACTAGCGGCATTAATAGCTTGTCGATATTGTTGAATAAATTCTTTTTTATCTGCAATTTGCTCGGGAGAAAGCAAATAATTCATAAAGTCTCCTTTTAGTAAATTAAGAGAATGTCGAAAATATACAAATTTTTCACAAGGCTATGTTTTGTCAATGATTGTTAAAAAAGTTATGCAAGGTTTTGACAAATGAATGAAAAACACTATTACTAAACAAGCTCATGAAGTAGTCAGTATAAATCGATGATTTAGATTTTCATTGGTTTTCGTATTTATTAAGGCCTGATTAGTTATAGGAGAGTCTAAACCACCTAATTTACTAACAAATGGTCCTATTTTTAAAAAATCCAATCTAGAATAAATTAAGTCACTAATTGAAGTAAAGCCGGTATAAAGGGCTGTTTTTAAGTTTTGTTTTTTTGTTTCATCAAGTAGTGGGATTAATTCATTTTCATATTGATCGCCACCGATAAAAAGAACACAGCTAATTAATGTTTTATAGCGTTCAAGCCAGTAAGTGAATATGTTTTTATCTAATCTCTGCCCTAAGAAAGGATTGCGCAAGTGAGGACTATGACACCCGTGGCAACGTAAAGGACAGCCAGTTATTGAGAAAGCTAAGGATATTTCATCAGGTACTTCTTGTAATACTATAGAAGGATTTAACGTTCTCATATATTTTAAGTTATTCATTTAATCATTAAATTTGTTGTTTTATAAAATCAGTCGCGCTATTGACAAATTATTATACTAAACATAATGACATAAACAATGGCTTTTTTAAAATATTTTACTATATATAGTGTTTAAATTGAATTGCATGGCTAAATAGAGTGCTTGGGTGTTGTTTGTTTGTTCTTTAATATAGGCTAAAAAGGTGTTTTAATTTACTTTTGAATATAAGTGAATAGCTGAGTTTAGTAATATAACTGAGATACTAAATCAATCAAATAAGCATGACGAGAATGAAAGAAACAGATACCGGTGCTTTTGATCATTATTCCTGTCACACAATGTATTGCTGGAGTTTCACCTAGAAAATAGTAAAATAATTAACTTTCACACTTGTTTCTATATAAAATGTTTCATTGTTATTTTTAAAAATGAATATATTTTTTGCTCAAAGAAGCTCTTGAAGTGAAGGGATTTTCTTTCTCCTTAATTGATAAAATAAGTAATGATTTATGCGATCACTTTAGTTTAAAATAAAAAAAGGAGACTATATAGATCTCCTTTTTTTCGAATATTAAAATATGTAAATATAAAAAACTTTTTTTATATTTTTTACCTATATGGATTATTATTGTATCTGTTAAACCTGTTTGTAATTTTTGGTTTATTTATTATCATTGCTCCAGTTCTGGCAGATGTCGTTACGCTTCCTGTAATTCTTCTTTTACCACGGTCTGTTCTTTTTATAGCAGCTATCTTTTTTCTTTTACGTTCCCAGGCAGGCTTTTCATAAAATATTTTTTTTCTAACATCAGCACCTATTCCTGCTCTTTCACAAGCTCTTTTAAATTTACGAATAGCTATCTCGACTGGTTCATTGGGTCTAATTTCTATCTGTGGCAAACACATCCTCCATTAATTCTTAAAGGTAAAAAACAAAAAACACTTAACTAAAGCGGCAAATAAAGTAAACAAAACATTTCTAAATTGTACACTAAAAAAGGTAAAAGTCAATTATAAATTATTTAAAAAATAAGTTGATTACTTGAAATGAGTTCTAAAAAAATCAAACATTTGGTTTATCAATAAATCAATTTATAATTTAGCTACATAAAACACATCAAAGACATACAAATAAAAATGGAGAGATATTTTATGGTTGTAAGACTCACGACAAAATTGGATACAAAATAAAAAAAATAAATTTATGAGCAAATATTAGGCGTGGAGAATATAGATATAACCGGAAGAAATGTTGTATGTGGGTTGCTTTTAGGATTAAGAAAGTTGAAGGTATTATACTTATAGGAGATCTAATAGTATAATTTCGTAGTGGGCAATCATCTGGAAGTTATTGATATATAGGTGTAAGTAGAAAAGCAACTAGTGCTGGTAGTGAAACAGGATTTAACCCAACAGAAGGAGCAAATACGATAATAGATAACGAAGATGGCACATATTAAGCCATGGATGGTAATAATGCTACTTAGACGTATTTGATGGTTGGAATTTTGGAGATGATGATGACAACCCATAGGTATATTTAGGTGATGGTCAGAAGCCTGTTATATTGGCAGGAGGAATCTCAACTATAGATTATTTTGTATAAACAAATATCTGTAAAATTCCCATTTAGACCTTTCATAAGTTCATACGTAGAGATGCGATTCATCACGTCTTAAAGTGTTTATGACTTATTAGACGTTTATGAGAAGCGATAAGTTGCATCTCTACGCATTAAAATATTAATTCTTCATTCCATTTATACAAATTGTCATATATGTCATCAGGGACTATTGTATTAATCAATTTGACTTATAATCTCTTTTGTTATGAAAAAATGATGAGGTTAAAATATATTAACTGTAAAATAACTATGGAAAAAGGTAATTTGGGTGGAACAATTGAACTTATTCTGATAAAATTTTAGAAAATGACCTCTAATAAAGTATATTTGTCAACAAAGTTTTCAGAAAGGCGACAAATGGGCTTATCCTCTGTTCTCATAAAAAATCGAAAAAAACTAACTTTTAGAAATCTCCTTTATTAATTTTTACAGTTCAATTTATGTTTAAGACAAAAAGCTTAGCTCAAAAAAAGCGAATAATATCGGATATAAGGCTTATCATAATATTTTCTAGCATTATGAGTTTTATGTTATGGAGTTCTTATGAAATGTTAAACTATATTTCATTTATAGTTATAGGTGCTATAGCCTTAATATCTATTATGATAGAGGGAAAAAGAATCATAATAAAAAATAAAACATTTATAAAATTATATTTTATGCTAATTATTTATTGGTCACTGGTCGACTTTACTATAGCTTATCTTTTTGAAAATAATAGTACACAAGAGATAAATGCAAGTCATGGCACACTATTATTATCTTTTAAGCTTTTTTGTACATTTATACTTAGTTTATTATTAATAAATATAGGCTCCCCTATAGAAATAGGCATAGCTGTTTCGTGGCTATTGTCTTATATAATGCCTAGAAGCTATTGGAAAGTAGCTTTATCTATATCGTTAATGCTTCAACTAATAACAAAATTTAAAGAAATATTTTATACTACTAAGATAGGCATTAATATAAGAATGTCAGATGCTTCTAATTGGATAAAGTATAAGTATATAATAAGGAATATGCTGATAAGCATATTTGAAAATATAGAAGTGCAAAGCATAGCTATTATTGCTAGGTCTCTTGATAAAAAGGAAGTTTGGGTTATGAAGTCTAAACAATATTAATAAAATATTCTGTTATGTTATGATTCAAAAAAAAATTCAAAATAAAAATAACAAGGCATATACTATCGAAATGCTAGAAAGTGCCAGTGTTTCTATACAAGAAAATGGAACAGTTTACTCTAATAAATATAATGATATTTATTCACACGAAAATCCATTACAAGAAGCAGAGTATGTGTTTATAAACCATAACAACCTTATAGATAGATGGGAGAACATCTCGTCTCAAAATAGACGTACTAACTTTACAATAGGTGAGTTAGGCTTTGGATATGGTATTAATTTTTTTGCAACGGCAGCTAGATGGGTAAACCATATAAATGTCAGCGAAAGCAGAGCAAAACTTGAATGGCTTGATTACATAGCTGTTGAAAAACATCCTATCAAAATAGAAGAACTTATAATATACATAAAAGGTGTATTTAAGGATAGTTTGTACTCAGGCTTCATAGAAGATTTTGCGCTACAATATCCTCCAAAACTAAATGGAGTACATAGGTTAATTTTTCCAAAATATAATCTAACTTTGACTCTATTATTTTCAGATGTAGAAGAACTATCTTCACTTTCAATGAAAGTCAATGCTTGGTATTTTGACGGATTTGCTCCAAATAAAAACCCTGAAATGTGGAGTGAAAGTATTATAAGAAAAGTTTCATTAATCAGCTATACAGGTGCTACATTTGCAACCTTTTCTTCATCGAAACAGCTACAAGATAATTTAAGTAACTCAGGATTTGAAGTCCATAAAGCTAAAGGCTTTGGCAATAAAAGAGAAATGCTATATGGAAATGTTTTTTCATATCAAAACCAGATTTTGCAAAATTCAATATCAGAGCTTGAGAAAAATATTTCTAAACCCAAACTGCCCCATAAAAAATACTTAATTCTAAAAAGAATACATCCAAATGCTCAAAATATTGCAGTAATTGGAGGTGGATTAGCGGGAGCTATAACTGCTAACTCCCTCGCTATTAGACATAAAAATGTTACAATTTTCGAAAAGAATGATGGTTTAGTACAAGAAGCTAGCGGAAATCCACTTTGTTCACTATATATAAGCATATCAGGAGAATTAAATGAGCAAGATAGGTTTTATCTACAGTCGCATCTATTCGCACAGCACTATTATAGTAAATTTAAATCTTGGCAACCAACTAAACTATTGCAAATAGCAAATCACTCTAAAAGTAGAGCTAACAGATATAAAAAATGGAGTGATACGAAGTTAATACCAAATCAAATTTATAAATACGTACATTCAAAAACTATGCACAAGTTATCTAAGGGACTTTTAAATAAAGATGGCTCCATTTGGCACAGTGGCATAGCAAATACTTCCTCTCTTGTAGATGAAATAAAAGATCAAAAAATATTTAAGGATAATGTATTTTTACACCTATCTAATAGTGTTTTATCTGTAGAAAGACAAGGAAGTTTATGGAGAATAAAGTCACAAAACAATATCACATCTGAGGTAAAAACATATCTATTTGACGCTGTAGTACTATGTAACGCAATGGGTGTTATGAGCCTGATTGAACCATATATAGACCCTTATTTAATAACAAATGTACACCCTATGCGTGGTCAATCAACATCATTTAACTATAATATAGATAGTATGGATGACAATATAGTTCTTACGACACCAGATGTAACTTGCATCAAAAATAAAGACAAAATCGTACTAAATGCTACACATCAAAGAACAGATTCACTTGCGCACAGTGAAAAGGATAATTACCAAAATTTAGCAAACTTGCTATCTAATATACCAGAGTCTATATCTTGGGATATAAATGAGTTATATAGTTTTGTTGGCATTCGTTGTATGCCGATAGATAGAGCACCTTTTGTAGGTCTCGTGCCTAAAACAAAAATCAAACAATTACAGCTACAAAAGCGCAAACAATCCAGGTCAAAAATACCCCAAATAAGTTATCTACAAAATTTATATGTAAATTTTGCTCATGCCAGCAAAGGCTTCGCCAGTATTCCTCTTTCGTCTGAATATATTGCAAGTTTAATCTCTGCCCAGTCGTCCCCACTACACTGGAATACCATGCAAGCTATTTCATTAGATAGACTTTTGATAAGAGCATTTAAAAAAATGTAGTTGCCTTACTATTATTTAAGTTTTGTGAAAGTTATAAGTTTTTTGCGATTTTCGAGAACAGAAGAAGAGCTTATTTACCACTTTTGTTTGGCAAATATACTTCATTAGGGGTTATTTTTTCAGTATATAGTCATATGGAATTAATAAATCACTTCGAGATGCGACAGTTCTTGTTCTATTTGTTCAATTTCTTTCGTTGAAAATTGATTATTCGACAGGATAAGGTAATCCAAATTTGCCATATTTTTAAAAGCTTCGATTGGTAAATGACTTAATTTATTTTTTGCTAAGTTAATCCATTGTAGCTTTTGTAATTGCTCAATTTGACTGGGAAGTTGTTTTATTTGATTATTCGATAAATCCAAACTTATTAATTCAGATAAATTAAATAATTCTACTGGTACTTGGGTTAAGTTAGTATAAGCAATCCTTAGTGAAGTCAATGAGCTTATCTCTTGGATATTTTTATTTAATTTAATCTCTGAGGTGGGCTCAGCTGAGTTTGGCAGAAAATTAATAAAAGTTATGGTCAGATCGTCTAAATTCTTTGATGAAGCAAGAGGGGTTAATATATTTTCTATTCTTTCATAAGACCAGTCTTCTTGGTTTGTATCGACTCCGCCTAATGATAATCTTTGTAGATTTGGTAGCTGACCAATGCTATTAGGTAATGCCTTAAGCCTGGCTCCTTTTATGTATAATTCTTTTAGCTGTTTAAGATTACTAATGCTTGTAGGTAAACTTTGTATTGAAATATCAGTTAATGATAAAACTTGAAGTTCTGGTAACTGAGCTAAAATGCTGATAGCATGGTGTATATCCAGTCCTTTATGATCTGATAATTCCAAGCGTTGTAAGTTTTGTAGTTTTATTAATGAGCCTGGTAACTTAGTATAATTTTTAAACTGCCAGTCGATAATCTCACTAAACAGCCAATCAACAATATTTTGGATTGAAGTTTTTAACCATAATGCAATTCTTTGAATCGATGTTTTAAAAAAGCCTTGTACCTCTTTTTCACTCTCAGATTGCTCAGGTAGAATATTAAGTATAAAGTTTCCCTGTAGCTGTAAATTATATACTTTTTTATTTTCAATATTTTGTGCGTATAATGCGTTATCAAGTGAGAAATATAGCTCTTGACGATATACATTGTCTAAATCTAAAAGCTCCCCAAATACACGATCATCACATAGGCTATTTAGTGCAAATACTAAAAGTAAAATAAGTTTATAGTGCATCTAAATTGTTTTTTTATGTTGTTAATTGGTACCAGAAAATAAAATAAATAATAGATTGTATCTATCATACAATCTATTATTTATTAAGTTCGTTTAAATTTGGCCTTCTACAGTATAATTTTTATAACTACTATATTTTTGATAACTATATTATAGCAACAACTCTAGCTGGTGCAGCTGAAGCTCCCTCTATTTTTAGTGGAAACACTGCAACTTTAAAGCCGGAATATGGTAATTTATCCAAGCCGACTAATTGCTCCATATGATAATATTCCTGATATTTACCTACTAGATGCGCTTCCCAAAATAATTCAGGGTTGTTAGTCTTTTTAGCTTGTTCTATCATATAAGGTAATGGTAAATCCCAGCCCCAAGAATCTATCCCCATAACCTTTATTCCTTGTTTTATCAGCCATTCAGTAGCTTTAGCGCTCATGCCAGTACCTTTATACGGAAAATCCTTAGTCCCATTTAGCTTATCTCTGCCTGTTCTAATAAGTACTATCATATTTGGTGTTATAGTTAGATTTTCCTTTTTTTAAAAATTCTTTATATCTTCAGGTGTAATTGGATCAAAGTCAGCTTTATGTTCCATATTAATCACTATTCCTTGAGCAAAACAAAGATCCAGTGGCATTTCGTCTATGGTTTTAGATTTTTCACCATTGCATGTAGATGAATAGTGCCATGGTGCATCTATGTGAGTAGTTGAGTGTACACCCATTTTAGTTATTACATCATCAGCCCAACCTAAAAAGCCCTTAGGAAATAATTTACTCGGTAAGCCAAGCAATCTAATAAGTAATCCAGCTCTTTTGTGAGGTCTATGTTTAACTTTAACTTGCATAAAATATGGATCTTGTTTGTTGTATTTTATGGTCTTGCTTAAATCTATTATTTTCATATAATTTAATATTTTAGACGTTATTTTGTTGTTATTTCTAACTAGTTAAAATTTTTCTCCAAAAATGTTTTGGTTACCCCTGGTTGACTATCTTTTTTTGATTTTACTACTTTTCAGTCATGCTTCTGATAAAAATTCATAGCTTGCTTTTTTTAGTTGTAATTCTGTGTGTTGCAATAATTTAGTTCCTAGCCTTCTATGTTGTAACTTAAAATCTACCATCATCAAGTGAATAAAATCATCAAAGTAGAAAAGTAGATGACAGTAGATGGCCATTGCCACTATTTTATCATTCATTAATAAAATATCACTATTGGTAAGATATTTAGTGATTTCTTTATCACATTTGCCACTATTTATATACCAGTCTACACCTTCATCACCGATAAATAAACGATAAGAGCTATCTATAGTTCGTCGCCCTATATTTTGCATCATAATTAAGTCACTTTGCGCTGTTTTGCGTATATGCGTATAGTAATAATTCATATTTTTCACTCTTTAAGTTTGTTTTTAGATTAAAACTACAAGTAAAGTAGTTACTCAGAATTAAAATTTTGATAGATATAATAGATATAACTTTTTTTATGATTAAATATATTTTAATTTATAATAATATGATTACATTATTCAATACTAATATTTATTTTTAAGTTGATATTATGAAAAAAATAAAAGGTTTCGCTAGTGATAATTGCTCAGGAGTACACTCTAAAATACTTGAAGCTATACAAAAATCAAATATAGGGCATACACTAGGATATGGAAATGACCCATACACTCTAAAAGCTATAGAAATATTTAAGAAACATTTTGGAGAAAACTCTGATATATATTTTGTCTATAATGGGACAGGTGCAAATGTTCTAGTACTAAAAGCTTTGAGTGACTCTTTTAATTCTATAATATGTACTGAATCATCACATATAAACTTAGATGAATGTTGTGCTCCAGAGAAGTTTACAGGGTGTAAATTGATTGCGATTGCAACCGATGATGGCAAATTAAATGTAGAAAGTATAAAGCCTCATATATTTGGATTTGGCAATCCACATCATGCCCAACCAAAAATTATTTCAATCACACAGCCTACAGAGATTGGCACACTATATTCTCCACAGGAAATAAAAGAGCTTGCCAATTATGCACATGCTAATAATATGTTTTTACATCTCGATGGTGCTCGTATCTCGAACGCTGCCGCATCTTTGAATAAGTCATTTAAAGAATTTACTTTTGATTTGGGAGTAGATGCTATATCATTTGGTGGCACAAAAAACGGTCTATTATGTGGTGAGGCTGTTATTTTTGCTGATAAAAAAATATCTCGAAACTTCCTATTTATACGCAAACAAGGAATGCAACTTGCATCGAAAATGAGATTTATTGCTGCACAATTCGAAGAGTTTTTGTCAGCTAATTTATGGCTAGATAATGCAAAACACGCAAATAAAATGGCGAAACTCCTAGCAGATGAAGTACAGAAAAATACAAATATAAAAATCACACAAAAAGTGCAAGCAAATGCTGTATTTGCTATAGTACCTAAAAGATATATTTCAAAGTTACAAGAATCATACCCATTTTATATCTGGAATGAAAAAATATCTGAAGTACGGTGGATGTGTTCATTTGATACAACAGAAGATGATATTCATGGTTTTGTCAAACTCTTAAAACAAACCATATCTTAAAAAATATATAAGTAATTTATACTAAAACCAAAATGACAAGCCTTGAAATAATACTGGCAATTACGCTACTTATACTTATATGCATTTTTATTTATACGTTATATTACTCTTGGCAAAATAAAATATTTTTTGAACTATCCAAAAAAGAATTAGAGTTATTAAAAGAGCAGATATATAAAAACGAGCAGCAACTAAAGCAACAAGAAGATAAGATCAAAATAAGTGATGATGAGCTATCAAAAGCAAAAGCCGAAATAGAAAAGACTAAGGTTCAATATAAAGAAAGAGAAAAAAACTATCAGGAACAGATAGATAACTTAAAGTCTATAAAGGAAGAAATGACTAACCAATTTAAGATAATATCTAAAGATATTATCTCTAAAGAAACTAGCCAATTTAAGGAAGATAGCCAATATTTTTTCAGTGGAATGATTAACCCTGTAAAAGAAAATATCTCTAAAGAATTAGAAAATGTAAAAAAGCATATAAATGAATTTCACACAGAAAGAACTAAAACTGAAAGCTCATTATTACAACAAATAAAAAATTTAGGCGAGCAAACTAATACAATTAGTCAAGAAGCCAAAGATTTAACACAAGCATTGAAAGGAGATAAGAAGAAACAAGGCTCTTGGGGAGAGATGCATCTTAAAATAATCATGGAAAATTCTGGACTAAGAGAAGGATATGAATATGAATTACAAAGTAAATTTAGTGATGGAGAGAATGATAAAATTCCTGATGCAATTATACACCTGCCAAACCAAAGAGACATCATAATTGATTCAAAAGTTACTCTTAACTCATTTATAGAAATGGATAGTTCGCGCTCAAGTCAGACACAAGATGATACTTTATGGAAAAAGTTTAGAAGCTCTGTAGAACATCACATAAAAGGTTTATCATCGAAAAGTTATCAAAATATACCGGGAAAAAATACATTAGATTTTATCCTTATGTTTATTCCTCTTGAATCAGCTTTTTTAGCAATTTGTGAGCGTGAGCTACATCTTTTTAATGAAGCATTACTAAGGCATAAAATTGCTATAGTAGGCCCTACAACTCTTATAACAACTCTAAGGCTAATAGAAAATCTTTGGAGATTAGAAAAACAAAGTAAAAATGCAGAAAAAATAGCCTCTGAAACAGGAAAACTATATGATAAACTAGTCTCGTTTATAGATACTTTTGAGAAAATAGGCTATAACGCTAGGAAACTACAAGAATCTTATGAAAGCTCGTATAAATTATTAACATCAGGAAGAGGTAATATAGTATCCAAAGCTCAAAATATAAAAACATTGGGAATAAGAAACACTAAAGAGATTCCAAAAGATATATCAGAGAACTCTTTAGAAAATTAAGAATTTTTCATACTCTAATAGAAGATTCAGTATAATGAGAAAGATATGCTAAAAAACAAAGTATTAAGCTCCCTGGCAAAGCTTATAGAGAAAAATAGACAAACAATATTAGATGCAAACAAAATTGATATTAGCTCGTGCTCTGATATAGATAATGCAATGCTAGATAGACTAAAAATTAATGATACCAAAATAGATGAAATGATTAATTCTGTGGAGCAAACTATCAGCTTAGATGATCCAGAAGGCGTGGTCTTATACTCATATATCCATCCTAATGGAATGAAGATTGAAAATAAATTGGTTCCATTTGGTAATATACTGATAATATATGAATCTAGGCCGGATGTAACTGTAGAAGCATCTATAATGGCATTTAAGGCTGGAAATAAAATAATGTTAAAGGGAGGAAAAGAAGCAAGAAAAAGCAATTTAGCTCTTATGAAAATTTGGAAAGAAGCGCTTACAGAGCAAAATTTGCCAGAGGATACAATCACATATTTAGATATAGATAGAGAAAAAATTCAAAAAATAATAAAAAACAATAGTCTAAATGTGGATATCATTATTCCAAGAGGTGGAGATAAACTTATAGACTTTGTAAAACAAAATACACAAATACCTATTATCATAAGCGGTAGAGGTAATAATTTTCTATACATAGATGATGAATCTGATTTTGATATGGCAAGTAAAATCATATTAAACGGAAAATCTAGAGTAAGTGTATGCAATGCTCTAGATAAAGTATTGATTCATCACAATGTACCTAAAGAAAATATAATTGAGCTCATAAAGAAAATGAAGATAGAAAGTATCGAAGTCCTTGCGGATGAAAATATATCTAAGCTAAGCCTTGAGGTGACAATGTATAAAAGCGAAGAAGTGTTAAAAGAAGAGTTCCTGAGCTCAAAAATACTACTTAAGAAAGTAAATAGCTTACAAGATGCAATATACATGATTAACAAATACTCAGGAAACCACTCTGCTACGATAATATCAAATAATAAAGAGAATGCATATAAATTTCAAAAAGAAGTTGATTGTTGCGCTGTATATCATAATGTATCTACTAGATTTACAGATGGTGGGCAATTTGGATTTGGAGCCGAACTTGCTATAAGTACGCAAAAGCTCCACTTTAGAGGTCCCATAGGAGTAAATCAATTGGTAACAAATAAATGGTTTATCCATGGTAATGGTCAAATAAGAGAATAGAATCATTCTTTTTATAAAAACAAAATAGATAAATATTGTTTTTTTGTTATCTAGAAAAAATATGAAAGAAAAAATAGTTATAAAAATAGGTACATCAACTCTAACTAAGGGAGGAAAACGCATTTCCTATGGAAAAATAGAGGAAATTGCAAAGCAATGCTTAGAATTAAAAAAAGACTTTGATATAGTACTCGTCTCATCTGGCGCAATAGCGAGTGCAAAACAATTTATAGACTTGGATGGATATAATAAGAATGTTGACTCAAAGCAGGCAATGGCTGCTATAGGACAACCTAAGTTACTCAATATTTATGATAAGGTTTTTAATAACTTCGACCTAAAAGTTGCCCAGTGCCTTATGACTTATAGGGATTTTGAAAATCCAAGCGCAATTATAAATACAAAACAAACAATTCTTAAACTACTAGAGCATAGCTATATCCCGATAATAAATGAAAATGATACTATCGCCATAGAAGAAATAGTCTTAGGAGATAACGATAAGCTATCCGCTCTTGTTGCATCTATACTTAAACCAAAGCTACTTATACTTATATCTGACATAGATGGTTTATATGATAAAAACCCTCATATAAACGATAAAGCTAGCCTTATTCCTGTAGTATCTGACCTAAGTGACGTTTATGGTTATATTACAGATTTGGAGTCTGATTTAGGTACAGGCGGAATGTATTCTAAAATAGAGGCAGCTAAAATCTGTAAAAAAAATAAAATAGAAATGTGGATAGTTAACGGAAAGAAAGATAACTTTATTATTGACGCTATGGGTAGTAAAATCAATTTTACTAAATTTGAAGTATAAAACTAGTATATAGCCTTATGAGAATTATAAACCATTTGATTTTTATTATAGCCTTTACACTTACACAATATTCTTGTGTTAGCCTAAGTGGCGATAGATATATGGATATAGATAGCGAACCTCCCAGATTAGAGGATTTTTCTAGTTTTGCGGATTATGCACAAGAGTATAGCAAATGGATATCTGAGGTTAGAGTTCCTGTAAGTGATTCACCAGAGGCTGAAGTAAGTTATAACTCTCCTTTTATAATAGAAAATACAGGAGAAAAAATAGGTATCTTACTAGTTCATGGACTAAGAGATTCTCCCTATTCGTTTAGCGACATATCAAAAATTTTCGCAAGCAAGAATATAGAGGTTAGAGCTATAGTTTTACCAGGTCATGGCACAAATCCAGGTGCCCTTCTAGATGCGTCATATCAAGAGTGGGAGGACTATACACACAAACATATAGAAAAATTTTCTAAAGAAATAGATATACTTTATCTAGGTGGCTTTTCTACTGGTGCTAATATAATAACTACGCTCGATATAGAAAATAATTATGAAAATGTTGAAGCTTTATTCCTGTTTTCGCCTGCTCCCATACCTGAAGTCAATGGAAAATGGGCACTTAAAATAATAAACTTATTTTCTAAATGGGCTCCTATTGGCAGTTCTATAGAACTTAACCAAAATAAAATTAAATACACATCTGTACCATACAGAGCTCTTATATCTTATTTTGACTCTGCAAGTCGTTCATATGAATCGATAAAAAATACTCAATATGAAAAGCCAGTTTTTGTAGTTGCATCTTATGAAGATAGTGTAATAGATATACCTGAGTTTACTAATTTATTTACAAGTAACCTCATTAATAAAAATAACCGATTTATCTTATACTCAGAAAATGAGCTTGAGTTTGAGGATAGTAGAATCAAGGTCATTAAATCTTCTATACCGGATGAGCAAATTATCAATCTATCTCACACTAGCATAATGTACGATCCTAAAAATCAACTTCTTGGGAAAGAGGCAATTTTTGAAGACTGTATACCAAATATTGAAAGAAATATTTTTGGTAGGCCTTCTGTTACACCAATATGTGATGATAACGAAAAAAAGGATATTTGGTTTGGTGCATGGGGACAAGAAAGAGACGGTATGAAATATTTTAATATGCTCTTATGGAACCCATTTTTTGAAGATATGAAAAGCGATTTGTTGAGCTACATAGATACCTTGATTGCCTAAATAGCTCAAAAGATTATCAAGATAAATTTGCCTTTTCATTATCCAAGGGCTTTATTATAGGTCATCCGAGCTTTTAGCTATAATATTCAGTTTGGGCTCGGCACTTTCTCTACTTAAACCATTATTTTCCAAATCTTTTAAGTACTGGAGCCAATTTATATCCTTATTTTTACACAGATTATATATATAATCCCAAGAATATATACCAGTGGAGTGTCCATCAGTAAAAATTAGCTTGATAGCATAATTTCCAACCTTTTCTATACTAGTTATCTTAATATTTTTTTTCCCATATTCTAGTTTTCTATTTGCTGAATGTCTATGCAATTCAGCCGAAGGGGAAAAAACTCTTAAATATTCGGCACTTAAGCTACAAGGACTACTTGCACTGGTGTCAAATACAAAGTCTAAAATGCCGTTTTGGCGATGATATCTTATTTGCTTAATTTTCATAAGTCCTTATTAATTACAGAATAAAGATACAGTATATATAATAAAATAACTATATATTCTTAACTTCTTCTAAAATTAGATTTTTTTTTATTTACATGAATTTACGTATTGACTTTTATCTAAATTATTTCGATAATATCAGGGACTGAAGATTTATAACTGAATATATTGGATAGTAAATGTAAATTCTAAGTCAATACTTTTGAATTAATTTATCAAATATATTTTGTTTATGTTTGTAGTCATGCTCCTTTGTTTTAAGTATATTATATATTATCACAAATATAATATATAATATTCATCTTTCTTGTGGAATTATTTTTATCAGTTACTTTAAAAGGCTATATGATGAACAAAAAAACTTTAATATATTCGTTCACTGTCGTAGTTACAGCTTTCATAATTGTATCAGCCTATTTATTATATGCATCTAAAGCATTTAGCTATTTAGGCTCCTCTTCAGAGACTTGTATAAACTGCCATGTAATGGAACCTTATTACGACAGCTGGAGAAAGTCTTCTCATGCTAGAGATACTACTTGCGTTTCTTGCCATATGCCCAAGGCAGAAGATAATTTATTTTACTATGGCTGGTATAAATTTAAAAGTGGCTATTCTCACTCAGAATCTTTTACTTTGAATAACTATCCAAGAGTCATGGAAGCAACGGCAGAGAGTAGAGAGATTATACAACAGAATTGTAAGGACTGTCATAGTCGTATCTTATCTAACATGGATGCTATTAATAGTGATATCGACCACGATATAGACAGAGGAAGAAATTGCAGTTTATGTCATGAAGTAACACCTCACGGTGTAGTACGTGGTTTAGGCACTATTAACCAATTTATAGGAATATCGGGTAATAATTAACAAAAAACAACTCAGCTTTAAAAGTTTTATGTTTTACAATGGAGGCAACTAAAATGGAAAAAATAAATAAAAAAACACTCACTATAGTTATCGTAGCAACTGCTCTAGTAACAGCTTTATTACTTATGCTAGTAGTAAGCGTTTCTGTGCGGCAAACAGAAAGTGATCTGAGATTTGTACTACCCGAAGATGGAGCTATCGCACCGTTAGAGCCAGATAGCAGTGAATGGGGAAGATTTTACCCTCAACAATATGAATCATGGAAAAGAACTGATCAAATTGTTGAGCACTCTGACAATTTAGAGGTTAGCCCAGCAAATGTAATATTATTTGCAGGTTATGCCTTCTCAAGAGATTATAATTCACCGAGAGGACACCAATATGCAGTAACGGATATTCATAATATCTTAAGAACTGGTACACCTCAAGAAAAAACAGATGGCCCAATGCCAGGAACATGCTGGACATGTAAAAGCTCAGATGTACCTCGCCTTATGGATGAGCTCACTCCTGCAGGATTTTACTCTAGCACATGGGCAGAGTTAGGTGAAGAAATAAATTTCTCTATCGGTTGCGCTGACTGTCATGACAGCAACACTATGGAGCTTGTTATCACAAGACCTGCTCTACAAGAAGCATTAGCTGCTCAAGGTAGAGACCACACTAAACTTAGTCATCAAGAAAAAAGAAGTCTTGTTTGCGCACAATGTCACGTAGAATACTATTTCTCAGAAGGAGCATATTTAGTATTCCCATGGACACAAGGAAGAACAGTTGAAGAAATGCAACAGCATAATGAATCTAGATTCACTAAGAGAGACTGGACTCACCAAATCAGCGGTGCACGTATGTGGAAGTCTCAACATCCTGACTATGAGATATTTGAACTAGGTATACACGCTAAAAATGATGTTGCCTGTGTAGATTGTCATATGCCTTATAGTGTAGAAGGAGGTAGAAAATTCACTGATCACAAAGTACAAAGCCCTTTAAATAATATAGCAAACACTTGTCAAACTTGTCATAGAAAAGAAACAGGCTACTTCATAAGTGTTCTTGAACAGAAGAAAAAAGCAGTATTAGACACTAAGTCTAATTTAGAAGATCAACTAATCAAAGGACATTTTGAAGTAGGGAGAGCAAGAGAGCTTGGAGCGACTGATGAACAATTAGAAAGTGCTGTGTATGGTTTAGTAACAGCACAATGGGAATGGGATAATGTGTCTGCTAGCCATGGTGTATACTTTCACGCTACTGATGAAGCTTTGAGAATATTAGCTCAAGGTATAGATAGAATGCAAAAAGCTCGTTCTGAGTTGCAAACTATCCTGACATCATTAAATGGTTGGCCAATGGAGTACCCAGATGTCTCAACTAAAGAAAAAGCTCAAGCTTATCTTGGAATTGATGTAGATGCTCTAAGAGCTGCCAAAAATGAATGGATAAATACCACAATGACCCAATGGGGATGGGAACAAGAGTTTTAAAAAACACTAAACCTCATAGAAAAGAGCAGATTTAATCTGCTCTTTTTTTTGTAAAATATAACTAAAATATAAATTATAAGAAATAAAAATCAGCATAATGACAACAAATAATAAAGAAAAAAGTAAGTTACTAGAAATAGAATTGATGGAAGATTCAAGATACTTACCTCAAAGCTCTGAGCCTAATGATAATATTTTTATATTTCTATACAAAATAACCTTAGTAAATAAAACCTCACTACCATTAAAACTAGTTCATATGTCATTTAAGGCAACAGATGCTAATGGAAAAATAACTGATATACAAAATAAGCTACAATCGGATAATGTAATAGTTGGACCAAAGGATACATATCAAAATAGTACAAAAATAAAACTTCCTACGCCTATCGGCTCAATTATAACTATATATGAGTTCTTATACATACAAAGGCAAAAGACATTTAAGATAGAGACAAATCCTACAACTTTATCTATTCCAAACATTCTAAACTAATCTTATCATTAGCTTTTTATGACAACTTACATAGTTGGAGATATACACGGAAGTTATTTTACATTAATGAAACTGCTTGAAAGAATTAGGTTTAGTGATACTGACAAGCTGATTTCAGTCGGAGATTTAATAAATAGAGGAAAGTTTTCTTTAGAGGTTTTACGATTTTTCGTCAATAATAAAAACACATTTAGCGTATGGGGAAATCACGATTTTTTGCTACCCTTATCTAAGTATGCTCCTTATGTGCTGGAAAATGAGTCTTCTGATATGTTAAAAATTGGAAAAGATATATTATCTAAGCCAGATGGAGAAGAATTATTAAACTGGCTATGTTCTCAAGAGCTTATTATTGAGCTTAAAGAATACAATGCTATCATAGTTCATGCAGGCATATATCCCATTTGGAGTATCAAAGAAGCTATATGTTTTTCAAAAGAAGTATCAAAATTATTATCTAATGAAGATGGTTGCCGTGATTTAATGAATAATTTATATGGAGATATGCCTGACTCATGGTCAGAGGCAAAACAAAGTCAAAAAATTAATTATTTTAATAGAGTTAGATTTATCATAAATAGCATGACAAGAATGAGACTTGTCAAACCAAATATAGAAGAGAAAGCATCTGTTAAATTAGTTTTGAATAAAAAAAGCTCTGATAAAACTCTAGTTCCATGGTTTATCTTGCGAGATGAGTATATATTAGATAGTAAACTAGATCTAAATGATGGGTATAAAATTATATTTGGGCATTGGGCTGCTCTTAATGGAAAAACCGACAAAGAAAATTATATAGGACTAGATACAGGTTGCGCCTGGAATAACCATTTAAGCATTTATAACTGCACTACTAATCACATACTACAGCAAGAATGTATATCATAAGTGTATATATTCCTAATCATTTTCGAAGATGATAAATGTTATTATTTCATAACTCCTGAATTACAGTTTTGAAAGAAAAGTAGTTTTAATTGAATTATAGTTTAATGATATATTTATTTGCGCTTACTTACAATTAATAAGAGCCAATTCTATATACTTTTTAAAATCCTAATTATTTTGATGTAAAAAAGTTACTATACGAGCTATATCCTAAGTGATTAAAAGTCAACCTTTAAATTTTAGATAAAAATTTTACTACTAACTACAGCTTTGGTTTAGTAGAATTATATTAAGCCCTTGTATGCTGGGAAAAGTTATCTTAATCTGACCGTGCTTTTTGTATGGTAAAATGGTAGCTTCATTAACTATCTCGCATCTAGAGTTATCTGCTAAGGTGAAGTTGCCTTTACTATTAAATAAAATACATTCCTCTGAGTCTTTTCTTATAAATAAACTTCCTTCTGAGCTCAAAGCAAAGCTAAATGGATCTAGCTTTACTCTCCTAAGATCAAAGTGTGGAGTATCAAAGCTTTCCACCACATCGCTATTTTCTTTGATTATACCTAAACAATCTTTACACCCTATTTGTACATTTGTATCTGTCAGTTCTAAAGCCCCCTTACTTGTCATAAGTATAGGATTTCCTGCTAAACTATAGCCCTTTACGGCAACATTAGCTACCCCAAATTCACTACAGTTCATACCGCCTTTATAACTTTCAAATATTATCTCATGTATATCTTCTTCGCTATTATTCAGACTACCTTTTAGCTTTAGTGTATATGTTGCGTATCCTCTAGTTGTAATATCTTCGTTAACTAATATACTTGATATATCAGATGAAAGGGAGATATCGAAATTCATCTCTAGGCAAGCAGATTGATTACACTCATTAGCTAAAATAATATTACCTTGACTTGCAATTGTTGATTTACAAACACCCAAAATTCCAAATAAAGTGATAGCTATTGCATAAGTACTATTTTTTAGTTTTTTCATAATTATTTAGTCATTTGTTTATCTAGTTATTAACTGATATATTTATAAATAATTAACTATAAATGATTAACAAAATATCTTTGCCTTACCTAAATTTATTACTCTCTAGGCTTCTTTTTAGGCAAAGGGATAGGTTGAGTCATATTGCTAGGAGATAGAGCTTTATCAAGTTCTTCTTGAGACATCAAGCTTTTCTCTAATACTAAATTATATATGCTGTTATTTGTTTTAAGGGCTTCTTTGGCCAAAGATGCAGAAATATCGTATCCTAATGACGACTTAAGAGCAGTAACTATGCCTATAGAATTTCTCACCATGTCTTCTGCATGTTCTGCATTTGCTGTGATGCCGTCTACGCAAAGTTTTCTCAATGTTTCCATGCCATTGTCTAACATCTTAGCTGATTCAATAATAGCATAAACAATCACAGGCTCCATAACATTGAGCTGTAATTGTCCTGCTTCTGCAGCAAGTGTAACTGTTAAGTCATTTCCTATGACTCTATAGCAAATTTGATTTATAAGCTCGGGTATAACAGGGTTAACTTTTCCTGGCATGATAGTCGAGCCAGGCTGTAGAGGAGGTAGATTAATTTCATTAATGCCACATCTAGGTCCAGAAGATAATAGTCTTAAGTCACTTGATATTTTACTTAATTTTATGGATAGTCTTTTCAAAGCTGAGGATACCATTATAAATGCACCTGTATCAGATGTTGCTTCTATGAAATTAGCTGCTTTGACTATCTCTAGGCCTGTAATTTCAGATAAGTAATTAATACACAGATCTGAATACCTTGGATCAGCTGTTATCCCAGTCCCTATAGCAGTTGCTCCCATATTTACTTCATGAAATAGGCTTATATTTGTATTTATTCTTTTAATTTCCTCTTCCAAGGTAGCCGCAAAAGCTTCAAATTCTTGCCCTAATGTCATAGGTACAGCATCTTGTAGTTGTGTTCGCCCCATTTTTATAATATTTTGAAATTCTCTTCCTTTATTTCTAAAGGATTTGATAGCTTGCTTTAGCTCGTCAATTAAATCATGACAAATAAAAACTATAGCTATTTTGACTGCTGTGGGATAAACATCATTGGTAGACTGAGAACAGTTTACATCATCATTTGGATGACAGAATTCATATTCTCCTCTATTTTTACCTAAAATCTCTAAGGCTCTATTTGCTATAACTTCATTTGCATTCATATTCGTAGAAGTTCCAGCTCCACCTTGTATCATATCTACCACAAAGTTATTGTGCAGATTCCCTTCAATTATTTCTTCGCAAGCCTGACAAATAGCATCAGCCACATCAGGATAAACCAGCCCTAATGATTTATTTGCCTTAGTTGCTGACCATTTCACCATAGCAAATGCTCTAGGTAAATTTGGATATTTACCTAATTTTAAACCAGTGACATTGAAATTTTGTAAAGCTCTAATGGTTTGAACACCATAATAAACATCGTTAGGTACCTCAACTTGACCTAAAAAATCCTTTTCTATTCTCATATATTCACCAAAAAACTACATAACATGATATATGACATATATTATTTATATAAACATTTTTTTATTTTATACATGTTTTTTCATATTGTTGAAAAAAATATATGACAAATATACCTATATTATATCATCATTATAAAAACCAATATTAAAACAAAGTATTTTGTATTGAAACATTATCCTTTCTACTTTCCTTTAGTCTATCTCTTCTTATTTTATAGCTATCCATCGCTTCATTAGCCAATCTATCTGCCAGCTTGTTTAGATCACTAACTCCATGACCTTTTACCCATTCCCATTGAATATTTAGCTTCTTGTTAAACTCTACAAGCTGTTCCCATAAATCTCTATTTTTAACACGCTTCCTGTCTTTTGTTTTCCAGTTATTTTTTTCCCAAGCAAACCTCCATTGCGTCATTCCATTAGCTAAGTATGCACTATCACTTATAATTCTTATTTCTGCATCAGATGGAGTGCTTTCTGTAGATAAAAATATCCTTTTTAGCTTAGCATCACTATATAGTAATTTAAGAGCTTCTATGCCAGCGGTGAGCTCCATTTTATTATTCGTGGTTTCTTCCTCACTATAACCGCTGTATGTACCAATATTTTTCCCTTCGACTATAAGTACAACTCCCCAGCCACCTATACCGGGATTACCTCTACATCCACCATCTGTATAAAAAGTTATTTGCATTTTTATATTTTCCTAAGTTACAAAACGTCCTACACAATAGCCTTTTTTTCGTATATTCCATAAAATCTAGATAAAATTCGTTCGATACTCATCTTAGTATTTACGGCAATATTCGCAACAATTAGCCTTTTTAAGTCAATAAGCTCATCGTAAGATAAAAATATTAAGCTTATGCTTAACTGATTAGCAATAAAATACAATTTCTTATTGGATTCATTATGCTCTAAACCATTATAGTTATTTAATAGCTTTATCTTTAAGACATTATTAATCAGAGATAGAAATATATCTATAAATACAAATGGATCATCTTTTATTAAATCATCCTTAAATGTGTAAGGAGTTTTTTTCAATATAATTTGTCCTATAGTATCTACTAATCTATTTAATATCACTATTGTATCATTTTGTATCAAATCAAGCGCTTTTAAGGGCGCTCCTTGTGATAAGTTTAATGACTCTTTGAGATAAGTTGCCTTATTTTGGACTACTTGTTCTTTTAAGAACTCTAAAGAGCTATTGTAGTCAGGATGGCTCATAAATATCTGCGTACACCTACTGCGAATGGTTGGTAGTATTTGCATCTGATATGAGCTGGTTAAAAAAAAGTAACATTTTTCTGGCGGCTCTTCTAAGCTCTTTAATAGTGCATTGGCTGCCTGAATTGTTATATTTTGAGCCTCTTCAATAATAATTATTTTTCTATCAGATATATTTGTAGTTAAGTTTACAAATTCACTTATTTGTCGGATATCATCAATTTTTATAACATCTTTTCTGCCTAATATACATAGCAAATCTAAATGCTCATTATTATCAAATGCGCTACAGCTTAAGCAATTATTACAATATAGGTTATTTTTAGGTTCAGAGCAGAGCATTCTCTTAGTTAAATACCCAACAAAATCTGCTTTAGCTATGCCTTTGATACCATAAAATAAGCATGAATGAGATAGATTATCCAATCTATTGGTAACCGACTGCCATAATCCATAGTGCCACTTTAGCAAGTAGTTCATATCCAGCTTATTTTGTTTTGAAGCTAGTAATTCAGCTTTTGATAAGGCTGATGCACTATATTTTGATTTTTTAACTTCTGAGGATTTTTTAGCGTTATTTTTTTTTAGTGACATATTAAAGTCTTTTTTATGTGCTCTGTATCATTTCATTCCATTGCTTTTCTAATGTATAGTTTAAACTCGCACACCACAATACAATACACCAGAGTAAATAAAGCCAAAAAAGCAATATAGGTAACGCAGCAAAAGCTCCATACAGAAATTGATAATTGGTGAAACTATTAACTATAATAGAAAACATTGAATGTATCACAGAGAGTAATAACATTAACATGGCCCCTGAAATAAATCCATACTTCCAAGATACTTTTACATTTGGCAGTAAAACAAATAGTATCGTAAATGTAAGTATTTCTAGAAATATATTAGAAAACCATGATATTAGCTGAATGAGCTTAGCTACTTGAAAAAAATTATTTGTTAGTCTATCAAATAGCTCTAATATAAAAGAGCTTTGCTGTATAAGCCACTCATTTGTAAGAATACCTGTAACTAAAACAAGAGGTAGAGATAACAAAGCAAATAAATATATGAAAAATGACTTCCATATAGGTCTATGAGCTTTTATTCCCCAGATGAAATTCATAGCTTTTTCAAGCCTCGCTATTACCCAGACTATATTTACTATAAGCATAAAGCCTCCTACTATGGACAAAGTATTTCTAGCTTGAAGTACTATTTCGTTTACATTTGATATAATAACAGAGCTGGAGTTATCAAACATGTAATTTACAAGTATATTGTGTAATATCTCATCCCACCCTTCAAATATAGGGAAAAATGAAATTACAAAAAACAACATAAAAACTACAGGAACTATAGAGAAAATCGTCACATAAACCATAGATGAAGCATAAATAGTACTATCGGTTTCTATGAATCTTTTTGTAGAATAAAATAAAGTCAAAAGCATAGCTTTTAAATACTTTAATATCAAAGTAGTGAGTTTAAGCTCTTTTGTTTTCATAGTCTATAATTAGAGAAAACTACAATTGATAAATATAAAACTAAACCCAAAGACATCTTTAGACCTATATAAAAGGTATAATACTAAAGGCTATTTTACTTAACCAAACCACTGCAACAAATATAACACATATAAATACCGCCGCAGCCCCTAAGTCTTTTGCTATCTTAGAAAGATAGTGATACTCTTGTGAAGTTCTATCTATAGCCGCTTCAATCGCAGAATTAAGTAATTCTACTACTAGTAATAAAAAACACGGGAAAATCAAAGCCATCATTTCAATCCATGTTTCAGATAGATAAATAGATACAGGAATGGCCACTAATATAAAAATAATTTCGTGCCTAATAGCTTGCTCATTTTTATAGCCATAAATTATACCCTCAAGAGCGAATTTACTTGCTTTAAATAATGTTCTTTTACCTCCCATAAAAGGATTATCTTTCATAAAATACCTATGCAATTAGCTCATTTTAAGATTAGTTAATTTGTCAAATTATTACTTAAGCTATGATTTATAATGTGTTCTATTTCATAGTATTCTGTTTGTATATTTCCATAGCTATAATTCCTGTTGCTACAGATACATTTAAGCTATCTATAATATTATGACTTACCTGAGGTATCTTGACAAGAACATCGCAGCTATCTTTTATCTGTTTTTTTATTCCATTGCCTTCAGAGCCCATTATTAGAGCAGTAGGAGTATTAAACTCTATATCAAATAAACTGACAGAGTCCTCCCCAACATCTGCTCCATATAACCAATAGCTTAAACTCTTAGCTTGTGACAAAGCTCTCTTAAAGTTATTTATAGTAAAAATATTTATAAATGGCATAGTCCCACCTGATGTCTTTACAACAGTTGAGTTCATAGGAGCGGTATTATTTCTTGGTATTATTACAGTAGATATACCAGAGCAATAAATAGATCTCAAGCATGCCCCGGCATTATGTGGGTCAGTTATTCCATCTAAAAATACTATTGTTTGAGGCTTGTTAACCTCTAAAAACTGAACTAATTCCTTTTCTTGATTAGCATCATTTTTTGTTTTTCCCCACAAAGCTAATGGTACTTCAACTTTTTTATACTCAATATCGACTCCTTTTTTATCTGCTATATCCAATAAGTATTTATATCGCTCTAAATATTGAGGGTCAAGAGTCATTTTGTAAAATCTCTCGATTATAGAGTGTTCTGGAAGAGAGTTTAATAACATCATTTCGCAATGTTTAGCTTCTATTTTTATAGTAGAATCTACTCTATTTTTGTTTGTGCTATACCTGTTTTCTATCTTATTACTTTTGTATTTATGTTCTTTCATAAAAATCAGAATGCTGCGCCTAAAGCAAATTGAACCCTATCTATAGAATCAATTTCCTCATCATAAATTATAGGTACTCCATAGCTAAATGACATAGGGCCTATTGGGCTCCACCAAGTTACACCTAATCCTCCACTCACTCTCATTTCAGAAGCAGTAAATGGTATACATGTCGGGTTTGCCTCACCACCTATTATGCAACTATTATTAAATACCTGTGCTGTATCTAAAAATAAAACTGGTCTCATTTGCGGTTGTGCAGGAATTGGTATTATAAACTCACTACTAAGTCCCACATAAACGTTACCGCCTAATGCTGAAGAGGAGATGTCTCCATTTTGATTGACCTGTCTGGGCCCTAAGCTATTATTAGAAAACCCTCTTATACTGCCTATCCCGCCTGCAAATCTATATCTATAAAATGGATAATGTGTATCAGGTGGAGACCAACCATAATATATATCTGACTTCCATCGCCAGATAATACGCTCATTTACGGTAAGGGGAATATATAAGTTATTGTTAAACCCTGCTTCATAATAATCTAAAGAACTATTTGGGGACGTAGCTCTTAGGATTAAAGACTGTGAGTATCCACTAGTGGGCAGATAACCTCTATTCAATGTATTATAGCTATGAGATACCCTAAATATAACATCTTCATACTCATTGCCATAGTTATCTAGAAAATATGCTATTTCCAGAGGCACTCTAGCTCCTTCTATTATCTCCGTTGATACAAAATTAACTCCAAAATTAAAAAACTGATTCTCACTTAATGGATAACCCCATAAAAGACCTGCTCCTCTTTCATTATCAGCATAATTTGCTATATCAGCTTCATCAAAATCTGTAGTTCTAATAAATAATCTATAATTTAAACTTACCCCATCTTTTGTAAAGTAAGGGTCTCTTAAATTAAAAGAAAGCCTTCTAGAAGCTCTACTTACAGCAAAATTAGTAGAAAAGTCATATCCTGTTCCTAATATGTTCACATGCGCATACCCCAAAGATATAATAAACTCATCAATTGTTGAATAGCTTATTTGCGCAGAAGCACTTGACCTAGACTGCTCAACAACAGTTATAAATAAGTCTATCCATTGAGGATTCCCTGGTACAGGCACTTCCTCTATTACCACGGACTCAAAGTATCCAAGCCTATTCAGTCTAGCTTCAGATAGGTTAATTAAGCTTCTAATTGCAAGACTTCCTTCTTTTTGTCTCATTTCACGCCTTAGAACTTCATCTTTTGTACTAAAATTACCACTGAATTGTATATATCGTACGTAAAACTGCTGTCCTGGGTTTATTATATAATTAACATTTACTGTATTATCATCATTTATTTCATTTTCAACATTTACTTCTGCCCTTAAGTAGCCTATATTCTCTAGTTCTGAGCTATACCTATCTACCTTAGCTTGTATGATTCTTTGGCTATATACAATTCCTTTTTCAGATGCAAATATAGAATCGGCATATTCATAAGAAAAAATTAGATTACCATTTATACTATATTCATTTATAAAGTACTGTTGCCCTTCTTCTATATTAAATGTTATATACAAATCCTTTTTATCAGGACTAACATTAACCTGAACTGAAGAAATATCTATATTTAAATATCCATTATCCAAATACAACGATTCTATAGCTTGAATATCCGCCTCTAACTGCTGCCTAGAATATTGGTCATTACGGAAAGCCCAGCTAAGATAATTACTTTGCTTTATTGTCATCACATCAGCTAGCTCTTCATTTGTATAGACATTATTTCCTATAAAACTAATAGATTTTATTTTTATAACATCTGTCTCTTCTATTTCTATTAGGATATCAACTGTATTATCTGATGGATAATTTATAATATAATTAAACCTGGTACCATATCTTCCTTGACTGTCATATAGTGCTTCTACTTGTGCTTGCATTAAATCTATGGTAGAAGGCTTAAAAATTTCACCTTCTCCTATCCCATTCCTTGCAAGCTCTGATTTTAGGTCATCTTCTTCTATTAAAGAAGCTCCTTCTATTTCTAGCGCAATTATGGTTGGTCTCTCTTCCAAAGTAAAAATCAGTTTATTCGTACTTTTATCTATTTTAGCATCAACATTTAAGAATAACCCGCTATCATAAAGACGTCTTAAATTATTTGATATCCAGTCACTGTTTATTCTACCTGGTATATTTGCCTGTTCAAGCTGATCTACAACTGTTTGAACATCTAAAACATTAATACCTAAAAACTCTATATCATCTATTTGATATGTCTGAGCAGTGGTGTCTATTTCAGCATAAATCCTAGGTATATTTTCCTGAGCGTATAGTGGCGTAAATATTAAGAAAAGTAAAGTAAATATATAAAATATATAGTGCATTCAACTATCCTAATATTCGCCATACATCATTAAATATAGCAAGTGAAGTCAATAATAGTAATATAGTAACCCCTGCGAATAAAAGATAACGCTTTATACTTTCATTAACTTCTCTACCAATTATTCCTTCTATGGTAAATAAAAGTAAATGACCTCCATCTAATATAGGAATAGGAAGTAAATTTACTATTGCTAAACTCAAGCTAAAAAAAGCCAAGAAATTTAAAAATGAGATAAAGCCAATAGATAGGCTAGAGCCTGCAATTTGAAATATAGTTATAGGACCACTGATATGATCAACAGAAACTTCTCTCAAAAACATTTTTCTAATGGAATCAAATGTCAAATAAGTCAAATCCCACATATGCATAATAGATCTAGCAAAAGCGGAAAATATAGAATATCTTTGGCTTAATACAAATTCATCAGGAAAGTCACTAATAATAGGAATTATTCCAAGTATGCCTCTTGTTTGTCCATCACTTGTACTTTGGCTACCTATAATTAACGATACATTTTCTTGCTCTCCAGATGCTTTTTGTACAAGAATATCTACTTGCTTATCAGGATTATTAAATATAAAGCTTTGCAGTGTTTCCCATGAATCAACTTCTATGCCATCTATCATTAAAAATTTATCACCAGAAATTAAACCTCCTATATCAGCTGCGCTACCATCGACTACTTGATTAATTATAGTAGTAACTTCTGGTAAAAAAGGGACAATACCTGCCTTTTCCAGTGGATTTTCCTCATCAATATCTCTACTGGAAACAAGCCAATCTTCGACAGGTACATAAACTCTGGTAATATTTGGTATATTAGATAAATCATTATAATTACCACTATCAAACTCTCTAAAAAAGTCACTCAAGTCATAGTCATTAGTATATTTGTATACATCTATAGGTATTCTATAAGATCCTTCTCCTATATACTGTAAAAGCTCTCTATTAACGTCTTGCCAGCTTGTTGTTACATTATCTCCCACAGAAACTATTACATCTTTTTCTTTCAAACCAATATCATAAGCAATAGTGCCAAGTGATATATCCCCTAAAACAGGACGAGGTAAGCTCTGGCCAAACATAAAAATAGCAGTAAAAATAATTGATGCTAATATAAGATTAGCGAGAGGTCCTGCCAATACAATCAAAAATCTTGCTATCAGTGACTTATTTTCAAAACAATCAGGGTGGTTTGGATGCTGTTCGTCATTTTTCTGTAGCATATTTACATATCCACCTAAGGGTATTATGGATAAGACATACTCTGTATCTAATTTATCTTTAATTTTAAAAATCGATGGCCCAAAACCTATAGAAAATCGCAAGACTTTTACACCAAAGTATCTTGCAATATAAAAATGTCCAGCCTCATGAACAAGAACTAGAATAAAAAATGATAGTAATCCACCAAGTAAAATCATATTCAAAAACACCCTAATTATTTTCTTTATCTACAAGAAATTTCGACATAATACGTGCCATATTATCATAGTAGGCAATAGTCTCTAAATCATTTACTGTGCCTCTAGGGGCTTTATCCAAGACTTTTTGTATATTTTCAATTATTGAATTAAATTTAATTTTTCCATCTAAAAAAGCACTGACAAAGACTTCATTAGATGCATTAAAATAGATTGGTAAAATATGATCTCCGGATGTCATTATTTCTTTGACAATTTTAATAGGCTTAAATCTATCCTCATCAACTGGATAAAATTCCATATTACCTAAAGAATTAAGGTCACTATGATAAGAAGTTATAAATCTATCAGGGTAAGCAAGTGCATGCGCTATATGAATCCTCATGTCAGGATAACTCATTCCTGAAACTATGGAACCATCATCATATTTTACCATTCCATGAATTATGCTCTGTGGGTGTATAAAAATTTCTATATCATCAACGTCTTTGCCAAAAAGCCATTTTGCTTCTACTACCTCAAGGGCTTTATTCATGAAAGTCGCTGAGTCTATGGATATTTTTTTGCCCATTTTCCAGTTGGGATGATTACAAGCCTGCTCAGGAGTAATATTTTCTTGACTTATATCAGCGTTACGGAAAAAAGGACCACCGGATGCAGTAAGAATAATTTTGCTAACTCCCATAGATTCTTTTACTAGTGGATATTTGCTGATGTCCGGGTTTTTAAGGCATTGAAATACTGCATTATGTTCACTATCTATAGGTATTAACTCAGATTTACTATTATTTATTGCGTTATATAAGAAATGCCCAGCAGTTACAAGAATTTCCTTATTTGCAAGCAAGATCTGTTTATTAGAATTAATTGCGGCAAAAAATGTTTGTAAGCCTGCTACTCCTATCATAGCAGATACTACTATATCAGCTGAATCACTTTGAACTATATCAATAAGGTCACTATCCTTATCAAGAACTATAACATTTTTAACAAGTAGGTTATCTTTAAGCTTAGAACGTAAGGCATTTGCACTATCAAAGTCCTCTAAGTAAGCGTAGGTCGGACAAAACTCCAGGCATTGATCGTAAATTAAATCTACACTACTTTTTGCAGCTAATAAAAATACACTTAATTTGTTCCTATGAGCTCTGACTATATCTAGCGTCTGGCTTCCAATAGAACCAGTCGAACCAAGCACACTTAAATATTTCATAAAAAACAAAACTAAAATAAACTTATTTCTATTGTAAACGTGCTATAGCTTAAATTTAAGGCATGTCAATAATTAATATATAAATAAAACAAAGTGTAAAAAGGTAAAAAAGCAACTAGTCCATCTATTCTATCAAAAATACCGCCGTGACCTGGAATGAAATCACCACTATTTTTAACACCACTAATTCTTTTTAGCCAACTTTGATATAAATCGCCCAGTGACGCAATAACCACTCCCACAGCAACTAAAAATATAGTTGCAATAAAACTTATTTGCGTAAAAAAACCAAATATTTTTAATATAAAGACAAAAATAATTGCAAAAACGAACGAGCCAATAGAGCCTTCCCATGTTTTCTTAGGGCTTAAACGCGATGATAAAGGAATCTTACCTATAGATCTTCCAACAATATAACCACCCATATCAACCATTATTGTAAATAGTATAGGAATTAAAAATAATACAGCTCCACCTACAATATATAGCTTACTTAAACTCAAAGAAAATCCCAATACCATACAAATACCTAGTATTTGCTGGGCTTTTCTACTTGTTATTATCTTTCTAAAAATTAAGTGCCAAAATACATAAAGCCATGACATGCATACTAATAACAAAACGATAGATGATAAAACATTAAATACAGGTAAGCTTAATAGCGTACTAGTTAAAAATACTGTAACACCAGCTATTACAGAGAAGCTTATAGGATATGTATGAGAATAATATTCAGGATATGATTGAGTTAAAAGCTTTGCATATTCAAAAGCTAATATTCCAGCTACTATAGCTATTATTAATTGAATAAATATTGCATTTATAAAAAGCACTACCAGCAATAAAATAATAAGAACAGCACTTGATAAGATACGATGAATTAATTCTCTACTCATAATAGCACCTAATTATATGTAAAATATAGTTAAATAATTTAGTTATATCATTAATATACAACCTAAGAGTCTATAAAGGTGTAATGAAATATACTTAATATTATATATGCTTAAGAAATATATAATCTAATTATTTATATATCAAAAATTATCCACCTGTTAAGATTGAATTATAAAAAAGCCTAACTCTAAATAAAGTTCAATATATTTGAAGCTAGGTTCCTATAATTTCTTTTTCTTTTTCTTTTAATATTTTATCTATTCTATCAATATGCTCATCAGTTATAGTTTGTACCACGGAAGCATAACGTTTCTGTTCATCATCAGACCAGCTAGCTTCTTTAGCTGTATTTTTGATTTTTTTATTTATATCAGTTCTTAAATTACGTATGGAAATTCTAGCATGTTCAGCTTCCTGCTTTGCTTGTTTTATATAAAGCATCCTAGTGTCCTCTGTCATAGGAGGAAGTACCAATCTAATGCTAGTACCTGATGTAGAGGGGTTAAGGCCTAAGTCTGATTTAAGAATAGCTTTCTCTATAGCAGGAATATTAGATTTATCCCAAGCATTTAATAACAAAGTTCTATTATCTTCAACTACAACACTTGTAGCTTGATTTATAGGTAATGAAGAACCATATATTTCTACTTTTATAGAATCAAGTAAATTTGGATTTGCTCTACCTGTCCTTATTTTAGCCAAATTTTTTTGAAAAACTGATATGGACAAGTCCATCTTTTTTTTCAAATCCTTCTTCATATCTTCAAACATATGACCACTTATTTAATGAATACGTAAAAAATAACAAATAATTAAATTTTTTAAGCAATTATAATTTCGATAAAATTATAAACCCTTAGTCGCTTCATACACTTCAGTTGCAAAATCAACTACTCTTTTATCTATGCCTTCACCAACCTCATATCTAACAAATTTATTTATTGTTATATTTTTTTGTTTACAATAGGTTTCCACTGATATACTTGGCTCTTTCACAAATGCTTGATTATGTAAAGCAATTTCACTTATGAATTTCTTGAGCCTTCCTTCTACAATTTTTTCTAAAGCAATTCCTGTTTTTCCTGCTTCTTGTGCCTGAGCTAATATTATAGATTTTTCTTTTTCTACAGTTTCTTGTGAAATATCAGATGAGTTGAGTACTTGCGGGGCTGATGCAGCTATCTGTAATGCTATATCCAATCCAACAGAATCATCATCAGCATTTGATATATCAACTAAGACTCCTATTTTACTATTGGTGTGTACGTAGCTAAAAATTTTATTCTCTGAGCTCCAATTCACCAATCTCCTTATATCAATTTTCTCTCCTACTTTTTGAGTTAATTCACGCACTCTTTTTTCTATACCTTCTCCAAGACTGTCAATAAAGGATATATTTTTTTCTAAAATTTCCTTTACAACGCTATCTGCTAATGATACAAAATTTTCATCCCTTGCGACGAAATCAGTTTCGCTATTTATCTCAACTAAGGACGCTTGTTTTTTATCATCGGATACTGATATAGCAACTCTTCCTTCTGCTGCTACTCTGGAGGATTTTTTAGCCGCACTCAAAGCACTTTTTTTACGTAAATGTTCTATTGCTAGGTCTATATCCCCATTAGTTTCTTCTAATGCCCTTTTACAGTCCATCATTCCTAAACCAGTTCTTTCTCTCATTTCTTTAATTGCTCCCGTTTTTATTGACATTTTTCCTCCATTTTTTTATTATGACTTTTAAATTATGATGTTTAATATATTTAAACTAATTTTTTTTTCTTAAATACAAAAATTAACTAAGTGAATAATTTTTTTTAATCATCCTTTGCATTAACATATGCCATATTTTCCTTAGCTGCTAAGCATCGGTCAACAAGATATGACAATATTAACTCTATAGTCTTAGTAGAATCATCATTTGCAACTATAGGATAGTCTGCTAGCTCTGGGTCAGTATTAGTATCTACGATACCAGCAACTGGAATACCTAATTTTTTTGCTTCATCGATAGCTATATGCTCAAAACCTACATCGACTATAAAAAGAATATCTGGTAGACCTTTAAGGTCTTTTAATCCACCAAGAGTTTCTTCCTTTTTTGCTATTTCTCTATCCTTCATGAGTAGCTCTCTCTTAGTTAATGAGCTAAAAGCTCCTTCTTCTTTTTGTTGAATAAAGTTAAGCATTTTCTTCACAGACATACGAATAGTTTTGTAATTTGTCAAAGTACCGCCTAACCAACGACGATTTATATATGGCTGACCAAGCCTTGATGCCTGCTCCTTAATTATATTTCTTGATATGTATTTAGTACCAACAAATAAAATTCTATTACCTGCTAAGTGATGTTGTGCCAAAAACTGTGCAGTCTTGTCGATGAGCTCTAATGTCTTATCTAAATTAATAATATGTATCTTAGCTTTTTCACCAAAAATATATTCTTCTACTTTTGGGTTCCATATGCTTGATTTATGACCAAAGTGGGCACCAGCTTCAAATAAATCTCTAACAGTTATTTCTTTCATTATATAATTTCTCCTTAGGGTTAAGCCTCCGCCAATCTATGTAATTGTTACTTAAGATAACTCCAAGCACCCTCAATACATTATCGATTCAGCGTGTGTTTTTTATAAATAAAGTGAAAATATTAAAATAAATTAGGCTATATAAACTACAAAGTAATATTTTATACAGCCTAAGGAATAAATTCTATCACGATATAAGATAGTTGCAAATTTATAAGCAAATATTATTTTAATTAACGATATTTATATATTTTAGTATATCTGGCTCTCTAACCAGGGTCTTTTGATATCATGGGTAACGTTATCTATATTTGGAGTGGATCCTGTTGTAATTGTCCCTCCTCCAGTAATATTTGGCTCATAAGGGTTAGAAAAGCCATAATGCTGCCACAAATCCAAACCAGGATCCGAAGGAAGCTGACCTATAAGGCAAAACCTACATAACTCACAATCATTATCAGCTGAATAATAAAATGTTAATGTAGTTTCACCAAGGATCATAGTACTTTTTAGAGCATCCAATTGATCATTTGAAATTGAGCTAATATCATCAAATAGCCTAGTATAAAGCTCTGTCCTACTTATGCAACTAAAAGGAACTATTTCTCCTGTATCATTATCGGCAGTCGCTATCATATTTGACATATTTGCTGCTTCATCAGATAAAAGATCAGCAGGGTTATAACCACATAGATGATAGTTGTCCCCTCTACGGGTAGCACCTAAATCTGCAAGCTGAGCTGCAGCGATTTCTGGTCTTTTAAAATACCTATTAGGAGTATCTATACCAAGCCTTCCATTTGCTCTAGAGGTTATAAAATAGCTACCAGGACTATCCCTTGTGATATTTTCACCTAAAAGAAAATGATAGTTTATTCTTATATCTTCTGTAGCATCTATTCTATCTATAGTATTAGAAATTTCAAAATATGCTGCTCCTTCTGTTACATTAGTACCTCCTGTAAAATTATTCCACCTAGGACATACCTCAATGGGCAAATCGTTGCCAGGCGCTATACATTCAGTATTTCCAGTATTTTCTACTTCTTGCCCAGGAGGTGGGGATAAATCACTTGTAACTCCTCCAAAATAATATCTAAAATTCTCAGATGATAAAGATGATACATATGATCTTATACCTAAGTTTCCTGTAGATCTATTTACTTCTCCTGTATCAGGGCCTTCATTTTCCTCTTCTTCAAAGTTTCCTTTAATTATCAAAGCATCAGGATTATTTGACGGTACAGCATTCCAAACCAAATCATAAAAAGAGCCACTTAATGCCATTAAAGTAACTCTATATCTTCTAACACCAGATCCAGCAGGAGCGCAAGGACCGAAATAATTGTTTTGTATACTAGTAGTTTGTTGTACAGGAACTACTCTACCAGTATCTGCTTCTATAAAATTCATTACAACTTCTGTACTAGGCTCACTGATTAGCTGAGATGCAACTCCTGTTTCAAGGTTACGGTTAACAGTTCTCATAGCATGACTATATAAATGTCTGCCAAACTTTATCCTATATGTCTCATCTGATGAAAATCTCCTAAATTCATTATCAACTGCATATTCTTCCTCTTCTATTCCTCCTCTATTTATATATCCATAAGCCCCAGATACATTTATTTCCGTACCCCCATCTATGACTACAGGTACAATGCTAAACATACCCAAATGTCTGCAGTTTTCAAAATCACAATTTACTCCGGTAAGGCCTAAGTTATCTATCCTGTTAATATGATATTCAGAAGTTGCTGCTATAGTAGGCAATACATTAGGGTTGGTTCTATCATCTTCATCTCCATATGCACTCAATATATTTTCTGGCCTCGTTAAAGCAAATGAAGTTTCATCTTCTATAAATAATACATACCCCATTGTTCCTCCTGGAGGATTTCCCCATGAAAAATCAGGTATCATTCCTGACTCTATAAATGGATTTTCACCACAAATTAAGGGGCTACGAAATATAGTTTGATTATCAACAATTTGACTGCTTCTAATATAAAAATCAGTTTCTGCAAAGACTCTAAAAAATACATCATCTTTGTCTAAAATCATATCAGCAAATTGTTCTTCAAAAGCATTAACTGTATAGTTAGGTACTGTATCAGAAATGTTGCCAGATAAAGCGTAAACATTTACATTAAAATTAGGATCGGGATTATCCCCTGATGGGCATGGAGCTAGATAATATTGTCCTGTATCATCAATTACAGTTGCAGGTGAACCTCCATCAGTTACCTCAAAACCTTCATCTGTATCTAAATATCTATAATGGGGGCCTACTAAACCATAGGAGCCTCTATCGCGTGACGATATATATGCATTTATATTATCATTAGTTTCTCTTACGATATTTTGTAATAATCCTCTATTAGGATCTAAGTTATAAGTTTGCCAATATACACAATTTGCATTTACTCTTGCCTCTTCGAAAGATGCTCCAAAGTCTGACATATACTTTTCAACACAAGGAGTATTTTGATAGCGTGAATCAATATCTAACTCCATAATAATCGCTATAGAGCTAGTACCGCTTGGCAAATTTTCCCATCTGATATCTGGCGATGAGGCTCTAACTCCATTACCTCTTTCTGGACCATAACCTGTAACAATTCCAGGGGCACATACATAGCTGATTCCTATATATTCTCCATTTTGAAACACAGAAGAAAATGCTCTAAAAGGTAGTATAGTTTCTGGGACATCCACTACATTATCATCTATTTGTCTACCGCAACTACATGAGCCCAATATAGATACAAGGGATATAATAATACTCCATTTAGCAAGGTTCTTACTCTTAATAATATGTAATAAAAAAAAAATCTCTTCTAACATATATAAACCAATAGTAACTATATACAATACTTAAAATTATATATTAAATGATAGCTAAAAAAACCACTTATTTAATAGTAATAGAATATAATTATACACCTATATTTTAAGTTGACGACAATTTAATTTCATTATAATAATTAACATTAACTTAATTGATATTAAAGAAAATTGATATTATTATTAGAAAGGTCTTATTTAAATTAAATTATTAATTATCAATGCTAAAAATTATAAGTAATGTTCTACAGGACAATACCTTAAATATTATAAAAGAACAGCTTAAAAGTTATCCGATAATATTATATATTAATGGGACACCTGATCATCCGCTATGTCCCAATACCTCTAATGCAATTAAAATTTTAGAAAAATATAAAATATCTTACAATTATGTGGATGTATTACACAATATATCTATACTTCGAGAGATAATTAATATTTCCCACTCTCGTAATTTTCCTCAAATTTTTATACAGGGAGAATTCTTAGGCAGTACTGACATTTTACTTAAGCTTCATTTAAGCCAAAATATACATGAGTTTTTCGATATAAAAACATCTTAAATAAATTATAATAGCCATTATTGTAAAATCATAAAACTTATTATGAATATTATAAAGTCAGCCATACTTAAAAATGCATTATTTTGCTTATTGTTTTTTTTATCAGTTAATTCAATAGCAGAAAATTTAATAAGTGCTAAAGTAAATTCTCTTAGCTCAAGAGAACAACTAGTTCTATCTTTTGATAAAAAGACTGATTTCACTATACATGTAGATGATTCTAAATCAATAGAGACTGTACTTTTAAAATTCAAAGATAATTTATCTAGTAATGTAAACTGGGGAAAAGTTAGTTCATCATCGCCATATATATTAGGTGTAAGTGAAAAAAAGGGGGATTTTTTTGAGATTAGAATTAAAACTACTCCACTATCTAGAATGACTTATTATTCTACTGAAAATAAGCAATACAATTTTGTAATAAATCTATTTGGTAAAGACAATAGTAAATCACAGAACTCTTCTAATGAAAATATTTCCAGTAAATCTCAATCAAATAGAGACATAATAATAATGATAGACCCTGGTCATGGAGGCCATGATTCTGGAGCTACTCGAAAATTTAATGGCAAACAAATATATGAAAAAGACTTAGTACTGAGCATAGCTAAAATACTAAAAGAAGAAATTTCCAGAGAGTATGGATTTGAAGCTTATTTGACCAGATCAAGTGATAAATTCTTAGGGCTATATGACAGAACTAATATAACTAGGGATAAAACAGCTGACTTTTTCGTTTCGATACATATCAATGCTTTTAATAATTCTAAAGTTAAAGGTCCTATGGTTTTTGCACTGTCACAAAGAGGTGCTACTAGTACTATGGGTAAATGGATTGCCGATAAAGAAAATAAAACAGAGCTTATAAAAGGTGACGGCTCTGTAGTGGATCTAAAAGATACCAGCCAAGATGTACGTAAAATATTTATAGACTTATCTACTAATGCTATCATCGATTCTAGCTTAAAAGCAGGTCAATATGTGTTATCAAATATGAATAAAGTACACAAAGCACATTCAGATAAGGTTGAGCAGGCAGGCTTTGCCGTTCTTAAATCACTGGATGTACCTTCACTATTAGTAGAAATAGGATTTATGTCAAATAATGAAGAAATGAGGCTAATGCTACAAAAAAGCTATCAAACTAAGATGGCGAACCAAATAAAGAAAGGCTTGGTAAGCTATTTTCATGACTACCCAATTATAAACACTAAAATATATGCAAAAAGTCGTTAAAGCTCAAGGTTTAATTGCTATACAAAATCGAGGGTTGCCATATACATCCTGATATGGCTCAATAGAACAAAAACCTCTCCTTTGAAGTAATTCACAGACTATTGTTTGCTGGTCATAGCCGTGTTCCAATATAATATAAGAGTTACTAAACAAAAAATCATATGATTGATATATAATTGTTTTTAGATCATATATTCCATTATCTTTTGAAATAAGCGCCTTTTGTGGCTCATATTTTAAGTATTTCAAATAAGGACTATCGCTAGAAACATAAGGGGGATTGCTAACTATAAAGTCAAATTTTTCCAATTTATCTATAGGCTCAAACCAGCTCCCTAAAAAGCTATTGAAATTTGCAATATTATTTAACTTCATATTATATAAAGTTAAATCTAAAGCATCTTTTTCTACTTCCACGCCGTAGACTAAAGCCTGTGGAAACCTTTTTGCTATGGAAAGGCCTATTGCTCCACAACCACAACCTAAATCTAAAAGCTTAAAGTCATTTATTTTATTATTTTCTATAAAGCTTATTAGCTTATCAACCATATCTTCAGTTTCTGGTCTTGGCACCAAAGTCGCTCTTGATATTTTTAGCTTTATATCTAAAAAATCTTGAGTTCCTAATATATAAGAAAGAGGCTCACTTAACATAAGTCTCTCTAATAGTTTATAAAAAAGATTAGTTTCAGGGTTAGAAACCCTAAACTCTTTAGAATGGGCTTTTAGGAAAGATAAGTCTTTTTTAGTTGCGTAAGAGAGAATATACCATGAGTTTAACTCATGGTTATCTCTTAATATTTTGAGTGATTGTTCTGCTTGATTGAGTTTATTAGTAGCATATTTTATAAGCTGAGAAACTATCACAAATAATGCGAGGTATAGATAATATGGGTAAATAAAAACTATTAACTCTAACCTAAATTTAAAGCTCTCAAAAAAATAAATATCATTAAAATCTTAGATATCATCAAAATGTGAATTTTTGTCATCATCGTCATTAATTTGCTCTATACCGGATATAACCCAGCTTCTACTGCCATCGACTGGTTTAGTAAGATGCCATATTTCATTGAATGAGCTAATAATCGGCTGATCATCACCTATTTTTTCAGATAATTGCCCAGAAAAATGAATGCTACAGTGATATATATCATTTTCTATTAAATGTTCTACTAACTTTGCATCTATGTTTATAACCTCAGTTATTTGTTCGACGTCGCCCCTTTCACTGATAAGCATTTTTATTTCACCATACATTTGCGGAGATACATACTCACGAATATCGCTTAAGTCCTTTGTGTCATTAGCTGCCTGTAATCTGATGAAGTTAACTTTCGCTAGACGTTCAAAATCTTTTAAGTCAAAGCTTTCAGGCAAGTCTCTTATATTACTCTTTAGTATATTATCTGAGTAGCTGCTATTATAGTTACTGTTATCACTAACTTCATCTAAGGTAGGTAGTTTACCATTTATATTATTAGAGCTATGAGAAGATCTTCGCACAATAGAGTAATCGTGGTTATTCATATCCGTGTGTCTTCTATCTGCATAATTTCTATTTACGTCTGAACCACCTGGATGAGGAAGCATTCTAAACAAGAGTCTAAATAATATAAATAAACCAACTCCTATTATCAATATCATAATTATACTAGAACCACCTGGTCCAAGTCCAAAAGCAGAAAATAACCCTGCCAAGCCTAAGCCTGCGGCCAACCCCATTAAGGGACCAGTCCAACCTGATCTAAAAGGAGACTGAGGTGAATTATTAATATTAGATTGTGAGTTGTTAGGTTGTGAACCTCTATTATTGGTATTTCCGGGTATAGTTCTTTGTATGCCTTGTCGTTTTATTCCAGATGACTTACTTCCACCGAAACGCGCTGCCTCAGCAACATTAATCAATACGCTAAATATAAATACCACTAAAAATAAACTTAATCTACTTCTTAACATCATACTAGTACTTAAAAAATTTACAAACACTTTTTAAAAAAGCAAAATCAATGATCTGTGCACGTCATTCTAACACAAATATTTAACATAAGTACCTTACTTACAAACATCAATTACTTTTTTCTATAATAGAGATAAGATATTTTATAAAATATCTTAAATGACATATTGCCTTAATACGATATTAAACTTAATATAATCTTATGCATATTTTTATTTACATAAGATTTAAGCATAAGCTATCTCAATATAAGTTGATATAGCTTATATTTTTAAATAAATTAACTAATAGGAGTCTTAGCATGAGTATTATTTCTAATGAAATGAAACTCCTCATACAAAAAGAATCAATAAAAGCTTTTAATGAGTATTTTGAGAAACAAGGTATACACAAACATGTGAAAGAAAATGATATTCATATAGTTTCAAGGCTAATGGGAGGGATGTCGAATTTTACTTTTATTATTGAGCTAGAAGATACCAAATATACTTTTAGGATACCTGGTAAAAATGCAAATAACTTCGTCTATCGTGTTGAGGAAAAACAAAATCTAAAATTTACTCATTTACAGTACCTAACTAAAAAGCTAATTTACTTAGATAATGAAACTGGCTACATGATAGCAAGCTATATAGAAGGCTTACCTCTACACGAATTAAATATTGAAAACTATATAGATAAAGTTGCAGAGATTTTACTCACAATACATACATCTAAAGAAGTAGCATTTAAGGACTATGAACCATTTGAAAGGCTTAATAAATATCAATCTTTAGTGATACAAGAAGGGCTAGAGCATGATTTACAGTATACTTCTCTTTTGGATAAGTTAATTGAATCCAAAGATGAGATGTTATCTCATAGTCGCACCTTTTGTCATGGAGATAGCCAGCCATCAAACTTTATAGTTAACCAAGAAGATAACAAGATATATATAACAGATTGGGAATTTTGTGCCACAAATGATCCATATCATGATATAGCGTGTTTTGGAAATATAGATTTTTCTCTTGCAGAAAAGCTATTGCCTATTTATTTAAAAACTCAGCCAAGAAAAGAGCAATGGAGAAGATTATATTTATGTCGAACTTTCCAGTGCCTTCAGTGGTATAATGTTGCTTTATACAAACATGCTATAGGCTTATCAAAAAACTTAAATATTCCGTTTGACTCGGTTGCCATTAAATATTTAGAAAAAGCTACTCATGTGCTCGATAAAGCTACTAGTTGTAAATAGTTATATTATAAATATTATTAATTTTCAAGTTAATAAGGCTTATAAGCCAACTATACCTAGTAAGTAAAAAATAAAATAATAAAAATAAACAAATAAAATACATGAGCCCATATCTATTGCCTATTATTGCTATAATTTTAGGGCTATTTATGCTAAACAAAAGCGCTAACATATTTATAGATACCTCAGTGTCTTTATCAAGTATATTGGGGATGCCTACATTTATAATAGGTATTGTCATTATAGGTTTTGGCACTTCTGTCCCAGAGCTGGTTATATCAGCTTTAGCTTCAATTCAAGGTCAACCGGGTATTTCTATAGGCAATGCTTATGGTTCAAATATAGCCAATATAGGACTCATATTAGGTATAAGCGCTTTACTTATGCCTCTTATAATAAAGCCAATTACAATAAAAAAGGAGCTTGTAATACTACTAGCAGTAACTTTAGTGTCTGTTTGGTTATTATCAGATAATTATCTTTCGCGAATAGACGGAATAATACTTTTACTTACTTTAACTGTATTTATGGTGTTCACGGTTTACTTTTCTATGAAACAAGCAAAAAATGAAGCCACAAATAATTTTAAAGACATAGCTTTGCACGAAAAAATGGATGTAGATATTATAATTCATGATGATAATACAAAAGAGAGCTCTTTTAGTGGTTCGCTTGTAAAAACAAGTGTTTTTATTTTAATTGGGCTAGTTGGGATTATACTAAGCTCTCATATATTAGTCTGGGGTGCATCTGAAGTAGCATTTCTAATGGGAATAAATGAGCTTATCATAGGTCTAACCATAGTAGCTGTGGGTACTTCATTACCAGAACTTGCCTCTGCTATAGTATCGATTAGGAAAAAACATAATGACCTTGTTTTAGGTAATGTAATAGGTTCAAATTTTTTTAATACCCTTGCGGTAGTCGGGGTTGCTGGGGCTATTCATCCTCTTGAAATACAAGCAAATGTATTATATAGAGATATGTCTATTATGACTGCCATGTCAGTATTTATATTAGTTCTTGGGTACAAAGGTTTTTTTAATATTGAAGTTAAAGTGGGTAGATTTGCAGGGGCTATATTCTTAAGCTCTTATGCCACATATATACTATATTTATTGTTTCAATATTTCCCTTAAAAACAATTAAATGTTTTTCTTATCAATCACATCATAATTTTATATTTTTAATATTTTTATAAAAAGTAAATTTTTTCTAAATCATTATGGATAACTTAAAAAAGGAACACCAGCCTATAGTCGGCATAGTTTGTAAAGAAATTGTTATAGATAACGACATTGCACATTTTCCCTATGCCACTTACAGTGGTAAGAATGATCGCTATATAAGATCACTTTATGATAACTCTGCCATTCCTATACTTATACCAGTGATCGATGAAGATGATGGAGTCAAACCTTTAGAATATGCTAAGTCAATTCTATCAAAGATAGATGGAATTCTTTTTGCAGGAGGGGGAGATATAGCTCCTATACTTTACAGTGAACCACTTACGACTAATGTAGGTAGATTTGAAGAAAGACGAGATTATTGGGAGATGTTACTTATAAAAGAAGCGATTAAAATTAAGCTTCCTATATTTGGCATATGCAGAGGAATGCAACTAATTAATATAGCTCTAGGAGGTAATATATACCAAGATCTATCTGATATAAAAGATTGTCACTTAAACCATGTTCAACCAAATGGAAGGCATATATTAACACATGCTATAAAACAAGAGCCTGGTTCTATGATGGAAGAAATTGTAGGAGCACAGTGCTGGGTAAATAGTTTTCATCACCAAGCTATTAAAAAATTAGCTGATGGATTAAAAGCCACTTCATTTTCTCCAGATAACATAATCGAAGCTGTAGAATCTAATGACCCCAATCACTTTATATTAGGAGTACAATTTCATCCAGAAATGATGACGCCTAAATATGATCTGGCTATGAAACTATTTAAAACTTTTGCAGACGTATGTGCTAAAAAATTAATTTAAGATTTTACTTTCCCATTACTTTGCAAATAGAAATATCATTACTATTAGTGATAGACTGAAGTTTTTTACTCTACTTTTTTTAATAGCTTGACTTATACTTTAATTTACTTGCTTTCCAACCCAAAGAAAACATGATTAGAAAGTAAGATATAGCTGCTATAAAAATATAACCAGATAAAAATACTATTCTTTCCCACCAAATAGATTCACTACCAAAGAATACTGATAAATCAAATAGATAACTTATAGTCATAATAGTAGCTATCATAGCCAATGAGCTTATAAATATCCTAGTTAATCTCAAAATAAGCTCTTTTGAGATGATTATATAGCCTCTTTGTACTAGCAATATAAATAATAAGCTTGAGTTGATAAAAGCTGCGATGCTATTGCTAAGAGCCAAACCTACATGTTGAAGAATTGAAAAAAGTAAAAGGCTTGAAACAATATTACATAAAATAGAAAATATGCTTATCTTGGCAACTATTAAACTATTTTGCTGACTAAAAAAGCCAGTGGCAAAGATTTTTACTAACATCAAAAAAGGCAAGCCTAGTGTATAAGCCATCAAAGCCTTCGATGTATTATCTATATCATAAATGGTAAATTCTCCGTAATAAAATAATGTACTGATTATCTGATCTGATAATAAAAATAATCCGACTGACGCGGGTATACCAAAGAGAAAAACCAACTCTATTGCCCATATTAAAATATCATTGACTGAACCTTTATTACTATCATTACTATCTTTTAAACTAGATAAACTAGGCAGAATAACTGTTGAAACAGCCACAGCTATAAGAGCCCACGGCAAAGACATTAATCTATCTGCATAAGAAAGCCAAGAAATGCTTTTATTGGGCAAAAATGATGCTATTTGTAAGTTTATAAGTAAATTTATCTGCATCACAGATGTGGCTAGTATAGTAGGGATAATAAGCTTTAAGATTCTAATAACTCCTTGATGTTTTCTAGGTTTTTCTATTTGCACGCTTAAACCTATCCTTTTTATCTCCAAGCCTATAAATAATAATTGTAATAAACCTCCTATAAGTACGCTCCATGCTAAAGTATATATAGGTATTTCAAAATAAATACTAAGAATCATACCCAGTATCATAGAGATATTTAACCATAATGGGTTTAGTGCTGCTGCAAAAAAATGACCATAACTATTTGCAATCGAACTAAAAAGAGCTGTTATGGATATGCAAAATAAATATGGGAACATAATTCTTAACATACTTACAGTAATATCATATTGGTATGAATTACCAGATATACCATAGGCATAAAGGTTGACAACCACAGGAGAAAAAAATATACCAGCGACACAAATACTAAATGTTATGATGCTAAGCCAAATAAATGTTTGATTTATCAGTAACTGCACTTGTATCTGGTCATATTTTAACTTTGTTTCTTTAAGAACAGGGACGAATGCTTGTGTGAAGGACCCTTCTGCTAAAATACGCCTAAGAAAATTTGGAATCCTAAAAGCAAGAAAAAAAGCATCTGTCAGCAATGATGCTCCAAAGAAACTAGCCATGAATATATCTCTTACTAAGCCTGCAATTCTAGATAAGAGAGTTGCAATACTAACTAGAATACTCTGCTTTAACATTATTTTATTATGTTTACTTAGGTTTAGAAATTAAGCTTTCTTAATTATATAATTATCGCTATTCACCATTATAATTGCCGTCATTGTATTTGGCTTATTTTATGGTTTTACAGCAAATTTTGTAGAAGTACCTATATCCCATCTAGCTCTGGGTGCAACTTGATTATCTGTTCTCTCGCCTGCACTCATTCTCAACCACCCAACAAAAGCGATCATAGCAGCATTATCAGTGCAAATAGATAACTCTGGGATAAAAATATCTATATTTTTTTTATCTGATAAAATATCAAGGTGTCTTCTCAAGGTCATATTAGCGCTTACACCTCCTGATACTATTAAGCTTTTGTATATATTATTCGATGTTTTTTCTTTCTTTTCAATAGCATCATAGCAACGCTTTAATAGACTTTCAACACAAGCTAACTCAAAGCTAGCTGCCATATCAAAGCGACTTTGTTCATACCATATCCCTTCTTTTTTAAGTCTCATAATCTCGTATAATACATGAGTTTTCAAACCACTAAAGCTAAAGTTAAGAGGTTGCTTTTTCACAACAGGTCTAGGTAAGTCAAATCTGAAAGGATTGCCTTTTTGCGCTAATTTTGATAACTCATGACCTCCTGGATACCCTAAGTCTAAAAGCTTAGCAGTTTTATCAAAAGCCTCCCCTACAGCATCATCCATACTCTCACCTAATACAGCATATTCACCCCAACCATTTACTTCGAGTAGTAATGTATGTCCTCCAGAGACTAAAAGGGCTAAGATTGGAAATTGAGCTTTTTTATAGTCTTCGATAAATGGCGATAGAAGATGACCTTCCATATGATTAACTGCCAAAGATGGCACTTTTAAGATAGATGATATAGTTTTACCAAACATAGTGCCTACCACCAGTGAGCCTAATAAACCAGGCCCTGCAGTATAGGCTATAGCATCTATATCAGCCATCTTTATATTTGATTGCTTGATAATATCTTCTATCAAAATAGGGAGCTTTGATAAGTGGTCTCTTGAGGCAAGCTCTGGAACAACTCCGCCGTATTTAGTGTGAGAGTTTTGAGTAAATATTTTTTGTGATAATAAGCCTTCATCGCCATAAATAGCAACAGCACTTTCATCGCAAGAGGTCTCTATTCCAAGTACTAACAACTTAACTTTTCCTTAACTTAAGGTATTAATTTAATTTTTAATATTTTAATAAAAAAATAATACTCAATAAGATTACTAAATGTTATATTATATGCCTTAATATTATCCATATCGTAAGTTTTGGAAAATATTTATATAAATACCTCGGTACTGTAAGGTATAACAAGCTACTTTTAACCTCATAGGCCCTTAGATACTATTTTTATATGACCATATAACCATATAAAAATAGCCCACTTATAAAAGCGGGCTTAATAAATGGCTCCTTGAGTAGGGCTCGAACCTACGACCCACTGGTTAACAGCCAGTTGCTCTACCAGCTGAGCTATCAAGGAACTACTTAAGTAATTCTACATGAGTATTTTAGTAAATCAAGCTTGCAGATAAAATAATTTTGATTCTAGATTGAGTGATAATGCTCTTTTTTACATTTTTGCCCTCAGTTTAATCCTCTGATGGATATACAAAATCTTCTATAATTTTATCTGTAACTGTATCATTATAGTCAAAATAAATTGTAAGTTTCTTATCAGGAACTTGAGGATACGTAGTCCTGCTGCTCTCTCTGGCAATATTTGGGTTATGATAATTTTCTTCCTTAAATAGATAAACATAATCATTACTATAATTGACTGTTACAATAGGTTTACCGTTTAATAAATATTCTACCTCTGCTTTAGTCATACCCACTTGTACTTTTTCAATATCGTTTAAATAAAGTATATGACCTTGCTTTATAGCTGGTTTATAGATACAAGACGATATTATAAATACAAACATCAATATTAAAGTGGCATTTTGAGTAGGATATCTCATAAAATTATAAATCTTGAATATACAAAATATAAAAATATAAAAGAGGTATTGGACTTGTTTAACTAATTATAGGCTTTGAATATTATACAACAAGATTAACTTACTTTATAAATATCCCTTAAATGAAACTATAGCTATTCAAAAGTACTAAAGCTTATTATACGATATATAAATATCAATATATTATAAATAAGCAGTGTTAAAAAGCATGATTTAAAAAATTCTATTTACTTTTGTCTATCCTATGAAGTAGGAACTTGCTGGAACAAGTACGAAATTCTTGTCATTTGCAGAAATGATAGAGGTAGTGATAATTTGAAATATTTGTATCAAATGTAGCATGCTAGTTTTGTTTAATCTAGCAATTTATAGTATAAACTTAATAAATATATAATTTATATTTTATGATGTTATAAAGAAATTTTTTAGTATTTTAATATCACAAATAAACAGGATGTACTACTATAAAGTGTGACGGATTTGATTATTAAACTCTCGACTCGGAAATGTAAATAGCCGAAACTGAGTTAGATAAAGGTGAAATTGTTATAGCAGAAACCTATGATATGAATTATATTGAAGGAAGGATTGAATTTACAGCAAAAATAAGTGACGGTATTGACTCAAACGGCGTATAATTCTTTTTGCTCTTCGCCTTCGGCAAAATTATCCTGCAATCAATGTTTTTAAAACCAATAGAAAAACTATGAGTACATAAACCTATGCAAAAAAAAGTAATACTTAAAAAAAATATCTCTGATTTGAGTTCATTTTACCAAATTATGCTAGAGACAGCTCCTATAAAAAAAGAAGCAGTAACAAGAATCTTAAAAAGTGAGAACGTCTATGAAGATTCAATTTTATATTTAGAAGATATTTTGCAAAGCCTCTATGATATAGAAGATAGTTACGAGAGTAAGGCTTTCTTTGTGAGTTATGATAAAACTATTAATTTAGAGTTTAGTTATGAAATAGAAGAGTTAAAAAGGGATATATTATATCTTAGAGAAGGTGAAGATGCTCTAATCGATTATCTAAAAAGCTATCATCAAGATTTTGATGCGGTGGTTGAAAAAGGAGTGGAGCTCTTTAAGGATAAAATTTTTTCATCTTTTATAAGCGATCGTGACGGTACGACCAATAACTATTGCGCCAGATACAATTCCTCTATACAGTCAATTTATAATGCGGTGTTTCTTAGTTATTTTTTTAAAAATAGGGTAAACCACCCAATATTTATAACCTCTGCACCATTGGAAAATACAGGAATATTGGATGTAAGCGTTTTGCCTGACTATACAGTGATTTATTCTGCGTCTAAAGGAAGGAGATTTATTGACTTAGAGTGTGTAGAGCATAGATATCCTGTAGATACACAAAAGAGGGCAAAAATGCATGAGCTTAACGAAAAAATCATGGAGTTTTTGAAAGAGCCTGCATACAAGAAGTTCACACTTATAGGCTCTGGTTTGCAGTTTAAATTTGGGCAAACCACTATTGCTAGACAGAATATAGATAAATCAATCGATCCTGAGGAGTCTTTTACTTTTTTAGAGGAAATTAAGTCTCTAGCATACGAAATAGACCCTAAACAAGAAAGCTTTAGAATAGAAGATACAGGCCTTGATATTGAAATTATACTAACGATTATCGATGAAAACGGGCAAATTAAAGATTTTGATAAAGGCGACGGTGTTAAATTCTTAAATGATAGATTAAATCTTGGGTTATCCAAGGGTCAGCATATGGTCTGTGGAGATACATCTTCTGATGTTCCTATGCTGGAAACTGTTCTTTGCTATAACAAAGATGTTTCTGCTATTTATGTTACCAAAAAAAAAGAGTTTGCAGATAGGATAGATAATCTATGTTCTCATAAAAAATCCAAAGCTCTCATAGTTTCTGAGCCTGATATGTTGATTTGTATTCTAAGATCTCTAGGCAAAATACTTAATTTTAGATAAAATATAGTTATCAAATTAATCATAAAATAAGTCAAGAGTTCATTTTTATTACAAATGGAGTGTAGTTATAAATATATTATTATTAAGTACTAAAATATAATAAATAATTCATATGTTTTAATTTTTTATATGGTAATTTTTAAAATAGATATTTCCCTTTACGATGGTTAGGATTTTATTTAAGCTCTGAAAAACTTGTAAAAGGTAATACTTTGTTAAAGGAGGAAAAATTATATGTCAGGCTCAAAGTGTAAAGCAGTAATTTTTGATTTAGATGGTGTAATAACAGGAACAGCAGCAGTTCACAGTACTGCATGGGCGAAAGTTTTTGATTCATTTATGAAAGAACTCTCTGATAAGAATGGCACTGTCTTCTCACCATTTAGTGCAGAAGATTATGAGAAATATGTCGATGGTATGCCAAGAGCTAAAGGGGTTCAAACTTTTCTTGCTTCCAGAGGAATTGTTCTTCCACTTGGAAATGAAGATGACTCGCCAGATAAAAATACTGTTTGGGGCTTAGGTAATAGGAAAAATGAAGTTTTTCAAGGCATTTTGATGAAAGAAGGAGCCGATATTTTCCAGAGTTCTGTTGATTTTATTAAAGCCCTTAAAAAGCAAGGTATCCGCTGTGCAGTGGCTTCATCAAGCAAAAACTGTGAACTTATTCTTAAGATGGCAGGGTTAAGTGATTTATTTGAAGTAAGAGTCGATGGAATGGTGTCTTCTGAAATAGGTCTGAAAGGAAAGCCTGAGCCTGATATATTTGTTGTTGCTGCTGAAAGAATGGGGCTTCTTCCTTCACAGTGTGTGGTGGTAGAAGACGCGATTTCTGGGGTTCAAGCTGGCAACGCAGGAAATTTTGGTATGACTTTGGGTGTCGCCCGTAATAAAAATGGTCAAGATTTGTTGAAAGGAAGAGCAGATATTGTGGTCGAGGATTTATCGGAAATTAGTATTGAAACAATTAAATCTTGGTTTGAAAATGAAATGGAAAATGAGGGGTGGCTTTTAACTTACAATTTTTTTGAACCTGAAAAAGAGAAGCTTAGGGAAGTTCTTTGTGCAGTAGGCAATGGCTATTTTTGTGTAAGAGGAGCTATGGAAGGAAGCAAAGCCGATAATATTCATTATCCAGGTACATATCTTGCAGGTCTTTTTAATAAAATACCCACTTCAATACATGGAAGAGATATTTACAATAATGATTTTGTATGTTGCCCAAATTGGTTACATATCCTGTTTAAGATAAATCATGGACAATTTATAGATCCATTAAAAGAAAAAATTCTTGATTACGAGCAACAGTTAAATATGAAAGATGGAATTCTTTTACGGCAACTGACCATACAAGATGGCCTTGGAAGAATTACTAGAATCGCGAGTCAATTGTTTGTAAGCATGGATAATCCAAGACTTGGAGCTATGCTTTATGAAATCACACCTTGTAACTACTCAGGTTTCATCACGCTTCGTTCTGGTATTGACGGAAATATAATTAATGATAATGTTGCAAGATATAGATCGCTTAATCAGAAACATCTTGAAGGCTTAGGTGCAGGCCAAGAGAATGATCATATATTCTTGAAAATGAGAACCAGCGCTTCTCATTATGAAGTATTTATGAGAGTAAGAACAACTATAAGCTCTTTCTATCATGAAGTTAATGCAGAAGAAAACTTTTTCAGAGATAGTTTCCTTGTAGCAAAAGATTATACTTTTGAAGTCAAAGAAGGCTTATGCTACAAAATAGAAAAGACTCTTGCTATAGCATCGAGCTTAGATAAAGAAAACGATACTCCTGAAACAGCTACCTATGAGCTTATCTCTGAGTGTGAAGATTTCTATTCTCTTGCAGCTACAAGCAGAGCTTGTTGGGCTAAAATATGGGATAAATGCGACATTGTGATAGAAGGGGATAGATTATCCCAGATGGCTTTGAGAATGCATATATATCATTTAGTTGTTTCAGCTTCTCCTTTAACTATAGGTAGAGATGTAAGTGTTGGGGCTAGAGGTTTACATGGAGAAGCGTATAGAGGACATGTTTTTTGGGATGAGCTCTATTTCATGCCGTTTTATATTTTCCATATGCCAGAGCTTGCAAAAAGTCTTTTGATGTACCGCTATCGTCGTCTTAATGGAGCAAGGGAGTATGCAAAAGCAAATGGATATTCAGGAGCTATGTATCCATGGCAAACAGCAGATGGTGGGGAGGAAGAGACTCAGGAAGTTCATTATAATCCAGCAAATGATAGTTGGGGGCCAGATTTATCAAGAAGACAACGACATGTATCTATAGCTATATTTTTTAATTTTTGGAAATATTACAATATCACCAGGGACACGGATTTCATTCATGAAATAGGAGCTGAGCTAATGATTGAAATCGCTAGATTTTGGAATTCCATTGCAAAAGAAGATGATAATGGCAAGCTCAGTATTGAAGGGATTATGGGTCCGGATGAATTCCACGAAGCACTACCAGGGCAAAAAAATAATCCAGGATTAAAAGATAATGCATACACCAATATCATGACCTCGTGGTTATTGCATGAAGCAGTTAGTTTGGCAGAAAATCTACCAATACATATACTGGATAACTTAAAGGAGAAAATAGGTTTTGATATAAAAGAATGTGAAAGATGGATTAAAGTTGCGGATAATCTGAACTTAGTTTTAAAAGATGGTATTCTAAGCCAATTCGATGGCTATTTTGACTTGGATGAGCTAGATTGGGACTTCTATCGTAAAAAATATGGAGATATCCATAGAATGGATAGGATATTAAAAGCCGAAAACGATAGCCCAGATCACTATAGACTTGCTAAGCAACCAGACGCTCTGATGGCATTCTACATTCTTCTGCCAGAACAAGTGTCAGATATAATAAAAAATCTTGGCTATAATATAGAAGATCCTGTATCCTTTTTGAAAGCAAATTATGAATACTATAAGCCACGCACAAGCCATGGCTCTACTTTGAGTAAAATTGTACATGCAATTATATCTAGCTACATAGGTGCAGGGGATGTTGCCTGGGAATGGTTTATGGAAGCATTGATAAGTGACCTTGAAGATACTCAAGGAGGCACTTCCCATGAAGGCATTCATGCAGGGGTTATGGCAGGAACCATTGATATGGTGTACCGTTATTTCGCAGGAATTAATCCCAAAGAGGATTATTTATCAGTTACACCTAATTTACCAAAGCACTGGACAAAATTATCGTTTAAGATGAGATATGTCCTATCGTGGTATCAGTTTTATTTTAATGATAAAACTCTTAGAGTGAGGCAAGACAGCGATATGGAGCACTCAGAACAAATCGAAGTTATGGGGAAAAAATATAACCTCCCACATGGGAATTTCGTTGAGATTACCCTATAGTAAGAAAATATATCTTTGTATACAATTTAATTTTGCAATTTGTCTAAGAGTCTATGAAAATAATGCTATTATTCAAAAAACTTTTCACACTCATTGATATTTAGGTAGTTTAGTAAATTTCTTGAAGTTATTCTTCTTTAGGTCTCGATACAATTCAGATTTGGTATAAAGACACCGATGTTAGGAACTTTTACATTACTTTTGTCATATTGCTTTGATGGAGATAACAAAAAGAAAAGCCACTTATATGCCTTGTCAATAGAAGAAATGATAAAACTCACTCTAAAATTATTTTTTTAATGACCTCTTGTTAAAAGTGAATATATGGGTACATATAGTTTTAGTCAGTATTTGCCTTCGTTACCGCTACCTACTTTGGAGGATACCTGTCACCGATTTTTAAGCTGGGTGGAGCCATTGGTCAGTGAAACCATATTTGCTGATACTAAAAAAACTGCACTATGGTTTATGGAGAAGGAAGGAAAACTATTGCAAAAAGAGTTAGAAAAGCTCATTGCTCAATCTGATACAAACCAAAACTGGCTAAAGCCATTTTGGGATTCTATGTACCTAGAATATAGAGGTGCTTTACCTATAAATATGAGCTATTTTTTTCAATGGAAATCTTCTATTTATGATCAAAATAAGTTTTCTGAAGTAGCCGGTGTTATTCTTAGTATTTTGAATTATTTCCGAAAATTAAGTGAAGAATCTTTACCAGCAGAGCAAATAAAAGGGCGAGCCTTGTGTATGGAGCATTTTCGCTCTATGTTTTATACTCGCAATCCACAATTAAGAAGGGATGTTTTACACTTGGTTCCTAATACTAAACCTATGCATATTGTAGTGGCTCATCAGGGACATTTTTTTACTTTATCTATATCAGATGAGAATGGAATAGTCTCTAAGCAAGCTCTAGCAAAAGTTTTGAAAGATATAAGCCATCTAACTCTTACAAATACAACTCCAGTTGGAGCCATAACTACTACCGAACGTAATAATGCTGCAAAAATACATACCATGCTATTACAGTCATCACAAAATGAAAAAATTCTACAAGACATTGAAAGTGCTTTACTAGTGGTATGTTTAGATATCGGCTATAAAGGTGAACTGGCTTTTTGTGAAGCTTTGCTAAAAGCCAGTGGGAGTAATCGATGGTATGATAAGTCTATTCAATTAATACTAGCGGAGGATGGGCGTATAGGATTTAATTTAGAACATACAGGATGTGATGCTAGTAGTTGGATGAATATGATTCACTTTATCAGCAGTACACCACTAGCACAAAATAAACAAGAACACGTGCCAGTTTTAAAAAAGCTAGAATGGGATATCTCAGATGAACTAGCTCAAGAAATTGATTTAGCTAATGAAGAATTTTATAACTTCGCCCATAAAGTTAAGCTCTATCCTCTAATTATAAATGATATAAATAAGCAAACTATTAAGCAATACAAATGTAGCCCTGATGCATTTATTCAACTAGCAATACAAGTAAGTCAATACAAGGTGTATGGCAGTTTACAATCATGCTACGAAGCAGTTTCTACACGCTCTTTTTTCCAAGGCCGTACAGAGTGCATCCGTTCAAGTACAGCTGAGGCAAAAGCATTAGCTCAAGCTATGCAAGATAATCTTAGTAATGATAATATACGAGTACTTTTTCTAGCAGCTACTCAAGAACATATAACACGTATGAAAGATTGTCAGAAAGGCCACGGAGTAGAGCGTCATCTGTTTGGCCTGTATAAAATTTGGCAACTTAAAGGTGAAGCCCTCGGCATCACTAAAGAGCCTGCTATATTTAATGATTTGGGTTATAAAGCCTTAACTACCAATACTATTTCCACTAGCAGTTCAGGTAGTGAGTTTTTAACGTATTTTGGATTTGGTCCAGTAGTAGTGCATGGCATTGGTATCGGTTATGGTACAACAAATAATAATATTAATTTTATACTAACAACTCAAAATCAGGATATAGGCTTAAAAGACTTTGCTAGGGAATTAAAAGAAACTATGACCTTCTTCCAAAGTATTTTAAATACTTAAATACTTAAATACATTATATAAATGTCTCTAATGTATAGAATAGTTCTTTGAATAAACACGAGGATATCTCTATATCCTGGATCATCTCTATACAGAATACATATTTCGAAGCTACTTGAATAATAAAATACTATTACTAGAATAGTATAAAATATATAAATATAGTTTTATATAAAAAATCATGTTTCCCCTCTTTATAAGATACAAGTAAAAGTATTAAAAAGTTTGGTTATATAAGAAAATTAATATATAATATATAATTAATTAATTGAATAATTATATTTGTTAAACTTTTTGAGAAAATTTAGCCTACTTATTTAGGAAAGGACTTATTCATTTTACTTAGGAGAAGTTTATGTTAAAGATAATTTATAAGATAAGATTTTTATCTTTTATAATACTATTTATATTTTTGTCTTACTTTAGTAATGCTGTATATGCTATATGTCCATCAGGAAATCAAGTAACAATTGGGGATTTCAATTGGGATAGCTCAAACTTTCATGTAGCAATTGTCAGAACTATTCTTGAAGAAGGCTATGGATGTGAAGTCGATGTCATAACTAGTAGCACAGTTCCGATTTTATTAGCATTATCAAAAAATGAAGTAAATTTTGTGATGGAAATATGGGATAATACATGGGGTGAGTCTTGGAAAAAGTACGCTGAACAAAATCTCGTAAAGAAAGTAGGAGTTAATTTTGAAGGTGCTTATGAAGGTTGGTTTGTGCCTAAATATGTAATTGAAGGGGATTCTGATAGAGGAATCGAACCATTTGCGCCAGACTTAAAGACAGTTTTTGATTTAAAAAAATATAAAGATATTTTCAGGGATAGAGAAGAGCCCACTAAAGGAAGATTTTTAAACTGCCCAGTAGGTTGGACTTGTGAAGAAACTAATAAGAAGCGATTGGTCGCATATGGTCTAGCTGATGACTTTACGAGTTTTGAAGTCGGTACAGCAGCGGCTTTGGATGCTGAAATAGTCAGAAGCTATAAGCGTGGAATCCCTATTTTATTTTATTATTGGCAGCCTACTTGGATGTTTGCACAATATGAGCTAATCCAATTGGAGGAGCCGGAGTATGATGAAGCTATATTCGATGAATTCCTTGCCTCAAAAAATCCAAATAAAACCACGGCTTTACCAAAACAAGATGTAGCTATAGCTGTAAATGTTAAGTGGTCAGAAAATAACCCTCAAATAATAGAATTTTTGAATAAATATGAAACAACTTTGTATGAAAATAATCAAGCCTTACTTTATATGGAAAAAAACGATACTGACCCTGAAAGTGCTGCTGAGAACTTTTTAAAGACCAATGATAAATGGCATGAATGGGTAAGCCAAGAAGCTAGAGATGCTATTATCAAAAGCCTATCTTAAAATTATTATCTCTGTCGTATCTGTACTTTGAGACTGCTGAATAAATTCATTTTTATTCATAGGACGCTCAATTTAGGCATAAAAATAGTATATCTAAATAGTGTTCGATATTACTCGTTTTAGATATGGAACATTTTCATTGGTAAGTTTTTCTTTATATTCGAATATTTCTTTTAATGCTTTTGTTAATATGTCAATAAAAGCATCAAGAATCAAGATGCCTTCTTTTAAGTGGCAGGAGTTGGAAAAATTTTTAATTGAAGATACTGCAGGTTAAGTATTTCTGCGGTTTTGATTTATAACGAGAAAACTCCCGATTACTCTTTATTTAGTAAAATAAGAAAAATAGGTATAGATAATCTTGGGTAAGATATTTGGAATATATAACAGAGGGATTGAAAAAACTGGTTTTATAAGTGAAGTATTTACATTTGCTTGCATGAGTCTCTACATATAATGAAGAAAAGAGAATATGCAGGAGTGACAAGAAATTTATCTATCATTATATTTATCACTTTGAAGGCAACCTATCATAAATAGTGTTAGAAATAATATATACATATTTATAAATATACTTCTGCTAAAAACAGTTTCGGTGACTCCAAAAAGCCCAAAAAGAGTTATAAGTAATAATCCTGCTAAACTAAATATGGATCGCGTCTTAAAGTGCTCAAAGAGAAAATACAAAAAAGTACTGCCAAACATAAAAATAAGTAAGATAAACCCGACTATTCCATTCTCTGCCAATATAGTTAAATATTGGCTATGTGCTTGATTAAATCTAAGTAGTTCATTATTTAAATAACCTAGCTCTTCACCACTTTCTGATTTTATAGCACTATTTTTGACTTCCTTGTAGTTACCTGTTCCAACTCCTAAAAGTGGATTACTCTTAAATTGCTCGAATGCATGAATCCACATGTGTCGCCTTAGTGAACCAGAATAGGTATCTGTGTATTTACTTTGTATATCAATATCCTCTTTCACTATTCCTGATACAGCATCGCTAAAGTTATTTGTTAATATATTTCCTACAGGAGATATTAAAGTTGTTGCTATTATGGACAAAGCACCTAAAAGTAAATACATTATCTTTTTAGGGTTATTAATTATATATAGATGCCAACTTACAATAGCTATAGCTACAGGTATCGCTACAAATGCTGTTTTAGCTTGTGATAGAGCCAATACTGTACATCCTAAGATTATAGCTACTACTGCAATTAGTTTAGTTTGAATGCTTACATATTTATTATTGGTAAAACCTATAAACGATTTAATCGGTTTTAAGTGTGAGTTGAGTATAGAAATAACACTGAAAGATATAAATAATAGTAAAAAATTACCAAAAGCTATCGCATAAGTAGAGCCATTTGCCCGATATTCTAAATAGTTTTTATTCTGTGTAAAAACTATCCACTCTATAATCGTGTATATACCGGCAATTGAAACACAACTAATTGAGCTCCAAGCAATTAGATTCCAGCTAATCTTAAAGTTTATTATTCCAAGATAAGCTATGGGCAATAGAAGAAAATATATATCATAATACTTGGGAACAACTGGATTACCACTATTAAAAATGATTTCACTTAAAGCCCTATATATAGCGTACAATACAGAAGCAAACAATATAACAAGTTGCCCTTTGGGAATAATACTTAAGTTATGTTTAAAACTTTTAATCTGACTTAAAGCAATTAATAAAACTAATATTAACCCAGCACCATATAATGAACGAACTACTAAAAGAAGGGAAATGGTTATAAAAATAATTATCCCTAGTGCTTTGTTTAAGTTATTTGTCAGATTATAAAACATAAAATATCTAAAATTTATATTGACATTGTAAAAAGAGCAAAACTATATCTAATTCCATATATTAAGAGAGAATGACTCATTTTAGTAATGATATAATAGCTTCCTTGTCTTCCTCACTCAAAACTTGATTACCTTCAACTATATCGACTATACTATGCTCACCAAATTTATAATTTCTATCAGCTCCATATTTAAGTAATATCCTCACAGCATCCTCAGGGTTAGGATTATACATCACAGCATACATTAATGTGCTGATTCCTCTTGAATCTTTTGAGTTTGGGTCTGCATCTTTCTTTAATAAGGCCTCTATTAACTCAGGACTGTTATATATAGAAGCTGAAATTATAGGATTAAATGAGTATATTTGTTCATTTTTATAGTGAATATCTGCTCCTTTTTCAACTAATATGTTGATCAAATCTGGGTTTGAAGATTTAGTTTTAGCTAGTATAATCAATATATTTTCACCATCATTTCTCTTTAAACTAATATCAGCTCCAAGTTTTATTAATTCAATGACATTATTATCAGAGGCGCTCGAAATGGCATAACTTAGAGGAGTATCTCCTTCATTATTGAATACATTTATTTTTGCCTGTGCTGTATGTAGTAATAGTATGCCTTGAACATCTCTATAATTCAGCGCAGCATAGAAAATTGCACTATTGCCGTTTAAGTCTGTATAATTAATCCAATTTGTAAAGTCTTCTATATCATCAAAATTCTCTAATGCCTTTTTTATTATTAACCTTATAGTATCAGGATATGGCGTATACTGACTTGTATACATCAAAGCATTTCTGCCACTATCATCTACCGCGAATACATCAGCGCCTTGCTTTATAAGTAGGTCTATGATTCTTACAGGTTGCCTATTTATAGAGGCTATGATTAATGGAGTTTGCCCTTTATTATCTGTTTGATTTACGTCAGCACCAGAGCTAATTAATTGTTCGATATATTGGTAATTTCTTGTTTTAAGTAGATCCATAAGTGAATCGTCTGCGTGTACATTATCTATATATACAATGGTGCTTAGCGATATTAGCATTAAGTAAATTATTTTTTTTAAGCTATAAATAATTTTCATGATTTAAGTCTCAAAATTAATAACAAAATAATAAATTATCGTAATTGGTTATTATTTACACCCAAAAGGTTTTGGTAATCCTGCTATTTTACAAACCAATTTTATATGATGGGTTTCACCAGGGCCTAGAGGGAATAGTTGCATAAGAGCTGTACTAGAAAAGTTTTGTCCTTTTATTTTGCTTTCTCTTTTTAAGTATAGTATAAATGCCTTCATTTTGGGCGACTGGTTAAATTTATAATAGAATTCTCTTGCTTTATATATTATTTGTAATTGCTCAATATTCAAAGACTCATTATAAGAACATAATCTTTCTTCCTTTGCAATGAGATTGGCGAGCTTTTCCGACCATAGGGTGCTATCTATAACAAATCCTTCTTCATCTCTTTGTGCATTCATATTTAGTATATTTTTTGTATTCATACATAATCTGCAATATAGTTATTCTAATACAATTAATAATTAAAATGAGAAAACATGTTTATAATCTTTTTTGCTAGGCTTATCATTAGAAATTATATTATAAAAAGAATCACTAAAATAATTGCCATCTACAGACAAGTTTTTAATTACATCAATATCTCCTTCATAATAAATTTTACTTATACCAAAAAGCTCAGCAGAAGAAATTTTTTTATATACATCGGGATATAATTCCATATCAACAAATACACAAGGTTTAATGTGTAAATGTACTTCTATTCCTATTGCAGCTGCTGTCCACCCAATATCAAGTAAATCTAATATTCTCATGGAGTTTACAATATGATTTATTTCAAATAGAAATTTTTGATTCATACTCAAGATATACTAGGCAAAGTTATAAGGCTATATGTCTACGATTAATAAATTCAAAAAAGACAAATAAAACAAATAAAACTTATAATTTTATTTATGAGAGTTGATGCTTTATATTTTACCATTGCTAATAGTTGCTACTAAAAAATATATTGATAATGTTAATTTTTTATGATAAATTTAACATATATCAATATATTTTACTTAATTTAGGTTAGCCGAAAATATAGTAAGCTACCATATATAATATTATATAGATTGATACCCCTCTTTTCATTATATCAATCTTCTTGATTCTCTAATTTATTAGTTTAATAGTCTAAAAATGCATATTCCTAAAATACCAAAAATGATTAAGCCTTTATTTATATTTATATTCATAAATGGAGTATTTTTAAGTTCCTATACACACGCACAGAATGATGATGTACTTCATGTAGATACTGATATGCATGAATCTCAAACTACAATGGAAGGCATGAGTACTGATGACAACGCACATATAAATCACGAAGCTTCTAGTACCATAGTAGATGAGAATATAATTATCGACGGCAAAAGGGTTGGTATATATGAAACACTAGGAAATTTTATCGACTTAGATACACAACTTACTAGTGATATAGTAGGTGAAGCTGACCTAAGAACAATAATAGATAATAAGCCTACTATAATTGTCCCTATATTTTATAGCTGTGCAGCAGTGTGTCCTGTTATACTTGAAGGACTTGTAGAGGGAGTTAGAAGACTGCCTTTAGTGGATACTACTGACTACAATGTTATAGTGGCAAGTTTCGATGCTAGGGATAATTTAGAGTCAGCATCATTGCGTAAAAAACAACTAATGCAATCTTACGATCGCCAAACTACTAGAGATTTAGTCAATGGGTGGCATTTTACTTTTTTAGGTACACAAGATAAAGTAGATACCTTTTTTAATTCAATTGGTTTCTATGTGCAAAAAGAACTGGACTCCAACGATCAATGGCATGGAAACTTTATTCATCCATCATCCCTTATCATGGTTTCACCTCAGGGTAAAATCACTAGATATTTCTATGGGGTAAGATACCTAGCCAAAGACATGCAGCTTGGTTTATTAGAAGCAGGTGAAGGTCAAGTGCGCCCAACTATAACTAGAATATTAGATTTTTGCTTTTCATATGATCCAGAGTCTAGATCTTATCTAGTAAACTTACAGTTTATTATAGGCTTATTTATTTCTATTCTTGCTATTGTCTTCCTTGTATATCTAATCATTTTAGGTAGAAAGAAAGGTGATAAAAATGAACAATACGTAAGAAGAAAGAGTTAGTTATTATTTTGAGTTCAATATATTTAGCGTACTTTAATAAATGCTCTAACAAATAAAAAAATATTAATTTTTTAAATAAAACTAAAACAAAGTTTTTATTTTAATTTTTAAAGTTAATATACTTAAAAAAGCCTTATTTTATAAATTATATTTTATTTTAGTATTATAAATTGGTTGGCGAAATAAGTGTATTAAGAATTGCTATAGATGTTCCTCTCAAGGGTTTGTTTGAATATCTCCCCAATCGAGATATTGCAAAATATCCTATAGGTTCTAGAGTACTCGTAAACTTTAGAAATAAAGAAACTATTGGTCTTATAGTTAGCAAAGGGTTAAATGAGTTTGATATAGGTAAAATCAAACCCGTCATTAAACTTATAGACCATACCCCCATACTAAATGAAGAGTATATTGATTTTATAAGATGGTCTTCTAATTATTACTTATTCCCCCTGGGAGAGTTTATCTGGCATGTAATGCCTAAGTTTATAAAAATACCCAAGGAGATGCATTTTGAAAAAACAGACTTTTGGCATATATCTGAAATAGGAAAAAAAACTGATATTAATTCCCTGAAAAGATCTAAGCTTCAAAGATATGCATTATCTATTTTACAGTCATTTTATGAAATAAATGAATATATGCTAAGCTCCTTTAGAGAGACAAAAATAGACAAAAAAGCGCTAAATAGACTAGTAGAAATGGGATTGGCTTATAAAATAGAAAAATTAATTGAACCGAAACTACATCAAGAAATACACAATAGACACATAATACTGACAGATAAGCAACAGTCAGTCTTGAGTAGGCTAAGTAGATACATTCATACAAAATCTTTTTCTACTCATCTTATTTATGGCGTGACAGGTTGCGGAAAAACAGAAATATATATATCTTTTCTAAATAATATTATAGAGTCTTACAGTAAAACGCAAAAGGGCATACAATTATTATTTTTGTTGCCAGAAATAGCTCTTGCTAAACATTTTATAAACTTACTACAAAAATCTATAAAAATACCAGTTGCTATATATAACTCATCTATGGTAGATAGTGAAAGAAAAAAAGTATGGCAATGGATAGAACAAGATTACAGCCTATTAATAATAGGAACTAGATCTAGCTTATTTTTACCATGGAGAAATTTAAGTGCTATTATTATAGACGAAGAGCATGATTCATCTTATAAACAACAGCAAGGAGGTCCCAAATACCATGCTAAAAATCTAGCTATAAAACTAGCTCAAATAAAAAAAATACCTGCTATATTAGGCTCAGGAACACCATCTTTGGAAAGCTTTTATAATGCACTATCTGGTAAATATCGTTTCTATCAAATAAAAACTAGAATATCCGATACATTAATGCCAGAGATAAAAATATTTGATACATCAAACAGGCTATCAAGCAAAAACCAAACCCTATTTTTATCAGAAACAATTATACCTATCAAACAAACACTAAAAGAAGGGTATAATTGCCTTACTTTTATAAATAAAAGAGGTTTCTCTCCGATATTATACTGTCCCCAATGCCACTGGAAAGGTGAGTGTCCCAGATGTAGCTCTAGAACTACAGTACACATGAAAAAAGAAAAATTAATATGCCACCACTGTAGTTATGCAGAAAATATTCCAAATAGTTGTCCTTCATGTAGTAGCTTGACTCTCAAATATATAGGTTTTGGAAGCGAAAGACTAGAAGCAGAGTTATCAAAAGTTTTCAATAAATATGGATGGGAAGTCTATAGAGTAGATAGTGATGCCGTTAAGGAAAACCGTGCTCTAATCGAGGAAGTTCATGCCAATATGAAACTTTCGCTAAAGCATAAAAAAGGAATTATCTTAACAAGCACACAAATATTATCTAAAGGGTATAACTTGCCAAATCTTCAACTTGTGGTTGTACCCAATATAGATGCCGCATTCTATAGTGGAGATATTTTCGCCATAGAAAATACTACTCAAAATATATTTCAAGCAGCAGGTAGAGCTGGAAGAGTCAATAAAAGAGGATTAGTTATCATTCAAACAATGCTACCTAATGAAGAAATATTTAGAGCTATAGCGACTCATGACTATACAAAAGTCTTAAAGATTATGTTAAAAGAGAGGCAACTATATCGTTTCCCGCCCTTTGAAAGGCTTATTAACATAAACGTCAATTCAATACATGAAAATAATGCTCAAAATGACTCGATAACAATTAAAAATATGCTTCAAAAAAATATAGAAAAGTGCGATAAAAAAAATATTAAAATAATAGGACCTATACCATCCCTTATGTATAAACAAAATAATAGATATAATTTCAATATACTGCTTAAAAGCTCATCTGCAAAATCTATGAATGATCAACTCAATACTCTTATAAAAGATTTGTCATCATCTAAAATAATCAAGTCGTCTTATAAAATAGATGTAGACCCTATCAATTTTATGTAGTTTTTTTGATAAATTTTCTAAAATTTATAAGTCAAAAACCTTGTAAAAGCTGATTCAATTTATCAGGTAACCTATCTTAATAGAACAGTAGGTAAGGGTTTCGTATTTCTTTCAATATACTATTATTTCCATATGAATGCATAAACTAATTATAATTTTGTAGGAAAACTGATATAATATATTCCCAGCTATAGAAGAGATGATCTAAATTAAACAATTATAATAAAAAACTTTTTAGTAAGCATGAGATAATCGATACATTTATAACCTAACACATTTTTTTATAAAAGAAACTATATGAAAAATCACTTTAAAATCCTTCTACTAACTATATTGCTTTTTATAGTAAGCTGCGCTAGTACGGAAGAAAATACTATAAGTTCAAATTTAAATACATCATTTGTCATACTACATACAAACGATACGCACGGCCGTGCTATTGAGGGTAGATATGATGGTATGGGGTTTGCTAGAATTATGGCAAAAAAACAGCAGCTGGAAAAAGAAGGTAAACAAGTACTAATAGTAGATGCAGGTGATACATTTCACGGAACTACATTTGCTTCATTATCTAGAGGTGAAAGTATAGCAAAAATAATGAATTCCATCGATTATGCGGTAATGACTGTAGGTAATCATGACTTTAACTATGGATATGAAAGGCTTATAGAGCTAGATGAAATAACATCTTTTCCTATGTTAGCTGCAAATGTCCATTATGAAAATACACAAGAAGGTCCTTTTGATTCATATATAATTATCGACTTTGCAGGTATAAAGATAGCCTTTTTAGGCATAGCTACACCTGAAACGCTTTATAAAACACACCCTAAAAATGTAGAAGGTTTACGCTTTGACGAACCAATATCAACTGTTACAAACTTACTGCCACAAATCAAAGAAGAGTCAGATTTAGTAGTGGTAATTGCACATTTAGGAGTAGATGAAGAAAGTATTCACACCAGTAAAAAACTTGCAAGTGCAGTAGATGGTATAGACTTAATTATAGATGGGCACAGCCACACAGCTTTGCCTGAGGGAATTAAGGTTAACAATACTGTTATCGCACAAGCTGGAGAATATGATAAATTCTTAGGAATGGTAGATATCAATTTATCTAATGGTGATTTTGATATCAATGCATCCTTATTTTCCAAAGAGGATAGTGCAAATATAGAGTCTAATCCTGAAGTATTAACTCTTATAAACTCAATAAATGATGAAAATAAAAAAATCACGGATGAGGTATTATTTTTAACTGATACTGACTGGGATGGACAAAGAGAGAATGTTAGGACAAAATCCACAAACTTAGGCAAGCTTATAACCGACTCTATGATAGATATAAGTGGTGCTGATGTTGCCTTGATGAATGGGGGAGGGATAAGAATGTCGATTAATGCAGGTGAGGTAACCAAAGGGGATGTTATAAGCGTACTTCCATTTGGTAATACTGTAGTTGTGAAAGAAGTCACTGGAAAGATAATATGGGATGCAATAGAAAATGGTATGAAAGCTCTGCCTCTATCATCTGGAAGTTATTCACACGTAGGAGGCGCTGAGTTCACATTTGATGCCACATCTGAACTGGGATCCAGAGTCAAGTCTATTACTATAAATGATGAGCCTATAAATCTACAAGATAAATATTCGCTTGTTACAAATGATTTTCTTGCAGCGGGAGGGGATGAATACTCTATGCTAAAAGATACCAAAACTATAGCTGAGTATGGTACTATGGATGATGTACTTATCGCTTACATGACAAAGGGGATCAATTAAATAGCTGTAGAGAGTTGGTATTACGCCTTACTAAAAGCATTTTTGTAGATATTTTTCATCTGATGAATTTTCATATAAAACTAATTTACTTGCTTTCATTTTTTTTCATATTTTTCATATTCAGTGCAGTTTTTTCTGTGGAAGTACTCGCTCAGTTAGAAAAGGAACAAAATAATTATGATATAAAAGTAAGTGAAATATGGGCAAGGGAAACAGTTATAAAAGGACAAGCAACTGGTATATTTATGACTATAGAAACTACATCTGATTATTCTCTAGTGGGAGCATATACAGATTTAGGAAAACTAGAAATTCATACAGTAACGATTGGTGAAAATAATATAATGCAAATGAGACAAGTAGAGAAGATAGATATAAAGGCAAATGAGCCTTATGAATTTAGACCCGGTGGTTATCATTTTATGCTATTTGATTTACAAGAGGCTTTAAATTCTGGCGATATGTTTAACATCACGCTTTATATGCAAAAGGCAAGTGAAGAAAATGAAAAAAAAAAAGAAAAGGTGCAAGTTGTTGTTGAAGTTAAAAGTCTAAATTATCAAAGAAAATGATAATTTAGTTGCTAAAAAAATTGGAGTTTTATCAAAGCCTCTTAAGTTATTTGAAACAAACTACTATAATAATAAGAAATGGCAATTAAATATTATTTACAAGCAATTATTATATTATCACTGGCAACTGTATTGTTGAATTGTAACAGTGAACCTTCTTTTTATAGTCGTGATATAAGTAGCTCCTCTATAAGTTCTAATGGAATTGAGCTAACTGACCACAATGGAGAGAAATTTAACCTATCTCAACTCGAAGGAAATATTGTCTTGAGCTTCTTTGGTTTTACTCACTGCCCTGATGCCTGCCCTACAGCGCTAATTAGAGCTAGATCTCTAATGGATAAGCTTGGTGACGATAAAGCAGATCAGGTGCAAGTACTATTTATCACAGTAGATCCACAACGAGATACGCAAGAGCTATTAAAACGCTATGTAGAGGCTTTTGACAAGAGATTTATAGGGTTGTATGGTTCAGAGGAAGAAATAAAAAAAATATCTGATAATTTTGGTGTATATTATAAAAAAGTACCAGCTCAAGACTCTGATAATTACTTAGTTGATCATAGCTTATATTCTTATGTTCATGGCAAAGATGGAAATATAAGGCTACTTGTCGATTATACAACCACATCGGATGAGCTTCTTAGTGATATAAGGCAGCTACTGGATTAAGTTATTCTTATTTTCTAACTGTAGAGAGAACTGAATAAATATCCATCACACAATTATTATCGAGCAGGAAGAGTCGGTTATGTAAAATAAACCTGAGTGTATTTTATGCCTTTTAAGGAGTAGCTTTGTATAAAATTAATTTTAAAATTAGTCTTTTATTTTTATGGACAGCATTAATAATAATTTCCGTATAAAAAGCTATGTTCTAAGACAGGGGCGTATATCCTCTTCACAGTTGAGAGGGCTTGAAAAATATGATAAATACTCTGTAAATAGCTTTTTAATTTCTGAAAAAAAAACAGCTAATCAGCAATATATATTAGAGGTTGGCTTTGGCATAGGAAAATCTCTTATACAAGCTGCGAAATCATATCCAAATTATATTTTTTTTGGTGCAGAAGTCCACTCGCCGGGAGTTGGATCTATACTTGGTAAAATTGATAAAGAGGCTATAGATAACTTAAAGGTATATCATGGTGATATATTTGATCTATTGCCTGATTTACCTGATAAATCTTTATCGCGAGTACAGATATATTTTCCTGATCCATGGAAGAAAAAAAAGCATCATAAGAGAAGGTTAATATCAAATAGTTTGTTTGATAACTTAAAGTCCAAATTATCTGATAATTGTTTATTTCATATAATTACAGATTGGGAAGACTACTATTTACAATTACTTGATTTATTTAGTAATAGAAATGACTTTATTTTGTGTGTTAATGATATCAGTGAGAAAATGCTCATAGATAGGACGACAACAAAATATGAAACTAAAGCTATAAAAGAAGGTAGAGCTATTAGAGAAATTTTATTGACCTATATATGTTGATTTATATATTGGCAAAATATTTTTTTATTCATAACAAAAGAAGATGTTTATATATTACAATTATAAATATGATTAATTTAACTTTTGATATATGAATGACAAATTAGAAGCATTAAAACCATTTTTTTTTAATACCCCATTAGTTGAAATAAGTTTCACTTATAAAAATAGTCCGATAAAGAAAATTTATGCTAAATATGAAGCACATAATTATAGTGGTTCTATAAAAGATAGACTCGCTTATGAAATATTTAATCTAGCTTATAATGATGGTAGCCTTAAAGAAGGACAAGAAATAGTAGAAGTCACTAGCGGAAATACAGGGATAGCCCTAGCTTCCTTAGCAAGATCTCTGAAGCATCCAATTACTATTTTTATGCCTGACTGGTTAAGTACAGAGAGATATAGCATAATGGAACTACTTTCTGTTAATGTAATCAAAGTTTCTAGTGATGAGGGAGGCTTTTTAGGCTCTATTGAAAAAGCAAAAAAATACGCAAAAGATAAAGGAATCTATTATCCTGACCAATTTTCAAACCTATCAAATATTAAAATACATGAAGAAACTACAGCGGTAGAGATAATTAATCAATTAAACAAAATTTCTAAAAAAGCAGATATATTTGTGGCAGGAGTAGGGACAGGTGGAACTGTTATGGGTGTAGATAAAGGATTTAAGAGCTATGGCATTGAAGCAAACTGTCATCCTTTAGAGCCTGCAAACTCGCCAACACTTAGCTCAGGAGGAAAAAAGATAGGTTCTCATCGTATACAAGGTATAAGTGATGAGTTTATTCCTGAAATATTGAAAATCGATAGATTAAGCAAAATAGTATCTGTTGACGATGGAGATAGCATAAAAATGGCTAGGAAAATAAATAAATCTGGTTTATCTGTTGGAATATCTAGCGGGGCTAATTTTTTAGGAGCATTAAAGATTTTATTAGAAAATGATTCCGATGCTTGTGCAGTAACAGTTTTTAGTGACTCTTCATTTAAGTATTTATCTACGGCACTTTGCTGTTGCGACGAAGAAGATAAAGAAAGCTTCTTATCAAAAGATGTTAAAATTCACTCACTCAAATCTATAGTTTGACTTTTAAGCTAGGATTAGTTGCCAAAATTTATAACTATTTTCTATATCCATTTTATATTGAGCTTCAGATAAAGGCATATTATAGACAATCTTGGTTGTTTGACAATGAAGTGCTCATCAAATATTTTTTATTTGGATTAAATTGGTAAACTTAGCAACCACTTATTTGCTTCAATGTTTATTGCTATTTTATTTGTATGTTGTTCAGGATGCTGTTCATTACTTCCATTTGTGAGATATATTTAAGCACTTGAAAATTTTTAGCTCTTCACCTTTTGCTACTTTTTCTTTTAATACTAAATTGCGTTATATGTATACTTGTGTTAGATGTGTAAAAAATGTCATTAAGCTATTCTCTATCATCGGATATGTCTTTCAATGCTTTGGTTAAGATGTCAATAAGAGTATCTAAATGATTAAAAATCTTTTTGTTAATAAAAAATAGGCAGGATATTTCCTGCCTATTTTGTTTAAAATACTTTTTATGAGAAAAATATTTTTTGGTTACTCTACTGGAGATTAGTTTTGGAATTTTTTAGAAATACAACCATACTATATCTACTGTTTTGTAAATATGGGTTTTGCTGTTGTAATTTATTGTAAAACAGGTTTATTGGCTGAAAGTATAGGTAAAACGACCTTTATAGAGAGTCCTCCTGTAGGTCTATTTTCTGCTTTTATTTTTCCGTTGTGAAATTCCACTGCTCTTTTAGCTATAGCTAGCCCTAGGCCATAGCCTCCAGTATTTCTATCTCGTGCTGAACAAACTCTAAAGAAAGGCTGAAACAGTGAATCTAGCTTATTTTCTGGTACTCCTGTAGCGTGGTCATTGACGTATATTATCACTTCTTCAGAGTTATTTGGGTTTTCATTTATAATAACATCTATAATACCATCTTTTGGTGTATATGAAATTGCATTACGAATGATATTTTCTAATGCTCTGCGTAGTAGTTCAGCGTTAGCATGTATAGTCCAAGAGTTGCTACTTGTCAGTATAATTTTCTTTTGTTGGTTAGATGCCTCGAAATTGCAATCACTGACTATATTTTCAAGAAAGGCCTTGATATTTAAGTAGTCATTTTTTGGATAGTAAGCGCCGGCATCAAGACGAGATAATGTTAAAGACTGGCTAATTAAATCATTAAATCTTTGAGCTTCGTGTCCTATTCTATCTAGTGTAGGTCTAATTTCCTCATTGGCTTTTTTATCTGCAAGCCCAAGAGCTACTTGAATTCTAGCTAATGGAGAGCGTAATTCGTGAGATATGTCGACTAGTAGCTGTCTTTGTGAGTCAATCAATTTCTGTAAATGGCTTGCCATCACATTAAAATCCTTTCCCAAAACTCCTATTTCATCTGATCTATTATAAATATTCGAAGATACTCTCGTATCAAGGTTTCCACTAGATATTCTTTGTGCTACTGCTTGTAACTGCCGAATAGGCTGAGATATATGCCATGCTAGCAAAAAGCATACTACAGTACTTATAGCTAATACTATGAGTAGCCATAGTAGAAAAAACTCGTCTAAAAAGTTTCTAAGGACTCTAATAGGTCTTGAAAATTGTACATCTTTAAAGTTATAAGCAAATAAAGGATCTAAAAAAACCTCATATTCTGAGCCATTACTGGCTTTAACTTTTTTCTTGTAAATATTTTCACCAAAGCTACCGTATTGAATTCTGTTTAAGACTTCTTTTCTTGATGAGTCAAAAACATATACACCAAAGAGATTATTCATTTTACCCATATGAGTCATATGACTCATATGACTAGTATTATTAATAATATGCCCTTTGCAGTGGTCCTTAGAAGCCAAAGGAAATGTATTTGATATAGCTGATATGCTATTATAAATACTCTCTAATACGTAGTTGCGATCGCTTTCCTCAGTTTGTATATCATCGGGAAGAGATTCTCTCGCATCATCCATGGCTATAACCATGTTTAATTTTTCTTGAATCCAATCTTCAAATACTTTGTCGTTTTGATAAGTTAAATATAAAGATGTAGTTATAAATACACTAAGTACTATAAGCGTTAATGCAGACCAAAAAAATAAGAAAATTTTCCAAAATAAAGATAAACGCATGGAATTATTTTAGTTGTTATTTTGTTTTCACTGTTCTATTATATTTTATTTTTTGTTTGAAAGTTGATAACCTTTGCCACGTACAGTTTGGATTAATTGTTGTGATTCGTCGAATAATTTGTATCTTAATTTGCTAATATGCATATCAATACTTCTATCATAGTCAGTTAGCTGCTTACCAAGAGCAATTTCTGAGATGACTTCTTTATCTACCAGCTTACCAGTATTTTTAGCTAATAATTCTAATATATTGTATTCACTACTGGTTAATAATAGAGGTTGTGATTTATATATTGCTTCTCGTGAACTAGGGAAAATTTCTAACTCTCCAGTTTTTATTTTATTCACATTATCAATATAATTGGACTCATTATATTGATTGCGACGAACAAGTGCTCTTAGGCGTGCAGTCAATTCTCTTAAACTAAACGGTTTTGGAAGATAATCATCAGCGCCCATCTCAAGCCCCATGATTTTATCTACTTCATCTCCTCTAGCAGTCAACATCAATATAGGTGTATTAATAGTTTTTCTAATTTCTTTTAGTAAGCTAAAGCCATTAAGACTAGGTATCATTACGTCTAATACAATTAAATCGAAATTCTCTTCTTTGGCTTTTTCTAAACCACTTGCACCATCGTGTATGGTTATAATATTGAAATCTTCTGCTTCAAGATACTCCTTAAGCATCTCACAGAGCTCGCTATCATCGTCTACAAGAAGAACTTTATACATTTTATCTTTTATATAAATATGTGGTTTTTAAAAAATATTTTTCAACTCCCTTATTATATTTAATTTAATTTAACATAAATTTTTTTATAAATACGTTAATTTTCCAATATTCAATAAGAATTCTATCACTTAAAATTATTTTTAAAGCTTTGAGAGCCTTCATTTTTACATATTTTTACATACTTAAGTCTTTAATTTGTTTTTTTTATCCTAAGGTTGTATTATTTAATATTTCTAAAATAAAATATTAAATAATAATAAATATAAGCAAACATATATTTATTTTATGATAGAATAATAAATGATATAAGTATGTTTTAACAATTTATCATTAAAACATTATTATTCAATAAATATTTATATTATGATGCATCATATAAATTTATTCAACCAAATTGGTTAAATTTAATCACAATTTAAATTAATAAAACTAACTTAGATGAGTCAAGGAAAAAAATTTAAAGAACTAGTAAATGAAACTAAGCCTTTACAGATAGTTGGAACTGTGAATGCTTATAGTGCACTATTAGCTCAAAAAATAGGGCATAAAGCTATTTATCTTTCAGGTGGAGGAGTAGCTGCCTGTTCATTAGGAATGCCTGACTTGGGAATTACTACCCTTAATGATGTGCTAATTGATGCTAAACGTATAACTTATGTGTCTGATTTACCACTTCTTGTAGATGTGGATACTGGTTGGGGAGGACTATTTAATATAAGTAGATGTGTTAAAGATATGATTCAAGCAGGTGTTGCTGCCATTCATATTGAGGATCAAGTTTCACAGAAACGATGTGGACATAGACCGAATAAGTCTATAGTTAGCACAAATGAGATGGTAGATCGTATCAAAGCTGCAGTTGATGCAAGAACTGATGATAATTTTGTAATTATTGCAAGGACAGATGCATTAGCTATTGAAGGAATAGAATCTGCTATAGAAAAATCTGCTTTATTTATTGAAGCTGGTGCAGATATGATTTTTCCAGAAGCTCTTAGTACTTTGGAGCAATACAGCTCTTTTGCAAAAGAGATTAAAGCTCCTATTCTTGCTAATATTACAGAATTTGGCAAAACTCCGCTATTTAGTAAAGATGAATTATATAAAAGCGGTGTGGATATGGTCTTATATCCACTTAGTGCTTTTCGTGCGATGAGTAAAGTAGCACTTAACGTTTATAAGCATATATTAGATGACGGAGGTCAAAAAGGAGTTATTGATAGTATGCAAAGTAGAGAAGAGCTCTACGTCTACTTAGATTACTATCAATACGAAGAAAAATTAGATAAATTATTTAAAAAGGAGGAATAAATATGGGTTCAACAAGAAAAACAGGAGGGGCAGGTCTTAGAGGTCAAAGCGCAGGTTCAACTGCTATTTGTACAGTTGGTGTCGCTGGCTCTGGTTTAACGTATCGAGGTTATGATTTAATAGATTTAGCTGACAATACTTCATTTGAGGAAGTATCCTATCTTATTTTACATGGAAAACTGCCGAATGCTCAAGAACTAAAATCATATATAGATAGGATAAAATTTCTACGAGATATACCTAAAGAATTGAAAATAGTATTAGAAAACATCCCTTCTAGTGCTCATCCTATGGATGTGATGAGGACAGGTTGCTCTATGCTAGGAAACCTAGAGCAAGAAACAGATTTTTCTACTCAGCTAAACCACGCCGAAAGGATGCTAAGTGTATTTCCATCGATTATAAATTACTGGTATCACTATACCCATAATGGAAAAAAAATAGAAACGAATACTGATGATAACTCTATAGGTGGACATTTTTTACACTTACTTCATGGTAAAGCTCCCAAAGAAATACACGCAAAGGTCATGAATATTTCACTTATTTTATATGCTGAACATGAGTTTAATGCCTCTACTTTCGCTTCTAGAGTTTGTGCATCTACCTTATCTGATATTCACTCTGCTGTCACCAGTGCAATAGGAACTCTGCGTGGTCCATTACATGGAGGAGCTAATGAAGCTGCCAGCGATATGATAGCAAAATGGAGCGACCCTGACACAGCTGAAAAAGAGCTTTTAAATATGCTAGTTAATAAAGAATTGGTAATGGGTTTTGGGCATGCTGTTTATACTGAGCGAGATCCCCGCAATGTAGTTATTAAACAGTGGTCGAAAAAGCTATCTGAAGATGTAAAAGATACGCATTTATACGCAGTATCAGAGAGAGTAGAAAGTGTGATGAAAAGAGAAAAAAATCTATTTGCTAATGCAGATTTTTATCACGCATCAGCTTATGAATTTATGAGGATACCTACTAAGTTGTTCACTCCTATATTTGTTTGTTCACGTATTACAGGTTGGTGCGCACATATATTTGAGCAAAGGGAAAATAATCGCTTAATCAGACCGAATGCAGAGTATATAGGTCCGAGTTTGAGAAAAGTTGAATCAATTGAAAATAGGGGATGAATGAAATGAATACTAATGTAGATATAGCTAATCGCCCAGATCCTGATTCGGTATTAAATGATATAGCTGATTATGTAATAAATTATAAAGTAACCTCAGAAGAGACACTAAATACGGCGAGAAATTGCTTAATAGATACCATAGGGTGTGGACTTATGGCTCTTTCATTTCCTGAGTGTACGCGTCATTTGGGGCCACTTGTTTCCGGTACTACTGTCAAAAATGGAGCTAGAGTATTTGGTAAACCATATGAATTAGATCCAGTTAAAGCTGCTTGGGATATAGGTACCATAATTCGTTGGCTTGATTTCAATGACACTTGGCTAGCTGCAGAGTGGGGGCATCCATCAGATAATCTAGGCGCTATTATTGCTCTAGCTGATTATATTTCTCGCATAAATATCGAGAAAAACAAGCCTTCGTTGACCATGCATGAAGTACTAGAGTATATGATTAAAGCTCATGAAATACAAGGAGTTATAGCTCTTGAAAATAGTTTCAATAGAGTGGGACTGGACCATGTATTGTTAGTTAGAGTAGCTAGTACGGCTGTTGCCACATATATGTTAGGAGGAAACAAGTCTCAGATAATAGATGCGTTATCTCAAGCTTTTGTCGATGGATCAGCTTTAAGGACTTATAGGCATGCACCCAATGCAGGCTCTAGAAAATCTTGGGCAGCAGGTGATGCGACATCTAGAGCTGTTCGTTTAGCTATGATAACTATGAATGGCGAGATGGGTTTACCATCGGTTTTGAGTGCTCCTATTTGGGGCTTTTATGATGTTTCGTTTAAGGGAAAAGAGTTTAAGTTTACTCAAGAATATAGCTCTTATGTTATGGATAATATTTTATTTAAGATTTCTTTTCCAGCAGAGTTTCACGCACAAACAGCTGTCGAATGTGCTGTTAAGCTCCACAATCAAGTTAAAGATAGGCTTGATGATATAGAAGTTATACAAATCGATACTCATGAATCTGCAATTCGTATTATATCTAAAACAGGGACTTTAAATAACCCAGCTGATAGAGACCATTGCTTACAGTATATGGTTTCTGTTGCTTTACTTGAAGGCAATTTGGTTGCAGAGCAGTATGACGATTCTTACCATAACAGTACGCCTATGATAGATAAGCTTAGGGATAAAATTAAAGTAAGCGAGAATGAGCGATACAGCAGAGAATATTTAGAGCCAGATAAACGCTCTATTGCAAATGCAATGCAAATATTTTTTAAAGATGGCTCTAAAAGCGAAAAAGTAGAGATTGAATATCCTATAGGTCATAGGAGACGACGCAAAGAAGGAATACCTGTTTTAGAGAATAAATTTAAAAATAGTCTAAAAAGTATTTATTCTAACGAGCGACAAAGCGAAATACTTAATGCATGTTTAGGTCAAAAGAAGCTTGAAAATATGCCAGTAGTTGATTTTATGAGTATGTTCAAAACATAAGTTTAACATATATTAGGAGACTCTAATGTCATATAAAGAAGAATATAAAAAATCTATAGAAAATCCAGAGCAATTTTGGCAAGAAAAAGCTAATAAATTAGAATGGTTTAGCACTTCAAACAATATACTATCGAAATATGATAAAGGCATTTGCCATTGGTTTGAAAATTGGACAATGAATACTTCACATATGGCATTGGACTTTCATGTAAATAATGGCAGAGCTAATCAGGTAGCTATATATTATGACTCACCAGTGAGAAACACAAAGCGAAGCTATACTTACACTGAATTACGCGATGCTGTAGCAAAGTTTACTGGAGTGCTCAAAGAGCAAGGTATCGAAAAAGGAGACAGGGTAGTTATATATATGCCTATGATTCCAGAGGCTGTGATTGCAATGCTTAGCTGCGCCAGGATTGGAGCAATTCACTCTGTAGTTTTTGGCGGATTTGCAGCCCCTGAGCTTGCTATTAGGATTAATGATGCTAAACCAAAGCTAGTATTATCTGCTTCGTGTGGAGTTGAAGTCAATAAAGTAATTCCATACAAGCCTTTATTAGATAAAGCAATAAGACGCTCGAAATATAAAGTAAATAAATGCATAATATATCAATGTAAAGAGTACAATGCAAAAATGCTGAAAGATCGCGATTTAGACTGGCAAAGAGAGTTTGATAAAGCACAGGCTGTTGATAGCATTGCAGTTAAAGGAAGTGATTTATTATATATACTATACACATCTGGAACTACTGCCACCCCCAAAGGAATAACTAGGGAAAATGGAGGCTATGTGACTGCATTGAAGTACAGCATGGACGCTATTTACAATATAAATCCTGGTGAGATATTCTGGAGCGCATCCGATATAGGTTGGGTAGTGGGGCACTCATACATTGTTTATGCTCCTTTATTGCAAGGAGCTACTACTGTACTATATGAAGGGAAGCCTATTATGACTCCTGATGCCGGTGTTTTTTGGCGAGTAATCTCTGAATATAATGTCAAATCATTATTTGCAGCGCCAACTGCATTTAGAGCAGTGAGAAAAGAAGACCCCAAAGGAGATCTTATAAAAAAATATGATATATCATCCTTAAAAGCTATATTTGTGGCAGGTGAGAGATTGGATCCATCCACTTATAATTGGCTAAAAGAAAGCCTGCAAGTACCAGTTATTGATAACTGGTGGCAAACTGAGACAGGTTGGCCGATAGCTGCTAATCCTATTGGTATAGAGGAGTTTCAAACAAAAGCAGGTTCAGCCACATTCCCTGTTCCGGGATATAGTATCAAAATATTAGATGAAGAAGGAGAAGAAGTAGAAAGTACTAAGCAAGGTAATATAGCGATAAAACTACCTCTACCACCAGGATGTGTAACCTCTGTGTGGGGTAGTGAAGATAAATTTAAGAGCGTTTATTTAGATAAATTTCCAGGGTATTATTCTAGTGGAGATGGAGGTTACTTTGATAAAGACAATTATTTATTTGTTATGGGACGTACTGATGACACAATAAATGTAGCTGGCCACCGTTTCTCCACAGGTGAAATAGAAGAGATTTTAAGTGGACATGAACATATCGCAGAATGTGCAGTAGTTGGTGGATATGATGAAATAAAAGGTCAAATACCAGTTGGCTTTATCGTGCTAAAAACAGGATTGGAAATAAATATAGACGATATAAAGCAATCTTTTATAGATTTAATTCGTGAATATATAGGAGCTGTTGCGTGTTATAAAGATACTGTTATAGTAGATAGATTACCTAAGACAAGGTCAGGTAAAATAGTTAGAAAAACTATGCAAAAGATATTAAACAATGAGTCATATGCTGTTCCAGCAACTATAGACGATCCGCTTGTTTTGAGTGAAATTAAAACACAGATAAAAAAACAATTAAATAAACAATTAATTTAAAAGGTGAATATTATGGATGTTAGGGAAGCATTAAAGTTAAGAAAGTCGACTCGTGCATTTTTGGATAAAGAAGTTTCTATTGAAACGATTAATAAGGTTTTAGAAAATGCTAAGCATGCGCCATCTGGAGTAAATACTCAGCCTTGGCAAGTGGCCGTCTTAACAGGAAAAAGTAAAAACACTCTATGCGATAAGATAGAGAGTACGTTTCGAGCAGGAACGAAAAGCAATATGGACTATCAATACTATCCTTTGAAATGGGAAGATAAATATAAAGATAGACGTAAAGAATGTGGATTATTAATGTATTCTACTTTAAATATAAGCAGAGATGATAAGCAAAAACAGATAGATCAGTGGGCACAAAATTATCAATCATTCGGAGCGCCTATGTTATTAATATTTTTAATAGATAAAATATTAGAGAAAGGCTCTTTTTTAGACTATGGAATGTTTATACAGTCAACTATGTTATCTGCAGTTGAGGAAGGTTTGGGAGTATGCCCGCAAGCATCAATCGCTGAGTATCCTGATATTATCAGAGAGGAACTTGGATATAGTGAGGAAAAGCTTGTTCTTTGTGGATTAGCAGTTGGATACGAAGATAAAAACAACATTATAAATAGCTATCGTACACCAAGAGAGAATATAGATACTTTCGTTAAATATTTTTCTTAAAAAAACAAAATAATTATTTGCCTGTAGAATAATGTTTTATAACATTAAAAATTCCAGTTCACTGACTAAACGGGAATTGAATGCTGAATTTGTGTATTAGTCGTCTTACGTTTTTTGTATTTTTAGATTTTTTTATTATATAGACAATAATTTCTCTACAGTCTTGAGTAATAAAGTATATCGCGGAATAATAGAGTCTATTAACATATATTCATTTACAGAATGTAAGCCACCTCCTATAGGACCAAGTCCATCTACTACTGGGCAGTTAACAGAGGCTATATGGCTTGCATTTGAACATCCTCCTACACTAAGCCATCTTATATCTACGCCAATATTTTGTCCGACTTCTTCAATGAGCCGTTGCATCATTTGATTTTTTTCATTATCTAAAAAAGCCGGGAAATGTGCTACTTCTTCAAAATTTATGTTAATTCCTTTTATGAAGGGATTATTTTTTAGATTTTCAAAGTTTCTAGCTAAGGATACTAATTTGTGTTCATGAAAACTTCTAGCTTCCAATAAAATAGATGCTCGATCCGGTATAGTATTTACTGTAACTCCGCCTTTTGTGACTATAGTGTTGAAAGTAATACCATCCTCGGACAAATCATTCCAATTGTTTATTTTTAGTATCCAACTTGCCATTTCGATCACTGCAGATATACCATCTTGTGGGTTATTTCCAGAATGAGCTCCTTTGCCAAAGAAATCGATGGTGAACTTACGAAGTCCTTTTCTTTTAGAAACTAGTTCACCACTGGGTCTAGCTGGTTCTGTCACTAAAGCAAATCTTGATTTTTTAGCCATTTCTTTGATAAATTCTTCTGTATTTTTTGAGCCGCTTTCTTCTTCGCTATTTAGAAGTAAGCATATACTTTTTGTTTCTGGTATTGAAAGCTCATTGAGCATATATATAGCACTTAAAACAGGTGATTTATCATCGATGACACCTGGCCCCTTGGCAAGATTGTCTTCAATAGAAAATGGTCTGTTTTTTGCTGTTCCAGATGGAAAAACAGTATCCATATGTCCACAAATTAAAATATCAAATTTATCAGCTTTACTTAACTTTGGATCATTACTTAATAAAAGTACATCCCCTACGCTTGAATAATGGATTCTTTCAGTTTTAAATTGTGGATTAGTTAATAAAGATTCCAAGAAAGAAGCAACTTTATTGACCTTTTCTTTATCATCACTTGGACTATCCATATTGACGAATTTTGATAAATCATTTAAGTAATTTTTTATATTTAAGGACATATGTGATTTTAGTTAAAAAATTTTAATTATTATTAAAAAATTAATAATAATAGTAGTTAGATGATTTTGCCATTTTTTAATTAAATAAACTTATCAAATAATGATGCTCATAACAGTCAATGCAGCTAGAGAATTTATAAAAGTGATTAAGAAAAGAACTCCTATTTCTTTAGGCGCAAATCCAATTACTCCTAATACTCTTCCTAGATATTGTATTAATGAGCCTGATAGATATATAGATGGCACCATTACTGCTATATCTGTCACTGATATTAGAGAATCAGAAAATAACGAAGCTGCTACACCAGCTGCCCCACCCATTGACATAATGGCAGCGATTAATACTAAAGCCGTTTCTCCGGGCAAGCCCCAAAGTCCCATAAGTGGTTGAAATACTACCCCTATAACGTCTAATAGTCCGGTTATTCTCAAGAGCTGGATAATAACGAAAGCCATCAGTATATTGGGTATCATGGAGTAAATACCAATATTCCATCCTTTTCTAGCTCCTTCTACAAAGATGTCAGTGATGTATTTGTTTTCGGTTATTTGGTTTTCATTTTTTTCGTTTCTTTCATTTGATTTATTTGATTTATTTTGTTCAGACATATTATTTTTCCTCCTTTTCAGTCCTAGTAATAGAGTTTTTTTCTAAAAGTGCTTTATATAAGAAAAATCTCATTAAATTTGCCCCTAATATTTTGAAAACTAACATTACCACTATTACAGTACCTATAGTTATAGGAGCTGTCATTCCATTTTCGTCTGTGAGTAGTAACAGAGGAGCGCCTGAACTGAAAAAATTAACTATAGCAGCTCCTGCTGAAAACTGAAAAGCTGCGAATATAGTTTTTTCTTTGTGGTTAAGCTGATTATCAAGAACTAGTCCTCTTGTAAGTGCCGCACCTGAATCTGTGCTTTGTAAGCTCGCTAAAAGTGCAATGCTAGATATGCCAGGTATTCCCATCAAAAATCTTAGTATAGGAGTAAGAGATTTACGAGCAGCTTCTAATGCTCCAAAATGCTCAAATAATGCAATAAATGCCATAGCAGTCATAGTCGCAGGTATCAAAGATATAGCAAAAATGTATCCTTGTCTTGCTCCAGTACCTCCTTTACCAACGAAATTACCTGCCTCTGCTACTGAACCAAAGGCGCCTAAAATATTTGAAAAGTCTAAAAATTTTAGAATATCGGTACCCATACCGGTTTTAAATATGCCTGAGAAGAAAATTATTGCTAAAAATAAAGATGTATATTGAACAATAGGGCTTCTCGACTCAGGTGTTTTAACTGAAGTCATATTAAGCATTCTCCTTAATCGAAAATATGTAAGTAAACAATAATATTATGTACAGATTTATAATTCTTAGGCTTATGTCCTATATGGTTAGTAAATATAAGAGAAAAACAAATACTTGGATATATAGGTAAAGCTAAAATAACTATACTTTTTATTACTTTGATATTGCATGTTTAATGTAAACAGATATAGATAATTAAAAAAAAAATTAATTCCATTTACACTAATTATAATAGCATAATATAATTTAATAATTGTAGCATATTATGTATTTTAGATATAATTATATTTCATTGAAAATCGTTTATTTATAAGATAAAATGCTAATTTATTTATATTTATGAAATATAAAACATCTGTTATTTTATATATTTGATTTTTTATTATGATATTCATATAAAATGTAGTTTATAAGTAGATAATTGATTATTTTTTGCTAAATAGCAGATTAGGCTATATGTGTGATATTTATCACTATGACATACTATTTAGTATTTTTTTATTTGAATAAAATAGCAACATAAGAGTTATAGTGACGGTTAATATCTCAGCCAGCGTAGTGGAGATAAAGATGCCTTTTTCCCCAATAAAAAATGGTAATGTAGAGATTAATACTATAGGCAAAATTAAGCTTCGAAGTATAGATATTAGTCCTGATTCTTTAGGTTTTTGCAAGGCGGTAAAATATGCAGTGACAGTTATATTTATCCCATTAAATATAGATACTGGCCAAAAATATAATAAAAATTCGTATGTTATATCGTAGGTTAAGTTATTTTCTGTAAGAAAAATACTTATTAGAAAATCCCTGTTAAATAATGTAAAAATTGCTAATAAAATTCCTATTATAGTTGATGATATTATTGCACACCAGAGAAGTTTGATAATACGATCTTTTTTATTAGCTCCATAATTAGTGCTTATCAAAGGCTGTACGCCTATGCTAATTCCCGCATTTATCATTAGGCTAATAGTTAGCATATAAGATACAATCGCAAATGCAGATACTCCAGAGTCGCCGAAATAATTCAGCATCACTATATTGAATATAAAAGTTACTATTCCAGCAGAAGATTCATTTAAAAATTCGGAAATACCATTTAATGAGTCTTTAAATACTACACTATAGTTATCTAGGGTAATCTTAAATTTTAGTTTGGTGCTTTTTCTAAAAAAGTAAGTAATTAGAACTATGAAATAAACTACATAGCTTATACCTGTGGCAAATGCTGCTCCTAATATGCCTTGTTTTAAAATTACGACAAATACATAATCTAGTAATATATTAGTGATAGATGTTAATACTAAAGAAAGAAAAGCTAGGCCAGGGTGATTATCTATCCTTACAAAACTCTCAAGCATAAGCCCGCACATTAATATAGGATAAAATAATAAAATAATGCCTAAATATTCAATTGCCATTACTTTTAAATTATCACTTGTTTCCATAAGAGATAATATCCAAGTGCTGGCAATATAAGTGACAATACAAAGAATAATGGATAGTATAGAAAATAATGTAATAGAGCGACTGAATATATTGCTTGCTTTTTCTATATTTCCTTGCCCTATGGCTTCACCACAAACAGCCGATGAGCTGGATGTGAACATAAAACTAAAAGCAAAAAGTAGTGCAACTAGAGGATAAGTAATATTAATTGCAGCAATTCCAATATCACCTACATAGTTACCTACGAAAAATCCATCTATAATGACTGTCGTAGAAATGGCGAGTAAACCCATTACAGAGTATAAAGAATACCTTATAAATAGTGTTAAAATATTATCTTTTAGAATATTCATGGAATCAAATATTTTTTATCAATAGAGCAAGGATAAATAAAGGAAGTGTTGAATAAAAAGACAATTATTCAACATCCCCTAAGAGTATATATTAAAGTTAAAGCATTAAGTGTGGGTAGTTAAACTGAGGTGACTATAGATATTGCAGAAGTATCAAAAATGTGCAAAGTAATTTATAGTATTAAAAATCAAATAAATCACCTAAGATACTGCTTTTACGTTTTTTATTATAGTGGGTTTCTTTTTTATAATTGTCATTTTCATAGCGGTCTTTTTTGTCAGACTTATTATATACTGAAGCTTCGGATCGCTCAATAATCTTATCTAACTCACCCCTATCTAGCCAAATTCCTCGGCATTTTGGGCAATAATCTATTTCTATTCCTTCTCTGTTGCTTAAAGCCAGGTCGACTGCACATATTGGACATTGCATAATTACTCCTATTTTATTAGTGTTATTAATTTATTTTTATTATTGAACTAATAATAGTAGATAATTATAACTTATTAGAATATAAACTACTTTTAATTTTGAAAAAGTTTTATATATAAGGTGCTTTATACCGTATCTTGTTTTTTTAAAAAGTTATATTTTTATAAATACTGTATAGGCTTAGTTGTTAATATTTATAGCTTTTATTTCTAGTTTTTAGTAATATAGCTACTTGGGACTTGTTTAGTAATGGCAGTTTTATTAATTTTCATTTTTCAAAAATATAAACTACTCTTTAATAATGCTTTATGAATTTGTGGCTTCTTGAAAAAAAATTATATTTTTTTCAAAGCACCCACTTAATAGTAAAAAATGGTGTAGAAAAAAAGTATTTTAAGTTAATTTATTTCATGACTTAAAACCTATTATTACCTTATATAAAATTATTATGAACGAGGAAAAAATCTATTTTGAAAAGTATAAAAAAAAGGTAGACGATCATATAGATCAGTATTTGAGAGAATGGAGTTCTTCTGGGCTAGACCTTGGCTATAGCTCACACATAGAGATGGACAAAGTTTTGGAGAGATTTCAGTATAATGCTCAAGGTGGGAAGAGAATCAGAGCTATATTGATAATTTTTAGTTATGAAATATTTGCTCATGACCATAAAATATCAGATGAGATGCTGGAGGTATTATTAAACATCAGTATAGGGATAGAGTTATTTCAAACTGGTATCCTAGCACAAGATGACATAATAGATAAGAGCTCTGTCAGAAGGAATAAGAATAGTTTACCGAAGGATTTAAGTTACGATATGTCTGCCAATCCGTTTGATGATAAAGGTATGTCTTTAAGTATTTGTTTGGGTGATATTTTTGCAGTGGAGATGATAGACCTCATAAACCAAACTAGTTTACCAGATAGCCTTAAACTTAAGGTTATCAAAATAGCCTCTCATATGATGAAGACAACAGTATTAGGGCAGATGATAGATATAAACTTTAGTTATTACAACTCTATCCCTCCAAAAGAAGATATTATAAAAATGTATGAGATGAAAACATCTTATTATACTATAGGATCACCACTAGTTATAGGTGCAACTGTAGCTATGACATCTGATAAAAATATACCTTTAATAAGGAAGCTAGGCAGTATTTTAGGAATTATTTTTCAGGTGCGAGATGATTTAAAAGATTTTAATTGGCATGTTTCTCAAAATGATGGTAAGCCACCTTCTGATATAACTGAAGGTAAAAGCACTTTGATTATAAGTTATTTTTATGAGTTAGCAGATGAGAAAAGCAAAAAGGAGTTTAGTCGGTACTATGGTAAAAAAACCGACAATGAACAGCTGTACTTAAATATTCAAAAGTTAAAAATTTTACTTACTCAGACAAAAACATTAGATAAAGTTAATAACTTCATATTAAGTCAAATAAATGAATGTTTTGATATTGTCAAAGAAATAGACATAGATGAACAAGGGAAAAGTAACCTAAATAGATTGATATCATACATAGCTAAGGATTAAAATCATGGATAAAATACCTCAACACATAGCTGTTATTTTAGATGGTAATAGAAGATGGGCAAAGAGAAATAGGTTGAAGAATCTTATAAAGGGCCATGAAGAAGGCTTAAAGAGAGTAGAGGAGCTGATAGATTACAATATAGAGTATGGTGTGAAGTATCTTAGCGTATATGCCTTTAGTCAAGAGAATTGGGCTAGACCCGATGAAGAGGTTAAGGGCATAATGAAGCTTTTGGGGCGAGCATGTGATAAATTTAAGAGTCACTTAGATAAGGGTGTGAAAATTAAATTTATCGGCGATAAAGGAGGTAAACTATCTGATAAGATAATAAAAAAAATGAATAAAATAGAGAGTTTATCTGAAGAGATTCAAGAGCCAAAACTGCACTTTCTACCAGCGATTAACTATAGTGGATTTAACGATATAGTAAATGCTGTAAATAAGGTTATAAAAGATGGTAGTAAAGAAATAACAAAAGAAACCATAGATAAAAATATCAGTACAGCCGATTATCCTAATCCGGATTTATTAATTAGAACAAGTGGTGAGAAAAGAATCAGTAATTTTATGATTTGGCAGTTAGCTTATACTGAGCTTTATCTGCCGGATATATTATGGCCTGATTTTAAGAGACCAGATTTTGAAAAAGCCTTAAAAGAATACGCAAGAAGAACTAGAAGGTTTGGTAAATAAGTTAAAGTATAGAGATGCCATTGCATTGCATCTAATACGAAATGATATTTTGTTTATTTTGGGACTGAATAATATTGTCATTTTTAGTCATTTTAAAAATCTAAGCCGCAACAATGTTTCATATAGTCTTCAGAAAATCTTATTTTTCGATAGCCTAATAGTGTTTATTATATAAAAAAGGAACTCATAAATAGCTCCTTTTTTATATTTTATATATAATTGAAAAGTTCTGTATTTTACTATTTTCTATATTTTGCAGCTTCTTCAGAGCCACTAGTTGCACTTCCTTTACTATATGAATGTGCTCCCATTCCAGCAAGTTCTCCATTATGTACAATTAGATACTCATCTCTTATTGGAGTTTTATCAAAGAAACATTCTAGTATTTCTCTCACTCCAGCTGCATATCTAGATTGTGCTGATAAAGATGTTCCTGAAGTATGAGGTGTCATACCATGATGTGGCATACTTCGCCATATGTGATCATTAGGTGCAGGTTGTGGAAACCAAACATCTCCTGCGTATCCGCTTAATTGTCCGGATTCAAGGGCTTTTGCAATAGCTTCTCTATTACAAATTTTTCCTCTAGCTGTATTAACTATATACGCTCCTTTTTTCATTTTACTTATTAACTCTTCATCAAACAAATTTTCTGTTTCCGGGTGTAATGGACAATTAATGGTAACAACATCGCATACGGAAACCAGTGATTCCACTGAATCATGAAACGTTAGATTCAGTTCTTTTTCTGCACTTTCAGGTAGTTTATGTCTATCAAAATAATGTAAATGAACATCGAATGGCTTTAGTTTTCTTAAAGCAGAATACCCGATTCGCCCTGCGGCCACGGTTCCAATATGCATTCCTTCAAGGTCATAAGATCGCTTAACAGCATCGGCGATATTCCAGCCACCAGACTTTGCTATAGCATATTGAGTATGATAGTCCCTAACTAATGACAAAATCATCATAACAATATGTTCTGATACAGAAATAGAGTTACAATATGTAACTTCAACTACGTCAATTTTTTTATCCATAGCTGCCTGTAAGTCAACGTGGTCAGAGCCTATCCCTGCTGTAATAGCCATTTTTAACTTTGGTGCTTTTTCTATTCTTTCTCTTGTTAGATAAAATGGCCAGAATGGCTGTGATATTACAATATCAGCATCAACTAATTCTTTATCAGCTGTTGAATTTTCACCATCTTTATCTGATGTTACAACTAAGGTATGCCCCTGCCCTTCTAAAAATTTCCTTAGACCTAGCTCTCCAGAGACACATCCAAGTAATTCCCCTGGTTTAAAATCTATGTTTTTGGGTGTAGGTAATGTCATACCATCAGGATATTTTTTTAATTCAGGTATATTTTCTAATGCATATTTATCTGGCATACCGTCTTTAGGGTCGTCATATAAGATACAAAGTACTTTCATTGTCATTCTCCTTAATTTTAAGTAATAAGAAATAGTAAAAATACTAATAATATATTATTTTTACTATATTAAATTATATAATATTTGTTTTTTATAGTTTTAGTAATCCTATAGGATTACATAGACATTTAAATAAGTATTATATATAAATAATAATTTTTCGGTTTTTGATTAATATTTTTTATTTACTCACAATACTGACTTTTATTTTTATACCAATCTAATCTTAGTAATATATTTAGTATAAGTTGGATAATAAAAAGAAAACCGAAACTCATCAATATTAAACTATAACCACCTCCTTCTAATACATTACTTTGCAAATATGAAGCACCTAGTGGTCCAACAACAGCTGAGAATGACCAAGCTAGTAATGTAACGCCGTGTAAATCAGATATTCTTGCATTTCCGAAAACATCACTTAATAAGCTAACAATAGTTGCAAATCCAGCGCCATAGCAAGAAAATATTAAGTAAATCATGATTTGATATATTATTGCATTACTTGTAAATGCTATGGTAAAAAAACCTGCTATTTGAATGATAGAATAAATCATATAGGCGTTAGATCTACCTGTATAATCAGATATAGTCGACCAAAATATTCTACCAAGTCCATTAAATAAGCCTATAACTCCGACCAGACTAGCTGCCATAAGCTCGTCATAACCTAGCATATATTGTACCATAGGAGATGCCATTGATATTACAGTTATTCCACACATTATATTAATAAATAGCATAAAAAAAATGTACCAATATTTTTTATCTTTCAGATAGATAGTCAAACTTTGGTTTTTATTATCAATAATGTTGTTCGCTCCATTATTTGGGGATGCTAAAAAGAAAGAAGCAATAAACATTATTATAAAATATAAACTTCCAAGTATGAAAAATGTTCTTGAAACCGATTCAATGGAATAATATGTACCTGTATTTATAGATGTATCAATAAACAATCTAGCCATAACAGGTCCAAATATTAAGGACGAAAACCCAAAACACATTATAGCTATACCAGCTGCAAGTCCTTTATTATTAGGAAACCATTTTACAAGTACAGTTACTGGAGTTGAATAAGCTAGTCCTAATCCTATTCCTCCGAGGAAGCCATAAAAAAAATAAAAAGCATAAATGGATTCTATTCTTATAGCAATACCACTGCCAAATATACTTATACCAAAAAATATTGCTGCTAAACGCGCAATAATTCTAGAATCTGGTCTTTGGGGCATACACCACATCATTGCAGAAAAAGTTCCTAGTATAACAATAGCTATAGTAAATGATACAGTCACCTGGTTTGGCGTTGTATTCAATACTGATGCAACTGGATTTGACATAACACTATATGCGTATACGGAACCTACACATATATGTATAAGTGCTGCAGATAATGCTACTATCCAGCGATTTTCTATCATGGAATGATATCTTTCTTTAAACATTGATAATATATAAAACATAATTAATTTGATTAAAAATATATAAATATAACTATATTATATATTTTTATAATATAGAGGTCAACTTAAATCAAACATAAAAAGTGTAAAAAATTTATATTTTTTACTTAAGTAAGAGCTATATTTTTTATTCTTGTTATAAATTGGAACGAAGGTATAATTAATAGATATATCATAAAATAAAAAAGGAAAGAAAATGGCGAATATACTAATTGGCATTCCTGCAAGATATGCCTCTACTAGATTGCCTGGTAAACCACTTGCAAAAATTGCTGGAAAAGAGATGATAGCGAGAGTATGGGAGATTGCAAAAATTGCTGCTTCAAAATATCCAATAGGTATAGTAAAATGTGCCATAGCAACAGAAGATGAAAGGATTCTAAATTTTTGTAGAGAGCATAATATGGAGTGTCATCACACTTCTGTTTCTTGTGAAACTGGTACTGATAGAGTCGCAGAGCTAATCGATAAAGTTAATTTCAAAACCGACTTTGTGGTAAATCTGCAAGGAGATAATCCATCCTGTCCTCCTTGGTTTTTGACTGCATTGATAGACACTTACCTTAATGATAATTCGGTGGAGGTCGTCACTCCTTGTGTTAATTTGACTTGGGAAACTTACGAAAGGCTAAAACAAGCAAAAAGAATAACTCCATATTCTGGCACTACAGTGATCGTAAGGGCTGATTCGGAAATCAAAAGTATAACGGAAGGGACTAAGTGGGACGCCGTATGGTTCTCTAAAAGTATAATACCGGTTATACGCAAAGTTGAAAAATTAAAAGAAATAAGTCCAATATATTCTCCGGTACTTAGGCATATCGGTCTATACAGTTATCGCCAAGATGTACTGAGAAGTATATCTCAAAGCAAAGATAGTATATATGGTAGCTCATTTTGTGAAGGACTGGAACAATTAAAGTTTATTGAAATAGGAAAAAAAGTAAAAGTTGTCAAGGTTAACTATAGAGGTAGAGAAGTACTATCAGGAGTGGACACAGTAGAAGATCTCAAAAGAACGGAAGCCATATTTGAAAAATATGGAGAGTTTGACCCAACGGAAATTAAAAAAATAAAAAATTAATCGAAAGTAAAATGACAACAAGAATTTTGATAGCACGCCATGGCAATACTTTCAGCGCAAGTCAAACTCCAACAAGAATAGGAGCACGCACAGACTTAGCATTGACCGAAGAATTAAGAGCAAGAGCTGTAGGTAAATATATCAAACAAAAATATGAAATTCCATATGCAGTATTCGTGGCTCCTCTAAAGAGGACAATACAAACTGCTGAGCTTGCTTGTGATGAAATGAATGTTGCAAAGTCTATTATTATAAAAGATACCTCATTTACAGAGATTGACTATGGTCCTGATGAAAATAAAACTGAGGAAGAAGTGGAGTTACGGTTAGGAAAAGGTAATCGTACGGAAGGTAAAAAGATAATAGATGCATGGAATAGTTATGCTATTGTCCCGGATGGATGGAAAGTCGATTCACAGCAATATATTATGAATTGGATTAACTGGGGTAAAAAGGTTATAGGTGAGTTTAAAAATAAAACTATCTTAATTGTGTCCTCGAATGGAGTTATGCGCTTTTCGCTTTATTTGACAGGAGATTTTCAAAAATTTACAAAAAAATATGAAATAAAAGTTACAACTGGTGGTTTATGTGTTTTTGAAAACTATGGAGATAGTGATATTTGGCAGTGCGTAGAGTGGAATACTAAGTGTAAAGATTTTATATAGCAGAAATTATATAGTTAGCTTTCTTATAATCTATGTTAGTAATTTTGCATAAAAGAAATATCTATGTATAACTCGATGAGTAAGTAGAATTTTTATAAAATAAAACTCTATCATGTTTAATTATTCCAGTTTATATAGTTATAATAAAAAGCTAGAAAAATTAACAAAATAATCAGAGCTAAATAGATATTTTTTATTTATATTTTTATAAATTATCAAAAATAATTAAAAGTCGTATATGTGGTATGAAGATGTTATTGATATAGTCCTTTCTCAACAAGGAAGAAGGTTTTCAACTGATGATGGAACCATAGTGGTAAGTGATGCAAAAACTCCATCAGGTAGAGTGCATGTAGGAGCTCTAAGAGGAGTGATAATTCACGATGCAATAAATAAGTACGCAAAAATGAAAGGTATGAAATCAAAATATTTGTACCTTCTGGATGAATTTGATCCAATGGATGGTTCGCCAAGTGGTGCAGAGCACTTGAAGCAATACATGGGAAAACCTTTATTTCAAATACCTTCACCTGATGAGCGATACAAAAATATATCTGACTTTTATGCATCTGATTTCTTTGGTGTTTTTGATTACTTGGGAGTAGATTGTGAGATATTAAGAGCTAGAGATTTTTATCAAAAAGGTATGCTAAATGAAGCTATAGAGAGAATATTAAATCATGCAAATGTAGTAAGAGAAGTTTATTTTGAAGTGAGTAAAGCAGAGCGCTCGGATAATTGGTATCCATTTCAAGTAATATGCGAAAGTTGTGGAAAAGTAGGTACGACAGAAGTAATTGAATTTGATGGAAAGGAAGTAACTTATACTTGTAGAGAAGATATGGTGAAATGGGCTAAAGGCTGCTCTTATAAGGGGAAAATATCTCCTTTTGATGGAAATGGAAAACTGCCTTGGAAACTCGAGTGGGGTGCAAAATGGTATACGTTTAAGGTAACCATAGAAGGAGCTGGAAAAGATCATTCTACAAAAGGAGGATCCAGAGATGTAGCTGAGGCTTGTTATCGTAGGATATTTAATCTAGAACCACCTCTAAATATTCCATATGAGTTTTTTCTCATAGGAGGGGCTAAGATGTCATCTTCAAAAGGGTTAGGGCAATCAGCTAGTGATATGGCAGATTTATTCCCCCCTGAAATACTTAGGTTCCTTATGCTTAGAACTCCTAAAAGGACTATAGATTTTGACCCTAAAATTGACTATATGATTAAATTATTTAATGAGTATGATCAGCTTGTAGGGAAATATTTAAGTAAAAAAACTAATGATTCAGAAGAAATATTTTTAAGGTTATCAAGTATAGATGACTCGTTTCCTCAGTCAGAACAACAGAATTTTCAATTACTTTATGCCTTATCTCAAATGCCTCATTTGGATGTAGTGTCTGTTATCAAAAAGAGAGCTTTTGATGCCGGAACACCCGTAAATGATATGGATGTTAAGCATTTACAAGATAGACTAAAAACAGTGTACAAGTGGATAGAGTCTTTTTTAAGTCTTGAAGATAGAATAGTAGTACAGACAGAGCTATCAGAGAAATATGAAAAACTATCTCAAGCACAAAAAGCATTTTTAAAAAATTTAGAGGCTCTACTTATTAGAAGTAAAGATAGGTCCTTAGGCCCTGATGATTACCAAGGTATATTATTTGATGCAGCTAGGTTGACTCCTATATCTGCAAGTAGAGCATTTGAAGCATTTTATGCTTTACTCATAAATAAAAGCTCAGGACCTAAAGGAGGAGCGCTGATTTATTATTTGGGATTGGATAAAATTATAAACCTTCTTCAAAAAGCAAATTATGATGAAAAAGCATATCTTGAAGAAGTTGCCATTACTGAGGTACAGTATAATGAATGGATTAATAAGCAAAGTGGTAAAGATTCTCTTACAGAAGAGAAGCAAGAAGAAAAACTAAATGATTTCATAATCAAGATAGTAGAAAGTAACTCCAAAATATATAAACAAATTATAAAAATATAAAAAGTTTATTTAAGGTTATCAGAATATCTATATATCCAGTTTAGGCTTTAAACTAGTTAATTTAATATGAATAATCTAGTATAATGAATGCTAACTCTGCTTAAGTATATTATCATATTAAGGGATTGTATGGGAAACTGTGTCAAGTCCAATGAGAGTTGTTTTTAACATGAAAATGAATTAAGGTTGTATATAATGACTATAAATGAAGTAGCTAATCAAAGCGTGAGAGCAGTGACTTATGAGGATATCAGACATGATGTTATATTTGGGAAATTGAAAGCAGGCAGTAGACTGAAGCTTGGAATACTTAAAGAGCAGTATTCGGCGAGTATTTCTACCTTAAGGGAAGTTTTAAGTAGATTAGCTAATGAAGGCTTTATAGAAGCCAAAGAACAAAAAGGTTTTTTTGTACCTGAGCTTTCACAAGCAAACTTAGAAGAGCTTATTGACTTAAGATATTTATTAGAAAGCTATATGCTTCAAATATCATTTAACATGGGAGATATTAAATGGGAAAGTGAAATCATAGCTGCTCACCATAGACTAAATAGACTTGAAATTGCTTTATTATCAATAAATAACACAAAACAAGAAGATATCCATGGTAATTGGAAAGTTGCTGATTTTGAATTTCACAATGCTTTAATTTCACGCTGTACATCTGTAGAGTTAACATCTATACATAAAATAGTCTTTGATAAATATTTAAGATATCAGATGAATTCTTTAGTATTTAGGGGAGAAACTTCTATTAAAGAGCATAAGGATTTACTAGATGCTGCTTTATCAAAAGATTTAGAAAAGGCTCAAAGCGTATTGAAGGTGCATATACAAGGAAGTATTTTCAAAACCAGTTGATAAATTTCTTAATTAATTATTAAGGTAGTTATTGAATTTATTAAGAAACTTGATTCTTTCGTGAGAAAATATTTTTTTCAACAGGCACTTTCATAAATAATATAAATCAATATCATTAATATTATTTATTATCCTTCATATCCAAACACTCTTGGTAGCCAAAGCACCAAGTCAGGGTAGATAATCATTACTATCAATGACAATATAAGAGTAAATAAAAATGGCCATATTTCTCTTATGATTTCATTAATAGGAATTTTCATCACTGCTTGTATGACAAGTATGATAACTCCATAAGGAGGTGTAATCAGTCCGATCATGCAATTTACTACTATGATCACGCCAAAATAAACAGGGTCTATACCTAGTAGAGCTATAGTAGGTAAAAATAAGGGCACTATTACCAAAATTATAACTGTAGCATCTAATACGCACCCAAGTAATAATACTAACAGATTTAGTGAAAGTAGAAATAATATAGGATATTCAGAAACATTTTCTAATAGGGAGGATATAGCACTTGGTATGTTTTCGGTGACTATTATGTAGTTCATTATTAAAGCAGAGCCAACTATTAGCCCAGCTGACGCAGAAGACCTAGCACTATCGTTCATAGCCTGATAAAATCCTTTTAATGATAAGCTTCTATAGAAAAATTTAGCTATCAGTAGAGCATATAGAGCTGCCACTGCAGCAGCTTCAGTAGGCGTCATAACGCCACCATATATTCCATAAAGTAAAATAAAAGGCAAAAGTAACGAAGGGAAAGCATGTATTGTTCGTTTAGGTATTTCTCTCAGAGGAACAGGGGATTCAATGGGAAATTCTTTCTTTTTAGCAAGATAAGCATTTGCTATCATTAGCAAAATTCCCATAAATATACCAGGGATGATTCCGGCTAGAAATAGATAGCCAATTGAAGCATTAGAAACTAAAGCATATAAAACTATGGGTATAGATGGAGGTATGATAGGTCCTATGGTAGCGGAGGCGGCTGTTATAGCAGCTGCATATCCTCTGGTATATTTATTATTTGCTGTCATCATAGGTATAATTATCTTACCTATACCAGCTACATCTGCTATGGCAGAGCCGGACATTCCTGAAAATATGAGAGATAAAACCACATTTACATGTCCTAAACCCCCTCTAAACCTGCCAACTACAGATAAACAAAATTGCAATAATTTATCGGTAATATTGGAAACATTCATAATGTTTGCAGACATTATAAATAATGGAACAGCTAACAGAAGGTAGTTACTGAATATAGCATTTAGTAACTGTTCTGCGGCTATAGATGGATCTTGACCTGAGGCAAATAAATAAATAGTCGTAGAAACTATTATTGAGAACGAAACAGGAGTTCCTATAAGTACTAGTAATATAAGTAAAACAAAAAATATTAAAATTGCTGTACTCATAGCTTATCCTTTAAGTTATTTTTTTATTTTTTAGTCTAATAAGTATTTCAAATATACTAAAGCCAGACTTAATAATAAGTGAAGCTAGAAATATCATATAAACTATAAATATATACTTCATTGGAATGCCTAGTATGTCGCTAGGTCTTATCAAAAGAAAATCTATATAATCCCATACAGGTTCGATCATAAAGATAGCGCTGATACATAAGATCAATAATGATATAGCCTTGAAAATAGCTTTAATTTTTTCAGGGAAAATATTTACAAATGAATTAAGTGAAACATGGTCACTGTCTTTTAGTGTAAATGAAGCACTTAAGAATATGACCCAGAGCCATAAAATTAATGAAAATTCTATAGTCCAACCAAATGAAGTACTAAAAATATATCTAGATATGACATTAATGCAAAATATAGAAAATATAATTAGTAGCATGATAGAAACTATAGCACTCACGGCTACTTCTATCAGAGATATTATTTTCTTCATCTAAGTTATTATTCAAATGTAATCTGATCTATAACGCTAAATTAATGTAACATACAGTTAATCTATGTTAGCTTAAATTTAGCTTTCTATCACAAATATTTCCTATTAAAGTTATGCTTTATAACAATTTATAGTTGGTTGATTTTTTCAAGAAGTCCTTCTTCCCAAGACTCTGAATACTCTGAGTTTAGATAAGCATTTTGTACACGATTTCTAAATGCCTCTATATCAGGAGAATATACTTTTATACCTTGTTCTTCTAAGTATTCTATATCTTGTTGTTCTTTTTCTATTTGAGTTTCTTGCATATGAGCAGTTATTTGTTGTGCAGCATTAAGCACCTTTTCTTGTTGTTCTTGAGTTAATTCATTCCAAACTTTTAGAGACATAGCTATGTAGTTTAAATCAACCAAGTGTCCTGTTAAAACTACCTGTTCAGTCACTTCATTAAACTTCATATTTATGCTTGTGCTAATAGGATTATCCTGCCCGTCTATAGCACCTGTTTGAAGAGCTGTATAAACTTCTGTAAATGCTATAGGAGTGGGGTTTGCTCCTAATGCTTGCCCTAAAAATTGCCATGCTCTAGAGCCAGGCATACGTAGTTTAATCCCAGCCATATCTTCAGGAGTATTTATAGTTTTATCTATCCTAAGGCTCACATGTCTGGTTCCAAAATACATTACATTTAGAAGTTTTATATTTAACCTATCTTCTACTTGTTGTTTATATTTTTCAAAAAATGGTGAATTAAATACATCTATTTGATGTTGTGGATCACGGTGTACATATCCAGCTGCAAAAATTGAAAAAGAAGGAATAAACTGTGCTATTTCTTGAGCTGAAGTAAGTGACATATCTAGGTTGCCGCGCGCCAATGCTTCTAGCTCTGTTCCTTGTTTAAATAGGGTTGAACCCCAATGTCCTTCAAAAGTACCAAATTCATTAATTACAGGTGCTAAATACTGATTGATAGCAACAGCTCTATCGTCACTAGCAGATGACGAAGCTGATAGCCTAAATGTTTGATTTGCCAATGAGTTAAAGGATACATTTAAGATGAAAGCTCCTATAACAATATTTATAGTTTTTTTTATGGAAATCATAAGAATCCTCCTTTTGGGGGTTTGTAAAAAAATCAATTAAATAATTCATAGTCTATGACAGCAAAGCTTATAACTATTATATAAAATATAAAGTATAGTATGCTATACATAAAAGTAAATCATATAATTAAAACATATTTTGAAAAATATATGGTTATTATAAAAAAATACTATTTTTATTAATAGCGGATAATTTTATGGCATTTATAGCCTTCATAACTTCAAGTCCGTCATAACCACTAATAATTGGTTTTTCCTTTTTATCTATAACTCTACCAAAGTGCTCTAATTGCTCAACTAGAGGCTTTTTAAAGTCTTTTTTTAATATTTTAGAGTTTATCGGTTTATACCAGTGACGCTCACCTTCATAGTACCATATTTTATTTTTAGGTATTTCTATAGCTCCTTTTGTTCCCCCTACTATAAAGTATGATTGATCTGTTTGTGGATAATCTGGATTATCTCCGGCGGTGAGTTCCCAGCTCCAAGGAGAGGGGATAGTATCAGACATATTTATAGTGCCGAGAGTACCATTTTTAAATTTACATATGATAGCAGCTGAGTCTTCTATGTCAAAGTTTCTGTTTTTATTACTTGTATAGGTAGTAACTTGATCTATTTTGCCTATTAGATATAGTAATAAATCAACCTCATGCGCTAAATTAATCTGAATAGGCCCTGCTCCGGGCTCTGTACGCCATTTAACATCAAAATAATCTTTATTTTTATAAATCCAGAAATTACAGCTTACAGATACTATATCGCCTATTTCACCTGATGAAATAGCTTTTTTTGCGGCTGAAACTACTGGATTATATCTGCGAAAAAAACCAGTTAATATATCTACATTTTTAGATTGTGCAAGAGATAACATTTCTTTAGCTTCGTTTATGTCCGCTGATAGAGGTTTTTCGATTAGAACAGGTATACCTTTATTTATACAAGGCAAGGCTCCTTCTATATGTAAATTATTTGGAGTTGCAATGATAACTCCATCTAATTCTTGTGAAGCAAGCATTTCTTCGACTGAAGAAAAATAAGATAATGAGTTACTTCGAGCAATTTTTTTTGCAGATTCATCTACATCTACGACTGCTTCGATTTTTACATTATTAGCAGATATAGAGGCTTGAATATGCTTTCTTCCTATTAATCCAGCCCCAACTATTCCTAATCGTTTATATTTACTCATAAGTCTATCTTTATAAAATTATTTAACTTTTTAAACTACAATACTAATGATAGGGTTTGTAGTATGAACTATAAATTTTCTCGTCTAGTTATTTCGCTAAGCGCTATTTTTTCAAATTCTTCATAACTAGCATTTTTTGAGCTAAATATTTCAAAGCTTTTATAAGCTTGAGCTATAGCTAGATTGACTCCTGAAAACACCTCACAGCCAATCTTCTTTGATTGTTTCATAAATTCTGTCTCCAAAGGAAAATATACTATATCATGAACCCAAGTCTTAGGTAGAATAATGTTTGTATCAATTGCACTTGAAGGGCTTTTGCTCATTCCCATAGGAGTGGTATTTATTATCCCATCGACATAAGCTGTAGATTCTTTATCTACATTATTGAGTACATTAATTTTTATATCTTGCTTTAGCTCTTTAGCTCTTTTAGAAAGCTTGTTACGTAGATTGTACGCAGACTCTATGCTTTTATCAAATAAGTTTAATACTTTTGTGCCAGTCTCTAAAAAAGCAATTGCAATACTTGAGCCTGCTCCGCCTGAGCCTAGTATCAATATATTTTCTTTATTTTTTGCTTTAAGTGATGTTTCTAGTAAGTATTTATATCCTGTATAGTCAGTGTTATGACCTATTATTTCATTATTTCTGAAAACTACTGTATTACAAGAGTTTGTAAGCTTGACTTCATATGAATGGCTTGTCAGTAGTTTAATAATCTCTACCTTAAATGGATAAGAGATGTTTACACCTGTGAAATTTTCTCTTGTTTTTAAGTTCTCTAGTATTTTCTCTAAGCTATAAGAGCAATAAGCTTCTTTTGCAGTATCAATTCTAGTATAGTGATATCTCAAGCCGATATTTTTAGCGTAAATATTGTGTATCTCAGGGGTAATCGAACCAGAGATATTATAGGCTATTAATCCCACTTTTATAGGTTCAAGATTTAAGTTTGTCATGTATTCTTGTCATATAAGTAGATAGAATAGATATTCATTTTATATAATCAGTCTGTAGAAACATGAGAAATATCTTGTCCAGGTGAATATATATCTAAAATATTCCAGTGCCCTGTGGTAGGTGTGGGATTATTTTTCATACTTACATCTATAACAGTTGGTTCGTTGGATTCAATAGCTCCTTGAAGCGCACCTTTAAACTCATTAGCTGCCCCTATTTTAATACCTTTTGCTCCATAAGCTTGAGCGATTTTCGCATAATCAGTATAGTAGCTACCTTGAGTTTGTTCTTTTTCAAAAATAGTTCCGTAATTTAATCCATAGTGAGCCATTTGTAGTCCTGCTATAGTTCCAAATGCATTATTATTCATGACAATCCATATAATATGCATATTTCTCTCAATAGCACTTGACAGCACAGCAGGATTTTGACCAAAACCACCATCTCCTACGATAGAGACAACTAATTTATCAGGTGCGGCAAGCTTAGCTCCTAATGCAGCAGAAGGACCAAAGCCCATAGTGGCAGCGCCACCTGGCGAGAGAATGCTTCCAGGAGTCAATATGTCGAATTGCTGACCAACTCCATTTTTATTCCAGCCTACATCGGTTGTTATTATAGCATCTTTAGGTAGTAGTTCTCTTAGTTCTGATAGTATTCTCTCAGGCATCATTGGGAAAGCGTCGCTAGTGACCTGCTTTAAGTTTGACTTTTTAAAGTTTTCTCTATATTGTTTTATTTTTTCTATAATTTTAGGACGCTTAAATCCATTGGGATATTTTTCTTTTGCAATTTCGCTCAATATTTTCAATGATTGTCTAGCGTCACCTATAGCGCCGATTTCTACTGGGTAATTTCTACCTATTTCAGAGGGTTCTATGTCTATATGAAACAATTTAGTCTTCTCTGGTATATTGAAAGTATAACCACTTTCCCATGAGCTACTATCTGCTTCTTTAAATCGTGTTCCTAAAGCTAATATATAATCTGCTTCAATAGAAGCATCATTAGCAATTTTTGTTCCCCAAAAACCACTCATCCCCAATACCAGTTCATGATTATCAAGCAAAGCGCCTTTGCCCATTAGAGAGTGAGCTACGGGAATTTGCATATGATTGACAAACTCTTGCAGTTTATCAGAGGCTTGAGAAAGTAGTATGCCTCCTCCAACATAAAGTAGTGGTTTTTTAGCCTCAGCAAGAGCAGTTACGATTTTGTTAGCAATATCATAATCTATTGATGGCTTATTTATTTGCTTTTTACCATTTTGTTTGTGAAATAAATTTGGATCTATTTCTTTTGAGAATACATCCATAGGTATATTTATTAAAACAGGACCACTTTGACCACTAGTTGCCAGTAAAAATGCTTTATCCATAATTTCTGGAATCAAGTTTGGATGATCGACTCGCCATGCTCTTTTAACAAACGGCTTGTATATCTCATATTGAGAAGCATCACTATGAAGATTTATTTCTTGATGAGGATGTTTTCCATAATAATGACTTGGCACGTCTCCTGCTATTACCACCATAGGAATGCAATCAAGGGCAGCATTCATCACTCCTGTTGCTGCATTGGTCAATCCCGGCGTTAAATGTGACAATAGGACACTAGGAGTATTTTTTACTCTAGCGTATCCATCTGCGGCGTGTGCAGCTATTTGCTCATGTCTAGTAGTTATAAATTCTATAGAGCTATCTGCTAAAGCTGATAAAAAAGCAATATTTGTATGGCCACACAAGCCAAAAATATGTTTTATTCCAATATCTTCAAGATACTGTACCATCAATTGAGCTACTGTATTTTTTCGCAATTCTTTTAATTTTTTTGCATCTTCTGTTAGGTTTTTCTTTGACATAATTAATTTTGGCTAAATTTATTGTTAAATTAATTTATCAGTTAAATCAACTATTTTAATCGAATTATTTTAATCAAATATCGTATCGGTTATAGAACTCTCCAAATAATTCTTCATCACTTGGTCGGTCTTCAGCTATAGGATGACTGACCCAAGTGTATTGTAAATAGTGCTTTAAGTTAATGTTTTCATTAGTTATATTGCCTCCCCATATACCACAGCCAAGAGATGAAGTCATCGGCATACCGTTGTTCCATGCTCCTGCATTTGCTTTAGACTGAGGCTGCCTAACCATTATTCTACTGACTGGTGCTGTTTTTGCTAGCGCATCTATATTTTCATTCTTATATGAATATATTCCACACGAATGCCCAATACCAGCCAAATTATATATTTCCAAAACCATCTTGAGCGCCTCATCAAATACGTCAAAATGGTATAATGACATTATGGTAGTTAGCTTTTCTTTACAAAATTTGTACTCAGCACCTATTTTACCTTGGTTATAAATCATTAAAAACTTTCTGTCATCAGCTATAGAAAAACCTGCGTGTTTAGCAATTTGCTGTGGTGGACAAGCTATGGTTTTAAAAGTACGGTTTGAGTTTTCGTCCCACATAGCTTTTTCTACTAAGTCACGTTCATGATCGCTACATAAGTGACCGCCTTCAGCTATAAGTGCCTCTAACATTTGTTTATATATAGATTTTTGAATTATTATATTGCCATCGGCTGAGCAACCGGAGCCAAAGTCGGAAGTTTTGCTTATTCTTATATTTTTAGCTGCTATATCTATATCAGCGCTATCATCTATAATCATAGTTGAATTACCAGCACCAACACCATATGCAGGTTTACCTGAGCTATAAGCAGATTGCACCATAGGTTTTCCACCTGTAGCCATAGTAAGGTCACAAGACGACATCAATTCTTGTGTAAGAGGTATGCTTGGTTTTGTTATCACTTGAAATAAATCTTCAGGTGCTGAGACCTTTTTACACGCTTTCCTCATTATTTCTACCATTTTTGCTGTAGTATTTTTACTTCTTGGATGAGGGGAAAATATAACTGCATCCTTTGCTTTAGCTGCATATACGCCCGTCACAGGAGGAGTGAGAGCAGGATTAGTCATAGGTATCAATGATGCAATTACTCCTGCAGGCTTGGCATATTTTGCTATTCCTTTCTCTGGTAGCTCTTCAACTATTCCTACACTTTTTTGTCGAAGCGCATCTCTTAAAACTCCATGAACTTTAAACCTTTTAGCAGGTCGACCTACTCGGTCACCAATTTTGCTCTCGTCAACTCCCATTTGAGCTAACTCAGTAAATGTTTTTTCATTTGATGTGTACCAAGCAATAGAACGACATAGCCTATCTATTTGTGACTGATCCCAATTTTTTATTTCTTTCATGGCTTTTCTTGCTAGAGAAACTTTTTCATTTACGATTTGTTTCTCTTCTTCAGTTAAAATTCTCAATTTATCCATAAATCCTCCTTAGTTTATATTTTCATTGAAGCTATTAAATAATTCTTTTAGGTACGCTATAATAGTTGGATTTTACTTTCCAACACTCTGCCAAGAGTAGATAGTTTTTAGTGTCTTCTAATATATATTTTGCGTATTTTGTTGCTCCTAAATATCTTTGAAGTCTTTGATTAGGTATCTCAAGTGAGTAAGTATTAGTTGGGAGCTTATCTAAGTATTCAAGTACAGGAATATCACCTCTACCAGCAGGGTATCTAGCCTCGCGAGCTATATGTTTTTGCCAGTCAAAGTTTATATTTTTAGGGCTGGTAGCATCGCATAAGTGGATATAGTGAAAGTATTTGTTATCTATATCATCTATTTCTTCTGGCTTTGTTTTAGTTCTATACATATGTAATAAATCACATAAAATGCCTACATTATCAACATCTAAGCTCTTTAGAGTATTTTGAGTTTTCTCTAAATTTGACATTACTGACCAAGGTAGCATTTCTAGAACTATGGTTATATTGTATTGGGATGCAAGCTGGCACAAGTGTAGTAGTTTAGGAATAGATACTTTTGTGTTGCTATCGTGTATCTGTGCTATAGCATACTTTGCATCTAACTCAGCGGCTGTCGATAAAACCGCCTCAAAATCATCGACAATACTAGTGTTTTTATATATAGCAAGTAGCTCTACATCCAGTATTTTAATTGGGTAATCTTTTAGAAAGCTTTTACATTCGTTGATTTTCTTTTTATTACCTACAAGCTGGTGAGGAATTTCATTTTTTGTAACAGCACGTAGTCGTGGACTTGCATAATCATAACCATTTTCTTGAGCTATTTTTATTAAATTTAATATAGGTTCATTCAATAAAGATAAATGCGCCAGTGAAAACTTATTGCTTTTATTATCTATTATCATTTTGACTTCCTTCATAAAGAGGTAAATAATTTTTAGGAACAGGACCTTTATTTTTTTCATGCTTTCCCATCTGTTCCCATGCATGAGCTAGTATGCCAACTGATCTAGATAAACAAAATAATCCTCTAGCGACAGTAGTAGGTATTCCAAGCTCACAAAATATGACAGCGCTAGCACCGTCTACATTCATTGGTATATTCTTGTGTCTACCTTTGCTGATTTGATTTTCAATCTCTAGGGCAATTTCTCTAAAAATTCCTTCTATGTGAGAGTTTTGTGCACTTTCTTTGACAAGTTCCATGGCTCTTGGAGAGCGTGGATCTATTGGGTTGTGAAATCTATGACCAAAGCCTGGTATGGTTTTTCCGTACTTTTCTCTATACAAAGATATACCTTTTGCTACTGCATCTGTTAAAGAAAGTCCTTCTTTTATAATATGGTTTATATCGTATAAAAGTTGCGCACATTGTTCGCCTGCTCCTCCATGATGATCACCTAATACATTTACAGCACTGGCGATTACATTATTTATTCCTATGCCACAAGTTGACGCCATCCTAGATATAGCTATCGAAGGAGATTGGGGGCCATGATCTACGCTCATCACCATAGCTACCTCAAATAACGCTTGTTTTTCAGGTGAAAGTTTCTCTCCTAAAACCATGAATAATATCATTTCACTATAAGAAAGATTACCCATAAGCTCTTGTATAGGAGTACCTCTAAATTCTATTACTCCCGGAGACATATTTATGATGGATGTCCTCCACCATTTGCTTACATCAGAAATATCATCAGCCATACTAAATATTATATGTATAAAAAATATAGAATAAATATATGATATATCAAGAATATATATTATATATGTCTATGATATGTTGCATTATAGTATAGTTTTTGATATTTGTATATAACTTAATATTTTGATAAAAATATAGTATTTATTTTTATGTCTAAAACTATTGGTAATAGAGCTTTTGAGAGATTCTATTTTTTTTGTAAATTTGAGCAAATATACTTTAGAGCTTTGTCAAATAATTATTTTTTTATTAATTTTTTAAAAATCTAAACTTTTCTTTAGCAATATTTTTCAATGCTTACGAAGTAGAAATGTTATAAAGGTGTAGAACGCTCAATAGTGTAGGATAACAATGCCTTAGTATATGTCTTTGTATAATTTGTATAAAATGAGTAAAAATAATCAATTATTCTGGTACGTATTTTAATGATTTTCTTATCTGTGTAGATGACTAATCTGGGTATCTAAATGAGACACAAAAAAGCTTTACATAATGATAAATGTAGATGAATGTTTCTGTAAATATTTCTCTACTAGAGCTTGAGTATCTGAGTCAAAGCGAACAAAAGCTAACATACCTTTAAAAATTCCAGGCCAAGTATTAGCATCAAAGTGACTCTCTTCTGGCTGGACGTGACAGATACTACAGCTAGTTTTAAATGTGCCCTGTGTATAGCCCCAAATAGGCTTTAATTCGCTTAAAAAATAAGGATTATCTGTCCAAAGTATAATCTTAACTTCTTGCCACATAAGACCTGTTAGTGGGTCTTCTTTTTCAGAAAAAATTTCAATAACTCCGTCTGTACGAGCTGTTTCTTTTGTTAGCTTAGCTAATAAAATATTTAAACCAAAATCATCATATATAACTCTTCCTGCTCCCATTCTTTTTCTCCAGCCATCAATTTCAATTTTTATACGATTATCTTTAATTTCAAGAATTTTTACTTCAGTTGCTACATTTAATGTGCCGGCTTCTTTGTCAGTATTTTCATCAAGGAATAAAGGCTTACTCAACATAGAGTAATACTTTTTATTTATCTCTAAGTTACTTTCACCTGAACCAAACTCAGCAATTAACCCAGGCGCACGTTCGCTATCATATGCTAAACTTAATATAGGCAGAATAATCGATAAGATAAAGATAAGTATTTTTTCATTTTTTTATTTTCTTTATTTTCTTTATTTTCTTTATTTTGCATAATATTTACAAGTTTTAATTTCAATAGTCAAAAATAGCTAATTCAGCTAATACAATATTTAAGATAAATGATTTATATTCACTTATATATCCTATAATATATCAAAAAAACATAGAAAGTCAATTGATATATGATATTTGTTCTTAGTATAAAATATTTATGTAAATTAAATATTTAAAAAATTAAAGCTTGATATCTTTTTTTTAGCAGTAAAATTCAGTATTTGAGCTTAAGCTCTCCTATGTTGTATTTATGAAAAATTTATCTTTTTTGTTTGCCGGTTTAATAATTTTTGTAATATATTCTTGCTCTGAGGATAGGTTCTTCAATAATATGTTGTTGGATAATATAAAAAACCATGTCGACTTAAGGCTGCAGCCAATAAGTGAAGTATTTCCTGATAGAGAATTGGACTTCTTTATAAGTTGCGTCTCTGATGAGTTTAAAAATATAAATATAGAAAATTATGATTTTATAACATATTCTTTGGACTTATCGGTTGATAATAATATCTTTAAAAAAGAATACTTTGTCTTTACTAAAAATAAAATAAATCCAAGCTGTGATAAAGTAGCGTGTAAGCTAAGGATATATAATTATGGTAAAAATTTTACGCTATCAAAGATATCACAGCTGGAAAACTTTAGTTTTCCGATTTATCTAGCAAAATCTAGCCATCCATCAGAGGATAGCTTTCTAATAGTCAAGGGAGAAAGTGAATTAAATAATGAGTTTGATTTTTATACGTATAATTACAATACTGCTGTGGAAAATTCAGTTACAAAGAAAGTTGATAGTTTAGATAAGCTTATAGATAATTATAGTATAGTTGAATTTAATATTCCTAATGAAAATAGTGAATATGTTAGAGGGCTTGGCAGACCTTGTGACTAAAAAAATTAACAATAAACTTTTAACACTAAAGTAGAATAAAAAAATAGTAATTTAGAAAAAAGCTTCCTCTTCTATTTCAACTTGTCCATCTGTCGTCCACGTCAAAGTGACTCTAGCGTCACCTATTTCTTGAGGTAAAAAATCTATGCTAGAAGGCGGATACAGCGACCTATTTGGGTAAACTATAATTACAGGTAGATGGCGGTTTTCATATATTTCTTCATAAGGGACATAGTTGTAATTTATTCTCCAAGGTAAAGATGGTATGAGGCTTTCTATGCGTTGGTCAATTCCTATATCTATAGGCTCTGTTATAGGAACCCAATCTTGAGCATCTGCAAAAACTAAACCAGGTGTTGAGTCACCAACAAAAGGAATATCACTATTTAATACAATTTCTTTTTCCTCTTCCTCTTTTTCAGCTATGAAAAAGCCATTTTCAGAATAAGCTATGCCTAGGATTTTATTTTCAATTATAGACTCTTGAATGGCTTGCTCTATTATCCACTTTAATCTTTCTGCAGACGCTCTAGTAGTAGAAATTTCATTTCTTGGGGTATATGATAAAAAACCTGTGGCTATTATGATGCCAATTATTGAAACTACAACTACAAGTTCTATCAGAGTAAAACCTCTCTGAGAGAGGGAGATGTCTTTATTTACCATATATTATAAGTCCATTATTACGATGCAATTATACTTTATAAAACTATAAATTTAATTTATCATGGATTTGATGGAATATAAACTGATTAAAAGAGCCAGTCTGGTTATTTTTTGCGATTATTTTTAGTTTTTTGTATTTTAGATATATTTTATCCTACAAGAATAATTGTGCTTATCTAGTTATATTATAAATATGGTCATATAAAATGAGTATAATTAAGTAAGTGTAATTATTATGATATTTTAGTCAAAAAAATAATTAAAAAGGTATAGATTATGTATTTCATGTCAATCGATGCAGGAACAGGTAGCGTAAGAGCCGTTATATTTGATGATAGACTAAACCAGATAGGTCTTTCACAACAAGAATGGAGCCATATTTCTGACCCAAAGTATCCAGGTTCCATGGGGTTTGATATCGAAAATAATTATTCATTGATATTGCAGTGCATTAAAAATTCGATAAAGAATGCCAATATAAATCCTAAAGAAATTGTTGCTATTTCAACCACCAGTATGAGAGAAGGAATAGTTTTGTATGATTCATCAGGCAAAGAGTTATGGGCATGCGCAAATGTAGATTCTAGAGCGTATAAAGAAGTTGAGACTCTTAAGTTATTAGGAGAAAATATAGAGTATGATTTATATAGTATATCAGGTCAAACTTTTGCTCTTGGGGCTCTTCCTAGAGTACTTTGGGTAAAAAATAACTTTCCAGATATTTATGAAAAAATCTCTTTCATCACTATGTTAAACGACTGGATAATATATAAACTTACGAATGTATTGTCCATAGAGCCATCAAATGGCTGTACGACAGGCATGTTTAACTTAAAAAATCGTCAATGGGATTCATCTATAGCCAGTAAATGTGGCATAAAGGATAATATTTATCCTGAGGTTTTTGAAAGCGGTTCTGTAGTGGGTAAGGTCATATCTAGTCTTTGTGACGAAATAGGTTTATCAAATAAATGCCTTGTAGTCACTGGTGGAGGAGATGCGCAACTTGGTTGTTTAGGGGTGGGTTCTGTAAATAAAGGACAAGCCGCATTATTTGGAGGTAGTTTTTGGCAACTGGAATATAATTATGATGCTCCTATAATAGATGAGAAAGCTCGTATTAGAGTTAATTGTCATGTTATTCCAAGTATATGGCAACAAGAGCTTATAGCTTTTTTCCCCGGACTTATTCTTAGGTGGTTTCGTGATGCTTTTTGTGACTTAGAAAAATTAGTTGAGAAGCAAACGGGAATAGATGCGTATTATTTGCTTGAAAAGCAAGCACAGCAAGTGCCTGTAGGAGCAAATGGTTTGATGGGTATTTTTTCAGATAAAATGAATTATATTTCGTGGAAACATGCCGCACCTTCGTTTTTGAACTTTTCAATTGATCCAGAAAAATTTGATAAGAAAGTATTTTATAGGTCTATTTTGGAAAATGCAGCTCTTGTAACATTAGGTAATATGAAAATTTTAGAATCGTCGATTGGAGATGCTCCAGATGAAATTATCTTTGCATCGGGAGCTTCAAAAAGCGATCTTTGGTGCCAAATAATATCTGATACATTGGGAGTAAAATTAAAAGTTCCAAGAGTAAAAGAGGCAACAGCTCTAGGGGCAGCTATATGTGCAGGAATGGGAGTGAGAGCTTTTGACAGTATGGAAGAGGCAGTGCTAAATTTTGTAAAAATAGAAAAGGAATATATTCCTAATAAAAATAATCACGATATTTATCAAGAAATATATAACAAATGGGAAACCATATATCCTAATCAGCTATCATTAGCTGATAAAGGAGTACTTACACACATGTGGAAAGCACCGGGGGTGTAGATATAATTATATAATTTAAGGATTTTAACTTTATCTTAAAGATTATAACTAATGTAAGAATAAATTTTTATTTAAGCTTTCTATTCTCAAATAATTATGTTTTTAAGGTCTTTATACTAGATATTATATTTCTTAGTTAAATGACCTTAAACTATCCTGAGATTTTTATATCTCTTTTGTGACATTTGTGTGGTTATCTCTGTTTTATTTAATATTTTTTATTGAAATTAATAATCGGGTAACTGACAGCTCTATAAGCTAAAATAGGTTGAAATAAGTTTGCTTTATGATAGAATGCAGATGGCTATGCAGCATTACTAAATGGCAGCATTACTAAATGCTAAATGAGTATGGCTTTTTTATTTACTATTTTAAATTACATTATGAAAAAACAACAATTATTACTATCCTTCTATTCTTTATTACTAATATTTAATGTAAGTGCCTATGGAAGGACTTTTTATATAGATGGTTCTTTAGGTCAGACTTTCTCTGATGCTGAACTTACTGAAAGTCAGACAAAGGTAGATTCTCAGGAGTTAAATTATCAAATTAGTTTTGGTTATCATGTATTGCCTGATTTAACCGTAGGTATCGATGTACTTTTTGGGGGAGACCTTGCTGAAAGAAGTAGTGAAACATATATTACTGGTTCTGGAGGCGGTTATGATGAAATAGAAAGCACGACTGAAGCTGGAAAGGATTTGTCTTATCATCTAACAGCTGCTTATTACATTGTAAATAATGAAGACTTTAAACTGTATAGTAAGCTTGCTCTTGGTATGACTTCCGCAGAATTATATTCTAAAACAGAAAGAGATTATTTTGTAGAGAATACCCCGGACCTTCGTCTTAATGACACGCAAGCGGATGGTACAGATTTTACTTACAAAATAGGAGCAGGTGGTGAATACTCTTTCAATGAAACACACTCGGCTTTCTTAGATATCCAGTATGCCTTTGAAGAGATTGGGGTAGAAGGAACTCATAATGTATATGATGACACCACTGGAGCTAAGATTACAACTGTAGATATTACAGACGAAATCGATCTCTCAGGCTTTGAGTTACGAGTAGGATATAGATTTAGTTTTTAACATTATAAAATGCCAAGAGGGGGTGGTGGCCGCCATGCTACTACGCACCCTCTACCTTGGCTACTGATGTTGGATGTTGGGCCAGACCTATTGTACCAGTGCTTTATAGTATAAATAATAAAGTACTATTTATCTTTCAGCACATTGTGAATTAATAAAACTGTTTTTAGATTGTTTAAAAAAGCATCTAAGCACTTTAAAAAGCTACTTTCATCCACTGGCATAGCTGGCGCGTCATAACTAACTCGTTCAATGTAAAGAAGTGGAATGTAGTGACGTCTTCTAAGATAAGTCTTGTAACTTGATGTGTCAACACGTTCATTGCTAATAGCTTTTGGTTTAAGTCTTCTTTAGATTCATTTTCAAACATCTTATGCAGGAAGTGTGGCACATTGGCTTCACATTTCTCTGCCATTCTACATGTATGATCAAAGTTTAGTATAGGTTTTATACCAGGGACTATATCCATGGTAATACCTTTTTTAACAACTAAATCTCTGAAGTTAAGAAAGACTTCAGGGTCGAAGAAAAATTGAGTAATAGCTACCTTTGCACCGAGATCTTGTTTTCTTTTTAGGTTATCTATATCTTTATCTAGGCTTTTTGCTTCAGGGTGCTTCTCTGGGTAGGCTGCAACATAAATATCAAAGTCTCTAATTTTTAATAGTTCTTCTATAAGATCAGATGCATGCTGGAAATGGTAGGGTGAAGGTATGCCATTTATTGGATCACCTCTTAGAGCCAATATACGTTTTATACCTAAATCCCAATATTTATTTGCTATAGTCTTTATATCATCTTTTTTCTTATCCCACCCTATTAAGTGAGCAGCCAAGGGTATATTGGATATAGAAGTTATCTTATCTATAACTTTTATATTTGAGCTATTACCCGGCTTTTCTGTTATAGATATAAATGTAGGTAGGTATTTTTCATATTCATTTACAGTTTCACATAAGCTATCTAGTTTGTATTTGTTCTCTGTAGGGAATATTTCTAAGCTAAAGTTAATATTTTTTTGATTATTTTGACTTAGTAGATACATGTGAATCCTTAAAATTTTTTATTAAAGGAAATCCTATTTCTTCTCTTTTCTTTAAATACGAATTAGCACATGACTGGGTTAGGCGTCGTATACGTAGTATGTAAGCTTGTCTTTCTGTTGCAGAAATAGCATGCCTTGCGTCCAATAAATTGAATATATGAGAGGCTTGGATCGCTTGTTCATATGCAGGTAAAGGTAAGGATAATTCGTTTAGCTTAAAGCATTGTTTTTGAGCTGTATTAAATTGTGATATTAAATCCTCTGTATCAGCATATTCAAAATTATAGTATGATTGTTCGTACTCGTTTTGTTTGTAAACGTCGCCGTATGTTATAGTTCCAGCTGGAGTATCTGCCCAGACTAAATCATAGACGGTATCAACATTTTGTAGATACATAGCAAGCCTCTCTAGTCCATAAGTTAGCTCACCCATAACGATTCTACACTCTATACCAGCTACTTGCTGAAAGTATGTAAACTGAGTTACTTCCATTCCATTTAACCAAACTTCCCAGCCTAGACCACTTGCCCCTAAAGTAGGAGATTCCCAATTATCTTCTACAAACCTTATATCGTTATCCAATAGATTTATTCCTATGTAATTTAAAGAATCTATATACAATTCTTGAAAATTTGATGGAGAAGGCTTCATTACAACTTGATATTGATAGTATCTCTGTAGTCTGTTAGGGTTTTCTCCGTATCTGCCGTCAGTTGGACGCCTAGATGGCTGAACATATGCAGCGTTCCATGGCTCTGGTCCTAGTGACTTAAGGAAAGTTGCGCTATGAAATGTACCTGCACCCATTTGCATATCATAGGGCTGAATATAGATACAACCTTTATCAATCCAATATTCATTGAGTTTTATAATTATTTCTTGGAATGTCATTTTTTTAGTTATCACATATGTTTACAATGATATGGTTAAAGTGTGACAATTATAGATATTAGGTATTTTATACATATACATAGATTTATAAATGCGTTACTCTACTGCAAAACATCGATTATCAGGACATGACTCGTCATAACTATCGCTAAATTTATCTGATGATATTTCTAGTAGTTTATATTCTACGTCTTCCCATGGTATAAAAGGATATACAGATTTTGCATCCTCTAAGAAATCAGGTACATCTGAATTACGAACAAATGATCTTTTGAATATAGGTTTAATTGAACATCCTGGTTCTATAGAGCCTAGGTATATTAAGTCTCCTATATCAATAGTAAATTGTGCTATAGGATTATTATCAAAAAATAACTGACCTTCAGGAATATTTATAGTTTTGCCTCTGGAGTTATCTCTAATCGTTTGGTTTGCCGTTATTATAACTGTCGATAAAGCATAAGATCCTGCTTCAAGTGGTATAACATAGATACCTGAACTTTCAGTTAATTTTTGATTCTTGTGAATAACAATCTCAGGCTCTTGAGATAGATTACCTGTATTCCAATTTATAAAGTGTAATTTCTCAACTTGAATATTATCATATGTCGTACAAGAAATGCTATTGGGGCTCCATGGAAGCTCGATAATTGCTATACCATGTGTTTGTGTATTTACTTCATTGTAGGTTTCTTGAGTTAATACATCTGGTTTTGGTTGACTAGAAGCACAGCCAACTAGAAAAATTATAGCTGATAAAATGGCAATTATATTGATTTTTTTTATACGATTAATATTAAAAGTAAACATAAACACCTCCCATATGTAAAATTTAGATAATTAATAATGATATGCTAAGAAAAAAATCTTTATATAAAGTAAAAATAAATTTAGTCATCTTCTATTGCAAAGCATTCGTCATTAGGGCATTCTGTAGAATAGCTTTCACCAAATTCTTCAGGAACTTCTAATAATCTATATTTTGTTTTTTCCCACTGTATAAATGGATAATTATCTTTCCCTTCTTCTAAAAAATCAGGAATTTCGCTTAATCTTATGAAAGTTCTTTTAAATTTAGGAGGCTGACTTAAACAAAAAGCTTCAATGTTTCCTATGTATAATATTTCGTTAGGTTGAATTTCAAATTGTGCTATGGGTTCGTTAGGATTTTGGTTGTGAAAAAGCTTGTCTTGATTCATAGATATGTTTTTATATCTATTCGATGTATTTCCTGTAATGCTATCTAGTATTTCAACTTTTGATAGTGCATATTTACCAGCATCGATTGCTATAGCATGTATTTTTTTCTCTCCATAAAGAGACTGATTACTTTGTGCGATAATATCAGAATCCTTATAAATATCGTCTGTAGGAATTTTTATAAAGTGAATTCTATGGATTTTAACTCCCTCAACATAAGGTGGGACACATTTAATAGAAGGTTGCCACGGTAAGGAAAAAATTAAAATACCTTGTGAACCATGATCTACTTGCTGATAGCTATCTGAGTTTAAAATTTCCGGATGAGGTTCTGGTCTGGGTTTAAATGCAGCACATCCATTTATGACAAAGTAGGCTAATAGTACAGAAAGTACGACAACTGAGCGTTTTAAGCCTATACGTATTAGTTTACTGTGCAAAGTATCGATGATAAAGTTCATAGGTTTTATGTTTGTGTTTGAGTGTGAAGCTTAGTTTAAATTATATTATAAAAAAGAAATAAAAATAAAATATATTTTTATATAAATTTAATCAGAATAAACATCTTTGTAAAGAGATTCTAGTGAAGGTTCAGGGCTAGCTCTAGCAATAGCTACTGCTTCTTCTATTGTTAAAAAAGCTCTATCTTGAATCGATGATAATATATCTTTGTTTATTCCTATATCATTTATTAGGTAGTTGTATAATCTTACAATAGGGTCTTTGGCTTCCCATGATTTAATTTCATCTTTTGTTCTATATCTATTTGCATCACTTTTGGAGTGTCCTTTAGTTCTATATGTGTTGCTTACAAGTAAAATAGGTCCATTATTAAGTACGTATTTCCTTGCATTAGAGACAGTATTATAAACAGCGATGGTATCATTTCCGTCAAAAGAAAGTCCTTTTATCCCATAAGAGCTAGCTCTAATAGCAATATCATCTATATTCATACTTTCTTTTATGCTCATTGACATAGCGTAGGAGTTATTTTCGCACATAAAAATTATAGGTAATTTCCATATTGATGCCATATTAAGAGATTCATGAAATGCTCCTTCATTGGATGCTCCATCTCCAAAAAAACACAAAACAATTCTATCTACCATATTGTCTTTAGCTTGCATTTTAATGCTAAGAGCGGCTCCTACTGATATAGGAATCCCTCCTGCAACTACACCATTTGCACCTAGATTATTTTGCTTTAAATCGGCTATATGCATGGAACCACCTTTTCCTTTGCAATAGCCATGAGAGCGGCCAAACATTTCACACATCATTAATACAGGAGACATACCTCTACCAATCGAATGCGCATGGCCACGATGTGTACTACTCATATAGTCATTTTCTTTAATGGCTTCGCATGATGCCACTGCACTGGCTTCTTGTCCAACTGATAAATGTGTGGTTCCATGTATCTCATTTCTGGAGAAAAAATATGCTATTTTTTCTTCAAATAGCCTTGCTAGTAGCATTTTATAATATATGCTTTTTAAGGTATCTACATTAAGTGGTTTATTTAGATTTTTAAAATCGAACATAATTTTAGAGATGATAGAGATAAAAGTAATTGAAATATTATTACAAAATATACTCAAATGAATTTAAAATGTATTATTAATTTAGTATTATAAAGCTAAGAGCTCTTATTATGTATTATTTGAATACAATTAAAGTGCTTTATCTAGTGCTTAAATTTATGCATTATCATAAAATAGAGGAGATTTCTAGAGTTTGTTATACAAATATATTTAACTTGTGTTATAATTATATTATAATAGATAGCATATGTATTATGTATGCTGATATTTTAAATTAATGTTAAAAAACATTAAGTAATGTAAGTTAGATAAAATTATATTTTTAAGACATGATGCAAGATAGTCAAAATAGAATAGATAATATAGATAAGCCAGATTGGCTGAGTAAATCTAATGAAATGGCTCAACGAGTGGATGGTAGCTTGGATGAAGATAAAAAAGATACAGTAGATAATAGTATGGTTGATAATGAGCAGCAGAGCCCATCACAAGATAATTCAGAAAACCATGTGATATGTGAATCAGCTTCGGATAGTGAAAATAATAATATTCAAGTGGAAAATATCGCTTCAGATTATGAAAGAGTGAGTGATGTAGTAGCTCAAGATAGAGATTTATCACCGATAGGGTTAAAAGAAATATGCACTATGATTGATAGTGGAGCGTTTTGTAGTGATGAGCTAAGTGATATCATTGATTATGCAAAAGAGATAGAGAATTATTTATCTAATCTAGAAAACTTATCTGAATATACTAATGACGATGATTATAATAAAGTAAATAGCTTTAAGGGTTTTCTTAATTGGCAAATAACTTCTTATAACAAGGTTAAAAATGTATCTTCAGAAGTAATAGATATAGTAAAAAATGATGAATTTCAGCATATTAAATTAAACGACATATTGAATGTAGAAAAGCAGTTAGAAGAGCTATCTATAGCATTACTTGCAAAGAATAAATATTCTTTCCCTTTATCTAGTAACTTACAAAGTTTGCAGCAAGCGGTAATAGACTATAGGCCTTTGAAGCCTCTTGTAAAAGAGAGAAGAGAAAAATTAATTTTCTATATAAAACAGAGAATAGATGAAATAAAAGATAGGTTAAAAGAAGGTGATTATAGTCGCCTTAGTAGGCAGTTAAAAAAGATAGTAGATAAATTAGATAGAATCTACCCTGAACAGCGTAAACTAATTGAAAATGAGATTAGGCACCTGAATGATGATATCAGTCAGTATAAAGATTGGCATCTTTCTTTAGTTCATCCTAAGCAGCTGTCTTTGTGTGAGCAAATGGAGAGCCTATTTGAGATAGATTTGAACCCGCCTGATAAAATATTGCAGCTCAAGCTATTGCAGAATCAGTGGAAGGATATAAGTAAAGGGTTAGATGAGCAAAGATTTTGGAAAAGGTTTGATATAGCTAGCAAGAAGGTATATGATAGCTGTAGACCATATTTTGAAAAACAAAATCAATTAAAAGAAGAAAATACTAAAAAACGTAAAGAGATAGTGGAAGGCTTGAAGTTGTATTTAGACAATACTGACTGGGATCATGTGAACTGGCAGGAAGCTGTAAAAGAATATAGTAATTACTTAAAGTCATGGAAGAAAACGCGCCCATTTATATCTGCTAATGATGAAGACAATAAGACTTTATTCAAACAGTATATGAGTGATTTTGACTCAAAAATAGCTGTATTTTATGAAAAAAATGCACAAAGAAAGAAGGAGTTAATAGAGAAAGTGCAAAAGTTAAGTGAGCTTGAGCCACTAAAAGAGGCTATAAATAGATGCAAAGCTCTACAGATGCAGTGGAAACTCACTCCTACAACAGGCAAACAAGAAAATGATTTGTGGCAAGTATTTAGAAGTGCTTGTGATGTAGTTTTCCAGAGAAGAAGATCTGTTCGTAAGCAAGAGAGATCTCAATATGACAGTGCAAGAAAGCAGGGAAGTAATTTTTTATATGAATTAAAATCTATCATTAAAAATAAAGTGCTTAGTGTAAAAGATAAGTTGCATAAAATAGAAGACTTAGAAAATGCTTTTGTAAAGCTTGATCTAAAAAGCCTTTCTTATGAAGAACAAAAAAAGTTAAAATATAGCTTTAATATGTTACTTCAGAAAGCCAGACACCATAGCAATAGTGAAGCTAAGAATATTACAAAAAATCGTACACTTAATGTACTAAATAGCCTTGAGAGTATTTTTTCTTTTGAAGTGCAAGGTAAAGATATAGGAGAGCTTATAGATAAGGTATTATATGATTTTCCTACTGCGTGGCAACCTTTATTAAAGAAGAGATTAGAGCAGGATACTCTAGAAAGCCTTGATGCAGAGACCATACAAAAAAGAATTATTTCTATAGAAATATATATGGATATTCCTCTTGAGACGTCTATGAATCAATCTATTAGAAGAAGTATACAAATGGAATTACTCTCTGATGGTTTTAATAAATCACCAACTCCTGAGCTTATATGGCATGGAATCAAAAATGAATTATCCACGCTTTTGGAAAGTCGAGCTACATCTGATAATATATATTTATTTAAGATATTGATTGACTATGCTAAAACATTTATAAATAAGAATAATAATTTTAAGGTATAGCTAATATATTTAAATTAGCCTCAGCTATCTTAAGCAAAAGCAGAAAGTAAATTTGCTAGATATAATATAAATTAGTAAATTCTTAATACAACGCATTTGTCTCATTTGTCTAGAATTTAGTATTTTAAATAATATATGCTAGGAATCATACAAAGAATGATCTGGAAAAGGGTATTAATTATATCCTTGTCGATATGGTTGCTATTGGCAGTTCTAGTGATATTTAATTTTATAGTAGAAGAACTAAATACAAACCATGAACATTATACTACTTTAGAAGTAATAACTGTGGCATTTCTTAGAGTGCCTCAGATAGCATGGATATTGTTTAATCCATCGATGATAATAGGTATAGTCGTCAGCGTTGGACTATTATCTAGCAGTGGGGAGCTAATAGCAATTCGATCAATAGGAGTATCATTTTATAAGATATTTTTTATGAGTGTTGCTCCATTGTTTATAGTGAGTTTAATATTTGTTTTTGTATACGATAAATGGTTAGCTTCGATGGATAATAAATCAACAGCGTTGTATCGCTTGGCGAGGGATAGTGAAGGGACTACTATTCCAGCCATTTCATCATTATTTTTTGACAGTGGAAGAGGCTCTAACTGGTATAAGGAAGATGATAGTTTTATATTTGTTAGAAAAGTACGTACAGATAACCAAAATAGAGATATATACTTTTTAAATAAACTTGATAAATTGAGCTCTGATGGCTCTATAATAGGCAATACAGTCTCGAGATTGCTCTATTATGACGCTGAGACTATGCAGTGGTTCATGAACCCTAGGAGAACAAAATCAATTGAAATAAAAGATAGTCAGATTGCAATTTCCCCTCCTGACTTAGTAGATGGCGAAAATAATCTAGCTAAAGCAGATGTAAATATAGACTTTGATTTAATTAAATTTATAAACCTAACCAATGAAGATATGAACTTCAATCAGCTTTTGTTATTTACAGAATATAGTCAATCTAGAGGCATAAATAACTCTATTTATGAGCAAACTTTTTATAAAAGACTACTTCTTCCATTTAAGGTGGTATTTACAGCTCTTTTAGGTTTTTCGTTTTTATTCTCTTCAAATAGGTCTGTTTCTGTTGGAAAAAAAATTTTCATAGGAACATTAATAGCTATAGGAGTAGAAATTATTTTTGCTATAGTAGAGCAGTTAAATGGCTTACTGATGATGCCTGGTTGGCTTACAAGTTTAGAAATATTTATTATTTGTGTACTTATAAGTCAAATTTATTTAAGATGGAAGTTAGTCGTTTAACCTATCGTTCACTGGGCCTCTAGAAGTGATTGTCAAATTTATTTAAAGTAAAAACTAGTAGTTTATTTAGTTTATATAATCTACTAGAGATATTTTATCTTCATTTTATCGTATAATAGTTATTAATTAACTATGTGTATTATTAATCTGGGTAAAATATATCTAGATATAGTGAGTTTAATTTAAATCATCAATAAAATAAGGAGTTATGTTTAATTCGATTTCTTCTATAAGGGCCATTTTTTCGTTTTTATTACTGATAAGTATAATTTCTTTAATTTATTCATTTGCCTTTCTTGAGTATTATTTAGGGCTTTTGCCGTGTGTTTTATGTATCTTAGAAAGAATGGTCGTAGGCGGTATTCTTTTTCTTAGTTTGATAGGCCTATTATTAAGTTATGATAAAAATATAAAATATTTATTTGCTATATTTATAGGGCATTTATTGGTATTATTAGCTGGATTATATGTTGCTTATAGACATTTTTTGTTACAGTATTTTCCTGCGGAAGAATCCTCTTGCTTTGTCGCTTTAGGCGTTGAAGAAAAAAGTTTTTGGACAGAGGTAGTAGAGAGCTTGGCTAGTACTAGTGACTGTAGTTCTATAGATTTTGTCATTTTTGACCTTAGTATTAGTGCACAAGTTTTGGTGCTGTTTACGTTTTTATTAATAGTGGTATTATTTGGTTTGCAAGTACTTTATAAGTTATCGAAGAATAATTTAAATAAGTAAAATAAGTAAAATAAATCTATCTAAAATTAGAATAACTAATTATGCGCTAATAAAAATAAACTTGTATATGAAAAAGATTTATTTTACAAAAATGCATGGCTTAGGAAATGACTTTATGCTTATAGACTTGATTTTCCAAGACATAGGCTATGCTCTTCTTACAAAAGATAATATTTCCACTTGGGCAAATAGATATACAGGAGTAGGTTTTGATCAGCTCCTAATAGTAGCGCCACCTTTATATGAAAATATAGATTTTCATTATGAAATTTTTAATGCAGATGGCTCACGCGCAGGTAATTGTGGCAATGGTGCTAGGTGTGTAGCTACATATTTATACGCCAGAAATTACACTAAAAAAGATAAAATTTCAGTGCACATAGACGATAGAAGTCTAGCTTTAGAGATAATAGAAAATAACCTAAATAAAAATAATACAATGCAAGTTAGAGTGAATATGGGAAAGTGTACACCACTACACAATGATAATAGCTCTAATATATATAGGTGTACTCCTTCTGATTATCAGGCTATTTCGGAGGATTGTTTTGAATCCGATAAGGAAATTTTTGATAGAGAGCATATAAGCGTTACATGTGCTGATATAGGAAATCCTCATGCTGTCGTTATTTTAGCTCAAGACTTGGATATAAATAGTCATAAAGTAAATGACCTTTTGATTCATTGGGGAGAAATATTTCAAAAACATAGTCTTTTTAGAGATGGAGTTAATCTCTCGTTTGTATCTGTTAAATCAGATAGGCGCTCGATTGATTTGCGAGTTTTTGAAAGAGGCGTTGGGGAGACTATAGCCTGTGGTACAGGAGCTAGTGCATCTACTTTTGTGTGTAAAAAGCTTGCTATGATAGATATTTTTTCAGATATAAGTGTGAGTGTATTGGGAGGAGACTTAAAGATAGAGTATAATGCAAAGGAGCTTTCAGATATTTATATGACAGGAGAAGCAAAATTGGTTTATGAAGGAGCTGTTTTTGTTTGATTTAAGCATTAGATTATGACAGGTGGATATATAAAAAAGAATTTATTTGAGGAAAATTTAGACAATATTTCCGATTTAGAGATAAAAAGAATATATTTTTTACAAGAAGAAATAAAAAAGCATAGTCATAAATACTATAATTTAGCAAATCCTGATATTTCTGATGAGCAATATGATGAGCTTTTTAGAGAGCTAAAATTGCTAGAAGCTAAATATCCAGATATAACAAAAGATGATTCTCCTACACAAAAAGTTGGTGCGCCTTTAACAGGAAGGCTAAAAAAGATAGCACATAATTTACCTATGCTATCTTTAGATAATGTGTTTAATGAACAAGAACTTATTAAGTTTATAAGCTCTATTTGTACTAAAATATCAATAGAGCAGGTTGACTTTATATGTGAGCCTAAGATAGATGGGTTAGCTTTAAGTTTAGTGTATGAGAATAGGAAGCTTTCATATGCGCTAACAAGAGGAGATGGTGTCATTGGTGAAGATATAACTCATAATGCGCTTATGATTAAATCTATACCCAAAGAATTGCCAGAAGAACCAGATATACCTGATTATCTTGAGATTAGAGGGGAAGCGTTTTTTTATAAAGATGATTTTATAAAAATGAATACTCAAGAAGGTATGAAGTTTTCAAATGCACGCAATGCAGCTGCCGGGACACTTCGTATTCTCGATAGTAATTATCTATCAAATAGGCCTCTATCTTTTATAGCCTACTCAGTTTATGGTAAAAACGAAGGTTACTATAGCACTCAAGAGGCTACACTGAAGAATTTGCTAAAGGCTAATTTTGTTATTCAAGATAATATAAAAAAAATTAAGAGCTCTGATGAATGTCAGAATTTTTATGAGTATTTACTGAACAAACGCAATGATTTACCCTATGAGATAGATGGTTTAGTCATTAAGGTAAATGAAAAAAAATATCAAACATCTCTTGGAGAAACTACTCACTCACCAAGATGGGCTGTTGCCTATAAATTTCCTGCTAATAAGGTAAATACAGTTTTGGAAAATGTATCATTTCAAATTGGTAGAACAGGAGTACTGACTCCTGTTGCACAACTTAAACCTGTCAATATAGATGGGGCTACGGTAAGTAATGCTAGTTTGCACAATAGAGATGAAATTAAAAGGCTTGGTCTAAGAATAGGAGATAATGTTGAAGTTTGTCGCTCTGGTGATGTTATACCCAAAGTTCTTAGGGTTATATATGATAAAAGACCATTGGATACCAAAGATATTATAGAGCCAACTCATTGTTTATCATGTAATACAAAGTTAGTTATTTCTCAAGAGCAAGGTTCAAACTATTATTGTCCCGCTGGGATTATTTGTCCGGCACAGAAGTTACACTCATTGATTCACTTTTGTTCAAGAAATGCTATGAATATAGTGGGTTTAGGTGAGCAGTTAATAATTAAGCTATATAATATAGGAAAATTGAATAGTTTCGTTGATATTTTTAAACTAGAGCAAAAAGACTTCTTGGAATTGCCGAACATCAAAGATAAGCTTTCAAATAAGTTAGTTAGTGCTATTGATTTAAGTAGAAATGTCACTTTGGATAAATTTATTTTTTCACTTGGTATTATTGGGGTGGGTGAGGTTGCCTCCAAAAATCTAGCTGAATATTTTAAGTCCTTTGAGCGAATTAAAATTGCCACATATGAAGAATTACTTCAAGTAGTTGATATAGGAGATATTACAGCTAAATCTATATATAGTTTTCTCAATAGCCAAGATAAAGAACATAAAATTAATTTAGATGAGCTAGTTAATTACTTAAAGATAGAAAATCCAAGCTCTAGTGTAGATACACAAAATGAATATGTAAATGGAAAAAATATAGTTATAACAGGTACATTAGATAGGCCAAGGGATTTTTACTCTAAAGCACTTATAAAAAATGGAGCTAATATGACAAGTACTATTAGCTCAAAGGTTGATATGCTTATCATAGGTAGGGAGCCTGGCTCTAAGCTTATGAAAGCTCAGAAGTTAGGGCTACAAATAGTAAGCGAGGATATATTAAAAAAATGGTTAAAAATAGATTAAATGAGCTTACTATTAAAAATTTAAACTATACTTTTTAATAATAAAATATATAAAAATGTTTTTAAGCAATATAGATTTAGTAAAAATAATTATTCTTATATTAAGCTTCTTATATGTTAGTTCATGTAGTAGTACAGGGAGTAGCTATCAATATTCTGTCTACGAGAGAGCGATAAGCGATAAGCCTTCTAATATAAATAATATATGCTCTATTTTTGATGAAAGAGAACACTGGGAAAAGCTAGTGGCCGATGCTAGTACAAAGTGGAGTACAGATATTCCTACCATAATGGCAATAATACATCAAGAAAGCAGTTTTAATTCGAAAGCTAGACCTCTGGATGATAACAATAGGCCATTGAGTTCTGCATATGGTTATCCCCAAGCTTTGGATCAGACATGGAGTCACTACATACAAAAAACTGGTAATAAGTCTGCAAAAAGGGATAATTTTGCTGATGCGGTTGATTTTGTGGGTTGGTATATACACACGACAGTGAGAGTAAATAATATTTCAGGAGTTAGGGCTGATTTGATTTATTTAAACTATCATGAAGGTTGGGGGGGCTTTAGGGCTAATACATATAATTCTAAGCCTTGGCTTATAAAGGTATCTAAAAAAGTTTTAGATAGGTCAAAGGTTTACAGAAGTCAATTACAAAAATGTTCTGACTATCAATCAAGTGTACAGCCAATACAAGATAGAAACTCTGGCTCAGAGTCTGGCAATAATAGTGGCGATAATGGCTATTATTCAGACTGGTTTTAAGTATATACTTAAAGTGGATTATTGAGTAATGGCTAGAGATGCCATTACTCAATAGATAAATTATTTATGAAACATCTATAAATGTAGATATTTTAGAAATGTTGCCAGTAAAGAGTTGGCCAAGCTTGACCTTCCAAGAGAATCCATGGTTTATCAGGGTCAGCTTCAAAGAAGTCGTAAAAATCCCAATTTGTAAATAAGGGTTGATTATTTTGACTATCAATTATGCTAATGCCGTTATAGATGATGTTATTGATACTGCTGACTCCAGTTGCTCCTGAATGCCCTCCATTAGAATGCCCTGTTCCCTCTATATCCCAGTAACTATCAATGACAGCTGCAGTACTATCCCCTACGAATCCGTTACCATTTCCAGTGACATTACCAGTAGCGTAGCTATTGCGGATAACTCCAAGATAATCATTCTCCCCTACTAACCCTCCTGTATTATTGGTATAACTACCTCCACTGACATTGGTAGTACTATAGCTATTGCTTATATTTCCAACATTATCCCCTACTAATCCTCCTAAGCTAGCTTTTCCATAGATAATTACACCTTCTAATCCTATACCTCTAATGACAGCAGTAGAGTCGATTACTGCAAATAACCCTAAATCGTACTCATCTGGTCGATTTATATATAAATTCTTTATTACCGCTTTAGTATCTGAGTATAATTCTCCTCTAAAAGGACTTCCAGCATAAGTATAAGTGTTTCGATTCTCATAATCATATCCTATGGGTTCAAATCCAGCATCAGTAAGTCCATTAACCTGAAAATATGGATCTGGTATGTATATATCTTCGATTAAGTTATAGCTACCGCTTAAATCATATTCTATACCTTTTAGATCACGCCAATGCCTGGGTATATATTGCTCTTTGCGTGTCGTTATCGAGTGATTATAAACACTACCGCTTATTATCCCTACTACCTTAAGCTTAAATTGGATACTTCCTTCTGGTAGTTGGTTCCATTGGTCAATCGTTAGCATATCACCGCCTATACCCAATGTTTCTATACTTCCTGATACGCCACCACTTCTTATAGTAAAAGACAAGGGCGCTGGAATTTCTATTTCATAGTAATAAATTTCTGTTGGCAAGTCACTTAATATAAATAGCTTTTTGTCGATATTATAAGTTCCATCATTATCAAAGGTACCTTTTTTAAAATCACCAGCACCTATGCGATTATCACCATAGCCATCGGCATCTCCATCGTGATAACTATGAATATTTATAGTTGGATTAACGACTCTGATACTGCGCAATGCTATATTAATACTATCTCTTTCCACAGCAGATAGTTTAGAACTAATGATTTCTTGAGAACCATCGGAGTAAATATAAGTGAGAGAGGTGTCATAGGGAATGATTGAGCTTTTTTACTGGCTAAGGCAGATTGGGGCAATAAAGAGAGCCAAACCAAAAATAACAAGGTGAGTTTTGTAAAAGTTGATGGAGAAAATTTTTTTAACATAATAGCTCACTAATAAAAAAAATAGATAAAAGATATTAATTAAAAATTATTAAATATAATATAGTACAAAATAATATATTTATTAAATAAAATAGCAAATATAAATTAAATATATATAAAATTTTATTTAGAAAACATGTATCTATTCATGTAGAGACATAGCGTGGTACCTCTCTGGTACATTGTATAATATAATATTAATCTATCTTTTATATATATCCTGTGGAGACATGCTGCGTCTCTACTATATCGTATAATATATTATTTTATCTTTTATTATGGTTAAGATTGTTGATATAGATTTAGGCAGTTTTCCTTTGCTATTAGCTCCTATGGAGAATATTAGTGACCATAGCTTTAGAGTTATATGTAAAGAGCATGGAGCTGATTTACTATTTACGGAGTTTATTGCATCTGACAAATTTATAGAGAAAGAAAAGGGTGCGTTAACTAAAAGCGAAACATTTCAAAATGAACGTCCTATAGCAATGCAAATATTCGGTGGAGATATTGATATTTTATCTGAGGTTGCATCTCAGATAGATAAAACTAAAGCAGATATATTGGATATAAATTTTGGCTGTCCGGTAAAAAAAATAGTCAATAAAGGCTCAGGAGCATATATTTTAAAAGATATAGCTTTGATGAAGAGATTAGTAAAAAGCGTTGTAAGTAAAAGTCAAATACCTGTCACCGTCAAAACAAGATTGGGCTGGGATGAGAATTCTAAAAATATCGAAGAGGTAGTACAAGTTTTGCAAGATGTGGGAATAAGCGCTGTTACAATACATGCAAGAACTAGAAAGCAGTTTTATGGTGGAGAAGCTGACTGGACTCTCATAGGAAAGATAAAGAATAATCCTAGGGTTCATATACCTATTTTTGGTAATGGTGATATAGATTCTGTAGAAAAGTGTTGTTTATATAAAGATAGATATGGCGTTGATGGCATAATGATAGGAAGAGCCGCCATAGGTAATCCATGGATTTTTAAACAAATCAAACACTTTCTTAGCACTAATGAAAAACTTTCTGATCCAAGTGATAATGAGCGGATCGAAGTTTGCAAAAAGCATCTTATCAGTTCTGTAAGGAGGAAAGGGGTTAAAGTTGGGATATTGGAGATGAGACCTCACTATAAAAAATATCTCCCAGATAACTCTAAGTTTAATATTATATATCCTAAGATAATAAGGTCTATTGATATTGACGAAATTAATAATTTACTAGATTTATTTGTAAAATAAATCTAGTATTATGGCTTAAGTGGTTATTATATTATACGGTCCAATAGAGACACGATAAATCACGTCTCTATAATTATGGTTAAGATGATAGTAATTGTAAAAACATATTTTTACTTTATTTTTTCGCTGAAATTATAAAGATATTTGAATTAGAGAACCCTCCACCAAAAAAATACAATTTCTTACCTTTCATAGTAGAAATTGTTCCGATAGAAAAGCCGATCTCTATATATTGACCATCTGAGAGCTGTCCTGGATTCAAGCTTGATAAGATAGTACCATCAATATAGTTGTATATGGTTACTATAACATCTTTTAAAGAAGCTTGTCCTGTACGATGTTGGTGATCCCTTTTAGATGCACATAAAACATTATCTACTTTATGATGTGCGCTTGGAAAATATGACAGATAATAATCTTTATCATTATGGTTTATGCTACTTGCAGAGGCTCCAACATAGTATGATCTATCATTAACTCTAACAGGATCACCTTCTGTTGAGGGAATATTAGTAGGCTTATTTTCAGAAAACCATAGGAACGTATCGGCAGGACTTAATTCTGCAGAAAATATCTCACCAATATACGCTTCCATGAATTTCAAACTTCTGCCTTGTTCATCAGAGGGAGGTTTTGCGTTTAATAAGACAAATTGTTGATTAGAAGATATAATTCCATTGTTTTTATTCGTATTTTTGTTTGCTAGATATTGATCAACTTTCTGTTTTAGCATAGTTCTTTTTTGTTCTATATCTTTGTCATCTTTGAAGTAGTTACTTGTCAATATTTGATCAATTCTTGTAAAAGTCATATTAACAGGAGCTTGAGATTCAGGAACAGAGGAAACCCAACTGCTAAAATCAATCTCTTCACCTTGATGAGGTATCGGAGGTAACTCTGAACCACCGTTGAATATCATCGTACCAGAAGATTGTGATAAGTTATTCTTGAATGTACTACTAGTATCATTAGAAGCTCCTGACTTTAAAAAGTATTCTTTAGATTCAGCTGAAATACTAGTTTTGTTCTCAATAGATTTAGAAACTTCTGAAGTGTCAATTTCTAATAATTGATATCCTTTACCTCCGCTGTCAAAACCTGATAAAAAATGCGTTCCATAATCTTCTATAAACTTATCAAATGAAGATGAATCCTTTATATCTAATGCATTGATATAATCTTTAAATTCATTAGACAAAGGCATTTTATCGTATTCAGGGAATTTAGATATTCTTAGATTTCCATTTATAACCAAAATATGAGATACTGCAAAAACCGTATTATTTTCAGTCATTTGTTTCTCAATTCTTGAAAAAGACGCTGAACTTGAGAATACTTCGTCATCGCCTCCGGATACTTCAAATGATAACTTTTTCTCAAGTTCGTAAGAATTTGTCATTGTCTTGGTAATAGTTTCAACATAAATAGACGGCTTTTTATTATATATAAGATTTGCATTGACAGCTTCTTCATCTCCTTTAAAATCAAAGACATTGCTATTTTTCAAACTTTGTAATGTATTAATTGGATCTACTTCTGAAAAATCCACAGTAGTCCCTACATAGGGAGTAATATTAGAAATCTCATCGTTAATATCTTGTATAGTAGCATTAGCTTCTCCTGACTCTAATAACTCATGATTATTGATTAAGTTAGGGAGACTTTCAGCCCAAAGACCATTATCATATACATACATAGGATCATTATGACTTTTTACGTTATATCCTTGAAGAAGGTATCTTCTATCTGCATTATAAACTTCGTATATGTATGAATGGGTTGCAGATTCTGCTCCATAACTATGTCTAAAAGCGCCTGCTATTTGTCTCCCCAGTGCTTCATACATTCTTTTTTCTGTGGCGTAGTCAAAAATATCTTCATCAACGATTACTGCAGCATATGTATATTTACCGGCTTGTATTTGAAAATTATAGCTTCCATTGGCAGTCCTTCCTTGGAAATCCAATCTTGCAACTTCCTTTGCTCCTTCTGTTAATTTATAAATATGACTTTTACTAACTCTATGTCCATGAACAGAGAAAATATTTAATGGTGTAGCTATGACTTTACCTGCTAGTTGATATACATAATCTTCATATGTTTTTTTCTTAGAAAATCCTGCAGCATTTCTTATTAATCGATTTGTATTTCTATTTCCTATTCTCATGATTAGCTCTTATTCTTAAATAAATAAATAAATAAATAATTAATTAAGCTAATATTTTGATAAAAAAAAATATTTTGTCAATAGTAAATGAATAAAAGTTATAAGATTAAATGATATATGATATATATTTATAATAATTTTTTCAAATTATCTATTGACGAAATTAATAATTTACTAGATTTATTTGTAAAATAAATTGATAAATCGTCTATAAATAGTTAAAATGCCTAATACTGAGGATAAATAGTTAAATTTTGTTATCCTTTATATGAGAATATGATATAAGAATATGAGTTTTAATAGCTTGTTTTAGGTTAAGTTTCTAGGTGTTTTTATGATAAAAAAAGCCTTTTGGTTTTTGTGTATCATGCTTAGCTTATCAAGCTGTGTGATATATATAGGTGATCTAACTGACGAAGAGGAAGCAAATTTAATTGATTTGCAGGCAGTAGGACACAATAAATATGTGAATCTCACTTTTAGTGCTGTGGGGGGAGTAGACTATGTATTATATAAGTCAAGTGACTTAGCTAGTATACAGAGTCTTTTAAATGATTGTCGAAATACACCTCAAGATTGTGGAGTGGAGGGCACAAGTATTCCGAGTGAGGTAGAGCGTATAAGTATATCAACTTCAGCCACTCCATTAAGAGCAGATAGAATAGATAGTGAAGGCAAAGGATACTATTTGGATGGTTGTCCAGCGTATACACTAGGAGCAGATGAAGGAGAAGTAGTAGGAGCTGATGGAAATACATATAACTTTACTTGGAATAGCGCTAATCCATCAAGAAATTCTACATGTTATAAAAGTGCTGTAGAAGACGCCTCTGAAAACATTATTCCCGGTGATGAAGCAGGTATTATTAGAAATGATTATACTATATATTACATGATGGTTGTTATCAGGGATGGGACAGATAGAGCTTTATCACATATAGTTTCAGCTACTACCAGACCTAGTTCATCTGCAGAGCATTTAGTAGCAGTATCTGGTTTTGCGTCTCCTTATTTTGACATCACTGATACGTCACTACTACAAGCAAGTGAATTTTCATTTTTTGATTCATGCCTTCCCGGAGATGATTACATCACAGACGGAGACTGTACTATATCACGCATCGAAAAAGATGATGGGATGCTTGAATATGTTATGTACTATTCTAATGTTCCGCTTAGTGAGTGTAATTATTTAGAAGAAGTATTTTGTACTACTCAAAACTATACCAACGGAGATAATGTAGACTTAGGTATAGGTTTTATAGACGTATCAGATGGAGGTGATTTATCAATAGATATGGCTACATCCCCTATTATATCTATGAATAATGGATTACTGTATGGGCTAGCAATTGATGGATATGGTGTATACGCACCAACAGAAGCGACGCCAGATATAACCTTGCCTCTGTACGTATATGTTTCAGCTGCGAATAATTTTGGCTTCTCTGATGTCTCAACTTCTTCAGTGTCAGAGATAAAGATAGATTATTTTGACGTTAAAGTGTCGTCAGATAAAGAAGGTGACATTTTATTTACTTGGGATGCAAGTACGTCTGAAAGTGAGGTAGCTGGTGATTTTCTTCCAAAACTAGATATATCTAATGGTTCTTTAAATCCACGAGAATATTATTTGAATTATGTAGAAGATATGGATGATGGTAATGAAACTAATCCTAATGATAATGATATTTTGAATCTTAATGAGGATAATAGATCTTTCCTTTGTCGAGTAGGAGCTTCGAGTGTACAGAATGATATAGGAGAAGTCGTGGAATATGTTTTATATGCTGTTGACTCTTGTGGAGCTCAGCTAGTTAATGGAACTCCTTATTATGTAAGAGTAGTTTTGGGGTATGAGATTGATCGTGACACTGATTTTTATCTTTATCGCATGTCAAGAGTTTTTAGAGTAATACCTAACTCATTACCTGCAACGACTACTATAGATGTAGGGCTATCTCATTGGAGAGAGGATGACCTTGGCGTTCGTACAAGAATCGTTAGTGTAGTAGAGCCTAGTTATCCTTATCAAGTGAATAATGATAGAACAGTGGCCTATGAAATGTATTATGATTTTGTTACAGACTCTGGCGTATCTACTGGAACATCAAATATAGCAGGCTTTACACATGCACCTGATGTTAGTACTACAACTATAGCTACTTCTATTTCGGCGGGACTCACTTCAATGCAAAATGACTTTTTGAGGCTAAATAATAGTTTAATAAATAATGATTCTGCCACATTTACAGTTATAGCTTCGACAGGTGCAGGTACAGTATCTTCAAATTCTTCAGAAATTGAGAGATTTCCGATTATCATAGTTGAAACTACTGGTGAAAGTGTCTCTTTTAGATGGAATCATCAGTATAACGTATCAAATAATGCCTTATGTTTCTATAATGCAACTCCTACTGCACCTGGAGGTGGATTTGGGGATAATATAAATAGCGTAATAGCTAATGTAGATTCATTCTGTACAGATGTAGGAACAGCACAGACCTTCACTGCAACTTATGGTACGGATTTGTCTCTCACTACTTCTTTTGGAGGTGGACTTACTGGGGCGGCATCATCATCTGTTGCTTCATTTACTTTGGACTATGATTATGGAGTGAAAATCGTAGGTTATAGGGATATAGACACTTATGATGCTACGGATACGGATATTGTTAATGCAGGTAATGAATTTTGGATATCGAATATAACTACATTCCGTGCTTTAAATAAGCCAAGATCACCGATTATAGCTCCTTATTGGACTAGTTATGTCGAGCCTGCTACTACATCTTCTTCTACGTCACCAGCTACGATTGATGTTATAGTACTTGCTACTCCAACTGTAGAGGATGTAGCAAATGTACCAGGTGATCCACCTGTTATATATAGGCTTTATTATACGAACTATGCTACTTCTAGTTGGTCTAACACCTCTACTTTAGGTCAGCCAGGCATTTACTGTAATTTTGGTATAACTGTTGATATGAGTAATCCTTTTGGCTCTACGAATACAAGTGAGTATGGTACGCCAGATTTAACCGAATGCGATCCTCTCCCTATGGAATTACCTGATAATGCTGATGCTTCTAACTCGTTTTCAGACTATGAAATATTTCCTATAGAGGAGTCAAGAGAGTATCCTTATGACCCATATGTAGGTACGCAGGACGATAGATTTAAAATATTCTATATGCTGGCTATAAATAATCTAGGTGCTAACCAAACAGTAGATGATCCAGATAATGCCAGTCGAATTGCATTAAAGAGATTTTCTGTCGCAACCTCTTTGACTAATATAAACACTGATGGCGCTGTTGTATTAGACTGGTCTACTCCTGAGTATAATAATGTTTTAGATGAGTTTGGAGACGGCTTAGTCCCTAGAGGGTATAGAATATCTTGGGCAACAGATATTGCAAATATTGATCAAAGTACACCTGTGTATTTACCATGGGGGGATACACAGGCAACTATATCAGATATAGAGGAAGGTGTAATATATTATTTCAAGATTGCAGCTGGATTTGCAACCGATACTACAGATACTAGTACTCCACTGTGGTTGCTATCAGAGATAACAAATGGGATCGCATATGATCTACCTGTAGTACCGACTATATCAGGTATATGGGCATTAGAAGGCCGTATACGTGATAATAGTGGTAATGAGGAATTGTATCATTATAAAAATTTTGAAAGAGCTATGGGGCCTGTATATAATGTGGGTTTGGATAATTTGCCAGGCCTACCAAATCAAGGAGATGTAGTAGATAATTATAAATATATTATAGAATGGGATGCAAACGCTCCTCCTCAAGGATATAATTATCATGTTCGCTTTTATGATTCAGATAGCATATCTGATGATGATATGGGGCTTTGTGGGACGATAAGGCTAAATATTGAGGAGGAGGATGCTACTCAAGATAGAACTAGACTCCATTCTGTTCCTCCAGTAGGGAATAACTGTACTCAATTTGATACTCAATATCGTGTTAATTTAAGAGTTGAAGATCAAAGAGATGATAGTATATTTGCCACTTCAAATGTTGTAACAATTCAAGCACCACCACATGAGCCTAATAATGTCAGAGTTACTGGAATTGATTCAATAGCTGCGACTGGCAACATGGATATTAGCTTTGATTTACAAGCAGATATATTGGATACAAGCCGTGCATCTTATCAATATAGAGCATATTTACATAAGCAACCTTGGAGTGCAGGAAGTAATGCTCAGTGTGATTTTAATAGTAGAGGAGATAGTCCTATAGAAGAGAACAGCAACTGTACTAATGTGTATGGTTATGTTGCAACTACTCAAACCGGTACTCCTCAGAGTGTGGCTGTGACGATACCAGCATCTGAGGTGAGTGGATATATATATTATACTTTCCTAGCTCGTACTCCAGGAGAGCATTCTTTTATTTTTAGATATGCATCAACCACACCAACTCCTAATATATTATGGCAAACGAATGACACTAGGGGCGCTTCTCGCCAACATGACGCTGAATGGACAGATAGTGGAGGTAATAGGCAAGATTTGATAGAAGGAATTGTGCCTATTATTGTACCAGTAGCACGACCAGGGACTGATGAGGTTACTATTGAATATGAACCTCCAGCGAATGATTGGACAGATACAGATAGCGAGAATGACGGTAATAGCTGTGGTCTTGATGGCATGTATGTATACATTGCAACTAGTTCTTTAGACCTTACAACAGTTGCATCCAGTTCATTTGAGGGAGTGCCATTTGATCCTCCCGGTAATGGTGTTTTTATTAAGGCTCTTGAAATAACAGATAGAGATATCTTAGCTTCTGGCAGGGTTTCTATTGACATGAGTGATCTTCCTGCTGGGCAAACATATTATGCTTATACATTCTTCCGTGATAATTGCATAAGTAGTCAAGATACGTTTGGCTTTACTGTTGACCCTGATAGTAATGGAGATAATGCGTTTCCATCTTTTACTGTACCTACAGAAAATCCAACTTCATCAAATGAAATAGAAATAGATTTAGGGCGAGTTGCTCCGCCTACTTTATATGGAAGTGCATTACTTACAAGTAATTTATTATGGTGGACACCTACTCCTGAAGATGCAATAGGAAGTGAAGATACGTATTATATACTTTATTCATTTGATGAAAATGAGTATGTCTCGCCAAGGGATGCAATAATAGGAGTAAACCCTGTATGTCCTTATCTAGATATAAGATATTCTACGACTCTTGCAACGTTTGTTAATATAAGTCCTCCCCCACCTCCAGAAAATCCTGATGATAGCTGTAATGACTATATAGTTTCTTTAGCAACTGGAAGTGATAGCCTTGCTTATGAAACCACAGATTCAACTAGGACTTATATAATTATCTCTTCTATTAGTACTAATGCACAAGGAGTATCTTATGCATCAGAGTATACATGGTCAAATGATGTAACATTAGGTAGAAATACGATAGTTTCTATTACACCGCCTCCACCAGAGGACCCTACATCTCCGGCATCACCTCCTACGTGTGAGCCAAATATACCTGGAGCTAATTGTCCGCCGGGAGATACTGGTGCTACAAATCCTCCCGTTTGTCCACCTGAATTAGTAGGGTCGGCAGGCTGTGATTCCATGATACAAGCTCCAGAAGAGTGTCGAATAGGTCATAATTCTAATCCAAATACAGGTGTAGATCCTAATAACCGTAATGTTCCAAATCCTGCGTGTATAGATGAAGATGGAGATGGGGCAATAGATGTTATATACCGCTGGAGAATTATAACTAATGTAGCATCAGGGAGTGCTATTGAGAATTATGACTCAAATGCATGTTACCCTGGAAATTCAGGTTCGACAAATATTCCTAATTTGTATCCTCCAGAAGGGTCTAATAATGGCTCAGTAGAAGGTAGTATTCCTGGTGAATTTCCTAATCCACTCACCGAAGATCCTTATCAAGGTGATATAGGATTGAGAAATAGAAGTAACTGTGATTTTTATGCTTCTGGCATATTTGAGCCTGTGCGTGATAATGAGACTAATGGACCTTATAATCAATTAAATAGAGGTTTTGATGGTGAGCTTAAGATTACAGATGAATTGATTCAGACCTTAGGAGAAGGTGACTGGTGGTTTGTATTACAGAAAGAATCATTCCCTAAAGATCCTAATGATGACTATAGTGGAATTTTTTATTCTAATCCCTATAGACTCCCTGTTAGAGGAAATATATTCTTAGAAGATGGTCTTTCTATAGGATATGATCATGGATGTTTTATCTCTACAGATGAATACGACAGAGCAGTTTACTGCTTTGGGTCAAATCAGTATGGTCAGTTAGGGGCAGGCGTTGTAAGTAATATATTTACTAGAGCAGCTACATCTGAAGTAATAACAGAAAATGGAGTGTTAACTAATGTTATAGATATAGATTCTGGCCCTCAAGCCACTTGCGTAGTTGATTCAGGTAATAGATTATATTGTTGGGGTAGGGCAGATTATTTTAATAGGTTTGTAGGTATGACTATAGGAAATGTAGATATAGATGGTAGTGGCAATACCGGCAATTCGTTAACTCAAGATCGATTATCTATAGCTCTTGTTGTGGGTGATCCAGCTAATGAGAGGTATTATAAAGTATCTGTTGGTGAGGGAGCTATATGCGCTTTGTATAGTTATATAGGTAATGATGATTTACCAACTAGAGTCCGTTGTTGGACACATGAAGATCAATATTCATATGATGGTAGAGGGGTTATTAGATTTACCTCTTTAGCTACAGATACAGGCGTTGATGTTATATTTGATAATAGTAATAATGCTCCTGGAGATATATCTCAATTTATGGATGTTAATGTGGCTAAATTTATTCAAGGTCTAGCCATAAATACAGATGTTAATCCTGTAGCTTGTATAGTAGGTGAGGTAGGAGCTGTATCCGGTAATCTTACAACTAAGACCTACTGCTGGGGGGTAGATAAGACTTATAGTTTGCTTGAAGGTAGTGATGATTCATCAGATCAGCACTTTAGCCCTATATTAAGATCAGAGCCACCAAGGGATACTCCTAGTACATACGGTAGTATTCCTACAGAAAAGTATATAATAGGACTACAAGGGTTGGATACTGGAATGATGGCTAATCAGCAAGCACCAATTACATCTTTTGCTAGTTATCCTGTGTTTAAAGAAAATCAAAGACAGCTACCACAGGCTATTCTTCCTGAGATATGGATAAATAGTAATAATACTAGTAGGCCTGCTACTGATAACGCTTTTTCAGAGTCAAGTATGATATCTGTCGGCGATAAAATAGCATGTAGTGTTGTTACTAATGGAGTTCATGGTATAGATACTGACTATGCTAGTACTACTTATGATGGAGGTGATTCTATAGTATGCTGGGGATATGATGGTAATTTCCAAGAAAATATCTCTAGTGCCAACCAAATAGAGAGACTAGGGGTTTCTATTGGAGGAGCTAGTTCAAGGAGATTAGGAAACATTAATTATGACTGTTTATTCGGGGTAGATGTTGCATCTTACACTGGTCTAAGTAGAGGAAGTGTTAAAACTAGAGATTATCAATTAGAAAATAACTCTTCGGCTAGTAATGACATTCCTGAAGATGCACATTTAAATACAGCACAGCCATGTACTGTAAGCTTTATTGGTCCTCAAAGATGGATGCATGATAAGGTGCAGTATTTTCCAGATGTTGCTGATCAAACTATGCTAGATGGTATATTAAGTGAGCCAAAATATGAAAATGTAATTGTTCAAAAATATCCTGGAGGAACTAGTGGATTTAATAGTAATTTTAATGTCCCTCAGGGCAGTGATTATTTATTTATGCAGTCTTTCCCTACTCCTAATTCGGTTGAAGTAAAAAGTATATCTTCTGGTACTCTACATACTTGTGTCAGAATGGAAGGAGATGACTCATACTATACGATGGGGGCTACTGAGTCTACAGCAGCTTGTTGGGGTGCATGGAATGCTAATTATGCTGGAGGATTAAATTTAGCAAATGTAAACTATGAAACCATATCATCAGGTCTGATTTCTGTTTATTTTAGTCAGCTCTCTAATGTACTCAATACTACATTGCCTGATTCTCAAATATACTTATTAAGGCCTACAAATTTGGGAAATGGTTCTACAGGCTCAATAATAGCACCTTATCAACTAAGACTTGATAGTGTAAATTATGAGGTAGTAAATCTAGGAAGTGGTTTATATACATTTATAAATCCAGCAGAGTCAGATTATGAAAAATTTAAAAAATATCCTTTGAAGAGAGTTCTTGCAGTGAGCGCTGCGTATTCAAATACTTGTGTCGTAGGTGTACAGCCTGAGGATGAGATTGACCTTACCTTAAGCCCATCTACTAACTGGGAGACAGGACCTACGAATGAATCTCCTGAGCTATATTGCTGGGGTACTTGGGGAGGATCGAGAATATCTTATCATCCATTTAATACGCAAGATCCTCCTAGTGCTGATAACCCTATCACAGCGGGTGATATTATAAGTACTGATTTATCTTGTAATGGTGGTTCTTGTGACCCTAATGATAGAATGATAGAGAAAACTATTGTCGTAGATAATGATGGTGATGGTGTTATTAGTGATGGTGATATTATTAAACTTTCTCCTGTTATGATTGAAACTTTATCTAACTAAGCTATATTACTGTTTTTGATAGTGTTAGAGGAATATCACACTTCTGTCATGTTAAAGGAGGCTATAAAATACTTATCTCCTTATGATGACTATAAAAGCTCAGAATTGACTTCAATTCATAATATAGATGCAACTTTCGGTAGAGGTGGACACACTAGGCAATGGCTAAAAAAAATGCCTATTCGAAATAGCTCAATAATTGCCATAGATAAAGACTATAAAGCCATAGATAAGGCTATAGAGCTATTTAAGAATGAGCCTAGAGTAATACCGTATAATGATTCATTTCATAATATAAAAAATATTACAAAAAAACTCTGGGGAGACGATGTATCTGTAGATTCTATACTGATGGACCTGGGGGTGAGTTTCCCGCAGTTGAGTGAGGCTGATAGAGGATTTAGCTTCATGCAAGATGGTCCTCTAGATATGAGAATGGATATAAGATCAGATAAAAATGCATATGATCTTATAAACAATGAAACTTTAGAAAACTTATCTGATATTTTTTATAAATACGGCGAAGAAAAATTTTCTTATAAGCTTGCTAAAGCTATAGTCAAAAGAAGAAATGAAAGGGGGGCTATAGAATCTACAAAAGAATTAGCTAGTATAATATATGAAAATTATCCTAAGAAATATAAACTCTCCATACACCCAGCAACAAGGGTATTCCAAGCAATTAGAATATGGGTAAATGATGAAATAACACATCTGCAAAAAGGACTAGAAGAGGGCTTTTCCATTTTAAAAATAGGTGGAAGAGTAGCTATCATAAGTTTTCATTCTATTGAAGATAGAGTTGTTAAGAATTTTGTCAATCAAAAGTTAAAAGCACCTATTTATCCTAAAGAGCTTATATATGCTAAAACAGAGATTTTTGAGCCTAGTGTCAAATGGGTCTGTAAATTGCTAAGACCATCAGAGAATGAAGTATCTGAAAACCCACGTTCAAGAAGCGCAAAGCTGAGAGTATACGAAAAAATAAAATAAGCTATTATTTATCATAAATATTGTATATAATTAATTATATAAATTCACTTAGTTCTACACTTATTCATAAAATTATGTATAAATACAATATTTTATGGTAAAGTATTTTGATAAAGATTGAGTTTATTTGTTAGAATAAACTCTATTGTGCGATTTTACACATACTTTAATTATGCATATTAGAATGCTAAAAAGTCATAATTGACTGAGAAGATAAAATTAATCTATAAATATAGTTATAATTTATGAAAGATAAACAACAGCTCGAACAAAAAGAGTTATTAGAGAAAGATGCTCAAAATTTGGTATCTTATGTTGCTGATTCACATAAAAAAAATCAAAAAAATAATCATTCATTCGCCAAGTATTTAGCTAATATCTATAATATATTTCCTCTAGTTTATAGAAAAATACTATTTAAGGATAACTGGCTAAATAAATATAATGTATATAAAGATAAAATACTAAGTAATTACTCGTTATATAAGCATAATACTTTGTTTATAAAATCAAAAGCTGAAAGATTTGCTTTTATAAATAGTGAAGAAGAGCTGATAGAACTTCTTAAGATTAATCGAGAAGTATTTAAGTTACCAGTAAAAATTTTAGGCAATGGAAGTAATGTTATTTTGCCTTCTAAACTAAAAGCATTTGTACTAAAAGTAAATACCAACGGCTGGCACTTAATATCTGAAGATAAAGATACAGTATTAATATCTGTAGAAGCAGGAACTAATTGGCATAGTTTTGTAAAAGATATGCTAATGAATGGATATCACGGTCTTGAAAATTTAGCATTGATTCCAGGTACAGTTGGTGCTTCTGCTGTTCAGAATATTGGAGCTTATGGCGTGGAAGTAAGTAGTTTTATAGATTCTTTAGATATTATAGACTTAAGTGTATATGAAAAAGTTAATATAAGTAAAGGAGAATGTAACTTTAGCTATCGACATTCTATCTTTAAAGAGCTGGAAAATAAATTTATATATAAGTTGTATTTTAAACTGTATAAAAATATTCAACCAAATATTGAATATAGCTCTTTAAAGGAATACTTTAAAAATAAAAAGAAAGTAACACATCTGGACTTATTTGAGACAGTCATTAAAATAAGACAAACTAAAATGCCAGATATTAATAAACTTGGTTGTGCAGGTAGTTTCTTTATAAATCCAGTGATAACAAAAGATCGCCTAATGGAAATACAAAAAATTATTCCTGATATACTATTTTGGAAAAGTGATGAAAACTTATTTAAAATTCCTGCTGCTGCACTGATAGACTTCTTGGGATGGAAGCGAAAAAAGCCTTATAAGGGCATATGTGTGTACGAAAAGCACGCATTAATAATAATAAATAAAAGGACTCATAATATAAAAAACTCAGACATACTATACACAGCAAAGGAAATTCAAAATGCAGTCTATCAACACTTTGGCGTACCACTTATTATAGAACCGGTAATTTTATAAGGATCGGTAATTTTTAATTTTGTTGTCCCCCCCCCTCACTCAATTAATAGGTGTACTGAGGCCTTCTAAGCCCGGCTCAATGTTGATAGAAAGTAATAAATTATAAACTTACAGGGCCATCAGTTTAAGGTTGTCTTCGTATAAAAGTATTATTATTTATTCAGTATTCTGCAAAAAATAATTTGTTCATATTCGATATTTGTTATCAGTGAAGAAGTCTATCCCGTCTAGTTGTACATTATTAAAAGGTAGGCAATGGTAGAGTATAGAGTAGTAAGAAATATTATTTTAAGTTATTTGCTACTATTTGGTCATTTAATGCTTCTTGTTCTCTGCCCATAGAATGATATATCTTAGCTCTTGCTAAATATGCTTGTTTAGTCGGTAGCATAGATATTGATTTATTCATATCAGATAGGGCAGCCTCTAAGTAATTCATAACCATATAGCAATGCGCTCTATTGAAATAACTCTGCGAATGTTTCGGGTTATGGCTGATAGATAAATTGAAATACTTTATTGCAGACCCATAGTCACCAAGGGATGCATAACTATTTGCAGTATGGAAAAAAATAAGCTTAAAATTATCTGATATATCTTCATTAAGTAAACTTATTGCATACTTAAAATCATTTATAGCACTATCTTGTCTATTCAAAGCGCTAAAGCACAAAGCTCTATTATAAAAATGCTCCAATTGGTCATCTTGTTTAGATATCAAATAAGAAAAATTTGCAATAGCACTATCATATTCTTTGATATTATAGTAAGAGATAGCTAGGTTCTTATATGCACCTAAATGACTTTTGTCTAAAAGAATCGTATTCTTAAAGTCTTCTACAGCAGATGAAAATGCACCTAGTGCTAAGAAACAAAGCCCTCTATTATAAATTGCATCTATATAATCAGGAGCATATTCGATAGCACTAGAACACTCATCAGCAGCTGTCGAATATTTTTTTTGATTATATGATTCAAGGGCTTGCTTTAAGAACTGTTTTGCAACAGATAGACGTACTGAGTAGCTTATTTTACTATTATTTTTACTATTATCTGAGTTTTGTGAATCCTCTGTCATTACAAGCTTAAAATATCTGTTCTACTCCTTTATATATTAGTTTGATTTTACCTTTATTATCAGTGCCTAAAACTTTGACTTTAACTCTTTGTCCTTCAGATAAGACACTACTGACTGACTCAAGAAACCCTTCAGATATTTGAGAAATATGTAATAATCCCTCTTTATTAGTGCCATTTAGTGCAACGAAAGCACCAAAGTCAGTAATTTTAGAAACCTTTCCTTCAAATATTTGACCTCTCTCTATGTCACTTGTTATAGCTAAAATATCAGATAACGCTTTATCTGCTTTAATTTTTTGATCTGCATATATTTTGATAGTACCGTCATCTGAGATATTTACTTCAGCTCCAGAATTGCGAGATATTTCTTGAATGGTTGAACCACCTTTTCCTATTACATCTCTAATTTTTTTAGGATCTATTTTTTCAGTTATTATAGAAGGTGCTATGCTTGATACTTCAGGACGAGGCTCAGATAGTGCACTTGCCATTTTATCTAATATATGTATTCGTCCTTTTTTTGCTTCTTGTAAAGATTTATCTAGAATATCCTTATTTATTCCATCTATTTTTATATCCATTTGTAATGCTGTTATACCATCTCTGGAACCTGCCACTTTGAAATCCATATCTCCTAAATGGTCTTCATCACCCATTATATCGGTTAGTACGACATAATTATCACCTTCTTTTATAAGCCCCATTGCAATTCCTGCAATAGGTGCATTTACCTTTATTCCTGCATCCATAAGAGCAAGAGAGCTACCACAGACGCTTGCCATAGAGCTGGAGCCATTTGATTCAGTAATTTCTGATACTACACGTAGACTATACGGAAAGTCTTCTTGACTAGGCATTGAACCAAGTATTCCTCGTTTTGCAAGATTTCCATGTCCAATTTCACGTCTCTTTGGCATGCCAAGCATACCTATCTCACCTACGCAAAATGGAAGAAAATTATACTGGAACATAAACCATTCACTGGATTCACCGTGAATGCTATCCAATAATTGTGCGCTACGAGGACTAGATAAAGTTGCAGTGACAAGTGCTTGAGTTTCTCCACGTGTAAATAAAGCAGAACCATGAACAGAAGGTAATATTCCGACTTCAACAGAAATAGGTCTTACAGAAGAGCTATCACGCCCATCAATGCGCACTTCACCATTTAGTATAGACTTACGTACTACCTTAGCGCTAATTATGTGAAATATTTGCTCTATATTTTTCTCTATTTCCTCTTGACCCTTTGGTTCTTCTGACTCAGAGCTAGATAAAATATCTCTTATGATTTTATCTTTTAGAATAGATATACTTTTATACCTTGATATCTTGTCATGTTCCTTATAAACACTGGATATATCATTTTCATAAGATGATTCTATTTTTTCTAATAAAGTAGAATTCAAAGTTACTTTAGTCCACTCCATTACAGGTTTAGCGATATCAGATTTAAACTCATCTATAGCACGGATTAAATCCTGCATATTTTCTTGTGCAAAAACAAGTGCATCAAGCATTTTATCCTCGGGTAGTTGTTTTGCTTCTGACTCAACCATAAGGATAGCATCAGAGTTTCCAGCAACAACCATATCAAGCAAAGATTTTTTCATTTGAGCTTTTGAAGGGCAAAGAATAAAATCTCCATTATTAGATAAACCAACACGAGCAACACCAAGAGTTGATTTTACTGGTAGTCCAGAGATAGCTACAGCAGCAAATGACGCAATCATAGCTAGTATATCAGTCTCATGTTCAGGGTCTAAAGATAATACAGTTGCTATAATTTGTACTTCATTGCAAAAATCATCAGGAAATGTAGGACGTAAAGACCTATCTATGAGTCTTGAGATTAAAACTTCTCTATCAGATAATTTCCCTTCTCGTCTAGTAAAACCACCTGGTATTTGACCTGCAGAATAAGCTTTTTCTACATAATGAACTGTTAGAGGGAAAAATCCCGCTGAGCTTGCATTAGGAGAAACAACAACTGTAACCATAATTACACTTTTGCCTGATTGCAACCAAACAGCAGATGTTGCTTGTCTTGCTATTTTTCCTGTTTCTAATGTGTAATTTCTCCCAGCATAACTAAATTCTTTTTTTACAATACTCAAAATAAACCTCTTACTTGTGAAAATTAATGAATTAAATGCTACTTGAGTATCAATATTTAATTAGTTATATTAACTATTAAAAAGCTTATTGATAAAACAGTAAACACAAAAATATTAAAAAATGAAAGTTAAGCTCTTATGCCTAATCTGCTAGTTAAACTTTTGTATCTTTCTATATCTTTTTTCTTAAGGTATGATAGTAATTTTTTTCGTAGATTGATTTTTCTCATCAAGCCTCTTAAAGAATGAAAATCCTTTTTGTGCTTTGTAAAATGTTTTTGTAACACAAGAATTTCTGCATTTATAATAGCTACTTGTGATTCAACTGAGCCTGTGTCTTTATCATTCTTACCGTATTCTGATATAACCTTTAGTTTAGTTTCTTTATCTAACATAATTTTAATTCCTTTTATACAAAAAAATAATCAATACTAAATCTATGACCGCGTATAAATACAGTCTTACTAATTATATTTAATATTTATAGACATTTGCTTATGCAATGGTTTTTTAAGATTATAGCTTAAGTAAGTAGCTATTTTAATGTAACTCTATGCTACATAACTTCACCTAAAGCATATAAAAATAAAACCATATAATTGTATCATAAGTTTATATTATAGATATAACAAATTGGTTTAAAAGCTTATGATTATTAAAATTAAACGAGCCAATTAATAATATTAATATTTAATAATATTTGTGTAAATTGTAAAAATATAAAATAAAATAGAAAAAATCGCATTATAGAACACTTAACCCACTTCTTGTCAAGATCCTAACCCGCATTTTTTTGCTTTCTCTTTTTCCCATCTCTCACAACAACTTAGCCCACATCTAACTCGCTTTTTTTATCTTTTTTTCTTGTTTTTTTGTTTTTATCGGTATAATTTAGATGTGAATGGTCTTTATAGGAGTGACTTATGAATAAAGTAAATATAGAAGAGCAAGTAAAAAAATTTATAGGAGATTTTGGTATATATACACCATTTCCAGTATCAGAACTTGCAGAATATAAAGGCTTTAAAGTAGTTGTATTTAAGCCTTCTAAAGAAGAAACTGAAAATATATCAGGTGCAATATCATATGATAAAAAAATTATTCTTGTTAATGATAACGATAGCGATTATAGAAAAAGGTTTACTATAGCTCATGAGCTAGGACATTTGGCATTGCATGAAGAAGATGGAGATATGGTTGACTATAGAAATAATGCAGATGCTGTACGCCCTAAAAAAGAAATCGAAGCAAATGCATTTGCTGCTGAATTATTAATGCCAAAAGATATTTTTATGGCAATATATAAAGAATATAAAAAAGAAAAGCAAATTTATTTATTAAGAGATGTGTTTGGTGTATCTTTAGATGATATAAGAATAAGGGCAGAGAATTTGAAATTATGAATGATGAGATACAGAACCAAAATATAATAAATCAACTATTGCATGAGAATAGTAGCTTATATAAAAGTGATATCGATAGAATAAGAGAAATAACTCAGAAAAATGAAAAAGATATAGCTGTATTAAAAAAAGATTTAGAGAATCTTAGGAATGAAATAGCTAAACATTATATTAGTGCAAAACAATTTTTATACTGGGTCGTAGTTATAGGGACAGGTGTTATAGGTGCAACTACAGCTATAATAGCTTTGTTAATAGAGAATAGAATATTATAAGGCCGAGCCACTTCATAATTTTGTGTAAATCTAAAAAAATAAAATAAAACAAAATATATTAAGGAGATTTACATTAGAAAAAAAATGGAAATTTTGATGAGCTGATAATTGTAAAGATATTTGCATGTGATTGTTCTTAAGTTGCGTTATCAGTATAATTAATACTCTGATTCGTCTGTATCTGCTAAGTTTGTCAAAATATATCTTGTTTATTAGCAAGCGTATAGGTATATCGTATATCTCATATAAGACTGTACTCACCACTGCATAGTTTTGAAAAAACATTCCATGAAAATTTATAAGATTGACTAATAATAACGGTGCTGTTTAATATCCTTTTAAAAAAATCTACATTATGATAGCCATATAAATATATATATGGCTACTGTAGATATTCGTGCTATATTCATATTTGTCATTAAACTTATTTCTTAACTCCTAAGAGAAGCTTTATATAGAATTGTTCTAGCTAATGAAGGGAATTTAAGAGTTATCTAAAAGATAATGTCTAATAAACAGATTATTCATTATTATGAATTGGCTCTAAACACTCATTTTTTTACGCTATAAGTCAGGGTATTTTGTAAAATTATCAATTTTTTTATATTTTTACTTGTATTTTCAACAATACATATTTTATGTTAACTTAGTATTAATTAGTACATAATTTTATTTACTAATTTTGTATTAATATAATTTAAAATTCTTCACATCTTCTTCACATCAATATAAAATATATAGTATTTTTTTTGATTTATAACGGAATTAACATAATAAATAAAGTAGATAAAATGGTTTATTTTATAAATAAATATACTTTTTCTTCGCTAGTATTAATAGTTTTTTTATTTTTTCAAAGCTTTTATGTCTTGGCGCAACAAGAAAGCTTATCTACTGATAGTGTGGATAGTGATATAAACGCTACATCAAAAACAGACACTAGTATTGATAATTCAACACCAATAACTAATGATAATAAAGATGGATATGAAGAAGATAGTCTAAATATCAAAGGTGATGAAATAAAACCTGGGATGAACTTATCTTTAGGATTAGGATTTTTACACATTCGCTCTAATGATAATCTAACTGTCTTAGGTGATGAAGAGGGAGGTAATGAAGGAGACTTAAATGATATTCAGGCCCCTCCGGATGATCGACAAATTACTAATATTCCAATAGGTTCAGTTGAGCTCAGGTATAGGCCACAGTTTCAGCCTAATGTATACTTTATTGCTTCTATTGGTGAGTCTGATGTAGGAGGTATAGCTAAGATTGGTTTAGGATATAGTTTTAATGAGGACTTTAATTTAGAAGTATCTCTAGATCCACTAACTTTTGATGATTTTGTTTGGGAAGACCCTTATGCTACAGACAGAAAATCTACTGGTATAAGTACTGACTATAATATTAACATAGTGTTTGAAGCACTTTTGGTTGAATTATCTTACTATTCAGCTAAACTAAATATTGAAAATGATGTGATAGGTGAGATGGAAGAGTCGCTAAGAAGAGATAGAGTGGTTACTGAATATGGTTCTAGTTTTAATATTCCTTTATGGTTGGATTTTGAAGGTGATAATTCAACAATAATAGCTTTAGCAGTATCAGCTGATTATATAGATAATGATGCAGTCGGTGGAGCTAATAGCTTCAGTGACCCTCGATATGGACTCGGATTATTTATAAAAATAGATAATTTTAATGTACTAACTCAGTATAGATATGAAAATCATGAGTATAATGAAGTACACCCTATATATGGTAGGAAGAGAGTAGATAATATTAATACTGTATTTATGTTGCTAGGGTATAGTAATTTATTTAAAGACAATTTACAGTTTAATTTAATAGTGGTCGATAGAGAAAATACTTCTAATATTGACTTTTTTAACAACCAAATAACTTTAGTAGGTATTACAGCTAAATATGAATTTGGTGCTAATGATTAAATTATAGATAGAATCATACTATATTAGAGATGTATATATTTTGTATCTTTATTTTTGAAAATTTTAAGTTATATTTAGGAATTTTAATCGGCGAAAATCATGACAAGAGTTAATAGAAGAGACGCAGATGAGCTACGTAGTATATTTATAGAAAGTAATTATATTAAAAATGCAGACGGGTCTGTGAAAATATCATTTGGTGATACATGTGTGATCTGTACAGCAAAGATAAAATTAAACAATGTTCCTCAATTTCGTAAAAATACAGGCGAAGGATGGTTAACAGCAGAATACGGGATGTTACCCTGTTCAACCAATGATAGGATACAAAGATATTCATTATCTAATATAAATGCAAGAGCTCTGGAAATACAAAGGTTAATAGGAAGATCTTTAAGAGCTTCATTAAACTTTAAAAAGCTAGGTGAACATACAATTATGATAGACTGTGATGTCATTCAGGCAGACGGAGGAACAAGAACAGCATCAATTACAGGAGCTTTCATAGCTATGGAAAATGCTATATCTAAATTTTTAGAAAAAGGTATCATTAGATCAAATCCTTTATTATTTCAAATAGCAGCTGTATCTATTGGTATCAAGGATGATCAGATACTTTTGGATTTAGATTATGAAGAAGACTCCAGTGCAGATATGGACTGTAATATAGTTATGAACAGTGATAATAAATTTATTGAAATACAATCAACATCTGAAAGTGCAAGGTGCTTTACAGATAAAGATATGATTAGTATGATGCATTTAAGTTCTTTGGGAATAAAGAAGTTATTTGAAAAACAAGCGCCTTTTCTTATAAACTTTAAGGGTTAAAAGATTATCTTAAGATATAAGTAAAGATAGCGCTTTATTAAATTATATCAATTAACACTATCTAAGATAAAAACGAGCTTATTAATGTATGCCAAAAGCAAAGATAAAAAATAATAAATTACTCCTTGCGCCTAAAGCTAAAAAATACAAAATACGCCAAGAAGATAACTTAGATAAGTATAAGCAGATATTGATGTTTCTCTTGATGTCTTTAGTTGCTTTTGCTCCTGTTCTAGCTCCGATGTATTTGACAGCAACTGGCCCAGTAGCCCCTGACTATTATAAAGCATCATTTTTACAATCAGGGGCTGTATTTATAGCTGGATTATACTTTTTGCAAAAAAATAGCTGTACTTTAGAATTATCTCTTATAAGCAAATTGATAATAGCGTTTTTGAGCTGGACTGTCTTATCATTACTTTGGGTTTTTCATTTTCATTTAGCTATTTTAGATCTTAGTAAATTCCTAGTTGCAGGATTAGTATTTATTTTATTTGATAATGTTATTAAAAATCGTGAACAAGTACATATCATTTTGATAGCTATTTTAAGTACTAGTTTCCTTCTTTCTCTAGTAGGTATAGCACAGCATTTTAATTTGATAGATATATTCTTACAGGCAGTTCCTCCTGCGGCGACTTTCGGTAATAGAAATATGGCAATGGATGCTATGGCACCAATATTCCCACTGTGTTTTGCTTTCTTTATAAGATACAGGTATTCATGGGTGACTATGACTACTACTATAGTTGCTGCCCTTATGTTCTCTTATAATTTTTATGCTCAAAATAGAACAGGGTGGATAAGTATTGCGCTTACTATGATTCTATGGATTATAGCTATTTTATACTTACGTAAAAAAGGAAATACTTTGGGATACTTTTCATCAGAGCAAAAAATGGGAATTTTTGTTTTTATTGTTCTTATTTCAGTATCTACACAGTTATCCCCTAATGGATTTTTATTTTTTGGTGATGTACTAGAGGATAGGCTTGGTAATATCAATATCAGTGCTGATGCGTATGACTCTGCTGGAGAAAGAGTTGCTATTTTGTTGAATAGTTTATGGATGCTTAAAGAGAATTTTTTAGCTGGGGTCGGTTTTGGTAATTGGACAGTATTTTATCCACAAGCAGTTGGAAATAATATAGTACCTCCAGTTATGGAAGCAGGTAATCCAAGCTCAACTATACTGTTTCGTCAGGCACACAATGAATATATACAAGTTATAACTGAGGTTGGCTTGATAGGTGCTTTGCTTATATTATTTATTATAGTTGCTTTTTTTGTAAGTATATTTAAGCTATTTAAAAATTATGCAAAGGATGAAGATGCAATTATTTGGGCAGGGATGTTAATCGGAATTATTTCTCTAGGCATACATGCAGCTGCTAGCTTCCCTTTCAGAGTGAGTACTCCTATCATAACTCTTTTTACTTATCTAGCTTGCTTTAACTTTTATATTAAAAATCTAAACGTTAACACGGCAGATAGTACAGAAATTTTTGGTGATAAAAGTAGTTTAAACAGTGAAGTAGCTAGTGATAGAGGTATATTCTCTAAGCTTTTAGCGTGGGTAGTAAGTAATAATAAAATAATTATTAATCGATTATATATAAAAGTATTTTTAGCAATTTTATTTTTGGCATCAAGTGGATTTATATTATATAAATATTCTGTATTTATGCATGCTCATAAATTACGAAATATAGGTGCAGGATTAACCACATCAGGTAGGATAGATGATGCAGTACGTTATATAGAGGAGTCTTTGAGGCTCAATCCAAGCGATCCAGATGATGCTTTTTATGTATTAGCAAATCTCTATAGGAGTCAGGGGAGAATTGACCTTGCTATAGAAACATATAATAAAGCTTTTGCGACTAGTTTGCCATATCATCCATATATGGTAATACAGCTTGCGCAGGCTCATTTACAAAAACAAGATATCAAAGAAGCAGAAGATACTTTGCTCAAGTTTATAGAAAGAATGCCTAAGCAAAGCGGATACTATACTTTGCTTGCAAGGATTTATGCAGCTACAGGCAGGAACGATGATGCTATAGAAATATACGAAAAGTCAATAGAAGTCAGCCCTAAAAGTAAGTTTCCATGGCTTGCTTATGCAGATTATATAGCTAAAACACAGGGGATAGATAAAACAATAGAAATATATGAGCGAGCTAATAACTATATAACAGATCCTGATATTTATTATAATTTAGGTAATGCTTATTATTACTCCGGAATGTTTGATAAAATCATACCTACATTTGAGAAAGTTATAGAAATAAGCCCTAACTATAGAGAATCAATACAGATTTACTCAAATTTAGCAGCGAATTATTGGCGTCTTGGGAATTATGATAGAGCTATAGAGCTTTATGCAAGCGCTATAGAGTATTATCAAAACAATAAAAATAAGTTAAACTCAAAAGCAAGCCAAGATAATATGGCTCTTGTATACGCAGATGCAGGGGATTTATATACTCAGCTACAAATGTTTGATAAAGCTTTACCTTATTTGTCACAGGCACTATTACTTAATCCAAGACATCCACTTCAAGGCCAAATATATGCTTCTATGTGGTTTATATATAAGCAAACTGCTCAGGAAGACAGATTATTTGAATTAGAGCCAAACTCACCGTATATGTTTGATTTTTTTGTTCAATTAGGTAAACTTTATTCAGTAATAAATGATCAAGAGCAAGCTAGAATATTTTTTGAAAGAGCAAAAGACAACGCAGTAAATGATAATGATAAAAAGACTATAGAAGACCTCATAAATTCTGGCACGAGTGATTTAATTATAAGAAGAGATCTATAAATAAAGAGATCTATAAATATAAGAAGAGATCTATAAATATATCGTTTTTATTCGTAATTCATAGTAAATTGTTGTATAATCACACTCAATGGCTATAAGCTTTTTTTATTGATAATTATGATAACTAGGCATATGCTAACTAATGTAAAGAAGAGATTTATTTTATTTGTTCTATTATCATCATTATCATTTTCTATCGTTGCTCAAAATAACCAACCGCCAGCGATATTTGAGATTGACTTAGATGATAATATTACGGAACTATCTACTGTTGAAGTAAGGGCTCAAATAGGTGAAGAAAGGCATCTACCTTCATCGTATATATATAATTTTTACTATGGAGATATAATTTCTCTATATAGATATATTACTTTGATTCCTAATGTATTAGACAATCAGATATACTCAGGAGTTTATAACTTGAGCTATAGAGGAGCAAACACATCACCTAATAACGGTAGCTTGCCTATATCTATAGTTGTAGATAGTGTTCCTTATCTTGATGCTTTTCGTGCACCTATGAATGTTTATTTGATTCCTGATATTTCTGATTTACGTGGTAATTATGTTGAGCAGGAGCCACTGGAAAGTTTAAACGGAGTAGTCCACGCCAAAACTCATGCTACATATAATAATCAAGCAGGGGATATTTGGCTAGAGATTGCAAATACTAGGCAAGGTATTTGGACTAAGCTTAATGGACCAGTTAGATCAAACACTACTAATATAGGTAATTATGGTATAAATTTTAATTTTTTAAATTATCCTGGTTTGTATGATAATAATGGTGAAGGCACTACATTTACTGAGGCAGGAGGAACTAAGCCTGAGGAAGGAAGGATTGATTCAGCACGGTCTGCATATGTTAATACCTATTTTAATTTAATTGTTAACCCAGAAACTGATTTAAAATTTTATTTAATGGCTGATAATAATGATAGGGGCTCTTATTCTGGTTATGGCACTACTATAGCTAATTTTAATGAGGAAGTTAATATAGATCGTATAAATTCAAGACAAGTAAGTGAGATAGATTCTTATAATAATAATAAAGAGCTTGTTTTAGGATTAGATTTAGATAATTATTCTATAGGTGGTGGTGCATCATTATTTAGTATAAATGCTTTCTATAATGATGGTTCAGAGAATGTTCGTCAGGACTTATCTAGATGGATTTATGATAATCCAAATGATATTACTATTTTAGAGTGGGGAATTTATGGTAATACAGTTGAAGACGTAAATAATGAGTCTTTCAATTTAAATTTATCACTGGTTCCAATAACATCTGATGAGACTTATTATAGTTTGGGTTTTGATATTAATCAAACAAATATAGATGCATATAATATATCTAGGACTATAGGCTTTGGAAGGAGCTCTGATGTATTGCTTGAGCCTTCACAAGTAGATGCTAGTTATGATTATTTTGATAGGCAGCTTACAGCAGATTTATATGGCTATTATAAACTTATTATAAATAGCCAAAACCATATATCTTTTGGTGGTAGGTTACGTTATTATGAAAGTAATTTTGAACAGAATGCCTCTTTGAATGAAAGCGGAACATTTAATCGATATTTAGAAGTAATAAACGATAGATTAGCTCTGATAGGAGCTCCTACATACGAAGAAGGAGAGGTGGAATTTGATGCTGAATATACAAATACTATGTTTTTACCAAAAGTATTATGGGAAGTACTAGATAGATCCATAGCATCAGTGGTCAATATATATCATATGCAGTATTATATGGGATATATTCCGGGAGGGTTTAATCCTTATTCCTTAAGATCTACTAATTTTGATGAACGTACATACGAGCCTGAAATTCACCATAATGCTGAGTTGGGTGTAAATAGTATAATTAGACAGCATGATATTGAAACTAAACTGACGTTATTTTATACGCAAATGCAAGACATACATTATGCTATAGCTAGAGATTCATTAGAGGATTTTTACGGAAATGTAGAAAGTGGTCGTAGCTATGGTGCAGAGTTTGAGTATATACAAAGGATACACCCTAGATTTGAAGTATCCGGAGATTTAACTTATACTTATGCTAAGTATGGAGCCTTTGAGCACGATGAGGCCGCTTATGAAAATAGATCTAGTGATTTTACAGATAAAAGAATAATTAATACTCCGTCGTATACTTTTGAATTTGCTGCGAATTATTGGATGTTAAATGGCATATATCTTAGATTAGAGAATAAATATGTTGGTCCTATGTACTTTGATTATGAAAATGAATTAAAAGGTGGTAATTATAATTTACTTGCTATTAATACTGGTTGGGAAAATGAAAATTTTGCAGTGAGTATATTTATAGATAATTTGCTTAATGATTATTATGTGAAAGGGGCAGAGTATTCAGACTTTAATTTAGCAGGTCAAGTTATAGAAGATGCTTGCAATGCAAATAGTAATTGTCCTGCATTTGAGTGGGAAAATGTGGCTATAAAAAATATAGGTACTCCTAGAACCTTTGGTTTGCACGCTGCTGCTAGATTCTAGCTTTTTATTTTCTTATTAATTTTATAAAAAATTATAAATAATAATAGTTTTTGCTATAATAACTCATTTGTTAATGATGACCTATATTAATTAAATTATATTTTATTTAGGATTTTTATGTTAGTTATATTATTATTAGGTGCACCGGGGGCAGGTAAAGGAACTCAAGCGAAATTTATATCTCAACATTTTAATATACCGCACTTATCAGCAGGTGATATGCTTAGATCAGAAGTCTCTAGAGAAAGTGACTTAGGGCTAAAAGTGAAATCTGTAATGGAATCTGGTGGTTTAGTCAATGATGAGCTGATGATAGACATTATTTCTAGCAGAATTTCTCAAGACGATTGTAAAAATGGTTTGCTTTTGGACGGCTTTCCACGAAATAAAGAGCAGGCAGAGGCTTTGGATAAGGTTTTGAATGTAGATATAGTTATTACACTAGAGGTTAAAGAAGAAGAGGTGGTTAGGCGAATTACAGGTAGGAGAGTGCATATAGCAAGTGGCAGAGTTTATCACGTTGATTATAATCCTCCTAAGACTGCTAATCAGGATGATATTACAAAAGAGCCTCTAACTCATAGAGATGATGATAAAGAGGACGTTGTGCGCAATAGGCTCTCTATTTATAAAGAAAAAACTCAACCTCTAATTAGCTTTTATCAAACTCCTAAGATGAAAGAGAAAACTAAATTCTTTTCCGTAGATGGTATGAGGGATGTCAGTATTGTTACGGATGAAATTTTATCTATTCTATACTAAAGAGTTAATTAGTAAATTTACTGGATAATTCATTTAATTAAAATCAGCTCTTGTTTTTGTTAAATCTTATGATAATTATAAAATGAGAGTTGATGATTTTGATTTTAAATTACCTCCCGATCTTATAGCTCAATATCCCCTTAAAGAAAGGTCATTATGTAAGCTACTTATTATTGAAAAGTCCACTAAAACAAGATATCATAGACATTTCTTTGATCTTCCAGATTTTATAACAAATAAAGATTTGTTGGTATTCAATGATAGTTATGTTATAGCCGCTAGAATTTTTGCTAAAAAGGATTCTGGAGCAAAAGTTGAAATTCTAATAGAAAGATTAATAAATGATAATGAGTGTTTGGCACAGCTTAGAAGTAACCGAACTATCAAAATTGGCTCACAAATTATACTTACAGAAAATGAATCTATTAAGTTTTTAGTAATTAATAGAAAGGATAGATTTTTTTACTTAAAAACTGATACTTCAATAACTTATATTTGTGAAAAATATGGACATGTACCTTTACCTCCTTATATAAATCGTGCTGACAATAAAGAAGATGTAGAAAATTATCAAAATATTTATGCAAACCATAATAAAAAAGGATCTGTAGCAGCATCAACTGCTGGGTTACATTTCGATGATAGTGTTTTAAATAAACTAAAATCTATAGGAGTTAAGATAGCTTATGTTACATTGCATGTTGGAGCAGGGACTTTTTTACCTGTTAAAACTGATAATATTACGAACCATAAGATGCACTCAGAAGTATTCTCACTACCAGAGAAAACAGTAAACTTAATAAATCAAACAAAGCTAGAAGGAGGCAGGGTAATAGCAGTTGGCACGACATCAACAAGAGTTTTGGAGACGGTGGCTGAATATTTTAATTATCCTGAAAGTGAAATATCTGACTATGAAGGTGAAACAGATATTTTTATATATCCCGGAAAACCTTTTCGAATAATAGATGGAATGATTACAAACTTTCATCTGCCTAAATCTACTTTGCTTATGTTAGTATGTGCTTTGGCAGGGGTTGATTTTACTATTGAGTCATATATTGAAGCCGTCGAAAAAAAATATAAATTTTTTAGCTATGGTGATGCAATGTTTATAATTTAAAGATATAATCACACCTTTTAAAGGTGTATATTTATTTAATATTTATTTAATATTTATTTAATATTTATTTAAGGTAGTGTTATGTCAAATTTTAGATTAATTTTTAGTTTGTTATTAGCTATATTATTGTCAGGTTGTTCTGGTGAAGAAAAGTTGGAAATATTGGCTTGCGATCTTTTGTCAGCCACTGAAGTTGCAGAAATGGATAGAAATCCTCTTTACTATAGGGATGATATAGGTGGAAGCGGAGCATGTATAGCTATAAATAGTCCTAATGAATTTGTAAATACAGGGGATTATTTTTCAGATTCATCATGTAGTAATCAAATAAGTTTTGTACAAACAGATTTTATTACAGAGTGTCAAGGTCTGTTAGGTGATAATAAACGTTTTGGTTATGCTGACTGGGAGCACCCTGATCCTTTAGATACCCATGACAGTAGTCCTTGGATGTTAAGCCAACTTTCTAGGCTTAGAGCTTCTTCTGTAGATCAGACAGTGCATCATCAGCCATACTTTAAGAGAGTTCTTCTAAAAGATTTTGGTAACGGGTGTAGGTTGGAGATAGATGTGTATAAAGAGGATATAAATGCTACTGGTCTTAAAGCAGCAATATATTATCATGGAGGTAGTTGGAACTTAAGAGACTCATCTACTTTTTCTCATGGAGAGATATCTCCTAATTTTACAGGCAGGGGTTATGTGTTTTTTGCTCCTTTTTATAGACTTGCCGTCACTGATCCTGTAGCGGCTGACTGTGAAGGGACAATGGAGGAGTTAATAGAAGATACTCAAACTGCTGTAAACTGGGTTATGAGTAATGGTGCTGATTATGGAGCAGATACTAATCAACAAATTGTCCTTATGGGTAGCTCTGCAGGAGGACATATATCAGGCCTTCTTAGTCTTGATATTAACAATAATAATATTATATCTGATACTATACTTCTATATCCTGCAACTGATTTAAGTTTTTTTATAAATAACTATGAGAGTGGTTTATTTTATCGAAATCAATATACTAGTACTTTTAACATTGTTAGGAGAGCTTTAGGAGTAACAGCAGAAGAATTAATGAATCCTGATGTAGACTTACAAAATAGACTTGAAAACATCAGTATGTTTAATAAACTAGAAGATCCGACCTATAAAAATAACCTTACAGCATACCCTAAGATACATATGATAGGTGGTAGTAGGGATAGTCTAATTCCCCCTGAAGGGTATTTTTATTTGCATGAAACTATGGCAGGTAGAAATGTTCCTTCACCTCCTTCCGTATATGATGGAAGTATAAATAATATATATCAGCAAGTACGAAATAATGGAACTAATGTAGGTTCGGTACTTCTTGTGGGTGGAGCTGATCATATTTTAGATTTAAAGTGTTTCTTTTCTGATAGGATGAGGGCAATCCTAACTCCTATAGTAGCTAGCTTATCAGGTGGTGGTATGAACTTCTGAACTTCTTATGTTTGCCAGGAAGTGAAGCTAATGAAAATTTAATTTCCAATACATTAGAGCAGATATATAACTCTCTATAATAAAGCATATATTCATAAATATTTGAAAGGAGTTTAACAAAAAATGAAAAAGTTTATAAAATTTAGTAAAACTAGCATTTATGTATACGTATTATTTATATTATCTTCCAACATGGCTATAGGTAATACATTTAGTCTTGGGTTGGCTACAAATATATATACTCACCATTATAATGATGAAGATAATTATGATTCCTTAGATAGTAGTAGAGACTATTTTAATAGTATTTTATTACAAACTAAATTTGATACATTTATTAATTTAGGCTTATATGCTAGATTTGAAAGTATTGATTTTGAAATGGTAGAAGAAAGACAACGTATACTTTACGAGCTAGGTGTAGAGATGAATAAAACTGCTTATTCAGGTGGTGTTAGTTTAGGCTTTGATCTATATAATTTTTATTTAGATTTTCTATTAGGTGCAGGTCGAGTTAATTTATCTTGTTCAAATAATTCTTGCGAAGAAGTTTTCACTAAACAAGACTCTAGTTCAGAAGCATCTTTAGATTTAGGTCTTGCATTTTCTTGGAAGTTTATTGATAATTTTTCAGTAGATGCTTTGATGATAAGTAGTAGTAGTGGATCTAATTTACTTATAACAGATAATGATAATAGATTCTATGTAAACTTTAGTAATATAAATTGGATGTAGGAGGATCTTATCATTTTTAATATAAAGATAAAGTAAATAAAAAAAGGCTCTTTAAGAGCCTTTTTTTATTTACTTTAATAAATACTAAGACTTAATTAAATCCAGCATAGTTTTACCTATAGCTGAAGGAGTAGGGGATATAGTTATATTTGCTGATTTCATAGATTCTATTTTTGAAAAAGCATCTCCTTTTCCGCCAGATATTATAGCCCCAGCATGCCCCATCCGTCTACCAGGAGGAGCAGTTGTACCAGCTATAAAACCTACAACTGGCTTTTTAGTTTTTTGAGAAATTAAAAACTCAGCTGCTTCTTCTTCAGCTGAACCACCTATCTCACCAATCATAATAATAGCTTCTGTCTCTGGGTCAGATAAGAATAAATCTAATGCATCTATAAAGTTAGTCCCATTTATAGGGTCTCCGCCTATACCGATACATGTACTTTGTCCAAGTCCTTGAGCTGTTGTTTGGGCAACAGCCTCATAGGTTAAAGTGCCAGATCTAGATACTATACCTACCTTTCCTTTACGATGAATATGTCCTGGCATAATACCTATTTTACATTCATCAGGAGTTATTATACCTGGGCAATTTGGTCCAATTAGGCGAGTTCTTGAACCAACTAGTGCTTTCTTTACTCTCATCATATCAAGTACAGGAATTCCTTCAGTGATACAAACCACAAGAGGAATTTCTGCGCCTATAGCTTCTAGGATAGCATCGGCGGCAAAAGGAGGTGGTACATATATCACAGAAGCATCAGCTCCTGTTCTTTCTTTAGCATCAAGTACAGTATCGAATACAGGTAAATTTAAGTGAGTAGTTCCACCTTTACCAGGGGTAACTCCACCTACCATTTGTGTCCCATATGCAATTGCTTGCTCTGCATGGAATGTACCTTGTGCACCTGTAAATCCTTGAGTAATAACTTTCGTATTTTTATTTACTAAAACTGACATTTCTAAGCTCCTTATTTTGATATATTACCGTTAACAGCTGTTACTACTTTACGAGCAGCGTCGTCTAAATTATCAGCAGAAATTAGTTTTAAGCCGGAATTAGACAGTAAATCTTTACCTTCTTTTACGTTTGTTCCTTCCAGTCTGACAACAACAGGGATATTTATTCCAAGTTCTTTAGAGGCAGCAATTATACCATTTGCAATTATATCGCAGCGCATAATTCCTCCAAATATATTTACTAATATTCCCTTAACTCCAGCATCATTTAGTATAATTTTGAAAGCCTCTGTCACTCTCTCTTTAGTAGCGCCACCACCTACATCTAAGAAATTTGCAGGATCCCCACCATAGTATTTAATTATATCCATAGTAGCCATAGCAAGACCAGCACCATTTACCATACATCCTATTTGACCATCTAGTTTAATATAATTAAGCTCATGCTCGCTTGCTATAACTTCTTGAGGGTCTTCTTCATCTAAATCTCTACATGCGATAACACTTTTTTGGCGATAGAGCGAATTATCGTCAAAGTTCATCTTTGCATCAAGTGCTATTATATTACCTTCTTTATTTATAACTAATGGATTAATTTCCACTAAACTTGCATCTAGAGCCATAAATGCTTTGTACATATTTGATACAAACGTAGTACATTGCTTGATTTGAGGACCTTTTAGCTTTAAGCCGAAAGCAATAGTCCTACCATGCCAACCTTGTATACCTGAAGCTATGTCAACAAATACTTTTATAATTTTCTCTGGAGCTTTTTCGGCGACTTCTTCTATATCCATACCTCCTTCAGTAGACGCCATAATAACTACACATGAAGTGGCTCTATCTACTAGCATAGCTAGATATAATTCTTTTTCTATTTGCGAGCCTTCTTCTATATAAATCCTTTTAACTTCTTTCCCTTGTGGTCCAGTTTGATGAGTAACTAAATTCATACCCAGCATGCGTGATGCCTCTGATTTTACTTCATCTATAGATTTAACAACCTTAACTCCTCCTCCTTTTCCTCTTCCTCCTGCATGAATTTGTGATTTAACAACCCATACTGGGCCACCTAATTTGTTAGCAACTTCTAGTGCCTCGTCTACACTAAAAGCAGGATAACCTTTTGGCACAGGGACTCCGTATTTTTTTAATAATTCTTTTGCTTGATACTCATGAATATTCATTTAAAATACCTTAATAAAAATTAAAATAATAAAAAGCTAAAGCTAAAAATTTTACTTTTTACGATTTACTGTATGAATAGCATGTCCTTGTAGTGCAAGGGCGGCTTCGTGAAACGTTTCACTGACAGAAGGATGTGCAAACATTATAAGACCAATATCTTCACTGCTTGCAGTAAAGTTCATTGAAATAACTGCTTGTGCTATAAGCTCACTAGCATCAGCAGCACTTATATGAACACCTAATATAGTATCCGTTTGCTCATGTGCAATAATTTTTATCAGACCTCTAACATCATTATGCGCTAGTGAACGGCCATTTGCTATCATTGGGAAAGAGCCTGTTTTATAAGGTATGCCTTCTTTTTTTAGCTCATCTTCTGTTTTGCCTACCCATGCTACTTCTGGAGACGTATATACTACATTTGGGATAGTATCATAGTTAAGCTCGGTTTTCTTGCCTGCCAGTCTTTCTGCAACCATTACTCCTTCTTCAGAACCTTTATGTGCAAGCATAGGGCCTCTTACCATATCACCTATAGCATATATATTTGGTATATTCGTAGCACAGTATTTATCTACTTCTACAAAACCTCGTGTATCAAGCTTTAATCCAACAGAAGGGTCTACTACATTATTAGTATTAGGTATTCTACCTATTGCAACTATTAGTTTATCAAACTCTTGATCTGAAATTTCACCATCTTTTTCATATGTAACTTTAACTGAATTACCTGTAGTAGTAGAATTAGTTACTTTAGTGCCTAATTCGATTTTTATACCTGTATTTTTTTCGATATTCTTCTTTAAGTCTTTTGCTATATCTTTATCAGCCATAGGCAAAAATTCATCCATAGCTTCAAAAATAACAACCTCAGAGCCGAATCTAGCCCAAACACTTCCTAGCTCTAGTCCTATGACACCAGCACCCATAATAGCTAGACGCTTAGGTACTTCATTAAATGATAGTGCACCAGTAGAATCAACAATAATATCTTTATGATATTTTGCATCTTTACATTCGATGGGAGTAGAACCTATAGCTAGTATTACATTTTTAGCTTGGTAGTTAGTTTTGTTATTTTTATTGTCAGTTACTTCTACACTTTGATTTGTAAGCAATTTTGCTGTTCCATGTATAGAAGTGACATTATTTGCTTTTAATAACATAGCAACGCCAGAAGTTAGCTTTTTAACTACGCTATCTTTGTAGCTCATGACTTTTTTTAGATCAAACTTAACTCCATATACATCTATCCCTTGCTTTGAAAGGTCATTTTTAGTATTAGTATAATTATGAGATACTTCAAGTAGGGCTTTTGACGGAATACAACCAACATTTGCACAAGTGCCACCTAAGGAAGGACTTCCTGAAGGATCAACAAACTTATCTATACAAGCTGTTTTAAAGCCAAGCTGAGCGCATCGAATTGCAGCAACATATCCTGCAGGTCCCGCTCCTATTACGATGACATCAAAGTTCTCTGACATAAATATTTCTCCTTTAATTTTTTAAATATTTCAATTTTATAACAAATTTTTCGTATTATTTATTAACAGGTGATTTCTCAAAAATGAAAGTAAATACTCTTCTTTTTTCTTGTTTATCATGCTCATATTTAACATCAGTTAATTCAAAAACTCCCAAATCTTCCCACATATCTATTCTTCGTTTTTTAAAAACAAGTACTTTTCTTGGTATAGATTTCTTTTCTTTATAATTTTTTGCTGCTTCATAGAATTTACCATTTTCTGAAGGTATACCTGATTTATTGTACATTGGCTGGTCACACTTTTTTTCTTTATCACCTCTTAAGTCATGTCCTTGATATATAAGAATAGAACTTATAAGATAGTCTTTATACTTTGCATCATGTCTTTCAGATGTCAAAATAGCAGAGTAATCTTTTTCTTGCATATAATGCATGCCCGACTGCACACCCTTACCTATTTTTTCACACATTCCTTTATATGTTATTATCATCATAGTAATTGCTACATTAAAATAAAAGTTTCTAAATAACTGAATTATAATTTAATGAATTATATATCCAATAACATTCTAGCAGGATCTTCAATAAAGTCTTTTATAGATACAAGAAATTGCACAGCTTCTTTACCATCAATCAATCTATGGTCATAAGATAGAGCTAGATACATCATAGGTAATATTTCAACTTTACCATCGACTGCCATTGGACGCTCTTGAATTTTATGCATACCTAAAATTGCACTTTGCGGAGGATTTAATATAGGAGTCGACATAAGTGATCCAAAAACACCACCGTTTGAAATAGTGAATGTTCCATTTTGAAGCTCATCTAAAGTTAGTTTTGCATCTCTAGCTTTTTCAGCATAAACTTTTATCTGAGCTTCTACATCAGCAAGACTCATATTTTCAGAGTTTCTTAGTATAGGAACGACCAACCCTCTAGGAGAGGAGACAGCGACACCTATATCACAGTAGTTATGATAAACTATTTCATTTTCATCGATAAATGCATTAATTACTGGATATTTTTGTAAAGATAGAGTAACTGCTCTTACAAAAAAGGACATAAATCCTAGTCTTGTGCCATTATGTCTTTTTTCAAAAACTTCTGCATATTTTTTTCTCAAAGACATAACTGGCTTCATATTAACTTCATTAAAAGTAGTTAACATTGCAGTATTATTTTTTGACTCTAATAAACGCGATGCTACGCTTCGACGTAGTCTACTCATAGGTTCACGACGAGTAGAGTTTTCACCAGGTTGTAGAGCTGATGGAATAGATAAGCTGTCTTGTGGTTGTTTATTAAAGTTTTGAACATCCTCTTTTGTAACTCTGCCACCACGCCCCGTTCCTTCTACTTTATTTACATCTATATTCAATGCACTTGCTATATTCTTAGCAGCAGGATTTATTACCTTAGATTTTAGTGTATCTATAGTTGTATCTATAGTTTTAATCGATTTAGATATAATAGTTTCATCTTTAGACGTAGCTACACTTGATGGGGTAATCAGCGCTTTTGAGCTTCCAGAGGGATCTATCTGAGCTATTTCTTCACCTGAAGTAACTGTAGCGCCCTCTTTTTTGATTGTCGTAAGTATGCCATTTGCTGATGCATTGACTTCTAAGACTATTTTGTCTGTTTCTATATCCGCTATGTGTTCATCAAGGTTAACTTGTTCACCTGACTTTTTTAGCCAGCTTAATAAAGTTCCTTCAGTTATAGATTCTGGAAAAATAGGTGTTTGTACTGATATTTTGGGTGTATTAGAGTTCATATTATCTTCTCCTGAATTCTGTTGTATTCATTATCATAATCAATTATAATTATTAAGTCTTTATTTGAAAACTTGATGTAAAATGTTTTCTAACTCCTTTGAGTGAACACTGCCATATCCTGTTGCGGTAGATGCGCTGATAGGTCTTCCTACACAAGATAAGTTTATATTTGACTTCTTACCCAATATACTATTTATATTTCGATATATGGAGTAGTTCCATGCACCTTGATTTAGTGGTTCTTCCTGACACCATATTATTTCTTTAAGATCTGAATATTTATCTATAATATTTTTTAATGTATCAGAAGGGAAAGGGTATAGTTGCTCTATTCGAATAATAGGGGTATTAAGTCCTAATTTTTTTCTCTCATCTAATAAGTCGTAATATACTTTACCGCTGCATAAAATCATTTTTTTACTATTACGTATTATGTTTGTTTTATCATCTATTACAGTTTCAAAAGTACCATTTTTTAAGTCCTCTATAGTAGAAATAGCATTTTTATGTCGTAATAGACTCTTAGGAGACATGACAATTAAGGGCTTTCTTAATTTTGATAAAATTTGTCTACGAAGTAAATGGAATATTTGAGAAGGAGTGGTTGGAACACATACTTGTAAATTGTTTTGAGCACATAGCTGTAAGAATCTTTCAAGCCTTGCAGATGAGTGCTCTGGGCCTTGGCCTTCATAGCCGTGAGGTAAAAGTAGTGTTAATCTACTATATATTCCCCATTTTTGTTCACATGCAGAAATTATCTGGTCAGTGACTATTTGAGCTCCGTTAGCAAAATCACCAAATTGAGCCTCCCATATGTTTAGTGTATTTTTTGCATATAGAGAGTAACCATATTCAAATCCAAGTACTGCTTCTTCAGATAAAGGAGCATCGTAAATATGCATTTTTCCTTTAAGTCCATCTCCTCTTGCAAGCGGAGAGAATGCTTCACCTGTTTTCTGATCAAAAATACAAGCGTGGCGATGAGAAAAAGTGCCTCTTCTGACGTCTTGCCCTGTTAGGCGAATATTAACCCCTTCACTTAATAAAGAGCCATATGCTAGCATTTCAGCAGAGCCCCAGTTTATGGGACTATTAGCTATATTAGAGCGCTCCTCTATTGTCTTAGCAACTTGTCTATGGACGGAGAAATCCTTCGGATATGAGCTTAAGCATTTGGATATATTTTTTAAAGTATCGCCATCAACCTTAGTATTATTTTCGAAAGGTATGTCATCTTGAACGGAAAAGTAATTGTACTTCTTGATGCTACTTTCAATAACTCCACTTGCCAGATAGTCTTTATTTTCAAGCTTTTTAGAATAGTCATCTTGTATTTTTTGTATTTCATCATTAGATAATATTTGTTCATCTAAAAGCTTCTGTATGTATTTAGTGCAGGTAGTGGGTATTGATTTAATTTTATTATACTGTACAGGCTGTGTCATCATAGGGTCATCAGCTTCGTTATGACCTCTACGCCTATAACTTACTAACTCAATCATAACATCATCATGGAATCTATTTCTATATTCAAAAGCAAGATTAGTCACAAATAATGCAGCTTCTGGATCGTCTCCATTTACTCTAAATATAGGTATATCTATTGATTTTGCTATATCAGAACAAAAATCGCTAGAGCGTGAGTCATCGATATCAGAAGTTGTAAAACCTACTTGATTATTTATTATAATATGTATAGAGCCACCTGTTTTGAATCCTCTTAATCGGCTAAGTTGTAATGTCTCTGAAACAACTCCTTGCCCTACAACAGAAGCATCTCCATGCACTAATATGGGCAGGATGCTAGAGCCATTATCTATTGAAGCTCTAGAGTAGCCTTCAACTATAGGGCAAACTATTTCTAAATGAGAAGGATTAAATGCTAGGTGTACTTTAACAATGGAGCCTTTAATATTTAATTCGCTTGTGAATCCATTGTGATATTTAACGTCTCCAGAACCATTAAAATCATGATGACCGTCAAACTCGGCAAATAAATCACCTGATTTTTTTCCACATACAGATACAAGAGCAGTAAGGCGTCCTCTATGAGCCATACCTATAGATACTTCCTTAATACCCTTTCCAGCAGAGTTTTCAATCATGCTACTTAGCATAGGAATAAATGTTTCGGCTCCTTCTAATCCAAATTTTTTCACACCTACATAACGTTTTGACAGATATTGTTCTAGTTTCTCTGCAGCAACTAGTTTATCTAGTATAAATAGCTGTTCATCTTTTGATATTTTTGAAGGTTGATAACTATCTATTTTATGAGATAACCAATTTTTCTTTTCTGCTGACCTAATGAAAGAATAATTCCAGCCAATACTAGAGCAGAATTGCTTTTTTAGCCAGCTTGTAAGATCAGATACAGATTTTATACTAGTATTGGTATTTAGCAGTTTAAGTATATTAGTACTTATATGAGTACTTTCTTTTAGTCCGTAATATGCGGGATTTAGCTCATCACTTATCGCAGGACTATCCAGCTCTAGGGGATCGAGGGAGGCATAAGCATATCCTTGTGACCTATAAGCGTCTATAAGATATGAACAAGCCAAGTCGTACTGACTTGGCTGATTTGTATTTATTGTATTTGCAAGTGTATTATGTTGGGTATCAAAATGCTGGCGATCAATCTGATTATTTGCTATTAGATTTTGTTTGTTAGTTTCAGTATCTAGAGATTCAAGATAAGCTATAGAATCAGGGCTAATAGTTGACCATCTGTTCTCGTTCATAAAGGTTAGTATCTATATTAATTGAAAAAATAAAAGTCTATATATCTATTATTAGTATATTATAATTATATCAAAAATTATATTGAAGACAATAATAGTGCTAGTATATCTAGTTTATTATAGTCCATAGTAGCCTGCTAACTAAGAAAAATGATAGGGTGTTGTGGTAAGCTATAGACCTAAAGTAGATTAGAAGCTCTTTGTATTGTATACAATTGATAAAAAATATGGAATAGTAAAAATTATTATGCAGAGAAAGAAAGTCGGAAAAAACATGCTATTTTTTGCTTGGATTATATTATTTTTATTATTATTTATGTTGTTTTATAATTTTGAACAAAATGCATATAATCCTAATTCAAATATATCTGCAGAAGCTCTAAGCGTATCTTTACAAGTAAATAATCAAGGTCATTATATTTTACCTATAAGAGTAAATGGGCATGAGATTAATTTTTTGGTAGATACTGGTGCTACAAATGTTGCTATCTCACAAGAGCAAGCAGATAGAATAGGGTTACCTTATGGAACACCTATAAAAATTAGAACAGCTAATGGACTAACTGATGCTTGGTTAACGAAAATAGATACCATGCAAATAGGTGGCATATATTTAAACGACATTGATGCAAGCATTTTACCTAATCTTGGAGATAATGCATTACTTGGAGCAAATGTATTAAATAGATTACATTTGAACTATCAAGGAAGCACACTTATACTCAGTCCTTTAAATTGATACTCTCATATTACATATCTGTTTTTTAAGTATTCTATAACATTTTTATTCCCAGTATAATTGGTTATGGAAGTGCCTTGAATTGAAGTGGAGGAGGTTTTTTACTAACTATGACTAGCTGACTACAGAGGAATATTCTTAGGTTTTAGCTTGTGGTAATTCACCTCCCGGTCCAATAGCTACAAAGATAGCAGGGCAATGAGCTATCACCCCGCTGGATTAGCTGTAGGGTTTGTGACTATATTTACATTTTTGATTATAATGATTTTTGCGCTTATTTTAATACATTAATTGTCGTAACTTAGAAATAAAATTGAAGCTGTGAGAATATTAGCCTTGTCTTCTTACAAGGCATTGAGATGCAAGTCTTTACAGTATTGTATATATAAAAATAATATTATTCTTATTAATTTTATTATTTTTATTTTATCTGGTATATCAATAGAGTATTATAAAGTATCTATTAGTATTGCAGTGCTGGGAAATATATTTTATATGCTAGTGTTTCATAGCTTTGCTGTAATAATATTTTTTATTATCAAATAGATATATTAATATAAAAGATATAAAAACAATATTGAAGTATTGTGATCTAATGTTTGAAATCGATTGAAGAGGTAAAAGTTATGTATCTGCAAGTGCTTGATTTTTTCCAAGAGATAAATAATATTCCCCGTAAATCTTCTCATGAAGAAAAAATAACACAATACATAAGAGATTTTGCTATAAAGAATAAGTTTACCTACAAAGAAGATCACTATCATAATATTGTAATTAAGGTGCCAGCAAGTAAAGGATATGAAAATAGTGAAAGTGTTGCCATTCAGGCACATACTGATATGGTATGCGAAAAAATACCTACTTCAAAACATGACTTTAACAAAGACCCTATTATAAATATCATAGATGGTGATTGGATAAGAGCTAGAGAAACTAGTTTAGGGGCTGACAATGGAATAGGAGTGGCTTTAGCATTGACTATGGCACAAAATGATGAAGTGGTGCACCCACCTTTGGAATTAGTAATTACACGCGAAGAAGAGATAGGTTTGGTCGGTGCTATGCAGTTACCTGAAAACTTTATTCAATCTAAAACTTTTATAAACTTAGATGCAGCTTTGGAAGATGGTATCTTAATTTGCTGTGCTGGTGCTTCACGCTTTACATTAAGTTTTCCTTTTCTACGAGAAGATACTGCAAATACAGATAAATTAGCTACTATAGAGATATTTGGATTACAAGGTGGCCACTCTGGAGAAGAAATTCACTTAAATAGATCAAATGCTAATTTGCTTTTAGGTAGAGCACTTAAGTTAATATCAGAAAGTATTAAAGTTAACATAGTTGAAATTAGCTCCGATACTATGCTAAATGCTATACCTAGAGAGGTAAATGCAATTGTTTCAACTGATGATATAGATAAACTAAAAAGTATCACTAAGAATTTTTTATTAGAGCTACAGCAGGAACTTGGCAAACATGAACCAGATGTAAATATCAAAATATATGATATAAAAGATAAAAAATATAAAAAAATAATAGAGCAGGATACTAGAAAAATAATTAATGCTCTCATACTATATCCTAACGGTGTAGAATCATATTCACCGTATATAGATAACCTTGTTTCTGCCTCTAATAATTTAGCTAGGGTTAATACAGAGGAAGATTGCATTAAATTCTCTGGTGTATCAAGAGCAGCATCCGATACACAATTAGATGCTATATTGGGAAATTTAAGCTCACTGAGCTCTCTAGTCTACGGAAAATTAGAAACTTTTTCAAGATATCCAGCATGGCAAGCAAACCTAGAATCACCTCTTCTTAAAAAAGTAAAATATAGATATAAAAATTTATTTGGTATTGAACCTAAGATAGAAGGAACACATGGAGGATTGGAGTGTGGAGTCATCGCTGCAAAGTATAGTGGAATAGATATGATATCTATAGGACCATTAATTGAAAAAATGCATTCTCCACAAGAGAGGCTTTCTGTTTCTAGCACTAGAAAAATTACTAGTTTTTTGGCAGAGCTGTTGAAGGATTTATGCTAATTATGAAGAAGCTTCTGTTTTAGTGGTAATAGTGATAGGAAGTAGGAATAAAAGGTGATGCATAGATGCAGTGCATGGTTTTTGTACACAAATAATGGAAAATGAACAAACCACTGTATTATTGTATTAATAATTTTTTATCCATAGAAGATAGCTTAAATGCATCTAAATAGAACTTCAAAAAGCCTATGAATAACAGGGATAAAATAGCATTTTATTTCATTTTAAAAATCTAAACCACTTATTTATCTATGTTTTACAAAACTGTATTTTGTAAAACATAGATGGTTTATGATAAAGCCATCTGTTACATTTACCATAGATACTGCCACTTTATTTATAGCTCAATAAAGATTTCACTGATTATGGTAAATAATATAATTAAAATGTCTATTTTATTAGTGCATTTAGTCCGCTAAGAGTTAAACTACCTAGTCCACCAGTTTGTCTATGCCAATTTACTCCCTGTGTTTGAGTGTTTGTAGTTTCAACCCATTCAACATCTCTTATCCAATCAAACTGTGCAGTGTAGTCATTAGGGCTGATAACCATTACCAAAACCCTAAAATATGTTTGTGCATTTGGATATGCGGGAGCTCTTTCTCCATTTGTTGCTATAATATCATCATAGAGAGCTTTATTAGTAGCATCATTTTGAATGCTAGGGTCACTTCCCGGAATTAATCCCATCATATACAATTCAATTGGAGCAAATGTCTCCCAAGGTCCTTGAAATATTCCAGTGCCGTTTACTGTATATCCGGGAGCTCCTTGAGGTATACCAGCTGGCCAATGAGAACCCCCTTCCAGACTTGTTCCATGGTTAAACCACCTATGCCCCATCTCGTGTAAAAAAGGTCCTAATCTTAATAAATTCTCTCTATATAAAATAAATATTCCTTGTAATGCACCACTTGAGCCGTAATCACTTGAATTATCGAATATATTTATCCCTAATCCTTCGATACTATTACTCACAAAACTGAACTGACCATAGGGTCTTCCGGCAGGTATGGTATCAGTATCAAGCACAAACGAAATCATATCAAATTCATCTCTTAATTGCTGATAAGCGGCTTTTGTAGCATTTTGAATATATGGTTTTAGTTCGTTAGATATCAAGTCAAATCTGGTCCAAGCATTCCATTCATTAGCATCAACTTTCAAATAGGTAAAATCGTCATAAACAGTAAGATCTGTATTGGGATCAACAGAGTTATCAACTACAGTGACGTTTACTTCTCCTGTAATTGTACTATCAGCGTTAGATATTGCAGTAATTACAGCTGTACCTTGTGCCACAGCTGTAATTGTTCCTGTATTGTCAACAGTTGTTATACTGTCGTCATCACTTACCCAAGTTAATGTTTTATTAGTGGCATTATTTGGTGAATAAGTTACTTCAATAGTTTCTGTACTTCCAATTAGAATAGAAGTTGAATCAGGAGTAAGTGTAATACTTCTCAAAGGAATATCGGCATTTTCTGGAAATACTCGCACCTCTAGCATTGCTGTATGTCCGCCATCTAATGCTATAGCCGTAATTATTGCTGTACCTTCTGCCATAGCTGTAATTGTTCCTGTATCATCGACAGTTGCTATAGTGTTATTGTCACTTACCCAAGTTAATGTTTTGTTAGTAGCATTTGGGGGCTCATATACTATTGATATTTGCTCCTCCTCCCCTGAATATAGTGCAATATAAGAATCTGTTGAGGAGCTTATTCCTGTCAGTGCAACAGACACATTATCATTTGGATTTGATAAATTATCGCTACCGCAACCTATAATCAAAAATGTAAAAAATGGCATTAATAAAAAACTTTTCTTTTTCATAAGACTTAATTTATTTGATAATTACGAAAACATAAAATAAATTATCTCATATATTTTTTGATAAAGCAGATAATTCCTTTAATAAAAATAAGAAAAACATTCTTTACCTAAGAGATAGCAGGCTTAGATAGGAATGATTCTATTATTCTATTCACTGAGTTTTTTAAAGAAAGTTAATGATATAAAAGCGCAGTAGAAATTCAGCTCAAAAATCATGAAGATATGGAAACAATGATAGTAGATTTAAGTTAATAATTAAATGAAACATAATTGGTAATTAGGGAATTGATTGAAAGAATAAGGAATGACAACCTGTTTCGCTCAGCAGTGTGTTGAGGCAGGCAAGTTATGGCAATGAAGAATGTAAAGAAAGCTTTTTAGCCAAAAGATGTGAAAATTCATTCACTCAAATTTATAGTTTTCTGCTTGATTGACTTTTAAGCTGGGATTGGTTAACAGAGTTTATAATTATTATTCTATAACCATTTTGTATTGAGCTTCAGATAAAGGCATTATAGATAATCTTGGCTGTTTGATAATGTAGTGTCCATCAAATATAGGCATGTTTTTTATTTGGGCTAAACTGATAGGTTTATCAAGTGATTTAATAGCCTCAAAGTCTATTACTAATAGTTTGTTTTTTGAGTGTTGCTCACTGTTTGTAATAGTATCATAATAAGGCTTTGAAACAACTTTAGCTGTGCCTACGACAGACTTTTGCTTTCCTGTATGGTAGATTAGGACATAATCCCCTATTTGCATCTGTGATATATATTTAAGCGCTTGAAAGTTTTTAACTCCATCCCATTTTGCTACTTTTTCTTTTAACATATCTTGCCAAGAATATTCCTCAGGCTCTGTCTTTGCCAACCAGTAGTTAGTCATAATAAATTTTCAATAGTATAGTTATTTTTTATATTTATACAGTTTTTCTTTAGGTATATGGCAATAATCACTTGGGAACCTAACTAATCTGTCTTGGTGTTCTTCTGCACTTCTTACGTAGTTTATAAGAAGAATTTCTACAGCTATCCTTTTATAATCCTTTCTATTTTTTATGTAAGTTTGAGCTTTCTTTAAATGATATGTTTTTTCGCTATAGAAGCCTGTACGGTATTTTTTGCCAATATCATTACCTTGTTTGTTTAAGCTATATGGATCAATTATTTCAAAAAAATAGACCATCAGTTTTTCTATTGTTATAACTTTTGGGTCAAATACAGTTTTAACACACTCTGCATAACCATCATAATATGTACTTAGTTTAGTCATATCTCCGTTAGCTCTCCTTGCGAGAGCACACCGGGTAAATGTCTGATGTATTCTTGCACTCCTCATAAGCACCCCCAGCAAAATATACTTCTTCCATAATTTTTTTATTTTATTTTTTTCTGCATGTTGAAAATATAATTTTTCAGCATACCCCAAATGGTTGAAGAAGGGCAGTTTAAAAATGAGAAGTACAAGGCTATAAAAATGTGTTTGGCTATACAGTTTTATGGCTAACTTGGGGTTGGGTAAAAACTACTACTTTTGAACATACCCTATATGCTGTCTAATTAATTATTTTTTATCAGGAATTATAGCTCTATCTTTCCAAACAGCTTTTACTCTAGCATCTCTACCGCAACGACTTCTATAATAATTATACCTTATAGGGTTTTCTTTATAGTAATTTTGATGATAGTCTTCCGCCGGATAGAATTTTTCAAAACTTTCTATAGCTGTAACAGTTTCTTCTCCCAAAAAGTCCTCTACATCTCTTTTTGATTCCAGAGCAATACGCTCTTCTTCATCATTTTGATAATATATAGCTGCTGTGTACTGAAAACCACCATCACAAAATTGACCTCTATCATTAAAAGGATCTGTTGTATACCATAATATTTCAACTAGTCTACTGTAGCTTACTATATTTGGATCATATATGACTTTTATTGCTTCTCTGGCTCCTGTTCTTCCTGTAGTCACCTGTTTATAAGTAGGTCTATCTACAGTACCTCCTTCATATCCAGATATTACATCAACAACTCCCTCTATAGCCTCGTAGTCACTTTCAGAGCACCAAAAACACCCTCCTGCAAAATATGCTACAGAATTTTCACTATCGTCCATTTGATTTTCATTATCCTCTTCATGATTGCTAGCATTAGAATGAAAAGATATAAAGATAAAGGATAAAAACAATACTATCAAACCACTATATATTATGAATATTTTATTATTTACTATATTTAACATATAAACCTCTTATCTTAAAATTATTTTCAATTTTCTGTAAACAAATTAATAATCATTTATACCATCGGTTTAAACACTAAACCGTCTCCGTTATTACAATATCTTAATCCTGTAGGCTGAGGGCCGTCAGCAAAGACATGACCTTGGTGCCCTAAACAAGTGGAACAATGATATTCTGTTCTCCTCATGAAAAAAGAATTATCCGGCTTAGTTCCTAAAGATCCTGGGATAAAGTCATAGAAGCTAGGCCAACCAGTGCCACTGTAATATTTTGTCTCAGATAAAAATAAAGCTGTATCACATCCAGCACAGTGATAAACTCCTTCGCTGTACTCTTTGTTTAATGAACTAGAACCAGGTCTTTCTGTTCCACTTTCACGTAAAATATAATATTGTTCTGTTGTAAGTCTCTCTTTCCACTGCTCATCAGTGATACTTTTCCAATCTATATCCATATCATCTCCTATTGTTATTTCATTTTGAGCAAAAGAGGGGGTAAGCACTATTAAAGAAAAGCCTGTTACAGCCAAAGATACTTTTATTATAAAATTTCTTCTATTCATTTTTTCACCTAATATAAAAATTTTGATAAAAAAACTAAAGCTTATTAAATTAGTATTAATTTAATTTATACAATAAGTATACTATAAGGGAATGCGTAAACGATGTAAATTAATGTAATTTATTAAAAAAATAATGAATACGAAAAATTACAATTTTAAATTTTTTTATCCTGCTATTTTTAACTCTTTTAGCCATAAAAAAATAAAAATTATATATACTATTGACTTTAAATTAAAACTTTAACTACACTGTGAATAAAGTAAAGGCAGATATTAATCTGATATCAAAAACGGGTATGTTTTACCCGTTAATAAATCATATATTGAAATATAAGGATAGAGTTTAATCTATTAACATAGTTGTTAACAATTATTGTTAATACTTATTTAGTTTGCTAATATATATGGTTTAAATGATAATTGATTGATTATAAAAATTTTTATTGATTACATTAGCTTTTATACAAAACATATAATATAATGTTCAAGTTTTATAACTTATCATTTTATCTATATGAAATTAATTCCTATAATTTTATTTAAGAGGACTATGTTTTATGAAAAATAAACAAATAATATTAGTTGCCGTAATAGCAATTATCGCTATAGGCTTTTACATGCTTTCGCAAGAACCTGAAACTGGGATAGATACGTCTAACGATAATGTTGAAACTCGTGTATTAAACTTAAATCTAGGCTCAGAGCCTCCGTCTTTACACCCTGGACTAGCATCTGATACTACTTCAGGATCAGTTTTAAGACAAATATTTGAAGGTCTTGCTACCTTGGATTCTAATTCCAATATAATATTAGGCTCAGCTGAGAGTTATACTATTTCTGACGATGGCTTAGTCTATACATTTAGAATCAGAGATAATGCCTCATGGAGCAATGGCGATACGTTAAGAGCTCAAGATTTTGAGTATGCTTGGAAATGGGTATTAACTCCACAAAATAACGCTAATTATTCGTATCAGCTTTATCCTATAAAAAATGCGCAGGCATTTTTTGAAGGTAATGCTACTGAAGATGAATTGGGAATTCGATCTATAGATGATAAAACTTTGGAGATTACTTTAGAAGCCCCTATCTCTTACTTTATGGAGCTTTTGTCGTTCTATACTTACTTTCCTATAAATGCAAATGTAACTTCAGCGAATCCCTCTTGGGCAGCTGATTCAGGCCCTAATTATGTTTCAAATGGACCTTTTCAATTAGTTTCTTGGAGCCACAATAATAAAATAGAGTTAGAAAAAAATGAAAACTATTGGAATGCAGATCAAGTAAATTTAAACCAAATTTCCATGTTAATGGTCAACGATGAAAATACAAATCTACAGATGTTTAGGACAAATGAAATAGATTGGGCTGGAAGTCCTCTCAACCCTACCTTGCCATCAGAAGCTATACCATCACTAAAAGAAAGTAATGAGTTAATTACACATACCATAGCTGGAACATATTGGGTAATTTTTAATACAGAAAAACCTCCTTTTGACAATGAAAATCTTCGTAAAGCACTTGCATACTCCATGAATAGGAATACTATCATTGAAAATATTTTACAAGCAGGTCAGATTCCTGCTATGGCAAATGTTCCTCCTACTATTTTTCCTGAAAATACACAAGGATATTTTAGTGATAATAATCTAGATGAGGCAAAAAGATACCTAGCTTTAGCTCTAGAAGAATTGGGATTAGAATCAGTCGACCAATTGCCAACAATAGAATATGCCTTTAATACAAACGAATCTCATAGAAAAATAGCTCAAGCTCTACAGGATATATGGAGAAGTCAACTGGGACTTAATGTAACCTTAGAGAACTTTGAATGGAAGGTTTATATCGATAGAGTAAGGAGTGGTGACCATGTTATCGGTCGTATGGGATGGATAGGTGACTTTAACGATGCTATAAATTTCCTAGAGTTATACGAAGATAAAGAAGGCGGTAATAACTTTGCGAAGTGGGAAAATCAAGAATTTCAAGATCTACTTGAATCATCTAGAACTGAAGTAGATGCAGATAGGAGAAAAGAGATATTAAAGCAAGCAGAGATGATAATGATGGAAGAAATGCCTGTTGCTCCACTTTATTTTTATACTTACTCATGGATTAAATCTCCTGACCTCCAAGGAGTAATAGTAGGTCCATTAGGTCAATTTATTTTAAGAGAAGCTTATTTTCAATAAAGTTTACACTTTTTAATAAAAGGTAAAAAAGCAATAAAAAGCTGACTTAAAGCCAGCTTTTTATTTTATATATTTCTATATATAATGTATCTTTATCTTTTTAGTTATGTCTTTAACTATCTATCATAAGCTATGGAAGATACACACAATTTCGAATATAAGGCTATAATATACAAGGAAAGTCTCTTTAGTAGTATTCTTCTTGGATCTGCTAAAGTCAATCCTATAACTTTGACAAGTTTTTTAAATTCACATGCTGAGCAAGGATATAGGGTAGTTACTATGGAAAAAGACATACGTAGAACACTTATTTTCTTCACTAGAGAAGCTTATTTAATCATTTTAGAGCGAAAAAAGTAAGTATCAATGAAAACTGCATCTATCACTACTATAATTGGGGCGACCTTAATCTCTATAATATTAATCTTAAAGATATGGTTTGATGTACCTAGCTTTGACCTTGTTTTTAAATTAATAGCTTCCATAGCTATAATCAATGTGTTAGTAGTTATAATTGAGCTACTTAGAAGAGAGTACCTCTTGGGTAAAAAGCAAAAAAAAGACAACTATACAAATTAAAATTAGATTTGTATTTTAAGCGCACATTATTGACGAGCTACAAAAAGGAGATTGGATAGAATAACTTCATTTAAAAGTAAAAGCCCTAAAATTAGGCTTTAATTTATCTTGCAATTACGCAAAAATTATTGGAAAGGCACTTTTTACTTTTTGGAGTATTTTTATGCTATGAATAAGAGCTAATTGTAAAAATCTCAATTTTTTATATTGTTTTTACTTATTATTCAACTATGTTATTTTTAGAAATTACCCTAAATAATAATTCAAATTTGGGCTAGGCTATGTTAAGAGAGCTTATATTTTATATTTTAAATAGCCCTTTTTCCATTATAAGTGTTTCTTGGTTTGCTTTATATCCGATTATTTTAGTTTCAGGCAAGCCTATCATAAAATCTTCATGCACGATTGATTGATTACAGCCGGACTTTTCTATAGATTCTTGTGATGAGCCAGAAGATAAGCACGATGTGTAGCCGCTCCCTAATGCGATATGGCAGGATGCATTTTCATCATATAGAGCAGAATTAAATATTTTATTACTCTTAGCTATAGGAGAAGTTTCATCTACGAGGGCAAACTCACCTATTTTATTAGCATTCTCATCTGAGTTTATAAATTGAGCGAATACATCTTTTCCTTTTTTTGCATCCCATTTATTTAAAACTCCATTTTTAAATTCAAGATAGAGCCCTTCCACCTTAGTTCCCATAAGTTTAACTGGCTTTTTAACTGTTATATATCCGTCAGTCATTCGTGAGTCAAGGGTAGTAAAAATCTCTTCTGTGGGGATGTTTGCAATAAATTCTACACCTTTTGCATTTTTAGATAAGCCTGCTTGTCAGACGGAGTAAGGGGATAGATAAACACTTAAATCACTTTGTGAATCCAATATGCGTATCTTGTCAAATACATGTTTTGATAAAATAGAGGCTCTTTTATATAAATTTCTCGAGTTATTCTTAATCGACTCTACTGGGTCGTCTTTGTCTAAGTGTAGTATAGGAGTTAAAATGTTTCTTAAATCATCAACAGATGCATCATCTCCTAAGACCTCCTTAGCCCATTCAGGTCCTGGATATTCTATGACACACCGCTAATAAAGCCTCCCATTATGGTTTCCATAGCAGATTTATTTAGTGAGTATATATTGTTTGTCAGTATACCTAGCTTCTTTATATCAGCTTGAGATAGTATATCTGATTCTTCTGTATCGTCTATTTTTATTTTTGCCTAGTTTTCACAAACCATCTGGTGCGAGCGAGTCAATTTATAAGTTGGAAAATATTTAAGCTCTTGCTCTTCATTTTGATTTGATATTCTAGCTTTAAGTATCTGATTGTCAGTAATATCTATATCGACATATAATACACTTAATTCATAAGCTTTTAAGGCAAGTACTCTTGTAAAATGGTAGCTACTTATATTACAGCCTATAAATAAAGATTGATTTTTTTGTAAATTTACGCCTGCTTTTAGAACTACATCAGCATAGCTATTATCCCATTTATCTATATTCATGAGTTAAAATTCTTCTGGAGAAAATTTGGTATGAGTGCCTATAGACATTATTATCCCTAGCTGTATCATCAAAGACATAATAGATGAGCCTCCATAGCTTACAAAAGGAAGTGGAATACCTACAACTGGAAGCATGCCCGATACCATAGACGCATTTATAAAGACATATAAAAATAAAATACTTGTAAGAGCGCCAGATACTATTCTATCAAAACTATTATTAGCGCTATAGGTGATAGAAAGGCACCTTAGTATTATTAAAATATATAGCAGAAAGAAAATACTTACTCCTATAAATCCAAGCTCTTCAGCAATGATTCCTATAATAAAGTCAGTGTGACTTTCAGGTAGAAAATCAAACTGTCCTTGTGTACCTTCCTGCCAGCCTTTTCCAGATATTCCTCCTGAGCCTATAGCTGTTTTTGCTTGAATTGTGTTCCAGCCAGAACCATATAAGTCTGCCTCAGGATTAAATAATATTAATATTCTTTGTTTGTGATAATCTTTTAATATAAAATTCCATGCTATAGGAAATATAGCTGCTATAGAACCAAGTGTGCTCAATATTACTTTCCATGATAAACCTGCTAAAAATATGACCATCAATCCAGAAATAGCAACTATGATAGAGGTGCCTAGGTCAGGCTGTAAAAAAATTAAAAATACAGGTATAAGTACAGCTATTAGAGTGATAAAAAAATGTATTAGTTTTGGAGGGAATGTGTAGTTACTTATATATACTGCTATAAAAAGAGGTAACGCTATTTTCATAAACTCAGATATTTGTATATTAAAAAAATACAAGTTAAGCCATCTTTTTGAGCCATTTATAGGCTCTGCTATGAGTAGTGTTATACCAAGAAGTATTAATGTTAGAAAATAAAATGTACTGGCAATGCGTTTATAAAAAAATGTATCAGCTTGAGAAATTGTTATCATTACAACAAAGCCTGCTAATAAGAAGATGAGCTGTCTTTTTATAAGATATGATGATTGACCACTAGCACTATATAGTATAAACAATCCAAATATTGAAAGTATTGATACAAGAAATAATAGAATTGGATCGAAGTGTATTTTGTTTAGCCAATTATTTCTATTTGTAAATATTGAGTTTAGGTTATTCATACCCTCTATTGATCATTAATTGCTTTTAAGACTACTTCAGGGACAAATTTATCAACATTAGCACCTAATATTACCATCTCTCTAACTAGGGAAGATGATATAAATAGATATTTTTCTTTTGACGGGAAAAAGACCGTTTCAAAATCAGAAAATAGAGTCCGATTAAACTGCATGGCTCTCATTTCTTGCTCAAAATCGTTTAAGTCTCTTAATCCTCTGACAACGATCTTAATACCTTTGTTTTTTAAGAAATCTGATAAAAGCCCGTGAAAGAATACAGCAGTGACAATATTTTCCCAGTTTTTAGAAATAATTAAGTTTCTTAGTATTTCTAATCTTTTTTCAAGACTTAAATAAGGAATCTTTTTTGTATTTACGCCTATTGCCAGTGTTAATTTTCCAAATGTCTCAAGTGATCTATAGATTATGTCTAGATGACCATTAGTTATAGGATCAAATGAACCTGGATAAACTATAGGTAGTATATTATTATCTGATTGTTGATTAGATTCTTGTTTCATTTTGGATATATGATTAGGAGCATCATAGCTTTGTAGAAAAGCTATATGAGTAGCACGACACTGCATAAATACTTCATAAGTATATTTTAGAATATATAGAAAAAAATAAATATTTAATTGGTGCCGAGAGCGAGAATCGAACTCGCACCCCCTTGCGGAGACTGGATTTTGAGTCCAGCGCGTCTACCAGTTTCACCACCTCGGCATATCCATTTAATGCATTAATACTTACTTACAAAATATTATATACTGGTATTTTTATATAAATAAATTATTATAACGTAAAAGAACAAGCTAACAAGAATTTATTTTTACTATTGGTTACTTTTTAGTTTACTTAATCTTTCGGTTATATACTTATCATCAGGAGATAAGTATATAGCTTGTTGATAATATAAAAGCGCTAACTCTATTTGATTGTTATCTAAGTAACTGTCTGCAAGGAGTATTAAGGTTTCTACATCATTATTTTTTATAGACAGAGCTATTCTATAATTTTCAATTGCCAGATCTAAATTTTTATCATCATAGTAGATCCTTCCTAATTCCTTATAAGCTTGCCAATAGTTAGGTTGTAAATCCACAGCTCTATTTAGGTTTTTAATTGCTACTTTTGAGTCAGTTTCATGTAGAGCAAGATAATATAATGCATCTGGATTAGGCTTTTTTTCAATTGCAATATTCAAGGCTTTTATTTGTAATTCTATTTCATTAGCTTGTTTAAACAAGGAAGCAATTTTGTAAATATTATAACTGTAATTAGAATCAAAACTAAGCGCATTCTCCCATATGGAAATTGCTTGGTTAGATTTATTTTGTGCTTTTAGAGCTTCTCCTTTTAGTATGCTTAAAGATATATTTTCAGGTGATACTTCCATGGCAGAATTTATATAGAATAGAGCGTCTTCTATCTTATTTAAAGATAGATAGTTTGATGCTATGTAGTATTTAGTTGTTAATTCGCTAGATATAGGTTCTTGCAATCTTAGTAGTGTTTGGTTGGATAGTAAAAATTCTTGCTCATAGTTAAGTATTATACTTGTTCTTAAATCAATTAGCATCGATAATAGCCTAACGGACTCTTGATATTTAGAGATACTATCGCTGGATGATTGGTTTTGAGAGTAAAGATCTAATATCGTATTTAGTTGCTCTTTTGACTTTAGATAGATATATGATATATGTCCTACCATGGGTTCATTTCCTCCCCATTCTAGTAGCTTAAAAAAAATATCTTGTGTATCGAAGTACCAGTTATAACTTATTTTATAGTGTATATTTGATTGCCATTGTTCACTGTCTATAGGTAAGTCATGTAAACTAGCTAATATAAGAGAAATAGCTTCATCTTGATTTATTCCGATATTGATTAATTGTTTTTTATATGCGCTATCTAACTGATACCAATATTTTATAGCAAATTGTTCTTTTATTATTTCTGTACTAACTGTTTTAGCCGTTACTCTGCTATCTGCTATACTATATGTATAGATAAGCTGTTCTCTAAATTCTTTTTCTATAGCGAATGAGTTTATACCAGTAACTGCTAAAAGTAAAATGAACGCAATAGCAAATAAGCCTTTAAAAAAACTTTTAGGTTTGTCGTTTATATTAATCAAATTTACTTTATTTATTAACACAATTCTACCTGAATTTAATTTTTTATTTTTGATATCATTATTTAATTGTATAAAATTATATATAAAGATGTAGATAATTTGTATAGTTTTTAATGATGGATTTTATACTATAGTTCTTTATATCTGTTAAAATCTAGCATATTAAAAATAAATACTATGTAGCTTATAGGATGTTCTTATTTATTAAAAATTGATTTAAGAAAATATATTTATACCCAAAGTAATATATAAACGTAGTGTATATTATTAAGTCTATTAATTATGTATATGTTTAAATTTATTAATAATTACGTGAAGATAAAGTACTTTTTGTGGCTGGCTTTTCTATGCTTAAATGTAAATGCACAAACTACAGAGGTTGAGCAGTCATCTGATATAGTCTCTGTAGATCATGCTTTAGTCGAAGTAAACTCTGATGTTATACTTTTGTCTGAGTTTGTTGATAGGAGACTTCTAACTAAAATAAATACAGAGTTAGCCAGGCAAACATATACTCCAAGTGCAATATCTGATTATCAGATATTGCAAAGAATGGTAGATGAAACTCTTCAGCTACAAGTAGCAGAGCAGTTTGGTATTAATATTTCAGATACTAGAGTATTGCAAGAAATATCCACTATATCGGAGAGTAATAATATGAGCATTAGCTCATTTCAGTCTATTTTTGATGCGTATGGTCCAAGAGCATTTGAAATATTCAGAAAAAATCTAAAAAGTCAGATGATATTGACTAGTGTTTACTGGGCTATAACCAGAAATAGGGTAAGGGTTTCAAGACAAGAGGTAGAGCAACGTTTACAGATATCTAGTGATCCGAGTTATGATATAAACTATATTTTGGTTTATAGTGATGATACAGAGCAAGGTATTGACTCTGATTTGGTAGCAGAAGATATTTCCGATAGGATAGTTATGGAGCTATCTTCAGTTAATTTTACAGATATAGAACTAAATCAAAAGTATGGCAACTCAGATAATTTTCATATAGTTCTTTACCGTGATAGAAAGGTTAAAGATATGCCTACGGTTATATCTAGGTCTATAAGTAATTTAGAAGAAGGTGGTATATCGGTTGTAAAAAATGATAGTGGTTTTAACATAATCCAAGTCAGTAGAAAAACTATGCCAAATAGGCAATCTGTTGATTTGTATAAAGTACAACAAATAGTAATGAATGCAAATCCAGTACGTGATCTAGATAGTACAAAAGAGGAATTGCTTACAATAAAAAACTCAATAGAATCTAGTAGCGTTAGCTTTGAGGAAATGTCTAGGATATATTCAGAGGATATATCAAACAATTATCAAGGTGGTGATTTAGGTTGGGTCCAGCTTCAAGACTTACCAGCTACTATATCTGAAGTAGTGGCAAATCTACAAGTTAATCAAATAAGTGAGCCTATACTTTTCAATGAAGGCTGGAGAATAATAAGGGTCGTAGACGTCCAGTCACAGCCTTTGGATAACGAAGCTTTATATAGGCAAATAAGTAATTCTATTATACAAAGTCGCATTGCTATAGAAGTAGATCGTTGGCAAAATGAGCTTAGGGAAAGAGCCTATATTAGGTATATTGACCCTACTATTAATGATATTGTAGAGATAATTTCGGGCGGATGATGTATTAATGATATATAATATTATGTTTTTTTATTTTAAGGAAAGTGATGGTAAAGGTTAGAACTCGTTTTGCGCCCAGTCCTACTGGGAACTTACATACAGGAGGAGCTAGAACCGCATTGTATTGCTGGTTGTTTGCAAAGAAAAATTCAGGTGATTTTTTGTTGAGAGTAGAAGATACAGATGAACAAAGATCACAAGAGGAGTTCATTAATAGTATAATTACTGGCTTGTCGTGGCTAGGAATAAATCCTGATGAGTCGCCTGTATATCAATCGTCGAGAAAAAATATATACAAAGAGTATGTGGATAAGTTGCTTTCTGAAGGCAAAGCTTATAAGTGCTATTGTACAGAGGAAGAACTAGCTATTATGAGAGAAGAACAATTAGCAATGAAAAAGAAACCTAAATATGATAGAAAGTGCCTAAATAACAAGGTTGATAAAGGTTCTATGCCTTATGTTATTAGATTTAAAATACCAGATACAGGTGAAGTTTCTTTTTTTGATAAAGTTAGAGGAGCAATAAAGTTTAATAATTCTGAATTAGATGACTTTGTGATAGTTCGCTCAGATGGTAGTCCTACATATAATTTTTGTGTTGTTATAGATGATATGCTTTCGTCTATAACTCATGTAATAAGAGGAGATGATCATATAAATAATACTCCTAAGCAAATTCATATATATAAGGCGCTCAATTTAAATATTCCTATTTTTGCGCACCTACCTATGATTCATGGTGAGGATGGTAAAAAGCTTTCTAAGCGTCACGGTGCTTTAGATGTAACAGAGTATTCTAAGATGGGTATTTTGCCTCAAGCATTGGTTAACTTCATAGTTAGATTAGGATGGTCTCATTATGATAAGGAAATTTTTAGTATAGAAGAGTTAGTCAGCTTTTTTAGCTTATCAAATGTAAGCAAGTCTCCTGCTGTATTTAACCAAAAAAAGCTATTATGGATAAATAGACATTACATGCAAAGTATATCGCAAGATGATATGTATAAGATAGTTGTATCCTATGACGCTTCTTTGTCTAATATAGATGAAACTTTGCTTAAGAGTTTGCTTGATGTGTACTCTCCTAGGACATACACTATTTTAGAACTTATTGATCATATAAAAGATTTATTTTCATATAATAAGCCAAGTGAAGAGCTAGCTAAGAAATATCTAAACGATGATTCTGTAGCTAACTTACATGAGATTACGAAGCTTTTAAAAAAGTTGGAAGCGTGGGATCAAAGTTCTATAGATGGTTTAATCAGTAAATACGTTAAGGATAATGAGCTACCATTTTCAAAAATAGGTGTGCCCATAAGAGTTGTGCTATTTGGTAAAGAAAATTCGCCAGAGCTTGGTAAAATTCTAAGCTTGTTAGGAAAAGATGAGATACTTAAACGCTTGAGTGATTATTAAAATATTTGTTAATATTTTAATGTAACATAACTGATGTAAACTCATGTAATAAAATAGAAATAACTTTTAATACTAGATATAATACTTTGTACAATTAACTAAAATTAATAATTATTTGAAAACTTATGGCAGAAAACGAATCACAACAAACAGCTACAGAAACTACAGAAACACCTAGACAACCAGAAACTGAGGATACCATCAAGCCTAAAGCCTCAAAAGCAAAGGTTAAAGGTAAGAAAGATGATAAAGAAAAGAAAAAAACAAGTTGGTTTGAAAATATGATGGATGACCCTCTATACCGTTGGTTCGGATGGGGAGGGATTTTAATTATAGTTGCAGGCTTAGGATATCTAGGATACATTGGATATGGGGTTATTCAAGCTAGACTTGATGCTGAAGCCGCTGGAGGAGAAGCACAAGCTGCATTTGACTTTGGAGTGTGGTGGGATGGTGTCGTCGCTTGGTTTACTTGGGATAATGTTTTTTCTCTGGCTTTTTTTAGTTCAGCTTTTTCTATATCCGTTGGAATCACTGTTTTTACACTTAGTTTTGTTGACCATATCAGTTTTCTGAAAGGAGAGCATAAGGATTTTAAAACATTAATGGTAAGTACAGGGCTTTTAGGGACTTTTGTTGGTATATTTATTGGTTTATTAGATTTCAACGTCGAAGATATAGATGCGAGTGTACCTTTATTATTAGAGGGTTTGAAAACTGCGTTTATAACATCGATAATGGCAGTTTTTTGTGTGATTGTATTATCATTTTTACAAGCAAAACCGCAGCTAGAAGGTACTGATGATAGTAGTTTATTTCAAAGTATGGTTAATAGCCTTGAAGTAATAGCTGATTCGCAAAATAATATTGAAAAAACACGTGAGGGTATAGAAAGTCTTTCACAACAAATATCAAAACTCAATGATGCAAATATAGCTATAAATAATACACTTGCAAGGATTAGTGATGTAGGAAGCAAGCAGGCTGTGGTTATTAATGATTTGAAAACCCAAATACATCAAATTAGTTCTGTAATGCAATCGGGTGATAATATGAGAGAAATAAAAGAGATTTGTAATAGAATAAGTGATAATTTAGGTAGCTCAGGAGTAGGCTCTAGAGGAGGGAGAAGCGGAGGTTTATTTGGGTAGAAAAAGCATAAAAATAACAATTTTATCATGATTTATTTAACTTTATTTTTTATCCGAAAATATGTCATCAAAATTTGATATTTGGCCTAGTGTCTCTGATATGATGTCAGCTCTAATGCTTATATTTTTATTTATAGCAGTTTTGTTTATGGTTAGGGTTGAAGTTAAGCAAAAAGAATTAGTTGAGTTAGCAGATTCGTTTCAAGTTCAGCAAGATCAGCTGGTGACAGATGTTATAGAAGCATTTGAAGATGATGTAGAAGAATGGGGTGGTGAAATATTGCCTAATGGAAATATAAGATTCAATGACCCTGAGTTGATTTTTGAAAGAGGAAGTAGTGTCATAAGACCTAAGTTTAAAGGCATTCTTACAGATTTTTTTCCAAGGTATATACAGACAGTGAAAGAGCATAAAAATGAAGTATCAGAAATTTTAATCGAAGGTCATACTTCGTCAGAGTGGCGAGGAGCTGCCAGAATAGAGGATATATATTTGAATAATATAAATCTTTCTTCAGCTAGAGCTTTGTCGATATTATCTTTTTGCTTTTCATTAATCGAAAATGAAGAAGATAAAGTCTGGATGACACAAGTACTTAGATCTACAGGTGTCGCATTTGGTGAGCCTATTATAATTGACGGAGTAGAAGATTTAGAGCTATCTAAAAGAGTGGAATTTTCTATAAATAGTGATAGCGATAATAGACTTCAAACCCTTATTGAAAAAGCACAGTCTTCCAGTACACAAAGGACTATTTCAAATATTGTTGGTGGTAGCAATTAGTGTTTTCATATTCTATTAAGGAGCTTTCTGAAAATTGTATTTTAATCATTTTCAGAAGTCTAAGCTTTTACGTCACTAGAGTTTAATTAATTTATTATTTATGACAGAAAAAACAGAAAAAGCTTCAGAAGCCTCAGCTTCTGGAAAAGATAAAGTATCTAGTCCTGATGTATTTGATAAAGCTAAGGATTCATCTTTAGGGAAATATATTATGGCAAGGCCTTTTCTCAAAAGTATAGTGTTTATACTTATAATACTATTGATTAAGCTAGTAATATTTACATTCTATAGCATAGTAAAGGATAGAACAGTTTCTGAGCTTGAGCAAAAAGGTATAATTGAAAAAACTAGAAATCGAAGAACTGTTGATTTAGATTAGTTTTTTCTAAGCTAATTTTAATATAAATAGTATATAGCACTTTACTATACAAGGATTGGATTGTTAAATAAAGGATATTAAAAAGGATATTAAAAAAGCAAAAAAGCGAGAGTCAATTCTCTCGCTTTTTGAATTATGGTTAAGTTTTTTTAGGAGGTTATTTTATATTAAAAACCAAAGTTATAATTCACACCAAGACCTAATACATATTCAGGAGTGAATGTATATGTAGTAGAGTTATTAGGTTCTTCTTCTAAATCTGTAAGATAATATCTAAAACTTGCATCTATATCAATATTATTTATAGAATAAACTCCTCCAAGGTTTAAGCCAAAAGCTATGCCTTCTGGCAGATCAGAAGTGAAATCATTTTCATTTGTGAAGTCAGTTATAGCCAGACCTCCATAAGCACCAATTTGTTGATTTATATCATAGATATAATCAATGTTAAGACCCAGAGTAGTGTATTCTATAGTAGAAAGTTCATTAGGAAGTGTATCTGATGCATCATATTCTGTATTAGTTAATTGATATTCAAAAGAAGGTCTAAGCTCGCCTGGACCTAAAGAGATACCATATCCAATTAATAAAGAAGGAGTTATAGATCCATCATCTAATTCCCAATCAATAGTAGGGATGTCGGAAAAATCTACTTCACCACTTGCTGAAGTGAGTAAATTTGCTTTTAAACCTAAGAAAAATCCTTCAGCAAAAGCAAAAGAAGGTAGAAGTGTAAGTAGTAATAAGAATTTTTTCATAATTTCCTCGTGATAAAAAAAGTAAAAAAAAGTTAAAAAGTTAAGATTGGCGGATATAAAAAAAATTTTACTATGCCTAGAGTAAAAATTTTATACTAAATTTAGTATAGTTGATATTATCCAATATATAGGGACACTAAAAGCTATAAAAAAGAAAAAGCTTGTTTTTAGCTTTATTAAAAGCGACTCTTCCTCTATAGATTGTATATCTACGGCGTTTTGGTTATATGGCTTATAACCTGTTATCATTGATGTAATTATGGGGTCTTTAAGTATAAATTGATCATATAAGACTCCTAATATATGGATTGTTATTGCGACAAGTAAGAAATTAGCAAATATTTCATGTAATTCTTTCAAAATTTCAACTGCTTGATTATTTGCAAAACTGCTTAATGGCGCCTCAAAGAATAAATCGTCACTTAAAAATAAGCCTGTAAATATAGCCATAAATATTAATAATATTAATAATATGATACCGACTCCACCAATAGGGTTATGGCCTAAGTATCGTTTATTATCTTTTCTAAGTACTTGGTTGTCCTTTACATATCTGAATACAGCTAAGGGAGAGTATATAAAGTTGATAAATTTTAGTTGTGACTGACCTAATAGACCTATTAATATACGAAATAATATAAGACCTGATAAAAAATATCCAGATATAGCATGATACTCTATGGGGATGAATTCAGCTTCTTGAGTGATAAACATTGTAATAATGTTTATCACTAGTAGAAAGTGAATAATACGAACAGTAGTACTCCAGATATATATTTTTTGAGTCTCTGGAATAGTATTTTTGTTATCTATACTGTTCATTTTCCTTCTTTAGTTTTTTTATGTTGTATATGTTTCTTATCTATAGTTGTCGTGACAACCTTTGCAACTTTGGGTGTATTGTCTAAAAGCTGCCGCTAGGGCTCTTTTATCGAATATATTATTTTTCATATTTTCGGCATCACTTACAAAATTTGTAAATCTATCATTAAAATCATCTCTATTTGAGATTATGTTTTCAGATAAATCTCCAGATTCGTTAACTGCTGCATCGCTATATAGCTGACTATCGCTTGTTATAATTGATAAAGCTACTAAACTATCGGCTAATCTGGAGGCTTCTTGTGGATCATAATTATCACCTGAAAGATATTCTCTTAATTGGGCTACTTGCCACTTTATAACGTCCATACTGCCTTCTCTAGCATCTTCTAGATCGTCTAGATCTTGAGCATTTGCAAAAATACTGATATTTAATAAAAATAGCAGAGAAGATAATTTAAAGATATTTTTTATTTTAAGCATAGTAAAACATTCCTAATTTATTAAATTAAATTGTAATTATTAAATGTTAAAAAAGTATAGTTAATAGTATAATTAAAAAAGTGAAATTATATCAAAGAAGCTGCAATAAAATGTCAATATTTGCAAATATTTGTAATATGCCGATATTGTTTATTTAATCTTAGGTGATTTAGGAGATATTTTTATGCCTGATAATTCTATAAAAAACCTTAATAGTTTTAATACTAGGTCTAAAATTGACGTAGGCTCTGGTGAGTACGAAGTTTTTATATTAAAAAATTTACCAAATATTGATAAGATTCCATTTTCAATAAAAATTTTATTAGAAAATCTATTACGTAATGAAGATGGAGTAAATGTAACTAAATCAGATATAGAACATATATTGTCGTGGGATAAAAGATCGTCATCTGATGAAAAAGAAATATCGTATAAGCCTGCTAGAGTGTTAATGCAAGATTTTACTGGTGTGCCCGCTGTAGCTGACTTGGCAGCTATGAGAGATGCAATGGTTAAAATAGGAGGTGATCCGGACTCAATAAAACCTTTATGTCCTGCTGAGCTTGTAATAGACCATTCAGTACAAGTAGATAGTTACGGCAGTGAAGACTCTGAGAAAATTAATCTTGATATAGAGTTTAGTCGCAATGAGGAAAGATATAAGTTTCTAAAGTGGGGACAAAATGCATTTAATAATTTGACAGTAGTGCCTCCCGGTTTGGGGATTATTCACCAGGTCAATTTAGAGAGACTTGCCAGAGTAGTGTATATAAACCATGAAACTAAACAAGCATATCCTGATACAGTAGTGGGAACAGATTCACACACTACTATGATAAATGGATTGGGAGTTTTAGGCTGGGGTGTTGGAGGTATAGAGGCTGAGGCGGCTATGTTGGGACAGCCAATTTCTATGCTATTGCCTAAAGTTGTAGGTATGAAATTATATGGTAAATTGGCTCCTACTGTCACAGCGACAGACTTGGTTTTGACTATAACACAAGCGCTTAGGAAGCATGGAGTTGTAGGTAAATTTGTTGAATTTTATGGAGAGGCATTAAGTCATCTAACTTTAGCTGATAGAGCAACTATTAGTAATATGGCTCCGGAATATGGAGCGACTTGTGGATTATTTCCTGTAGATGACGAGACAATACGTTATTTAGAACTAAGTGCGCGTAGCGTTGAACAAATTAATTTAACTAAAGAGTATTATAAAGCTCAAGGATTATATTATACACCAAGGCAACAAATTCCACACTTTGATGAGCATTTAGAATTAGATCTTAGTACTGTTAAACCTTGTCTTTCTGGGCCTAAGAGACCACAAGATCTTATATTATTAAATGATGTACCAAAAATAGCAAGTAGTGCTATTTCTAACTCCGGTACTGTTCAAAAAGTTAATCATAAATCAGCTGATTTTGAGTTAAAGGACGGTGCAGTCGTGATAGCAGCCATTACATCGTGTACGAATACATCTAACCCTTATGTTATGATAGGGGCGGCTTTATTGGCTAAAAAAGCTGTAGAGAAAGGACTCACAGTAAAACCATGGGTTAAAACATCTCTCGCTCCTGGGTCTAAGGTTGTGACAGAGTACTTAAATCGCTCTGGGCTATTGGATTATATGAATAACATAGGATTTAACATAATAGGATATGGCTGTACTACTTGTATAGGTAACTCAGGGCCTTTAGATCAGCCTATATCTGATGCTATAAATTCAGGCTCATTGAATGTAGCGTCTGTTTTATCTGGTAATCGTAACTTTGAAGGGAGAGTTCATCCGGAAGTTAAGCAAAATTATCTAGCCTCTCCTCCTTTAGTTGTGGCTTATGCTTTAGCAGGTAATATAAATATTGATTGGGATAAAGAACCAGTAGGAAAAGATAGTTCAGGTAAAGAAGTCTTCTTAAAGGATATTTTTCCTACTCATAGTGAAGTCGAAGAAGTTTTTTATAAGAGCTTAAATAGAGATAGTTTTGCTAAAGTATATGAAGACTTACTTGACGGAGGTGATAAATGGAAAAGCCTAAGTGCTCCTGAGGATTTACATTATTCTTGGGAAAATGATTCAACATATGTTCGTCAACCACCATTTTTTGATATTGTATCGAGTGGTAATAAGCGTGCTTCTGTAAACGAAATTAAAGGTGCATACGCTTTAGTTGTTCTTGGTGACTCAGTTACTACTGACCATATATCTCCAGCAGGTTCTATAAAAGTGACAAGCCCAGCCGGCAAATATCTTCAATCTAAAGGAGTAAGCATAACAAATTTTAATTCATATGGCTCTAGAAGAGGTAATCATGAAGTCATGGTAAGAGGCACATTTGCCAATATTAGATTGAGAAATAAAATGGTAAATGTTGAAGGCGGGCAAACCAATTATGTGCCGGAAAATACTGAAATGACAATATATGATGCGGCTGTGAAATATGAAGAGAAAGGACTACCTGTTATAGTTATAGCAGGAAAAGAATATGGTTCTGGCTCTTCTAGAGATTGGGCGGCAAAGGGACCAAAGTTACTTGGAGTTAAAGCTGTTATAGCAGAGAGTTTTGAGCGTATCCATAGAACCAATTTAGTTGGTATGGGTATTTTACCTTTACAGTTTAACAATGGTGAAAATGCCCAAACGCTTGGTTTGACTGGATTTGAAGTATTTAATATATTAGATATTCAAGATGGTAGAAGTAAAAATGCAGTAGTCGAAGCACACAGCAAAGATGGAAATTTTATAAAATTTACTGCTAAAGTAAGAATAGATACTCCAAAGGAAATAGAGTACTATCAAGCAGATGGTATTTTACCTTATGTACTGTCTAAATTAAAAGATAGTAATATTTTAGATAGTGAGTTTATAGTTTAATTATTATGTACAGATAAGGGTATAATTTTTTATTTGTTAAGTAAGGGATTTTAATGAGTAATGATGAAAATATGAGTCTGCTCTCAGAACAAGGCATAAAAGAGATACAAAGAACAGAAGCTATGCTTAGAAAAGCTTTATCTCAATTTAATAAGTCATTTAAGTTACAGAAATTTATTGGTAGCTCTTTAGGTGGGCTAATAAAGGTGGCAGTTGGTGGAAATGGTCGTTTAAGACAAGTTTATATAGATGAAGAGCTTCTAGCTAAAGGTGTAGATGGTAAAGAAGAAATAGAAGCGGGTATAATAGACTCAGTAGATTCTGCAATAGATTCTTTAGAGACATCTAAGGATGCTCAAGCTGAAATTTTAGCAAAACAGCTGAATATTCCTTTGGATCAAATAATGGATCGTGTTCGTGGAGTGCGTTGATGGGAATATTATAAAATATTGAAAAAACATATTTTAATAAAGTACTGCTAAAGAAAGGTTTAATTTTTTTCAGAATCAGTGAAGGGTAGCATAACACCATCAGTTATTTATATGGATTATATTTTATCAAAGATTCGCCGAGAGTACGGTAAATATTCATTAGATGTTAAGTTTCTGACACTTGAGCCTATAGAGCTTTTTTGCAAATGGCTTGATGATGCAAAAGAGAATGAGATTGAGCCCACTGCTATGTTGCTTGCAACTTCTACTTCTGATGGACAACCATCTTCCAGAATTGTTTTATTGAAATCAGTAGAAAAGGATTCTTTTGTTTTTTTTACTAATTATTTAAGTAGGAAAGGTTCACAAATAAAGGAAAATAAACATATTTCTGCTACTTTTTTTTGGCCATATATGGAAAGACAGGTTCATATAGAAGGAGAAGTAGAAAAGCTTACAGATGAGTATTCAGACATATATTTTCACTCTAGGCCATGGAAAAGTAGAATAGGAGCTATAGTTTCAAAACAAAGCCAAGTGATCAGCTCAAGAGGAGTATTAATAGGCAAATTTATGAAAGAAGCTTTTAATTCTATATTTAAAGGAAAAATAGATAGACCTAAATATTGGGGAGGGTATAAGATTATTCCAAATAGGATAGAGTTTTGGCAGGGTAGAAAAAATAGACTACATGATAGAATCTTATATACGATTAATGAGAAAAATGATGATAATGTTAAGTGGGAGATAAATAGGCTATCTCCTTAGTTTGTTATGGTTACTGAACTAATAGTATGAGTAGATAGGGCTGTTATTGCTTTGTTTACAAGGAACTTCGGTATATATGACATACTTACTTAAGAGCTCATAATAAGATTTTTTACCTTTTCCATTCCAGTGCTTGCCGGCTCTTCAATGAACGTTATATTATGTTGTATATTATATATACTAGGTTTACTAGGGTCTACTATATAAATATTGGCACTTTTGGGTACGAAGTTTATTAAATCAGCGGCAGGGTATACGACAAGGGAAGTACCAATAACTATAAAAATATCTGCTTCTTCGGTTTCTCCTATAGCATCACTCATCATAGGGACACTTTCTCCAAACCAAACGATATGCGGTCTTAGTTGGCTTCCTTTTTCACATAAGTCTCCTTCTTTTAGTTCCCATCCGTCCATGTCATAAATTAGATATGGATATGCAGTACTTCTAGATTTGAATAATTCCCCATGTATATGAAGTACATTAGATGAGCCTGCTTTTTCATGTAAATTATCCACATTTTGTGTAATTATGGATACATGAAAATCTTTTTCTAATTCTGCGAGAATTAAATGTCCTTTATTTGGTTTAGCATTTATAGCTTGCTTTCTCCTTTGGTTGTAAAAATCAAGAACTAATGCTCTATTTTTCTTCCATCCTTGAGGTGAAGCCACCTCCATAACATCATGACCTTCCCATAAACCGTTTGAATCTCTGAAAGTAGCTATTCCACTTTCGGCACTTACACCGGCACCAGATAATACAACTATTTTTTTCATTTTTTTGTCTTTTCTATAACAGTAGTAAATTAGAAAATATAATCTATATTATTATCGTATATCGTATTTTCAAGTTAATAATATAATTCTATGATTTTAGTCTTTAACTTTGGTTTATTTAGTTCATAGAAATTTAAATATGTAAGTTGTGATATTTTATTAATAAATACAGCTTTTTTTTATAAAGAGTTAGGATCTAGATAGCTTTAGACTTAAATAGTTTAACTAAATTATTATATATTAAATATACATTAAAGAAAGTGTACTAGCTTAAATAAAATATGACAAGGTATAACTAAATATAACAAGCATAACAAGTATAATAAAATACTGTAAGATATAGATAAATATGTTTTTTACATTTTATATGTTTAATATGCACAAGCTCCTTATATTAATTTCACTGGGTTAAATTCAGGCTCGGGCAGACTTCTTTCTTCTCTTGCTGTTAATTCTTTTGCTTTTATTATTGAAACATGGAATTGGTTATATTCAACTGATGTTTTATCTAATCCTTTAATTACAACGCTTACACTTTCTTCACTATTTTGCCTCATAGCAAGTACTCGAAAATTTTTTATCTATTTATATATATAGATTTGCATTATTAAAATATCATATTATAATAAATACATGAATAATAATAATTAGAGTTGGCAGTCATATAGTGATTGTATTTTTTAGTAATTTACAAGTTATATTTGGGTTCAATAGTTTGATAAAAGTAGGTCAATATTTTTTTGTTGTATTTATGTTCCTTATAGTCAGTAAGCACTCTATTGCATCTGGGGATGATGTATTAGCTGAAGGTTTAACAGAAGATGAAATATTAGAATTTGTGTCTTATTTAGATAGTTTAGAAGATATATCTATTGCTGATTTTTACGATCCAGAAAGTCCTTATATAAAGGAGTATTCAGAAAATACAGATTTGCTTAAAGAAAAGGGAGTTTTCAATGCATTAACAGAAGAAGAAAAATCAGCTTTTCTTAAATATCAAGAAGGAATTGACGCTACTAAATTAAATGAAGCATTAATTGAAGTGAAAGGTGAATTCAATAACCTAGATCCAGAGTTGAAGGAATTATATGATAATTTAATTTCCGGGCTAGAAAAAGAAAATGCTTTAGGGTTTACTAATAGTATATCTACCTATAAAGAGTATCCATATGTATTTGCAGCTAAAAATTATGAATCAAATTTTATTGAAAGTAATGGTGAAAGGGCTATAAATGTAGGTGATTATGTGACAAATGACGCATTTATGTCCACAACTAATTCTAAGCAAATTTATTATGGATTTAGTGATGAAGATAGGCCTCTTAAATTAGCAATAAAAACTTCTGGTTCGCAGCCTTTATTGGAAACTTTCAGAGCGTCAGAATCTGAAGTTTTAATTAAGCCAAAACATGTATTTAAAGTTGTTGCAATTCGAGAGAATGGTCCAACAGATGTCAGGGTAGTAATGGTTGAACAAGATACCAATGCTGTAGAGTATAAAGATGCGCTAAAAACAAAAGTAAAAGCAAAAGACTTATATTCAGGAGAAGAAAGAGAATTGCCAAATAATGATACAGAAGAACTAAAATTAGATGAAGCTTGTGCTTATTAAACATTGAGGATTATTATATGAAAAAACTAAAATTTATACCTATATCATTAATATTGATTTTTAATGCTAATAACTTATTAGCTGAATGTTTAATTAGTGAAGATTTTGATGAAGAAAGTAGCATTTTTAATGACATAGAAAGTGATTTAGATGTTTCTTCACTAACTAATGAAGAGAGTTTAAATATTAATATTGAACAAATCATTACTTCTGAAGAAAATGAGGATAATTATTTATCAGGAGATAATTTTGAAAAACTTGAAGACGATTTTGTAGATGGAGCAGCTGAAATAACTGAAGATTTTAAAGATTTAGGAGCATTGGAAGAGGCAGAATCTGTAACGAGTGTCATAGAAGGGCTTTCTTCCGAGTTATTTTCTCCAGTAGGATTGGTTGTTGGTTGTGCTGTAAGTATTCCAGGAATTATAGCAACTGCGAAGGATCCTAAAGCAACTATTTTAGATAAAGTATCTACAGGTCTAGGCTGCATTCCTATATTAGGAGGGATATTAATGGTTGCAGATAATATTTCATATAATCTACATATAGATCACGTAAGAGGTAAAGTTGATAATAAAATACATAATTTAGAAAAGAATTATGATATAGACTTTTCTGATACTAAATTAGCCCTTTTAGAAAAAAAGAAAGATGATATTGCTGTTAATACTTTGATATACCTTGATACTTACGTAGATAAATATTCAAATATTTTAACTTCAGAGAATGGACTATCTGACTTTGATATTGTGTCTAAGTTGTCAAATAAGCATGATGATGATTTAGAATTGAGAATTTCACAAGCTAATGAAGAATTAAAAGAGTATTTTTATTTAGTAAATCCAAGCATATCAGACTTTGTAGATAATTTAAAATATATCAATCCTATTACAAATACTTCTGAAGCGACAGAACAAGTGGCAGGAAAAGATTACAGTTATATTAAAAGCGATTATATAAATAATAATACAAAGCAAGTATGTGAATCTTTTGAAATACAAGGTAGTCCTTCTTATAATAAAGCAGTAGATGAATGCATTCACTTATTATTATCTGATTTATTTCAGAATTTATCAGTTTCTTCTGGGTATGACCCAAATCATTCTGATTTAACAAGACAATTAAAAGCACATTTAGTTACAAATACTATATTAGTCTATAGCGATTATAAAACTATCCTACAAACTTCTGCGTCCACAAGTAGTATTGTTAACGTTATTAATGAAGAATATAGAGGATTAAATAGTAATTTTAAAAGTTTAGAGGATGGAGTAGCATCTATTTTCAAATCAGAGTATGAAACGGAAAATAATTTAAATGAACATGGACAAGATTTGGATTCAGAATGTTGGTATTATGTCCCTCCTGGACCTGCTAATATAGATGAAGGATATTGGCCAGATCCAGATGATACAGGCCAATGGTATTATCAATGTGATACATTTGTATATGACAGAACAAACGACCCTAACTATAAAAAACTTATGTCTCCTTTAGAAGATAAAAAAGAGACAGTAGATAATCTTGTAAATAAAATAATACAGTCGAGTAATGATGCATTAGAAAATGTCAAAAACAAAGCACATCTTTTAGATATTTATCATAAAAATAATAATGATGCTTTTAGCTTTATAGAGCAAGATTTTGATGATTTTGTAGATGGAATAAGCTCAGCAAGTGGTTATGGAGATATAGATCTTTTTGTATCTAATATTAACCGTGTAATTATTAGTATGTATTCTTATAAAACTAACTATATGCATATAGACTTAATTCATTCGATAGCAGATGAAATAAGTACTTTAGTAAAACAAATAAAGATAATATATAGTCTAGATAGAGTACAAGAAGTAAATAAAGATACGAACGATAATATTGAATATTCTAAGTTAGACTTAAGAAAAGAAAATATATATAAATTATATGATTCAGATAAAGATGAAATACAATTCTATAGATTTATGGGGAAATCAGATGATGGTGTATTGTATCCAATATCGCCAAAGCAAGATAATATAAGTTGGGATTTCTTAGCCAGCACTGGAGGAAACCTAAAACCTAAATTATGGAGTGATGTAGGGCTTACAGATAGCATACAATGGGGAGAAATCTATAGTAATGGATATGCTTACTATAGATTAAATCCTACTAGTGAGAATGAAACATTCATGTATGTTGTACAAAAAAGTCACATATCAGAAAATATACCAGATGGAATTAGTTATGATAATTTAAGGTGGACTTATATGGGTAAGTCGTATATATTACAGTTGCCATCAATCTCTTATATAAAGAACTTTGCTTTAACATCAAGAGATACAGGTGGTTGGCTCCCAGATTTTATAGATTATGAAGGTGTAAAAGTTCCGAATACTAAATATAAAAATATAGTATCCGAGCTAATACTGCAAGGTGGAGTCCTTGAAGAAGGTTTAAGTAGCAGGTATAGAAATTATTATAGAGGTTTTTCCCGTCATGGAACTAATAAAGTAGTATATATTAATGAAAATAGTAGCCACGGAATATATGATTCATACTATGCACCTAACAATATTCTGTCTAATAGCACATATATGTATGGAGATGATAATTTTGGTGATAAGTACCAATACTTATCTTTTCCTATAGATAGTAATATTGACGATAGATATATAAGATTTGTTTATGAAAATGATAGAATTACTGGTATTGTTTTAGGGTCGAAGGATAGAAATTCTTTAATCATCCCTGAAGGTAGCCAATGGGTAGGAAAATACGATGGTAACCAAAACACACATACTGTTTTAATTAAAGAAATAAAATTTATAAAAGTACATTATGGAAAAAAAGAAGTAACACTTCTTAATGATACTAAAGGTACATTCGTTCATAGTATGGAGTTTGGAAATATAAATGACTATGTAGTAACACTGGGTGATTCAGATAATTTAATGTCATACCCTCCTGTGATTGATATTAATTGTCCTATATCAGGAGTACAAATATTATATAATGAAGAAAACCAAGTCATATCTAAATTGGGATTTGTAACTAATTGCGTAGAAGATAAAAGTGATATCAAAGGGTTAGAATTAGATGAAAATATTTTGGGAAATGAAGAGTTAATCGATATCAGTACGACAGGTAATGCTACAGCCAGTTCTAATGCATGGGTGTATAAAGATGAGAATGGGTTTGCATATTATCCAGATTTACATCAAGAAGTATTTGATGATGACCATTACACTTATTGGCGCCCTATTAACCGAGGCGATGAATGGATTGGCCAAGATTTTGGTTCTGGTAATGAACAGAAAATAAAAGGTTATTCTATTAAAATTCGTGATGTTGGGTACCATCCAATAAAATGGGAATTACAAGTTAGAAATTCTGAGGATGATTTTTGGGATACTCTCCATACAGTAGTTGATGAGAATTATAATGAGCATTATGAATCAAAAACATATTATATAAATAACGAAAATAGTTATAGGTACGTTAGATTATATTTTCCAGATACAAATAGTTACTATTCTATTATAATTACTGAAATAGAGTTTCTAGCCCCTATCTCTGAAGTTAATGAAGTTAATGAAGTTGATGGAGTTGATGGAGTTGATGAAAACGATAATAAAGCTGATGTTAATAGAATTTATCATGAAAATGAACATGCGGAGGCTGTTGTGCCTGAACATAGTGGTTATTATGCATTAAGATTAAGTAAAGGTGGTTATGCAATGTCTCCTACTGGTAACTTAGGAGAAGGAGCAAGAATAGTTCAATTAAGTAATCCATTAAGCGTCGGCACTGGAGATACAGATGTTTGGAAATTTATAAAAATAGATAGTGTGTATTTTTATCTTGAGAATAAGCATAGTAAACTATATCTAGGTGTAGAGGATGGATTTTCAGGCAGTAGCAACTTAATATTAAAGCAGTTTAATGTAAATGATGACAGTATAGTTTGGAGTAAAAAACCAGTAGGTGATAATCACTACAGTCTAGTGAATAAAAGGACAGAAATGTGCGCTGGTCTATGGCAAGGTGGATACTGGGCTGGAGATCCTAATTATAAAGGTATGGGGTTAGTTGAGTATGCATGTAGCTCATATCATGGTGCTCAAACTATATATTTTCATGATGTTACAGAAGAAGAGAGATAAATATGCCTAATATACATTATATTTTCATCGTTTTACGATTAAAGCAAAGATATATTCATTGATAGGCAGGTCGAGCCAAGTGTACCTTTCAAGTTGATAATGTAATTTTATGGTTTTGGTCTTTATTTTTATGCCTGAGGGCTAGCTAATATTCTATTTTTTGTAAAGATATTTTCCTATTATTATAACTATAACTAATGGAAATATAAATACCTCTAAAACGACATACGTAAAACAAAAAAATAAAATATAAACTTTTTTGACTTTATAAGTGTCATAAAAAACTTATGGTAGAATATTTATATTGATTTTGTATTACTGAAAAATGTAACTGTGTTTGGTATTAGTTTTTTAGAAATATCTATAATAGTAATTCTAATGATTTTGTTTTTTTCGCCCAAAGACATTATAAGTACTATTTCAATTATGAAAAATACAAAAGACTTTATTATTAAGTTTTTTAATGAAGCTAATACTTTTATCAATAATGAAATAAATAAAGCGCAAATAGAGGATTTAAAAAAGCAAACTAAGGAAACCCTAAATGCAAGAGATAGTAAGTTTTATGAGGAGTTAACTTCTATAAAAAATGATATTGTACCTTTAGCAAAGAATTTCGACACTACGAATACTTCTGATAGCTCTTCTGAAAATAAAAATCCAAACCCAAAAGAAGATAAACAAAATCATTACGTTATGGGCCCTATTAATACAACAACAAACATAAAAAAAGAAGAATTAAAATAATAATTAGGCATTGTTTATCCTATATATCCTTTGATACGCCTGAAATGTGATACCGTAATTCTGTTGAAACCATCGTCGTATTTTTTCAGGTTGTATATTGTTTTTACGTAAATCATGATCGTGTATTTTGCTCTTAGGTTTTTTTGAGAATATTCAGCGCAGTAATAACATCTTGAGGAGCTTCATTTGCATTTTCTGTTGGGCTACATATCTTACATGGTCGATATCGATTATTGATTACTTCCTTAAGAGAGGTATAGAAAATTCCACATTTTCTTTCTTGGGTTTTCTTGTTCTGCATGTGGCTATGCAGAATATATTTGTCGCCTTTACGCCGACATAAAATGTCCCCAGAAATTCTTCATTCCTATCCACAAGAGCCTTGTAAAAGATATCAATTCTGCTTTGATCTGTAACGTAAATATTAGAAAATAGTCTTGAAACTTCCTTCAGAAATTATTTTACTCATTGTTTTGTCTAGTTGCTTGTATAAGTAGTCATATAAAAAATCTCCCATACTAATACGCTTTACACTCAGTTCTTCAAGCTCTTTAAAATTAGGCAAGTCTGGCATACATAATACATGTAATGGCAATGAGGTACTTTCTATAATACTCTTAATATCTTCTTTATTGTAATACAAGGTGTAAAGATTCTATCTACACCGGCATTTTCGTATAAGCGGATTCGCTTTTCGTTTTTTCAGTAGCATCGGGTATAGCTAGTAAAAAGGCATCTGTCCTTACATTTATGAAGACATCTACATTATCTCGAGATAGTGTATTTCTTATATAATCTATTTTATTTGCAAATTCATCAGCCATCTCGCAGTGTTCTGTTATTGCTTATATTACTATCTTCAATATTAATCCCAATGATACCCAAATCAGCCAATCGTTTAATATTCTCAACTATCTTTTCAGCTTCTGTGGCATAACCTGTCTCTAAGTCGACAGATAGTGCTACTTTAATCGATGAAATAATACGTTTCACAGTATATTCCAATTCTGAAAAACTCATATTCTCTCCATCCTCATAACGAAGCATTTTAGCAATTACACCACTTGAAGTTCCTATAACCTTAAATCCCAATCGTTCTGCAGTTTTTGCACTTTCTACATCCCATACGTTTGCTACTATCAATAATTCGTTCTTTAGTTCTTTTAAATAGTTCATGTGCTTACCTCATTAAATAGTTCGGTTTACTTAATTTTGTTTTCTTAAGTGCTATTGTAAGCATCTTTAAAAGCTATAAAACCGAAATTTTAACAAGTATTTGAATAAGTTATGAGAGTTATGAGTCCAGCAAATATGCAGGTTTGTAGAGATGTTTAAATTATATTTATTTGGTATTTTTTCGGTAAAAGATGTAGATAAATTTTTGATGTTGCAGTACGAAAAGTATGATGGGAGTGAAAAACATGATTTTTTTCATAAAATTACGGTAATATATTTTAATCTATATAATATACGATATATATAAATATATTTGAAGCTAGCTATTGGTAAGCAACTAAATGTAATAGTTTCTGCCTCGTCGATTGATCTACTCTCTCCGTTAATAACAAAACTTATTATAAGTGCTTGTACACTACCGCCAGAATTAGATGTCCCAGGCCCCTACATGAACTAACTCCTATTAACAATATAGAGACATTTAATAAAAATATAGTTAATTTTTTCATATTTTCATACTATAAAAAATTAATTTTTATCAAAGACTTTTTCTATATTTTCTATTTCTTTTATACAAGTATTTATTTGTCTTATTATACTAGCTTTATATAAACAACAAATAACAAGATTTATTTGAATATCAGAAAAAAGATCAAGAAGAAAAGACTAAAAGAAAAAATGGATTATTAAATAATGGCATTTTTAGCCATTTGGTTTCTTGAGTATGGAAAGTGGGTATAAAAAACTTGTCTTAGTATTTGTATTTCAGTTTGTGAGGAATGGAGGTTAAGCAATTGCTTATATAGTATTGTTTGCCTTAATGGCAAACAATACTATGGTAGTGGATAATTTTAATTAATTATTTTTTATTTTTTTCTATATGTTTTATATAGCAAACTTTTCTATGGCTTTCATGCAAATTTAATTGTGTATTATGCAAAATACCTTTTCTGAAGTAGCTTAGTTTAACATTTGAAAAAGAGGATTTATATTTTAATAGAGCTTCGATATTTGTGCCTAAAACTTGAATTCTATTAACAGCTATTATTGTGTCTCCTGCTGCCAGTCCTGCATTTTCTGCGTTAGAGTTTTCTAAAACAGATGATATTTCCCAGCCTTGATTATTAGTACTTATATGTGCACCTATGTCTAAATGGTCTAAGGCTTTATTAGGCTCACCATAACCACCAATTTCATCAGTATTCGAGCTTGGTACTAAAGATAGCTCTATAGATTGGGATAATAGATTTTTCTTTAATTCGGCTATTATCAGGTCATTTTTATCTTCTAGGAGGTTTTCTAGATAATCTTTTGCTCCTGTGAGTAGATTTTCTAATGCTATAGTTATAGTTCTTTCGTCTACAGGTGTAAGATAAGTTTGATACTGTTCCCAAAGATTGTGCATAAGGTTATCAAGTGTTACTTCTGTATTTGATTTATCTATCAAATACATATCTAATACTAGTGCAATTAAAGCACCGTGAGTGTAGTAACTTGCAAATGAGTTAGGGGCATTATAGGACGCTTGATAAAATTTAGTCCAAGTATTAAAACTAATTTCTTTTATATTTAATTTTTTTCTACCTTCACATTTTAAGAAACTTGAAACTTTCTTAGCTATTTCATCTAGATAGTCTTTTTCAGATATAATTTTTGCTTTTACCAAAGTTTTATATCCATAATACTCTGTAAAACCCTCAAAAAACCAAAGGAGAGAAGAGTATTTCTCTTCTTGATAATCATTAGTCATAAAGTCTTTATTTTTTATAGATTTTACATTCCATCGATGAAAATACTCATGACTGCAAAGACTTAGTAGTTTTAAGTAAGATTTATCTCTATTTACAGGCTTATCATTATTTAGACTATATGTTAATGATTCATATACTCTATTAGGCAATGAGTCCAAAGGAGCTATCAATATAGATGAATTTAAGTGCTCTAAGCCACCAAACAGCTTATTATCTAGTATAGTTAGAAAATAATAATCTCCAGATAATTTATTATCTTTGAATATATTTATTTGAGTTGAACATATCTCTTTTAGGTCATTGGCTAGAAGATCAGAGTCTACAAAGTCATAATACTCAGATAGATTTGTGAAAACAAAATGGTGAGGTACTCCTGATACATCAAAAGATATGGTTTTTAAGTTACCTATCAAAATAGGTGAATCTATCAACACTCCAAAATTATCAACTTGAACAGTCAAAGTTGGCATATCATAGGAACCATTATTTAAAAGACTTGTTTTTATATCCCATCCTATAGGATGCGTTATAGTCATTGATACTGCTGTATCTTCAAATTTATCAACCTGTAACAGTGTGGCGACAGGGTTTATCAATGCCATATACTGATCGATGTAGTTAGTTCGTGGCGATAGGTCAAAACAATATAAAGTATACTTAACCTCGAGAGGTCTTTGATTTGGTGGTAGCTGCCAAGTAGATTTATCAATCTGTTTCATTTCATAAGATAAACCTGTGTCATCATAGCACTCTAGTGATATAATGTCTTTTGCATAATCTCTTATTTTATAGCTACCAGGGGACCAATTTGGCATTTTAAGAATGTGACCTTTTGCATCTGCATAAGGTATATATACGTATCCTCTCAAATAATGTTTTTTATTATCTAGTATTTCCATATGATAATTAATCATATTTGGATTTATATAGCTCATTTTTCCTCCAAGTGATTTTTAAAAGCTCTCTAGCTTACTATAAATTCAGCTATGAAAAAGGATATAGTACTGCTGTCTTTTATTATTCTAATTTTTCTAGGCAATATTAAATCCGATGTATTTTCCGATGAATTAAGTCTATATTCATTATATATTATATTATAGCCATTTTGTATAATTATGCTTGGATACTCTAAATTATCTTTCCAAGCCCTATACTCTTCTTCGTATTTAGGGATTGCAAATAACCAGTATGATAAGTATTCAAATGGAAAATTATCAATTATATCATCCCAGTTAATACCATCTATTACGACACTCGAAGATATTAAAGAAGGATGAGAATCTTCAATTTTGATTAGAGCTAGACTATGCCCTTGATCATGTATTTCTATGGTAGATGATGAAAAATTTCCGCCCCAGTTGAAAGATAATACACTAGCAGTTTTAATAGTAATATTATCTATCACTATGCTGAACTGTCCGCTCATATGCCAATTATCTACATCTTGTTGATTTTCAACAAATGTTTGCCAATCCTGATTTTTGGGGCTTAATTCATTTACTTGTCGGTCTTTGAAATAGTTGGACTGACAGCTTGTTAGTAATAAGAATATTATTATGTATGATGCTGTATTTAAACGCATTTTTTATATTTACTAGTTTAATTTATATTTATCTATTTTACTCTATTAGTTCTATTTCGGAAATATCCAGATTCCACTTTTCAAGATTTTCAAGTAGGATAGGATGGTCCTTATAAAATATATTCATATTAGTTAGTATATACTTTACTTCAGTTATTTTATTGCTCTGCCAATAAGCATGTGCAAGTTGATTGGCTATTTCTATAGAAAAGCTTTCGTCTGCATTGTAAGCGGCGAGAATCCAATCAATAGCTAATTGTTTTTTTCCTTGTTTATAATAAGACCACCCTAAACTATCCCAAATGACAGTATTAGATGAGTCTAATTCATATGCTTTGTGTAAAAGTTCATCTCTAATATTAGGATATTTATCGGCATTTACAAAGGTATAGCCTATATTGTTATAAACTATCCAATCTTCTTCACTTAACTTATTGTCAAGATTATTATCCAAGACTTTATTTATAGAATCGACTATCTCATCCTCAAGTCCTAGTTCTGTATAGGATAATAACTCCATTAAGGTCATTTTATCTATCAGAAGCTGCCTTGAGCGCACTATGCTTGGAGGTAGTTGTTGATTTTGATTACTAGCAATTTCATTAAGTATGAAATCATCAATAATTTCTAATGTCAATTCATATCTACCATATGAAGATAAAGCGCCTAATATTGTATTTATTGCATAAAGCTGTTGAAGTTGATCTAAGTCATAAGTGTTTTCTATTATTTCATTTAGCTTCTCCATATCATTTTGCTCTATATATATTTTTGTTAACATATCTATTTTGAATATAGATGGGTTAACAGAGTTTAAAACTTCAATGGCATTATCATAGTCTTTGCGAATAAAGTGAAGTTTTGCTTGAAATATCTTTACACTATCTTTGTTTGAGTTAAAAGAAAGCACATTCTCTATAGTTTCGTTCATTTCTAAAGCTATAGCAAAGCTTAAAATCAAAGATAGTTTATTTAACTGTGTTTGAGTCATTTTATCAAGATTACCAGAGCTAATAGAGTATTTTTCTATTAAACTAATTAAGATTTGCTTTGCTTTATCTATTCTATCGGGCTCAGGATAAGATAAGTAGCTTTTTACCAGTTTTAAGTGAAGGTCTAACCAAGAAGGGTTATCATTTAGTATAGTTGTATAGTTATCTAAAATATCATCTATAGAAGTAGAGTGCATACCTTCTTCTTGGATTGCTTCTAGTATATTAATATCTAGTTTTTTGATATTTAAGTACTCTTTATTTTCCTCTGATACATTATCTTCATCTAGTAGCAAAGCTATTAGTAGCCTTGAAGAGTTTAGTTTATCGACATAATTGGAGGCTATTCTTAGGTTTATTTCAAATAAGGATTCTTTAGCGTATAGATTATCTGGAAAATCTGTAATTTTGCTCTCCATTTCTTTTTGTAACATATTTATAGTATCTATAGAGATGTATTGCTTATTAATTAGAAAATCATATCTTGCAGGTGGGGAAACTTCCTGCATTTTATCTAGGAACTTTATAGCATCGAGATAAAGATTTTTTTCAAGACTGACATATACGTTTGCTAAAATAGCACCTATATCGTCTGGATACTTCTTTATCCATTTTTGTACTACTTCCATTGACATTTCGATATTATTTGTTTGTTGTGTCAAAGAAAAAGCTTGAGCAAAGATTGCTCTATCATGGTGTTTCTCTGCAAGAGCTAGCCATTTTTCTGTTGCTATATCGAATAGTCCTGTTTTGGTCGCTATATAAGCCACTATTAAATCTGATATAGTGGTAGAGTCAATTGTGCTAGTTGGAGTACTTAGTTCAGAGAGCAATTTTTTTTCCGGTGGCTCTATATACTGCGATAAGTGTCTTATTTCTTTAGATTTATATATAATATTTGGTTGTACTTCATCACTGCCGATGGCAAAAAAAGAGTATATAAAAAATAAAATGAGTACAGGTAGTTTATGCATAGTACTAGGGCTATAATTAAATTGTAGTTGTAATTTTTTTCCTTAAAAAGTCTCTAAAATATAATATAGGTAACTTATGTATACGAATTATACTTTAATATTTAGAATATACTACTTATATATAGATATATCGAGATTAATGTTATTGAATTGAATATAAATAATTGAAAAATAAATTACCTAAAAAAATAAAAAAGTTATACTAAAATATTTAGGTAAAATTATTTATAAATTTTAGTATAAAGTATAAGACAAATAAAATCATGGTATAGAATTAAGGTAAGGTACATAAATTTAATAATTGCTCAAGGATAAGATGTTAAAAGACAAAGCGATAAATAATCCCAATATTCAATTAAAACAGTTACAACAAAACCAATCGCAAGCCAAACCAAATCATGTACACTCTCCTGAGATGCGGCCAATTGGAGAGGAATTGGCTAGGTTACAACAAGAAATGAATTTAAATATAATAGGGCAAGAGCATTTGATTCGTTGTCTTTTAATTACTCTTATAACTGGAGGGCATATATTGGTAGAAGGGGCGCCTGGACTTGCTAAAACCACAGCTATAAGAAAGCTAGCAGAGTTTACTAAGTGTAATTTTCATAGAATACAGTTTACACCTGATTTACTGCCTTCAGATATCATAGGAAGCGATATATATAGACCTCAAACAGGTGTTTTTGAATTTTATAAAGGAGGTATTTTTAATGAAATAATTCTAGCAGATGAAATAAATCGTTCTCCTGCAAAGGTTCAGTCGGCACTTTTAGAAGCAATGGAGGAAAAACAAGTAAGCGTTGGCCAAAAAACATATAAATTACCAGAGATATTTATGGTTATGGCAACTCAAAACCCAATAGAGCAAGAAGGAACATATCCTTTACCTGAGGCTCAATTGGACAGGTTTTTATTTAAGGTAAATGTAAGCTATCCAAATAGTGGTATTGAGAAAAAAATATTAAACTTTTATCTTAAAGAAGAGAAAAATATTGTCAGTCCGTCATTTATCCCTCTTACACAAGAGACTATCTTAAAATCAAGAAATAGTTTTAAGGGTATATATATCTCTGAAAGTATATGTGAATATATTGTGCAATTAGTTATGGCTACGAGAAAAGCGTCGCATTATGATCAAGAGTTAGGTCCTTTAATTGCTTATGGTGCTAGCCCTAGAGGAACTATTTCTTTAAGTATAGCATCCAGAGCCAATGCGTTGTTAAATGGTAGAGATTTTGTAAGACCAGATGATGTTAGACAAATTATATATGATGTACTGCGCCATAGAATATTACTGTCATTTGAAGCACAAGCGCAGCAAATTACTACAGATGAGATAATAGATAGACTATTAGATTTAGTACCTATTTTTTAACCTTTAGGTACAGTTGAAAAATACTAAAAAATATATTGTAAATAGTTAATTTTATGCTATAAGTAATAGCTAATTGCAAAAAGCTCAATTTTTTATATTTTTACTTATTACTCAGCAGTGCCTTTTACAGAATGAGTAAAATAGATATCATTATTCCTACTTTAAATGCTTCTGAATATTTAGAGAGAACTATATCGTCAATTATAAAAAGTGATTTTATTAATAAGATTTATTTAGTAGATGCATTATCAACAGATAATACAGTGAGCATTGCAAATAAATTGAATTTAGAGACAATAAGCTCAAAAATAAAAGGAAGAGGTAATCAGCTATATCTAGGAGCAACCATAGCAAAAGCAGATTGGTTGCTTTTTTTACATGCAGATAGCTACTTGGAAGATGGTTGGGTATCAGAAGTTAATAAAATCATAAATGATAATCAGATGAAAAAAAAAGCTCATTACTTTACTTTCAAGCTGGATGATAGTTCTGATATGGCTTCTAAACTAGAATCTAGAGTTCTTTGGAGAAATGAAAAACTATCTTTACCGTACGGAGATCAGTGTCTTTTAATACATAGAGTACTGTATGACCATATAGGTGGATACAAGCAGATAGAGTTATTTGAGGATGTTGATATAATAAGAAGATTAGGTAAAAATAGGATAAATAGGCTTAGCTCAAAGTGTATAACGAGTGCACAAAAATATATAAAATCAGGTTATAAAAAACGTATGGCAAAAAATGTACTTTGTCTATTTTTGTATTATCTGAAAATTCCAGTTCCATTTATTAAAAGAATTTATAATTTGTAGAAAATAAAAAATGAAAAAAAACATTCTAATCGTATTTGTAAAAGAACCTATTGTAGGTAAGGTAAAAACTAGGCTTGGTAAAGACATAGGTATGGATAAGGCTTTGGAATTTTATATAGAAATATCAAATATGATTATAGATAGGCTGTCTATTTCCAATTCTTATGAGGTTTTTTTAGCAGTTACTCCTGATGAGCTTGCATCTAATAAAGATATTTTTCCGCAAATTCCTATACAAAGAAGGATTAAACAAGGAGAAGGAAATTTAGGTCAAAGGAAAAGAAATATTATAAACAACATTATAAACTATACGTTACAGCAATATTCAGATACGTCATTTATCTTTATAGGTACAGATATACCAGACATAGAGGTATCTCATATAGAAAAAGGATTTGATATACTGAGTTCATTTGACGGGGTAATTGGTCCTTCAAGCGATGGTGGGTATTGGTCTTTAGGGTATAGAAATGCCAATCTTACAGAAAATATAGATTTTAAGTCGATAAGATACTCTAGTGAACATACTATGAATGATTTATTAAATGCTTCGTCATGGATAGACTATAAAAGACTTCCAGTTTTGGATGATATAGATAACATAAGAGAATACGAGAAGTACTTACGTGACAAAATGTCTTAGAATATAATATTGCTTTTTCTAAGCTTTTGCTTATCTAGTTTATTTAATTATATTTTGCTCATTATATGGATATGGACTTATTTATTAATATTCCTGCTATTTGGTTGGCTTTATTTTCAGGTCTTTTTACGTGGGTTCTCACAAGCTTGGGAGCTTCTATGGTTTTCTTTTTTAAATCTATAAATAGAAAAATTTTAGATTCAGCTCTAGGTTTTGCAGCTGGTGTCATGATAGCTGCGAGCTTCTTTTCTTTAATAATTCCAGGGCTCGATTATGCAGAACAATATAATTCTATGAGCCCTGTCTTAATAATTGTTATAGGATTTTTAATAGGGGCTTATTTTATTGTTTTAGTGGAAAAAATAGTACCACATAAGCACATTTTTGAGCGTAATTCAGAAGGTGGTAGTGATGAAATAAGAAAAGGAATGAAAACTAGTAAGCTCTTATTTCTTGCAATGACTATTCATAATATTCCAGAAGGTTTGGCTATAGGAGTCGGTTTTGGAGCATATTCTATTACAAATGAGCCAAGTATATTATGGGGAGCTATAGCTCTTGCTATTGGTATTGGTCTGCAAAATGTGCCTGAAGGCTTAGCTATTTCATTTCCTATGTCCGCTGGAGGTAGTAGTAAAAAGAGTGCATTTTTTTTAGGCTCAGTATCAGCTATAGTTGAGCCGATTGCGGCTGTTTTAGGTGTGATTCTTGTTTTTGCAGTACAATCTATATTGGCATTCGCTCTTGCTTTTGCAGCTGGAGCTATGATTTTTGTAGTAGTAGAGCAACTTATACCAGAGTCTCAATTAGGACAAAATAGAAAATTATCTACATTTAGTACACTAGTGGGTTTAGCAGTTATGATGTCATTAGATGTACTACTTAGCTAGGTCAATGGTAAAACAATAACTACCTCATAAAAATTGGCCTTATAAAACACATAATAAGAATTATGTATACCCTCCTCTATCCCTATTGGACTAGTTTGATTAGTTTGATCTGAAAACTCAGTCTCATAAGCCTGTACATAAAAAGTTATAGATTCACTTCCGCTTATGCTATGTGTTGTCTGTGAAACAACATCAGAAAAATCACTAGAGCTAATTCTAAAAATATCTCTGTAATGAGGTAATATTTGAGCTCTAAAATAATAAGTTATATTTGGATTAAGGTCAGATACAACTAATTGTGAATTTTGTTCTGTAAGAAGAGAAGAATCATAAGGAATCGATATAAGTATCGTTCCTAAAATGGAAGAGTTCTCAAAGTTTTCATTATCAGCATATTCTAGTCGGTAATAATTACCTAGGTTATTATCATTAATATTAATGTTCAGTTTAATAGTGCTAGTGCTAGATTCTGTAACAGTAAGCACAGGAGAGTCTAAGTTTTCATTATTATCATCTGTCCTTGTTGGGTAGTCTTCAACATATGCTGTTATGTACCTATCGTATACATCAATAACTGGATAAAGTCTATAGAAAAATAGAGTTTTCCCGCCTAGCTCATACATAATAGCTTCCATATCATATTGCCTTGCTATAGAATTATCAAGGGTTGCATTTAGGCGAAGCGTTCCTATAGTATTTAATACTAAATCATTATGCGATGTCAAACAATTAGACACTGCAGAATCGCATTCTGTAATATTTGCATAAGCACTTAGATCATCATTTATGACATACACAGGTGCATATGAAAAACCAAAGCCAGTCGATATTATAGGAGTTTCACCGTCTTCATCGATATTAGTTTCTAATATCATATAGCTATTTTCTATTCTATATCCATCTCTAAACTCATCAGCAAACACATGGAATGCATTTTTATTAGAATCTAATAAAAAGTCACCCTTATTATTATTATCTGTAATTATATTATTCCAAAGCCTATCAGCCCCATCAGGATTTACTGCTACATTTGCTAGTACGTTGAATATTAAAGGATTATCTTCACTAGAGTTTTCTAAGTCTGATCTTGTTAAATCACCATTATAAAGATATATCCTATCGTTAAAACTATATTCTAAACCTGTATTTATATCATCTAAGGAGACGGTGTAAGAGGCTACAGAAGATGCTGAAAGTTGAATTTCATCGATGGAAGTACCATCAGGTTTATACAAAAATAGTGTTTCATCTACTGCCCCTACTTCTTCAAATGAATTAGTATCATCTGAAAATCTAGTCTCATGAACTTGAGCGTAAAATGTCATCTGACGTCTATTATTTTGCGTATTTTCCGTTGAGTCAGAACCGCAAGATACTATGAAACTATATAAAAGGATTAAAATAATTATTCTAAATAATGACATAGCTTCCTCACTATACGAAATTAAATATACAATAAACTAATATAACTATTTTTTTCTACTTTCATCAATATACTTCTAGAATATTTAATAGTTTGAAAATACGTAATTAATACAAGATTTTATCTTTTCCCCCATAGAATATAGCTCATCGTGTGTGGATATAAAAGGAGGGCCAATTGCTATAGTATCTCCGGATGTGCGTAGTAAAAGGCCTTCATCAAGGCCTTTTTCAAACACCTTCAATGCTCTTAAACCAGGACTATTGGGTATAGGGTCTAAATCTATGCCAGAGGTAAGTCCAAAATTACGAATATCAATAATTCCAGTTGTTCCTTTGAGAGAATGTACAGATTCTTCTAAAACTGATTCAAGTTCGAAAGACTTTTCTATGTATCCTTCGTCTATTAGTAAGTCAATAGTAGCATTTCCTGCAGCGGATGCCATAGGATGACCAGAGTAAGTATATCCATGAAATAGCTCTATCATATGCTCTTGTGTGTTAATATCCATGAATGTCTTATATATTTCATCTTTTACTATAACTCCGCCCATAGGTATTACTCCATTTGTAACACCTTTAGCAAATGTTATAATATCAGGCGTAACACCAAGCCTCTCAGCAGCAAAACTTTTACCATATCTGCCAAAGCCTGTTATTACTTCATCAAAAATTAGTAAAATACCATATTGTGTGCAGATTTCTCTTAATTTCTCTAAGTATCCAATAGGAGGAACAAGTACACCAGTTGACCCTGCTATGGGCTCAACTATAACTGCTGCTATTGTCGAAGCATCATGAAGAGCAACAATTCGTTGTAACTCATCTGCTAAATGAGCCCCCCATTGTGGTTGTCCTTTGGTAAAAGACATTTTTGATATATCATAAGTATGAGGTAGGTGATCAACACCATTTAGCAATATAGGACCAAACATTTTTCTATTTGCAGGAATTCCTCCAACAGAAGTGCCACCAAATCCAACTCCATGATAACCTCGTTCTCGCCCTATAAATCTAGTCCTACTTGCCTCTCCTTTAAGCCTGTGGTATCCGTATGTGATTTTCAAAGCAGTATCGACTGCCTCTGAGCCTGAATTAACAAAAAAGACACTTTTCATTTTCTCTGGTGCCATTTTTGCTATTTTCGTAGATAATTCTAATGTTCCAGGAGTAGCAAATTGAAAAGCAGTGGCATAATCGAGAGTTGATATCTGTTTTGTAACAGCTTCGATAATTTTCGGATGAGAGTGACCAAGTGCACAACACCAAAGACCAGAAATGGTATCAAATACTTTTCTACCGTCTATTAAGGTATAATATGCCCCTTGTGCTGATGATAGTATTTTAATGTTATTATCAAAGTAGCGATTAGGTGTGAAAGGTAACCAATTATTTTTAGTATATTTTTTTAGGGTTTCTATATTGTGATTATTCATATGGTTCAAAAATAAGTGGTTATTTAAATATATTTTTGTAAAATACTAAAGTAGAATTTTACACGTATTATATTATTATATATAAATTATTGTTTGTATATGCTATTATAAAATTTTTAAAGGATTAACTTATGAAAATAGTTATATTAGATGGGTATTCAGTGAATCCGGGTGACTTGAGCTGGCATGTATTGGAAGGCTTTGGCGAGCTTATTGTATATGATAGGACAAAGAGAGAACAGATTGTTGAGAGAGCTAAAGATGCAGATATAATTCTATTAAATAAAGTTATTCTAGATACTGAGTTGCTTGAGAAGTTGCCTAGATTGAAATTAATTTGTTTATTTGCAACTGGATATAATAATATAGATATAGGTACTGCTAAAAAATTAGGTATACTGGTTTGTAATATTCCAAACTATTGCTCATATGCAGTTGCTCAGTCTACATTTGCTCTAATATTACAAATTACAAATAAAGTAAGCTTACATCATGAAGCTGTCATGAAGGGGGAATGGTCTACAAAAACAGATTTTTCTTTTTGGTATGGTGGTTTAGAAGAGCTTTATAATAAAACTATAGGCTTAATAGGTTTTGGTAATATAGCTAAAAGAGTAGCGATAATTGCAAAATCTTTTGGTATGGATGTCATAGTATACACTCGTAGCAAAAAACCTGGTCACAATGAGAATAATATTAGCTTTGTAACTTTGGATGATGTCTATAGAAACTCACATTTTATTAGTTTACATATTCCAGCAAATGATCAAACTATTGGTTTAATAAATTCTGAATCTATATCTAAAATGAGAAAAGATGCGGTAATTATAAATACAGCTAGAGGCTCTCTAATAGTAGAAGATGACTTAGCTGATGCTCTCAATATTGGTAGAATAGCCGGGGCTGCAGTAGATGTTCTTTCTGTAGAGCCTCCTCTTGAGAACCATGTATACATGAAAGCTAAAAATATTATAATAACACCTCATATAGCGTGGGCTGCAGTAAAAACAAGGGAAAGACTGTTGGGGATACTTGCTGAAAATATCACATCATTTTTAGATGATAAGCCACAAAATGTTGTAAATTAATTATATGTGAATTAATTACGTTCGTGCAATATCTTCATGAGATTGAGATGTTGAAAAATAAAATTTTATTTTTTTAGACACTATTAGAAAGTGACTTAGAAACAGGGGATTCAAAGTCTACGCAGAGGTTAAAAAATTAGTTAACACTTTGGTTTGTTACATCAATGCTTATATAGTCATTATTCTTTTTGTATTAAGTACAATATCATACTAATAATAACTAGGGTTGCTGCTAAATAACAAAGTACTATGCTTATGTAAATATATGCGTTTATTAATGCCATATTAATGCTTTTAAGTTGTCAATGGTTTAATTTTAAAAATCTGATTTGATATTAACATAGCTAATATATTAGCGATAATACCAGCTATGGCATAATGAAGACCCAAAGGATTATCAAAAGCTATTTCCCATACAAGCGCAGTAGCAATACCAAATAACATTCCAATTGGACCAGATATAGGAGCTATTTTATCTTTTGCAAAAATGGCTACTAATAATGGTACTATCATAGTAGGAGCCCAATAATAATAAACTCTAACCATCAAACCAAATATGTCAGGATAGCTAAGCGCAATTAATATGCTGGAAATACCCATAAATAGAGTAGCGTATTTAGTTATTTTTTTATTAATCCATACACCATGGACATCTTTAGCATAAGCTAAAGCTGCATTATTTAAAAAAGAATCGCCAGATGACATAACTGCAGCTAAAAGACCTCCAAAAAGGAGTCCTTTCAAGCCAATTGGCATAGTATCTCGTATTAATGTAGTTAATGCCAAGTCCTTACCTACATCAGGATTTAAAACTAAAGACGCATATCCTAGTACACTTGGAATAGATACGGCAAAAATCCCAAAAAATACTGCAAAAGCTACGGCACTAATGCGAGCTTGTCTTGCATCTTTTGCAGTTGCGTACCTCTGAATATAGTAGGGCGCTAAAAATTCCCCTATAGCATAAGTGAAGATAAAAGTTATTAAAGCACCTGTAGTCCAATCTGCAGTAAAACTCATCTTAGTACCTATATCAGGCAAGGCATTGACTGCTGACCATAGCGCATTTAAACCGCCAAAATCTATTAAAATTAAAACCAAACATATGGTTAAGCCCATAGTCAGAATTACAAACTGTAAAGCATCTGTTAAAATAACTGCTAAAATACCTCCTGCCCAAGTATAGCCAATCATAATTGCAGAACAAATTATTATGCTTGCTGAAAGTGGTAATCCAGTCATAGTTTCAAATATTCTAGCCATAGCAAGCAACTGCATTACATAAAGCCCGAGCACATACATAAAACCAAAAACGCCTCCAAAAGCTCTTCCATTTAATCCATAAGCTTTTTGGCAGATATCACCCATGCTATAGACGTCTTTTTATTTTCGAATTCTAGGTGCTACATACCATGCTGCAATAAGTTGAACTAATACTATTCCAAAGAGACCAAGAATGATAACTGCTCCTGTAGTGCGAATATAAGCTACTCTACCTATAGTAGCTCCACCTCCGGCTATGGTTGCCACTAAAGTTGCAAATACCAAAAGCATTGGAATATTACCACTGCCAACTACATAATCACTAAAAGATTTAACTTTATGCATAGATGCGTAGTCTATCCATAGAACAAAAGCAAAATATACAATAGTTATGCCAATATCTATGCTAGAAAAATACATAATTTAACCTCTTTATTATTTAACTATTTTAGATAAAGATAAGCCTTCACTTTTAAGGTCTTTTTGTAAAAGTGCACTTGCGAGAGTCACTATTGCGCTACAGACAGGAGTTTTTACTCCTAATATTTGTCCTATTTCTATCATTAGAGATATAGGGCCTGAGGCTTCTTCTGTAAAATAACGACTAGTAAGATCGCTTGGCCCCTTAATACGACTAAAAACTGGACTTTCATTATATAGCTGATATGTAGGTTTATATTTTTCTGGAATAATATAACCACGCCTAATACGAGGCTCCAACATGGGCTCTAAATCATATCCTAAGGCTTTACCTAATGCTTGTCTCTCTTTATCAATTTCTATCATGACATTATAAGTATGCTCTGTGATTGCCTCTCTATAGAGCCAAAATTCACCTTTGGCACGCTCAATTCTACCTGCCGATAAAAGGGCAGGAGCCGCGTGGACATCGATATTGCCGTTGTTTAAAAGTATTTCCCAAACATCATTTATTTTCTTAACTCCTGGATAAATTTGAGAAACTAGTTGATAAAGTTCATCATTATTGGATGCAGGCAAAGCAGCAAAATAAAGCTCTTTTACTCTTAAAGATAAATCCACTTCTCCTACATTAGGAAAAGCTCTAGTTGCATAAGGCAAAGTATTAAATTCACAAAGTGCAAGCTTTTTACTAAACCCCATAATCTTTGCTTTGTTTAAAAATCTCTGAGCACACATAGCGCCAGCTGCCATGAATAAGACACACTGATTATTCTGTAGGTGTGGAACCAGGTATTCAGCAAAAGATTCAGTATGCTCACCTGGAATAGAAAGAATGACTATATCTGCTCCATAGATCGCTTCACTAATATCATTGGTTAATAAATCGATTTTTCCTTTAAAGTCCTCTTTATTTGGCTCTTTTAATGTTAATGTTCCTATAATTTTTAATTTATCAATGATCTCAGTAAATACAGGTATATCACTAAGGGCTACGCTAAAGCCTCTTTGTTTGAAATCTATTGCAGCTGTTATTCCACCATTACCAGCACCTATAATTGCTAACTGTTTGACTTTCTTCATATAATTCAATATTTAAATTTTAATTTTCTGGATATCGAACTTATAAAAATAAGTATGAACTAGCTTTGATGAGTTTATATCTCTTTTGTGTAATAAAACTCTCAATCAAAATTGTACTGTAAAACACTTTCTTAACAATAAAGGTATGAAAATGCCTAAAAGCGATAAAAATATTAAAGAAGCTTTTGAATATTTATTCCTTAATAATTCAAAATTAGTTTTAATTTTTTAGATGTTTGTTTTTTTAGAAGAATGTTTTGTGTAGGTAAAAAATAGGCGGGTAAATATTTTTTTAGTCTATCATATCTTTAAAATCAGACTTTTCCTTAAGTATAATAGGCGCAAGGTCTTTTACGTTTATATAATTTTCTAACAGAGATGCATCTTCTTGATGTAGAGTAGTCATACCTATATCTTATAGATATTTTACCTTTTCTTGCATTGGCATCATAGTCATTTGATTTTAATTTGAGCTTTTCGATACTATCTCTATATAACTTACCATGTCTTTAGTGAGCATTTCTATTGTTTTTTCTGGGATATTTCCACTAAAACCTTTGCTATTTATAAAAGCTGCGTCCATTTTTTGCTCTTTTATATTTAGATTTGAATCTAGTATATTTAAGTTTGATCTCGATACATCTTCATTAATTTGCCTATATGAAGCCACTTTCGGTATAAATGTCCCGTAATGATCAAGCAAACATAATCTGATCAGCAGAAGCTGTAGCTTGAAAATGACCTATATAGCTTTTAATCACAGTTATTGAGAAATATGAAATGGTAAGAAAAATCAATAAGAAAAGTAATCTATCTTATCCATTAATACAGAAATAAAAAGAAAATAACTTGATAAAATCTAAAACCAAAGTATGAATAGAAGATGTTGATTTATAGAGTAAAGTATGAACGATTTAGCTTCATTTTTATAGGATTGGAAATAACATCAGGCATTATTGGATTAATCAATTTGACTGATTCTGATAAATTATTTTGAAAAATAATACCTAATAGAGTATATTTGTCAAACAAAATTTTGAGATAAAGTGGCAAATTGGGTTCTTCCTCTGTTCTCAAAATTTAAGACTAATTTTAGAACCCTTCTTAAGTTAAATAAAAGCTTTAGACTTATTTAAATAATTGAAATAAATTGTAAATTTATTTATTAAAGTTTGAGTTAGCTTTAATTATTTATTAAAATTACTTGTTTAAATTTAGGTTAAAGTAGCATATTATAATGAATGTTACTTTAATGAATGTTACTTTATTTATTAAGAGTTTATAAACAGTTATATTGAACCGAAGTTGCCGTTATGTCTAATTTCAGAGTTATACAAAAATCATTAATCATAGGTTTAGTATTAAGCTTTTTTATCGCTTTATTGTTTAGTATTTCATGGGGAGAATATAAAGAGTATATGAAAGATAGATTTTTTTATCCTCAGACTAGTATATATGATTCTAGTGAGTATAGATACTTAACTTTACCAAATGGTTTGAGAGTAGTTTTGGTTTCTTCGCCAGATGCTCGTCTTGCTGCTACATCTATGTCTGTAAGCGTAGGAAGCTATTATGACCCAGATGATTTTCAAGGAATGTCTCATATGCTAGAGCATTCTCTATTTTTAGGTACAGAAAAATTTCCTGAAAAAGATTTGTTTTCAAAGACAGTTCAAGCAAATGGAGGTAGCTATAATGCATATACCTCTGATGAAATTGTAAATTATTTCTTTTCAATACGTCCGGAAAAATTAGATATAGCATTGGAGCAATTTTCTCAAAAATTTATCAGTCCTTTATTAAGGCAAGAGGATGTTTCAAATGAAAGAGAAGTAGTTCAGTCAGAGTATGAAGTCTCTTTTAATGATGACAGAAGAAGACTTTATGATTTAATTAGACAGTTATCTAATGAAAGGCATCCATTCAATAAGCTATCTATAGGTAATAGCGAGACATTAAAAGATAGAGATGATATTACTTTAGGCGATAAGATGAAGGAGTTTTTTGCTAGATATTACAATGTATCTAACTTTACTTTAGCTATGATATCTAATGAAAGCTTGGATGAATTGCAAAATAAGGTGGAGACTTACTTTTCTGATATTAAACCATTAGAAAGTGAATATGAAAGTAGTTTATATGAAAACTATACTACAATAACTTCAGATAGTTTTAAGGATGATTTTGAGAATACAATAGTTGATCCTAAGGTTGTTAAGTATCCTTCTTTTTTCTTAGATGAATCATTGCCTAGGGTAGTGACTTATGAGAGAAATCAAGGAGAGAGCTTAGATTTATTTTTTCGTGCTGACTCTGTAAAATTTTTGGAAGATACTAGGCCGGATATTTATTTTGCTTCTATACTAGGTGATGAGTCGCAAGGAAGTGTTTTAGCTTTTCTTAAAAATATAGGATGGGCAAGTAGTTTAAGTGCAGGTCTAACTTATGATGATGGTAATAGCGCTGTATTCAATATATCAATTGATCTTACTAAAGAGCTAGGAAGAGATAATTGGAGAACAGTTGCAGCTATAGTATTAGATGCTATGCAGAAGGTTAAAGTTACTCCTATAGAGAAAGATAGGCTAGAAGAGATATCTACTACTTTTGGCTTGGATTTTTACTTAAATGAAAACTTAAGAGAGATAAGTCATGTTATAAGAATAGCAAATAATATGCATTTGTACTCCAAAGATAAGCTACTTAGTGCTAATCACTCTGTACAGCTTCAAGAGGATTTAGTAAAAGAGTTTGGAAATAGAATAGATATTAGCTCTTTACAAATATTTGTCGGGCTGACTGGAAATTTGAGTGGAGATATTGACTCCAGTGATTATTATAAAACTCCATTTACTCAAGAGGCATTAAATTCTGATATTTTATTTAGCTGGACTAAATCTATATCATCACAATGGGCAGAGTACTTTAATTTTCCTCAAAAAAATAACCTTGTTCCTTCTAAATTATACACAAGTCTCATTGATAGAGATGAATCTATAGAACAAGAGGTTGATAAATATATAGAGGAAAAAGGTATATTAATTCCAAGTACGCAATATGTACAAAGTGTAGATGAAAATACATACATTTCTAATTCTCCCGGTGGCCAATCTATAAAGAAAAGTTTGATATTTTCGTTAACTTTTCCGCAGGACGCTTTTGAAAGTAGTGAGCTGAATTTGTCTGAGCAAAGAGTGTACTCGAAAATTCTTGCGAAAATCGTAGATAACTACCTTAGAGAAAAATTTTATAATGCATTCAACGCAGGTTTTGACTTAGATTTTCTATATACTAGAAGTAAGTTTGAGCTTAGGCTTTTTGGATACGCTGAAAAACAAGATGTTTTTGTGGAAGAAGTTATTAATTCTCTTAGAGAGTTTGAAATAACTGATGAGGCCTTTGCTATAGCTCATGATGAATACTTGACACAGCTCTTAGAGCAGTATGAAGGTACGGTCGTATATTTGCTCTACGGAAGTTTATATAGATATTTATTAGATGTATATCCGAGTAGTTTAGACCAAGAAATAGAGTTAGTTAGGAAAGTTGATATTTCTAATATAAATACTATTAAAGAAAAACTTTTCAATGATTCATTTGCACCTAAATTTTTATTTTATGGTAACTATTCTCAAGATGAAGTTGAATCTATTAAATCTTTGGTAGCTAGCTTATTTAACTTAGATACTGATATAGAAGAGATAAGTAAGCCTATAAAATATATAGAAAGTGACAAAGAGACTTATTCTTTTAAAACTAAGCATACAGATAGTGCTGTAATAGTTTATACGCAGATAGAAGAGCAGGGTAACCTTAAATATTTAGCTGCATTTGAAGTTCTCTCTGCAGCTATGAGGTCTTCATTTTTTAGACAATTAAGAACTGAACAGCAATTGGGATATATAGTCTCTACATCTTCATTATCTGTAGATAGGGTTCCTGGTATGGTATTGTACGTTGAATCAAATAGAGCATCAACGCAAGAGATAGTTAGTAGTATTAGTGAATTTATTGAGAATTTTGTATTTAACCAAGAAGATTTAGGCGTATATAAAGATAGTGTAGTAACGCAGATAAAACAAACTCCTAGAGACTATTATGAGCAATCAAAAGTGTACTGGTCAGAGCTAGAGAAATATGGTAACTTGGATTATACGCAAGAATTAATTAATGCTATTATGGACTTAACACTAGATGATATGAATGAAGTTTTTATGAATCTAAAAAGTAAACAGATAATCCTAACATCTGAAAATATTAAAAATTGATTTTTAATAAAAATATGTGAGTGATTTTTATGAAAATAGAAATATATAAATTTACATTAATATTTTTTTTAGGTTTAATGTTTGTAAATAAATCGGTTTTAGCCAGTGAGTTTAGATTAGAATATGGTGAAACCCATAATGAATTGGGAACAGAGTATAGGATAGTTCGAAATCTAATTGCTCTTCCTATTAGCGTCGAAAATCCAGATGAAAAAGAACCTATATTCTTTGGTTTATTTAAGAGGAACTTCTCTAGTGATGAATTTCAAGTGCTGGATGAAAAAGGAGCTTGGCGTATATATGTATTTAAGAATGCTGATTTAATCGAAGATATGTTAAGTGAAAACTTGAGTTTATCTAAAGTGGTATTTGAAAACTCAGATACTAAAGGATTGGTAATATCTGAAGGAATATTCTCTAAAGTGACCACAGAGCAAGCAAATAATATATCTGAGATCATAGGTTGGAAATATAATCTTATAAGTAGAAATAGTGATGATAATAGTGTAATCGTTACTTTTTATGGAAGAGGGAATGTATTTGATAAAAAAAATCAAATTGAAATTAACTTTCCTGAAGTTAAAAATTTAAAAATTTTATTATTTGAATATGAGCAAGTGCCTTTTTAGATAATTGATATTATATAATATGTAGTCTTTTCATTTTTGGCGTTTCATATAGTTAATCTCAATGGAAAAATAAATTAATTATTTAACTAAACATAATTATTTGTTAGAATTAAAATGAATTAATATTAATTTCAACTATATTTTATAGCCTAGTAAATTTATCTATTTTAGAGATTGGAGTATGAAAGACTCAGATAAACAAATTATTAAGATGTTTTTTGAAGCAGTATCCCAAGGAGATCTTTCTTTAGTAGCTCAAATTTACGATGATGGCTGTAGTATTAATGCTGTAGATGATCTAAAAAGGACAGCATTACATCATTGTGCTATACATGGATATGATGATATATCTATGTATTTGATAGGTAAGGGAATAGTAGTTAATGCTAGGGATTATTTTGGTTTGACTGCTGTACATCTATCTTGTATATATAATAATTTGGAAGTTTTAAATGTATTGCTTGAAAGCCAAAGTGCCAATATAAATGGACTTAGTAAAAGAAGATTTACTCCTTTAATGATAGCTAGCTGGTTTAATTATAGTGAAGCACTAATGGCCTTACTTAAAAATAATGCTAATACTTCATTGCTGTCATCAGATGGTTTTGGAGCTATACATTATTCAGCTCTAAATGGGAGTTTGGAGGCACTTAAAACATTTAATGAATTAGGCATAGACCTAAAAACTACAACTCAGAAAAAACTTGATATTTTGGATATAGCAAAAATATGCAAAAAAGATGATATAGTAGATTATCTTTGTAATGAGTTGGGATGGACTGATTTGAATACGGTTGCCTTTAGAGCAGTTAAAATATCAACTAGTACTGCAGAGGATATGTTGCCTAAGATAGAAGAAATAGCTGATAATAATGATGATAGTAATATTTTTAATGACCTTAGTCTTGAGGAAGGCGAGGACTCTGGGACAGGTAATTATAGCAGTACAGGATATAATCTTGAAAAAAATAATTATGATCTAACAGCTGAAGATACTTCTGAAATATATGAAAATTACGAGAATAAATATTCTAACTCTAAAAAATCAGAAGAGTCTTTAGAAAATCTTTATAATACAGATGCTTATTTACACTATGATAGAAATAAAATTTCATATTTAGATGGTAGTGGCTTTATAGGTAGTGATGATAAATTAGATGACTCTAGAACAGAGTCATATTATTTGCGTGAGGCAGGACTGGATAGAAATAGCGATTCTGAAATTGATAAATTTTCCTATGATGATGTAAACAACTATGATAACTATAGTATAAATGATATAGAAAATAATATGCAAAATAATAAATTAAATGATGAAATGTTTGAAAATTCAGAGTATATTGGTGATCAAAATATCCAAGATGAGTCAAAAATACATAGGACTGTATCTGGAGGGTATGTATCCAATATTCTTGAGCTAACTATTTTTAATATGCTAAATATCTTAGATATAAAGTATGAAATAAATAGGGTTATGTATGGAACTGTTACTCCTGGAAAATATACACCAAAATTAACATTTTTTGATAAAAATGGTGACGTAATAGTGTGGGATATTTTGGGCTATGATCCAGACGATATAAGAAATAAAGATAGGTGGCATAAGACATTTTTGTGGTATCAGAAAAATGGATTTAATTCTGGAACTAACTTCTTTACTTCTTATTTTAATGAGGCCGAAGGCATAGATAGTCTTGAAATTTATAATATTATTCTTGAAATTAAAGATCAAACTAAGTAGTGCATAATATAAAATAATGATTAAGTTTATATTTGTTTGATTAATAGCCTTTTACTATCTTAAAATTTATATGTCTAATAAAAATAAATTAGTTATTGCTAACTGGAAGATGAACTTGAATAAAACATCTGTGGCTGATTTGGCATTTAAGTTAGGCTCTGACTTATCTATATCTGAGAGTGTTAAAGTTGTTGTATGTCCTTCATTTATATGGCTTGGAACAGTTATAAATACCCTTGCTGATACGGGTTTAGATGTGGGCTCGCAAAATATATGTGAGTTTGATATAGGAGCATATACAGGAGAGGTATCTGCACAAATGGTATCTGATATAGGGTGTAAATATTCTATAATAGGGCATTCAGAAAGAAGGCATATATATAAAGAAAGAGATGAAGTCGTTATTAGAAAAACTGAGTTAGCCTTGAAATATGGGCTAATTCCTATAGTCTGTGTGGGCGAAAGTTTAGAGCAAAGAGAGTCTAATATCTCAGAAGATATTATCACCAATCAATTATTTATGTTAAAGAATGTATTTGATAAAATAATCATAGCTTATGAGCCAGTATGGGCTATAGGTACAGGCCATAGTGCGACTACGGAGCAAGTATATCAAATGCATCATTTTATAAATGATTATGTATTAAAAAATTCACAGGCAACTCCTCCTATATTATATGGAGGTAGTGTGAATTCTAAAAACTCATTAGAGCTTTCTAAAATAAATTCAGTAGATGGTTTTCTGGTAGGTGGTGCATCATTAAAGTTTGATGATTTTCAAGAAATAGTAAATGTTTATTAGGTTATATTATTTTATAATCAGTTGTTTATATGGTATTAGATAGATGATGAATCTATCTAATTTTTCTTTTTTTAGTAAATTTAAGTTAGGTATTTAGATGGTAGTTGTATTGATATTTATTCACTTAATTAGTTTAGTCAGTATAATCGCTCTTGTGTTACTTCATAGATCCAAAGGCTCTAATATGGGGGTAAGTTTTGGAGGTGGTTCATCTCAGACGATGTTCGGAAGTGCGGGCCCTGCTAGCTTTATTTCGAAGCTAATTTCTATTTTTGCAGTAGTATTTTTTGTAACTAGTTTAGCTTTGACTATAGCATGGCAAGCTGATGATGAAAGTATTATAGATAGAATAAATCAACTTGAGGCCTCAGAACAACCAGTACAACAAGATTTAGGTCCAGCACAACAGCAAAGTGATGATGCATTTGGAGATGAAGGTAGTTTAACAGATTTGCCTCAATAGCAATAGCTACTATATAAATTTAATGTATTTGCCGAAGTGGTGGAATTGGTAGACACACTATCTTGAGGGGGTAGCGACTATTTTAGTTGTATCGGTTCGAGTCCGATCTTCGGCACCAAAAAAATATCTTAGTTTATTGTTTTATCTTCTATAATCATAGTTTAATCTATTCTAAATATCAGATAAATGTCAGAGATAGGTAAAATTCGCGAAAAAATAGATAATATCGATAACCAAATAATAGATTTGTATCAGAGACGATTAGACTTATCAGCTGAGATACTAGTATATAAGTCTAAAGCTGATGAATCTATAGTAAATGTCGACAGAGAAAATGAAATTTTAAGTCGTGTTAAAAGTATCGTAAAGAAACGATTTAAAAGTTTAATAAATAATTTTTATTTATCTGTTCTTAGACAAAGTCGGGTTTATCAATACAAGCTGAAATTGACTCATGGTAACTGTGATATTCCTAAAATAGTTAAAGATGCTATTGATTCTAGCAATAATAATTTTAATTTTTTTCCAAAAAAAATTGGATTTTGTGGTGAGTTGGGGGCATACGCACACATAGCAGCTAAAAAAATGTATCTTGTGGATAATGGCAGAGAAAATAATATATCCTATAAAACCTATAAGTCATTTGAAGATGTTTGTATTGGGTTATCTAATGGACAAATTGATGTTGCTGTTTTACCTATAGAAAACTCAACAGAAGGTACAGTTAATGAAGTGTATGACCTTCTAATAAAATATGACGGGCATATACATCATTCTGCTATATTATCTATTAATCACTGTTTGCTCGTAAGAAAAGGGTTTAAGTTAGAGGATATAGAAGGAGTACACTCACATCCTCAAGCGCTAGCGCAATGTTCTAAGTTTATTAAGAAAAATAAACTCACAGCTGTGGCTGAAACTAATACAGCTACAGCTGCAAAAAAAGTTAATGAAAGTGAGTTGCCTATAGCTGCCATAGCTTCTTTTGAGGCAGCAAAAATATTTAATCTGGAGATAGCAGATAGATCTATAATTAATGTTAAAGAAAATAGTACAAGATTTATAGCACTGACATCTAAATATTATAGTGATATAGATTCTAATAAATGTTCTTTAGTATTTGAACTTACAAACCAAGCAGGATCTTTATCAAGTATTCTTTCTATTTTTGCTGATCTAGATATCAGCCTATCAAAAGTCCAGTCCAGACCTATACCACAGGATCCTTTTAAGTATAAATTCTATGTCGACTTTGAGGGAAGTATAAATGATATTTCTGTACAGGCTTTATTATCCCAGTTATATGAAGAAACTATTTCTTTTAAGTTGCTAGGGTTTTATCGTGAAACAAATCATACTTAGTGTAAGAGTAGCAGTAATTTTTACATAACGTATTCTAATAAAATTAGACATTATCGTTTAATTACCATCAGTATTTAATTTTTATCAAAAAGGTTGCTAAATATGGAATTATCATTTCTTTATCCTTGGATACTTTTTATAGTTACCATTTCTATGGGAGTTACTTTACTTATACATATATTTGTAGTGAAACGAGCTATAAAGAGTAAAGCTGATAAGCATAAAAAGATAAATAAAAGTACTAATAGTAGAGTATTAAAGCTTATAAGAAAGGTTCTTTCAAGCTCATACTATGTATGGTTAGATTGGTCTTATTCGTTTTTTTGGATTCTATTACTGGTATTTATAATCAGGACCTTTATATTAGAATCATTCCAAGTGCCTTCAGGTTCAATGATACCTACTATAAAAATAGGTGATTTTATTATAGTGGGTAAATCAAATTATAGTATCCATTTACCTTTTGTATACAAAAATGTAATGGATATCTCTCCTGTATCGAGAGGTGATGTTGCTGTTTTTAGATACCCTATAGATGAGAATATTCATTTTATTAAGAGAGTAGTAGGGATTCCTGGAGATAAGATTACTTATGATGGGTTTGATATGACGATTAACGGTCAAGCTATAGATAAAACTTATATATCTACAAATGGCAATTATGATCAGTATAGAGTAGATTTTCCAGATGGTGTAAGTTTTAAGATTCAACATGATCGCCATAGGTCTGCCAGAGGAGAGGTCATGAGCTGGGATATTCCGGAAGGGAGTTATTTGATGATAGGAGATAATAGAGATAATAGTTTAGATGGAAGATATTGGGGATTGGTGGCTGAAAATAAAATCGAAGGCAAGGCTCTATGGATTTGGATGAATTGGGATGAGTTTTTCTCTATACCAGATTTTAGTGTTGCTTCAAGTATTAAATAAATATTTTAAACTATTGCTATTATTTATAAATTCGTTGTAGAGAAACTTTGTAGTGAAAAAATTGCAATACTCTCAAAAATCTTTATCTAAGCTTGAGGACTCTCTTCAATATAAATTTAATGATTTAAGCTTATTAGAAATTGCGTTAACTCATAAAAGCTTCTCTGCGAATAATAACTATCAAAGACTAGAGTTTCTGGGTGATTCTGTCTTAAATATAGTTATTACAAAATACTTATTCATAAAATATAAAAATGATAAAGAAGGAGAATTAACTAAAAAAAGGATTTCTCTTGTGAAAGGCACTAGATTAGCAAGTTTTGCTCGAAATATAAGTTTGCAAGATTATATAATTATGGGCGAATACGAAAATTCAACAGGTACTTTCAACTACAACTCCGTATTAGAGGATGTTTTTGAGGCTGTTTTAGGTGCTATATTTTTAGATAGTGGTGGGATGAATTTAGATAGTGTTGAGAGAGTTATTATTTTGTTAGTTTGTAAACAAGAAGATACTATACTAGAAGATGCCTCTGTAGGCATACACACTATAAAAAATACTATCCAAGAAATATTACAGGCAAATAACATAGATGTGCCAACATATTCGATGGTATCTTGTATAGGAAATTCACCAGAGCAGCTTTTTACTTCTAGTTGTAAAATTGTTTCATTAGGGTTGGAAGCACAAGGAGAAGGTAAAAATAAGAAAGAATCAGAAAGCAACGCAGCACAAGCAATGTTAGCACTTATGAGAAACTATTACTTGGAAAATCAAGATAAGTATCAAGATAGTTCTAAGAGGCTTAAGTTCTGGCCTAAAAATATGTAGAAAAATTATTGAGATTTTAATAACTCCCTCACATTGAGTTCATTTCTACTTTTTTATATTCTGACAGATTCCGAAATTAAGTTTAGAATGATAAGGGGATTGTTATGAGAAATTCAAAGGATGCAAAAGCATTACTTTTCTACACTTGTCTTATTGCTCACTTAGAGAATTTCTTCGATAACCTTGCCACACACGCTTAAATGGACGAAAATTAACATTTATCTTAAGCAGATAGATCTTATTGAGTTTAAATACGAAGAGCCGAAAATATTGAGATGATTTAGCATATGATATAGGTTATATAAATTTTTTAACTGTGGGTAATTATCATCTAATGGATACTCTTCTTTATATGCTTGATAAAAGGCACTGGGGTATCCCCCAAATAATTCACTCATGGCTATATCTGCGTGCCTATCTCCATAGTAAATCGCAGGGTCTATGATAGATGCTCTATCTCCTAAGCAAATGTAGTTGCCTGACCATAGATCGCCATGTAATAGAGAGCTATTTTTTATGTTTTTTAGTAGTGATTTGTGACGAGATAGAAAGTTTTTAATTAAGTTTTTAGTTTTATAATCTAAATACGTATCTGCAAGCTGTGTTTGATATTCAATTCTATTATTGATGAAAAAGTCTGACCAATTATTATATATTGTGTTTAACTGCTTAGTCCTACCTATATAATTATCTTCTTCTAATCCGAAGTAGTTACTTCTAGTGCTATTCTTGTGCAAAATAGCAAGAGCTTTACCGAAGTTTTGCCAAAAATTCCTTGTAGGATTAGAGCTTTGCAAATATTCAAGCATTATATAAGATGATTTATCTTCTAAAATTAAAGCTAAGACCTTTGGGATAATAAGTGGTGATTGTATAGAAGATAACTTGCTTAAGCCGATAGCTTCTGACTTAAAAATAGAATAATTATGGCTGGAGTTTTCTTTTATGAAGATTTTCTGATTATTTTTTAATTCGATTACATAGGCTGTGCTTATGCATCCGCCGGAAATACTTTTGATATCTTTTATATTGGAGTCGAATAAATACAGTATAGCTTTTTTGAGATTATCACAGTACTTCATAAAGATTTGATTTATTTATCATATTAGATAGAATAAAATTATATACTCAGAAATTATCTATTTACTTGTTATTTAACTTTTCTAAATTTATATATAATGCAAGGAAAGATAATTGCATTTGTTTTTAAGTATAATATCATACATATTTTTAATATATTGAAATTACAGAAATTGCTATGCTACTTATTAGAACTGTATTATTTTTAACTACTTTATCTATAAGTGCTATTATTATATCTCAGCCTGTCACAGAGGGCATTATTATAAAAAACTTTAATAAAGTTGATAATTTTTATGCTCTAGGTTTCTCCTTTGACAGAGATGCGAGGAAAACAGATAATAATTTTATGTATCTGGAGTTAGATAATGGTTTGGGCGACGGTGCAGATAGTTATCTAAAATTAGTTGTTACCAATTTAATTACAGATAAAATAGTTTTTGAACAAAGTCTAGAAACTAGTAATATAGAAGATGTTCTAAACTCACAAACATCTGTGCATAAGAGAGTTCTTAGCCTTATGAAAGAGTATAAAATTGATCATTATAACTCAAATAGTGAAGTAAAGGATTTTCCTATAAAGTACGGGGGAGATTTACTTATTTTATCTTTTACAAACACGATGGAATCTGGTAATCTTTTTGATGTAGATTTATTATCAAGGCTATATGGTAAGAAAAAAATATCTACTCAAAAATTTGATGGAATAGGGAGAGCAAAGTCAGTATATATAGGGAATTACTCTAATCGCAGTAGTATAAGAGCCTACTATATACGTAGCCCTTATAGTTTTCGCTCTGCAATAGTTATAACCTATGAAGGAAAACTGAAAGCAGTTTTAGGTGCTCATATGAGAGTTGGCTTTACTATGCAGCACTGGAATAAGCCAGAGATTGAAGTAGACACAGTGGATGGTTATAAAATATTAGGATTTAGACAAACTATTTTCCAAGGAGAAGGAGCAGGAGTGACACAAGTAATGCACAATGATAGTTCATTGGCTATTTTAGATTTTTTTATGCCTGTTGGTGCTCATTTTTCTAAAAATTTAGTGTTACTTAGAGAAGCTATAGGTGATGATGATATTCGCTTTTCGATTGTCAAGATAGATAAACTTAAAATTGATGAAGATACTTATGATTCTTATATTAAAATATCTCAACAAATAGGACCTAGAGCTATGAAAGAATATAGATGGAAGGACGATAGTATTATTTTTGTAAATTATTTTAGTGGTGAAACTGAAGAAGTTTTTTTTAAAGACTTAGAATATCGTAATTATTGATAAGTAAGATAAATATTTACTTATTTTATTATTTAAAATTAAGTACTAATGCTTATTTTTTTGTTTTATCAGTTTTATAAAAATTAAATAAATCTAATAAAACTAGTTAAAAAAATAGTAAGTAAACGTTAGTCTTGTCAATACTAAGGAAAGCTATTATAATGTATTTTTAGTTTTACCTTCACTTATTGGTACTAAAAAGCACGTAAAAAAGTATTGGTCAACCAATACCACCAGTTAAAATCATTATGTAATGTATAGCTTATACTACTCTCTAGTTTAAAATTTGAGTAAAGATTGTTAAGTTTACTTACCTATTAATGTAGTAAAGTAATTTTTTATGGATTCTAAGAAAAAAAGTTTTTTAAAGGCATTAAGTTGGAGAGTTACTGGGACACTGGATACATTTATAATAAGTTGGCTTATCACAGGCAGTCCGAAATTAGCTACAGGTATAGCAGGTATTGAAGTAGTATCTAAAGTAATTTTATATTATATACATGAGAGAGTTTGGGCTAAGGTAAAAGTATGAGCTTAAAATTAAAGTTAAGATAAAAAATATGTCAAATGATATCATAATTTCTCCATCTATTCTATCAGCAGATTTTTCAGCGCTTGGTTTAGATGTCATGGAAATAGATAAGCAAGGAGCTGACTGGATACACATAGACGTGATGGATGGTCATTTTGTACCTAACCTCACCTTTGGCCCTCCTATTATTAAATCTATTCGTCCGTATTCTGATAAAGTATTTGATGTTCATTTGATGATAAGTAATGCATCAAGTTATATAGAGGATTTTGCTCAGGCAGGAGCAGATATAATTACTATACACTGTGAGGCGACAAATCATCTTGAAAGAGAATTGAAGTTCATAAAATCCATAGGAAAAAAAGCTGGAGTTGCTATAAATCCATCTAGTGATATCTACTTTCTTGATTATATAGGTGATGCTGTAGATTTAGTTTTGGTTATGACTGTTAACCCTGGATTTGGTGGTCAAGGCTTTTTAGATTCACAGCTAAAAAAGATAAAACGTATTCGCAATTGGATAGACGAGAATTCTCTAGATATAACCCTAGAGGTAGATGGAGGCATTAATAATGTTAATGCTTCGTCATGTATTGAAGCTGGAGCTACAGCTCTGGTGGCAGGTTCTTATATATTTAATTCCAATGATAGAAAAGTAGCTATTGATTCTTTGAAAAATCCTATTAAGGAATAGTAGTCGCCATTAGTATTAAGCTAAGATGTTTATAAGGCCAAAAGAAAAAGATACTAGATTTATAAATTTGTGAATAAGCAAGTTTATTTTTACTTAACTATAAAGGTTAAAATGGAAACATTAAAAAATATTCACTCTCACTGCTCTATTAGAAAATATTTACATAAAGCAATACCAGAAGAAATAATGACACAGATTATAGAAGCTGGAATACGCTCTCCTTCTTCGGGTAATATGCAACCATATTCTATAATTATTACAACAGATATTGAGTTGAAAAAAAGATTGTATAAAGCTCATATGTATCAATCAATGGCACTGGAGGCGCCTGCTGTAATTACTTTTTGTGCTGATTTTAATCGCATGAGTAAATGGCTGAAGTTAAATAATGCAAGTGATTCTTTTAATAATTTTATGAGCCTTATGATAGGAGCAATAGACGCTATATTAGTTTCACAAACTTGCGCTATAGCCGCAGAGGATTTTGGTTTAGGGACTTGTTATATGGGAAGCACACTTGCTAATGCGGATCAAATAGGCGATATTTTAAACTTGCCAAAGCGTGTTATGCCTGTAGTTGGCTACTCTATAGGATATCCTGATGAGTTCCCTGATAAAAGGGATAGACTTCCTATGAGTGGTTTGGTACATAGGGATATTTATAAGGACTATACAGATGAAGAAATTCAAGAAATATATAAAGAAAAGGATGTTAAAGGCTGGAAGCGCTACATGGAGATAGAGCAAATTCGTAATAAGGTTCACTCCAGTGGTGCTGAAAATTTGGCGCAAATATATACTAAGGTAAAATATACGCTTGAATCCTATCAAGATTTTTCTAATAGGGTATTGTCTTATGCTAAAAAACAAGGTTGGATGGATAATGGTATTTAGCATTGTGGTATAGAGTAATTATTATTGTGAAGTATAGTATCAATGCTATATTGCTAATATTATATGCTTGAATAAAATTTGTTTAGGATATTGTATTTAGGACTGAGAATTATGGGATTAATAGGTAAATTATTTGGTAAAAAAGAAAAAAATAAATCTAAAGAGAAAAAAGAAGAATCTGAAATTAATAATTTAGATGAGCAAGAAAAGGAACAAGAAAAAGATGAAAAGAATGATTCTGAATGTATTATAAAAGCTAGTGATGGCTTATCAAAACAGGCTTCAGAAAATGCAGATACTGCAAATAATACAGAAAATAAAAAGCAAAAAGGCTCTTGGTTTGCAAGGATTGCATCTAAATTTTCAGGAAGTAATAGGCTTGATAAAGATCAGTTGGCAGAGCTAGAAGAGATACTTTTAAGTAGTGACTTAGGTCTAACATGCACAAACGAAATTATAAAAGAAGCTAAATCACTTAATGCAGACGATGTAACAAGTTGTATTAGAAAAAAAATAGAAGTTTGGTTATCTTCTCTTGAGAATGGGGATGTGTTTGAAAATAAGGATAAATCACAAGAGAAAACTCAGGTTATATTAATAGTAGGTGTAAATGGTGCAGGTAAGACAACAACCATAGGAAAACTTTCTAACTATTTAAATCACTTAGATTATAAAGTGATGATAGCAGCTGCTGATACATTTAGAGCAGCTGCTATAGAGCAATTAAAAATGTGGGGGCAGAAAAATAATGTTCCTGTGATTGCTCAACAACATGGTTCAGACAGTGCTGCAGTCGTATACGATGCTATGAGCTCATCGCATAGCAAACTTATGGACTTTTTAATTGTAGATACATCTGGCAGGCTACACAATAAAGATCATCTTCTTAAAGAGCTACAAAGGATGACTAAGGTTATGAAAAAGCAAGATGAAGCAGCGCCACATCATGTTTGGTTGGTAGTAGACTCTACTAATGGTCAGAATGCTTTACAGCAAGTTAAAATATTTAATGAAGCCTTAGGATTAACTGGATTAATTTATACAAAAGTAGACGCTAGAAAACGTGTGGGTACTATTGTAAATATAGCAAGAGAAATTCCTATCCCAATATTTTTTCTAGGAAAAGGTGAGAAAGTTGACGACTTAGAACCATTTTCTGTAAAAAAATTCATTGAGAATTGGTAATATGAAAATTGCTAATATTATTACTATAGAATCTGATAATTCACTACTAATGAAGTAATGAAATATTTATGTTTAATCTTGCATTTTATTAGCGTAGTTAACTTAAGCTTTTAATCAAGTTTATAGTTATTTTGACTCAGCTGTTTTTGCCTTAAAAACTAATCTTTTTTCTTTGGTGTAAATATGGGGATTTATCCTGTTATTGCGATTGTCGGTCAACCTAATGTTGGTAAGTCTACTTTATTTAATAAATTAACTAAAACTAGATCTGCAATAGTATTTAATAAATCGGGTATTACAAAAGATAGGCAATATGGAGATTTCTTTTTGGATAGTATTCACTGTAAATTAGTAGATACGGCTGGCTGGCTTAAGGTAAAAAATAATAATGATTCATCAGCAACAATATCAAAACAAATGCAAGAGCAGCTAGATATGGCTTTAAACGAAGCAGATTTGATAATATTAGTTTTTGATGGCAATAATGCACTTAGCTACGTAGATTACGATATTATAAAAAAAACTCGGTCTCAGTCTAAGCCATTTATTTGTATTGTAAATAAATCAGATGGATTGTCTCTTGATAAAAATATAGAATTTTATTCACTAGGTGAGCCTTTTATCAATGTATCGGCAATTAATGGTAAAGGGCTGTTAAAGCTTAGAAATGCTATTAAAGATAAATTGATATCACATAATTTAGTTTTCAATGATAAGTTAGACAATCAGGACAAAGGTACATTGCAAGATAGTATTAACCCTGTAGACTTGCTTGATAATAAATTATACGAGGTATTAGAAGAAGGAGTTTTAAGCAAAAATATAGATAAAGAGGCAACTGTAATTAATTTAGCCATAGTCGGTAGACCAAATGTCGGGAAGTCAACATTGGTTAACTGTATATTAGGATATAATAGAATGATAGTAAGTGATATAGCTGGAACCACCATTGATAGCGTGCATACTTCATTTACTAGAATAAAAAAAAATAAAGAAAATAAAAAAAGTACAAACAAAGTTATGAAAAATGATTTTGTAGAAGAAAACTGTGTAGTAGCAAATGAGCAAAAATATACACAGCAAGAATATATTTTGGTCGATACTGCCGGAATAAGGCGTAAGAGTAATATAAAAGAAACTATAGAAAAATTTTCTATATCTAAAGCCTTTGAAACAGTTGATTTAGCAGATGTTGTGATACATGTTATTAATGCAAGAGATGGAATAGTAGATCAGGACATCACTCTGATAGGAAAAAGCGTGACAAAAGGTAAAGCAATTGTTATTGCTGTAAATCAGTGGGATGCTTTAAATGAGTATCACAGAAGGATATTTAAAAAAGAGATTTCACGTAGGTTAAATTTTATAGATTTTTGCGATATAAAATATATTTCTGCTTTGAAAAAAATAAATATAGAGTCGGTTTTTAATTCGGTTGATAAGGCATTTGAAGCATCTCATAGAAGATATAATACAAGTAAACTGATGGGTTTTCTATCAGAAATAGTGGAAGCTAAAGAGCCTGATTATATAAATGGCAAAAAGCCTAAATTTAAGTTTATTTCTCAAACAGCAATTCAGCCACCCACTCTAACAATACATGGAAATACCAAGATAGAGGGATTGGCATATATGTATAAGCGTTATTTAGCGAATTCATTTAGGAAGTTATGTAATTGGCATGGGAGTGCTATTAGACTTGAGTTTTGTTGGCATGACAATCCTTTTGATAAAAAGAACGGAGGAAAACTTAGAAAATATAGTAGTATCGAAACTTTATAATTTAGTCTGCATAGCCAGAGCTATAAACTAGCAATTATATTGTTGCATAATATCAAATAGCATGTATAAAAATCTCAATTATTTTTAATATTTACTTATTATTCAATTGATATAATAAGATGTTTCACAAAGATAATATTTGCTATATGGTTGTAGGCTTTATCTTCGCTCCTGCTTATGCAAGGACAAGGATACTTTAGGAGATTACTTAGCCCCTATAGGAGCAGATTCTCGTTTCACGGGATATGATTAATAAAGCAATTTTTGCATTCATTTTGAGAGCCTTGGTGACGGCCTTCAGGCCCTCAATGTTAAGCTGCCCTGTCGCATAAATAAAAATAAGTTTGGATATGATAAAAAAGTTCAAATAGGGAATACCTATACTTCACTAATACTTAATTATATTTCTTAATTATTTAAATGTGATAAACCAAATATCTCTGGAAATAGTGCGAGTACAAATAGTAGACAAATCTGTAGAGCAATAAATGGAATTACACCTTTATAAATAGTTGTAGTACTCACACTAGCAGGAGCAACGCCTTTTAAGTAAAATAAGCTAAATCCAAAAGGAGGAGTTAAAAATGATGTTTGTAGGTTAACTGCAACTAATATAGCAAACCAAACTAAGTTTATATCTAAGGCTAGAGCTGACGGGATCAACAAAGGCAGAATTATGTAGCTTATTTCTATAAAATCCATGAAAAAGCCAAGTAAGAAAACTACTAACATTGAAATCAAAATGAATGTTAACTCATCACCTGGTAAAGAAGTTAAAATATCTTTTATAATTTCTTCACCTCCAGATTGAGCAAATACCATAGAGAAAGCAGTTGCACCTATTAAAATTGCTATTACCATAGAGGTTATTCTAACTGTTTCTCTGGCGCTATTCATAATTAAATCAAGTGAAAATTGCTTATAAAGAGCTGATAACACAATAGATCCTATAGCGCCGATAGCAGACGACTCTGTAGGAGTTGCTATACCAAAAAAAATAGAACCTAGAACTAAAATAACTAAAGTTAATGGTGGTAATATATTTTTAAGTGCTTCATATAATTCCTTTAAATAAGACTGCTTATTCTCTTTCACTATTGCTGGCATAGAATCAGGTTTTAGTATAGCAATAGCAAGTATGATAGCAATATATAAGCCAATTAAAGTAATTCCTGGAATAAAAGCCTCTCTAAACGCATCACCGACTGGAATACGTAATACATCAGCTAATATGATAAGTACAATAGATGGAGGTATTATTTGTCCAAGGGTTCCTGCGGAAGTTACTACACCACAAGAAATAGATGCTGGATAATTTTGTTTTAACATAACAGGCAGTGATATTACACCCATAGCTATTACGCTAGCTCCTACCACTCCTGTAGATGCTGCTAGTAAAGCACCAACTAAAAAAGTACTAATAGCTATTCCCCCTGGAAACTTACCAAATAAGCTTCCCATAGAGTGTAATAGTTTTTCTGCTAATTGGCTTTTTTGTAAGACTATTCCCATAAATATAAATAAAGGAATAGCTATTAATATGGAATTCTCCATTATAGAAAATATACGGTAAGGCATATATGCAAATAGCCTAAATCCTTCATATAAACCTGAAATAACTCCTTCTTCGTAATAAAGAGCTTCCATAGTGGTCATAATAAAACCAAATAAGACTGCAATAGCACCAAATGAAAATGCAACCGGAAAGCCTAGTAAAAGAAAAAATACACTACATAAAAACATTACGATTCCTATCATTGCAACCTCGTCTTTTAATTTTTTAATGATTTAATATTCTTTACAGTCTCAGAGATTGACACTAATAGAAGAAGGAAAAAAGATAAAGGGATGGTAGCTTTTATCAGCCATCTAAAAGGCAAACCACCCGGGTTACCACTTTGTTCAGCGGCTTCAAAAGAAATTGATACAAAGTCATATGAACCTATGATTATTAATATAGAAAATGGCATTACAAAAACAATATGTCCGAATATATTTATTAAATTTTGAGTTCTCTTTTTTAATAATGTATATATTATATCAATTCTTACATGTTCATTTTTTGTAAGGGTATACGGAATACCCAAAAGGAATAATAAAGAAAATAAATGCCATTCCATTTCTTGCATACCAATGGAGCTTATATTAAATATATATCTGGTAATTGTGTCATAGAATACATTTAATGTAAGCAATATCAAAACTATCGCAGTTAAATCACCTATCTTTAATGACAGTTTATCTATGGGCTCGTTTATATTTTTTATAAATTTCATCATACAAAACCCTGTTCTAATAAATTTTCATTTTTTTTATTATTATTTAAAAAATTAAGTTAGTTGCTTAGTAGCAACTAACTTAATATTAAATATTTACATGTAACTTATCAGTTATTATCTTTTAGATATAGATAATCAGATATTAAAGTCCATTCACGAGATTGTTTTAGGTACGCATCTTGTGAATCTATTATTCTCTTTATCAGAGGACTTTTTTTAGCTTCTTCTTGTATTAGCTCATCATTTGCAGCTTTTAATGCTGTTATCACACTTTCTGGAAAGCTTTTTACCTGAATATCATTAGATTCTTGAATTTCAGTCCAAGCTTCACTGCTCATATGATAGTTTTGTATGTACATTTCGTATGAAGCTAGTCTAGCAGCCAGTCTAACGGTTTCTTGTAAATTTTCCGGTAGTCTATTAAAAGACCTTTCATTTATAATAAATATTAATTCAGTCCCAGGCTCATGCCAACCTGTATAGTAGTAAGGAGCTATTTGGTGGAATCCCATAGAAATATCCATACCAGGACCAACCCACTCTAGAGCATCTATAGTTCCTCTTTCAAGAGAAGTATAGAGTTCTCCACTTGGAATATTTACAACAGCAACGCCTAAGGAAGCCATTATTTCACCGGCAAATCCTGGTATACGCATTTTAAGTCCATCTAAATCTGCTACTGAATTAATCTCTTTACGGAACCAGCCTCCCATTTGTTGCCCAGTATTTCCTCCAGGAAAAGCCATTAAGCCGTGTTTGGAAAATGCTTCATTCATCAGCTCTAAGCCGCCACCATAATAAAACCACCCATACTGCTCAGCAGCTGTCATACCAAAAGGCATAGTTGTAAAAAATAATAAAGCGGGGTCTATACCTTTATAATAGTAGGAGGCGGAATGACCTAAATCATACTGTCCTGTTTTTACTAGGTCAAAAACTCCCAAAGGTGATTTATGTTTATTTGAGGTGTCTATCTGTATAGTTAATTCCCCATCACTCAAAGTATTTACATATTTAGCAAAATTTTCAACTGCGGTACTAAAAGGAGGAAAATTATCTGACCAACTTGAAGCCAATCTTAGAGTTCTCTCTCGGGTTTGAGAAAAAGCACTAAAGGACAGTATTGTAACTATAAAAATGACTATAGATTTAATAAATAGTTTTGCTTTCATAAGTCCTCCTTTAAGTAAAAAATGATAAATCTTGTTTATTGATTAGTTTCTAAATATAAATAGTCAGATATTAAGGTCCATCTACGAGCTTTTGTTAAGTATTCATTCTGTGAATCTAACATCTTCTTAAATGTAGGATTATCTTGTGCTTCTCTATCTAATATTTTTTCAGTTGTATCTCTAAGAGCACTTAAGATTTCAGGTGAGAAAGTTCTTATACGGATATCACTATTTTTTTTGATTTCCTCTAGAGCAATTCCATTTAAATGGGTCATTTCTACAAATAAATCATATGCAGCTAATCTCGCAGATAAAAGAACTATATCCTGTAGATTTTTTGGAAGCTTTTCAAATTCTTCTTTATTTATAAAGAAATTAGATTCAGGACCTGGTTCTTGCCATGCTGTATAGTAATAAGGAGTTATTTTATAAAGCCCAAGGCTTATATCCATAGCAGGACCAACCCATTCAATTGCATCTATTGTTTTTCTCTCTAGTGCAACATAAAGCTCTGCAGCAGGTATATTTACAACTGACACTCCTAACTCTGCCATAACTTCACCTGCAAGACCTGGAATTCTCATTTTTAAGCTCTTAAGATCGTCTAAAGTATTAATTTCTTTATTAAACCACCCTCCCATTTGCATAGCTGTGTTCCCGCCAGGTAAAGTAATTACTCTATGTTCAGCAGAAAATTCGTTCATTAATTCTAAGCCACCACCATAATAAAACCAACCATATAGCTCAGGAGCTGTCATTCCAAATGGAAATGTAGTCATCAACTGAAAGGTAGGATCAATACCTTTATAGTAGTAAGTTGCAGTATGTCCCATTTCATACTGCCCTCCTTTTACCATATCTAATATTCCTAAAGGTGCTTTGTGTTTAGTAGCATCATCTACTTGTACGATTAATTTCCCATCGCTAAATGTATTTACATACTTAGCAAAGTTAACGGCAACAGTACTAAGAGGTATAAAATTAGCAGGCCAGCTAGTAGCCATTTTCCATCTATATATCCTATTCTGATTTTGAGCATTTAAGGAAAAAGAAGTGAGTAAAATTATAACAGATAAGGCATAATATATGGCCTTTTGGATAGATAGATGTAGCCTCATTGCAAAAACCTTATAATAAGTGTTATGGTTTAAAAAATAAACATTAATAAAATTAATATATTAATTGATATTTTGATACTAAATACATTAAATATCATATATTTAATGTATATTAAATATATGATATGTTCTATAAACAAACTAGACCATTTTACAGAATTTATAAAAAAAGTACATAGTCTATTAATTAAAATTTTAACTATTTTTATGCTAATAGTGCAGGTATTAGATAGAAAGATATTAATACGATATTGTAATATATTTAGTTATTGAGTTTATATTTAAAATTATCTTAGCAGTGGCAGTATGCAATTTCAAAGTAGTCTATGATGTGCTAATATAGTGGATTATTTACTATGCTATTGAGTTTATGAAAAAGAACTATATTTGTAATGAATGTGATAGTTTTTATTACAAATGGCAAGGTCAATGTGGCAAGTGTAAGTCGTGGGATTCTCTTAAAGAAGTTGATGCTAGTATAAGTAGTAGTGTAGATAAGGTTCAAAATCTTAGAGATTTCATGATATCAAGTGAAGGGATTGTTTCTAGTATAAAGGATATACCTACTAAAGAGCATGTCAGAACCTATACTGGGTTTAGCGAGCTAGACAGAGTTTTAGGAGGTGGGTTAGTTGATGGTTCTGTTATATTATTAGGAGGAAGTCCGGGAGCAGGTAAGAGTACATTATTATTGCAGGTGCTTTCTATCATATCTAATTATGGTAAAAGAGTTTTATATGTAAGCGCCGAAGAATCAAGGCATCAAATCGCTATGCGCGCTAAGAGATTGGGTGCGTTAAACGATAATATTAAGATACTTATTGAAACTAATATAGAGTTGATTAGCCACTTTATATTAGAAAATAAAGCTGAAGTAGTGGTGATTGATTCTATACAGGTTATGAATACTAGTAGTAGTAATTCTATTTCAGGGAGTGTATCTCAAGTTAGAGAAAGTACAAACGCATTATCGAGAATTGCTAAACAGAATAATATTAGTTTCTTCATAGTGGGTCATGTTACAAAAGATGGCTCTTTGGCTGGCCCTAAAGTTTTAGAGCATTGTGTTGATTGTTCGATGATTATGGAACCTATGACAGATAGTCGCTTTAGAATGATTCGTGCTAATAAAAATAGATTTGGTCGTGTAAATGAGATAGGCATTTTTGCTATGGATGAAAATGGGCTAAAAGAAGTCAAAAATCCTTCAGGTATTTTTTTACAAAATAATAATGTAAATGTCTCAGGTAGTTCTATTACTGCTCTTTGGCAAGGGTCTAGGCCTTTGCTTGTAGAAGTGCAATCATTGGTAGATAAATGTCTTAGCAATCAACCGCGTAGATTATCTATAGGCTTTGATAGTAATAGGCTTTCTATGTTATTAGCTGTTTGTCATAGGCACTTAAAATTGCTTTTCTCTGACCAGGATGTATTTGTAAATATTGTAGGTGGTGTTAAAACTGATGAAACTAGTTTGGATATGGCATTAGTTATATCTTTAATATCCAGTCTTAAGAATAAACCTTTTCCAAATGATACTATAGTTTTTGGTGAAATAGGGTTATCTGGAGAAGTAAGGCCTTCTCCTTATGGACAAGAAAGAATTCGTGAAGCAGAAAAACATGGATTTAAACATGCTATAATACCTATGAAAAATTTTGATAAGAAGCAGATATTTAAGTCTATAGAAATTATTTCTATTAATAATATTTATGATATTTTAAGTTTGCCCTTTTGGAAGTAGTAAATAATAGTAATTATTATCATTTGTATGATAATTTCATTTGATACTATCTTTAAATATATGGATTATTTTGATTGAGTGATATATTTATGCAGTACATCAGTTTTTTTAAAAGTTTGTTATTGGGTAGAGAAAAACATTTTATTTTTTTAGTTTTATTGTCTTTTTTAGTCGCTATGTTTGAGATAGCGACTTTTGCTAGCATAATGCCATTCATTAGTTTTGTTACAGGAAATATTAACAATGAAATGGTATCTTCAGTATTAGATTTTATTAGAGCTATTTCAAGTATAGATTCCGCTATAGGAATGATATATTTTATGGGGGCCAGCATAGTACTTATTTTTTTTATAAGAATAATAGTACAGGTCGCATATACTTATTTGTGCAATAATTTTACAAATAGCTTATATTCTCTTCACTTAAAGAAGCTATTTGAAACATATATGGATATCCCATATAGGACTTTTATAGATAAAAATACATCAGACATTATCAAAAATCTCCATTATGCTGACAAAATTAAAGCAGTGTTAGGACACTTTCTGTTAATAATGACAGATATAATATTGGTTTTCTCTATTTATGTAAGCATGCTTTTTATTCAATGGAAAATAACTCTTTTAATAACAAGTATTATATTTGTATCGGCTATTTTTCTAGGGTTTTTAACTATAAATAAAAATAAGTCATTAGGGAAATCTTTAGAAACGATGAATACAAGCCTTTGGCGTTTTATTCAAGTTGCAGTTCAAAATTTTAAAATATTAAAGTTAAATGAGCAATCTAAGAATTTGGAAAATAGTGTGAACAAAAGTGTTAACTATATGGCAAAAATACACACTATTCATGCATCAATTAATGTATTACCTAGGTTAATAATAGAGGCAGTTGGCGTTTCAATGATGATATTTATTATAGGATATATAATGTTTAACTATTCAACTATTGAGTATCATTTGTCTATTTTAACTATGTTCTTAATTGCCTTTTATCGATTATTTCCAGCGGTAAATAGATCTTTAATTAACTATCAATCTATATTTTTAGATCTAAGATCAATAGAGCTTTTTAGAGAGGAGACAAGTCTTGATAGAGAGCGTGTGGCAACAAAATCCAAAGAAATTTATTTTAATAGTAGCATAGAGCTAAGAAATGTTACATTTGAGTATCTCGAAGGACATGTAGTTATAGATAATGTAAATTTATCTATAACTAAGGGAGATAGAGTGGCATTTATTGGCAGTAGTGGCTCTGGTAAAACAACTTTAATTGACTTAATTATAGGATTGTACTTGCCTTTAAAGGGACAAATATTTATAGATGGTAAACCATTAGATAATGAATATCTTAGATCATGGAGGCATAGAATAGGATATGTGCCACAAAATATCTATTTATTTGATGGGAGTGTTGCACAAAATGTTGCAATGAGAAGTACATACGATGAAGAATTTGTAATTAAAGCCTTAAAGAAGGCTAATATTTATCACTTTTTTGAACAAAAAGAAGGTATACTAACTAAGGTTGGAGATGCAGGTATAGCATTGAGTGGGGGGCAAAGGCAAAGAGTGGCTATAGCTAGAGCATTATATGATGACCCTGATGTTATAGTTCTAGATGAAGCTACTAGTGCTTTAGATGAGGAAACAGAGAAAGCTGTGATGGAAGAGTTATATGGAATTACTCAAGATAAAACTCTTATAATTATTTCACATAGGTTAAGTACAATATCTAAATGCAATAAAGTATACTCTTTAGAAAAAGGTAAAGTAAAATATATATGTGAATCCTAGTAAATAATTAATAAGACAGTTAAGTATTTTCATTAAATTTTTTTTACCTTGATTGATAATGAAAAAATTATATTGTTTACAGATTTTTCTTTTATTTTCATTTAGTTATATATACGCAAATTATGACTCTTTTGCTGTTGAATCGATTGAGCTACCAGATCTTGGGTCTTCGCAAATCAATATTGCAGAAGAGATAAAAATAGGTCAAAGTGCTTTGAGGTATATTTATGGTAGAGAATCCATATACCTTGATACAGAAGTCTATACATATATAAAAGAAGTTACAAATTATTTAAATAGCTATGCGCATATAGATTATCCAATAACAACAATAGTTATAGATAATCCTCAAATAAATGCTTTTGCTATTCCTGGCGGAATTATTGGAATACATACAGGTTTAATATCAAATTCAAGTAATGAAGACGAACTTATTTCTGTTATTGCCCATGAACTAGCACACTTAAAACAAAAGCATTTTTTTAGATTCTCTAGTGAAACGCAACAAGTAGGTATAACCTCTATAGTTGCTGCTTTAATAGGAATAGGAATAGGAATACCTGTTGCACCTGCTTTAGGAGGAGCTATTGCATATAGTTCAGAACAAAGATTATCCTATTCACGTGAGCATGAATTAGAGGCAGATAGCGTGGGTTATGAAATTATGTTAAATGCAGGTTTTGATCCTAAGGGCTCAGTTAGTTTGTTGAGAAAATTAAGATCATACCCTTCTCACTTAGAATATTTATCCACTCATCCTGTGACATCAAATCGTATAGTAGCTATAGAGAATCGTATAAATAACTTTAATATATCGAATGAAAGTATAAATAATAGGCAAATAAGCATAGGAAGAAGTGATTTTTCTTATACAAAAATAAAAGTTAATTTTTCAAGCTTAAGTGATGTTGATGTAAAAGAAAATATAGAAAATATAAGTAAAGCTAAAGGAGTTGCTATTCAAAAAGAACATGAGGATTTAGTAGATTATAAGCTAGCTTGGCTGTATTTATTAGATGATAATCCTAAAGAAGCTTTGATTTATGCACAGAGACTTTATAAAAAAAATCCAGAAGGGTCATTTATATCGTATTTATATGCAAAATCTTTAGTAGAGCATTCTAAAGTATCCGACTTAGATGCCGACCTCTTAAATCAGGCACAGAATGTAATTGATAGATATCTCAGACTCAACCCTGGAAATTTTAGTCATCATATATTATATGCTGAGATAGAATACCTAAAAGGTGACATATCAAGTGCACTAAGCCAATTGAATAAAATTAACTCTGATAATCAAAATAATATTATTTACTGGGATTATATATATAGATATACACTGTTGCTAAATAGTCCTTTTGATAGACATTTAGTTTACTCTAGGGTTCTAAACTTATTAGGAAACTTTGATAAAGCTATAATGCAAATCAGTCTTGCTCAAGAATATGTAGAAGGTGACTTATTTAAACAATCTCGTTTGAATAAAGAGTTGAGGTTTTTAAATAGTGTTGTAGGTAATAGTAATTAAACTAAATGCTAAAAAAAACTCAAGCTGTAGTCAAATGGCTTAGTAACTTAAACTTACCTATTTATAGAAAAAATCCTTCTATCGATGAAATGAAGAGGGCTCTTCAATATGTAGTTGATAAAACTGATAATACATGTTTAATAACATTTGGTGGAACCAATGGAAAGGGCTCAACAATTGCACTGATTGATAATTTTCTTATAAAGGAAGGATTTAATGTAGGAAAACTCACTTCTCCACATTTGGTTAATTTTAATGAGCGAATAGTTATAGATGGTAAGCCTGTAGAAGATGATTTAATTATATCGTCCTTTGAAAAAATAAAAAAAATAAAAGATAAATATAACATATCTTTAACTTATTTTGAGTTTGTCACTTTAGGGGCTTTTAATATCTTTAACAGCGCCAAATTAGATTTTTGGTTGCTTGAGATAGGCATAGGTGGGCGCTATGATGCTGTTAATACTTTAAGTTCTGATTTAGCTATATTAACTAATATAGAGCTAGATCATACTGAAATATTAGGAGATACTAGGGAAAAAATAGGTTCAGAAAAGATACATATTGCTAGAGAAGCCGTCCCTATAGTAATTAATGATTCAAAAATACCTAAAAATGTTTTACTTATGGCTAAGGCCATAGGTGCTAATACATACTCTTTAAAAAAACAATATGAATATAAGGTATATGATAGTCATTTGGAATATGACAAAAAATGGTCATTTGAATTTCCAAGCTTAAATATATTTTTAGATGAACTTCCATATCCATCAAGTATTCACATTCAGAATGCTGTCGGTGCTCTGGCGTTACTAAGTTTAATATCAAAATATGGATTTGTTGGAAATAAAAAAGATAAAAAAATAAATGCAAAAGTAAAATTAAGTCGTACTAATTTTATAAATTCACTTGACAGTTTGGATATTAGAGGTAGATTCCAGCAAGTGGAATATAGGCTTAAATATGAGGATAGTTTGTATGATAGAGATAGCTGTGCTTTTAATTTACCTATAGTATTAGATGTAGCACATAATTTGAATGGAGTAAATTATTTAGCAGATAGACTAATAGAGCATTTGGACTCTTTAGCTGAAGATACAGACAGCGAGCTATTATTGCATATAGCATTTTCTGCGATGCGGGATAAAAATATTGAGGAAATGTTAAAGATTTTAATCTATAAGATATCAAAATACTTAAATAATAAAACTAAATGGTATTTAATAGACTTAGGATATGAAAGGTCATGTGATGTATGTTATTTATCTAAGGTAGTCACCAATCAGATAAATTCAATTGACCCAAACATGACTTCTGATATTAGTTGTTTTGTATCTAAGAAAAGTGATTTTATTAACTATTCTCAAGAAGATATATTAGAAGTAATAGATGGTGTTATGCAAAATATAGATAGAGAAATTAGCTTATCAAAGAGCCGTGGTAATTTAAAAAAGGATAAGCATCTATTGATTGCTTTTGGGTCATTTTATTTAGTCGGCTCATTTTTATCTTTTATTAATGAGAATTCTTAAGTAGTTAATTCACTTTGAAAATACGGTACTCTGAATTTCTATATTTATTATATTTGTTTACTAGTTATATGCATAAAAGGCATTGTTTTCGCAATGCCTTTTATGCATATAAACTCAAGTTTTATAGTTTTATATAAAGCCTAAATAACTTATGTAATTTGTATAGAAATTGAGTTGTCGGGTTTAGAGCTTTTGGGTAGAATTAAGTGCAAGACTCCGTTTTCATGAGAAGCTTTTATATCTTCTCCTTTCACATCTTCTGGCAAAACGAAGCTTCTTTTGAATTCTCCGTGGTAAAACTCAGATCTATGTATGTTTTTGCCTTTAACGGTATTTTCTTCTTTTCTCTCTCCTGAGATAATAAGAACTCCATTATCTACATTAATTTTAACATCTGTTTTATCTACAGCTGGTAAAGCGATGTCTAGCAGATATTCTGCATCATTTTCACTTATATTTGTAGACGGTGCAAAAGTAGATTGGTTTTCATTATAGTTTTCTATACCACGCCCAAAAATAGATCTAATATCTTTAAAAAGATCGTCAAAAGGGTCAACTGGAAATATTCTTAGTTGTTTCATAATTTTATCTCCTAAATAAAAAATTAAAAATTTATAGAAAAATTAAAGATTTATCAAGAAAAGTATTATGGCCATTCATTCCTCATTCCTGTAATAAGTATATATGGATTAAGTATTTATTTTTCAATAGCATAAAATTAAGTAAATTAAACACGCATTTTCGTATATCAAAATATAACAATCTAAAAAGACATTAAAAAATCTTGTTGTAGCAACCTCTTAATAAAATCAGTTATATATGTTATATTTATAGAATATTTACTTTATCCATAAATATGTACGTCGAATATGCCTTTATCTATAATACATTGTGATATTGTTTTATATAATTCTAGAGGAAGTTGTTTTTAGATAAGCTTCGAAGGTATTTTGTAAAAGTTTAAATGGAATATAATAATCATTTAAAATAGTTTTAAGATTAGTTATATATTTTTTAAATATGAGTATTATGAGTATGTTTATAGTTAATGCCAAGGATTTTGCACTTACTTATAGATTTTTGTTTATATGTAGTTTTATTAGTTTTATTTATTCTTGTTCTACAACTTCAGCAGGAAATAATAATTCACCTGCTGACTATCCTAGTTGGTTATCAGGTGATAGCGCAGAATATCCAAACAGTTTATACTTAACAGCTGTAGGTGCAGCAGATACCCTAGAAAGTGCTCAACAGAGGGCTTTGGGCAATTTAGCTAAAATATTTGAAGTAAGAATAGTAGATCAAAGTAGCACTACAGAAACAATCCAAGAGAGTAGAAGCTCGAATAACTCTTCTTTTAGCAGAGATATATATGCAAATAATACTGTTAGTACCAGTACGGATGAGCTGATAGAAGGAGCAAGTATATCTTCTAGGTGGCAAAATCCTGTGGACTTTACTTATTATGCTTTAGCAGTTCTTGATAGAGCTCTTGCAAGTAATAACTTTAGACATCAAATGGATGAGATAGATAAAAAAATAGAAGAGTCTATTGAATTATCACACAGCGCTCCTCCTTTACGTAATTTTTTGCTAAGAAAGGACGCTTATAATCTTTTTCAGGAAAGAAATGCTCTCAATAGCAATTATATAGTTATAGCAGGTAGTGCTTATCCTAGTGCTTATCAAGACTATCCTTTTATTCAAAATATAAGAGATGCTCAAAGTAATGTTTCAATTTCCATAATTGATGATGGAAATGACTCCATTTCAAATCTTGATGATATTATTACTAAACACTTAGGTAGCGTGGGATTTATAGTAGAAAATAATGCTGATTATAGGCTAAATATGGCAAGTGAGCTTGATGAACCTTATGATTCGCAAAATTGGTATTGGCAAGAAGCGAGAATATCGGTTGAGCTTGTCAAAATAGCAACACAAGAAACCTTAGGTCAAGATATTCTTCATGTAAGAGCATCATCTACAGATATTAGAGTTTTATCCAGTAGATTAAATCAAGAAATAGATAAATCTCTTGAGGAATTTTTAATAGATTTTATGTTTAATAAAACAAACGAGTGACTCTATCCAATCAAATAATAAAATCGTATAATACTGAAAAAGCATATAGAGTTTGTGTATATATTATTAGTTTCGAGTTTTTAAAATAGAAAAAATAGAAATAATAATTCCTATATTTATAATAAATACATGCATGGATATTATATTATTTTTTATGCTTATAAAAATACATCTATGAATTTTATGTTTACTAACTTTTACAAGGCTCTTTTAATAATATTCAGCTTATTATTCATATTTGCATTTGATAGTAGCGATAATATAAGCTTTTCAAAAATTAATATAAAAGTTGCAGATATCGACCTATCTGTAGAGTTGGCTGATACCCAAGAGAAAAGAGCATTGGGTTTGATGAACAGAACAGTTTTAAGTGAAAATAGCGGTATGCTTTTTGTTTTTGAAGAGTCTAGGAAATTAAGGTTTTGGATGAAAAATACTTTAATACCTTTGGATATAGCTTACGCAGATGAGGAAGGTAGAATTAACTCTATTTTGAGCATGGAGCCTTTGGATATAACAACAGATTACTCATCTAGTGAAGAGTCAAAATATGCATTAGAGATGAATCAAGGCTGGTTTGATAAAAATGATGTAAATATAGGAGATATAATACAGATTGTAAAGTAATGTGCTATTACTATAGGAAGCTCTTTGGTTAGATAAAATGTGGAGACAAAGACACTGCCTTGCTTCTATAGTGCTTAGTCGTGGGTATTCAATATATGGGAGTCATGTATGGGAATTTACACCATCGGTATCATTCTTGCAAAATCTTGCAAAAGAAAGGCTACTTATTGTCATGTAAGTAAATTCAACATGACAATAAGTAGCCTTTCAGGTGTCTTTTAAAATGCTAACCCCACCACTCTTATTTTTTATTTCTTTTCATTTAGATCCCAGTTATAGTCATATCTTGCTCTTGTAAATGAGCTAAGTTCAGAAGATAGATCGTCTTCTGCGTATATTTTTAAGTGTTCTATCACTTCTTCTAAATTATTGCCGAAATCTATTTCATACCAATCATATATAGAGGATAGTAATAATCTATTGTTTTCTATATTTACTCCTCTTTTATTGTTAATATAAGCCTTTGCTTGAGCCGTCATAAGATCATCTGTATTTACAGCTGTAAATGCTGTAGGGGCTAAATCAGGGCATGATATACTTGCACAGTTTACTACATAGTGAATCCTAGGATCTTTCCATATAGGTCTCAATATTCTGTGTTCTATATCATTTAATGTTACATCTTGTCCTTCTATAACTATCAAATCTATATCCCATGGCTGTGTAAAAAGTGAGCCAATATCTCTTATAGAATCAACAGGATATTCGTCCAATATTAATTTTAGAGTTACGGCATTATATAAGTTTATCCAATAAGCTAATTGTTCTCTTTTTGAAAAATCCCTGATTTTAATGCTAGTAAGGGTATTTATATAATCTTCAAGTATTTTTTTATCTTGTGCGTTAGAGTTTAGGCTACTATAGTCAAATAAGTGTATTTGTTCTTTGGCATCGTAACTTAGGTAATTATCTAGTATGATTTGCCAATCTGTATGCGATATAGTAGAGGTATTACTATCGTTACTCTTATCCCAAAATGGCCATAAATCAGATTTTGGCGCCGCAAATGATAATAGGCTTACAAAAAAGGTCAGTATAAAAATAATTAGTTTTTTATTCATATTTCCTCCTAAGACTATTTAATAAAAATAACTACATTTAAATTGTATATACTAAGAGAACTAATTTCAAATAATTTAGAATAAAATACCTTTATTTTACAAAATATAAAATAAATTTACAGTATAACTAAAAATCCAGCGATTAATACTATGATAAAAAGTATGCTAAGAATACCAAAATATTTCTCTATTAGCTCTTGTACAGTAGCTCCAAAGAATTTTAATATTATAGCTATTGTAAAAAATCTTAAAGCTCTGGCGCCAAATGAAGCTAATGTAAATGCAAGTATATTCATAGAAACAGCTCCACTAACTATAGTAGCTATTTTGTAAGGAATAGGAGTAAAACCTGCTATAATTACCGCCCAAAGTCCATATAATTCATACCATTGCTTGAATGTTTCAAATGCTTCTTGAGCATTATAAAAGTTAACTATATATATGCCAATAGTTTCAAATAATAAGTATCCTATCCAATATCCAAATAATCCGCCTAATACAGAAGATATACTACATACAAGTGCGTATAAAATGCTACGATTAGGTCTACTTATACACATAGGTATAAGTATGATATCCGGAGGTATAAGAAAAAATGATGATTCTGTAAATGAAACCAAAGCTAGCACCCAAACGGCATTCTTATGCCCTGCCATTGATATAGTCCAGTGGTATAAATTAAGAAGTTTATTACGGATAAAAAGCATATTTAGTTATGTATTATTTAATACGAAAGTAGCATGATAACATTCAAATGAACTTAGATTATAATAGTTTTGTCATATAAAATTAGATTTAAGACTATTTAATAGTCTATTTTATAATGGTATTGTAGTGTTTTTTGGCATTATTAAAAATTTGAATTGCTCTCTAATACTTGTTTGTGAAATATGACTTTGTGAAATTTTTATTTTTCAATACACCTATACTATAAAAATAAATGTATTTATTGATGAATTTTTTTATTTTAATTTCCCAATAATAGCTTACATATAGCCTAAATAAACAAAAACAAACTTTGCTATTTATTATAGCTTACTAACTATCATTACTAATGGATATTGTTTAATTTATTAAAATTTCTCCTTAAATACCCAGAACTTACCTATTGGATATAAAATAAATGGTAGTGTCACTACCACAAATCCTGATGCTACTAAGTATTCAAAACCTATAATATCATGCACTGTATAGGTTGATGCATTTGTATATAATAAATTTATAGCACATAACACTATAAATTTCCAACCCATTATCTTATGATTAGGTTGTACACGATAAGTTATTTTCATATGACCAAAGTAACTAACTAAAACAGACATTAACCAACCTAATGAAGCTGATACAAATGATATTGTAAAAATTAAATTTGTTAAATTACTTACTGTGAAATACGTAAGAGCAGATAATCCACCTATAAATAAATAGCGAACTACTTCATATATTGAGTCTATTTTATTTTTTTTGCTCATCAAACCCTATTGATTCTTCTACAATGTAAATAGGTCGTGCCTTTACTTCTTTAAATATTCTAGATATATACTCACCTAGTATTCCTATACCTACTAATACCATCCCATTTAAGAATATAACAACTGTTATTATTGAGGGATATCCTGCTACATCAATCCCTACAATTAATTTTTGTAGAATAATATATATAGCAAATATAAAAGCTCCAAGAATACTCAACAAACCCATATAAGTCCATATCCTAATTGGGAATGATGAAAATGAAAATATACCATCAAAAGCAAGGGATATTAATCTTTTCCAATTTTGTCTAGTTGTTCCTTTTTCTCTTTGCGGTCTATCATATTCCATTACTACATACTTAAAACCTGTACATGCAAATATCCCTTTCATAAATCTATTGCGTTCTCTGAATTTTCGTAAACTCAAAATTACCCTATAACTTAATAACCTAAAATCTCCTATGTTATTTGGAATATCAATATCTCCTATCTTTTGTAGTAAGAAATAAAAAAACTTTGCGCTTATTTTCTTTAAAAATCCTTCCTCTCTGGTTTTTCTTTTCATTAAAACTATATCAAAACCTTCTTTTGCCTTTTGTAGCATTAGTTCTATTAGTTCTGGAGGATCTTGCAAATCTGAGTCAATAGGAATGGTGTATTTACCAAGCACTTTATCAAGTCCAGCAGTTAAAGCCACTTCTTTTCCAAAGTTACGAGTAAATTTTATAAGTTTTATATTACTATTTGATTTACTTACTTCTTTCAATCTATCATAAGTATCGTCTACTGATCCATCATCAATACATATTATTTCATAATCTATATTTAAGTTATTAAGTATTGGAATAATATTATCAAAATAGTAATTTACTCCATCATTTTCGTTATAAAATGGAGTGATTATAGATAGTTCTATATTATTTTTCACGATATATTTTTTAATGGAATTATTTATAAATGAGATAACATATTAGAAAACTAATAAACTAAGAAGAAGCGCATTAAAACATGCGATTACTATAAATTTATGCTTATGAAGTAGTAGATTAAACTTTATTATAAAATACAGAAATATAGTGTACGTTTGGACTCTGCTGCAAATTCATTTGAGCAATTCCACTTATTTTTGTTATATAGAGCCTCAACTTCATTGGGTTTTCCAATTAAATAGAATTTTTTCAAATTGTCTAACATTTCGATATTTTCAAGTTGTTTCGCTTGCCCATTACTATAGAACTGCCCTGAGAAAGGGCGTAGGCTAACATAGAATACCGGTAAGTCGTTTGTTATATGCTCAAAAATCGCATAATCACTGCGACTTTCAGCTTTTGGTCCGATTATTAGAACTAACATAGCTATAATTAAAGCAGTAGGAGCTATCATAGCTGTCGGTACAAACCATTTGAAGTCAGTGTTACTTATCAGCATTGCAATAATCAAGCCTAGTGCTGGTACACTGGGCATAACGTAAGCAGGGAGGATATTACCTGCCATCGTGAATAAGATCATTGGCGAGATAAGCCAGCACAATGCAAAACTAAGTAAACTCGCATGGTTTGTATTCAACGTACGCAATGTTTTACGACGCTTCCAAATCAAAAATAGTAAAACGAGTGACCAAGGGGCAGCTGAATATAACCAGAATATCCAGATCTTTCCGTATGGCTCAATATGTGCCCTGCCATAAAGATCTCCTTCCCATCCACTTATTACAAAACGTTTGAAGTGTTCGCCTACAATGAAATAGTCGATAAATCCTGGTGTTGCAGCTTCTGCCATGATAAACCACGGTAGTGAAATTGCTAACATTAATAGCACGCCGGAAACAATAGGGAATCTTTGCCATAAGGCTTTGAAAGCACCGATAAAGCCATGCTGAATTATCAACCAAGGAAAAATGGCAATTCCCATCATCACAACTACAACAGGTCCTTTCGTAAGTAAACCACAAGCTAAGCCAAAAAAACCTAAGTACCCCCACCAGTAGTAGTACCTATCTTTATGTAACCAGCAGTGATAAAACCCTATCATAGCTATACTTATGGCCATCGTTAGCACCATATCAGCCATAATTATGCCTGCACCAAGAGAAAAAATACCACAAGTGGCTAGTACGATTGCTGTCACTAGTGGATTAAATCCAGCGCGATGTGTCATAAATGCTAATAAGGCAATTGTGATTACACCTGCAAGCCAATGTGGGATACGTATTGCAAATTCATTTACTCCAAAGAGTTCAATAGATAAAGCACTTATCCATATAAATAATGGTGGTTTACCCCAATAAGGGATACCGTAATCAAATTGAGGAGTTAGCCAGTTTCCTGTTTCTACCATTAAGCGCCCCATCTCGCCATAGCGAGCCTCTGTAGTATCCATTAATGGGTAAGTGATAAGAGATATCAGGCGAAGCAAAAGAGCAAATGTTAATATTAACCAAAAAAGATGAGTTTTGTTGATTTCTTTTAGCATTTCTTTTTAATACTGTTGTGGACTCAAATAAGATAAAACAGACGCTGTTTTAGTCCTATAAAAATTAGATAAAGATGCCTCTAAAGGCTAATTAAATTATAGCAAAAAAAAGAAAAAATAAGTAAAATATTTCAGAGACCAGTGAATTTTAGAGATATTTTTATCCTCTAAAGATAAGTCTTTAGTATATTTTGTTCTTTAATAAAGCTTAGGTTTATATATAAAGTGTAGATATCAAAATATAAAATTAGAATTTTTTCAGGTTACCATTATTTTCATGTATTTATTATTTCCTGCCATTGCTTTTGCTTATTTTTTTGGTGTTATGAATGATAACTTATTTAAGCAAACGACTTCCTTCCTTGTTATTCAAGATAATATGGAATATCTTCAAGGCGTTGGTACTATCTTATTTTCTATACCTTTTATATTATTATCAGCTTATGCTGGGTGGGCTGCGGATAACTTAAATAAAACATCGGTTGTGTTTTATGCTAAAGTTTGTGAGCTAGCTATAGTACTTTTAGGATGTGTAGGGTTGCTAATAAATAGCTATTTATTGATGCTTATAGTTGTATTATTATTTGCTATTCAGTCTACATTTTTCTCACCGACCTTAAACTCCATACTTCCTTTAGTTTATAAAAATGGGGAAGAGCTAGCTAATATAAATGGTCGTATTAAGCTAACGACCACTATAGCAAGTTTACTAGGAATAGCATTATCAGGTTTTTTACTGGAGGCTAACTTATTGGGCGATACAAAATACAATATTATAATTCTAATGTTATTTAGTTCAATAGTCGGTATATATGGCACAGTTCTTATTAAAAGAATATCTGTTAATATTGTTAACTTTGAACACAGTACTAGAAGTGCTTTTCCTTGGAAAGGCCCTTTGGACTCACTATTATTTTTAATTCATATTTATAAGGTAAAGAATTATAAAATGATATTTACTTTATGGAACAATAGTTTTTTTTACTTTTCGTCAGTAGTTGCGATACAGCTTATATCATCTTTTTCAAATGAGTCAATTGGCTTTACTAAAACACAAACATCAATAATTAATCTCTTTATGTTACTGGGTGTTGGTTTTGGCTCTTGGTTAAGTGGCAGACGTCTTATAATATCTTCACCTAGCTGGTCTATCAAAAGTATAAAGTATGCAGCATTAATGGGGATACTCCTGCTTATCCCAGCGGTTAGTACATCTTTTTATCTAATTCTTATCGTAGCTTTGCTTGCTGGAGCTGCTGGGGGAGGTTATTTAGTACCTTTAGCAACATATATACAATATCAGCCAGAGCCATCACAGAAGGGTAGAGTAATAGCCTTATCTTACTTCTTGTCATTTAGTTTTATGTCTTTATCCGGTTTAGTGTATATTATAATTATCAATTTAGTAGATGCAAATTATGGATTAGCTGTTTTAGGTTCTATAGTAATCATAAATGCATTACTCAATAGACTTATTTTTAAGATATTTTAAGGATAAAATCAGTGAATAAATATAGTTTCGTAAAGCACTTCTAGAGCAATTTGGACTTTCTGGAAATAGGTTGCTGGAAAAGATAGTTATTAAATAAGCTCATACATATAAGTAAATAAAAAGTTTTATTGCTTATTTAAAGTACTATTTTACTAGGTTATATTAGATAAACTTACAATAAATAACAAAAGAAATTAATTGGTGGAGTAGAAATGTTAAAGCTTTTTGTATATGGTGCACTAAAAAGGATAATTTTTTGGATTACCTGGCTTTTAAGGCTTAGGTACAACTTAACTGTAAAGGGATTTGATGATATAAAAGAAGATGGCAGACCTATAATTTTTATGCCAAACCATCCTGCACTTATAGACCCTGTATTAGTAACTAGAGAGATTTATAAAAAGTTTAAAAATGTTCGGACTATTATAGACTCACATCAAGCTAATCAGCCCTACATCAGACACATAATGAATTTAACAAATCCTATACTTGTACCATCAGATAGGAATGTAGATTTGGTTAATCAGTCCATAGAAAAAACTCTCAATGAGCTAAAGTCTGGAGGAGTTATTCTACTCTACCCAAGTGGGGGATTAATGAGAAGTAAGTATGACAAAATTTCTAGTAAGTCAATGATTAGAACATTAGCAAATAATGTGCCAAATTTAAGATTTATATTAGTTAGAACGACCGGTTTGTGGGGTAGTAGATTTAGCCATGCTCAAGGAATTCCTTCTATTATTAAATCATTACCTTCTAGTATAAAAGATGTCTTTATGAATCTTATCTTTTTTATTCCTAAAAGAAATGTATCTATCGAGTTTTATGAAACACTAGACTTTCCTAAAAACTCTAGCGTAAGAGAAATAAATGAATATCTAAATAATTTTTACTACAATAATGTGGATATTCAAAATGAATATTATTCTTACCGATTTTGGCAAAAGCCTTATAAAATAATAGTAGAAGAAAAGTACGATGAAAACCTACACACATACAATACGAATATATCTGATATAGATGAGAGTATAACAAAAGATGTATTGAAATATTTAGAGGAGTTAACATCTCAAAAAGTTTTGCCATCTCATAGCCTTGAAAAAGACCTATTTTTGGATAGCTTAGTCATAATGAGAATTCATCTGTGGTTATCAAAAAACTACGGTGTAGGGGATTTAGATGGCGATGCATTAAAGACAGTTGCAGACTGTATTTTGGTAGCTGCGGGACGTCCTTTAACTCATAGCTTTGGTGATCATCTAAAAGCCATTAAGTCAAGCAATGATTGGTTCAGAGTTTATAGTGGAGAGTTAGCAGGCTTGGATAATTTGGATTATAGAAATTCATCGCTTTTAGACTATTTGGCTAAAATATTAAGTAACTCAAAAATATCAAAGAATATTTATCTGCTTGATTCACAAGGCTATGCGCTTACTTTTTCGCAGGTTGGGACTGCTATAGTTGCACTTGCACAAGTTTGGAAAAATTATCCTGAGAAAAATATAGGTATTATGTTGCCTGCAAGCAGTGGCTCATTTTTTATTTATTATTCTTTAGTTCTTGCAGGTAAGTTACCTGTATTTTTTAATTGGACTTTGGGTGAATCGAGTTTTCAACACTGTATAAATATATCAGGAGTGAAAAAGATAATTACATCTAGCAAATTCTTAAATGTTTTGAGTAAGAAACATTTTAAAACAGATAATCTATCGAGTGAATGGATTGAGATAGAGAAGGTACGCGAGGATATCTCTCTAAGCGCTAAAATAAAAGCACTTATTTTCTCTTTTTTTACTTGGAAAAAGCCTATAACTATAAGCCCTACAAGTGAGGCTATAATGCTGTTTACATCAGGTTCGGAAGCAAAACCTAAGGCACTTACCCTTACTCATAAAAACCTTTTAGTAGACTGCCATGATGCATTGGATATATGTAAAGTTAAAAGTCAAGACTCTCTTCTGGCAACGCTTCCACCATTCCATTCATTGGGTTTTTTATTAAATATGGTTATGCCTGTTTATAAAGGTATTCGCTTAGTTCATCATGCTAATCCTATGGAAGCAGCCATATTAAACCATATCTTAAAAGATTTTAAGGTCAGTCTATTTGCAGCTACTCCTTCTATTTTGCAAGGCGTGATAGATAGTATGAAGCTAAATGGTGATGTAAATCCATATTTAAGGCTCTCGGTGGTCGGTGCAGAGAAATGCTCTGTATTGTTACTTGATGAGTTTAGTAGACTATTTCCAAATGGTAAAGTCAGTGAAGGTTATGGAACTACTGAGTGTTCGCCTGTTGTTACTCTGAATCCATTGGAGAAAAATAAAGTTGGCTCGATAGGTATATTACTGGATTCTCTTAAATATAAACTACTAAATTCGCAAACAAATAAGGAAGAAAAAAGCGAAGGTATTTTGCTTTTATCTGGGGATAGCATATTCTCAGGCTATATACAAAATGATAAAACTCCTAAAATACCATCGCCTTTTATCGAATTAGATGGCTCTTTATGGTACTCAACAGGTGATGTCGTTTCTGTTGATTCTGAAGGGTATTTTTATTTTATAGCGAGGCTAAAAAGGTTTGTCAAAATAGGAGGGGAGATGATATCACTTCCTGCTATAGAGGATAAGTTGGTTTTGAATCTTAAAAATATCGAAAAACCAGATAAAAAGTTAGATATAGCTGTGGTATCTTATGAATCTGAAAAGACCACTGTAATAGTGTCTTTGAGTACATATGAGTTTACCAGAGAGGAGCTTAATGGTGTCATTAGAAATAGTGGCTTATCTGCTTTGCATAATATTAGGTATGTTTTTCAAATAGATGAAATGCCTTTATTGGGAAGTGGTAAAATAGACTACCCTACTTTAAGCGCAGTAGCTAAAGATAAGGTTGTGAGCGCTTGAAAAGCTAATCTATAGGCTATTTATATCTTGAATATGTCGCGTAACTTGATAAATTAGTTTAATTGGTCTAAAATGACCGTGTTTTTAAGGTTTTTATGAATATGCCTCCTCTAGTCGGATAGCTAAAGCTATAGATGCTATTGTTTACAACTTGTATTATTTAATTATGTCCTATAAGAAACTAGAACTTGGGTCAAATGTTGAATCTAAGCTAATTAATTATAACTTTTTGGGATATTCTACGACTATACTTATATTAGGTGTAATATCTTTTTTTATTTTTAGGATATGGTTTGTATTAGCTTTTGCAAGGGATGCTTTTATACAAGCTTCTATATATGATATTTGGTCTGTTTTTTTAATGTCTTTGAGGTTTGACTTAAAAGTAAGCTCGGTATTCATTTTAGTTTTTTTACTTTTTTATGGCGTATTTTATTTATCAAATATAACTTTAAACTTCATTAAAGATAAAAGATTCAAAAACAAGATTAACATACTTCTTTTGTTATCAAAGAGATCGCTTCCTGGTAAGTATTTTTTATACACATTTTTCTTGTTGTTTGCGATAGTGGATTTATCTTCTATTGCTCAAATTCAATTTTATAGCTTTGTTTTTGCGCCGTTTAATGTAACTCTTTTTGGTCTTTTTGATGACGATACTTATTCTATCTTAGTTAGTATATGGAACGATTATCCAGTGATAATTTTAACGCTTATCTTTGTTGCCATATTATTTATACAGTACAAGGTGGCACTTTGGTTAACTGTGTTTTTTAGTAAAAAAATTAGAAATGTATCTCTTACAAAAAAAGTAATATTAAATATATTTAACGTTATTATAGTATTCTTGTTTGCAAGAGGGTCTTTGGGTACTTACCCTCTGTCAATACAAAATGCGTCAGTAGTAGCTTCTCCTGTAATGAATCATGCCACTATCAATTCATTAACATCTCTAAATGCGGCTTTTGTAGAAAGAAGAGAAATGCAAGATTTGTCTTTTCGACCTGAAAGTGTGAAGCAAATGATTTCAAGTTTTGGATTTAACTCATTACAGGAAATTGCTGATATTTTTGGAGTGAACGAACAAGTAACTGATGACTTAAATGGGCTACATAAGGTGTCTGAGGCAAAAGTGCCTTACTATGAAGGTAAGATAAGCGAGGAAAGACCTCCGCATGTAATTCTTCCTTTTATGGAGTCTTGGGGCAGATATTTTTATAACTTTCACGATAGTGAGACTAATAATTTATATGGGGCCTTAGATAAATATATCCAAAACGATAAATCAAATGAAATATTTTTTAAGAATTTCTTTGGATTGAGGGTTTTTACGTTTCCAGTACTTGAGTATGTATTATTTAATTCACCTATCGCGCCTGTTTCAATTAATGTAATAAATATGGAAAATAATGCTTTTGATACATCTGCATTAAAGCCTTTTAAGGAGCAAGGATATAGGACAATTTTTGTTCATGCTTCTTCTAGCTACTGGAGAAGTTTAGATCAGATATTACCTGATCAATATTTTGATGAAATATATGACTTAAATGATATTATAGCGAAATATCCTCAAGCCCCTAGAAATAGATCATGGGTGGCGACAGAAGATGAATATATGTTTAGGTTTGCTTATGATTTACTGGAGCAGGCAGATAAACAAGGAGATAAAGTTATGATGGTATTGCTTAGTATAAGTCATCATACACCGAACAAAAAGCCAATAGGATATGAACCATTTCCAATTGATTTTGAAAAAGTAAGAGATGTTGCATTTTATGATGAAGAACAGTCTATAGATATTTTAACTACATATCAGTATTCCAGCCATCAGTTAGGTTTGTTTGTCGATAATATTAAAAACTCTAGTTTTGCTGATAAAACTATAATTGCGGCAGTAGCTGATCATAACTTGAGAGCTTTTTTTAATTATAGACAGCCTGAGGAGAATCGACATATATCTGAAGTGATGAATTTTTTTTATATCCCAGAGGATTATATGCTAGAAGGATATAGCCCTGATCCAGATATATTTGTCGAACATAAAGACATTTTCCCTTCTTTATATCATTTGGTCTTACCTGAAGGAACTACCTATTTAAATTTTGGAAATAATTTATTTGCACCTATAGAGCCAGTCAAAGCATATGCGCAAGGGTTGGATAATATCTATTCTGAATATGGAGCTACAGAAGCATCCTTTTATACTCCAAGAGGTAGAAGTGTTCCGTATTATTTTGAATGGAGTGATGACAAACAAGAAATGTATCTTGTAAATGAACCAGCTCAAGGTATATTACTAGAGCAATATAACTATCAAAGAGCACTGCATGCACTAAGGACTGCGTTTATAAGGCAAGAAATTCAAAGAATTATAGAAAGTAATAAAAACTAATGAAAGCATAAAATTATTGCTAAAAATTTTCGCTATTTTCTTTTTTAAAAAGAGTAATTTTTTAAGGATTAATATATGGGCATAAGATGTGGCATAGTAGGCCTTCCGAATGTAGGTAAATCGACCCTTTTTAATGCATTGACTAATTCTAAAATTGCAGCAGAAAACTTTCCTTTTTGTACTATAGATCCCAATACTGGGGTCGTGAAGGTTACTGATAAAAGGTTAGATAAGATAGCACAGATTGTTAAGCCACAAAATATAGTGCCGACTGTCGTAGAGTTTACTGATATAGCTGGATTAGTAGAAGGAGCTTCTAAAGGGCAAGGTAAAGGAAATCAATTTTTATCCAATATTAGAGAAGTAGATGCTATTTTACATGTGGTACGTTGTTTTGATAATAACAGTATAATTCATGTTTCTAATAGGGTTAGTCCTAAAGATGACGTATCTGTTATAAATTTAGAATTAGCATTAGCAGATCTTGAAGTTGCCGCGCGAGCTGTTGATAAAATAAAACGACAAATCAATAGCGGAGATAAGCACTCTAAATTAGTATTTGATGTTCTACAAAGGTCTTTGGAATGTTTAAATTCTGGCAAACTATTAAGAAGCTTAAATTTGTCAGATGAGGAAAGGATTTTAATAAAAGGGTATAATTTTATCACTCTAAAACCTATGCTATATCTAGCAAATGTTGATGAAGATGGTTTTGAAGATAATGAATATGTTAATATACTAGAAGAGTTTGTGTATGAAGATCAAGCAAAGATTGTCGTTATGTGTAATAAATTTGAAGCAGAAATAATAGGTATGGCAGAAGATGAAAAACAGGTTTTCCTTGAAAGCATAGGTCAGGATGAATCAGGCTTGGATAAGTTTATATATGCAAGCTATCATCTTTTAGATATACAGACTTATTTTACAGCAGGAGCCAAAGAAGTAAGAGCTTGGACGATAAAAAAAGGTTTGACTGCACCTGAGGCAGCAGGAGTAATACATAGTGACTTTGAAAGAGGTTTTATCAGAGCAGAAGTTATATCGTTTGATGACTTTATTAAGTATAACGGAGAACAAGGGGCAAAAGAAGCAGGTAAGTTAAGACTAGAAGGCAAAGCTTATGTAGTTGAGGATGGAGATATTATACATTTTCGTTTTAATGTATAAAGCCAAAGATATAAAAATAAACTAATCAAGAGCGACTTATTTTTCTATAAAAATTATTTATAGCTTTTTGTTCTAAGTATAGTCTTAGTTTCTCTAAAAGACAAAAACGTCCAACTGGATATAAAAATTTATTTTTATTTGGCTTATTAATTATCTTTATAGCAGTACTTATTATTTCCTTATAAGCTAAACCATTATTAAACATTCCTATTATATTGTGTTTAGCTCTTTTTTTTATATCTGCATAATCAGGAATATATTTATCTGCATTTTGACTATTATTTGATAATGCTCTATGCATAAAAGCACTGGGATTAATTAAAGATACGTTTATATTTAAATGTCTTAGTTCGTAAAATATAGAGTATAAATAGGCTTTTAATGCAGCTTTACTGGCAGAGTAAGTTGACATGAAGGGCGTAGGTATATGACCTGAAATGCTATTTAAATGTATAATGTGTCCTCGACCGCTCTTCCTCATGTGAGGCAATATCGCATTATTTATACGTAGTACGCCTAATAAATTAATATTAATTAATTTATCGATTTGTTCAATAGAGAATTCCTCTGATGCATCTATAGCAAACATATTAGGTATATTTAATAATACATCTATACGTTTTTCTTTATAAATAATTTCACTTATAACATTATCAATGCTACTTTGGTCGAATACGTCTAAGTATAAAAATGGGTAAGGAGAGCTTGATTCTTTTGGAGATCTGGAGGTAGCATATATTTTATAATCTTTTCTATTATACAAGCTATCAGCTAAAGCTCTTCCTATGCCATTCCTTCCACTTATAATTAAAATAACTTTACTCATAATCACTATAAATAACTAGAATTATAAATTAATACTTACTTGGTATTATGCCTTGTTTTTTCCATTTATAAATTGTAAGTGATAGTTCATTTATCTTTCCATTACTAAAATCAGTTATCCATCCGTGTATTCTGAGGGATAAAGGATTCATTTTTATATACTTTTGTATAAAGTTTATTTTAAATAAATTTTTAACCTGCTCAAGAACATTTAACTCTGAAATTCTTCTTAATTTGGCATCATAGTTTTTAATTTTCTCCAATTCATCTATGTTATCAATTATTAAAGCCCTGATAGGATCTATCCAGTTACTAACTATACCTTCTGCAGAGTCTAAGTATGCAGCTTCTATGCCACCACAAGCATAATGCCCGCCAATTATAATATGCTCTATTTTTAGAGTAAAAATAGCAAATTCTAATACTGCAAGAGTATTTATATCAGTTAGAGAAACTTGATTAGCTATATTTCTATGTACAAATATCTCACCTGGCTCGCTATTTGTTATAAGCTCTATAGGCATACGGCTGTCAGAGCACCCTATAAATAAAAAAGGCGGTTTTTGTTTAGTAAACTTATCAAAATAATCAGGAGATTCTTTTATTTTACCAGTACACCAGAGATTATTGCCTAATAAGAGATCTTCATAATTTTTTTTCATATTAATACTAGAATATAATTATCTTTCTTTAATAAGACAGAGAAACGACAGGATTCCATTTTTGACCAGGTATTGAGTCTATTAGTAGCTTTGTATAGCTTTCTTTTGGGTTTAAGAATATTTCTTTGGTCGTGCCTATTTCAACTGCGACACCTTGATTCATAACTATTATTTTATCACATAGTTTAGCTGCAACTCTTAAGTCATGTGTGATAAAAAGCATAGATATACCAGTTTTTTGTTTTATTTTTAGTAACAAATCTAAAACTTTTGCCTGTACAGAAACATCTAGAGCTGATACTGGTTCATCAGCTATGATTAATGAAGGATTTACAGCCAGTGCTCTAGCTATTCCTATTCTTTGTCTTTGCCCTCCTGAAAATTCATGAGGATATAGTTTCATGGACTCTTTAGGTAAGCCAACTTCAAGTAGTAATTTTTCTGCTCTTTTCCAGCTTTCTGACCTAGATAAACCAAGTATTAGAGGTCCTTCTGCAATTATATCACCTACTCTATGTCTAGCATTTAGTGATGCATATGGGTCTTGGAATATCATTTGCACGTTTTTACAATAGTTTTTATTTTTTTTGCCGATGAATTGTTTTATATCTGTATCTTGAAAACTTATAAGTCCAGAGTTGTAGGATAATAGCTTTACAATACACCTGCCTACAGTGGTTTTTCCTGAGCCTGATTCACCTACTAATCCGACTATTTCATTTTTATTTATATTAAAAGATATATTATCTACTGCATTAGTAGGTGCTTTTTTATGTAATGCCTTATTTAATAATATTTTGAATAAAGACGAAAAAGACGAAGTTGCATATGACTTACAGAGGTTTTGAATTTTTAGTATGCTATTGTCTTTGGAGTCATTGCTTTGTGCTTTAATATCTTGTGAATTATTCTCTTCAGATATATTGTCGATTTTTGTATCTTTAAAAGTAACGTGAGGTACCGCAGAAATAAGCATTTTGGTATAGGAGTGTTCTGGGTTATTTAATACGTTATCATGAGTACCTTCTTCTACCATTACACCTTTTTCCATAACTATAATTCTATCTGATATATCAGCTACTACACCAAAGTCATGGGTAATAAATATAACTCCCATATGATATTTATTTTGTAAAGATTTTATCAGATTTAGGATTTGTGCTTGTGTTGTCACATCTAAAGCAGTAGTGGGTTCATCAGCTATTAAAATTTTAGGTGATAGAGAAAGAGCCATAGCTATCATTACTCTCTGGCGTTGACCGCCGGATAAATTAAAAGGATAGGATTTTCTAATTCGCTTTAAGTCAGTTAGACCTACATCTAATAACATAGAGTCTATTTTGCTAGAGCATTGTTTTTTATTTTTATATATTTTATGTTCTATTAAAGACTCATTTAATTGATTTTCAATTGTCATTAGCGGGTTTAATGCAGTCATTGGCTCTTGAAATATCATTGCTATCTCAGGGCCTCTTAGCTTTACTTTTTCTTTTTCTTTTAGGCTTACAAGTTCTTTATTATCAAACCATATTTTACCATTAATAACTTCTATGCCTTGTGGCAAAAGGCTCATTATAGAGTTAGCTATCATTGATTTGCCTGAGCCTGACTCTCCTACTATACATAGTATTTCGGATTGATTAAGCTTGAAGTTTACATTGTTCACAGCCAGTGTACGCTCTGAGCGAGATGGTAGAGAAATAGATAGATTTTCTACTTTTAATAAAGTATTTTTTGATAGAACATTTTCTGGTAAAGTGTTCTCTGGCAAAAAGTCTTGTTTTTGATTTGTTTCTGTACTCATGGACTATATTTTTGTAAGTTATCTTTTGGACTTGGGGTCTAAGACATCTCTTAGCCCATCACCTATTAAATTTATTGATAAAACAGTGATGAGAATACTTAACCCAGGAAATGTGACAACCCACCATGCTGATAAAATAAATTCCCTTGCTTCTGCAAGCATAGTTCCCCATTCCGGAGCAGGAGGTTGGGCGCCCATTCCTAGAAAGCCAAGTGCTGCGGTCTCTAGAACAGCAGATGAAAAATTTAGGGTACTTTGCACTATTAGAGGAGGCATACAGTTTGGTAATATGCTTATAAACATTATTCGCAGATTACTAGAGCCAAGTATACGACTTGCAGCTACGTAGTCCTTTGATTTTTCTGATAAAACTTGAGCTCTAGTTATTCTTACGAAACCTGGAATTAATACCAATGCTATAGCAAGCATACTATTTTCAAGGCTTGGTCCCAATATAGCAACTACTACTAAGGCAAGTAAAAGACTAGGAAATGCTTGGATTATATCCATAGCTCTTATTATCATAAGTTCTACAAACCCACCAAAAAAGCCTGCTGTTAAGCCTAAAGTAATGCCTGTAAATGACGATAAAAGGATAATTATTAAACCTACATATAAGGAATATCTTGACCCATGTATCAATCTAGATAAAATATCCCTTCCTACACTGTCAGTTCCAAGTATAAATTGCCAGTTGCCACCGTCTTGCCACACAGGTGGAGATAATATATGGTCATAGGATTGTTCTATAGGTGAGTGCGGAGCTATTATATTAGCAAAAATAGCCATTATCAAGACTAATGCAACAACATAAGTGCCTATTAAAGCGCCTTTATTTCGTTTGTATATAATCCATCCTTCTAGAAACCTATCTTTCCATTTTTCTTCACTTTTATGTATCAGTTTTTCTGCATCTTCTTGAGCAGATTCTAGCTGATTGTTATCAATTATTTCATTATTTGACACTTATTACAATTCCTTCTTAAATAATTTTATATATTAGTTTTTATGTATATAGTATAGTTTATAAAAGTTTAACTTGAGCGCTAGTAAACTCATAATAAGTTAATTAAGTGATATTTATGTTTTTTTGCCTAACATAACTCTAGGGTCAATTATTCCATAGCTTAGGTCAACTGTAAGATTAACTAACATAACTGTTAAGGAAATCAATATTAAGCCTCCTTGTACTATAGGGTAATCTCTTCTAAAAATGCCCTCGACCATCCATTTGCCAATTCCTGGCCAAGAAAAAATTGTTTCAGTCAATATAGCCCCAGTCAGTAATAAACTAACAGATAATCCGATAACAGTTATAATAGTTAACATTGCATTTCGCAGAGCATGTACTATTATTAATCTACTAGGTCTTAACCCTTTTGCTTTTGCTGTCTTGATAAAATCTTCTTGCATAACCTCTATCATAGCGCTCCTTGTTTGCCTTGATATTATGGACGTTGGTATAGTAGATAATACAAATGAGGGTAAAATTAGATGAGATAGAGCTGACTGCCATGCACCTTCTTGACCTGATAGCCAAGAATCAATAAGCATAAATCCTGTTATAGGCTCGAAATAGTATATCAATGATATTCTGCCTGAGACAGGTAGTAAATCTAGCGTATTGGAAAACAATATTATCATTAAAAGAGCCCACCAGAAGATAGGCATAGAATAGCCTGTAAGTGATATTGCCATGACACCATGGTCAAATATAGAGCCTTTCTTTATAGCTGCAAGTATTCCAACTGGTATTCCTATAAAAATAGCTATCAAGATAGCAAATAAAGCTAACTCAACAGTTGCAGGGAATAACTGCATAAATTCATCGAGCACGTCTACTTGAGTTACAATACTTTTGCCTAAATTACCTTGTAGGACATTACCAAGATAGATAAAATACTGTGAAATTATTGGTTCATCTAGACCGTGCTCTGCTCTCAATTGCTCATATCTTTCTTCGGAAATACCTTTTTCACCACTCATGACCAATATAGGGTCTCCGGGCAATAGACGTATTAAAACAAACGATACTAGGGTTATACCTAAAAATGTAAATGCTACTAAGGCTATTTTAGAGGAGATAAAGTTTAGAAGCTTCATATGCTACCGCCGTTTTATTTATAAAAAATAGTTAGCTTATTAATAAACTAACTATTATAATATATTCAAATTATATATATTTGTATTTTTTTTTATAATTAGAATTAATTTTCTGGAGTTAGCCTATAAACTGCTCCATTTGATAAGTCAGTTAAAAAGTATATATAGCCATTGCTATCTTCATATACATCTCTAATTCTGCCATATTCACCATCTAATATTCTTTCTTCTTCGATTAATTTAGTATTATTGCTGTCCCAAATTAGCCTAGATATAACACCAAACTTTAATGCACCTACTAAAAATGAGCCTTTCCAAGGTTCAAAAAGCTTACCTGAGTATATGGTAAAGCCAGAAGGAGCTATGGATGGATCCCAGTAAAAAAGAGGGTCTTCTGTGCCTTCTAGTGTTTGATTATCGGATATTCTAAATCCTGAATAGCCGATTCCGTACGTAGCTTCTGGCCAGCCGTAATTTACACCTCTTTTTATTAGATTTACTTCATCTCCGCCCCTGGGGCCATGTTCATGTGCATAAATTGCATCATTTTCAGAATCATAAAATAATCCTTGTATATTTCTGTGCCCATATGAGTATATTTCTCTTCTCTGATTGTTGTCCATAAATGGGTTATCACTTGGTATAGAGCCGTCATCATTAAGTCTTATTAGAGAGCCTAAATGGCTACTTAGCTCTTGAGCTAGAGGTCTATTCCCTCTGTCGCCAAGACCTAAATATACATATCCATCGTTATCGAAAACTATTCTTGAGCCAAAATGCCTTGTAGTTGAGCCTGGATCACTTACAAATAGAGTTTCTATATCTTGCATTTGATTATTATTTATTTTAAATCTAATCAATATAGTACTTGCATTAGAGCTATTTGCTAAGCCTGAGTAGCTCATATATACCCATCCATTTTCATTATATTCAGGGTGTTTAGCAAGGCCGAGAAAACCTCCTTGTCCTCTTGCATATATCTCATGCTCTAGTTCACCTAACTCTACTTGTGTTTTTTCTCCATTTGCTTGTAATATAAATAAATTACCGCCTCGTTCATTTACTAAAAATCTATTAGGCTCTAGCTCTAGAATCGCCCATGGTCGATTAAATTCAGCTATTCTATTTACAGTGGCGGTGCCATTTTCTATTGAAATTGTAGTTTCTTGTCCAAAAGCAGTATTGGTAAGAAAAAGTAAACTAAATAAGATTATTTTATATTTTTTTATAAAGTTAATTTTATCGTGGCGACTTAACATGTCTTCATCCTTTAGATTAATTAAGAAAATTGCTTTTTGTTTTTAACTTTGAAATTATATATATATTAATTATACGTATACATTACAAAATTATTCAGCATTTTTACATTATAAGATAATATCTGTCAATAAAAATTACAGTATTTTACATTTAGAGTACACTTTTATGCTATGCGAATATTGGAGAATGACATGAGTTTCTCGAAGTGAGCAGTAATAAGGTTAGAGAGCAATGATTCGCGTTTATCATATATGCATTCACTTTAGAGATTGAGTGAAGGCTATTATTCTTGTGTAGGCTTAGAAGCTCCTTTAGCTGTGAATAAGCAATCATATTTATTTATGCAAGTGTTGAATCTAATTTTTATTTATTCCAATAAATTCCCATTTTCATGCAAAAAGTGTTACTCCTACATTCCCTATAAATTATAAAAATTTCATTAATTTCATTACTTTATCAAAGCAAATATTTTTCAAAACTTACATGTAAAGCACTTGTCCACTTTATGGTTTAATTTAGTTTATTTTTTTTGTCTTCTAAAAGCGATAAAAATATATTTTTTATACCTAAGTAATATAATCCAAAGCCTATAATAAGACCTAAGTAATTGGCAATAAAGTCTTGTATATCAGGTGTTCTATTCGGATTTAAAATCTGTAATGTTTCAACTAGGGTAGCTAAGACTACACTAATTAAAGCCACAAATTTTACATTAATGTAATCTCTAAACCCTATAAGAAGAGACAAAGACAATAGAATATTACCTATGATATGTAGTATAGTTGGGCCAAATAAACTAGAGCTAGCTCCAGCAGAAGAGCTTAATGCTGCATAAAAATATATAGATAAAGCAAAAGGTACTTGCACTCGAGAACAAAAGTCAAATAGTTTTTTCATTTTTTGGTATTATATTATGGTCTATGCACTTTTACAAAGAAAAGGCATTAAAATGCTTATAAGTGTAGTATTATACTAAATTATGAAAGATTAGAATGTTTATAATTCACTTTTCTTTGTTTATTATAATAAAGTAGGCCAAAATAAAAAATAAAAAGATGAGTAATAAAATAAATAATAACAATACCCAAGCACCACTAGATTTTTTACAAATGAACTGCTATGTAAATAAGCTAAATATTGAACATATTGAAGGGATATTATGGCAAATGGGAGCTTTGAGTATTTCTATACTTGAAGATGAAGATTCTAAGCCTATCTATGAGCCTGTTCCAGGTGAGATTATTCTTTGGGATCAGGAGTTTATTAAAGTAGAAGTGCTCTTTAGTGTAGATTTTGAGCGTGAATATATAGAATCTGAACTGACTAGAAGAGCTTATGTGGCAGGCAATCTAAATGATGCTTATAAAGACTTATATTTTGAAGTTATAAAAGGAAGGCTCTGGGAGAGGGAATATTTAATCGATGCAAAAGAAATAAAAATCAATGATAATCTTACGATTTATCCAAGCCATATTTTTTTAGGACTTTCACAGGAGGATAAAGTCATCAACAAAAGGCATTTTATAGTTATGGATCCGGGGCTTGCTTTTGGCAGTGGCTCCCATCCAACGACTTCTATGTGTCTTGATTATCTCACTAAAATAGATATATCTGATAAAACCATATTTGATTTTGGTTGTGGTACAGGAATTTTAGGTATTTGTGCGTTAAAATTAGGTGCAAAATCCGCTTGTTTTTTAGATCATGATATTTTAGCTTTGGAGGCTACAAAAAATAATCTGGTTCGCAATAAAATAAATTTATCGCAAACTAAGCTATGTAGGCAAGAACAATTGGTTACAGATGAAAAATTTGATATTATCATCGCCAATATATTCAGTAGGGTATTGATGGAACTAAAAGACTTATTTATAAAGCATTTATCTTATCAAGGTATAATGGTTTTATCAGGTATATTATCTGAACAAGCATCAGAAATTCAAAGTCACTTTTCAAACTCATCAAATTATTACAACCCCATTTCTCTTATAGAAACTAATAATAAAGACGGCTGGGTTTTATTGGCAAGTTAGCTAATATCTATTTAACTAATAACTTACCAATAGATCGGCTTGATTATCTCTTAAAATTGTCTTTGCGCTCAGATTTTCTATATGCAGATCTTACTAATGGAATGCGACTGGCTGACTTTAGCGCGATATTTTCATAATGGTCTAATATGTTTTTAGCTTGTTCTGAAACGACCATAAAAAATGAAAAGTCGGCTAGCACTTTGGTATTTGAAAATAAATGTTTAGGAATGCCTGTGTCTTTAGAAATGGTTTCTATTATTTTATTTTGAGTCATGCCATGGTTGGAGCCCATAGCAAAGAATAGATTTGTATATCCATCGGACGAAGCACTAGCAGAGGGTATTTCTTCATAACTAGATTCCTCAAATTGCTCTTGAAATGAAAACCGTAACATAGCTGCAACTAGTGACTTTGGATCGGTTTCCTCCAATAGTTCCATTGCTAATTGCTGGTAGCTTATAAAGTTGTTGGTCTCTAGTATTTGACTTAACTCTTTTTTGATACGATTAATCTTGATTTCAAGCATTTCTTTTACTGTAGGGAAGTTTTTCTTTACAATGCTTGTATTTATAGAATGACCTATGCTTGATAGCTTTCTGCTTTCTTCTGATGATACAAAAGTAATAGCTTGACCTTGTCTGCCTGCTCTACCTGTTCTACCTATGCGATGAATATATGATTCAGGATTATAAGGTAAAGAATAGTTTACAACATGGGTTAAGTTACTTACATCTATACCTCTGGCTGCAACATCTGTAGAAACTAGAATATTTACAGTTTTTTCTTTAAACAGTTGTAGTATTTTTTCTCTTTGAGCTTGTGAAGCATCGCCATGTAATCTTTCCGCTCGAAAGCCTCTTTTTACAAGCTCTGATGCGATATTGTCAGTTTCCATTTTTGTATTACAAAATACTATACCGTAAAAGAATTCACTCATATCGATTATTCGACACAATGCTTCCATTCTATTAGAAGGAGATATTTCAAAATAAATTTGTTCTACTAAGTCAGTGGTAAGGCTTTCAGATAAAATAACTACATGTTCATAGTTACCCATGTATTTTTCTATAATTAGCTTTAATCCATGTGGAACTGTAGCTGAAAAAAGCAATAGTTGTCTATTTTCATTTACATGAGATAGGATTTTATTTATATCCTCTATAAAACCCATTCCTAGCATTTCATCTGCTTCATCTAACACCACGGTAGTTACATGTTCAATATTTAATGTATTTCTAGTTAGATGATCTAGGACTCGCCCAGGCGTACCTATAACTATTTGGACACCTTTTTGAATACGAATTAGTTGCTCATTAAAGGACTGACCTCCATAAATCGGTGCTACTGCTATTTTTTTATGGCCTTTGAATGAGTTTATTTCGGTTGTAATCTGCAGCGCAAGTTCTCTAGTAGGAGCTAGTATTAACACCTGAATATTAGAGTCATTGACATTTATTTTTTCAATTATAGGTATGCTATAAGCAGCTGTTTTACCTGTTCCAGTTTGTGCTTGCCCGAGGATAGATGATTTGGATTGTAAGAGCTTTGGAATTATTTCAGCTTGAATGGGAGTTGGCTCCTCATATCCTTTTTTTCTTATAGCGGTAAGCATTACATTGGATAATCCAAAGTCAGAAAAATTAAGATGTTTATTTTTTGAGTCTTTGGGATTAGTAGATAAAGTATCTTTCATAAAAATTATTTATCTAAAATAAATTTCCTAGCTTAAAAAATTTTAGTTATTAAAAGTAAATTAGTAATATTGAAAAAATATGACAAAGATATTTTTATCATATGTTTATAAAAAGTAAAAAACTATAATATAAGTATATAGCTCTATGCGATAAATAACAATAATAAAATACTCTAAAGAGGTACTTTACCTTTAATAACTCAATGCATTTTCGTTTCAAAACTGTATAACGCTATTATAGCTATTATAATAGTGGTATAATATGCCTGCGATATTAGCAATTTTTAGCAGTTTTAAAGTTATTAATTTTCATATTCATACTTTAATTAACATTTTACTGCTACCCATTTATTATTTTACTGTGATAAGTTTTTTTATTGCAGTTATTTTATTTTTTACTTAAAACTAAATTAACTATGAGTACTGACACATCATTAAACAAAACTGCATTATATGACTGGCATATATCAAAAGGAGCTAAAATGGTTGGCTTTGCCGGCTATTGGCTACCTGTTCAGTATACAGCAGGCGTGTTAAAAGAACACTTTGTGGTAAGGGAGTCTTGTGGTTTGTTTGACATATCTCATATGCTACAAACTATTATAAAACCAAAGGATTTAAGCATGATAAGAAAGGATTATGTAGATGAAGTTGTAATCAAAGAAATAGAAAATGTATTTCCTATGGATATTGCTTCTTTGAATCCAGGTAAAGCTAAGTATGGGTATATTTTAAATGAAAATGGTGGAATTATTGATGATTTGATTATTACAAGGAGAAATGATGATTTCTTTTTAGTTTCAAATGCAAGTAGAAAAACTCAAGTACTAAGTCATCTAAAGAAATACTTAAATAATTTTGTAGTAGAACCTACCGAGAAAATTAGTCTAGTCGCAGTTCAGGGCGTCGATAGTGCTAAAGTGATGTATGAGATGTTTCCATCTCTTAGTGGTTTGAAATTTATGGATTCTATTGCAGAGAAATTTTTTGAAGAAGATATTTATATTTCTCGTTTGGGCTATACAGGAGAAGATGGTTTTGAAATATCTATACCTGATAGCAAGGTCGTTGAGTTTGTTAATAAGCTTATTGAGTTAAAAGTAGTGCCTTGTGGGCTTGGGGCTAGGGATTCTCTGAGATTAGAGTCTGGTTTATGTCTTTATGGAAATGATTTGACCGAGGAAACTACTCCAGTAGAAGCAGCAATTTCTATGTTTTCTAGGAAAACATTAGATCAAAAACCGGCTATAGGAGGGGACGTTATATTAGAACAGAAAGCAATTGGAATTACTAAAAAGCGTATAGGCTTGACAAATGAGTTTAATATACCAATGAGAAAAGATGTTGTTTTATGCAATGATGCTGATGAAAATATAGGTTATGTGACTAGTGGGACAATGAGCCCTTTATTAAGAAAACCAGTGGCTATGGCGTATGTAAATATAGAGTATGCCAAGGGAGAGAGACCTATATATGCGCTGATAAGGGAGAATAAGGTATTGTGTCAAATTGAAAAAATGCCATTTGTCTCTAGTAGGTACTGTAAGTAGCAAAGGTAATAAATTTAATATCAAAACTGTAAGTAAATATATATATATTTTTAACTATGGAGAAATAATAAATGAATAATCTAATGAGATTTCCTACTAATATAGATGACTTTTCCAATAAGCATATAGGCTCCTCAGAAAAAGATATCTCTGAGATGCTTACATTTTTAAACTATAGCAACTTAGATGATTTTATTGAGCATGCTATACCTCCTACGATTCTGAGTGAAGAAGTACCTAATCTAAATAAACCTCTCTCAGAAATGGAGGCTATGGAGCATATACGAAAGCTAGTTAAGCACAATGAGATAAAGAAATCATATATAGGTAAAGGCTATCATGCGTCAATTATGCCTGAAGTTGTGAGGCGCAACATTTTCGAACAACCAGGCTGGTACACTTCATATACTCCATATCAACCAGAGATATCACAAGGTAGGTTGGAAATGCTGTTTTATTTTCAAACAATGATTTCCGAGATAACTAAGTTAGATATATCAAATGCTTCTTTACTGGATGAATCTACAGCAGCAGCAGAGGCGGCTTTTATGGCAAGAGCTTATTTAGAATCAAATGTTAAAGGAGATATAAAGCCTCATCTCTTTGTTGATAGAGATGCACATCCTCAGACAATAGCTGTTTTGAGAACTAGATTAAAAGCCAGAGGAATAGATTTAAAAATAGGCTTTAGGTATGATATATCTGAGGCTAAGGATTGTTTTGCGGCAGTTTTACAGTATCCTTCAACCTCAGGTGAAGTATATGACTTAAAGTCAGTTATAGACTCTTGCAAAAGCCAAGAAATGATAAGTATAATTGCAGCTGATCTTATGTCGCTGATTATGCTCAAACCACCTGGTGATTGTGGAGCTGATATATCTGTGGGCTCTACTCAAAGATTTGGGTTACCGCTTGGATACGGTGGTCCTCATGCAGGATTTTTATCTTGTTTAGAAGAATATAAAAGACTTATACCAGGTAGATTAGTTGGTCAATCAATAGATAAAAGAGGGGCTCCTTCCTATAGACTGAGCTTACAATCCAGAGAACAACATATTAGGCGTGAAAGAGCTTCATCGAATATATGTACTGCACAAGCATTTTTAGCGACTTTATCGACAGCTTACGCCATACATCATGGTAAGGCAGGATTAGAGCATATAGCAAATCGTATATATTCTCTGGCGTGCACTTTGGCAGAGGGGTTAAATAGTATATCTTGCAAGGTTATAAATAAATATTGGTTTGACACCATAAGCGTTGAGAGAGTCGATACAAAAGTCGTATTAAGTCGCTTAAATAACGCAGGGTACAATGTTTACTGCAAAGGTAAAATCCTAACTATAGCATTAGACGAAACAACTACTTTAGAAGATATATATGCGATATTGCAGTGTTTCTCATTGAGTCATTCCTTTGATAACTTAATTAAAGGAGAAATTAAGACAAAAGGCCTGCCGGAGCAATTACTACGAAGTGATAATTATTTAACACAGGAGGTGTTTCGTAAGTATAGTAGTGAAACAGAGCTTATGAGGTATCTTAAAATGTTAAAGGATAGGGATCTTTCTCTAGATAAGTGTATGATTCCTTTGGGTTCATGCACCATGAAGCTAAATGCAGCTAGCATAATGACAGCAATTGGATGGAGCGGTTTTACAGATATTCACCCTTTAGTTCCGTCAGACCAAGCTCAAGGATATGAAAAGCTAATACAGTCTCTTCAAGATAGTTTATGTGAGATAACAGGATTACCTGCTTTTTCCATGCAACCAAACTCTGGTGCAAATGGAGAATATGCAGGACTATTGACAATTAGGAATTATTATCTAAGTAAAGGGGAAGCAAATAGAAATATTTGTATGATACCTATTTCTGCTCACGGAACAAACCCTGCTAGTGCTTCTTTAGCTGGTATGAAAGTTGTACCTGTTAAAGTTTCAGACGATGGCACTATAGATATATTTGATTATAAGCAGAAGCTGAATCAATATAAAAATGAAGTAGCTTGTATAATGATCACTTACCCATCAACTTATGGTATTTATAATGAAGATATGCATACTCTAACTAAATTAACTCATGAGTATGGTGCACAAGTTTACATGGATGGAGCAAACTTAAATGCGTTAGTTGGATTGAGTAGGCCTTCGGACTTAGGGGTAGATGTAATGCATTTGAACTTGCATAAAACATTTTCTATACCTCATGGAGGAGGAGGCCCTGGTATGGGGCCTATAGCTGCTGCTAGGCATTTAGAGCCATTTTTACCGTCTCATCCTTGGTTACATGAAGATAAAGATGTGGCGTATGACCAACCATACAATACTGTATCAGGAGCGCCTTATGGCTCACCTCTGATATTAATAATATCCTATATGTATATTATTATGATGGGTCTGAGAGGATTATATAAGGCTACTCTTGTAGCAGTCTTACATGCTAATTACATAGCTAAGAGGCTTTCTCCTTACTATTCAATACTGTATAAAGGAGACTATGGTTTGGTTGCACATGAGTGTATAGTTGATATCAGAGGATTTAAACAAACATCCGGAATTAGTGTTGAAGATATAGCAAAGAGACTAATAGATTATGGTTTTCATGCGCCAACTATGTCCTTTCCTGTAGCAGGAACATTGATGGTTGAGCCAACTGAGTCAGAGTCAAAATACGAGATAGATAGGTTCTGTGATGCCATGATAGATATACGCCAGGAGATTAAGGAAGTAGAAAAAGACACTTCACTTAAAGATAATAACTTACTTTCCAATGCTCCGCATACTATATTCGATGTAGTGGAATGGCCTTATTCATATTCGATCAAAGATGCTATCTTACCTAAGGCTCATAAAGGAGATAAATATTGGCCTCCTGTCAATAGAGTAGATAATACTTATGGTGACCGTAATTTGATATGTTCATGCCCTCCTATGGATGAGTATAAAAGTTAACGAATGGACTTATTAATTTTTTACAAAAGTTTAATTGCATATGTATTTGCGCTAAATTAAATTATGCCTCTTGAAAAGAGTAAGTTAAAAGCTTGTGATTTGAATAAATCACAAGCACAGTGTCTTAGTTTGCTAGGTATAGATAGATGGTTTTTGTATCCTTCATTATCTGCGGAGAATGTCAAGTCGTCAGAGCTATCGAAAGATAAGAAATATTCTACAAAAGTACCTGCACAGAACGTAGTTTTTGACCATGATACAACAAAAGAAGCTATAACTAAAAAATCAAAAGTAAATGACTCTATAAATAAAATAAATGCTTTATCTGACTTGAACAGTGAGAAAAAAGAATTTGATAATAACGAAAATATAGATAAATCTATCCCTGATGAATACTATTGTTATTTTGAAGTGAGATTATGGGATGATTTGTTTTTAGTGGCAGATATAGCAGATATAAATGCTATAAATTCTCAAATAAAAGTATTAGATAGTTTACTAGTTAAAATGGGAGTAAGCCTTGAGCCTATTAGAAAAGAGAGGTTTAAATTTCCTATATTAAAAAAGTCAAAATATAATGATTTTCATTCTGCTGTGGAGAGCTTTATTCCTCTATTTAGGAATTTTAAGTCAAATTCTTTTATATTATGCTTAGGTGATAAAGCCAAAATATTCATTGAGCAAGTCCTAATGCACCCTTTAGTTAAAAGCAATTCTAGAATAATATCATCGTATAATTTAGCAGAGCTTATAGAAAATAAATCGCTAAGACATAAAACATGGGTCAGTGTTAAGCCGATAAAAGAATATTATTTATATCGTTGAGGCAATATATGAGTTTATTTATTTAGTTATTGACTCTTTTATTGAGAATATGTATAACAAATTATAGATAAGTTTATCTTATATATCATAAATTATTGACATTGAATTATTGACATTGAATTCTACGAGCGGTACAATTATATAAGAGTAAAAACTTCTCTAGGGATGTAAAAATATTATAGTGTGGTTAGTGTATGATAAGGCCGCACCGTGATGGTATTGCTTTAATTGTAATCTATACGGACACTGTAGAAAATTATATATTTTTCTATATTTTTACAAAAACTGTATTTCTTGCTTGTATGTCTGTATCTGTGCTTCATTTCGTAAAGCATAAACATACATATCTAATACAATGTTTAACCTAATAATAGAAAATGCCATTTTCCCACGGTTCCATAAAGATTAATCATAATAAATACACTGTGTAATCATAGCTTATTTATTTACTTTAGTCGTTGGGTAATTGATTAGTTGTTTATAATCAATTAGTTAATACCTATTTTAATTATGTAGTATAAAAATAAGGAGAAAAATAAAATGGAAGTACCGAAATATAAATACATAGTTCCAATACTAGGGGCATTAATTGTGTATTTACTACCAGTGCCAGAAGGGCTTACACCTAGTGCTATGGGCTACTTGGCTGTGTTTTTTGGTGTGGTCTTAGCTTTGATTTTAGAGCCTATACCACCTGCCTTAGCTGGTCTTTTAGGAGTAGTAATAATTGCTTTATTTCAGTTTGTAGTGCCAGAAGGAGCAACAGGGAATCCAGCTACTATATCAAGAAATTGGGCTTTAGGTGGATTTTCAAATGGAGTTGTATGGCTTATATTTGCTGCGTTCATGTTTGCCAAAGGTTATCAGACAACAGGCTTAGGTAAGAGAGTAGCATTAGTACTGATTAAAAAATTAGGTAAGAGCGCATTAGGTCTTGGCTATGCTATAGGCTTTTCTGACTTAGTTTTAGCGCCTTTTATTCCTTCCAATACAGCCAGAAGTGCAGGGACACTATATCCTGTTATAAAAAATATACCTGAGATGTATGGCTCTACTCCTGATAATGAACCCAGGAAAATTGGTTCTTATCTTATGTGGGTAGCCCTAGCTACAACCTGTGTTACTAGTAGTATGTTTTATACTGCTTTGGCACCAAACTTATTAGCATTACCTATGATGACAGGAGAACTAGGTATAGAAATTTCTTGGGGAACATGGCTTTTAGCGCTATTACCTGTTACTTTGCTGTTATTATTGTTAGTTCCTATTATTACTTATCTAGTTTATCCGCCTACTCAAAATAGCTTCCCTGAGGCTTCTAGTTGGGCAGATAAAGAGTTAAAAAGTATGGGACCAATATCGAGTAAAGAGATTATTATGTTGCTTAGTGCCTCACTTGCTTTAGTGTTGTGGATTTTTGGTGGCAGACTAGGTATTAATTCGACTACAGTCGCTCTTTTGGCTCTTTCAATAATGCTTTTAACAGGAGTTTTAAACTGGAAAGATGTAGTTGGTAATAAAGAGGCTTGGAATATTTTTATATGGTTTGCTACACTGGTAAGTTTAGCTGGAGGTTTAAGAACTATAGGCTTTTTAAGCTGGCTTGGTGGTAATGTTTCTGGATTTCTTGAAGGATTTTCAATTACTTCTATTTTGGTATATATGACTATTATCTTTTTCGTAGCTCATTACTTTTTTGCAAGTGTAACAGCACATGTTACAGCTTTATTGCCTATATTTATATCAATAGCGCTTAATATACAAGGAATGCCTTTACCGATTATAACTATGTTATTATGTGGCTCTTTAGGTCTAATGGGTATTTTAACTCCATATGGAACTGGCCCATCTCCTGCGTATTTTGGTAGTGGCTATATAGAGTCTTCAAAATTCTGGGTTTTAGGAGGTATTTTTGGCTTTATATATCTTACGGTCTTGCTAATTATAGGATTGCCTTATCTATTGATATTTTCAAGTAGTATATTTTAGTTGATAAACTAATTCAAACTGTTAGCATATAGAAAATTAAATTACAAAAAGTTATTTAAATTCTATATGTATAAGTATGATTTGATAGTAATAGGAGGAGGGCACGCAGGTATAGAAGCGGTAGCAGCAGCTTCTAGAATGAAGGCAAAGGCTTTATTATTGACACATAATATAGATACTATAGGCCAAATGTCCTGTAACCCCTCCATAGGTGGTATAGGTAAGACACATTTAGTAAAAGAGGTAGATGCCTTTGGTGGTATAATGGCACAAGCGACCGACTTAGCATCTATACAAGTACGTACATTAAATGCAAGTAAAGGAGGAGCTGTACAGGCAACAAGGGCTCAATGTGATCGCCAGCTATATCGCCAAGCTATTATCCAAAAGTTATTTGAATTAGAATTTTTAACCATATTTCAACAGCCTGTCGATGAGATAATATGTGAAAAGGATTCTGCTATAGGTGTAAAAACAACAAATAACATAGTATTTTATGCTAAAAAGATAATATTAACAGCAGGGACATTTTTATCTGGTAAAATTCATATAGGGCATAAGCAGTACGAAGCTGGTAGAGCAGGAGACTCTAATGCTAAGCATCTGTCTCTATTTTTAAGAGAATTAAAACTGCCTCAAAATAGATTAAAGACAGGAACACCTCCCAGACTTGACCATAGATCTTTGAATTTTGAGTCCATGGATATTCAACTATCTGACTATCCAAGGCCTACGATGTCATATTGGAATGATAATTCGCTTCATCCTAGGCAAATTCCTTGTTATGTAACATCTACAAATGAAAATACACATAATATTATAGAATCTAACTTAAAAAGCTCTGCTATGTATTCAGGCTCTATATCTTCTGTAGGTCCAAGATATTGCCCATCTATAGAAGACAAGATAGTTAGATTTGCACATAGAAAATCGCATAATATTTTTGTTGAACCTGAGGGTTTAAATAGTTATGAGGTTTATCCTAATGGGCTTTCCAGTAGTTTGCCTTTTGAGGTACAGCTTGATTTTGTAAGAAGTATAAAAGGGTTTGAAAATGCTAATATCATACGCCCTGCCTATGCTATAGAGTATGATTATTTTGACCCTAGAGAATTGAAAAAAACTCTTGAAACTAAAAGCATATCTGGTCTTTATTTTGCAGGTCAGATAAATGGAACCACAGGATATGAAGAGGCAGCAGCCCAAGGGCTATTAGCTGGTATAAATGCAGTTTTATCTATTCGTGAAGAAGAACCTCTTATTTTATTAAGGAGCCAATCTTATATAGGTACTATGATAGATGATCTTACATTAAATGGAGTCATAGAGCCATATAGGATGTTTACTAGTAGGTCTGAATATAGACTACTGTTAAGACAGGATAATGCGGATATGAGACTTACGCATATCGCTAGGAAATATTCTCTTATTAATGATGAGAAATGGAGAAAGTTTTCTACTAAAAAAGAAAAAATAGAAAAAATGACGAACTTTTTTCATAAAAGATTTATATATCCAGATACGAAAGAGTACTCATATATAAAAGAGAAGGGTATAAATTTATCAAGGGAATATAGTTTGTACGATTTAATAAAAAGGCCTGAGTTTTCTTTTTCTATGATTAAAGATGTTATTTCAAATACAAAAAAAACAAAAAATGAAAATATATCCAAAATAAATGATGGTATAGATGGTGATAGTATAGATGATAATATAGTCAAGTATATTGAAACAGAAATAAAGTATGCTGGATATATAAAAAGACAAGAGGAAGAAGCGCAAAACTTAATACATTTAGAAAATATAAAAATACCTGAAAATATAGATTATACAAAAGTTAAAGGTCTATCGAATGAAGTTAGTGGCTTACTTATCAAAAATAAGCCTGATACACTGGGATCTGCAAGCAGGTTATTTGGTATAACACCTGCTGCTTTAAGTATACTTAGAATATACTTAAAGACAAACTTTAGATGAGAATTTGAACAAAAAATCAAAATAATCATTGTATTTTGAATAATTTTGAATATAATTGACTACAAACTCATAATTATTCATATGTATATAAAATTTAATAATACAATATGTAATAACTTTTTTTACAAAAGCAGGTTTCATATGCCAAAAAGATATGACATATCTTCAGTTCTTATAATAGGATCAGGACCCATAGCTATAGGGCAAGGATGTGAGTTTGATTATTCTGGTACCCAAGCATGTCAGGCTTTGAAAGAAGAGGGCTATGAGGTAATCTTACTTAACTCCAACCCAGTAACAATAATGACTGATCCTAAGTTTGTCGACAAGATATACGTAGAGCCGATTACACTTGACTATCTTAAAAAAATTATTCATATAGAAAAGCCAGATGCGATACTTCCGACTATGGGAGGGCAGACAGCATTAAACATAACTTTAGAGTTATTTGAGTCTGGTTTTCTTGATGATTTGAATATAGAGATAATAGGGGCCAAGCCTGAGTCTATAAAAAAAGCAGAAAGCCGTCAGCTTTTTTCTGATTCCATGCATAAGATAGGTTTGCCTATGGCTAAATCATTTATAGTGCATAGCATCGAACAAGCAGAGGCTTCGCTGGATAAGCTAGACTTTCCTATAATCGTGAGGCCTTCTTTTACTTTGGGAGGTGCTGGAGGAGGAGTTGTATACAATAGAGAAGAATTTTTATCTGTTTGTAAAAAAGGATTGGAGTTATCACTTACCAAAGAACTGTTGCTGGATCAGTCACTTATAGGTTGGAAAGAGTACGAAATGGAAGTGGTTAGAGACCAAAAGGACAATTGCATTATAGTTTGTAGCATTGAAAATTTTGATCCTATGGGAATACACACAGGAGATTCTATAACTGTAGCGCCTGCCCAGACACTCACAGATAAGGAATATCAAAAAATGAGAGATGCATCCATTGATGTTTTACGGGAGATAGGAGTAGAGACAGGCGGGGCGAATGTACAATTTGCGATAAATCCTAAAAATGGTGATATGGTAGTTATAGAAATGAACCCGAGAGTTTCAAGATCGTCAGCTTTAGCCTCGAAAGCCACAGGATTCCCTATAGCAAAGGTTGCAACTAAACTTGCAATAGGCTATTCTCTAGATGAGATAGAAAACTATATTACTTCAAAGGATAAAGTATATACAGACCTAGAAAATATCTCAATAGATGTTAGTACATCTTATAAAGAGGATTTACAGGCCTTAGTGCCAGCATCGTTTGAGCCTAGTATTGACTATGTTGTAATTAAAATACCTAAGTTTAATTTTGATAAATTCCCTGATGACTCAGGTGAATTAAGCACTCAGATGAAGTCTGTAGGTGAAGTTATGTCTCTTGGGCAGAATTTTCAAAGTGCTTTACAAAAGGCATTGCAAAGTTTAGAAGATGGCTATAATGGACTGGATACTAGTTATAAAAATTCACAAAATATTGACTTAGAGGAGCTTTTACAAAAAAATAGTCATAAAAGGATTTTTTACATAGCTGATGCTTTTAGATTAGGATATAACGTAGATAAAATAAATGAACTGACATTTATAGATAAATGGTTTTTATATCAGATAAAGGATATTATTGATGAAGAAAAAAAGCTTAAAAATTTCTCGCAAAATAATATCGAAGAGCTAAACTTAGAAAAAGGATATGTTTTAAGGCTAAAGCAGATGGGTTTTTCTGATAAAAAAATTGGAGAGCTTTTAGGCATAAAAGAGTTAGATTTTAGAAAATATCGTTTAAATAAGGGAGTTAAGGCTGTATTTAGATCAGTAGATAGCTGTGCGGCAGAGTTTATGACATCAGTTGGATATTTTTATTCTACATATTTTTCCACCAATTACTGCGAATCAAAATCATCAAATAAAAAGAAAGTTCTAATCATAGGAAGTGGCCCTAATCGCATAGGTCAAGGAATAGAGTTTGACTACTGTTGTGTGCATGCTGCTCTAGCTGCCTCAGATATGGGCTATGAAACAATAATGATTAACTGTAATCCTGAAACGATTTCAACTGATTTTAATATTTCAAATAGGCTTTATTTTGAACCAATTATATTAGAGAAAATTCTTGATATAGTTGATACAGAACAACCTTCATATATAGCGATACAATTCGGTGGTCAAACTCCATTAAATCTAACAAGTGCATTAAATCAGCAAGGATTGCCTTTATTAGGTACATCTGTAAATATTATAAAACTAACTGAAGATAGAGAGAAATTTAGAGATTATCTTAGTTCTATTGGTTTTGCTCAATCATCCAATCATACATTAAAAAGTTTGGATGAGTTATTAGAAATAGAGCACAATATAAGCTATCCAGTCATAGCTAGACCTTCTTATGTAATAGGAGGTAAGCATATGAGGGTAGTTAGAAGTAAAGATGAGCTATTGAATTATATAAAAAACACATCTACTAATATATCTACCGATACGCCTCTTTTATTAGAGAGTTTTTTAGATAATGCTATAGAGGTAGATGTAGATGCCGTTAGTGACGGTGAAGATGTTATGATTTTAGGAATTATTGAGCATATAGAAGAGCTAGGTGTACATTCTGGTGACTCTTCTGGGTGCTTACCTCCATTTAGTGTCTCTGAAAATCTTCAAAAAGAATTAGCTGATAAAACAAAATTTATAGCTACCAACTTAAATATCTTAGGATTTATAAATATACAATTTGCTATTCAAAATGATAAGGTATTTATCATAGAGGTAAATCCTAGGGCATCGAGGACAGTGCCTTTTATAGCTAAGGCTACAGGAGTAGAAGTTATTGACATAGCTATGAAAGTTATGTTAGGAAACTCTCTTAAAAAACAAAAGATACAAGAAATAAATTATGATGGGCTTTTCCACATAAAAGAGCCAGTATTTCCCTTTAATAAGCTAGATACAGATGTATTACTTGGCCCTGAAATGAAATCAACTGGGGAGGTTATGGGTACATCTGTAGCTTTTGGAGAAGCATATCTTAAAGCTAAGATTGCTTCTGGAGAAAAGATAAATAAAAGTGATGAGATTTTTATAAGCTTGAGTTCTACTGAAAGTAAAGCTGATGTATCAAATGTGCTTTTTAGTCTTTTAAAACTAAAATATAAAATTTTACTTGATGATAAAAATGTGAATTTCATATATAAATCAAGTGAAAAGGAGAAATTTTTAAGTTATATAAACGAAAATAAGCTATCGTTTATAAGTCTTGAAAACCAGAAAAATGAAATAATTCAAAAAATAGAAAATAAAAAACTGTTTGTACTTATAAATACAGCTAAAAATGCAGATGAAGTAGAACTCACAAAAGAATTTCGGATGAAATCGAAGATGTACAATTTATTTTGTTTGACAAACCTTAAATCTGTTTTGGCTTTTATAGAAGCTATACCTTATATTGGTCTTGTAAGTATAAATGAATTAAAAGTTTTGCATAATCAATCGAATAGTCAAAGAAAAATGAATGGTCAATTGTCATTATTAAAAAGTTATACTTAAACTATGTTTAATGAGTTTTAAAATGAATAATTCTATGCATATTTTTAATGAAGAAGCTTGTTTGATAACCCAAGATGGGGATATTATAGATGGATTATTAAGTGGCAGTGATGATGGTTTTAGTGGTGAGCTGATATTTAATACATCTATGACTGGATATCAGGAAATTTTGAGTGACCCGTCATATGCAGGGCAGAGTATAGTTTTTACTAGCCCTCATATAGGTAATGTTGGTATAAATCATAATGACATGGAAAGTAAGCAAATTTTCGCATCAGGAATAATTATATCTAATCTTAGTTCATATCCTTCTAACTACAGAGCTGAAGATAGTCTTATCAATTGGGTCTTGGACAATAAAAAAAGTATTTTTCACAACTGTGATACGAGATACTTAACAGCAAAATTAAGAACAAGAGGTGCTTTGAAAGCAAGAGTGGTGAAGAAGTCGTTGCTATTATCAGCAGATCATGAAAATACTGAGGAAAATATCAAGAATAAGATATTAGAAGAGCTTTCAAGTACAAATAATGCAAATGTCTTTATAAAAAAAGTTAGCACAGATGAGCCGTATATATGGGATGAAGGAAGCTATGATTTGAAAAAACAAACCTATTATAAGGTAAAGAATAATAAATATAAAATAGCAGTTTATGACTTTGGTGTAAAAAAAAATATCTTAAGAAAGCTTGCCGATCATGATGCTATAGTAGAAGTATTTCCCTACAATACTGACCCAGAGAAAATATTAAAAACTAATCCAGATGGCATCTTTTTATCAAATGGACCAGGTAACCCAGATAATGAAATATGTATAAATAATGTTCGTTATCTTCTAGAACAAACTAAGCATAATAAAATTTCTATTTTCGGTATTTGTTTAGGTTGCCAACTTATAGCGCTGGCATTGAATGCTAAGACATATAAAATGAAATTCGGTCATCATGGTGCAAACCATCCTGTTCAAGACTTAAAAACAAAAGAGATATTTATAACATCCCAAAATCACAGCTTTGCAATAGATGAAAGTTCACTAAAAGAAGACACTATTATTACTCATAGGTCTTTATTTGATAATAGCATACAGGGTATAAAACATTCTGAGCTACCTATTTTTGGCTTTCAAGGGCATCCTGAAGCATCCCCTGGTCCTTTAGATATAGGATGGTTATTTGATAAATTTTTTGAAAACATATCTAATAATAAAAGAAATAAAAGAAGCTAGAGAAATTGAAAAATAATTCTTAAATTTATGAAAGGGAAAAAACAAAATGGATAAAGAATCTAACTATGTAAAAATTGCTTCTTATGAAGCAAAAAAAGGTGAATTTTCTAAGTGTTTACTCCTATATTCAGGAGGGCTGGACACATCTGTAATGCTAAAATGGATACAAGAAGAGTATGACTGCCAGATAATAGCTTTGACTATAAATTTAGGGCAAAAAGTAGATAATCTAGATGAGATAAAGCAAAAAGCTCTAAATATAGGTGCGAAAGAAGCTATAGTTTATGACGCTAGGGATGAATTTGCAGATATAATTATATCAGAGGCTATAAAAGCTAATGCTGATTATCAAGGCGGTTATGCTTTAAGTACACCACTTGGTAGGGTAATTATTTCTAAAATAGCAGTTAAAATCGCTAAAGATTATGGATGCAATGTTATTGCACATGGGTGTACTGGGAAGGGTAATGATCAAGTTAGGTTTGAATCATATATAACTACTCTTAATCCAAAACTAAAGATTATAGCTCCTGTTAGAGAGTGGGGAATGGGTAGGCAAGAAGAAATTGCTTATGCTCAAAAGCATCAAATACCTGTTATACAAAAGAAAGAGTCACCATATTCATATGATGAAAATATGTGGGGAAATACAGGTGAAGGTGGAGAGATAGAAGACCCCAAATTAGATCCGCCTCTTGATAAAATACTAAAATGGTGTAAGAGCCTCGAAGATGCAGAGGATAAACCTCAAGTACTGAGTATAGATTTTGTAAAAGGTGTTCCTGTAAAGCTTGATGGAGTTAGCTTAAAATTAAGTGAATTGATAATAAAATGTAATGATATAGGAGCATCTCATGGAGTAGGAGTTATTAATTTGATAGAAGATCGTCTTATTGGTTTAAAGGTGCGAGGTATTTACGAAAATCCCGCTGCATCTATAATAATAAAAGCCCATAAAAAGCTCGAACAATTAGTGTCTAGTAGGGAAGAAAATGAACTGAAGGAATTTATGGATAATAAATGGGCTTATTTGACTTATGCTGCAAAGTGGTATGATCCAATTATGTATCATATCAAGTGCTTTATGGATAGTCAAAACCAAAAAGTAACAGGGAATGTAAAAGTAAGGTTGTATAAAGGAAATATAAGTGTGGTCGCTTTAAGCTCGCCTTATTCTTTATTTAATGAAGATCTAGCTACATTTGAGCGAAGTACGTCATTCAATCAAAATGCTTCGGCGGGGTTTATTGAGATATATAACTTATCTCAAAGAATTTCTTTTAATACATTTAATTTTGAAAATAAGGAATTTTATAATGAGTAAGCATCTTTTAGAAATAAGTTCTCTATCAAAGAAAGAGATAACAGAAATACTGTCTTTAAGTAAAGTATTACAAGATGATAAAAATGCAAAGCCTCTAGAAGGGAAAAATATACTATTTGCATTTGAGAAGCCCTCTTTAAGAACTAGGGTTGCGACCGAGTGTGCTATAAATCATCTAGGAGGCTGTGTGATTAATGCAGAGCCGCAGAGTTTTTTTGAGATTAGCTCTAAAGATGGAGTTTTTAAATATAGAGAATCGCTAAAAGATACAGTAAATAACGCAACTCAATGGTGTGATGCAATCTTTGCTAGGGTTTTTTCTGATGAAACTATATTAAAAATATCTCAGTTATCTTCTATACCTGTAATAAATGCACTGTGTGATAAACATCATCCTATGCAAGCTCTATCTGATTTATTTACTATAAATGAACACTTTGGCGCTAGAAAGATATCCTTAGCTTTTGTAGGAGATGCTTGTAATGTAGCCAGGTCATTATTTGAAATTCTTATATATTTTGGTCATGAAGTTCGGTTTGTCTCTCCTGAGAAGTATAGTTTTTCAAATGAAACAGTGAGTTATTTTAATGATTTAGCTCAAAAACACTCAGCTAAAGCTATATTTAGTAATAATCCTAAGGAGGTCGTTGATGGGGTTGATGTAGTATATGCAGATACTTTTATATCTATGGGTGAGGAATCTATATTTGATGAAAAAATAGCTCATTTTAGTGGTTATCAGGTAAATTCAGAGCTTTTTAATTTAGCAAAAAAAGATGCTATTTTTATGCACTGTCTGCCTGCACACAGAAATGTCGAAGTGACAGATGAAGTAATGGACTCTAAAAACTCAATTATATATCAGCAGGCTAAAAATAGAATGGTGGTATCAAAAGGTGTTTTTACGAAGTTTATTAATTCTTAATACTCAATAAGAAGTGTGGAAATCACACTTAATTTAGCTCTATATTCTTCTTGATATTAACGTGAGTTAAGATACTTTTTTACTATAAGTTTTATCTCTCTTCTTTAGGTTTTCATATATTCAGGTTTGATATTATTTATTCATTATGTATACGAGGCTGGGTATTTTTTTACAAAGACTAAATAGCAATTTTACCTGTTAGTTTAGGGTGGGACTGATAATTTATTAGTTCTATATCGTTAAACTTAAATTCATCTATGGCAGAGACTTCTTTTAATAACTTAATATTTGGTAAAGGGTAGGGTTTTCTTGTCATTTGAATCTTTACCTGATTTATATGATTGTGATATATGTGTGCGTCGCCTAGAGTGTAAATAAGCTCGTATGCTTTTTTGCCTGTTATATGAGCAATCATATGCAATAAAAGAGAGTAACTAGCGATATTAAAGGGTATTCCTAGGAAAATATCTGCACTTCTTTGATAAACTTGACATGATAGATTATTATCTTGTACATAAAATTGAAACATCAAATGACAAGGAGGTAGCTTCATATCATATAGTTGTGATACATTCCATGCACTGATAATTATTCTTCTGGAAAAAGGGTCATTTTTAATTGTATCTATAGCGCTCTGCAACTGATCTTGTGTCTTTAAGTTATGATTTTCATCTATGCCCTGCCATGCTCTCCATTGTTTGCCATATATAGGCCCTAGGTTTCCATTTTCATCAGCCCATTCATTCCATATATTTACTCCACTATCTTTTAGATATTTAATATTGGTATTTCCACTAATAAACCATAAAAGCTCATGTACTATAGATTTCCAATGCATATATTTGGTCGTTAGTAAAGGAAATTTTTCAGTTAAAGAAATTCTCATTTGATGACCAAAACAGCTTATAGTCCCTGTACCTGTTCTATCTTGACGATGTACTCCATGAATTAATATGTGTTCTAATAACTCTAAGTATTGCTTCATTATTATTTTGCCTTTTTCTTCTTTTGATTTTTGATAGGTTTATTTTTATTTATTTGTTTTTTTGTTGAGGGAGTAAAGTTAATATCTGAAACGTAAATAGGCTTTTTGTATGCAAAAATCAGTAAACCAATGCCAAAAAATATCATAGGTAAGCTTAAAATTTGCCCCATAGTAAACCAAGCTCCTATATATCCTATGTGAGCATCGGGCTCTCTAAAGAATTCTACAAATACTCTAAAGATACCATATGATATAAGAAATAGAGCAGAAGTAGCATATCTAGTGCGCTCTTTTAGTGTAAATATATATAAAATTAAAAATAAAACTAATCCTTCAAAAAATGCTTGATAAAGCTGAGATGGATGCCTTGCTAGTCCGTCTGAATGGGGAAAAACCATAGCCCATGGTACATCAGAGACTCTGCCATATAGCTCACCATTTATAAAATTGCCTAAACGTCCAAATCCCAAGCCTATAGCAGTAAAAGGGACTATTAGATCTAAAATATCAAAATGATGTCTATTTATTTTTTTAGATATGTAAAGCAAAGATAAGAGGAATCCAAGTAGTCCTCCATGGAAGGACATTCCTCCTTCCCATATTTTTATGAACCATAGTGGATCATCTCTCCAGTCAGCCAATGTCCCATAAAAAATAACATATCCAATTCTACCGCCTATAATTACTCCGAGAACGCTTACAAATAGTATATCTGATAAATTATCACTTGTTAAAAAGTTTTTATATTGACTTAAGCCAAGCCTTCTTTTTACAAGTAAATAAGCAGATACAAATCCTACTAAATACATCATCCCATACCAACGAAGCGCAATAGGACCTATACTAAATATTACGGGATCTATTTCTGGAAATGTAATCATGAAGATGTAAGTATCGTGTTGATTAATAAATAAGGTAGATGAAAAATGTTATTTTTAAGAAACTAAACTGTAAAAACCATTAAAATATAATATTCTATATTATCTTAGTAATAAAGCTATACCTAATATAAACGATTTATAAGTAAAATAATTCCATACTCTTGGCTTTATCTTATGGTAGAGTATGAATTATTAATTTCATATTATTAAAATATAAATATTGTAAAATAAAATAATTTTTTTCTGTTAGCAATTGTGAAGTAAATTAAATGATAGTTTTCATTTCAGATATACATCTTTCCACTTCATATTATGATAATTACTTTCTGTTTATGAAATTTTTATCAGAAATGGAACAAAGAGATGATGTTAAAAAGCTTTATATTTTAGGTGATTTATTCAACTTTTGGATAGGTGATGATGAGTTAGATAAAAGTTATGAAATAATTCCAATTATAAATATAATCAAAAATATTATATCCTCAGGTGTTGAGATTTATTTTCAAAAAGGAAATAGAGAGCCGTTTTTGGGTGATAAATTTTTCAAAAAAACAAATATAAAAAAGATGAATCCTGTGGAGGTTATAAATATAAATGGAAATAATATAGTTTTAGCTCATGGCCATGAGCTATGCATAGATGATAAAAAGTTTATGTATTCATGGAAATTTTTAAAAAGTCCTGTGGCTAGAGTGATTTTTAGTCTTATACCTTATAAGATTAGAAGGAAAATATCTCTAAGTGTTCGCGATAAAACTCAAAGCCACAGAGATAATAAAAACTTAAAAATGAATAACACCAGTGTTGAGTTACCTAAAAGGGCGCTTGAAGGTGTTTTAGTCAGTAACCATTCAAATATTTTAATACATGGCCATACTCACAAAGCAATACTTAAAAGTATAGGTGATAATTATCTTTGCTATTCCTTGGGCGAGTGGCTAGATAGTGCCTATTATCTATCTATGGATGAACAAGGAAGTATTCGTTGGAACTTCATAAAGCTAGATAAGGTATCTTCAAAATAAAGTCAGGTGATGATATATTAGTTATAAATAATATATAATTTACAGTATTTTAAATTACAATTTACTTTATAAGTAATTTTTAGGACTAATTATTATGGCAATAGTTGATAGATCAATATTTCCAAAGCTGTCAAGTAATGACTATGATAAGCTTTTAGCTCATCCGGAAGGTAAGATTCGTATGGTGTTAGATACAGATACGGCAAATGAGATAGACGACCAATTTGCGCTTGCTTGGGCTTTATTATCTCCTGATAAAATTGAGTTAGAGGCAGTGACGACAGAACCATTTTCTTTTAGGCACTATATACCTATGATATCTAGGGCAAAGGATGCTATAGTCAGTGGAAAAATTAATAACAAATACGATAAGGAACTAGTTATAAAATACTCTGATTTGATTGAGCGTTTCGATAAAGCAGGATTGAAGCCTGAAGATATGAAGTTAGTGGATGCTAAAGAAGGTGAGTACCTTAGTTATAATGAAATAATTAAGATATTTAATCTATTGGATAAAGATCCTAGTGGCTTGGTTTTTCATGGTTCTCAAAGCTATTTAGAGTCAGTTGATAAGCCTATAGAGAGTGAGTCTGCTCAAAGAATAATAGAATTAGCATTAAAAGATTCAGATAGACCTTTGTATGTCTCAGGTATAGGATGTGTTACTAATTTGGCTTCAGCTTTACTAATGGAGCCTAGTATTATAAAGAATGTAGTATTTTTATGGACTTCTGGATTTCCGATACATTCAAAGCAAGCCAATACATGGTCATTAAATTTAAATCAAGATGTTATAGCCTCAAAAATACTTTTTGAATCAGGTGTGCCTTTAGTATATTTACCTGGCTTTCAAGTAGGTTCTCATCTAACATTATCATTGAATGATATGGAAAAGTGGATGAAAGGCCGTGGGAAGATAGGAGATTATCTATATTATTTATATACTAATAATCCGATTCATAAAATGAATTTGGTTGATGATATAGCTTGGAAATCTTGGGTTATTTGGGATATAATAAACATCGCTTATCTAATAAATCCTTTGTGGGTCAGAACTGATATATTTAATGCTGTGACACTAAATGATGGACTCAATTGGGTATTCATGGATAATGCACATCCTATAAGGGAAGCTTATGAAGTAAATCGTGATGCAATTTTTTATGACTTTTTTCAAAAATTAAATACTTTTACTATCAACAATTAAAAAAGGAGTAGTTATGGCTAATAAAGTTACGTTTAAAGGAAATGAAATTATCTTAAAAGGAGACGTTCTAAAAGTAGGGGATATTGCTCCGAATTTTATCGCCGTTAAAAGCGATGTTTCTGAATTTGATTTTTATAGCTTTGCTAAGGATAAGAAATGTATAATAGCTTCTTATCCTTCCGTAGATACGCCAGTTTGTGCTACTGAGGCTAAGAAATTGAACCAAAGCGTCAATGAAAATAATGTTCCTATAGTTGCTATAAGTGCAGATTTGCCTTTTGCGCTTGGCAGATTTTGTGCTCAAGAAAGTATAGACTCTTTAGAGGTAGTTTCCGATCATAAAAAACTAGATTTTGGTAATAAGTATGGAGTTATTTTCGACGAGCTACGAGTACTATCAAGGGCTATATTTGGAGTCAACGCAGATGGAACTATAGGGTACATAGAGATAGTTTCAGAGGTGACTAATGAGCCTGATTATTCTAAAATTATACAGTGGATAAATTCTTAATTTAAAAAATTGCGTATCCTAAAAATATAATTTGCAGGTGTTAAGATTCAAAATACTCAATTGAAGTTATATTATGTATAAAAAAAAACATAACTATACTTTAGAGGAGATACCAGCTAATCGTAGATTAGTTGAAGAGCTTTATGCAAACGATAAAATTACAAATGAGGCTAAAGACTATGCCTTAAAAATTCTTTATCCTCACGATCAGTGGGGATTATGGATATTTCGTATATTGCTTGCTACTGGTGTTACACTGATACTTTCTGGTATTGTTTATTTCTTTGCGTTTAACTGGACGAAGCTTACTCCGCTTATAAAATTATCTTCTATTGAATTCAGTATCATTATTTGTTTAATAGGAGCTTATTTTTATTCTTTAGAAAAAATAATTGGGAAAGTATTACTATTATCTGCAAGTGTGATGGTGGGGGTTCTTATGGCGGTATTTGGTCAAATTTACCAAACCGGTGCTGATGCATACCAGCTTTTCATGATTTGGTCAATATTTATATTCGGCTGGACATTGATTTCTAATTTTTTTGTTCAGTGGATTTTATGGTTAGTGATTAGTAACCTTTTCCTTATTTTATGGGGGCAGCAAGGTGCATTACCGAGTAGAGAAATGGAATATATGATTTATACCTATATGATGATTTTTAATGGTAGTGCTTTGATATTGCGTGAGTATTTAGTTACACAAAAAAACTACCAATGGTTAGAAGCAAAGTGGATACGTTTCTTACTGGTATTTGCTATATTAGCGGTAATGATTATTCCAATAATTAGTTGGATACTATTTTTTGATACTCAGTCAGTAGTATTTGGTAGCATTCTTGGCTTCATAGGGCATGGGCTTATATTTTTGTTCTATAGGTATAAGCTAGTTGATATGTGGGTAATAGCCTTTACCATAGTTTCGATATGTATTATTTTAGAGATTGGGGTTATCAAAATAATATTTGGAACATCTGGAGACCTACTAGGTCAAATTATGTTGCTAAGCTTAGCAACATTTTCTATATTTACTAGTGCTACTTTTATTTTAAGAGCTATAGCAAAAGCGACAGGTCGTCATGTCTAAAAATATGACTAATTTTAGTGCAAGGGATTTACTAGAGATATTAAATCATAAGTATCCATTTGATGAGAAAGAGGCTTCCGATTTTATCATAGGGGGCAGCAAAAAGAGGAGCCACTATACTTAAAAATTTTGGTTGGTTTTGGTGCTTTCATTACATCATTGAGTTTATTAGCTCTTTTGATGATATTTGGATTTTTTCATAATGAGATTAGTACGCTTATCATAAGTTTGGTATTAGTCTCTGGTGGTATTGGACTATATAGAGCCACTAGTGATGAGTCTATGCTCAATCAAAGTTTTGTTATACAATTTTCTTTTAGCATTATTGCAACTGGCAAACTTTCATTTGTACTTGGTATAGTAGCCATAATGAATTCACCTTGGGCTTTAACTTTAGCATTATTGTTCGTGAGCATTGCTACTTATTATATATATAAGGTTTCAGTAGATCGCTTTTTGTCGTCATTTGCTGTGCTCATCTCTGTTTTAGTAAATATCTTTTTGCTTGAGGTTAACTCGGTTTTAAAGGAGATGATATTTTATAGCTTTTTATTATTTCAACTTATTGTTGTGGCTATTTTTATGATACATGGCAAAATGGAACGTAGCCATAGTCCTCTTTCATATGCTTTTGTATTTTCATTATGCACTAGTATGTTAGTTTTAGCTACGAATCAAAATATTGAATATTTTTTGATACATTTTGATAATATAGTAATTACTAGGCAATTTTTTGTCAATATAATGCTAATAATAGCTTTGATTGCTTTATTTATTTGGTCTGCTGGTGGAGATATAAAAAGCCTTAAAACAGAGCCATTAATTATTGCAAGCATAGGCGTAATATTTTTAGGTATAGTTTCGGCGCCGAGTGTGCTATTTAGTATAGCTTTGTTGGTACTTGGCCACGCTAAGGGTGAAAAATTGCTTATATCAATGGGAGCGCTACTTATGCCAGCTTTCGTATTTTTATATTACTATAATCTTGATATTTTACTATTAGAGAAAGCAAGTATTCTTATAGGAAATGGATTTGTGCTTTTATTGGGGGCGTTTTATATAAAATATAGAAGTTGGGATAAGATAGGAGTGTAAATGCGTATCAAGATAATGATAATTCTAGGATTTGTCATACTAGTTTTATTAAATTATAGTATTTACGAAAAAGAGCAAATCAAAAATTATGGTCAAACCTTAATGCTTGAACTAGCTCCAGTTGATCCGCGCTCGTTAATGCAGGGTGATTATATGCTATTGCGCTATGCCATCGAAAGTGGTATTCCTTCAGAAAAAATGATAGCTGCTAAAAAGAGAGGATATATGGTAATTTTGCCAGATGAAAATAATGTAGCTAAGTTTGTGCGTTTTTACGATGATACAGAGAAATTAAATACAGGCGAAATGCTGTTGCGTTTTCATAAGAGATACAATAATATTGAAATTGAACCTAGATCATTCCTCTTTCAGGAAGGGCATGCTAAGTATTATGAAGGTGCTAGATATGGTATATTTAAGTTTGATGACTCAGGAAGCCATTTATTGGTTGGGTTAGCAGATGATAGTGGGCAGCCAATAGTCGTTCCAGATAGTGAGCTATATCGAATATGGCAGTGAAAGTAATATCGCCAGTAATGATATGTAAGCCGAATAAAGAGTTAATGCAAACTTATCAGTTGCATATTTGTGTTAAAAATAATATTAAAATAAATATAGGAAAATTAGGTAATTTTACTTTTCCAAAAGGTAAGTATATTTATACAGGCTCAGCAAAGAAAAGTATTGACTCCAGGATAGCAAGGCATAAGTCAAAGCTTATGTATAAAAAATTACACTGGCACATAGATTATCTACTCAGTAATACATATGTTGAGATTATAAAAGTAGAGAAGTCTGCTCAAGAAGAATGTATATTGAATGCCAAAACTAAAGGTCAAGTGGTAGTGGAGAAATTTGGTAACTCCGACTGCAGGGCTAAATGTAAATCACATCTTAAGTATATTGGTTGAATGGAAATGCTAAAAAACATTATTTTTAGCATTTTTGACAGAGGTTCAACTGTTCCTTGTTATGTTGAATTTATTTCAGCGCCTTTTTTATTACAGAAAGAGATTCTGCTTATAAACCAGCTTTTTAAACCTCTCTGTCATATTTTTACAAATATTTCACCAATATTTTTACTATTCTCTTTCTTTTTTCTGCCTTTGCAGGAATGATGTATAGACAGATAAGCTGATTCACCTAGTAAGTTTTATTTATTCTAAGTGTAAACCCCTGAGTCTTAATGAGTTAGTAATAACTGATACAGAGCTTAAACTCATAGCTAGAGCTGCTATCATTGGCGATAATAATATGCCAAAAAAAGGAAATAAAATGCCCGCTGCAATGGGAACGCCTAAAGTATTGTAAATAAAGGCAAAGAAAAGGTTTTGCTTTATATTGTTCATAGTAAGTAGAGACAACTTTTTAAGTTTAACTATATCAATTAGATCACCTTTTACTAATGTAATTTCAGAGCTTTCTATAGCTACATCTGTACCTGTGCCCATAGCAATTCCTACATTGGACTTGGCCAAAGCAGGTGAGTCATTTATACCATCTCCAGTCATAGCAACTATTTTACCTTGATTTTGTAGCTCTTCTACCATTTTAAGCTTATCTTGTGGTAGATATTCTCCTTTGAATTGTTTTATTCCTACTTCATTTGAGACATAGCGAGCAGTATTTATATTGTCTCCTGTTGCCATTACTACTTCTATTCCCATATTATGAAGGGCTTCAATTGCTTTTTTACTAGAATATTTTATTCTATCTGATATTACTATAAATCCTTCGATATTTCCATTTAGCACAATATAAGAAATGGTCTTTCCTAGGCTTTGTTGCTCATTTGCTTTAATTCGCATATCATCTGAAAGTGAAGTATTTAGATCTTCTAATAATTTTGTATTGCCAATGGCTATATTATTATCATCTATATTTGCTGTTACACCTTTACCAGTTATAGAGTTAAAATTCTCAGCTTTTAATAATTTAATAGATTTAGATTTTGCACTTTCTATTATAGCTTTTGCAAGTGGGTGTTCGCTATCTTGGTTTACAGATGCGATAATTTGTAATAACTTATCGCTATCGCCATTTTTAGCATATACTGTCTCAAGAGATGGCTTACCTTCGGTTATTGTCCCGGTTTTATCTGTGATTAAAACATCTACTTTATTCATTAGCTCAAGAGCTTGAGCGTTTTTAACTAAAATACCATATCCAGCACCCTTACCAACTCCGACCATTATAGACATAGGAGTAGCAAGTCCTAAGGCACAAGGGCACGCTATGATTAAAACAGCTATGGCATTTATAAGTGCATAAGAATAAGCAGGTGAAGGTCCAAATACTACCCATATAAAAAATGTTACTATGGAGATAATTACAACTATAGGTACAAAATATTTAGATACATTATCTACTACTTTTTGAATAGGTGCTCTAGACCTACTAGCATCATTAACCATTTTTATAATTTGTGATAGTAGAGTTTCAGTGCCCACTTTCTCAGCTTTCATTATGAAAGATTGGTTACCATTTATAGTTCCGGATATAACCTTATTCCCTATATACTTATCTACAGGTATTGGTTCTCCAGTTATCATAGATTCGTCTATACTAGATTCCCCTTCAATTATAATACCATCCACTGGTATCTTCTCGCCCGGCTTAACTTTCAATAAGTTACCCTTTTCTATTTCACTTATAGACACAAGTTTTTCTTCTCCATTGATTAATATATTTGCTTCCGCTGGGGATAATTTAAGCAGCTCTTTAATTGCACTATTTGTCTGGCTATGAGCTCTAGCTTCAAGGACTTGTCCAAGCATGGCTAGGGTCAAGATAACTGCAGTTGCTTCAAAATATAGGTAGACACTGCCAGAGTCTGTTTTAAACTCATCTGGAAAAAAGTTTGGAAATAAAAGTGCACAAATGCTAAATATAAAAGCTATTCCAGTTCCTATGCCTATGAGAGTAAACATATTTAAGTTCCAGTTTATAATGGAATTCCAAGCGCGTACAAAAAACATACTACAAGTATAGAAAACTATAGGTATAGTCAATATCAACTGCAACCAGTTTAGATAATGTATATTGACTACTTGCTCTAGAGGCCTACCTGGTATATGTTCTCCCATAGATATAATAAAAACAGGCAATGAAAAACATATAGTAATAATTAGTTTATTTAATAGCTTTTTATAAGTTTTGTTCTCTTCACTTTCTTGCTCTTTTACAATTAGTTTTGCTGCACATATAGAACAAAAACCAGGAGTCGTTTGTTCGATTTCAAAGTGCGTAGGACATGTATATATAATAGCTTGGTCCAAATTTGGTTGCTCGACCAAATCCATACCACATATGGGGCACGAGGTCATTTTGTCATATGTTTTATCTCCTTCGCACTGCATTGGACAATAGAATATCCCAGTACCTGTACTAACTCGCGGCTTCTCTTGTGGCACGACATCATCTATATTATAGACAGTGTAGTTTACCCCTTGAGTCGTTAGTACCTGTTGTAACCCATCCTTTGTAATTTTTGTGTTTGATACAAGTGAGGCTGTCTTGCTTTCTAAATTTATATCTATCTTAGATATATCTTTTATAGTTGAAATAGCCTTAGTAACCTTTTCTTTACATTTTTGGCAACTCATTCCTATTACTATAAATTTGTATTCTTTTGTCATGCCTAGTACCGCCTTTTGAATTGAAATATATTAAATATATTAACTGTATGATATTTGTAAGGAGGGTTCTAGAAATTAGTTTTTTGCAATTTTTGAGAACAGAGGAAGAACCCATTTGCCGCTTTTCTCAAAGTTTTGTTTGACAAGCATACTTTAATTAATTAGGGTCTATTTTCAATAATTCTATCAAAATAAGCTTATTTGTTCCATAAAATTTACCCTTTTATAGCTATTTTGTAGCTAATATATTCAATCTTGTGAAATAGCTTGTAGGCCAAAATGATTAGTTCTAATAATACCTAAGGCCCTTGCTAGTCTTACAAAGTTAATAGCTAAGCCGTTTCATTATATAAATTGTGTTATGGTTTTAGGTTTTATCAGTTGTTTTCTTTTTGCTTTTCTGTAGTTAGTATTTTATATGATATAATTCTGCCCGTAGGGAAGGTCTTAAAATAATATAAATATAAGACATAAAGATAATATATAAAATATAAAGAAAAGTGCCTACAGACACTATTTTTTTCTTACTATTCTGCTGGAGTAAAAACTGATATGTTTAGTAAATCAATAACGAAAAAAATGAAAAAATATTTTCAAATATTAGTATTATCTATATTATTAGTTGGTTGTAGTGATGATAATTTAGAAACAGAGCCATTGTTGATTGATGTTAGAACCATAGCAGAATATAACAGTGGTTATATAGAAGGAGCAGTCAATTATCCGACGGATGTTTTAGTAGAACGCTTGGAAGCCAATCAGATTGATAAAAATAGAGAAATTATTCTTTATTGTCGTAGCGGTTTTAGATCAGCTAATTCATTAATACAGCTACAAAAAGCAGGCTATACAAATGTAAGTGATATGGGGGGAATTATTTTTTATGATGGCGTCATAGTTAGGCCAAATAAATAGGTATTAGATATTATTATTTACGAAAAAAATTCACAAAAAAGGCATCTAAGATACCTTTTTTTAGTAATTAATTTTCTTAATAAATATGGTAAGTTAAATCAGCCTTTTAAGTCATTATACATTTCAAATGCTTGATCTGGCTTGAAGTTCTGATGAACGATTGCTTTAACAGCTTTTAACATAGCCATTGGTGCTTCGGACTGGAAAATATTACGTCCCATATCGACACCTAAAGCTCCTTGATCGATTGCCCTATAAGCCATAATTAACGCATCTAACTCAGGTAACTTTTTACCGCCTGCAATAATAATAGGTACTGGACAAGCAGCAGTTACTTTTTGAAATCCCTCATCACAAAAATAAGTTTTAATTACGTGTGCACCATTTTCGGCTAATACTCGTGCTGCAAGTCCTAAATATCGCGCATCACGAGCTAATTCTTTACCAACAGCAGTTACTCCCAAAGTAGGTATGCCATATTGGTTACCTAAATCAACTAATTTTGTAAGATTGCGAACAGTGTTTGCTTCATGCTCTTTGCTTCCTATAGCTACCATAGGAGCCATAATAGAAGCATTGAGTCTAATTGCCTCTTGAATATCGATTAAGCATTCATCATTTAAGTCAGTTAAAATAGTGGTGCCGGCTGAAGAGCGTAAGGCAATTGGTATATTTGAGTCTGGTGGAATAACTGAACGTAAAATCCCTCTAGTGCACATTAAGCAATCAGCTTCGCTAAGTAGTGGTATGATTGATAAGTCGATTCTTTCAAGTCCTGAGGTTGGGCCCATTATATAGCCGTGATCGCAAGCTAACATAACTGTTCTGCCTGTTTTGACGTTAAATATACGAGATAGTCGATTTTTCACTCCCCAGTCTAAGTAGGATGATCCTTTTAAGAAGAAATTCTCTGATTTTTGAGTTTTGTCAAATCCAAATCTTATTGCATCTATATTGCCATCAGCATCTGCCATTTAATACTCCTTTTTTTATAAATAATGGATAAGAAAAAATAATTATACTATTTTGGTAATTATTAATAGGTATTTTATATTCTCTATTTTATAGAAATGGTGAATATAATCAATGAAATACCTTATCATAAGAAATAAATTTAAGAATATTGATTGGCTTATATTATGCAAGTGAATCGATTTAATTATCACCTCTAGCATAATTGGCACTGAAAATATAATAAATATAATACAAATATTAGAATAAGCTAATATAATATGTAATAGATGTAGTGTATATAATTACTATAGATAGTTAATTTTTATTTTATTTTTTATTATGAGAGGACAAAATGAAGAAAATGAGAAAAATGAAAAGAATCGTTTTGTTTTTATTGATAATATCTAGTAGCATAGTCTATGCTCAAGATAGGAACACCTATGAAAGAGCCTTACGTTACGCAGATATTGATACAATAAAGTCTTACATAGATGAAGGAATAAATCCTATAGACGCAGATTTATGGAAGGTTGCAGAATATAATACTAATAATGGAATTATCCTTCTTGAGTATTTAGTTATGCAATATAAGCTAGATGTGAATTATGTAGATGATGTAAATAGAATGGATAGAGCAGTGTTAGGGCATGCAGCACAAAATGGTCAGCTAGCTAATGTTAAAAAATTAGTTGAGATGGGCGCTGACATAAATAAAGTAAATAGTTGGGGCTGGACGGCAATTGATATGGCAATTGCCGCAAGAAATGGGCGTAGAAAAGAGGGTAGTACGTCTTTGGCTCAAACAAGACATGATACTGCTGTTTATTTAAGAAGTATCGGGGCGAAATTTGGCTCTGAACTAGGCTATACTTCCACTTTTGTTACCAGAATGGGAGAACAAAGACCGATCCCTGATATGTTAGATGATAATTAATAGATAAAATACTAAAAGCTTATATCATATTTGTTTTATAGTTAAAACATAGTATTATAGTGGAGTGAATTGGGGCTGTTGAAATAGATAGTGGCATTTTTTACAGGTGTCCGAGTGGGGTATCTTTGCGTTTGTAAATCATTCTAGCAATGATTTATAAGATAAAATATAGCTTTGTAGAAAAGTATTTTCAACATAGTAATTTTTTTCAACACTCCCAAGTATAAATAGTATAGTAATAATTGAGGAGTATGTAGTGATTAAAGAATTTCCTTTAACTAAAGCTAAAATTGACGAAGTAATCACAAAACATGTGACACCTTTTCACATATATGATGAGCAAGGTATAATTAAAACCCATGAAAATTTATGTAATGCATTTTCATGGGCGCATAGTTTCAAAAATTATTATGCCATAAAAGCCCTCCCGAACCCTTATATTGTAAAGTCATTAGCGAAGGTAGGCAGTGGTGCTGATTGCTCATCGTTGCCAGAGCTTATTATCGCTTATAAAGCAGGGATTAAAGGCGAAGATATTTTTATGACTTCGAATAATACTACAGATGAAGAATTTATTAAAGCAAGCGAGCTAGGCGCTATTATTAATTTAGACGATATTAGTCATATAGATGATATTCAAAGACTTGGGATTAAGCCAGAGGTTATTTCGTTGAGGTACAATCCAGGACATAGTCGCGTACAAGGCATAAATGATATAATAGGCGACCCAATAGAAGCGAAATATGGGCATACTAAAGAACAAATATTTGAAGCTTATAAAAGACTTAAAGAATATGGTATAAAGCGTTTTATACTTCATGCCATGATAGTTTCAAATGAGACTGATGAAAAGTATCACATTGATACCGCCAGAGATTTATTTAAAATGGTAAAAGAGATTCATGATAAGTTAGAAATTAAGATAGAAAGAGTAAATTTAGGTGGTGGACTGGGAATTCCTTATAAAGATAGTGAAAAGGAAATGGATTTAAATATTTTATCTAGAGGAGTGAAAAAATATTACGACGAGGTGATTCGTGCCAATAATTTAGAGCCTATTGCCATATCAACTGAATCTGGTCGTTATATCACTGGTCCTTATGGCTGGCTAGTAACTAAAGCTATTCATCATAAAGATACCTATAAAAACTATATAGGTGTTGATGCGACTATGTCTGATTTAATGCGGCCAGGGATTTATGGAGCTTATCATAAAATAACAGTACTTGGCAAGGAAAATCAAAAGCATGACCATAAATATGATATTACTGGTTCGTTGTGTGAAAATAATGATAAATTTGCCATAGATAGATATTTGCCAAAAATACAAAGAGGGGATATATTGATTATTCATAGCACTGGCGCTCATGGGCATGCTATGGGGTTCAATTACAATGGAAAGCTCAGACACGCAGAGCTAGTGCTCAGAACAAATAAATCAATCCAACAAATTCGAAGAGCTGAGAACATAGATGACTACTTTAGAACTCTGGATTTTGATGGCTTGGATAGGTTTTAAGAGCTTACTATTTAAGAATATTTTATCTATGTTATTTAATTACTAATAACAACAAATAGCCTCTTTCTATACTTTTTATAAGTCTATTTTATATATTAAATATCATAGAGATGCACCAATTTATATTAACAAAACAAGCAAATGCCGAATAATCTAGTTCAAGCGCATATTGCTGGACTACTATTTAGTTTCTCAGCTTTAGTTGTGTATTTTTTATCATCGCCTGTTCTCTTGATAACGTTTGGTAGGGCGTTATTTTCAGCTATTTGTATAATAATTGTAATATTATATTTGGGTAAAAATATAGCATTGCACAAGCCTAAAGATTATTTTTTTCTACTTATAGCAGGTATTATATAGACTTTTCAATGGATGACGTTTTTCTACTCTATAAAGGTTTCAAGCATTGCAATAGGGCTTATCTCTTTATACGCTTTTCCTGTCATCACTGCAATGGTAGAACCGTTTGTTTTTAAGGAGAAGTTTGAATTAAAACATATATTAGCTTCTTTTTTTTTATTATTCGGAATTTATATAGTTGTACCAGAGTTCAACCTTGATAATAGTATAACTCAAGGCGTATTTTGGGGAGTTTTATCGGCATTTTGCGTTACTGCTTCACTTTTTATAAATAGACAATATGTTAAAACCTATTCAAGTATAACTATATCGTTTTATAAATATATTGTCTCTTCTTTATTTCTTATACCGTTTTTACTGACATTTGATATAGAAATATTTGGAGAAAATATAAACATAGCTAAAGAAATTATTCTTCTTGTTCTTGGCCAGACGCTTTCTGTAAAATTCATCCTTACACCATTTGATAGTATGGGTTCTTAGTTATTGCCTCAGAATATTTCTGCATCTTTTCTAGTGCTCGCATACTTTTAATATATTCATCTTTATTCATGTTCATTTCCTCATTTTTATAGGTTTGCCAACATATCTACACTTAACTTTTTTTGTCTTGTACTTCAAATAGATCTCAAAAACTATTGACAAACCAACCAGTGCTACTATAATTATTATTAAATTAATCATTTTGTGTTCTCTAAAAACTTTTTGGTTAATAAATATAGGCTCAATCGTACGATTGGGCCTTTTTCTTTTCATACTCAAGCTCTGCAAGCTCTTTGTATCCTATAAATTTCTTTTTATTTTCAGGCTCTTCTTCTCTTTTCTGCGTTCTCTCTAGCGCCGCTATAGTTTCAGCGCTAGGCGCTGTATTTCTAGCTGCTACTCGAGCCTTAGCATTCTCTATATCTTCATTTCTTATTACTTTTGTTGGCTTAGCTTTCTCAAGCGCCAGCCATTGCGCTTCACCCATAAAGTCCTTTATGTTTTCAAAATCTTTAACTTTTTGAGGCTGACCCGCTTCGCGGGCGTGTGCAATGACCCTTTTAACATCATTTAACTGGCGTTTAAACGCCTTTTGTACAGCTCTCGCTTGCTCATAAGTAACAGCTTGCGCATCAATGCTTATGCCTATATCGATAAAATTATTATTTATATCGTACACATACACTTGAGCCTTATTACTCAAATCCTCAACTACCTTTACTTCTCTATAGTCAAACATAGCTAGACAAAAGTACTTGTATCCGTTCATCGACACGCCTTTTTTAATTACTTTGCGAGTGAAGGCTTTGCCTAAATTAGCATTCAATATATGCATATCTATGCTTTGTATTTCAGTACTTTCTAGCGATTTGTTCCAAATATTTATAGGCGTATCTTTTAGATTTGAATTTGTTTCAAAGTTATGTATATACTCTATATAGTTATCTATTAAGTTTTGCGCATCAATTAAGCTAATCAGATTAGTTAAATTAGTCTTGCCTTTACTTCTGCGGTCTTTCTTCGATACACTCGCTTCTATATCCATGCGTTCACCGACATTATGTCCAATATATCCGGGCAAGCTCTCCACTAAACTATGCTGAATCTTCTTGAATATCCGCTCAGCAAAAGGCTTGCTCCAGCCTTGATAGGCTGGTGTCGCTTCGTAATTTATGCCCATATTCGCAAGTGCTCCTTGCACATGAGCACTTAGGAAATTTTTGCCATTATCTCCTTTGATAGTCGCAGGTTTAGCAAACTTTTCTATAGCTTTCACAAGTAGTCTCATCACTGCATAACTATCGCCTTCACGAGCTATAGTCATTACAGTGCGTGAGCTATACACATCTATTACATTAAGCAGCTTCGCTCGAACGTGCTTACCATTCTCATCAAGAGTCATCATATCTAAAGGCGACTCGTCTATCTCCCACATTTCGTTTATAGCGTCTACTCTCCAGCGAGCGTCTCCAATCGCAGGCATCATATAAGATATAGCCTTGTCCTCTCCCTTTTCAATATAACTCGCTGCCAATGGATTAGCTCTCTTCCAAGCTCTTAAGTATTCGTGTATCGCTTGACGTGTTATAAATTCTTTGCCTTCCGATATATATTCATAAAAGTTAATATATCCTTGATCAGCTAGCCTGATGTGTAGTAGTTTTGATAGTTGACTTACTTTTATCTTAGAGCTCGAGCTCATTATTAGCTTATTTATCATCTCATCTAGGTTATATTCTTTTATTTTGGAGTGCTTGGTATGCAAGCCTCTATGATCTATTAGAGCATCAAGTCCATTTTCTTTATATAGAGCTATCCAATGATATAACTTGCGTTGTGTTAGTTCTGTCTCTGGAAACCTATCGTTATAGCTTTTTATAAATTTCTTTACTTCAAGTTTAGCTTCTTTTGCTTTTAAGAATTCTTTTATAGCGTGTTGCTTACGAAGCGCCTCTGCCTGATCATCATCGCTTGCAGTAGAAAACACAGATAATCTTGAATTATCTGTGCTTATAGGAGGTTTTATAGTCCTCTTTTCTACACTTTCTGCAATCTCACGACTGATCTCAGCCTCTCCTCACTACTATCCCATATCAGTAAACGCTTGCCTCCTCTCCCAACTCCATCTACGTATTTAAATGGGTATTTTTTGCCTTGATGCGTGAAATATGTTAAGCCTGAACGCTTGGCTCTATGAACTTTTTGCCAAATAGCTTGCTTGCTCAATCTTAATATTGCTATTGAACACCACATAACTCAATTCCATCTTTCTCAAGAGTTTGTATTGCTTTCTTTGAGATTAATCCTTTGCATAGACTTGTATAGCTCAAATTCCTGCGCTCACAATACGATTTTAAAAAAAATCCATGTTTACTTCTGATTTCTTTATTAAGTTTTTTTGCATTTACTTTTTTCATTTTAGATACTAAAATAAATAATATTCTAATTTAATTTAGAAGTATTATATCCATTTTGAGGAATAAATCAACCACTATGAGTAAAAAAAATATCAAAAATGAAAAAATTATATCTGTAATGAAAAAAAGTGATCTAAATATGAATTCTTTTTGCGATTTTGTTGGTATGCCATATACAACTATTTACAATTATATAACTAATAGTCGGAAGCCTTCTTTAGAATTTTTAGAAAACATATCTACTAAATTTAATGTAGATATGAATTTACTAGCCTTAGATACTTATTCAATTGAAGAATTTAATTCTTATTTGAGTAATTTGTCAGTAAGTAACCATGTGTTTTTTGTCAATAAGTCGTCAGTTAGTCAAGACAATATGTCAGTAAGTAATGAAAAAATGGCGGTTAATTCTGATAAAAATGTCACTTTAATGTCACTTAATTCGGAAAAACCCTCAGATAATCCACTGCTCCGAAGTACAAAGGTAGATATCGATATAGAGGACTATATAGTAGTACCTCTGTACGATGTCTACTTCTCAGCTGGCGGCGGCTCCTTTCTCGATGAGGAGACTGTAGTAGACTACCTGCTTTTCAATAAGTCTATTCTAAACGAGCATCCAGCCATAAGTAAGAACCTCGCAGGTGTCAAAGTAAAAGGAGATAGTATGTACCCAACCCTAGATGATGAGGACGTGGTAGTCATTGATATGGACACATCTAAAATAACTAATATATTTGGCGGTCTCTACGCCTTAAATATTGATGGAAAAGCATACACCAAACGCCTAGCAATAAACTCTCAAAACCCCAAAGAAATAACTATAATAAGCGACAACAAAGCCCACTACCCCGAAGAAACTATACCAAAGGCTAATCTAAACATTATCGGTCAGATTATCTGGCATGGTAAATTCTTAATCTAAAAATATGTAAACGTCAAGATGCTTGAATTAAACGCTTTTAAACGATCTCTTAAACACTTTTTAAACGCTCTTTATTAAACAAATCTCAAATCTTAAATTTTACACACAACTTACATATTTAAAACTCTATGAACTCACTACCCCCTCAACCACCTAACTAAAAACCCCTGCTTACATTCTTAACTTGCGGGTACAAAGTGCAAAAATATAAAAAGGACTTTACAATCAAAGTCCTTTTTTTAAGGAATAGTGTTAATAATACTATTAAAAATAGTTGTATTATATATTATTATTTTGATTTTTTGAAAAAATTAGAACTGGTCTTCTTCAGTGCTACCTTTTAGAGCTACAGTAGAAGATACTCCTCCTTGAACAGTTTGCTGCACTGCGTCGAAATATCCAGTACCAACAAATGCTTGGTGTTTAACTGCTGAGAAACCGTCTTTTTGTAGTTTAAACTCTTTCTCTTGTAGCTCAGAAAATCCAGCCATTCCTTTTTCTTTATAGGCCTTTGATAACTCAAACATAGAGGTATTTAATGCATGGAATCCAGCCAATGTTATGAATTGAAATTTATATCCTAAATCAGCTATATTTTCTCTAAAATTTTCCATTTCACTGACAGATAAGTTAGCAGCCCAGTTAAAAGAAGGTGAGCAATTATAAGCTAGTAACTGATTAGGAAATTTTTCATGGATAGCTTGAGCAAACTCTTTAGCATAACCGACATCTGGGTTTGATGTTTCCATCCAAATTAAGTCTGAATATGGAGCATAAGAAAGGCCTCTGTTTATTCCTTGTTCTATACCGGATTTAACTCTGTAGAAACCTTCACTAGTTCTTTCTCCAGTGATAAATTTATGGTCTCTTTCATCTATATCTGAAGTAAGTAGGTCAGCAGCATCAGCGTCAGTTCTGGCTATGAGTACTGTAGGAACATCCATTACATCAGCGGCTAGTCTAGCTGCAACTAGCTTATTAATAGCTTCTTGTGTAGGAATGAGAACCTTACCACCTAAATGACCACATTTCTTGGCAGAAGCTAATTGGTCTTCAAAATGTACGCCAGAAGCACCAGCCTCTATCATGCCTTTCATCAATTCAAATGCGTTTAAGTTACCACCAAAACCAGCTTCAGCGTCTGCAACAATAGGGACTAGCCAATCACGGTCCTTAGTTCCATTTAAACATTCAATTTGATCTTTTCTTAATAATGCATTGTTAATTCTTTGTACTACGCTAGGAACAGAGTTAGCTGGATATAGGGATTGGTCTGGATACATAGCTGGTGCTAAATTAGCATCAGCTGCAACTTGCCAGCCACTTAGATAAATAGCCTCTAATCCAGCTGTAACTTCTTGTATAGCTTGGTTTCCTGTTAATGCTCCCAATCCTGCAATCCAGTGTTGATTGTTAATCTTGTCCCATAAAATTTTTGCTCCACGGCTGGCAAGAGTATATTCTATTTTGACACTGCCTTGTAGTTTGACTACCTCTTCTGCCGTATATGGTCTAGTTACATCTTTCCATCTGGGTTCTTGCCAGTTTTTTTTCAGGTTTTCAACTCGCATTGCGGTATCATTCATACATAAACCTCATAATATAATTAAGAATAAATTTAAACTTAGTCTAAATAATCATAAGCAACTAGAGTAAGAAATTCTTCTAGTTCATCGCTATGGATCATGTTCTTAAAGAGTTCAGTTGCCAAATGAAATTTGCCTTGATCGAAATATTCGACCCCTACATATTCTTTGATTTTTACTAACTCTTCTTCAATAAGTTCATCACATAATTTGTCTGTGACGACCCGTCCATCACTTAGTTTGGAGGATTGGTTAATCCACTGCCAAACCTGCGTTCTGGATATTTCTGCAGTTGCAGTATCTTCCATTAAATTGTATATTGCTACTGCACCACTGCCTTGTAACCACTTTTCTATATAAATAATAGCCACATTGATATTATTTCTAAGGCCTTCTTCGGTAATGTCTCCCTTAGGAATAGACAATAAATCTGTGGCAGATATGTTTAAGTCATCGAGCTTTTTATCTATTTGATTATCCGTTTTCATATATTCATTGAAGATATTCATAGCAACTGGAACAAGTCCAGGATGTGCAACCCAAGTACCATCATGACCATTTTGCACTTCTCGTAGCTTATCAGCTCTGACTTTTTCTATAGCTATATTATTAGCAGTCTCATCATTTTTAATAGGTATTTGCGCTGCCATGCCGCCCATAGCGTGTATATTTCTTCTATGACAAACTTGAATAACTCTCTTAGAGTAGGCATCCATAAAACCAATATTCATGGTTACTTGTGCACGATCCGGTAAAACATAACCTTCAGTTTTGCATAGATTTTTTATGTATGAAAACATATAATCCCACCTACCACAGTTTAATCCAGCACTGTGGTCCCGAAGCTCGTAAAGTATCTCATCTAACTGAAAAGATGCGGTTAAAGTCTCAATCAGTGCTGTAGCCTTGATAGTTTTTTGGGGTATATTTAGATAGTTTTGCGCATAAACAAAGATATCATTCCAAAGTCGAGCTTCTTTGTAATACTCTATCTTAGGTAGATAAAAATAAGGAGACCTGTTATTTTTCAACAGTGTATGTACATTGTGAAAAAAATACAGTCCAAAATCTACCATAGCTCCGCTTAAATTCTCGCCTTCTATTTTCAAATGTCTTTCGTCTAAGTGCCATCCTCTAGCACGAACAAATAAAATGGCGTGTTTTTTCTTTAGTGAATAATGTTTTTTAGATTTTTCATCAAAAAAGTCGATACAGTTATTATTGGCATTTCTTAAGTTGATTTGTCCATTTATCGTATTATCCCAAGAAGGTGAATTTGCATCTTCAAAGTCCGCCATAAATACTTTAGCACCAGAGTTTAATGCATTTATAACCATTTTTGAATCTACAGGTCCAGTTATCTCTACTCGCCTATCTTTTATATCATCAGGAACAGGGGCTACTAACCAGTCGGATTCTCTTATATCTTTTGTTTCTTCCAAAAAATTAGGTAATTTGCCAGATCGAATTTCTTTTTGCCTTTCGTGTCTTTCTTTCAATAAGCTTTTACGTGTTTCATTAAACTTAAGATGTAAAGATTCTAAGAATGCTAAAGCTTCGTAAGTGAGGATAGATTCATATCCTTCTTTCATCCGACCTAATATTTCTATTTTATTTTTCTTTTCCATAAAATAAATAATAAAAAACTAAATTATATATAACTATATTATATGATATTGATAATAATTTATCAATAATAAATATTATATAAATTATTAATCATTTTTATTTTTTACTATTCACATGAAAATGGCAGGAAAGGTTATTTTTGCATTTATTTCAAGAATATTCGATAAAATTAGTGTACTATTTAGTGAAAGTGGAGGTATTAATTATAAATGAGGAAAGAATAATTTATTTACATTCTTCTCGGTTTGGGTAGCAAATTCGTCGTAAGATATACCATATAAATTAGCAAGAAAAGAAGCAACATATTTTACATAAGATGGCTCGTTCTTTTTCCCCCTGTGAGGGTGAGGGGCTAGGTATGGTGTATCTGTCTCTAATAATACTTTATCCATAGGTATAGATTTAGCCATAGGTAGAATTGAGCTATTTTTGAAAGTGATAATTCCACCAACACTTATATAAAAGCCATATCTTAAAACTATATTCAATTCGTCTATAGAGCCAGTAAAACAGTGCATAACACCATTTAGTTTAAAAGGAAGCTCTTCTATCCATTTCATTAGATAATCAAAACCTGACCTACAGTGAATCACTATAGGTAATCCTTTTTCGTGCGACCATCTAGCTTGTATTTGAAAAGCTTCCTTTTGTTGTTCTAAAAAGTTATTACTATGATAAAAGTCAATACCACATTCGCCTATAGCAACAATATTATTAAGTGATAAATACTTTTCTAGTTTGTATAGTTCTTGCTCAAAGTCTTTTTTTACATAACAAGGATGTAAGCCGACCATAGGGTAAAATATATTATTATCAACTTTTACGCATTTAAGTAAATCACTTATACTATGGCTGTCAACACTTGGTAGTAGAACTCTATGAACTCCTGAGCTCAAAGAGCGAGAAGCTATGTCTTTTATCTCTGATATGGCTATGGAAGATTTATCATCGCTTTTATAGCGCATATATACATGTGCATGTGTATCAGTTATAGGTATCATACTTATTTAACAAATATATTAGTTTTTAATTATTTCTTAGCTTCAATATATCATCTATCTCTTTGGGTACTTTTTGAGTAAGGTTATGGTATCCATCTTTGGTTATTAGTATATTATCTTCTATGCGGATACCGATATTGTGCCACTTAGGGTCTATGTGAGTGTGATGATTTGCAATATAAATGCCAGGTTCGACTGTAATCACCATTCCAGAGGTAAATTTTGTAGGATTGCCTGAGGTATCTTTATATAATCCTACATCATGTACATCTATTCCAAGCCAATGACCAATGCCGTGCATAAAAATTGCATTGTATAATTTATTTTCAATTACATCTTCTAGAGAACCTTTTAGTATTCCTAAGTCTATGGCTCCTTGAGAAATAAGTTTTACTGTTTCTTTATTCAGCGTCTCAAAAGATAAGCCTGGTTTTACGATTGAAACAATTGATTTTTGTACATGTAACACTAGCTCATAAAGCGCTTGTTGCTCTTTTGTAAAAGATGAGCCAATTGGGAAAGTTCTAGTTATATCTCCACAGTATAGTTTATAACTTGAACCTGAATCCAGTAGAATTAGGTCTCCTTTCTTTAGAATATCTTTATTATCTCTATAATGTAGTACACACGCATTTGCCCCAGAAGCAACTATACCACTAAAAGCTTCGCCATCACCACCTAATGATTTATATTTATAATATATTTCATTTAATAGCTCGTATTCATTCATGTCTCGTTTAGCAATTCTCATAGTATGAATATGCCCTTCGCTAGAAATGTCAGTGGCTTTAGTCATCCAGTTTATTTCTTGTGGTGTTTTGGTGAGCCTCAAGGTATCTATAAGTGCATATGCATCCTCAAAATGAATAGGGTATGCTTGGTTTCTAGATGATGCATAAGCTATGTCAAGCCACTTAAATATTTTATCCCTTTTTATATTTATAGCTGGGAAATAAATTTTCTCAACTTTTTTAATAAGCTCGGGTATTTTAGTATCCATTTCAGATATAAGCTCTCCTTTATCTATTTTTAACAGATCTAAATCTTTAAGTGTGATTCTTTCACCATCCCATATTAAATATAAAGGGTCAAATTCATGCGTAAATAGGATAGATTCTGTTTTATTATTGTTTTTCATAAGTACTAGCCACAGATTAGGCTCATTTATAGCACTTAAGTAGAAAAAGTAACTATCTTGACGAAAGTCAAAATGTGTATCTCTGCTTTTAGTCATTAGATCTGCAGCTGGAATTATCATCATGGAGTTATCTGATAATTTAGATAGAATAGTGTTTCTTCTATCTAAAGCGTGATCTATCATATCTTTATAATACATATAATTATTTTTTATTTTATTAAAATTAAAAAAAGTATAGGCACTGTTGTTAGTTTTGTTAATTTTGTTGTTTCCACTGATTTATGAGGGAATTTGTTGATGCGTCATAAGAGCTAGTCTTTTCTTGTGATAATAAGTTTTCGTATATCTCATTAGAGACTGTTTTGCCAAGTTCTACGCCCCATTGGTCAAATGAGTTTATATTCCAAAGCCATCCAAGTACACTAGTTCTGTGCTCATATAGTGCTATAAGCTCACCCATACTCTCAGGAGATACGGATTTCATAGATATAATATTGCTAGGTTTATTTCCTTTCATAGCTTTATGTTTTGCCAGTTGTTTAGTTGCTTCCATTGTCATATTTGAGTTAGTCATTAGAGATTTTTCTATGAGTTTTTCGTCATGACCTTTCATAAGTACTCTTGATTGAGCAATAGCGTTTGCAACTAACATAGCTTGATGTTTCTTAGCATTTAGACCTTTTGAAAAGCTTTCTAATGGAACAATAAAATCGACATTTTGAAAATTGCTACCTTGGTGGAGTAATTGGTGATAAGCATGCTGGCCATTGGTACCTTCTCCTCCCCACAAAATCTGTGCTGTATCTTCTGTGCAATAAGAGCCATTCATGGTGACAGACTTTCCATTGCTTTCCATATCTAGCTGTTGTAAATAGTTCGGCAGTTCTTTTAATCCATGATGATAGGCTAATATAGCATGGGTTGGAATATTAAAGTATTTTCTGTACCAGTATGAAATCAATGCCATGCATATAGGCATATTATCCTCTGGTGACTCGTGATAAAAATGTTCATCCATTAAGTGAGCACCTCTTAATAAACTAGTAAACTTATCAAATCCAATCATTATAGCCACAGGCAGTCCTATGCTTGACCATACAGAAAAGCGTCCACCAGTCCAGTCCCACATATTCAACTGATATTGAAAGGGAACATTTAACTTTTCTAGTTTATCTGGGTTTGAAGTAACTGCTATGAAGTGTTTTTTTAGTAGTATTTCTTGTGAACAAAGTGCCCTCATTGACTGAATTATAATATTTATATTCATCAGTGTTTCGATAGTTCCCATACTTTTGGAAGATATTATAAATAAACTCTCTTCTAAGTTTATTTCTTTTTCAAGTCTCATCCATTCTCTTAAGTCTAAATTAGCCAAAAAATGAAACTTTAGATTTTCATCGATTGAGTATTCTTTAAGTGCGTCTATAAGCATTTTAGGCCCTAAAAATGAACCACCTATACCTACATTGATTATGTATTTTATTGGTTTGCCACTAAAGCCTCTCCAGTGGTTGCCGTGTATATGGTCACAAATAGATTTTACTTTTTTCAGCTCATTGTGAACATCTTTTAGTATAGAGCTATCTTTTATAAGTTTAGGTTGCTTGGGGTGGCGCAGAGCGGTATGCAAAACGGCTCTATCTTCTGTGATGTTTATATGAGCTCCTGAAAACATTCTGTGTATTGTTGAGAAAATATTTTTTTGTTTTCCAAGCTCGATTAGCTTCTCAAATGTATCAAAATTCAGAAGATTTTTTGACCAATCTAGCCTTAGATAGGTTGATTTTACTATTTTTCTATCAAAGTCCTGTTCAGATAATTCTTCTATTTTTGACTTTTTTAATCTCTCATAGCTCTTATTTAATAATTGATGTATATCGTTCATTTTTCTGTCTTTCCTATATTTATTGTATAAATAATTAATTATTTTAAACCGCTTATTTTAAACCACTCACTAACAATGGTTTAAACCAATTGAAACGTAATATATACCCAAAGTATATATATCTACAAAATGCTATTATTAAAAAATCTTTTATGGCTTTTTTTAACGCGGTTACAATTTAAGTAATTTATTTATATTGTAAAATAAATTATAGTTTTAGATAGTATTTACATAAAAATACAAAAATTATTACTGAGTAGTCTTTTTTATAACTTGGCCTTATAGTTTAGTATATTATCCAATATGTGTTTTGCTACGCCATCTTCATCATTGGTACCGATAATAGGGTGATTTGGTAGTGCGTTTAGAACTCTTTGTTGGGCATTAGCCATTAAAAAGCTATTGGGGAAGTCTCTAAGCATCTCAAAGTCATTCATACCATCGCCAAAAATCATCGCATCTTCTGGGCTTAAGTTTTCGTATTCTAAAAGTTTTTGGACTGAAAAGCTTTTATTTATACCGTTATTCATAATTTCAAAAGTACAGAAATTCGAAAATGTTATTTCTATTTTGTCTCCATATGTATCTTCTATATAGCTATATAAATTATCAACTTCTTTTACGGGAAATTGGTCTGGGTAGGTGGTAAAGTATAGCTTTACACAACTAAACAAATGAAAATCTTTTAAAGGCACTACTTCGTAATTAAAACCAGATTTATGAAACCCTATGTGTGATTCATTTAATAGATGAGAAGATTCTTCAGATACTAGCCATTTATCGGGAGTGTACATGTGAAAATGCATATTTTTAGGTAATGTCTTAATAGATGCTATGCTTTTAACTATATCAGAGGGAATTTCAGAGAGGAAAAGCCTTGTGCCGTCATTGTCGTTTATCATAGCTCCGTTAGATGTGATGAGGATACTTTCTACATTTAGTTTTTCAAGAGTATATTTGGCATCTAAGTAGTGTCTTCCTGTAGCTATAGAAAAGATTATTCCTTTTTGAGTCAATTGATTTATTATATTTTTAGTAAAGTTTGAAACTATGTGGTCATTATTAAACAAGGTTCCATCCAAATCTGAGATTACTATTTTATAAGGACACTCATTATTTGAGTTAGATTTTTTTTTATTCATAAGATATCGGTCAATATTCGTTTTAAATATACTTAGTTTAAGTGTGTTTAATTCTGGTTTTTTATTTTTGTTAAATATATAGGAATATATTATTTATCAGTTTTAAAAGGGTTATCTAAATCCATAATAATTTTTGCGGTGTGTGGGAAGAGCCTTTCAATGACATTTAAAGTCTTATTGATAGATTCTTTGTCTTTAGCTATCAGTAAAATAGTATCATCTCCAGCTATAGAACCAAGAAGACCAGCGTCTTTCTCGGAATTATTTTCTTTGATTAAGAATTCGTTATCTAGAGTGTACGCAACGCTATTTGCATTTCCAGGTAAGGTTTTTATGATTATCATTCCAAAATGTGATATTTTGATGCTAACTATATTTTGAGTATTTGTAAGACTATCCATTATTTTGTAAGCACCGCTTATTTTGATGACGTTAAGCTTTTTTAAATGTCTTGATATAGTGGCTTGAGGTATTTCATAACCATGGCTTTGTAAAAGCTCTTTCAAGTCAGACTGCTCTGAAATTTTATTATTTCTAATTAAGTGAATAATTAGCTCATCAAGCTGGTAATGATAGGCCATATTTAAATCCTTTGGATGTGTTTGTTTATTAATTTTTTTAGATTATATTTTAATATACCATTTTATATCGTATATTCAATTATATATAAATAAATGCATTTTATTGTATATTTAGTTGAATATATTATCAAAATTTTAATATAGGCTTTATATTCATATATCTTTATTTATTTAGATACATTATTAAATATTATCTATAATTTTTCTATTTTCGATAAAGATGTTATTTAATTTGGTATGAAGTTCTTTAGTTGTAAGTTTGTTAGTATCTATAGGAGGGAAAATTTTCATAGTTATAGTGCCAGGTAGTTTATCGTACTTTTTCCAATTGCGACCTGAGTTATGTATAACAGGTAATATTGTATGTTTACCGTAAGCTGCAAGCTGCGATGCACTTTTTAAGATTTCTTTTTGTTTATTTGGCTGAACTCTGGTGCCTTCTGGAAATATAAGTATATTACATCCATTTTTTATCTTATCATTCCCTTTTTTTAAGACTAAATTCCATGATTTAATTTTTGAGGATCTATTTATAGGTATAGGACCTATAGTCAATAATGCTTGGCCAAAAATCGGTATAAATAACAGTTCAACTTTTAATACAGTAGATAGTGGATAAAAAAAAGACTGCATACAAAATGTTTCCCAAGCACTTTGGTGATTACTTGCAACTATAAATGCTCTATTTTTGGGGATATTTTCTAAGCCTATTACATTAGTTTTTATATCGCATATAAATCTTAGTAAAAAACGTACCCAATAGCCAAAGTACTTAGTAAACCTCATTCTGAGTTTCATTGTCGATATTGGATAAATAATGATACCAAATATAGATATTACAATGACAGATACCACGAAAAATATATGGAATATTAATACTCTTATTTGTCTAAATAGCTCACGCATAAACGCTGTTTAATTTTTTATATGGTTTTTTAAGTTTGATAAAAATACTTTTTAATATTTATATATTTGGCTATATCTGTTATGTAAATATTCTATAAAATATTTAGGATTTAAGGAAGCATTACAAGAGTTCATTATCAACTCTGAAGGTGTTTTAGATGCACCGTGCTTGTGAACTTTCTCCTTCCACCATGATATGATTGCTGTGAAATTCTTAGATAGAATATTATCTGATAGAGAACCTATCTCGTTTTCCATTTGGCTAACAAATTGAGCTGCGTATAAATTACCAAGAGCATAGCTTGGAAAATAACCAAATGCACCTTCAGCCCAGTGAATATCATGTAGAGCGCCGCTTTTTATACTATCTGGCATTTTTATTCCAAATAAATGCGAAAACTCTTCTTTCCAAAGAGTATCTAAGTCTTTAGTGTCTATTTGTTGATTAATTAATTTTTGCTCTAATCTATATCTTAAAATAATGTGTAAACTATAGCTTACTTCATCTGCTTCAAGTCGTATAAAGCCTCGTTTCACTGAATTTATAGCACAGTAAAAATCCCATGGACTTACATGTCGTAAAGATGGTAAGTATTCTTGTAACTTTGGTAGATAATTTTCCCAGAATGAAATACTTCTTCCGACCATATTTTCCCAAAATCTAGCCTGTGATTCATGCATTCCCATAGAGCTTCCATTTGCTAATATACTACCTCTTAATTCTTTTGGATAGCTTAAATCATAAAGCGCATGACCACATTCATGTATAGAGCTAAGTAACCCATCTATCATATCATTTGGATTATATTTAGTTGTAATTCTGACATCGTCATTGCCTATTCTCATACTAAATGGATGAACTGATTCATCTAGCCGACCTCTCTTAAAATCATACTGCAAATCCTTAAGTACTTCTTTTGTAAATTTATCTTGTAGCCCTACATCCATGTGCTGATATAAAAAGCTTGTATCAGGGGAGTTTTTCTGCTCTATTTTTTCTATAATTTCAAGTAGATGAGGTGCTAAGTCGTCGAATATAGGATTTAATATATCTTGAGTGATATCACTTTCATAGTCATCTAAAAGCACATCATATGGCGCTTTATTTTTATCAATAGCTTTAGCTTTTTTTATCTGTAAATCAATCATTTTCGATAGAAATGGCTGATATATGCTAAAGTCATTAGCTTGCCTTGCTTTTTTCCATGCGTTAGAGCAAAGGGGAGTGAATTGATTAATTTGCGTAACTAATTCATCAGGTACATTTACTAATTTTGAGTATTGCTTAGTTATTTTTTTTAATAGCGCTTTCTCTTTTAGGTTAAGTTCTTCTTCTTTTGCGCTATTTATAAGGCTCTTCCATATAGGATCGGTTTGTTTTTTATGTATAATCAATCCTAGAGCAGATAACTGATCTGCTCTATCGCCTATAGCCATCTCTGGCATGTTTACTTCCTTATCCCAAATTAAAGATTCCATTATATTCGAGAGAATACATAGTTCTTTATCTAAGTCTTTTATTTTATCTATGGCTTTAGTCATGCTATTGATTATAAATTATAATTTTTTTTCGTAGGTAAAAAACTATTTACATATTAGGTTAAGTTCTTTAATATAGTGACAATTTTTTATTTTTTTTATTTATATCTAAAAATTATATAAACAAGCTACTCAGTATAGGATATTTTGATTAGTTAGCAAGTATTTTTTGCAAGTAAAAAATTAATAGTTTTTTATTTTTACTTGGTGTTCATTTCGACTCCGCTCAATGAACGGTGTTTTATCGCTCAATGAACGGGGTGGGTGCTCCCTGAGCGAAGTCGAAGGGCGCTCAATGACCAGCATTACTCCTCCACTACTTTTATTTCCTCATCGGTTAAGCCATAGAGTGTATAGATCATTTGGTCTATTTCGGTTTCCTATACAGTGGTACAGGTGTAGGAGATTTGTAGAGGGATTAGAGGGTAGGGTACTCTTGATAAACATTTCCATTAATAGTATTACCATTTATTTTTTTACTCCTTCGTTTATTATCTTCTCCCCATGTGCCCCATTGTTTAAAGAAAAAAGCTGTATCAAGAGACTGGTCGCATTGTGTTTTAATATTCAAGACCCATTCTTTTTTTATAACTCGAGCATTCACACCGCTTTCTCCCCCAACAATTACCCAGTGTATGTTGCGCAAATCTAAAGGTCCTAAATCTTCTAATAGAGGTTCACAGGATAAGAACCTTATTTTAGCATTAGTTTTGCGTAAAATATCGATTCTATACTTAGTCTTTTTGTCTTCTACTGTAATACCTAGCCATACGTTTTTGGGAATGTTCTTACCATTAAAATAAGCATGCATATTTTCTGCTCTTTTAGTAAGTATTTGATATGTATGTTGAGGAGTTTGTTCAATTACATTGAATACCTTATCTAAATAATCAAATGGCATATCTTCATGAAACAAATCACTCATTGAATTTACAAAAAATACCGTTCTTTTTTTTATTTTTAATGGTTGGTTAAGACGCTCCTCCATAATTTTAAACTTAAAAGCTTCTTCATAACCTTTAACTCCCATATGCATAAGACGCTTTGCCATTACTTCAGCATAGCAATTCTTGCACCCTGCCGATTTCTTGGTGCAACCAATGGATGGGTTCCATGTTGCTTCTGTCCATTCTATTTTACTTTTTGGCATGAATAGTATATTTCTTTATTTTATGTATATTGGTTTTAGAATTATTAAACTCTCCGTTGATAATAACTTTACCTATATTTCTTAATTTTTCAATTACTTCAATAAATAATACCGGGAGCCCTCCTAACACCATGCATTGTTTTAAACCTGTTACATTATCATCTATCTTTCCTTCAAGAATTCGTTTTTCTAATTCCGTTTTAATTTGTTCTTTTTTGATTATGTGATTAGGGTCATAAAACAATGTCCCTTCTTCATGATTATCATCAATATTAAAATTTGCCTCGCCTGAAAATTTATCATGCTTCCAACAAACCTTTAAAAATTTTTCCATCCCTAAAGTATGAGCTGTTCCAAAAATTAGACCATAGTAATTAGCTCTGTTTTGAATGGTAAAATGATGCAGGTAAAAATCCATGCCAGTGGGAATTAAGGCTTTAAAGTATTGTGCAATCTGCCTATGTACATTTTTATGGTCCTTGAAGTTTATTGCATCTGTGTTTATATACTTTTTTACATCCAGTTCTGCTTTGAAGCGTTTTATTGTAGAGGAAGAGATAAAAAAGATAAAGTCCGTTTTTACAAAAGAGATTAATTTTCTAAAGTTTTCATTATCTACTTCTTTGAATCCGTATTGGTCAAGCAATAAAAATTTGCCATATTTTTTGTCTCTTAATATTTGCAAATACCTCTCATCACTAAAAATATCTTGGAAAACCTTGTTGGTGATATGAATATTGTTTTCATACGTGCACAAGTTACATTGATTTTTATTTTTGCAACTGTTTATATAATCCTCTATATTTTTTTGCAAAGCTTCTGTTTTGTTTTTCTGCTGGTCATTAAAGTAAAAGTGAACAGGCTTCTTCTTGCAAAGAAAACTACGACTTTTAGCAGCTTCATCAATTAAAATTAGTGGGCTGCCTAATTCTCCTTTTGTATCTGTGCCACTTCCTGCAAATAAATCAAAAATATGAATATCTGTAGTCCACTTATCGTAAATGAAAACAGGAAACCACTCTTTGAAACATTCTCTAAAAATATTTAATTTTAGCAAGGTTTCTTTTGAGTAGTTATTTTGATGCATATTCTTTGCCATAATGTCCCCTTTAAAAATTACATCTAATTGTTTTGTATTTTTTTCAATACTTTTTCATTCTTCTATAATTTTAAGTTATGAACTTAATTATACATATTCCATGTAGAGATGCGATTAATAGCGTCTCTACAGAATATTAATTGTGTTTTTCACCGTGCCCTGAGCGATTTTATTCCGTGCCCTGAGCGAAGTCGAAGGGCATCCCTCTCTACCTTAATACCCTTTACTTTTATTGCTGTAATGAGTCTCATTTTTACACTTAGATAGCTTTTTTATTTGATTATAATCTTGTTCTATAAGTGCTTTCTTCTTTTTCTTACTCCAGCCTTGCACTTGTTTCTCTCTATAATAAGCCTCGTCAATTCTTTCAAATTCTTCTAAGTATACAAGTTTAACTGGAAGGTGTTTGGCAGTATAATTTGAGCCTATACCATTTTGGTGCTGTTCTAGCCTGCATTCAATATCATTCGTACTTCCAGTATAAAAGCTCCCATCACAGCACTCTAATATATACATGTATCCTTTCATATCATTATTGTATGTTAGTTGTTCATTTCGACTCCGCTCAATGAACGGGAGGGGTTTCAATGAACATTATTTTATCACTCAATGAACAGGAGAGGGTTTCAATGAACGGTATTTTATCGCTCATCAATGAACGGGTGTTTTTTCCTGAGCCCTGACCGATTCCCCTGTACCCTGAGCGGAGTCGAAGGGATACCCTTCCACCACTTTTATTTCCTCATCGCTTAAGTCGCAGAGTGTATAGACCATTTGGTCTATTTCTCTTTCCCATGCGGTGGTGTGATAATCTTAATTATTGCTTGAGAAGCAGTACTTTTAGTTTTTCCTCATCAATATCACCATTAGCCTTTTTATACTCTTCTGCTAGTGTTCCTTTTAGAAATTCATTATAAAAATCTGCCTTTGGGGACCATGATCCATAAAGTTTCTTATTATGTACCCATGCTTTTATAAACTTGTCATTCTTTACATTAAAGTCCAGATATAAATGAGTTTCTGTGTTTTTTGCTATATCAAGTACCCACGTTCACCATTTCTTCCACGTTATGATAAATTTATACTTGTCTACAGGAGTCGTTTTAATTCGTCCATTTTTCCAGGGATCTTGAATATCAACTACCCATATGACTCTACTATTTGTCAGTTTCTTATAAAACCCCGTTCTCTCCTCTAAAACAAATCCATCTATTGATTTACGTTGAATCTCAATAACATTATTTACTCCTTTTATATCGGCTCTGTGTTCTCTCTTATCTCCACAAACTACATCACAAAAATCATCTGAGATTGGTTGCTTATATAACGCATGCCATTCTGTTTCTGCTTCATAGCCTTTTGGTAGTTTTGGAGTGTCACCAATATATTTCCAATATTGTCTATATTTACCAACACATGCTTTTACTTGATAATTTGTAAACCAAATATCATGACCGATATCACCAGAATTTACGTCTTTTGCATGTGTTTTCACCCCTTTATAGATAGCATATTTCATAACCTATTCTTTTTTAATTAAACATATTATTCATTTTTCATGGAGACGCGATAAATCGCATCTCTACGCGTCTTCCACCACTTTTATTTCCTCATCGGTTAAGCCGTAGAGGGTATAGACCATTTGGTCTATTTCTCTCTCCCATGCGGTGGTGTCGGCGTGGGGGTCGGACTCTTTGGCGTGCAGTATCTTATCCACCAACGCCACAAATGGCTGTTGTTCTTCCTCCGAGAGTCGGGGAATGGGGAGTTTTTCAATGTATTGATTTAACCATCTTAATCCTGTATTTCCTAAACTAATTGAATAGTATTTCCTAAAAGATGTTTCTATAAATTTACTATTTAGTAGTGCAAACACATATCGAATGTATTTACCAGTCATGATATAACCAGTATTTGAAATAAAGAAAATACCTTTTTCATCAAAATCAAAACAACTGCCCTGTGATAATTCTTGCCACACCACCTTCTCTTTTTCAAAATCTTGGTGGTAGGATGCCGCGCACCTTTGCAATGCGTACCACTCATAACGTATTCCTGTTTCTGCTTTATTTCTTTTGCTTAGTCTTTCTTTATGTTCCAATAGATGATTATAGATAGCAGGATATTGTTCTTGAAATGCTTTTTCTGCCTTTTCCGATGCTCCTTGTATAGATTCATCTTTGTGTAAAGGAAAGTGCCAGGGTATAAAAATCAACCATTTATCGGCAAATTCGGCTTTGTATCGTTTTATGTCGCGTCCTCGCAGTATCGGTTTTATTATCTCTGCACTCTTTGGGTCGGTGGCTATTAGCTCGTCCTTTTTTGCTCCGTCTATGATAAACGCCTCGTTATAACCGGTTTTAATTCCATAGTTTATATTTATATCCCAATCTTTTAGTGGCGTGCCTATTGCCTCTATTTTCTCTTTTATCTTTTTTTCTATGGGGCTAAGTATCGTCCACGACTCTTTTGATAGGTCGGTTTGCACGTAATAATCTTCCTCGCCTATTTCGCTCAGCGGTTTGGACTTCTCATTTAGTGCTATCGCTTTGAGGCTATGGGTTTCTGCTTTCGTGTTTTTATATAGCAGTATATTGCTGTCCACCGTGGCACTTTCGAAGACGCCACTACCCAAGTCTATGAGTTTTATGGGGGTTGTTTTTGTGGCAAAAAATTCTCTGAGCTTTTCGCCATACCCCGCACGCATCCACTTGTTACTAGTGATATATGCCAGTATGCCGTTAGGTTGAAGAAATTTAGCTCCCAGTTCATAAAAAAGCGTATAAATATCGCCAGTACGTGTTAAAGTTTCATATTTTTCTGACTTATATAATTGGGCTAATGCACCGCCATTACTTTGTAGCTGGATATAAGGCGGATTACTGATTACTATATCAAAGCGCTCTATGCCAAAAAACAAATATGGATCGAAAAACTCACAAACATTATGCTCGTCAAATGGTTTGAATGTTTTCATAACTTGAGCCATATGCTCGTCTAGGTATTCTATTTTATCTAATTTGGCTAGATATTCTTGTTTTTTGCTAGTATTGTTAAAATAATCTTGGCTAATTTGATTAAACTCAGTGATTACTTTCTTGATGAATAAGTCACTATCATTAAGCGATTTTAATGAATTAGCAGCGATAATCTTAAATTCTAAATTCGGTAAAACCTCCAAATCAGTATAACTATTATCGATATAATAAGTTGATTTTAAGAGCTCTATCCATAGCCTTAGTCGACAAATGTGCACACTTTTAGGATTGATATCAACTCCGTGCAGTTGCTTTTCTATTATATGCTTTTTTGCTTGAAAAATAGCTTTTTGGATCGATTGCGCTTCATCAGTGATTACACCGTTATTATTAATGCGATAAGTAAAAATCTCATCAAATATATCTTTTATAACTAAGTCATCATTTTCTATAGAGATTTTTACTTTTAATGGTGTGCCAGATTCATCAGTCAATAGTCCTAATTCTGATTTTATACAAACAAATTCGTTTAACGAACTGACTAGGAAATGTCCTGAGCCCACTGCCGGGTCAATTATGGTTATAGTATCGACGATTTGACGGACATCTGCTTTATCTATTTTTTTAGTGAATAAAGAATAACCTAGCTCATCAAAGTTTTCTAAAGATAAACTAAGCTGTGAATTTATTTTATCTAAAATACGCGTCTGTATAGATTCGCGCGCCATAAACATGGTTATATGCGAAGGTGTATAATGACTGCCATCCTTATAGCCATTAAGTTTTTCAAAAACACTGCCTAATACGCTATGGTCGATTAGCTGATCGCTATAAGTGAAATTCTCGGTTTTACCAAAATTGTATGCATTTAAAAATCTCCAAATGTATTCAAGCATACTAGAGGGAGCATTTTGGATTTTATCTATTTTACTTAATATACTTTTGTAATATATTTCGATATTTCCATCTTTATCGCGTAAGTCGCTTATGCTGATAGTCTCTTCTAGTAAAGTTTCTTGAAATAATGAAGAGTTTAAATAAGGTAAATCATCAAAGGAGTGCGTAAAATAGTCATCGATACGCCTCGACTTGGGTATGGCAAGGATATTGAAGAATAAAGATTTTAAATCATTGAAGTTTGTTATCTTATCTATGGTTAAAAATTTACTGATTTTACCTGCACTAAAACTAACTAACTCGCTTTCTAATAACTTTAAGAATAAAATACGATTTAACCAAACTATATTTAAGTGTAGCGCCATGCTAAATATACGCTGTTGCTCATCAGTGCCGTCGTAGTACGCAAGCTTATCGTGGCTTATCTTTGAGCGATTAATCGCATTTTTAATAGAGTTTATCGTCATCTGCATAAGAGAAATATCACTATCAGACGATAATTCAAGCTGATTATTCTTATTTTCTTTAAGACCAAGTATAAATAATAACTCGTGGTAAAATGGCTTATTTAATGCATTTTTATCATTAGTTAAAGATTCTTTTAATAGATGATATGGTGATAAGAGTTTGTATAAATTTAGATAGTCCTTATCTTTTAGCTCTTGTAAGTTAAAATAAACCATCTCTAACGATAGTTCACTCTTATCTAATAACGAGCTGACTGCCTTATAAAATGACTCATTATCAGTTATGGCTAGTTTACCATTAACATAATCGTTAAATAAACGACTTAAATCTTTGTATTTATTAAATAGCTTTTCAAACTCGTTAGCATCAATAATATAAAAATTGAGCATATCGGTTATAATCATATGTTTGATAAATAAATTGCCCGATTTGCGTTGCCTAAAATAATATAACAATAATTCATGTAGTGCCTTTTTATTGATATCATCAAGGCTTATCATTTCATTGGTATTGCTTAAACGTTTAGCTTCTATCAGCACAGCAGGGCGAGCGTCTTGATAAATCGCTAAATCGATGCGCTCGTGTGTATTTATATTTCCTGAATATGTATTTACAAAAGAGCGCTCTAAAAAGGTTTTAAGCAAATTTTTACAATGCTCTTCACTTTCTTTATTATCAATGGCAATATTTACCTTCTGTAAGTAGTCATTTAGCTTTTTGGTAAATAAGTCAGAATGCTCTATGTCGTACTGCAATAAAGCTTTTCTTAAAACGCTTTTTATCGTTATTTTCTCTAGTTTTATCATCTAGCTTAATCTAAAAAATGTTATATCTCAAAAAGTACTGTTTTATTTTCGTATAAGTGTACATATTTATCAATCGATATATTTTAATTTGTAATTTATTTTGATTATTTTCACAATCCATTTATAAGTAGTTACAATATTATTATTTATTATATATTTTATTGTATTTTAATTTTATTTTGATTTAATTAAGTTAGTTTCTTTTATAGGAGGGTAGTATATGAAACTATTGATAAAAAATGTTCTGATAATTAGCTACTTATTATCATTTTTATTTATTCGTAATATTTATGCTCAAGATAGTGATGAGCTATCACTTGGAAATACTTATAATGGCTCGTTTGGGACGACATATACAGAAGTTATAAACTTAAAAGCGCAAGTGAAAGGAGTTATTAAAAACTCTCAAAAAGCTGGCACCTTTAGCAAGAATACTAATAATCAAGATACAGCGAAAACTCTAGGTGCTTGGAATATATTAGAAAAATCATCTTTGGACTCTAGAGCCTCTGGTGTATCTGCTAAACAAGCTGATGGAAATGAAAGAAATGAAAGAATGGTTGTTATAAATAACGATACTCAAAACTTAGTGGTAGTTGAAGGTATCAAAGTAAAAGCAGTTGATAGAAAAACAGCAGAGGAGATAAGAAGCTTTACAGGCTGGGATATGAATATATATTCTACAAGCCCATCAAATAATTCTGTTTTAGCTACATATTCTGGAAATGGTAATCCTTTCGAGATGGCAGATGATGTTAGGGAAAAGTTTGGAGAAAGAGTTATGCGTGTGAGGGTTATGTTATTTGAAAATGAAAATATCCCATATTAAAAATTTATATTGCTATATAACAATAACTAGTTTATAAAGAATAAAAAACTATTATAAATTTAGTGAATCTGTTAAATAAAAGTAAACTCCGACTATTCCAACGATAAGAAGGTAATAACTAAAGTAGTGTAGCTTGCCACTTCTGACAAACTTAAGCAATAAGCTTATAGATAAAAATCCAAAGATAATGGAGACGATAAATGAAATAGCTATTTTATCTATGCTGACTTGGCTTAATAATTGACCTAAGGAGTCAAACTTTAATATCATAGCCCCCAATGATGCAGGAATAAAAAGTAAAAATGAAAACTCTCCAGCTTCTTTTCTATTCACTCCAAGCACTAAAGCAGTTCCTATAGTTATGCCTGATCTGGAAATTCCAGGTAATATTCCAAATGATTGGGCTATGCCTATAATTATAGCTTTTTTATAGGTTATCTTTCCGTCTTTTAATGCAATACGTGAAACAATCAATAAGAAAACAGCAGTTATAAGAAAACACAAGTAAGCAATTAAAGGCATATCAAATACACTAGAATCTGCTAAAAATAATGCAGGTATAGTTGTAATTAAGGTAGCAAGTATAACAGCATTAAATATTTTTAACTGATATAAGTCTTCACTGTCTAATTTATCTCTTTTTAAGAACTTGAAAAGTGCTTTTATAATCTTAATAATTCTCTCTCTAAATACAAATAATACTACTACGAGAGTTCCAAAATGTAGAATTACATCTAATAAGTTAGAAACTCTTAAGTTGAAAATGTTCTTAAAAAGTAATAGATGTCCTGAGCTCGATATAGGTAGAAATTCAGTTACACCTTGTACTATCCCAAGAATTATAGATTCTAAAAGCGTCATAGTTGTTTTGTAATTAAGTTTTTCAAAACTAATGAATTAGTATGAAAAAAAGGAATATTTATTATATCCAGTATTTTCTAAGCTTTTCAGAGTAAGAGGATTCAATGATTTTTTTAGTTATGACTAGAGATGTAAACATAGAAGTCAAAATACCTATAGTCAAAGTTATAGCAAATCCTTTAACAGGCCCTGTACCGACAAAAAATAAGATAAATGCCATAATAAGCGTGGTAATATTTGAGTCAAAAATAGTAAGAACTGCTCTGCCATGACCGTCATTCAATGCTTTTATCACAGACGATGATCCTTTTTTCAATTCTTCTCTGAATCTGGAAAAAATCAATACATTTGCATCGACAGCCATACCTAGATTCAAAACAATTCCAGCTATTCCGGGTAGAGTAAGAGTAGCACCAATAAATGACATTATAGATATAATAAGACATATATTTACAAGTAGCGCAGTCACAGCAGCAATGCCGGATAGTTTGTAGTAAGCTATCATAAAGACTAAAACTAAAGCAAGGCCCGTTACCATAGACCAAAAGCCTTGCTCTACATTTCTAGCTCCTAGAGATGGACCTATGGTTCTTTCTTCTACAAAGTGCATAGGTGCAGATAATGAGCCTGCTCTTAAAAGTAGTGCCAAATCATTCGCTTCTTGTATAGTGCCAACTCCTGTTATACGAAACTGACTTCCTAAGACAGCTTGTATAGTAGCAAGACTAATTATTTCAGATGTTAAGTAGCTTTCAGTTCGTGGAGGTAAGTCTGATATTTGTGATGTAGATATATCCGTAACATAAACAGTTCTATTTCTGACTTCTTTGAATAAAACTGCCATCCTCCTTCCGATAGCATTTTGAGTATAGTCTGCCATTAGCCTGCCACCTGTACCGCTTAAAGATATATTGACTTGTGGGCTGCCACTTTCATCATAACTAACATTTGCATTTGTTACGTTGTCACCTGTAATTATGATATCTCTTTCTAATATTGCTGTTTGATTATTATTTTCTCTAAAGGGAAAACTAACAGTTTCAAATGAAGGAGAATTTGGAGTAGCTTCGAGTCTAAATTCAAGATTAGCCGTTGAGCCAATTATTTTCTTTGCTTGAGCTGGATCCTGTACACCTGGTAACTCTACTATTATTCTTCTATCTCCATTTTGTTGAACAATAGGCTCAGATACACCTAATTCGTTTATACGATTTCTAAGTGTTACCAAATTTTGCTCTATAGCATTATTGTTAAATTCTTCAATATAGCTAGGATTTATAGAGGCAACTAATAAAGGGTTAGCTTGGTCTTGCAAACTCCATGTAAATTGAGGGTGAGATTCGTTTAACTGGTCTTGTGCTTTTTGTGCTTCGGATAATTCTCTAAATGGAATTTCTATTTGGTCAATACCAGAGGTGCTTTGAACTCTCACTAGCAAAAACCTTACTCTTTCTTCTCTTAGCTGTCGTCTTATCTCAGAGCTTATACTCTCTAATTGTGTTCTCAGTGCTAATTCTAAATCAACTTCCATAAGAAAATGGACTCCACCTTGTAAATCTAAGCCAAGATTTACAGGTGAACCACCTATGCTATCAAGCCAAGAAGGTACATTAGATTGTCTTGATAGAGAAATTATAAAGTTATCCTCATAATTATGCTCTAAGAGCTGATAGGTTTTAATTTGCTCTTCATATGTATCGAGTGTAATAACTAATTTACTAGGCACAGAAGTGTCGTTTATTTCTATAGAATTAAAAGTAACATTTTGATCTTGTAGTGACTTTTGTACCTCTTCTCTCATAGTATCGTTTATTTGTGAAGTATCTCCCGATAGCGAAATGACTTCAACAGCTGGAGACTGTTTATACAAGTTTGGAAGAGAGTATACGACACTTACTATTAGTACAGTAAATAAGCCAATATTTTTAAGAACATTCAGCCACATTATAAAAATCCCTTAGTAAAAAGTTATATAGTTTTTTATAGTCTAAATAAATTTATTTTTTACTTGTCTATTAATATAGCTCGGTATTATTTAGACTTTACACTAGTTTCGTTACTTGCGACATGAGAGCTACTACTAGGATAAACTAGCTGAACTACTGCTTTTTGCATCTTAACTTCTATGTTTTTTGCAATTTCTATTTCTATGAATTGATCGTCTATTTTTTTTATCACACCAACTATTCCTGACGCTGTCAAGACTTCATCGTTTACTTTGAGACCTCCTAGCAACTCTCTATGCTGTTTTGCTTTTTTACTTTGAGGCCTCCAAAATAGAAAGTAGAATATTAAGACAAAACCAACAAGTAAAATAACTTGGGAAAATACAGCGTCCCCTCCTGCTTCTTGTGCGAAAGCAATTGACCCGAAGATAGAAAGAAAGATAATCGTTAAAAACTGGCGCATAAAAATATCTCCTAAATGATTAGTAAATTAAAAAAATTGTGAAAAATATTATTTAACTATAAACCTTACGTATATCATAAACAAGACTTTGTAAAGTGTCTTGCTCTATCGCAACCCTAATATCATACATTAATTGTTGGAAAAAAGTTAAATTATGGATGGTATTAAGTGTATTACTCAATAGCTCTTTTGCCCTATGTAAATGACTTAAATAAGCAAGTGAAAAATTACTGCATGTATAGCACTTACATTTATCATCTAAAGGCTCTTGAGATGTTTTATACATGGAATTTTTTAGTCTAATAACTCCTTTTGACGTAAATAAATGACCATTTCTTGCGTTGCGTGTCGGTAAAACACAGTCAAACATGTCAATTCCATTCATTATACCATTGACTATATCTATTGGAGTACCGACACCCATTAAATATCTTGGTTTATTCTCAGGCATTTTCGGCACTATATAATCTAAGATTTCTTTCATTTCATCTTTAGGCTCGCCTACAGATAAGCCTCCCACAGCTAAGCCACCGAAGGGTATTTCACTTAGTATCTCAAGAGATTTATTTCTTAAGTCACTATAGACACCACCTTGAATAATCCCAAATAACTCTTTGTCTGAATCTATTGGTTTAAGTTTAGAAAACTCATCAAATGATCTTTTTGCCCATCTCATGGAAAGCTCCATCGATTTTTTAGCATCTGATTTGTCTACTGGGTATGGAGTACATTCATCGAATACCATAGATATATCGGAATTTAGAGTATCTTGTATTTGCATAGAAAGCTCAGGAGTTAAAAAAACTCTTCTGCCGTCTATAGGAGAGCTAAACTTTACGCCTTCTTCTGTTATTTTTCGAAGTTTTCCTAAGCTAAACACTTGAAAGCCACCAGAATCGGTTAGTATAGGCAAATCCCAGCTCATAAATTCATGAAGACCACCGAAAGACTTAATTATATCTAAGCCAGGCCTTAAATATAAGTGAAATGTATTGCCAAGTAAAATATGTGCTCCTGTTTCTTTGACATGTAAGGGGGTAAGGGCTTTTACTGACCCTGCAGTACCCACAGGCATAAAAGCAGGTGTTTCTATGACACCTCTTTTAAATTTTATTCTAGCTCTTCTGGCTTTAGATTCAGTCGAATGCTTGATTATGTCAAATTTCATGGACTTAATTTAAGATTTAGCTCTATGATTAAATATTATATCTAAGTATATTTTTATAGATTTTGGTAAATTTCAAATGAGGAAAAATAATAAAGTAAAAAACATGCCTTTCATGCCTTTCTTTTTAAGACATGCCGGAAGAATTATACCATACAAATTATTATTTCTATTAATTGAATATAACTTGAGCTAATAACATCATTTTATTTATTAAAAATTTGATTTGTATCATATATAATTAGTCTTATCTAATTTATAATTAATAAGGGTAAAAATTTTATAGTTATTTTTTTAAGTATTTTTTTATTTATATATTTATGAGGAGGTAATATTATGAGGCTTCTATTTGTACTTGTACTTATGGCTGTCAGTCCAATTTTGTCAGCGCAAGAGGGTTCAAGAAATTTCTCTAGTGGTAATCAAGCAGTTTTACTAGTCGAGCTATACACCTCACAAGGATGTAGTTCAACTCCACCTGCAGTGTCTTGGATAAATACTTTAGAAAATGATGCTCGTTTATGGAAAGACTTTGTACCTGTTGCTTTTCATGTTGACTATTGGGATAAACTGGGCTGGGTTGATCCGTTTTCAGAAAATGCTTTTTCTCAAAGACAAAGAGATTATAAACGCTTTGGCTACACTAAAACTGTCGGTACTCCGGCTGTGCTTCTAAATGGTTCTTATTGGAATCAATGGAGATATAACCAAGAGATACCTAATATTGAACAGGGAGTAGGTAATCTTAGTGGTACGCTTGAAGGTAAAAATTTAACTGTCAATTATGATGGCATTGAGATGACAGATTTATATGTTGCTATTATGGGTTCAGGTGCTGTTACTGACGTAAAAAGAGGAGAAAATAGAGGCCGTGTCTTTACCGATAATTTTGTTGTACTAGAGCTTAAGCGATATTCTTCAAATGATTCTAGTTGGAAAATAAATCTAGATGATGTCGATACATTAAACCATAATAAACTTTCTATAGCGCTTTGGGTAACGAAAAAAAATGATTTGAAGCCGATTCAAGCAACAGGCTCATGGATTAGTTTTTAATAAAAATCGTATTAAAGTAATATAAACTATATGCTTTACATTCATCTTTTTAAAAAATATGGAAAATTCAAATATAAATAAATTGACCTCTATAGTTGATAAACAAAGAAGATTTTTTAATACAAATAGAACAAAGGACTTAAATTTTAGAATATCTATGCTCCATAGGCTTAGATCTAGTGTAGAAAAATATGAAGAGCAAATACTCGATGCTTTGTTTAAGGACTTAGGTAAGGGTAGGGCAGAGTCTTATTTGTCAGAGGTAGGATTTATATTATTGGAGATATCTCATACTATTAAGTACTTAAAACATTGGGTAAGGGATGAAAAAGTGAAAACTAATGTTTTAAATTTTGGTTCTTCATCGTACATAATAATATAGTCCGTATGGTGTTGCTATTATTATAGGACCATTTAACTATCCTTTTCAGCTTATTTTTGCGCCTTTAGTTGCTAATATCTCTGCTGGAAATACTTCTATTATAAGATTTTCAGAATTTACAGGTAATATAAATAGTGTCATGGCCAAAATAATAGAAGATACATTTGATAATGAGTATATTTGTGTTGTGGATGGCGAACACAAAGATTTTGATCAACTCATAGAACATCTTGATTTTATATGTTTTACAGGAGGGCCCATTGTAGGGCGACATATATATAAAATAGCGGCGGAGCATTTTAAACCGATACTTCTTGAATTGGGTGGAAAGTCTCCTTGTATTGTCGATCAAACAGCAAATATTACGAACGCAGCTAAAAGGATAGCTTCAGGAAAATTTATCAATGCAGGACAAACTTGTATAGCTCCCGATTACCTAATCATTCATGAAAGTATAAAAGAAAAACTCATGGACGAAATTATAAAGCATATTAATATATTAGGCTATGATGATGAACAAACATATACAAATAAAATTATAAATAACAAGCATTTAGAGAGATTAAGCGCTCTTATAAAACAGGATGATGTAATTTATGGTGGGAAAATTATACCTGAGAAAATGCAAATATATCCAACTGTTATGAATGCAACTATGGATAGTCAAGCTATGCAAGATGAAATCTTTGGACCAATTTTGCCTGTATTAACGTATAAAAATGAGGAAGAAATATATTCAATAATAGAAAAGCATAAAAATCCACTTGCTTTATACATTTTCTCACAAAGAGAGCAGTTTATAGAAAAAGTGCTAAGTGATGTTAGTTTTGGTGGTTCTAGTGTTAATGATACTTTGATGCATATTACAAATACATATTTACCTTTCGGAGGTGTAGGCTCAAGTGGTGTAGGTAGATATCATGGTGTTAGCGGATTTAAGCAGTTTAGTCAGCAAAAATCTATATTAAAAAAAGGAAGTGATTTATTTGACCTAGGTATAAGATATGCTAAAGAAAGTGATGGTAAATATCGAAAATTCAAGAAAATATTTAGCTTTTTAAGATAGTGTAGAGATATAAGATGAGAATGTTTTTTCTACCTATATTCAGTAATATATTGAGGTTATAAATAGCACTTCAAGAGAAGTGCTATTTATTTTATTTTTTATTCGTCAGTATTTTTTAAGATAGTTCTATCATTTATCTCTTGAGTTTCCCTATAGTTATCATCATAGAATCTATTGTGCGCTTCTATTTGTTCTTTAGATAAAGTTATAGGAGTTCTCAATACATACCATTCGACATTTTCACTCAGTGGTGGAGTAGTAAGAGAGCCATTGTAATGGTAATAAGTTAAATTTTCTGGGAATAAAGAGGATACATTTGTTCTTATTGTATTCTCATTAGATTCACCTGATTCGTAGTTATCTAATATAGCCTGAAAAGCCTCATTTGCTTCACCTTCTTCTATAAATGCGCCTATCACAGCTAATCTGCCGTCTTCACCTACATGGACAAAATGCACTTCCATTGGATAGTGTTCGCTATCTAAAGTATGTTCAGATAATGAGTGAAAATGAACTTGCACAGCCCTAAAGCGCCTATTGCCAAGCGTTGAATGGCCTGTTAATCCGGCTTGTATACTATGGCCTGTATCTCTTACGTATGTAAAAGCAGGGTCAATATTTGTTGTTACATCACCAAATCTATATTCAACAGTAGTTTCATCTTGTATGTCTATAGGAGATTGCATCATTGAATGTTCAATTTCCCAAAAATCCTGATTAGCATATGTCCATTCCTCGTTATCAGAAGCGTATGATACATAAGAGCTTAAACTAAGTAAAAATAATAAGTTGGTGCATAAAAACTTTTTCATATTTAGCATATAAAATCCACAAAAAATATATAAAAAACAGCTACTTATTTTTGAAACAGCTGTCATGAATTATATGTTTGGGCAAGTAATATGGTGTAATATGATGTAATGTGGTGTAATTTGATTAGCTAGATACTCTAGGTATTATATATTATTAAGAGACATCATTAATTTAATGAAGATATTGTTAAACGTTACCTATTTTTTTCGAATAAAAAAATAGGTAATATTTATTTGGCTTATTCCAAATCAGTGACACATCCTTTACTGGCTGAGCTCACTGTATTTATATATTTCATCAATACCCCTTTTTTTACCTTATAAGGAGGAGCTTTCCATAGAGCCTTTCTTTTAGCTAATTCTTCATCGCTTACTTGTAATTCAATGGTATCCTTAGAAGCATCTATGGATATTTTATCACCATCTTTTACAAGCGCTATATTACCACCTACTTGCGCCTCAGGTGAGATATGGCCAATTATAAAACCATGAGAGCCACCTGAAAATCTTCCATCTGTCAGAAGTGCAACGTCTTTTCCCAGACCCGCCCCCATTATAGCTGAAGTAGGTGTTAGCATCTCTGGCATGCCGGGTCCTCCTTTAGGACCTTCATAGCGAATTATGATAGCATCACCTTTGTGAATTTTATTTTCTTCTAGAGCTTTTATCATTTCTTCTTCAGAGTTAAATACCTTAGCTCTTCCTTCAAATACTGCTCCTTCTTTTCCTGTAATCTTAGCAACAGCACCCTCTGGAGCAAGATTTCCTTTTAAGATTCTAATATGGCCGGTAAACTTAATAGGCTTGTCAATAGGCTGCACTATAGGTTGATTATCAGGTAAATCCTCTGCAAGAGCTAAATTTTCTGAGATAGTTTTTCCAGTAACCGTGAGGCAATTTCCATGTAGCATATTGTTTTTTAGTAAATATTTCATAACAGATGGAATACCACCATATTTTTGTAAGTCTGCCATTACATATTTACCACTAGGCCTAAAATCAGCAAGCATAGGAGTTTTGTTACTTATATATTGAAAGTCTTCTATAGTAAGTGATACATCCATAGCGCGCGCCATGGCTAATAGATGTAGTACTGCATTAGTTGATCCACCTAGAGCGATTACTGTGACTATAGCATTTTCAAAAGCGTTTCTTGTCATGATATCTGATGGTTTAATATCATTTTCAAGTAAATTTCTAATAGCATTTCCTACAGATATGCATTCATCTATCTTTGATTTATCTATAGCTGGTATAGATGCGCTATAAGGCAGGCTCATTCCCATAGCTTCTATAGCTGATGCCATCGTATTCGCTGTGTACATTCCGCCACAAGCTCCTGCACCTGGGCATGATTTTTGAATTATCTCATCTCTTTCTTCTTTGCTGATTTTTCCACTTATAAGTTCTCCATAGGATTGAAATGCTGAAACTATATCCAAAGGCGTGTTATTATGGAAACCTGCTTGTATAGTTCCTCCATATACCATAATGCTTGGCCTATTTAATCTAGACATAGCTATGAGGGCCCCGGGCATATTTTTGTCACATCCGGGTATGGTGATTAATCCATCATACCACTGAGCTCTCATAGTAGTTTCTATAGAATCAGCAATGATGTCACGTGATAGTAGTGAAAAGGACATTCCAGGAGTTCCCATAGAAATGCCATCACTCACTCCGATGGTGTAAAATCTCATACCAATCATATCTGTCTTTTCTACGCCTTGCTTTACTTTGTCAGCTAGGGTATTGAGATGCATATTGCAAGGGTTGCCGTCGTAACCCATACTTGCAATACCTATTTGTGCTTTAGACATATCTTCTTTTTTAAGCCCTGTTGCGTATAACATAGCTTGAGATGCTCCTTGCGAAGTAGGCTCTGTTATAGTGCTGCTATATGAATTTATTTTTATCGATTTTATTTTTTTTGTTAAGTCGCTCATATTAAATATGTGATTTAAAATGTGGAAAAAATTATATCAGATTGTTTATATTTAGTTAATCACCTATTTCAAACCCATTATATGCATCTTCAAATGCTTCTATTGATGCTTGGATTATATCTGGAGATACTCCTTCGCCTATAGAATATATAGTATGGTTTGCCGATTTTTTCTGTGCTAAACGCATTTCAACATTTACTACAGCGTCAGAACCTTGTCCTCTTAGGTCTACTTTATATTCAAGTAACTCAAAGCTATGTACTTGGTTAGAGCAGGCTTTTCTAAGAGCTGAGATAAGCGCATCTACTGGTCCAGTGCCTTCACTGGTGGAATTATATTCTTTGCCTTTTACTGTCACTAGAACAGTCGCTTTAGCAGGCTTATCTTTTGAGCTACTTACATCAAACGCTTTAACAGAAAAATTATTTTTAGATTTATTAGGTTGATCGGTTGCGCTGAAAGCATCTTGTACACTGTCTTGTAAATCCGATAGTGTGATTTCTTTACCTTTTTTAAGTATTCTATCTAAGGCTCCTCTTATTTTTGTAATCTCTTTTTGTTGGTATACTACATTAAAGATATTTTTAGTTTTTTTCTTTAGCTCATCTTCAGAAGGTAGTTTTGAAAAAAGTTTCTTGTTTTTTTCGATAAAAATCATACTTTTAGCTTCAAAAAACTTTTTATCATAAAGTGATGTAAAATCTGAAGACTTTGGTGCAATAGTAGGAGCTCTGGTAGCGGTTTTTAGTACTATTTGAGAATCCTTTAGTCCATCACCAGTTAAGATACAAACTATTTTTTTATTTTTATACATTGCGTTTTTTGATAATTTTATAAGCGCCGCAATAGATGCTGCTGAAGAGCTCTCAGCAAAGATTCCTTCATGAGTAGAGAGCATATACTGAGCTTCAAGTATTTCTAAATCAGAAACAGATATGGCAGTTCCACCAGTTGAATATATTGCATCCAATGCTTTTACGCCATCTATAGGATGGTTTACAGCTATGGCAGATGCAATTGTATTTATACTAGGAATAGCCTCTACGGTTTTCTCTGATTTTGTAAAGCTATTTATGATGCTCGATGCTCCATTAGACTGTACACCTACTAATTGAGGCATATTTTGTATGATACCCATATATTTATACTCTGAAAAACCCTTAGCATATGACGAAATATTTGTTCCACATCCCATAGGAATAATAACTGTATCTGGAGTTTGATAAAATAACTGGTCGATTATTTCGAAAGCCGCTGTTTTGGCTCCTTCTATTCTAAAAGCATAGTCTCCTGCTAGGAAAAAATCCATACTTTTTGCAAGCTCTTCTGTCATTCTGGCTGCATCATTATATGTACCTTTTACTTTTACAATATGAGCACCAAATGCTATAACTTGAGCTAGCTTTGCAAAAGGTACATTTTCAGGTACTAATATAAAACATGGTATTTTTGCGATAGCAGCGTAGCATGCACAAGACGCAGCCATATTTCCTGTTGAGGCCAGTATTATGGCTTTAGCACCCATTTCTTTAGCAATACCTATATCTACAGCAGAGCCCCGGTCTTTGAAAGAGCCAGTTGGGTTTTTGCCTTCTACCTTAAAGTATAGATTCACTCCTAGTAGATCGCCTAGTTTTTTACTTTCAATAAGAGGCGTCGCTTCTTCACTTAAAGAAATAAACTCAGGAACTTTTTTTATTGGCATAAATGGTAGGTACTTTGATAAATGAGGGGGCATATTTTTGAAGCTTGATATGTGTAATTTATTTTTAACTTTTTCCAAGTCCATTACTATTTCCCAAGGATTATCAACTCCTCCTGTAAAGACCATGTGTTTGGGATTGACTTCTTCTTTTGTCGCAAAGTTGAGTATTTTATACATTTATATGTCCTTAAAATAAAATTGACTTACCTAGATTATTGAAATCTACGCTTTAATTTATGCATATTTAAGGCAAAATATGCTTTATAGTTTCATTATAATTTTTTAGTTTTTTTAGTTATATTCGTATTTAATTATTAGTGAAAGGCTTAATAGTTATCAACTCTGAAAATATTTTCTCCTAAGCCCATAGCGGACGCACCTGTTCTTGCTAATTCTAATATTTTACTCTTTTCAATATTATTTATAAATTTATCTATAGCCATTACATTATCGACTATTTCAAATATATAAATGCTATAGCCATTATTAGTATTGTGTTCATCAATAATGTTATATTTTATATCTAGCTGCTTAAGGGTATTTTTTATAGTAGATATTTCATTGTTTTCTAGTTTAAGTTTTAAAAGTACGAGCTCTTTTTCTTCGTAGTCTTTTTGCTTTATATCAATGACTTTGATAACTTCAATTAGTTTATTTACTTGTTTGGTTATTTGTTGGATTACTTCATTGGATCCATGGGTTACTATAGTCATTCTGGATAAATGTGGGTTTTCCGTTATGGATACATTGAGTGAATCTATGTTGTAGCCTCTTGCAGAAAATAATCCCGTTACTCGGCTTAAAGCGCCAGCTTCATTTTCTAATAGTACAGAAATAATGTGTCTCATGATTTTACAGCTCCATTATTAAAAAGGTTTATTTTAAATATTTTTATCAATAGTCTGTGAAACCCCTTTCATGTGTGCGGGTAAATCCATTTCGTTTAATCCTTTACCATTTTGTATCATAGGGAATACATTAGATTCACTTTCTACTATAAAATCTATAAATACTAGTTTATTTTTTAGTTTTTTGCTAAATGCTTCTTTTAATATTGGTTCTACATCAGATGTCTTTTCTATACAAAAACCTATATGGCCATATGCTTGAGCTAGTTTAACAAAGTCCGGTAGAGAACTCATATAAGTATGGGAATACCTAGTTTCGTAAAAAAACTCTTGCCATTGCCTTACCATACCAAGAAACTTATTATTAAGACTAATTATTTTTATAGGAATATCATATTGCTTACATGTTGATAATTCTTGGATATTCATTTGAATCGATCCATCTCCTGTAACACAGGCAATTTGAGCGTTTGGATTTGCAAAATAAGCACCCATAGCTGCAGGTAAGCCAAAACCCATAGTTCCAAGTCCAGCAGAGTTTATCCATTGTTTAGGTCTATTAAATTTGTAGTATTGCGCTACCCACATCTGATGTTGTCCAACATCAGATGTTACTATTGCATTGCCATTTGTAATTTTAGATAGGGTATCTAATACATACTGAGGCTTTATTACATCATTTGAATTTTTATAATATAGGCACTCATGTGATCTCCATATGTTAATTTGTCTCCACCAATCATCTAGTGGATTAAGATTATTGTGATTATTGTTTTTTTGTAATGCATTGATAATATCGTTTATAGTACTAGAAACATCTGCTACTATGGGAACATCTACCTTTACTCTTTTATTTATAGAGCTAGGATCTATATCTATGTGAATGATTTTTTTCTTGGCATCTAGAAAATCTTTAGGTACAGATATAACTCTATCGTCGAACCTAGCTCCTACAGCTAATAATACATCACAATTTTGCATAGCTAAATTTGCTTCAAAAGTTCCATGCATTCCTAACATACCTAAACATCTGGAATCATTTGTATCTAAAACACCTATTCCCATGATAGTGCTAACATATGGCAAGTTTAGCATATCTATAAGTTTTCTGATTTGTTCATAAGAGTTTGATAAAACGGCTCCTCCTCCTACATAAATCAGAGGTCTAAGCGCTTTAGTTAAGAGTTTAGCTGCTCTTTTAACTTGGCCTGGGTGAGCTTGTGTATTTGGCTGGTAACTAGGTATTTTTATATCTTTTGGATAATGAAATTTTGCTTCTTTGATAGTTATATCTTTTGGAATATCAATAACTACAGGGCCAGGCCTGCCACTTTTAGCGATCTTAAATGCTTTTTTTATAGTAGTACTTAAATTATTTACATTCTTAACTAGGAAATTATGCTTTACAATAGGCCTAGAGCATCCAATCATATCTACTTCCTGAAAGGCATCTGTACCTATAACTGAAGAAGGAACCTGCCCCGATATTACAACTATTGGTATAGAATCAGAAAAAGCAGTTGCTATCCCGGTTATTGCATTTGTAGCTCCGGGCCCAGAGGTTACTAGAGCAACTCCTACTTTATTGCTTGATCTAGAATAAGCATCAGCCGCATGAACTGCAGCTTGTTCGTGTCTAACTAGAATGTGCTTAAAATTTTTAAATGATTCCTTTTTAGTAAAGCGTGCCAGTGCATCATATATTTCTAATACAGCGCCTCCAGGATATCCAAAAATACACTCGACATTTTCTTCTAATAAAGAGGCTATAATTATATCTGCACCAATCATTTTTTCTTGATTTACTTGCGACTCTTGTTCTGTTGGATTTTTATCTATGCTCTGTTTACTCATAAATATTCCCTTTGATTAAGTTAAAAAAAAGCCCCGTATTTTCGATTTACGGGGCTTTGTAGCTTTATTTTTTAGTCTAACTTAAAAAGCGAATTCCTGTAAATCGATAGTACGGCACAGTACAATGACTACGTTGACGATAATCACACTGATAGCTAAACTAATATTTATAAAAGAAGTCATATTTGTCTTTAAGTTATTTTTTTAAGCTTTTTATCTTTTTTATCTATTAATCACAATAAATATATTAAAGTGCAATTATAATACATAATTTAAATATATAAAAGCTTAATTTATTAAATATTTCTCTCAGTTTTACCTAAATAAAGTTGTCTAGGGCGGTATATTCTTAAATCAGTTTTTATCATTTCACTCCATTGAACTATCCAGCCAATAGACCTTCCTATCGCAAACATTGGGCTAAAGAGTTTTACTGGAATGCCAACAGCTTTTAATATTATTCCTGAATAAAAGTCTACATTTGGATATAGTTTATGGTCTATAAAATAACTATCTTCAAGGGCTATTTTCTCTAGTTTTTTTGCGATATCTAAAAGAGGGTCTTTTTCGCTTTGCATCTCTTTGAAAACTTGTCCTGATAGTTTACGTAATATAGTGGCTCTTGGGTCGTAATTTTTATATACTCTATGCCCAAAACCCATTAAACGGAAAGGATCGGCTTTATCCTTAGATTTATTTATATACAAAGGGATATTATCTATAGTTGATATTTCATTGAGCATTTTTAATACAGCTTCATTTGCTCCGCCATGTGATGGCCCCCATAGAGCCGATATTCCTGCTGCAATAGTTGAGTATGGATTTGTACCAGTAGAGCCTGCCATTCTAACTGTGGATGTGGACGCATTTTGTTCATGGTCAGCGTGAAGCATGAAAATTACATCCATTGTTTTAACTATATATTCTGAGAAGTTCTTTTTACTTCCTTTATCTGAAAACATCATATGCAAAAAGTTTTCTATATAACCTAAGTTTGTGTCAGGTGGAATAATTTCTTCATTTTGAGAGTATTTGAATATAGCAGCTAGTAAAGTGGGCATTTTTGCAATAAGTTTTATAGTGATATCTTCTCTGCCTTCATCCGTTCGCATGTCTAGCTTATCATGATTTTGCCCAGCCATAAGTCCCATAGCGCTGATAAGTATAGCCATTGGATGAGCATTGTGGTCGAAAGTTTTTATTAAATCTATAGTATTTTTATCTATAGATATTTCTTCTTTGACTCTAGCTTCAAATTTTGCTAACTGATCCTTATTTGGCAATTCTCCATGAAATAAAAGATAACAAAGCTCTAAATAACTTGCTTTATCACAAAGGTCTTGGATAGGGTAGCCTCTATGTAATAAAATTCCTTTGTCCCCATCTATATATGTAATGTCAGATTTACACGATGCAGTAGAAAGAAAACCTGGGTCAAATGTGAATAAACCATGTTTTTGCAATGCTCCTACATCTATTACATCTGTCCCCAATGTTGCATTGTATATGGGTAGCTCTATAGGGTCTTTACCTGGGATTGATAGTAATACCTTATCATTCATATAGATCCTCGTAATAATAAAAAGATATAAAAATTGCTTTTAATATAATCCATATTAATCTATATTAAAATATATATTTTATACTATATGCTAATTGTATTAATGCTTAATTATAAATAGATTACAGTATAGAAAAACCTTATATAAACTAGTATAATTCTGACTTCAATATAAGGAAAAGTATATGAGTCTGATTACTTTATTATATAAACATATTATATAAACATATTATATAAACATTATGTAAAATTTATAAAACAGACCACATAAAAATTCCATTGATTATAAACTAACATTATAAGTTTGTCAAAATATACTAAAATATGCAAAATAATGGACTGAAAAGCCAGCTTAATAATAACTCTAAAAAAGATAAAAATATAGGGTTTACTTTAGTTGAGTTGCTTATATCTATTTTAATTTTTTCATTTATTTCTATAGCAAGTTATACTGCATTGAGTAGCCTAATCAATGTCAAAGAGGTTTTGAACGATCGGCAAACATCATTTTCAAGGCTTCAAAATACCATTTATACCATAGAGGATGATTTATTACATATCATAAATAGATCTATAATTAACGCTGAAGGGGAAAATGAACCTGCTTATTTGGTTACAAATAATGAGGAAAATTCAGTTTTTTTTAAGTTTACAAGGTATGGAATTCCTAAAATTGGTCTCTCTGGAGAAACAGGTCTACAAAGGATAGAATATAGACTAGATGAAGAAATATTATCCAGAGGAGGGCTTAATGTATTAGATCAAACTAGTCGTTCTGAGGCTGTATATACTGATCTTTTGGAAGGTGTAGAGAGTGTAGTGGTAGAGCAAATTGATGCAGAAAGACCTAATGTATGGACATCTACTTGGAATAATATCAATGCTCTGCCAATTGCTGTTAGATTTGAAATAACCCTAGTAAATGGTAGCAATTTTTCAATGCAATTTCCTCTGTACAACTAAAATATTGCTTTTACATAGAGACGATTAGTATCCATATATCATCATTCCATTCCTGCTTAGAGGGAATCTTCTTAATGACGAAAAACAATCATTAAAGTTTACTTTTATTTATTTTAAGAGATTCTTATTTTTACAGGGGGAAGGGTAGGATCTGTGCAATCGTTTTGAAGCCTAAGCACATCGTTCAGTGAGAGTTTATTACCTGATTCGAAGGTATCAGATTTTATTATTATGCATTTAGTGCATTGTAAATATTCTTTTGAGCTCTTTATTATTATCTTTGCTATAGCTATCTAAATTATATGATTTAAGTTTTACTTCTAAGGCTATATTATTCATGTCATCGTTATAATTTAGGTCTGTATAGGCTTTAGGTAACTGTATTACATTCCAAAGCTTTTCAGAAAAGTCTATCGCTAAGCTTTCGTTTCCTGCCACAATAAGCTCTATTTTATTATCTCTAAAATAGTAAGAAGTAAGTGATAAGTGCAATGGTAGACTGTCTGAAATAGCATTTAATATAAAATCTTGTTTTTCAAATGATGATATTGGTTTTTTCATCATCGTAGAAAAGGGTGGGGTAGTAGATAAAAGTAGCTCATCTATTGATTTTTCCAGAGATTCATATGAGGGCAGAATCACTTGTTCTCTTTGATATTTTAGGTAAAAATACAAACTAGAGTATATGAAAATTGCAATTATAGATGAAATAATAATAGTAAAATATAACCTCTTCTTTCTTTTTAACTTCACCTTATTAGGGAAGTTAGATAGATTTATAGAGTTAGGCAGGTGGATAAGAGACCATTTTATATTATTTAACTCATCTGGCATATAATTTTTCAAAAAGGTGAAGTATATTTTTTGCCATACTATTTTTTGTATCTAGAGTAGGGTCTATTTCAACAATATCCATACTACAAACCTTGCCAGAATCTAATAAAATACTAAATAGTTCTATAGTTTCTTTTAAAAAGTAACCATCATCAACTGGTGTGCCAGTGCCTTCTGATACGCTAGTATCCAAAGCATCTACATCAAATGATATATGTATTTTTTCATGATTCTTAAAATGATTAAGTATTCTATTTGCTACAAATTCCACACCATTTGAGCGTATTTCATTTACTAGAGAAACTTGTATATTACTATTTTTAATTAGTTCTCTCTCTTCCATTTCGGCACTTCTCAGTCCAGCATATACAATATCATTGAAGTTAATTTTTTGTTCTTTATTGATTATAGATTTTAATTTATCCCATAAAGTAATTTCTTCAGCTGTTAATTGATTTCTAGTAAGCATTTTATTATCTTCATGGGCTAAGGCAGCTAGTGACATACCGTGTATATTGCCTGTAGGTGAGGTATAAGGAGAATGCATGTCAGCATGAGCATCAAACCATAAAATACCTACATCTGTATTTCCGTAGTATTTTTTTATGCCTGCGATACTGCCTATAGAATTACTATGATCACCAGATATAATTATTGGAAAGTATCCAGATGATTTGGTATCAAATACAACGTTAGAAATCAAGTACTGAATATCTGTTATGGTATCTATATATTTTGCATGTTTGTAGGTGTTAGAGTTTATAGCCTCTTCTTGTTTTTTGGTAACTTCATCTATATTTATGATTTTTGTTTTTAGGAAAAAATCATTTTTCGTTTCAAAAGCTCTTAATTTTAAGGCTTCAAACCCTAAAAATGAGCCTAGTTTGCCTGCGCCTAAAGATGAAGGGTTGTTTATTATACAAATATCCATAAGGTAAACTAAAAAGATAAAAAGGTTAAAAACTGTCTAATAATAAAAATAAGAATATATAGAATTATTCATTTATACTTTTATTTTTGCATATTATATTTGGATAATTTATATATGCAAGGTATCCCATGCATTTTATTATTAGTTTTTACTTTATCTATAAAAATTAATTACTATCTTTATTGTCTTAGTTTATTAATATTTGTATAACCTATTATTTTTATTATTATGGAACTAATGTCAGTAGTATGCCTGCGGCCACGGCAGAGCCTATAACTCCTGCTACATTTGGGCCCATTGCATGCATTAATAGATGGTTATTTTTATTTGCTTCTAATCCAACTTTATTAACGACTCTAGCCGACATTGGTACTGCCGAAACTCCAGCGGCTCCTATTAGCGGGTTTACAGGATTATTTCGAGAGAATAAATTCATAACCTTTGCAATTAGTACTCCAAAAATAGTACCTATTGAAAATGCTATGAGTCCTATCAATAATATTTTAATAGTGCCAAAATTTAGAAACAGCTCTGCTTGCATTTTAGAACCAACTGCTAGCCCTAACATTATCGTAACTATATTTATCAAAGCGTTTTGCATAGTATCACTTAACCTATCCACTACACCTGATTCCTTTGCTAGGTTTCCAAGCATAAATGCTCCTAGTAAAGGAGTGGCAGTAGGGAGAAGAAGTATACAGATCCCAAGCACTGTTATAGGAAATATTATTTTTTCTTTTTTAGATACTACTCTAAGCTGAGTCATTTTTATATTTCGTTCTTCTTTGGTAGTTAACATTTTCATCAGAGGAGGCTGAATTATAGGAACTAGTGCCATATATGAATATGCTGAAACTGCAACAGGACCCAGTAAATCGGGAGCTAATATAGACGTTGTAAATATTGCAGTAGGTCCATCTGCACCACCAATTATTGCAATAGATGCAGCCTCATTCAAGGCAAAGCCTAGGCCAGTAGCACCAAGCAAAGCACCAAATATACCAAATTGAGCTGCAGCTCCAAGTATTAAAGTTTTAGGGTTAGCAATTAAGGGCCCAAAGTCAGTCATTGCCCCAACACCCATAAAAATCAGCAGTGGAAAAAGACCACTTGCAACACCAAAATCATAAAATATCCCAATAAATCCAGCTTGAATATCATGCAGTGAAAATCTAGTTTGAGAGCCTTCTTCTAATAACGAGCCTACTAGTTCAGTGCTATCAGCGATTTGTGCTAGTGGAATATTACTTAATATAGCTCCAAAGCCAATAGGTAAAAGTAGTAATGGCTCAAATTTTTTTTTAATCGCTAGATAAATAAGTAAAAGACCAACACCAATCATTAAAATGTTTTTATACCCTTCACCTGTTAGGAATGAATGTAACCCTGTAGATTCCCAAAGCGTAACTAATATTTGGTTTAACTCCATGTCTAATTCCTTATTTGTTTAAGATATTTCAAGCAAAACTTGTTCTGACTCTACTTGCTCGCCTTGTTTTACCTTTATATTAGTCACGACGCCAGAGTGTTGAGCCTCAATTGGAGATTCCATTTTCATAGCTTCAAGGATAATCAAGACATCACCTTCAGAAATAATATCTCCTATATTTACTGGAATTTTTAAAACAAGCCCAGGTAGTGGAGCAGTTACTGATACAAGTTGCTTAGCAGATGGGTGAGTTGGTTTTGAGTGAGTTATTTGTGAGCTCGAAGTGTCTACTTTATCAACAGAGATGTTATATGACTTATTATTTACATAAGCGACATCACCGTCTAATTTAACTATATATTCATTATTATTAATTTTAACCCTATAGTCTTCATTTTTCTTTGTTTTTTCGTTGTCTTTTTTACTTTGTTTATTAGCAGAAGGTTTATCAGTAGAAATTTTCCTTACGTTAGCACTCATTTCTCCTTTTAGAAACATTAAACCTTTTTCTTCACAGCTTGCTATGATAAATATGTTTTCATCTGTGACAGGCAGTGAATTTTCCTCCAGTATTTTTTTTGCAGCTTCAGCGCCCATATTAGGATCTCTATCTGCTATATCTAGTGGATTTTCTGTTGTGGGTTCAAGATTAAGCTTTTCAGCACAGATTTTTTTTATTTCTGGATCAGGCTCTATTGGTGTTTTCCCAAAGTAGCCTAGCACCATTTTCCCATATCCGTCTGCTATTTTTTTCCAGTTTCCAAATATAATATTATTAAATGCTTGTTGAAAGTAAAATTGCGATACGGGAGTCACTGAAGTTCCAAAACCACCTTTTGAAATTACATTTCTCATCTCGTTTAATACAGCTGGGTATTTATCCATTAAGTCATTGTCTCTCATCATTTGAGTGTTAGCTGTTAGAGCTCCGCCAGGTAATGCAGATAAGATTATTTGTGGGTCTACTGTCAATGCTTCGGGAGGTAGAAAATAGTCTTGCATCGCTTCTCGAAATATAAAGGATAGCTCGTTTACTTTTTTTGAGTCTATATCCAAATCATATTCAGTATTTTTAAGCACATGATCCATAATTAATAAATCTATTTGGCTAGTTCCTCCTGACACAGGAGCAAGAGATAAATCTATTTGGTCCGCTCCAGCTTCTATAGCTGACATATACTGCTGAATAGATACACCGGCAGTTTCATGTGAATGCATAACTATTCGGACATCTTTACCCAATAGTTTTCTAGTTTCTTTTATGGTTTCATAAATTTTTCTTGGGTGAGATGTACCAGATGCATCCTTAAAACAAATTGAATCATATAGAACTCCTAAGTTCAATATTTTTTTCAGCGTATTTAAATAAAACTCTACATCATGAGCACCTTTACATCCAGGAGGCAAGTCCATTAAAGTAATACATACTTCATGCTTTAAGCCAGCTTTACGGATACACTCACTTGAATAGACTAAGTTTTCAATATCATTAAGAGCATCAAAATTACGGATGGTAGTCATGCCATGCTTCTTAAATAGTACAGCATGAAGATTTATAATATCTTTTGGCTGTGCTTTGAGTGCTACAACACTAATTCCTCTAGATAAAGTTTGAAGATTTGCAGATGGCCCTGCTGCTTCTCTAAATTTATCCATCATGTTAAATGCATCTTCATTACAATAAAAATAAGGAGCTTGAAATCGTGCACCTCCGCCTGCTTCAAAATGCTCAATACCAGCATCTCTTGCAGCTTCGACTACATGGATGAAGTCCTTTGTAAATACCCGCGCTCCATAGATGGACTGAAAACCATCTCTAAAGGCAGTTAACATAAAGTCTATTTTCTTTTTTTTCATTTTTCATCCCTCTCTTTGGCAATGGCAATGGCAATAGCAATTTCTAAGTCAGTTTGCTGCTTAATATTGTTATCAAAACTAGCGGGATCGTATGTAGATATAATTTTATAACTAATATTTATGCTAAATATAATCAGTGTTAGAAATACAAAAACACTAATCATGCCTAGTATCATGATAACGAGAGATTCTATCAAACTATTCTCCTACTATAAATTAAGTTTATAAATTGGATACAGTTAATAAATTATGATCTATTGTAGCATGATAAATATTGAGCTGGATTATTTTTTGTAGAACAAAATTATATCGTTACAGCTGTTTGGTTTTAGGGATTTTTGAATCGTATTTTTTTTCTAAAAGACTCTATATTCTTTCTTATTTATCTGTTTTATCTGTTTCTTGCCGACGCATGTATTGTGTAATGCGTCGCGATTGGCCGGAATTGTTCCCTTTCCGTAGGGATGTGCCATGGTTACGTCTATACCACTAAAGAATTTTCTTTTTTATTCAATGCATAAAATCCTTTGCTATTTAATGGGTTTTCTCTGTTATAAAGCATCAAAGTATCTCCCATTTCAAGTAATAAGCCACCTGCCCCTTCTATAATTGCTTGCATTGCTGCTGTATCCCACTCCCAAGTTGGGTTGTGTCTGTAATATATCTCTGCTTCTCCTTCTGCAATTAAACAACCCTTTAGTGAACTTCCCATGGATATAGTAGACCCTATCTTGTCTTTATTTTTGTCGATAAGATATTTCATCTCTTCTGCCATATGTGATTTGCTAGCTACAATTCTAAGTTTATCTACTCTATTACTTACTTTAATTTGTTTTTTAGCGTTATTTTCAATTAGAAATGAATTATAATCAGCACCTCCATAGTAAAGCTTGTCATAAACTGGTGCATAAATCATTCCAAAGATAACTTTATTTTCAAAGCTTAAAGCTATATTTATAGTAAAAGTATCTCTTTTGTTTATAAATTCTTTTGTACCATCTAGAGGGTCGACGAGCCAACAATAAGGATTATTAAGCCTAGATTTATCATCTGCTTTTTCTTCTGAAAGAATTGCAAAATTAGGGAATTCATTCTCTAAGAATTTAATTATGATTTCATTAGATAAAATATCAGCCTTAGTTAAGGGAGAGTCGTCTTCTTTGTAGTCAATCTTAAAATCTGAATGATAGATATTCAAAATGGCATCAGATGCTTTTCTACAAGTAATCTCTATCTTTTTAATTTGCTCATCATTTAGTTTTATTTTATCCAAGTTTTATCCTTTCTTCTATAATATCAAATATTTCGTTAACGCATGATTCAACTGATCTATCAGTTGTTTTTACTATTATATCTGGATTAAATGGTTCTTCATATGGGGAGGAAATACCTGTAAAGCTTCCTATTTCACCAGATAGAGCTTTTTTATATAGGCCTTTAGGGTCTCGTTTTGAGCATTCTTCAATAGGAGTATCTATATAAACTTCAAGAAATTCGTATTTATTATAAATAGAGCGCGCCATTTCTCTATCTTTTCTAAATGGCGATATAAAAGCACTTATAACTATGAGCCCCGCGTCAACCATTAATTTAGCAGCTTCAGCAATACGCCTAATATTCTCACTTCTGTCATCTTTACCAAACCCTAAATCTCTATTTAGTCCATACCTAACATTATCTCCATCTAGTAAATATGTATGGAATCCTTTTTCGTACAGCATTTTTTCTAATTCATTTGCTATGGTAGATTTACCAGCTCCTGAAAGACCGGTGAACCATAACATTAATGAATTTTGGTTTTTTAATTTTGACCTGTGTATTTGACTAACTTTAGAGTCATGCCATGTTATATTTTCGCTTTTTGGTTTTTTTTCTTTATAAATAGAGCTAACCATGCCACAAGCAACAGTATTATTACTAAGCTTATCTATTATTATAAAGTTACCCATTCCTGTATTTTCTGTATAAATATCAATAGGAATTTCTGTTTCAAGCTCTATATCAACAAATGCAATATCGTTTAAGTTTATAGTATCAGTATCTTTTTTATCCAGTGTGTTTATGTCTGTTTTATAGTTGATTTTGGAAATAAAGCCATTTGTCTCTTTATGTCTAAGTTTAAAAATATAATTAGTATTAGGCTTAAGAGCATTTTCACTCATCCAAACTATATTTGCCTTGAAATAGTTTGAAATTGCTATAGAGCTATCTAATTTGGTTATAACATCTCCTCGGCTAATATCTATTTCATCAGTACACCTTAATGTAATCATAGATGGAGCATTGGCTTTTTCCACAGCGCCGTTACAATCAAGTAACTCTAACACCTTAGTCCTTTTTTTAGATGGAGATATTATGATATCCTCCCCAACTGCTATATGTCCAGAATTTATCATTCCGCAGAATCCTCGAAATTCTGAATTGGGTCTATTCACATATTGAACAGCTAGCCTAAAGTGGTCTTTATTATATTTATTTTCAACAGGAATATTTTCGAGTATATCAAGTAAAGATTCTCCTTTATACCAATTCATATGCTCAGACCTATAAACGACATTATCTCCGTTTAAAGCGCTTATTGGAATAAATTGAGTCTCTAATTTTTCATCAATTTTTTCAATAAAGTTATTATAGTCACTGACTATATTATTAAATACAGCTTCACTGTTATCAACTAAATCCATCTTATTTACGGCAATAATTAGTTTTTTTATTCCCATAAGAGTTGTAATAAAACTATGCCTTTTAGTTTGAGTTAAGACTCCTTTCCTTGCATCAATTAGAATTACAGCAAGCTCAGCAGTAGATGAACCAGTTGCCATATTTCTAGTGAATTGTTCATGCCCTGGAGTATCTGCAATAATGAATTTTCGTTTATTCGTATGGAAAAATCTATAGGCGACATCTATAGTTATACCTTGCTGTCTTTCATCATGCAAACCATCAACTAATAATGCTAAATCAACAGCATCACCTGTAGTTCCATGCTGTTTACTATCTTTTTCTAAAGATTTCATTTGGTCTTTCAATACAGCATGGCTATCGTATAAAATTCTTCCTATTAGAGTTGACTTGCCATCATCTACGCTACCGCAAGTGATAAAGCGGAGCATGCTTTTATTTTGGTGTTTTTTGAGAAATTCTTTGATATCCATTAAAAATACCCTTCCTTTTTCTTTTTTTCCATAGATGCTGCTTGGTCAAAGTCTATAACTCTACCTTGCCTTTCTGAATCTTGACTTAATATCATTTCTTCTAATATTTTTTCAAGAGTATCTGCATTACTCTCTATGGCTCCAGTGAGAGGATAGCAACCTAGGGTTCTAAATCTAACAAAAATATTTTGTATTATATCATTATCTTCAATAGGCATTCTATCGTCATCGACCATTATAAGAGTACCAAACTTTTCAATTACAGGGCGCTTTTTAGCATAGTATAAGGGTACAATTTCAATATTTTCTTTATGTATATATGTCCAGATATCAAGCTCTGTCCAGTTAGATAGAGGAAAAACTCTTATAGATTCACTTTTATTTATTTTTGTATTATAAAGATTCCATAACTCTGGTCTTTGGTTTTTAGGATTCCAATGATGGTATTTGTCTCTAAATGAGAAAATTCTCTCTTTCGCTCTAGACTTTTCTTCATCTCTTCTTGCGCCTCCAAATACTGCATCAAATTGGTATTTATTTAATGCTTGTTTTAGCGCTTGAGTTTTCATTAAGTCGGTATGTTTTTCACTACCATGTGTAAATGGATTGATACCTATTTTTTCTCCTTCAGGGTTTATATATACTATTAAGTCAAAATTATATTTATCCTTCATCTTACTTCGAAACTCTATCATTTCTTTGAATTTCCAAGTAGTATCTATATGCATCAAAGGAAATGGTATTTTTCCAGGAGAAAAAGCTTTTCTAGCAATATGTAGCATAACCGAAGAATCTTTCCCAATAGAATACATCATCACGGGATTTTCAAACTGTGCAACTACTTCGCGCATTATATATACGGCTTCGTTTTCTAAATTATCTAAGTGCGTCATTTCTTTATTTTATTTACTCCATTTTTCTATAAAGCTATTTATATTTATCTTTTGTTATAGAATTTGCTTATAATCACAATAATTTTATATTAGGAATATCTTTATTATAGTACTTTTTTCTAGAATTTTCTTTTTAGTCCTATATCTTATCCAAACTATATTTAGGAAGATTATTTATATAATTAAACTTTGTTAGAAAATGCTCAAATTCTGTATTTAGTATTTTTATTGTTTCCGGTTTTAGCTTAGTTTTATAGTCCCCTGGAATAACTTTTCTAACGTGCTTGCTTTGATCTTCTTGCTCAGGCACTATATCAAATTTATCAACTATTTTATATATCTCATTGGTAGATAAGTCTATTTCTAGGTACTTACACAAGCTTTTTATCCATTCTCTTTTATAAAATATTATATCTTCATATCTATAAATTATTGTACTGCAAGGTAATTTATCAAGATAATTGTTTAAAATTGCTTTTCTGTGTTTTATCGTATTTAAAGCATACTCATCAATGTTAGATGATTGTATTTTTTCTCGAGTTTTAAGCATACTTTCTCTTACTTTTCCTCCCTTGGGTATTGTATGGCTTATTTTCAAAGAGTAATAATGAGAAGTAATAACATCTTTAATATCTCTTATAAGTAAAATATTCTTTATGTTGCTTATATCAAAAAAACTATTATTCCAATATGTTCTATTTCCAGACAATACATATCCTTTGCTTAAATCAGGAAAATTATCAATTCTCTTGATATCTCCCAAAGGAATTCCTCTTTTAAATAGAAAGTCTGGGATATTTATATAAGGAATATGAGAAGCATCACATATTTTATTGATAATATTAGTAAAAAGAGAAGAACCGGATTTATGTATGCCCCAGATAGCGAAACCTTTATTCTTACCATTCGGTTCTTTTACTTCATATTCTATATTAGTATCGTCATTAAGTATTAGATTTATTTTCATTTTAGTACCATGTAATTATTTGTTTTCGTGAATGTTAAAAAAATAGTATCATTCAAAATATTATTTAATATTTTTTGTATTTTTTATTTAAAATTCTTTTTACAGTTTCAGCAAATGGTTTCAACAACCAGTATATTTTTATCTTTTTGCTTACTACTCTCCCAATAGTCCATATTTTTCTTTTTTTAGACATCTGTCCAAAACGATACCATTTATTGTTTTGTATAAGCTCTTCCTGCTGAGAGATTGCATCACTCATTAATTTAACAAGAGTAGGAGCAGTTTCAGGGAACACTTCAGGTATGTCGTTTGCCTTTCCTGTTGCTTGTGGAGGATTCTTTAGTAAGTCCTCATATAATTCCTTATATCTCTTTGCCTGTATATCTAATCTCAAATTATCCTCTGCATACTTTCTGCAATTAGCAGATAAATCTTCTGTTTCCAGTATCTTGTTAATCGAATCCGCCAACCCTCCTATATCACCTAACTCAACAGTATATCCATTATATCCATCTTCTATCATATCAGGTATTCCACCAACCTTAAATCCTACTACCGGTGTTCCGCATGAAAGGGACTCTAACATCACATTAGGTAAGTTATCTTCTATTGACGATAATACAGTTACATCAGATGCATTGTATAATTCTATTATCTTTTCTTCATTAACGTGTCCGAGTTCCTGAAAAGGTAAGTCTATATTTCTTTCCTTTGGTAAATTACCTGCTAATAATATTTCAATATTATCTGTGCTGTATTTTATAGAATATTCTTTAATTGCCTGTTCAAATTCTTTATATCCTTTTACTGTACTTGCATATGCTGCTACATAAAATAAATATTTTTTATTAATTTCTAACCCTAATTTTTTTCTTATCTGATGTTTATCCAGTTTATCCATTTGTTTATATTTATCAGTATCTATTGAATTAGGGATTATTTCTATTCTACTTTCATTAAATAACGGGCTTTCTTCGACAAGTTTTTTGAAGTGCTTGTTTAATACAATAACTGTAATATTCTTAAAGTTTATATACTTCTTCTTTGTTTCTAATATCTTTGCAGGGTAGTTATCGTAATTATTTATCAATTGCGGACAGTTCATACAATCGGTTCTCCACCCTTCGCATCCATGAAAATAATGACAACCTCCTGTCAATGGATTCTTATCGTGGAATGTCCATACAATAGGCTTGTCCAAATGTGATAGATAGGCTATGTTTTCCACTGAGAGAAATCGTGAAATCCAGTGTAAGTGAATAATGTTGAAATAATTTATGAAACCAAATAAATCATGATTATACAGAGTATTTGATATATTAAAGAATGTATTCCCTAAGAATATATTATCTGAATTATTTTGACTGGTAATAATATCAGTTTTGTTTTTTGAAACTAATTGACCGACATTTTCATTCGAGTCAAATTGAGTTAATAAATATGAGTTAACAGATTGATCAAGCAAACCTTTATGCAGTCTGTAAGAGGCAATTCCTGCTCCTCCTTTAATTTCTGTAGAAAGGATAGATACATTTATATCTTTATCACTTATTGAAAAATCTAAAAGAAAATCAGTATCAAAGTTATTCCCTGCAAAAAGATTATATGTCAATTCTTTTACTTCAAGCCTTGTATAAAAATTATTAGATCCGTAATAAATAACTGCTTCTTTTATATGAGTAAGTATTTTGTTTTTAATCAAATCAAATATTTCATTATTTAACTTTTTCCTGAATATAACATCATAAAAAATATGAACATTTATAAGATTTTGTATTTTAGACTTTACATTAATTGCAGTATATGTTGCAGAAGAATTATTTGTTCTGTAGTTATATAATGCTAAATCTAAGAAGATATAGCTATTTGCATTATAAAAAATTAGTAGATTAGTTAACAAATCCTCTCCTATTTCTATTCTCTCTCTGGGCATTAGTTTTAAAGATTCTTTTATAATTTTATTTTTATATAACTTACTCCAGTGATTCCATTTTATCTTATCCAATATATCACCGAATGGATTCTCTGTTTTTTCTATATTAGGTTTACTATATTCAAAAATACCAATTTTATTTCCCTGAGAGCTTATATGACTAGCTATAATTTCAACAATATCTACATTGTTTCTTATTGCATTATCGTATAATATTTTATACATTTGAGGTTCAATATAATCATCTGCATCAACGAATCCTATATATTCTCCTATTGCATTTTGCATTCCGATAATTCTGGAAATGTAGACACCTTTATTTTCCTGATTCTTTATATATTTAATTCGTAAATCCTTATTACTATATTCTTGACAAATTACATCATCTTGCGGGTCGGGAGAGCAGTCGTTTATAATAATTATTTCTATATCTTTTAATGTTTGACTGACGACAGAATCCAAGCATTGCCTTAAATATTTGCCTGAATTATAAACAGGAACTATAATAGACACTATTATTGCTGTTTTTATATTATCCTTGTATTTTGAAACTACATTTCCCCTTAGATACCTTTTGCTGTCACCATCAAATTTCCAATCGACAAGCTGATTATGTATAAAATGCCTTTGATACTCGTTTACTTTCCTTTCTTTAAGAATATTTTCAATTATTTCATAACTACAGTTTTTATCAAAAAAATCCTTGTATCCTCCACAGAAAATATTCAAATTATGTAGTTCTTCAAGAGTGAAATCAGGATTAAACTCTTGAAGCATTTTTGCATGTTCTGAATGCATATCTATCAGATTAATAGATGAGACACCTTGGTTACTAAATCTAAGAATTGAGTTATTTATAGTGCAATAGGAAAAATCCAGTGAAAATAACTGTAATATGAACTTTGAATCTGCTGCAATTTTAAATGATGTATCAAATTCTCCTAATTTATTAAAATATTCATTGCTACAAAAGATAGTTTGGTGAATGGCATTAGCTCCTTTTATCAAATTAATTTCATTAAATTTTGCACATTTTCTGACAGAAATTATTTCATTTTTTTCGTTTACAATATCTGCGTCTGCTATTGACACTGCAGCACCAGAACTCAAAAGATAATGTATACTTTCTTGTACAGCAAAACTATAAAACCAATCATCGCTATTCATAAAGTTGAGATAATCTCCACTAGCCAATGCAATTCCTTTATTCATTGCATAGTAAATACCTTCATCTGGTTCGCTTATATAGTAGTCGATGGAATCTTCATATTTTTTTATAATATCCAAAGTTCCGTCAGTAGAACCTCCGTCTATTACTATGTATTCAATATTATCATATGTTTGATTTAATACCGATTCTATACATCTTTCCAGCGTCTTCTCATTGTTATACACTACCGTTATTACCGTAACAAGAGGCTTATTTTCTATTGACTGCTTATATTTTTCTTGTAAACGTAATCCGCCTTCCGCAATTCTTTTGCCAGTCTGATCTGGGTAGCGTAAATATTTATTGCATACTGCTTCCGGTGTGAGTTCTATTTGTTTATCTATTATATTTTTTTTCGTTGAATGCATTTATTCTTTAGTTACTAGTTTCTTTAACTCAGTTTGCAATTTATCTATTTGTTTATCCTTTTGGTTTAATTGATATTTAAAGCCCTCAACTGTTAAAGCCTCTCTTTTCTTCATGATATTGACAAATTCATTGTTTTTTAGCTCTTCAATTTCTTTTAAGATATCATTGTAAATGGCTCTGATTCCTAATGTGATAAATTTATCATGAAAAGTTTCTTCTATATATTTAATATCATCTATTTTAAAGTATTTAAATAACGATAAATATCTCATTTTCGTGAGCTTTCCTTGATTATCAATTAGTAACTGCAATTTATCAGCATCTAAAATATTATTGGTAATAATATTTATAATATGACTTAAAGTTTGAAATGGACGGTCAATAAGATTATTATAGTTTATAGCTCTATTAGTATATCTTTCTGTATTGATAAGCCATTTATCTGTAAACTTATCCCAAAAATTTAGCTTTTCCTTAAAGAAAGATTCCCATTTAGTATCCTGTCCATATTCATTTGAGTGTAATTCATACCATGATTGAATTGAATAATATGGATGCCTTATTTGAATAAAATACTCAATGTCATCACGAAAAGGTAAAGATAAATCAAAGTCGTGATTTTTCATTATATTTGTGTGTGAATCAACACAAGGAAATTGTTTACAGTGTTCATATACTTCACAATATTTCATTTTATTACCGAAGTAATTTTTTAATAACCGCATTAGCATATGATGCCCCGACCTTGGATATGTGATAAATACAGTTTTTTTAATGTGCATATAAAAATGTTTAAAATATAAAATAAATTATAATGATAAGATTTTAGCTTTATGAATACTTAGGGTAAATGTTTTTTATTTTAAGATAGTTTCTTTACTTTTTGTTGTAATTCCTTAATTTGCTGATTTTTATGCTGTATCTGTTCAATAAATATTGATGTGAAATCTAATATATCATCTTGTGTTAGATATTTTTGTTCGTTATATGGCCTTGAAAATGAAGTAAATTCCTCATATGAAACTTTGTCATTAAAGTACTTGTTCAAAAGTTCTTTGTTAGATTTTTCGCATTTATCAAGTATATATTCTCGCATCTTTTGAGACATTGTAATTTTGTTTGACTTATCAATAGGAATTAATAAATTATTGACTAAAAGACTATTAGATATATTTCTACTATTTAGCAAACGAAGAAATTCGATTCCTTTATAACCCAAAGAAACATTTTTATTTGAACTACCATAATGATACTCTTGTAGTCCTAGTATATTGAGGAAGTCTTCAACAGCATCACCATTTCTTAAAAATTTATTATTGAAAAGCTTCACAATAATATTGTTTTTATTAAAACTATTTTCCCATGGACTTAAAAATTTAATATAATCTAATTCAAAATAGCGAAATTTTTCTGACCAAGTATTTAAGTCACTTTTATTTCCTGCTTTCACACTTTCATAATACAAAGACTCTAGCATATCTACTTGATTTTTTATATAAACAATAATTTTAATAGGTAAATCATATCCTGAAAATAGATTATGAAGATTTTTTATATCATCTTCATCTTTAAGTCTAGACGATAAATGTTCATTTGAAAAAAGTAATTTATCACACTTGCTTGAGCTAAATTTTTTAATTATTTCATTAATTTTATTAGGTATACTTCTCTTAAAATCAAGATTGCCGTATAAACTTTTAGTATGCTTTTCTTTGCCGGAATAGTGGACTAATGCAGTTTGATTTGGTCCGAATCTTATTGGATAAAAAACTCCTAAGTTTTGTAAATAGGTAGCATGATTAAATAAATAATTTTGTATCGATGTGGCTCCAGTCTTTTCCAAGCCTATGTGTATGTAGATTGTTTTTCTTTGATCATTCATAAATATAATTATTTCTTATATTTTTAGCTTTTTACTAAACACCTTACCGATAGTCCATAGCTTTCTTCTTCGAGACATTTGTCCGAAGCGATGCCATTTATCATTTTGATTAATTCTATTTTGAATATCTAATACTTTTTGTTTATTAGCAATAATTAAATTAGTCATATTACTAAGCTGATCTGTAGTATTATCTATCTCTCGAATATTTTTTTCTACCCTTAAGGTATTCTCTCTAATCTGAAAATACTCAATTCCTAACCCTAGTTTTCTGGTTTCATCGCCTCTACTCAACTCTTTAGGCGACTTTATCTCCTCTTTGAACTTTACTTCTATAGATATTTTGTTTTTATCGACTACTTTTAGTGGGAATCGTAAAATATTATTCTCAAAACTATGTTCCGTAGCAATGCCGTTCACTAATATGTATAAAGGACTATTTGTTGCTATATGTTTTATAGAGAACACAATTTCTATATCTTCATTATTATAATCATCAAGCTTTATTTCTAAGCTAAAAGAATTTCCATCTGTCCATCGTCCCCACGATTCTCCAGAAGAAAAACCTTTGCCTAAAAATGTATCTTCATTGGAAAGATATATTTTAGTACCTATAGCTCTATTCTTTTTTTGTAGATGTTGTCGAATCTGTTGATCCTTGTTTTTTATATATTGATTCTTCTGCTGGAGTTGATTATCCTTCTGCTGGAGTTGATTATTATTTGCATCGTTTAATAGCTTGAACATAGATATAAATAAAGGATATTCATAATTTTTAGTATGAGTATATAGTTTATTAAGATCTAAGTCGTCTGAAGCTTCATAAAAATAATTGATTTGATTAATAAAAAGATGGAGTCTATTTTCTATGACTTTCTTAAAGTATATTTCGTTCTCCTTTGGATACATTATGGGTATTATTTCTTTCATTAGCTTATAAAATGAGTATGTATCTCTGCTATAATTTAGGAATGTTTCATAATTGTAATTTCTGGTCATACTAGTATCGCTATCACAATAAATATAATAAGGCTTATCTATGTAGTACACTTTATTGTAATAAGCAGATAAAATGATATTTATTATGTAATCCTCGTGATAATTTACTTTCAGAGAGTCAATTTTTTTCAATATAGGTAATATCAGCTCCTTTTTAATAGAGAGTGTCCATGTATTTCCATTATATTGAAAAAAATCATTTTCTGAATATTCTGTATAATCTTTTATCGTCCAATTATATTTATATCTTTTTTCAGTTTTTTCCAACTGCATTGGAAATTGAATTATATCGGCTTGTTTTTCTATTCCTGTTTGGAGTGTTTCATCTACGATTTCAGGTAGTACCGAGTCATCTGCGTCTACAGAATAAATATATTCTCCTTTTGCTTCTTTCATACCTGTTAGTCTAGCTTGCAATAAACCTTCATTTTTAGGTTTATTTATAAGTTTAATTCGTGAGTCTTTTTTTATATATTCTTCAACTATTTCTTTGGTATTATCAGTACTGCAGTCATTCACTACTATTATCTCAATATTTTTATATGTTTGATTTAATACAGATTCTAACGATTTGGAAATATTATTTTCTTCATTATAAACAGGAATTATAACTGAAACCAAGTCACCATATTTCGGATAACTGATTTTATGATTTTTATAATACTTTGAAAATATTAAATGAAACTGTCTTTTTGATAATTTATCTCCTTTAATTAGGTTAGAAATAAAAGATTCTTCTTTGGGTTCTATTGAACTAATTAAATATTCTGCTAATATCCTATGTTCATTTTCTGTAAAGTTAGTAAATTCACTAGCTACTTTGTAAGCTTCTTTTTCTGATTCCAAATAGTTTTGGTTAGTTTCACCTATAAAATAACAATTAGCTATTATTTCTTTACCAGGTACTATATTAAAATTATTTTTTATTACTAAATATTCAGATATTAAATCGGCAGCATATTTATACCTTGTATCAAAGTATCCAATTTTATTATATGCCTCTTTTGATAAAAATAAAGTTTGATGGTTGCATGGGTTTCTGGTAAGATAAGAAGTTTCATCAAATGGACGGGTGGTATAAACCCACATGAATTTTCCTTTATCATCATACATATTTGCATGAGCAACAGAGCCATCTGCTTTATTTTCCAGAATTGTTTTTATGCTTACGGATATAGCATTAGGTAAAAACTCATCATCGCTATTCATAAAATTAAGATAATCCCCTCTTGCCAATACAATTCCTTTATTCATTGCATAGTAAATACCATCATCTGGTTCGCTTATATAGTAGTCGATGGAATTTTCATATTTTTTGATAATATCCAAAGTTCCATCCGTTGAACCTCCGTCAATAACGATATATTCAATATTGTCATATGTTTGATTTAATACCGATTTGATGCATCTCTCCAGCGTATTTTCATTGTTGTAAACAACGGTTATTATTGTAACAAGAGGTTTATTTTCTATTGACTGCTTATATTTACTTTGTAAACGCAGTCCTCCCTCTGCAATTCTTTCATTTGTCTCATTTGGATAGCGAAAATATTTATTGCATACGGCTTCCGTCGAAAGTTTTATTTCTTTATCTGCTATATTCTTTTGTATTGAAGGGAGATCTTTTTTCTTAAAATTTTCTTTTATTCTAGGGAATTCTTCGTATAAAATATAACTATTCATTTCTATATTTTTTTTCATTCTATTCTCAAATTTTTCATTAACATCATAAAGAGTTAAATCTTTGAGCCCATTACTTAAAAGGAAATCATTGAAATTATCTAGTAAATTATTATATTTGCTATTGAATTTAGAATAATCTGTTCTTTGATATAAATACTGTATGTCAATCTCATCAGAATCTAAATCAGTAAAAAGAGTATGAGGAATTGAAAAATATTGAGCTAATTCATAAGTACGAGAATCATGAACAATAAGATGGGAAGGATTCCCAGAAATAATGGAAATGATATTGCCATGAATTCTAGTTCCAAATGTAAAATCTATCTCCTTTTCTAAAAAATCTCGCCAAGTGTAAATATCTCCAAAAAATTTATACCTAGACTCTTCAACTAACCTCTTGATAAATGGACTTAATCCATAATATGGTTCTCCTTTTTTGCTAAAGGCATCTCCTAGACTTTCTATTGAGAAACAATCTTGATCTATATAGATAATTTTTTTATTGTTTATAATAGTATTATGTAACATATCCCCGTTACTATTAGCAGAAATAAAATTAATCATTCTTTTTTTATTATCAATCCTATAGTTATATCCATTCACAAACATTGAAGGGCAACCTATCACATCAACGTTATTAATACCTATACTAGATAAGAAATTCTTAGTGAACTCTCCCCTAACTCCAATCGTGTTAGTTTTTTCAGAAATTGCCTCAAAAAAATCTATAAATTTCTTAATATCTTCTTTACTAAGGAAATCTAAATTATAATCAATATTAGATTGAGCCCCTATTCCTACCAAAATAATAGGTATTTTTACTCTTTTTATAATTTGTGTAATACCGCCTATTGTGCCTACAAAATACTTAGCTATCCAATTTGCAGCAGGAATAATCAATATATCATGGGAATTAATATCATTAATATTTTCAAATTTTCCATAGGTTACTTCATGGTAATCGTTATCTAAATATTTTGAAATTCCATAAGCAAATAATAAATTCCCTGAATTTTTTCCTAAAGTTTTAGAATAGGAATCAAATGGAATTTCATACTGAGGAGTAAAAGGAGATTTAGTTACTGTTATATATATCTTCATTTCTTATCTCTCCTGTTTTTCCCAATTTTTAGGGTCAAATAAATTATTAGTTACTTTATAGCTATCAATTATTTCGAAATTTTCATCAGAGTTATTTTGTCTATTCATATTAGTAGCTCGATATATGGGTAAAGTCCTATTACTAGTATCCTTTTTTCTCGGGTCTTTGTCTAATGTCAACAAATGCGGATAGTCTAAACTACTCGCTATGATACTTGGTATGTCAGCATTACTCATAAATCTATTATCAATGTCTAATTCATTACCTAAGTCATTAAAATCTTTTACAAGTAGGAGTGCATTAGTTCTCCCAAAACCATTAGGGATAGAAGGAAATCTTTCTGTTAATTTTTTATCACTACTTTCTCCATGATCGGATGCTATAATTATTTTAGTATTATTATAAACATTATTTTCTCTCAACCAGTTTAGCCAAATAACTAGTAATTTAATATTATATTTTGCTACTGAATATGCGTATTGTCCTTGAAAATCTTTTTTATTCATATTACTATTATTCACTACATAAAATCCATTTTCATCAGTAACAAATGGATAGTGTGGCAAATATGTGTAGAATAATTTATATTTCTTATTTTGTGTATTTTTTGCATCAGAATATTTATTTAAATCAAAGAAAAAAGCCCGCCTCTTTAAGAAAGTTAAGTATTCAGGGTCTAAATTTTTATCATTTATTTCAAATCCCCAATTACCTTTATCATATAATTTTTCTTTGAATACAGATGGACTAAACATAAATAGAGCAATTTTGGGAAGTAATTTATGATAGAGACCATGCAACTCTAAGTTATCGCTTTCTCTTTCTACCAAATCCTTTCTACCAAAATTGACATTCTTATTATTCTTAATGTATTCCCAACTCCTATAATATCCGGTACCATCAATATCAATATCAAAGTTATTTTCCAGCATAGCATCATAGTGTTCGTTGTATGTCTCTGTAATTATAGTTTCTCTATCAATTTTTTCTTTTAGATTTAACTTATCTGGAGTGTATTCCCAGCCTTTAAGCACAGCGCTTATAGAGCTATTTGTAGACACTGAAATTGATAATGTATTTGGATAAAAAGTAAATCCACCAAATATTTCCTTGTATTCTGGATGGTCTTTGATAATATCTGAAAAATATATACCTGTGAAAGAATCTAAAATGAATAATACGATATTTTCTTTATTTTTAGAAAATTCAAAAATATTATGCTTCTCAAAACTTTTATCATTTAATGAATTATTTCTTTCTGGTACTGAATTATCTGTCTCTAAAATATAAGTACTATTGTTAGTAATAATTCCGGTTAACAAGGCTATATTTAATAATAAAACAGCTATTGAATAGTGTAATCTATATTTTTTTAATATAAAATAAGAAAATAAAACAGAAAATGCAAAGAATAAAAATTCTAAGAAATTTCTCAAAATAGAACCGTTTATATTGAGATTATCAACAAAGACAAAACTATCAAATTTACCGAAATCCCTAGCAAAAAGTACTCCATTTATAAGCATAAATATTAATATGCTTATAATTAAAAAAGATATACCGTATCTTAGAGGTTTAAATAAAATTAATATCCCCAAGAAAATTAATATTGAGAATAAATAAAAAGGCATGATATTAATCATTATTGAAAGTAATGGGTTAAAGAATTCTTCAGGGGAAGATTGGTAAATATTTACAGGTAAATATAAAAAAATAGATGTAGATATGTATATAAAAGACAAGATAGATATTGATTTAAGATATTTTGTTTCTTTGGATTGAGCTTTGAGCAAAAGGAATTCTTTAATAATCAAATCTTTTATACTTCCTCGCCCCCAATAAACAAACCCAATGCCCAGTAATACCCCACCAACAAAAACTATTATCTTATTTGCTCTAAGCATCGTATCGGCAACACCGGCGTCAACAGGACCTATTCTAAGTATCCAAAACAATGTATACAATAAAACCACTGCCCAAGCGATTATTGAAAATAATGTGTATGAAGTAACTGACAAAAATTCTTTTGTTTTTAGTTTGGATAATTGATTTTCAAATATATCCCTGTTCTTTTTATACAGCAGTATTCCAAGATAAATATTGCCTAAGTAAATAAAAGCAATGGCTCCTTTCAACGCAAAAGATGCATCAGAGCCAAATGGGTTATCTCTTGTGATGAATAACAAAACAAATAATCCTATAGTCGCAATAATTCCAATAGTTACAGTTCTGCTTATCCAATTCTCACTGAAAATAGTGTCTATTATTGGCTTTATACTAAAGGGTTTTCTAATCACTTTTTTCTTGTTTATTTTGTTCAATATCCAAGTCTTACCAATCGAAAAAACATTATTTATAGTCCAGTAGAAAACCAATGCAGCAGGCTGGTTGTATAATAAAACCAAAAATAAAAACGATATCCCAAACAATTGCAATCTCTCATTTTTATCCATCTCAGAGGAATAAAAATATCCAGCTACTATATTGATCAATGTCATTACAAATGGGAGTATATTTATGCTGATTCCTGCGAAGCTAAATAACGCATCAGGAGCATATAAATTGCTTATGCCTAAAAAAACCACTCCATCAAAAGCCTCGTATGAACCAAGCATATTGAATGCAGCTATGAAAAATGGCAGTTGGATTGCAAGACCTATTAGTCCAATGAGCGAGTTTAGTGGATGATAGTTGTGTTGTTTGTACAGCTCTCTTGTATAGAAATATTTTTCCTGTTTATTTTCTGCTTCTGATATCTCCTCCAATTCATGACGCATCAGATCCTTTTTCTTTCTGTCTTTTTCCTGTAATTTCTCGGCTAGCCAAAATAGGGGTAGCATTATTACAGTAACACTCAAACTAAGTAGGATTATTGAAAAACCATAGCTGTTTGTTAATGAGTAGTATGAATTAAGTAGTATTTTTTCTAAAAAGTTAACTAAAAACATTTATGCTGTTCTATTTTGACTATATATCCCAAGTATTTGCTCTGTCGCTATTTCTCCAGAGTTTCTGAAATTAAATATATGCTCTGCTATTATTTTTTCATTTATTTCCGTATTCAAAACCTCGGTCAGCATTTCAGGTATTTTTTCGATTTCATCCATAGTAATAACCTTACCAATATCTTCCAGCAAATCCAGTAACGACTGTCTGTTTTTTATGCTGTAGGCTTCGTAGCACTTTGGCTTATCGTTTTTATTTATTGCTATGACAGGTTTTTTATGCACAAATGCTATATCGTATATTATTCCGGATATATCGCACACAACTATTTTGCTATTTGATATGGCGTATGAATTATCAATCCTATCATCTACTTCAAAGTTTTTGTTTTCTTTATATTTTTCTATTATTTCTTGTATAAATTCCGGTTCGGCGGTCCATGACTGTGGGTGTGGTCTGAATATTATTTTATTACCTGTAGAAAGCAATTCTTCTATTAGAAAGTTCCCTTTTTCTTTCATAAAAGATTTATTGCCCCAAGTTGGGGATAAGAGTATTGCATCACCACCGGAATTACTTTCTTCTGTCAAATCGTAATACGTACATCCGGTTTCAAATAATTGTTTGTGTGGTTTATTCCTATCATTTTCAAGCTGTCTTATATTTTCTATTTGAAATTTGCTACTGCATAGAACCGAATCAAAATAATCAAATGCATATTTTTTATAGGTATGTATATCCGCCGGAGCGTGTAAAAGATGGCAGTAATGGCGAACATCATTAGAGCGTTTTAATGTGAGTATATTTAATTGAGGGGTAGTCATTACAACGGTGTCGGCTTTTAGTCTGTTCAATATAAGAACTGCCTGATTAATTTCTCCAAGATAATGCATTTCGATTTTATCAGAAACTATATTCAAGCCCGGGTCTTCTTTGTCCGCACTTAAATATACAAACTCATGCCCCTTTTCTATTAATTTATCAAGTACCGGTTTAAACACATTCCAATATTTTTTCCCTTCATTGAAGAAAACTAATTTTCCTGTAAAATCATTTGTTGCTTTTACCCTTTTTCCAGTCAATCTTCCAATTAATCCATAAAAAAATCCTTTCAGGGAAAATACGAGTGCTGCTCCCAAACCGACAAGAGTGCTGACTAATAGACTTCCTGTACCAGGATCAATATAAGCAAAAAGTTGTGTTGGAATAATAAGTAATAAAATAATATAACGCATAAAAATTCTCTCCCTCTAATTCAATAAACCGGAATATGCATCAGCAATATCCTTGTCCGATAGTTTTACAGGATTATTGGATAATCTATCGGCATTAACCAGTCTACCTAATTCTTCAATATCTATTTTCTCAAGGTTACTTTTGAGTTTTAGTTTATCAATAACTTTGCTGTATTTATTCAAAAAATCATCTATGCCATCAACATCAAAGCTTGAGAATATTTTTTCAAGCTTTTTGAGTACTTTGTCATCTCCATTTTCATAGTGTAGCTTAATAAAAAATGGCAATAACATCGATACGGCTTCTCCATGCCTTATTTTATACAAACTTGTCAAACCGTATGAAAGTGCATGACAGGCGGTTGTTTTTGATATTGAAATTGCTTTCCCTGCTAAAAAAGAGCCTATTTGGAGTGCCTCATAGTCAAATTGATTGTTTTCAAAATTAATACCTTTTAAAATATAAGAGATTGCTTTTATCGCATAATTATTGCTTTTATTTGTTGAGTTTACCGACCAAATTGATTCTATTGCCTGAACCAGTGCATCTGCAATTGGGGCATTCAGTATTTTTAGAGGAGTACTTTCAAGTATCGTTTTGTCTAAAATAATATTGTCCGGTATTTGAGTAGCAAAACTATCCTTTACACCATTTTTATAGCAAACAGCAAACGGAGTAATTTCTGCACCACTTCCGCAAGTAGTTGGTATTACTGTTAATTCAATAGATTTATTTATTTTTTCCTTTACTAATTTGGCTATATCAATAGCTGTCCCTCCGCCAATTGCAATAATCGAAGTGCATTTGTTTTTTTCGAATATTTCGATAGCGGCGTAGATTTCCGAAATATCAGGATTAGGAGTATAGTCATTAAAAATTATAAAATCTGTTTGCTCTGTACAGAAGTTTTCCAGTAAACCGCTCCCATTGCCTGCAATTATTAGAATTTTGCCTAGAGTGTTGTCTCTATTAATCAATTTTAGATTATTATTTACGTCCCCAAAAAGAACATTGTTTCCTATCAAAAATTCGCTAAATTCATGCTTGCATATTTTTGTTGTCTTATTTGGTCGAGACAAATCTTTTTCGCTCAAGTCAGAAACTTTCACAACCAAAATTGCGTGTTCATTTGTTTTGCAAAATTCTTCTATTTTGCTCAATTCATTTTCATTGTTTATTTCAAAATATCTACTATATCCAAGACCTTCAGCAATTTTTCGCATGTCCAGATTTTTCGAAGAAGTCGCAAATCCTCCAACTGACAGATGACAATGATTATCAAATACTATATGTTTGATATTTCCCTTTATTTTTGTACTTTTTATTATTGATGCCGAACCCATATGCATCAAAAACGCTCCATCACCGTCAAAACAATATACATCTCCGGCTCTTTTTGAAGCAATCCCTATTGCAATGGAAATAGCGTGTCCCATTCCCCCCACTGACAAAAAATCACTATTATGACTCTGTTTTTTCTTTTCCCTTAAGTCAAATAACTCTCTAGAAGTATGACCGGTAGTCGACACTATTGGAGATTTTATTTTATCAATTAATTTTTCGATTATATCAATTCTTTTTAATGCACTGTTTACTTCGATTTTATTTTTAGTTTTATCTGTCTCAAATGTATTTTTTTTGACTAGCAACGCAACAGGCCTACTCTCTGCAATCATTTTGATAATTAGAGAAGACAGTATTTCAATATCAGTTAAAGAATCTATTATTAGATAAGGGATATCCATTACTTTTAATAATTCTTTGGATACTTCTCCTTGATGTTTGTGTTGAGGCTCGTCTTTTACTCCGAGTTCTGCTCTCCAACCAATTATCATAAGCAATGGTATTGAATAAACTCTATTAGATGCCATTGATAATAAAGGATTTACAGCATTGCCAATCCCTGAGTTTTGCATATAAACCACGCCCGGGCTTCCTGTTTGTAGATAATATCCTTCAGATATAGAAATGCTCTGTCCTTCATTACACGCTATTATGTGATTCTCTTCCGAAATACTACAATCTATTTCAATAATCAATTCTTTTAGCAGAGAATCCGGAACTCCTGTGTAAAAATCCAGTCCCATTTTTCCCAAATACTCTATCAATTTATTTGCTTTCATTTTTTATTTTGTTCCGGGTATTAATTCCAATATTTCTTTAATGGACATGCACTGACTATCCACTTCTAGAGATCTGTCATTTTCCAATATCTTTTTGGCTGTATCTAGCATAGCCGGGTACGAAGCTCTTAGCATATGATTTGCGTAAATTACTATATTTGCACCTGCCTTCGACAACTCGGCTCCTGTTATATGGTTGTATGAAGAAGGAACCACTACCAATGGCCTTTCTTTTTCAAATTTACGATATTCTCTGCAAAAATCCAATATATCATTTCCTTCTTTATCCTTTGAGTGTATCATTATACCGTCAACTCCGGCATCCAAGTATATTTTGCACCTATGTATCGCGTCATCCATATTTTTACCCAAAATAAAGCTTTCTATTCTTGCTATAATCATAAATTCTTCGGTTATTTGTGATTTTTTCCCGCTTACAATTTTATCAGCAAAAATTTCCGGCTCTTCTTGCTCTTGAAAGACTTCAGTCCCAAACAGAGAATTTTTTTTCAGTCCCTTTTTGTCTTCGATTATCACAGCAGAAACTCCCAAACGCTCAAGAGTTTTGACGTAATACGAAAAATGGGCTTCTTGACCTCCTGTATCTAGGTCAAATATTATTGGTTTTGTTGTTACTTCCAGTATATCGCTCAAATTTTGAATTCTGGTGGTTAAATCGACCAGCTCTATGTCTGGTTTGCCTCTAACTGTTGAATCAGTCAAACTACTTATCCATATCCCATCAAATTCTTTATTAACTCCGTTTTTATCTTTAGCAGAACAATTTTCCGCTATCAAAGCTGCTAATCCGGAATGTGATTCTACGACCTGTAAGTAATCTTTTACTTTTAGCAATCTAACAAATCTTTCTTGTCTGATCTTAGGGGTAGTACCTATTTCTTTTATAGCTTTATTGAGTTCAGTGGATGATATATTGGGAGTGTAGGCAACTTCTATCAATTTTCCACCCCACTCAGATAATTTATCGATTACAGCTTGTCTAGTGTTTTTTTGAACTCCATCTTTCCAATCATCTCCATGAACGACATAATCCGGTTTCAAGTCCTCCAGATTTGCTACATAATCAAGAGTTTCCTGCGGAATAACACTCGAAACATACCGAATATTTTCTATGACCTCTTTCCTCTGCTCGAATGACATATGAGGCAGTCTTTTATAGCTTGATATAGCTTTATCAGTTAATAGTCCAACCGTCACATCGCCATACTTCGCCGCTTCCCGCAAAATATTTATGTGCCCCGGATGTATTAAATCAGCACTCATTCCAACATACACTTTTTTATTTTTCATAATTAATCCTTGTTTAGTTTCTCTTTCGACTAACTGTGTCAATACTTATTCTCAAAAAGTAGTAATTATTTTAATTAAATTCTCCCATATTAATGGGGTCGCTATTTATAGGAGTATATACCACTTTTATTTCTAGCTTTAGCTACGTTTCAAGTATAAAATTAATAAATATTACCTCTTTTAAAATATTCAATTATTTTATCAGTCATCGCATTACTCCTTATATTTTTTTTCTTTATAAATAATACATTTTATTTTTGCTGGCTCAATTTAGTCGCTTGTGCTATTTATTAAATCTATTTAATGAGTCATCTATATAAGTTTAAGTTGAATTATAGCTACTTCCTAAATATCCTTTTTATTCCTTTTGCAAATGGTTTTAATAATGGGTATATTTTTAGCTTTTTACTAAACACCTTACCGATAGTCCATAGCTTTCTTCTTCGAGACATTTGTCCGAAGCGATGCCATTTATCATTTTGATTAATTCTATTTTGAATATCTAATACTTTTTGTTTATTAGCAATAATTAAATTAGTCATATTACTAAGCTGATCTGTAGTATTATCTATCTCTCGAATATTTTTTTCTACCCTTAAGGTATTCTCTCTAATCTGAAAATACTCAATTCCTAACCCTAGTTTTCTGGTTTCATCGCCTCTACTCAACTCTTTAGGCGACTTTATCTCCTCTTTGAACTTTACTTCTATAGATATTTTGTTTTTATCGACTACTTTTAGTGGGAATCGTAAAATATTATTCTCAAAACTATGTTCCGTAGCAATGCCGTTCACTAATATGTATAAAGGACTATTTGTTGCTATATGTTTTATAGAGAACACAATTTCTATATCTTCATTATTATAATCATCAAGCTTTATTTCTAAGCTAAAAGAATTTCCATCTGTCCATCGTCCCCACGATTCTCCAGAAGAAAAACCTTTGCCTAAAAATGTATCTTCATTGGAAAGATATATTTTAGTACCTATAGCTCTATTCTTTTTTTGTAGATGTTGTCGAATCTGTTGATCCTTGTTTTTTATATATTGATTCTTCTGCTGGAGTTGATTATCCTTCTGCTGGAGTTGATTATTATTTGCATCGTTTAATAGCTTGAACATAGATATAAATAAAGGATATTCATAATTTTTAGTATGAGTATATAGTTTATTAAGATCTAAGTCGTCTGAAGCTTCATAAAAATAATTGATTTGATTAATAAAAAGATGGAGTCTATTTTCTATGACTTTCTTAAAGTATATTTCGTTCTCCTTTGGATACATTATGGGTATTATTTCTTTCATTAGCTTATAAAATGAGTATGTATCTCTGCTATAATTTAGGAATGTTTCATAATTGTAATTTCTGGTCATACTAGTATCGCTATCACAATAAATATAATAAGGCTTATCTATGTAGTACACTTTATTGTAATAAGCAGATAAAATGATATTTATTATGTAATCCTCGTGATAATTTACTTTCAGAGAGTCAATTTTTTTCAATATAGGTAATATCAGCTCCTTTTTAATAGAGAGTGTCCATGTATTTCCATTATATTGAAAAAAATCATTTTCTGAATATTCTGTATAATCTTTTATCGTCCAATTATATTTATATCTTTTTTCAGTTTTTTCCAACTGCATTGGAAATTGAATTATATCGGCTTGTTTTTCTATTCCTGTTTGGAGTGTTTCATCTACGATTTCAGGTAGTACCGAGTCATCTGCGTCTACAGAATAAATATATTCTCCTTTTGCTTCTTTCATACCTGTTAGTCTAGCTTGCAATAAACCTTCATTTTTAGGTTTATTTATAAGTTTAATTCGTGAGTCTTTTTTTATATATTCTTCAACTATTTCTTTGGTATTATCAGTACTGCAGTCATTCACTACTATTATCTCAATATTTTTATATGTTTGATTTAATACAGATTCTAACGATTTGGAAATATTATTTTCTTCATTATAAACAGGAATTATAACTGAAACCAAGTCACCATATTTCGGATAACTGATTTTATGATTTTTATAATACTTTGAAAATATTAAATGAAACTGTCTTTTTGATAATTTATCTCCTTTAATTAGGTTAGAAATAAAAGATTCTTCTTTGGGTTCTATTGAACTAATTAAATATTCTGCTAATATCCTATGTTCATTTTCTGTAAAGTTAGTAAATTCACTAGCTACTTTGTAAGCTTCTTTTTCTGATTCCAAATAGTTTTGGTTAGTTTCACCTATAAAATAACAATTAGCTATTATTTCTTTACCAGGTACTATATTAAAATTATTTTTTATTACTAAATATTCAGATATTAAATCGGCAGCATATTTATACCTTGTATCAAAGTATCCAATTTTATTATATGCCTCTTTTGATAAAAATAAAGTTTGATGGTTGCATGGGTTTCTGGTAAGATAAGAAGTTTCATCAAATGGACGGGTGGTATAAACCCACATGAATTTTCCTTTATCATCATACATATTTGCATGAGCAACAGAGCCATCTGCTTTATTTTCCAGAATTGTTTTTATGCTTACGGATATAGCATTAGGTAAAAACTCATCATCGCTATTCATAAAATTAAGATAATCCCCTCTTGCCAATACAATTCCTTTATTCATTGCATAGTAAATACCATCATCTGGTTCGCTTATATAGTAGTCGATGGAATTTTCATATTTTTTGATAATATCCAAAGTTCCATCCGTTGAACCTCCGTCAATAACGATATATTCAATATTGTCATATGTTTGATTTAATACCGATTTGATGCATCTCTCCAGCGTATTTTCATTGTTGTAAACAACGGTTATTATTGTAACAAGAGGTTTATTTTCTATTGACTGCTTATATTTACTTTGTAAACGCAGTCCTCCCTCTGCAATTCTTTCATTTGTCTCATTTGGATAGCGAAAATATTTATTGCATACGGCTTCCGTCGAAAGTTTTATTTCTTTATCTGCTATATTCTTTTGTATTGAAGGGAGATCTTTTTTCTTAAAATTTTCTTTTATTCTAGGGAATTCTTCGTATAAAATATAACTATTCATTTCTATATTTTTTTTCATTCTATTCTCAAATTTTTCATTAACATCATAAAGAGTTAAATCTTTGAGCCCATTACTTAAAAGGAAATCATTGAAATTATCTAGTAAATTATTATATTTGCTATTGAATTTAGAATAATCTGTTCTTTGATATAAATACTGTATGTCAATCTCATCAGAATCTAAATCAGTAAAAAGAGTATGAGGAATTGAAAAATATTGAGCTAATTCATAAGTACGAGAATCATGAACAATAAGATGGGAAGGATTCCCAGAAATAATGGAAATGATATTGCCATGAATTCTAGTTCCAAATGTAAAATCTATCTCCTTTTCTAAAAAATCTCGCCAAGTGTAAATATCTCCAAAAAATTTATACCTAGACTCTTCAACTAACCTCTTGATAAATGGACTTAATCCATAATATGGTTCTCCTTTTTTGCTAAAGGCATCTCCTAGACTTTCTATTGAGAAACAATCTTGATCTATATAGATAATTTTTTTATTGTTTATAATAGTATTATGTAACATATCCCCGTTACTATTAGCAGAAATAAAATTAATCATTCTTTTTTTATTATCAATCCTATAGTTATATCCATTCACAAACATTGAAGGGCAACCTATCACATCAACGTTATTAATACCTATACTAGATAAGAAATTCTTAGTGAACTCTCCCCTAACTCCAATCGTGTTAGTTTTTTCAGAAATTGCCTCAAAAAAATCTATAAATTTCTTAATATCTTCTTTACTAAGGAAATCTAAATTATAATCAATATTAGATTGAGCCCCTATTCCTACCAAAATAATAGGTATTTTTACTCTTTTTATAATTTGTGTAATACCGCCTATTGTGCCTACAAAATACTTAGCTATCCAATTTGCAGCAGGAATAATCAATATATCATGGGAATTAATATCATTAATATTTTCAAATTTTCCATAGGTTACTTCATGGTAATCGTTATCTAAATATTTTGAAATTCCATAAGCAAATAATAAATTCCCTGAATTTTTTCCTAAAGTTTTAGAATAGGAATCAAATGGAATTTCATACTGAGGAGTAAAAGGAGATTTAGTTACTGTTATATATCTTCATTTCTTATCTCTCCTGTTTTTCCCAATTTTTAGGGTCAAATAAATTATTAGTTACTTTATAGCTATCAATTATTTCGAAATTTTCATCAGAGTTATTTTGTCTATTCATATTAGTAGCTCGATATATGGGTAAAGTCCTATTACTAGTATCCTTTTTTCTCGGGTCTTTGTCTAATGTCAACAAATGCGGATAGTCTAAACTACTCGCTATGATACTTGGTATGTCAGCATTACTCATAAATCTATTATCAATGTCTAATTCATTACCTAAGTCATTAAAATCTTTTACAAGTAGGAGTGCATTAGTTCTCCCAAAACCATTAGGGATAGAAGGAAATCTTTCTGTTAATTTTTTATCACTACTTTCTCCATGATCGGATGCTATAATTATTTTAGTATTATTATAAACATTATTTTCTCTCAACCAGTTTAGCCAAATAACTAGTAATTTAATATTATATTTTGCTACTGAATATGCGTATTGTCCTTGAAAATCTTTTTTATTCATATTACTCCTTTTCTTTCAATATTTTTTATGTTAAATATATTATTACCTATTAACTTCTTTAATTTCAATTGACTCAAAACCCAGTCCCAATTTCCTTGTTTCTTGTGATTCTGGATTTTTTTTCATTTGGAGATAAAACTTCTTCTAAGAAAGTTAATCTGATGTTTACTTTATTGTTATTTTTTTTATTTACATTGATAGGAAATCGCAAAATATTATTTTCTATTTTATATTCTGTTTTTATATTATTAACAAATATCTCAAAAGGAATTTTTGTTGCTCTATGAATTATTTTAAATAGTGCATCTAAATCCTCATTATTATAATCCTTTACTTCAAATTCTGTAATAACTTCATTACCATCTGTCCATGTACCCCAAGTTTCTGGGTAAGACCAGCCATAAATTCATCAAAATCTAAAAAACGTCGACTATGATCGTTATAAAAGTATGTGTTTTTCCTATCAGCTTACCTTTACCATAGATATTGTCTTTAGTACTCCTGGCTTATAATAACAATAAGCTTTTATTATTTAGCTTTGAGTAAACCCAATCAAGTGTCTTATCTTCTTCATCTTCAGTTATAGAATGAAAAGTAAATCGTGTATAAACATAGTCAAAATTATATTCAAACTTAGCTTGAGGATGGGTAAAGTCATCAGCTAAAAATTTAATATTGCTTTTTGCTTTAAAATTTTCATTCAAAAAGTCTACTTGATTTTCACATTGTTCCAAAGCAAGAACATCAATTTCACTCTCAGCGAAAAAAATAGAATCTCTTCCATTGCCACAACCAAGTTCAATCAAATATTTATTTTTATAAAGATAATTTTCCAGTACGAAGTTTGCAAATGGTGATGGAGGTGAGGGCTTTGGATTTATTTCATAATATTTCTTCCAGTATTCTTTGTCCATTATAGTCTATATTTTATAAATTAGTTCTGAAAATTAAAGCTAAAGTGCTACATTATACAAAAATATTACTACTTATTCAAAGTATTAATATTTTTAATTATTAAAATAAGTAAATATTGACGTGTTCAGTTTACAAACAAGTATCCATCTTTCTTTACATATATAATTTGTTCATTTACCTAATAGTTTCTTCACTAACTTAGCAAATGGTTTTAATGGCCAGTATATCTTTAGTTTTTTACTTAGCACCTTTCCGATTGTCCAAATTTTTCGTTTACGAGACATTTGTCCGAAACGGTACCATTTGTCAGATTGATTAATTCTATTTTGAATATCTAATACTTTTTGTTTTTCGACTTGTGCTTTATGATTGATATGCAAAATCTTTTTTTCAAAGTTATTCAATAAATCCAAATTATGTAATTCATTTATTTCCATATTTTTATTTTTGATTGTAATATTTTTCTGCTCTATAATATCATTAAGATTATTGATTTCGTCTTCTCTCGTGGCTACTTTTGAATTAAGTTCTTGTATTAGAGTATTATTACTCTGCAACTTATTATTTAAACTCTCCAATTCAACTTTAGTTTGCCTAATTCCTTCTTCTTTACTTTGGATAATAAGATCTTTCTGTTGTATTTGACTATCTTTCTGCTGTATTTGTTGATTCCTCTGTTGTAACTGCTGTTCCTTACTCTGTAGTTGATTATCCTTCTGCTGTATCTGTTGATCTTTCTGCTGTATCTGTTGATCCTTCTGCTGTATTTGTTGATTTCTCTGTTGTAACTGCTGTTCCTTACTCTGTAGTTGATTATCCTTCTGCTGTATCTGTTGATCTTTCTGCTGTATCTGTTGATCCTTCTGCTGTATTTGTTGATTTCTCTGTTGTAACTGCTGTTCCTTACTCTGTAGTTGATTATCCTTCTGCTGTATCTGTTGATCTTTCTGTTGTATCTGTTGGTTAATGCTATTAAGATTAGAGCTTAATTTTTCACCTTCTTTATTTATGTATAAATATAATCCTTCTAATAAATCTTCAGTATAATTTGAGGGGGTATATTCTTTCTTAAATTCAGGGTATTTAAATAATTGTTTACCGTCTAAGAATTCTTTTTCTACTTTTTCATTACTGTTTTTATATTTATCAAATATATTTTTTTGCAAAACAGGTGTCAACAATGTTTTTTTGTTCAATTTTGCGGTTCTTAGTGAATGATAGAAAGATGCCTTGTCTTTCCAGTTTAGTTTATTGTCATTCGTAGCTCTCATTATTTTTGAAGCTATTGAACCTATGCTTTCATTAGATTGACTACTTTGAGGGAATACAAAATTTTCACTATCTATGTTTATGTTGAAGTTTTTAAAATAATCTTCAAACAAGCCTTCTTTTATATATGGTTTTATAATTATGTTTTCTTTTCCAAATACACTTGCCCACGGACTAATGGCATTGTGATAGTTTAATGAGCTGTGGAATTGTGAATCGATTTCTTCTGTATAGTCTTCTATATTGCAAGTAATATTTGCATAAGGCATAGATACAAGCCACTTATATCTGGATTCAATTGCTTCATCTTGTCTTCTTAAGTAAACAATTATCTTTACTTCAAAATTTTCAAATGTTTTATTTATATAATTTTTTACTTTCTGACATTGTTCTAAGGTTGATCGAGTAGAAAATTCTTCGCATGAAATAAGGACATTATTTAATCCTCTGTCTTCAATTTCTTCTCTTAAGTTATTCCATAGTATATCAGCTGATTCTACGTCTTCCAAAATTTGCTCAACTATATCTTTATGTGCCCATGGTTTATCCCACAAAGACCATGCAAGTTTATGATGCATTCTGTCAAATGCAATGCCTGTTTCAGGGTATAAAAGACCTTGTTCCTCCAGTTTGTGTCTATTATTTACACAGAATTGTTGTATTGCACTTGTTCCTGTTTTGTGGTGTCCAATGTGTAAGTAAAGTGTTTTCTTATTATTTTCCTGCGTCCATTTGTTTTTGAAGTTATTTATTTCATCTGAACTATAAAATTGATTTATAAAATCCTGATTATAAATATTGTCAATCAATTCTCGGTTCAATTTAAAGTTATTCTTAGCAATTATATAGTTGTTTTCTTTTTCCTCACCAATATTAGTTTTTGATAATTCAAAGTTTTTTATTCCAAGAACTTCCTCAAAGGCAATCGGAATTGTTTTATTTATATCTTCAAATTTGTATAGAAGGATTTTCCCGTATTTGCTTTCTGTAATCCTATATCCCTTGTCATTATCAAAATTTAATTCGGTAATATCCATTTCCATGAATGGTTTGAAATCGTATTCATACCAGGAGAAAAGATTCGAGTGTTTATTTTCATATTCTGATATAAATATCTGCTGTAGTTTTTTGAGAGAAATTCGATTGTTTTCGTCGATTAATTTTTTATCTTTATTGAATATATCCAAGTTTTGCCATATAGCAGAAACAGCTCTTGCAATAGGATCTCGGAATCCTATAACAAATAGATTTTCATTTGGATTAGATAACTTTATTGTGCGAGCTAATTCTTTCCATGCATTATAATGCTCTTGTTTTCTGTCGAGTCCCAAATTTTCGAGTTCATTCATTCTTTGGTTTATATTTTCTTCTGATAGCAGATGAACGTGATGCAAGTTTTCTATCAAGCCAATATCTTTATAGTGTTGCAAACTATTTTGAATGGCGCTTGATCCGACTTTCCCAGATTGATATATATATAGGTTTGGGACTGTTTCAACGAGATTCATATCTCTATTAAAGGGAATAGGATAAAGATAGTATTCACAAAATTCTATCAAAAGTTTTTTAATTTCTTTATCAATGGAGTTCCATTCTATCTCACTGATTTTATTTTTGGGTATTATTTTCCCTTTATATGGCTTTTCTGAATTAATATTTGTATCTATATCTGAAATGATATTTAATAATTCAGTTATATTTTTATCACCCAGTAATATTTTTTTCTCCATTAAAAAATACAGAAGTTTTTTGATATCTTTCTCTAATCTAATAACGATACTCGGATTTTGTTTTTCTATTATTCTATGCCAATAAATAAAAGAAATAACTGCTTTTTCAATTTTATTGGTATAGCTTTCAATATCTATTCCATATTCCTTTAATATATGTTTTCTTCTAAAATTATATGAATCTGGAGCGTATTCATTTTCCACAACAATAGACGGAATAGATTTCATTGGATTTCTTATTAAATGAATTATATTATAAAAGTAATTATATTTTCTGTTTTTCGCATATATTGAATATTTCGGCAAAAAATAAGGATTCTCATCTTCTACTGCAAACATCCATGAAGCAGTTCCTTCTGTTCCCATATCTTCATGTTTTATTTTTATATTAATTTGCTGGATTAATTCGGCTATATACTTAGTTCCTCCTCTGGGATGCCCTAATATTAATAATTCTCTAGATTCTATTCTATCTACGTGACTTTTAAATTCTTTTTCTTTTTTAATAGCCCCATCAAAGTCTCCAGTGTTTTTTAAATAATCTATATGCTTTTGCTTAGGTCGAATTGATGATTCAAATACTCCCTCATTCCAAGATAAATCATGGCATATAGGTGGAGTCATAGTAAGATTAAGAATATTATTTGAGATTTCCTTATGAATAAAAATGTCAGAAGTTGTTTCTATTCTATCAAAATTATTAGTTATGTATTTTGCAAATGACTGATTAATTAAAAAGCAATAATTGGACATTATTACTTTGTTTATATTTAGATCTATTTCTTCTATTTGTTCTTGTTTTGGAGCTGGTGATGCTAATCTTATTAATAGAGGCTTATTTTCTTTATAATCCCATTTTTCTTTTAAATATTCTTTACTTAACAAATTATCTAACAGCAAAAGATGTTTTTTGTAAAATGAAATATCATCTTCGCATATAATATAAAATTCGTCTTTGCCATTTTTTCTGATATCTTCAAATATGTCCATAAAGCTTAAAGCGTTAGATATTTGAGTTGGCATTAGATAATTATTTGAACAATTACATTTTACTTGACCGCACCTGAAACAAGGCGGGAAAGTTTTTACTTTTCCTGACGATATAAAATCAATTACTTCTTTTGATTCTGGAGTGTATGCATCCCAAAAGTTGTAATTTGTTATTCGCAGTCTCTCAAATTCTTTCTGCATATGAGTGCGTCTTTCAATGGCAGTTTTAATTGATAGGCAAGTGAAAGGGAGATTGAAAATCATAGTTCAATTCCCAGTTCCTTATATAAAGATTTATTATATGGTTCATAAAAAGATTCCAATGAACGAATTGTGGATTTAGGGAAAAGAAGCTTCTCTTTAGGCGCTGTATTAGTGTTTTTTACTTCTAATGAATTTACCTTTTCTATTCCTAAAAAGGTAAAAATTTCGTTTATGACTTTAAGTTCATTTCTTTTTAAGTCCTCTTGTTTAACTATTTTTATGTTTTGTTGTGGCATAAAATTCAATAACGATTTTATCGACAAAATATAGCAATAACCATATAGATGCTTGGCTATATATGTATTTAATTTTAGCTTTCCTATATAATCTACGAGTAATGGATATTCATTGAATATTTCTACATTCAGAATATTTTCTTCTAATTTTCTAATATCTTCCTTAGAAGGACTATAAATATTGTTTCTACTATACATCTTAAACCTAGATATATAAGCGTGAACCGGATTCCTGACGGCTAATATTATTTTTAAATTCTGATTAAACAATTTACGATATGTTTTTATCATGTTAATTCCATCAGGTATAAAAGCGTATGCCGGGGTTTTCTCAAATCTTAAAACATCTTTTTTATGCCAATCCCAATGAGTGTGATACCAATCATAAGTCATTAATTCTTTTGTCGAGAAATGTTTCTTTTCTGGGAGAAAATAAATTTCCTTAAACTGGGTGTGTCCTATTTTATTTCGTAAACATTTTGGATGATCCGTTATCATCGAAGCTAATGCTGTAGTAGCACACTTGGGATAACCTGCAATTATAAAATTTATCTTTTTCACCTAACTTTCCTTTTTGCTCCCATTATCCATATTTTTCATAAACAAAGCTAGTAATATTTTTTTCTTCACTACTAAACTTTATGCCAACTAAGTATATATCTCTGCCGTCAGATAGGTATTTTTCATAATATTTTTTGCGTTTTATTTGCTCTATTGCATCCTCATTCTTATCAACCTTAAATTCTATTATGATTATAGAGTTAGGAAAAAACATTGTCATATCTGCCCGTCCTAAGTTTGAATGATCTTCAGAGAGCAAAGGTACACCTAGAGCTGCTAAATAAGCATAAATTACTGAAGCATAATACCCTTCATAATTCGACATTGTATTACCAACATGATTATCGTATGGAATGCTTGAAAACAAAGTCCTTAGCAATGCTTCTACTTTCTCAAAATTATTATTATAAAGCGATTTTACTATATCGTTGCGGGCTACTATATCTTCAGTAACTTTATCGGTCAAATAAGCGGAAAACAGTAAATTCAACGACGCCTGCACTTCCAAATTAGGTACTCTCAATTTATATGAAAATGTCTTTGTAAAAGGATCTTGTTCCACTGTATCAAAGGTCAAATACCCACTTTGCCACAATAGTGCTACTATATTTATATCTTCGATATTAAACTTTTCCAGTATTTCTTCCCCCACGGTAATGTTCTCTAAGTTTGGTAAATGATAATTTTTTCCTTTCATCATTTTTGTCAAAAAACTTTGCTGTCCGGTTTGCCACCAGTAGTTCTTAAAAACGTTTTGTTTGTCAAAAAAGTTAAGAATATCATAGGGGTTATAAAGTGGTTCACCAAGAAAAATATAGCCATTGTACCATTTTCTCACTTCCTCTAAGTCAACACCGTCCAGAAATTCGGAGAAGACTTCTTCCAAATCATTTTGAGTGTAGCCGGTAATTGTAGAATATCTAGGGTCTAAACTAATATCGGTAAGATTATTCAAATCACTAAAAAAGCTCATCTGAGAAAACTTAGTTATTCCGGTAATGAAGCCAAAACGAATGTATGCATCGTTATTTTTAATCTCTGCATAAAAGGAGCGCATAGTTCTTCTGATTTCTTCAATATGTTCATCGTTACCAATATTATCCAAAAGAGGCTTGTCGTATTCATCAACAAGAATTACAACTTGTTGATTGTATTTTTTATGGGCTAATTGAATCAAATTGCTCAATAAGCGGTGAGGTTCCTGATCATTTATCTCTGGATCGATTTCCAGATATTTTGAATTCCAATAAACAATATCCCGTAATTTTCCATCTAGTTCTTCTTTTTTATAAACTCCACCTCCACCAAGACTAATTTTTAGCACTGGATATTTAGTATTCCAATCCCATTTGTCATAGATATAAAGCCCTTCAAACATCTTTTTAGAGCCCTTGAATATTTCAGCCAAAGTATCCAAAAACAAACTTTTTCCAAAACGCCTTGGTCGGGATAAAAAACAAAAGCCTCCTTTTCGTATCATTTCATACGCCATTGCTGTTTTATCAACGTAGGCATAATTCATTTTAGAATCACGAATTTTTGCAAAGGTTTGAATTCCTAAGGGTAAAAGTTTTTTCTCTTTTTTTTGCATATTTTCTTATTATTATCCATATTTTTCATAAACAAAGCTAGTAATATTTTTTTCTTCACTACTAAACTTTATGCCAACTAAGTATATATCTCTGCCGTCAGATAAGTATTTTTCATAGTATTTTTTTCGCTTTATTTGTTCTATCGCATTTTCATTCTTATCCACTTTAAATTCAATTATGATTATAGAATTAGGAAAAAACATGGTCATATCTGCTCGACCTAAGTTTGAATGATCTTCAGAGAGCAAAGGTACACCTAGAGCTGCTAAATAAGCGTAAATTACTGAAGCATAATATCCTTCATAATTCGACATTGTATTACCACTATGATTATCGTATGGAATGCTTGAAAACAAAGTCTTTAGCAATTCTTCTACTTTCTTAAAATTGTGTTCGTAAAGAGACTCTAACATTGAGTTCTGAACAATAATGTCAGTAAAAGATTCCGAACTTAAATAATTAAAAAACAATAAATTTAAGGACTCTTGTACTTCTAAGTTGGGAACTTTTAGCTTATAAGTAGTTTTTTTATTCATGGGATTTTGTTTGACAGTATCAAAAGTCAAATATCCGCTCTGCCACAATAAAGCTACTATATTTATATCTTCGATATTGAATTTCTCCAGTATTGCTTCCCCTACAGTAATGTTCTCTAAGTTTGGTAAATGATAGTTCTTTCCTTTCATCATTTTTATCAAAAAACTTTGCTGCCCTGTTTGCCACCAGTAGTTCTTAAAAACGTTTTGTTTGTCAAAGAAGTTGAGAATATCGTAGGGGTTATAAAGTGGTTCACCAAGAAAATTATAGCCATTGTACCATTTTCTCACTTCCTCTAAGTCAACACCGTCCAAAAACTCGGCAAATACTTCTTCCAAATCATTTTGAGTGTAGCCGGTAACCGTAGAGTATCTGGGATCCAAGCTGATATCAGTGAGATTGTTTAAGTCACTGAAAAAGCTCATTTGCGAAAATCTGCTTATTCCGGTGATAAACCCAAAGCGAATATATGCATCATTGTTTTTAATCTCTGCATAAAAGGATCGTATAGTCCTTCTGATTTCTTCTATATGCTCGTCATTGCCAATATTATCCAAAAGAGGTTTGTCGTATTCATCAACTAGAATTACAACCTGCTGATTGTATTTTTTATGGGTTTTTACTATGAGATCACGAAATAAAAGGTTTATATCTTGAATGTCAGAGTTTAATTCAACTTCCAATTTTTGAGCATTATCTGATATGATGTATAATAAATTTCTTATTAACACTTCCTTATTAGATATTCCGCCCCCACCAAGACTAATTTTTAGCACTGAATATTTAGTATTCCAATCCCATTTGTCATAGATATACAGCCCTTCAAACGTCTTTTTAGAGCCCTTGAATATTTCAGCCAAAGTATCCAAAAACAAACTTTTCCCAAAACGCCTCGGTCGGGACAAAAAACAATATTTAGTACCTCCGGATATCATTTGATATGCCATTGCGGTTTTATCAACGTAGGCATAATTTCTTTTAGGATTGCGTATATCTGCAAAGGTTTGAATTCCTAAGGGTAAAAGTTTTCTTTCTTTTTTTTGCATGTTTTTCTATAATCCTTTTGTATCTATTATCTTTTTCATTTTCTTTTTTCCAAATACTCTACCATAAGATCAAACACATCAAGTAAGTACGTTGCTTCTAAAAATACTTGATTTAATGCTTTAATCAATAATTCAATATTATTTTCATACTCATGGGAGATATTGTTTCTTACTTGCCTTAGTAGTAGCCATTTATCTGTACTAATCAACTCTAGTTTCTCTAGTCTGTTTAATGTATCAATAAATGGCTTATTTGAATAGTCTTCTTCGAGTAGCTGAAGTAGTGTATGGAAAAGTTTTTCTCCCATAGTATTTTGTAATTTTGTAAAGCGGAAAATAAATTGATCCAAAAAGCTTTTTTCTACCTTTCCAAGAGCATAGTATCTTTCTTTTGTAATATGGAATAAGTCCTTTATCTCCTCTGATGAATTTACAATATTTTGTTTATGTTGATTACATTCGTAGATAATATTTTTAAATTTTAACTCTAAATATTCTTTTGTCATAGTTCAATTCCTTTATTGATAGCTTCTTGTTCAATAGGGTCGTTCTTATCTTTTGAAACAATAATATCAATTTTCTGTTCTCCTAGTTCTTTTTGCAATTTCACATTATATTCAATAGACTTTTTGTATAGCTTGGTATCATCTTCAGGAATAATATACAAATCAATATCTCCACCTTTTTTTGAATCATCTACACGACTACCAAATAAATAAATTTTTACTTGGTTCCCAAAAATTTCTTTTCCAAATTGTTTGATAGTATTAATATATTCTTGTGATAATCTCATACTTATTATTGATTCCCAATAGAAATTATCTTTTTAATTTTACTAAATTATAAGTAAATTTTATATTTGTCTTTAATATTTATTTGTGTTTGTAATATAGCTTGTTATAAAGTTAAATTTGCTATATTATGTGGGACTGTAGGTTATAATTAGTGGCATTGGCTATCTAGAGGTGAGTATTTTTATATTAGTGAAATATAAATTAGTATAAAAATGCATTTTTCATTCTTGTAATAATGTAGAACAAATTTAATTCAATTATATGAATAAAAAAATAAAACTTGCTATAGCAAAAGGTAGGCTTTTCCAAGATGTATTGAGTATATTAAGTGATGCAGGTTTTAAGGTTTATGATGATGGAAGAAACTATAGACCGCGAATAGATGACCCTGATATAGAGGTGAAGATTCTAAAACCACAGAATATACCAAGACTTGTGGAGATTGGGTCTCAGGATATTGCTTTTACAGGCCATGATTGGGTCATAGAAGAAAAGGCAAATGTGGAAGAGTTGTTAGACTTAAAACTTAATCCTGTAAAAATAATAGCCGCTATTCCTGATAGCAAATCTATAGATGAGCTAAAAAACAAAAAAATACGAGTAGCTTCAGAATATGAGATAATATCGAAGGATTTTCTTGAAAATGAGGGTTTTGATTATATATTCATAAAATCATTTGGTACGACAGAGGCATTTATTCCTGAAGATGCCGATATGATAATCGATAATATGTCAACAGGAAAAACTCTAAAAGAAAATCATCTTAAAGTTTATAATGAGATATTATTTTCATCTACACGTTTAATAGCAAACAAAGATGCTATGGTAGATACTTGGAAGAAAAAGAAAATATCGTATTTTCTCATGTTACTTCAAGGGGCTTTGGATGCTCGCAAGAAACTGCTTGTTGAAATGAATGTTTCAAATGATAAGTTTGAAAATTTAGTGAAGCAGCTTCCTTTTATGAGAGCCCCAACAGTTTCTAAGTTACACAACGACCAAGGATATGCGTTAAAAACAGTTGTAGAAAAATCTAAAATTAATCACTATTTACCATTGTTTATTGAAAATGGGGCGACAGATATTTTGATTTTTAACCTGTTAAATATAATAAATAATAGTTAAAATATGAATATGTATTCATATTTATAAATTTACTCTAAAGAGTTATTAAGTTTATATGCAACCAAGAAAAGAAGTTTTACAGATGAAGCCCTATGTTCCACCGACATCAGGCAGAGAAAACTCTCTTCGCTTAGATTTCAATGAAAATACTCTAGGATGTTCCCAAAAAGTTATTGAAGCAATTAGATCCATTAGTGCGGAAAGTTTGAGTATTTATCCACAGTACGAGGATATAGTTAATAAGTTATCCAAGTTTTTTTCTTTGAGTTCAAAGCAAATAGTTCTAACTAATGGTACAGACGATGGTATAAAACTCATTATTGAGACATTTGTAAATAATCAAGATAAGGTTTTAATGGCTTCACCATCATTTCCTATGTATAAGTTTTATGCACAGCTTTGTGGTGCATTGATTGAGGAGGTGTTGTACAATGTGGATCTATCTTTTCCTAAGAGTGAATTTATATCAAAGATAAAGGAAGATACTAGGCTAATTATTATTGGTAACCCCAATAATCCAACCGGTAGCACAGTTGAATTGTCATATATAGAGCATCTTCTTATTAAAGCCCAAAAATTTAATACTATAGTGGTAATTGATGAGGCGTATTTTGATTACTTTGGCGAAAGTGCTATTTCTCTGCTAGATGATTATCCAAATCTTATAATTCTGCGTACATTCTCAAAAGCTTATGGTTTGGCTGCACTTAGAATTGGTTGCGTTATAGCTAAAGAAGATATAGCCGAACACCTACTCAAAGCAAAGTCTCCTTATAATGTAAATTATATTTCAGTTATTGCTATTAATGTAGCCTTAGATGACCAGCGGTTTGTTAGTAATTATGTAGAGGAAGTAAAAAAATCGAGGGCATTTTTGATGAATGAATTATCAAAACTAAACTTGGAATATTTTCCGACTGAGGCAAATTTTTTGATAGTAAAATTTGGACCCAAATATATGGATATTTATAAGTATATGAAGGAGCAAAATATACTTATAAGAGACTATAGTAAGCATCAGTTACTAAAAGAGTGTTTGAGAGTTAGTATTGGTACTATGAATGATACTAATAAATTTATAAGAGCTTTAAGAAAAAAACTTATTAGAAAAGCTATAATTTTTGATATGGATGGAGTATTAGTCGATGTAAGTGGTTCTTATAGAGTTACAATTAAACAAACGGCTGAATATTTTATAAATGAATCAATAGAGCTTGAAGAAATTCAACAGCTAAAAGATAAAGGTGGATTTAATAATGACTGGGATTTAACTGAGCAGTTGATAAAAAATAGAAATATAGATGTTAAAAAGCAAGAGGTAATAAGTCAGTTTCAAAAAAAATATCTTGGGTATGAGTCTTCTGAAGGATTAATAGATAATGAAACCTGGCTTATATCCAAAGAAAAGTTAGAGCAGTTATATAAATATAATCTTCTTGCCATTGCCACTGGTAGACCAAAATATGAGGCGCATTTAAGCTTAGAGAAACATGGTTTAAATGAGTTGTTTGACTTAGTAATAGCCTTGGGTGATTATCCGCAAGAGAAGTCTAAACCACATCCTTATCCTATAGAAATGGTATTAAAAGGATTAGATAATCCCGACGCATTTTATATAGGAGATACGCCTGATGATATGATAAGTGCGAATGCTGCTGGCATTGATGCTATTGGCTCTCTTCCGCCTGGGCAAGCGGATAATGAAACTCTTAAAAATATATTAATCTCTAAGGGTGCAAAAAGGCTTATCAAAAATGTCAATGAAATAATTTAAGGAATTAATGTGAGAAAAGCACAATTAATAAGAAAAACCAAAGAAACTGATATAAATATTAATTTAAATATTGATGGCTCAGGGAAGAGCAATATAGACACTGCGATTGGCTTTTTCGACCATATGCTTGAAGCTTTTACAAAGCATGGTCTTTTTGATATTGATGTTAGATTAATTGGTGACTTAAAGGTTGATCAGCATCATAGTATTGAGGATTGTGGGATAGCTTTAGGTAGTGCTTTTAAGCAAGCACTTGGTGATAAAAAAGGAATAAACAGAGCAGGGTATTTTGTGTACCCAATGGATGAGGCTTTGGCAGTTGTGGCGGTTGATATAAGCGGCAGGACTTACTTGCAGTTTGATGCAAGTTTTAATCATAGGTTTTGTGGTGAGTTTGATAATGATTTACTTGAGGATTTTTTTCAAGGTTTTGCGGCAGGTTTATTGGCAAATATAGTAGTTAGGATGACCTATGGTAGGAGTGATCATCATAAAATAGAGGCTATATTTAAGGCTTTTGCAAAGTCAATGAAAATGGCTTGCTCTATAGATCCGAGAGCTATCGAAGACATTCCAAGCACGAAAGGAGTAATATAGATGAATAAAAATATTACAATATTGGACTATGGGGCTGGAAATCTAAGAAGTGTTAGCAATTCTTTGGAATATATTGGTATTAAATCACAAATTGCCTATAAACCTGAGGATGTAGTTAAAGCAGATATTTTAATTGTACCTGGTGTTGGTGCTTTTGGTGCAGTTATGGAAAAGCTAAGAGGTTCTCACTTGGATAAAGCCATACATGAGTATATAAATTCATCAAAACCTTTTTTAGGTATTTGTATTGGTTTACAAATTCTTTTTGAAAAAAGTGAAGAAAGTCCAGGTGTCAAGGGCTTAGGAGTTTTTAGAGGTGAAGTTTTAAAATTTAGCAAAGGTAAAGTTCCACAGATAGGTTGGAATAAAATTGAAATTAAAAAAATTAGACAAAGTGAAATATTAAAGGAAGGATATGCTTACTTTGTAAACTCTTACTATGTATCCCCTGGTGATAATTCAATAGTTTTATCCACTAGTTTTTATCATCAAGATTTTGTATGTGCTGTATCATCAGATAATATTACCGCTGTCCAATTTCACCCTGAAAAGAGTGGTAAATATGGCATAAATTTTCTTAAGTCATGGTGTGAAAATGTTAACTAAAAGAATTATCCCATGTCTTGATGTAAATGAAGGTAGGGTCGTTAAGGGTACGAATTTTGTATCTTTGAGAGATGCAGGTGATCCAGTTGAGCTTGCACGTAGATATAATGAGCAAAATGCAGATGAGCTGGTTTTTTTGGATATATGTGCATCACATGAAAATCGAAAAACCCTATATGATATGGTTGAAAAGGTAGCAAAAGAGATATTCATACCATTTACAGTTGGTGGGGGAATATCTTCCATAGATGATATTAGGAGGCTTTTGAATATAGGAGCGGATAAGGTTAGCATTAATAGCTCTGCTATTAAGGACCCTGATTTAATAAGTGAAGCATCGAAGGCTTTTGGTTCGCAGTGTGTAGTTGTTGCTATAGATGTAAAAAAAATAAACAATAGTTGGAATGTATTTGTAAAAGGTGGACGAGAAAATACAGGTAAGGATGCAATAGAATGGGCTCTTTATGCTCAAAAACAAGGAGCAGGGGAGATACTATTAACTTCAATGGATACAGATGGCACAAAGTCTGGATTTGATTTGGAGATAACGGAGATAATTACTAGTAAGTTAAATATTCCAGTCATAGCCTCTGGTGGTGCAGGCACTATTAAAGATATTCTAGATGTTTTTAAGTATACGGATGTGGATGCTGCATTGGCAGCTTCCATTTTCCATTACTCTGAGTATTCTATAGATGATGTGAAGAAATATTTAAGGAATAATAATATAGAGGTTCGTTAAAATGATAATTCCAAGTATAGATATTATTGATGGTAAAGCTGTTCAGCTAAAACAAGGCAAAGAAAAAATTTTAGAGAGAAAAGATGTTATTGATTTAGCAAAAAACTTTAATAGATATGGTGAAATAGCAGTAATTGATTTAGATGCTGCTATGAATAAAGGGGATAATTTTGAGCTTATAAGATCTATTTGTAAAATAGCGGATTGCAGGGTAGGTGGGGGAATAAGAACTATAGAAAAAGCCAATAGTATATTGAGTATAGGGGCAAAGAAGATAATAATAGGAACTAACGCAAATCGTGAGTTTTTAGGTAAGCTACCAAAAGATAGGTTAATAGTAGCTATAGATATGAGAAATAATGAGGTATTGAAAGAAGGCTGGACAAAATCAACAGGAAAAACTCCATTTGAGGTTATAAATAATTTAGAGGATTATTGTAGTGAGTTTTTATTTACAAACGTAGAAAAAGAAGGGATGATGCAGGGGCTTGATTTTGATATAGTTGAAAATATTAGGAGACATACGACTAATAGGCTGACTGTAGCAGGTGGTATCAGTACTATAGATGATATAACTAAAATAGAGCAATTAGAAGCAAATTCTCAGATAGGTATGTCTATTTATACAGGGGCTATAAATTTACAAAATGCGTTTTTAGCTCAGCTTAATTTTAATAAAGATGACTTAATTCCAACTATAGTACAAGATGATACAGGTCAAGTATTGATGTTGGCTTACTCTTCGAAAGAGTCTATAGAGCAAACCTTTGATAGTTCTATTACAACTTATTATAGTAGATCTCGCCAAAGGCTTTGGACTAAGGGAGAGGAATCAGGAAATATTCAGTCATTTATAAAAGCTAGATATGATTGTGACCGAGATGCTTTACTTTATATAGTTAAGCAAAAAAATGTTGCATGCCATACGGGAAAATATTCTTGTTTCTCTGATAAAGACTTTAGTTTTGGAGCTTTGTATGAAGTTATAAAGGATAAACTTGATAACCCAGATGATAACTCTTATACATCTAAGCTCTTGAGGAATGAACATGAGATAATAAAAAAAATAAAAGAGGAATCTTCTGAAGTTGTTAACTATACAGATAGGGATAATTTGATATGGGAAATAGCTGATCTAAGCTTTTTTTGTTTATCTTTGATGGTAAAGCATAATATACAAATCGATGACATTAAAAACGAGCTTTGGAAGAGGAGGAAATGATTAAAATTATTAAAATATCCGCAGAAGAAGATTTGCCAATTGGGTTTTATGATGTATATGAATATAATTATGATATAAGATCTGTTCATAGTATTATTGATAGTGTCAAAAAGGATGGAGATGAGGCGGTGCGTTTTTATACTAATAAATTTGATAATACTTTATTAGACGATTTTATTATTTCACGCGATGAAATAATAAGCTCTTATGCTAATGTAGATAACTCAATAATAAAAAGTCTGGAAACTGCAGCTAAAAATATAGAATTATTTTCTAAAAAGCAACTTGAGCTTATAAAAGGCTTTGAAGTAGAAATTGCCCCTGGTATTAGGCTTGGCCAAAGATCTTGTCCTATTGAAAAAGTAGGGTGTTACGTGCCCGGAGGTAATTATCCTTTGCCTTCTTCAGCTCTTATGAGTGTTATACCTGCAAGGGTCTCTGGTGTAGAAGAGATAATAGTTACTTCACCTAATATAAATGATGTAGTTATAGTAGCAGCTGATTTAGCAGGAGCTACGCAAATACTAAAAATAGGAGGGGCACAGGCTATAGCAGCTATGGCTTATGGTACGCAGACAATTGATAAAGTTGATAAGATAGTTGGACCGGGGAATGCATTCGTAACAGAAGCAAAAAAACGAGTATATGGGGATGTAGGAATAGATTTTGTAGCAGGACCTAGTGAGGTGATGATCATAGCCGATGACAATGCAAATCCTGCTTTTGTATCTGCTGATATGCTCGCTCAAGCGGAACATGATGAAATGGCAAGAGCTGACTTAATATGCTTCTCTCAAAGTTTTGCAAATAAAGTTCTAGATAATATAAAGATTCAGCTAAAAACTTTATCTACAAGAGATATAGCACAAAAAGCACTAAAAAATGGTCATATTATTATAGTATCAAATATGGAAACTGCCTTTAATATAGCAAATAAAAGAGCTCCTGAGCATCTGGAAGTATTTATAGGTGATTTAGAGTCAGCAAAACAAAAACTTAGTAATTATGGCTCTTTATTTCTAGGTGAATATTCTGCAGAGGTTTTTGGTGATTATTGTAGTGGTACCAATCATATACTACCTACCTTGAGAGCCGCAAGATATACAGGTGGTCTGTCAGTAAATGATTTTATAAAAATTATGACCTATCAGAACATTGATAAAAAAGCTATTGACAATGGATTAGGAAAAGTAGCAAGTGCTTTGGCTGGTGTAGAAGGATTACAAGCTCATAAGCTAGCAGCAGATATTAGAATGGAGAATTTGTAAAATAGTAATATTATGAGTTAAAGAAGAAAAGGTAGTGTATAATCATCATATGAGATAGAAAAAATAAAAAGTAGTGTATACTTGACGTATAATATCTAAATATCTATTAAAACTAATTTTTTATAGTGGGTTAATATAATATGAAAAATATGAAAAACTTAGTTAAAATTTCATTAAGTACTATATTGTCAATAGGTATCATCTCTTGCGGGGGGGGCGTCTAACCCTGCTAATTCTAGGAGTACTCCCTCAAATCAAGCATTAATAACAAGTTTTACCATAGAGAGTCAGGCAGGAGAGGCGCTTATAAATGATGAGGCAGGTACTATAATTTTAAGTATGCCTATAGGAAGCGAATTAACAAATCTGACACCTACTATAACAGTAAGCGAGAGAGCTGGCATATTGCCTGAAAGTGAAGTAGAACAAAACTTCACTAACCCATTAAACTACACAGTAACAGCAGAGGATGGAACACAGAGGATATATCATGTTACAGTTGGAGTATTCCCGGTAGTGTCATATAGTCCATATGAATTAAATAGACTGGGAGCAGGGGACTTATACAAAGAAGATTTATTTACAGTATCAAATATAGAACCAAGAAATTATAACTATAAAATAACTTTAGGAAGCTATGATAGAGAAGGAATGGCAATGGTGCCAGGAGCTACTTTTGATATATCATTAGTAACCTCAAACAGTACAAATGACGGAAGTGATCAGATAGTTAACAGCACAGACAGTACAAGTATAGCAGACGGAGATGTTAGCTTGAGTCTTAGCATCGAAGGGACACAATACTTTAATCAAATAATAAATAAGGAGCAGTACAGCCTTAAAACAGCGAATGATGTGCAGGGAATACAACACGACTTAGGAGGAGATTATATACAAGCTAACGATATAGACATGACTACCATAGCAAACTTTAGACCTATAGCCTATGATAGAATACCAGGAGGTGACCATGATGGAGCTAAATTTAGTGGCTCTATAGATGGATCTGGATACACTATTAATAATCTAACAATCGATAGGGAAAATGAAGATTATATAGCTTTAATATCTTATGTGAATAACGGAGCAATAATAAAGAATATAGGTATGAGGAATATAAATATAAACGGAGGCTATGATGTAAGTGGGTTAGTAGGATATCTCCAAGGTGGCGGCAATATAAGCAATAGCTATGTTAGTAGCAGTTCAGTGGAAGGTATAGCACTTGTAGGAGGCGTAATAGGAAATATTTTTAGTGGGCAGTCATCCGGAAGCTATTGGGATATAGGTGTAAGTGGACAAGCAAGTAGTGCTGGTAGTGAAAAAGGAATCAACCCAACAGAAGGAATAAATACGATAAGAGATGATGGAGATGGAACATATTCAGCTATGGACGGTAATAATGCTACTGTAGATGTATTTGATGGTTGGAATTTTGGAAATGATGATGCCAATCCATGGATATATTTGGATGATGGTCAATGGCCTATTTTGTATAGGCAAGAGGAAGCTCAACCGTAGATTATTTTATATAAACGAATATTTTAAAAATTCCATTTAGACCTTTCATAAATCCATGCGTAGAGGTGTGATTTATCACGTCTCTACGTATTAAAATATTCATTTTCATTCCATCCATTTATGGGGATTGTCATACATTGTCTAATATTTTTTTCTTATTAGCTCTTATGAGGTTATTGGAAAATAAATAAAAACAGGAAAACTTTAAACATCTTTACTTATTTTTCAACAGTCTCTTTTGGTATAGAGTGTACAAAAAGAGACTATGCTAACATTGACAGTCACTGTTAAGAATGAATTAGGTGAGATTGATGGAGCTATTACTTGTTCTAGTCCACTTAAGCTTAAAAGACATAGTTGGCGCCTAAACCATATATTAGAATATTGTTTTTATTATCATAGTTAAAAATAGGGCTATTTTCTATGTCCTCAGGGGATTTTTCGAGTAATAAAAATATAAATGAATCTATATTTTTATTTATATTTATTACTCCCGCCCATGCAATTTTTGATATACCTTGATTTCCATTTATCTCATAAGTGTTTATATTACCATTTGGGTCATTTTCAGTTATGCCGTAAGAATAATTTGCAGAAGACTCATTTATGATAGAGTAAGAATAATAGAATATGTTTAATACTCTCCAAAGCGGGAGGCCTGTGGCTACAGAAGCTTTGGTTAAATAGCCATCTGTTGTATTTGATATATCATATGATTGGCTTAAACTAAGTAATAATGGGCCTAAAACATAAGATATACTGCTACCGGCATAAAAAGAATTCCTTTTCTCTCCTAAAAAACTATACTCTGGGCTAAAATCTTCGCCTGCGTCATATCCTGTAAAACGATATTCGATAAATGTTCTAAGATTAAATTTACCATTTGAGTATAAACGATAACCATTTTGCAAGCCACCTATAGTATACCAGTCTAAATATTCTGCACTTATCAAGGGGAAAAGTATATTATAACTGTCAAAGTTGTAGCGAGGTACTATACGGCTGAATCCTAATCCTAAACCTACAAAATAGTCTTTTTCTCCTTTTGCTTTTAAGAGATATCTACTAACAAATGCATATTCTGTAGTAGCTTGCTCTTTCATGCTTATAAAGAGCTCTGAAAATTCTAAATTCATTGGAATACTGAGAATTGACTGTGCAAGGAGAGGTGTTTTATTAAAACTAAATAGAAGTATAGTCAGTACTAATAGGCGATTTAGCATATAAAGGATGTAAAATTTATTTATAACTAGATTTCATAGATTGATTTTTTATAATCTACTTAATCACGGATAATATATCTTTTGATGGATATATAATTAAAATTAGCTTAAGTTACTACTGATATTATATGCAATAAAATAGTATAATCTATATTTTTAAACTTCTTAAATAAAAGGTATGGCTTGTATTAACCAAACTATTTCCAGTTTAGAGGTAGATTATTATACTCCAGTAGGTTTATATTTAGCTCTTGTTGGAGAGGGTAAAGGCATTTTACTTGAAAGTGCTGAAATAGATGGGCGTTTAGGCAGATACTCTTTTATAGCTTGGGATTTTATGCTAGAGCTAGTTTGTGATAGTGGCAATATGAAAGTGGTTGCTAATAATGAAATATTTAACGAGCTTAAACACTTAGATGGTAACTCTTATATAGATGCATTTAGAAAGATAATAAGGAATATAAGCTTTATTTCAGACAATGAAGTAGAAATAAAAAAATTACCTAAAATAGTGCGTTCTTTTATAGGTTATTTTGGCTATGAGAATATAAGTTTTTTTCATCATAAATTATCCAAAAAAATATCAAAAGATGATGCTGAGTCTCACCTTGTGATACCTGGAAAAATATTAGTTTACGATCATCTTTATGGAAACGCTACAATTATTTCTAATGATCAAAAATTTGACACCAATATAGCTGAGCTGGTAAAGAAAGACAATATTAATTTTAAACAAAAACCTTTTGAGATAGGTGATATAAAAGCTTCGCCGGATAAGGAAAAGTTTATAGAGAATGTAAACCTAACGCGACATGAAATTCATAGAGGAGAGTTCATGCAGGCAGTTATATCTACGAAGTTCTCTACTGATTTTGAAGGAGATTCTTTTAGTATATATAGAAAGCTAAAAAAATATAATCCATCTCCTTTTATGTTCTATATGAACTTCTCTGAAATAATATTAGTTGGAGCCTCTCCTGAGATTTTATGTGAAAATAAAAATGGTAAATTATTCCTAAGGCCCATAGCAGGCACTATGCCAAGAGGAGCTAGTATAGAAGAAGATGAAGATTATGCTAAAAAATTGAAAAATGACGAAAAAGAAAGAGCAGAACATGTTATGCTTGTAGATTTAGGGCGAAATGACTTAACTAAAATAGCTCAAAAAACTTCCGTTGAAGTTAAGAAATTTATGCAAGTGGAGAGGTTTTCACACGTTATGCATCTTACTTCCTACATAGAAGCCGATTTATCAGATGATCCAAATATAGATGCAGTAGACATCCTAGCTGCTACTTTCCCTGCAGGCACTTTATCAGGCTCTCCTAAGGTAAGGGTGATGGAATTTATCTGCGATATAGAGAAACAAAGGCGCGGGCCCTATGGTGGAGCTGTAGGTTGGGTTTGTATTGACGATAAAGATATATCAATGGCTATAATAATACGTACTTTGTGGATAAAGGATGGTAAACTTGAATTTCAAGCTGGTGCGGGTATAGTATATGACTCTGAGCCTGAAAAAGAATGGCAAGAATGTCTGAATAAGTCAGCCATCTTAAGAAAAGTCCTATCCAAAAGTTAAACTAATGTGAATATAAAATATGATTATATAAGTTTAGAGGCTTATTAATGTTTTTGCTAATAGATAATTACGATTCATTTACATATAATGTAGTTAATGAGTTTCATAAATTAGAAGTAGAATTTAAGGTTTTGTATAATGACGATAAAGAAATCATAAACCTTGCAAAGTCTGATGCTCTTAGTAGAGTTTGTATATCTCCGGGTCCAAGCTCTCCTGAAAATGCAGGATTTTGTTTAGAATTCTTAAGGATCCTTAATCCAAAGGTTCCAGTTTTAGGTATTTGTCTAGGTCATCAGCTATTGGCATATAATTTAGGTATAGATATAGTTATCGCTCCGAAAATTATGCATGGTAAAACGTCCAAAGTTAATCATAACTCTAAGGGGTTGTTCAAAGGGGTCTCTTCCAGCGTACAATTTTGTCGATATCACTCTTTAGTTATAAAACTTGGCTTTAAGGGGGAACAAAGCCTTATAAATATAGATGCAATAAGTGAAGATGATAATCAAATAATGGCTATATCTTATAAAGATAGACCTTGGTATGGCGTGCAGTTTCATCCTGAATCTATTATAAGCCCAGAAGGCTCTAAAATTATTAAGAATTTTATCGATATAGAGAAGCCAACTTAATTTATAAAAGATCTAAAAAGTATAAAAAGATAAAAACATGAAAGATATTTTATTAAAGCTACAAAGTAAACAAGACCTAAGTTATGAAGATGTAAAAAAGGTGTTTAATTATATCTTTGATACTGATATGAATCATTATCAAGTATCGGCATTTCTTATGGGATTGAGTGTAAAGGGAATGTCTTCTGATGAGGTGTATTATTTTATTCAAGAAGCGCTACAAAGAGCTGTATTAATAGATAATGAGAATAATTTTCTATTGGATACTTGTGGAACAGGGGGCGATAGTAGCGGTAGTTTTAACTGCTCTAGTATATGTTCTATAATATTGGCAGCTATGGGGATAAAAATCGCTAAGCATGGAAATAAAGCAGTTTCTTCAAGTTCTGGTAGTGCTGATATATATAAAGCCTTAGGAATAAAAGTCGATATGGATGTCGAAGCTTTGAAATATAGTTTAGGTAATAGCAATTTTGGTTTTATATTTGCACCTCTTTATCATCCAGGATTTGCTAAAATCGCTCCTATAAGAAAAGAGCTTGGAGTTCCATCGATTTTTAATATTATAGGACCGTTTCTAAATCCAACTCAACCAGAATATCAATTGGTAGGAGTCTCTAGTAGCACTAATCTAGACTTATTTGCAAATACTTTTACTAAAATGAATAAAAAGAAAGTAGCTATAGTTCATAGTGATGTGAATGGTTCTCCATATGATGAATTGACTCCTTTTGGTGAAAATACTATTTTTTGGGTGGAGAACTCTAAAAATATAGTAAAAGAAAAACTAAACCCAAAAGATTATGGGCTAGATACTAGCTCTGATAATTGTTCTGATATACAAGATAATACAGTGGATTTTGCTATTTCTCTGCTAAAAGGAAAAGGCAATGAAACTGCAAATAAGATGTTGATTTTGAATATAGCTACTGCTTTGAAAGTAGTAGGTCTCTATTCTAGTTGGGAAGAAGCAATCTCTAAGGCTAAAGAAGCTATTTATTCAGGAATAGGTTTTAATAAATTGGAAGAGTTAAGAAAGTTAAATGTTTCTAAATAAAATAATTCTAGAGAAAAAAAAAGAAATAGAATATCTTAATACTCTTAAACAAAATGGTGTTTTTCCAAATGAGTATAAGGGAGAAAGAATTCCATTTAAAAATTCTCTAAAACATATTACTGATAAAGCTGCAATAATAGCTGAGTTTAAAAAAAGCTCTCCTTCTAGTCCTGAGGGTATAGATTTACACGCTTCCCCTTTGGATGTAGGTATAAGTTATAAAAATGCAGGGGTTTGCGCTATATCTGTCTTGACAGAACAGAGGTATTTTAAGGGAAATATGAGCGACTTGGAAACCATAGCTAATTTTGATTTACCAGTTCTTAGAAAAGACTTTTTAATAGATAAAATACAAATAGAGTATACAGCGTGCTTTAATGCTAGTTCTTTGCTTCTTATAGCTAGGCTGTTTGAGAGTGTGTCTAGTTTAACTGATATGATAAGTATTGCAAAACTGTATAGTATAGATGCTGTAGTAGAAATTTTTAATGAAAGAGACTTAGATATGGCAAGAGATGCTAAAGCAGATATCATACAAGTAAATAATAGAGACTTGGATACTCTTATAATAGATATGAATACCTCAAAAAGACTATCTAAATATATTGATAAAAATGAGCTTTGGATAGTAGCTAGTGGAATAGAAAACACACATCAGATATTAGAGCTAAAATCATACGGATTTGATAGTTTTTTAATAGGCTCATCCATAATGTCAAGTAAAGATAAGAATAAATTACTTAATGACTTTGTAAATTGTTTGGGATAAAACATATATTTATTTTATTAAATATGCTATGGAACTAAAACTTTGTGGAATAACAACAGAAGATGATGCTTATTTTGCAGATGAAGTTGGATTTGACTATATAGGCTTTATATTTCATAAAGGCAGTAAAAGGCTAATCAATAGAGATTTTGTAAAGCGAATAAAAACGAAGAATGTTAAAAAAGTAGGTGTTTTCGTAGATACAAGTTTTACAGATATAGCTGATATAGTGTATGATTGCTCATTAGATATGGTACAGTTACATGGTGATCAGGATATTGAGTTTTTAGATGAACTATCATCTAAGGTAACTCGTGATGATATTATGCGCTGTTTTTGGCCTAATAGATATCAGAGCATCTCTAGTCTTTATGAAGATATGGATAGATTTAATATAGATAATTATATTTTCGATTCTGGTTTAGGTGGCGGTGGTCATGGTAGGGTTATAGATTTAAGTGGCTTTAGCGATAAAAGTCAAAATAATTTGTCAGAATATAGAAAAAATTATAAAAGAAATTTTATAGCAGGTGGTATAAATTCAAATAACATAAAAGAAATAGTAAAATCTAGTTTTTTTTCTGTGATTAGGCCAACAGGCTTGGATATTAATTCAGGAGTTGAAAAATCTCCTGGTAAAAAAGATAAAAATAAAATAATAGAGTTTTTAGATACCTTAAAAGAGATAGATTATTATGGAAAGTAAAGTTAATAAAAAATATAGCAATAGGTATTTTGGTAATTTTGGCGGACAGTTTGTTCCTGAGATTTTATTACCTCCTTTGATTGAGTTAGAAGAAGGCATGGAAAAATATTTAGATGACGATGAGTTTAAAAAAGAATATTCTTATTTACTAAAAAACTTTGTTGGTCGTCCCAGTCCTCTTTATAAGTGTCCAAATTTATCTAAGGATTTAGGTATATCTCTATATTTAAAAAGAGAGGACTTAAACCATACAGGAGCTCATAAAGTAAATAATACCTTAGGTCAATGTTTACTTGCAAAAAAAATGGGTAAAAATGAAATAATTGCAGAGACAGGGGCAGGTCAGCATGGTGTGGCAACTGCTGCGGTTGCAGCTAGTTTGAATATGGAATGCGTTGTATATATGGGGTCCGAAGATGTAGAGCGTCAAAGCTTAAACGTAAAAAGAATGGAGCTTTTTGGTGCGCGTGTAGAATCAGTTTCTAAAGGAACGAAAACTCTAAAAGATGCTATAAATGCAGCTTTAAGAAAATGGATATCAGATCAAGAAACAACTCATTATTGTATAGGTTCTGTAGTAGGTCCTCATCCATTTCCCTTACTTGTGAGATATTTTCAAGGTATTATATCCTTTGAAGCTAAAAAACAATTTAGAGATATTACAGGCAAAGAATTACCAGATTATGTAGTTGCTTGTGTTGGTGGTGGCTCTAATGCAATGGGTATGTTTCACAATTTCGTTAAAAATGACTCTGTTAAACTGATAGGAGTTGAGGCCGCAGGCGAAGGTACTGTTGGTTGTTATCACTCATTAAGTATAAATGAGGGTGAAAAAGGGGTATTGCATGGAGCAAAGACTTATATATTAGAAGATGCAGATGGTCAAATTTTACCTTCTCACTCTTTGGCGCCCGGTCTTGATTATCCAGGAGTTGGCCCTGAGCACAGCTATCTTAAGGATATACATAGAGCACAATACCATCCTATAAATGATAAAGATGCTTTTGATGCTTTAGTGACACTTAGCAGAAAAGAAGGCATTATACCGGCTTTGGAAAGTGCGCATGCTATAGCATGGGTTATAAAGAATAAAGATAAACTTCAAGGTTGTAATGTAATAGTTTGTTTATCTGGTAGAGGAGATAAGGATATGGATATAGTTAGTCAAAAAATAGAGGAGGTTTGATAATGAATTTAACAAAAAATATTCAAAATATTAAGGCACAAGGGAAACTTGCTCTAATTCCTTATTTACCATATGGTTATCCAGATCGAGATACTTTTTGGAAGCTTATTATAGAACTTGATAAAAATGGGGTTAATGTAATAGAAATAGGAGTACCTTTTTCTAATCCTATTGCAGATGGAGAGGTAGTTGAAAATGCTATATTGCAATCCTTATCACAAGGTCTTATATTCAAAGACCTTATAGATGATTTATCTATTTATAGGGATAAGATAAACTGTGAAATAGTTTTTATGGGTTATTTTAATAGCTTTTATAAATATGGTTTAAATAAAATAACTGATGATGCCAAAAGGCTCAAAATTTCGGGTTTTATAGTAGCTGACTCAACAATAGATGAAACTGAAAAATGGGCTCCTTATCTTGTAGAATCAGGAATAAACTTAGTACCCTTGATAGGGTTGAACACAAGTGTAGATAGAATGAAAATATATGCTAAAGCTCAACATTATAAATCATTTGTCTATTTTGTAACAGTCCTTGGAGTGACAGGAATACAGGAGGGTTTTTCTTCTCGTATAGATGAAAAACTGCGTGAAGTAAAGGAGGTTTTTGATATACCTGTTGTACTAGGTTTTGGTATTTCTTCAATTTCACAGCTAAATACAATAAAATCTAATTTTGATGGAGTAGTTTTTGGTTCATCATTAATACAAAGTATTGACCGCAATGAAAGCATAGAAAATTTTATGAATAATTTTAGAAACTAAAGAAAACACACAGATAGATATTTTTATCATAGTGATACATGTAATTTTAGGCCTCTGCATCCTATTATGTCGCTCCTGTAAAAGAATAAATCTTTATTATTTATTCCAATAAAATCCCATTTTAGTAGGAATTACAAAAATAAGTATAGTTTTATCTATTTCATAATCATACCCACCAATGATACTAAGAATACATTAGATTATAATAAGTCAAATATGACAAATTAGTTTAAAATCACAATGTGTACATGCTTTAGCTATTGGATTTATCGAAGCATTCCCTTCTATATAGTATTGTAGTATTTCGGATAAAAATAATGACCATTGCTCTTTCATATGATTAATATTACACGATAGTACACTGACTATGGACTTATCCAAATCATCTATAAAATCTAAGTCTTTATCCATTATAGCAATATAAGTTTTATCTTTTTGTTCATGGTGAAGTAATGCATAAGTAGCCCCTTTTGCATTTGGGTATGCAATCAGATAAGCTATAAGCTGACAGTCTGCAATTCTATTTGGTAGGCTTTGAAAATACTTTAGATCTATAGGCGTCTCTTTTTTATATTTATAATCTAATATTATTGTTTTATTTTTATCAGATATTAGTGTGTCTATTCTGTCAATTTTTATGTTTAGCTTTATTTCATCTATTATAAGTTGGGTATATAGCTCAAATTGGGTAGGTTTTAGGTTACTTGTAAGAAGTTTATTTCGCTCTATAAGTGTATAGATTAAGTTAAATAAGTATTTTTTTTCAACTTCCTCTAATAAAGAGTTACTTCTATATTTATAAATTTTATTAGATTCTTTAGTAATAATGTTTTGAATGTATTTTCTTAAATCTTTATTATCTAATTGATAAAGATTTTCATTCTTAAAAATTTCCTCCAGTGTCAAATGTAGTATAGTACCTCTGTTTATATATTTATTGCTTTCTTGACCATATTTTATAGGGCTTAACTTTAATCTATATTTGGAAAATGACTTAAAATAACATTGATTTATCGTATTTAATAAATCTATCCCTCCTTTTATTTCTGCGTTACTTACATATATAGGTTCTTCATTTTGAATTTGATTGTCTAAAGCTTTTTGCATTTTTTTTATATTTTTTGCATTTTTTGCATTGCTAATTTTCTGTGTATTAGAGTATTTTTGAATATCAATTGGGTATTTATAATTAATTAAATCTATATTACTTATATTTTTTATCAGATATGAGCCACTTTTTATTTCATCAGAAGTGTAGGTAAAAATTAGTTTTTTAGTATTTTTGGCAAGATTTATTATCCAGTTTTTAGCAATATAATTTTCTTTTTCAAATGAAGCCTTATCTAAATAGTATTTTTTTTGTATCGATATAGGTAAGAATGAATTGTACTTAACCTTAGAAGGCAAAAAGTCAGATTGAGATTGCATGATAACTATCTCATCAAAATCTAGTCCTAATCCTTCAAGCTGCCCTAAGACTTGAATAGGCTTAGAATGTAAATCTTCTTGCCTAATATCCAAGTTCATTATCTTTTCAAAAGGTATAATTGTATTATTAAGCGTAGAGTAGTAAACCTTTAAAAACTTATTTAGTTTATCTGTAAAACTATGTTTTACAGAGCTAGTAGCATATTCATTAATTAAATCTACACTAGAAGAGATAGATTCTAAGGAAGTATTTATTTTATGTAGATAAAAAGAATCAGTTATATTTAGTCCTAAAGAGCTTAGTAATTCTTTTATCATTTGTATTGAAAATTCTTTTTGCTGAATATTGGATATTTCATCAGTGCTCAGTATGGTATCGTAGTTATTATTTTTAAGATATTTAACAAAATCATTCCATTTAATTAAATCATCTTTTTGATATTTGTTAATTATTGAAGAGTTTATGTAATTAATCTGTTGACTATTTTCATTATTAAGTATTGAAAATTTAGAGGTATTTATCAGGTTTATTAGCTCAAGTGTGCTAATCCCTTGCGAAAAAAATCTTAATAAAGTATAACAAGCCCATCCATCAGATAATGCATAAAGTGGTATGCCAAGGCTCATATTGAAGATAGTATCTTTTTTATCGTTGGCAAGCTCATTGCTTAGTATATATTTAAAGCTCTGGGATATTGTTTTCCAGGATGAGCTATTAAAATCAAGAACTATAACGCCTATCTTGTAGTTCATGTTTTTATCATCAACTAAGTTTTTCTCTAAGGAAAGTTTTAAGTATCTAGCAACACTATCTACTTCTTCTTGAAAAGTTTTGAATGAGCACTTAAAAGCATTATTTATCTCTAATGTTTCTTTTTGTTCTCTTTTTGCAAAGTATTCATTTTCTTCACTTTTGACTAATTGGTAGGTGGTATTTATCGAACTTTTCATTGGAGTAGTACTGTTCAATATCTTCAAATCATCTAAATATTCTACGTTTAAATGAGCTTTATCATTTAATTCACTCCAGAATTTACGCCAAATGCTTGGCATGATTGAATTATCGAAGCGAAGAAGGATGATATTTTCGGGCAAAATGTTATTAATCAAATCTACATTATCTAAAAAATATTTAGGTAACATAGATTTTGTTATATTTCCTCGCTCATGAAGTGTTTTTAAGAACTTATCATGCCAAATCAAAAATAATTTATGATCTTCGTAAAAATCATTAGAAAATTTGATTTTATATGTATCAACATTATGTAGGTAAATACTATTATGAGCCTCTATAGCAATTGGTATGTGGTTAGTAACCGAAAATAAAGGAAGGCTTTCTTTCAGAGTTGTATAACTAAATGCATCTTCCCAAATTAGCCATTCATCAGGTCGAGTAATTAAGTTTTTTATTTTTGTTTCTAAGGAATATCTATACGCAAAAGCTTCCCAAGTATTTTGCACCCAGTTGCTTAAGCTAGTTACTTTTAAATTGCTACTAAGAGAGATATGTTTTCTTACATGATGCTCAATTCTACTATTTGGTGTAATAATAATCCCTCTTTTTTTCTGCATTTTTTCTGCATTTGCGTTTTGCATATATTGGATTATATTTGTGTTTATGAGCTATAAAGCTATATATGAAGTCTCTGATAATATTATAGGTTTAAGATTCTGTTCAGCAGATAGCATTTATACATTTAAAAAACCAAGTCACTTTTAACAATACTTTGCAAAATGAGCCTTTATAAAAAAACGTACTTTAGTACGTACTTATTATTTTTTATAGCTGTGCTCGTAACAGAAATTATTGGCTTCTATAAATCCTTCTATTTGACCACAATCGAATCTTCTACCTTTAAATTCATAAGCTACAACTAAGCCTTTTTTTGCCATAGCATTAAGAGCAGATGTCAGCTGTATTTCACCACTTTTATCAGGAGCTGTATTTTCTAATTCATCAAATATACCATGCCGTAAAATATATCTACCTATAACTGCAAGATTAGTTGGAGCTTCATCTACGGAGGGTTTTTCTACCATTTTATCCACTTCCCATACACCGGGAGATATTTCTGTTCCTGAGATCACTCCATATCTTGATACCATATCTTTAGGTACTCTCTCTACTGCGACTACACATCTTTCGCCATACTCAAAATGTACATCAGATAGTTGCCTAAGAGCATTATGCTCTAGTGTGCTTACACATAAATCATCAGCTAAAATAACCCCAAAATTATGCTCATTAATCATAGGTTTTCCTGTTAGTATAGCATGACCAAGACCTAGCATTTGTCTTTGCCTCATGTAGATAAATGTACAACTATCCATTAATTCTTTTACATTATCTAAAAACTGCTCTTTACCTGAGTTTTTTAAAATTTCATCTAATTCGATATTTTCATCAAAATAATTAGGTATAGCTGTTTTTTGTTTTCCATAAATTATGCCCATTTGGCTTATGTTAGCATCTATAGCTTCCTCTACTGCGTAGTGTAATAGAGGTTTATTTACTATAGGCATTAACTCTTTAGGCATAGATTTAGTAGCTGGTAAAAAACGAGTTCCAAATCCAGCTGCAGGAAATAAACATTTATCTAAGTATTTTGTCATTTTGCTTATTATAAAAAAGGTTTAATTTATGTAATTTATATTAAAGGGTTATTTAATATCTGGTGCTTTATAAGTTAGACATATATTATTTTTTAATTTGTTTTTTCTTTCTTTTTTGTTATATCGCAGAACCCTTGAGGCTCAATATCTAAAGCTTCATTGAATTTACTAGATAGATTCTGTATGCATATCCATGCAGTAAGCTCGACTATGGCATCGTAGGAAAAGAAATTGTTTAACTCGTTACGAGTATTTTTAGAGACTGTTTTATCAGAATAAGTTATTTCTTCTGCGTATCTCAAAGATAATTTTTCTTGTTGAGAAAATAACTCACTATTTTCATAGCGTTCTAGAAAGTCAATTTTATCTTTTAGCCCTTTCATATTTAAGAAATTATATTCATTAAAATCTACACAAAAGCTACAATGATTTATTTGTGAGACTCTTATACTTATTAATGACTTTAATGTGGGCTCTATTGTTGTCCTTTTGCGGTTAAAAAACTTTATTAAGCTTAGAAAATTGAACATAGCATATGGAATAAATGACCAGTAAAATATTGGATTTAAAACTTTTCCATACTTTTTTATTTGATATAAAAACAAAAGCCTTACAATAAACGGGTATTTTTTGTTTTGTATTGCTTGATTGTTTATACTTTTCTGCTGCTCCATAATGATTAGATAATCTATGTAAATATAAATATATTCCGTAAATTCTAATAGCTTAGCTTATTATAATAACATTTTATATAATCTGTTAAAATAATCAATTATATTTATTATAGTTAAATAGCCAAGTTGTAATTTTATAAATATTTCTGAAAAATTAAATCAAAACTCTATGAACATTATTGCTCGAAGTAAGCCAGGTATTAATTCAGAGAGTAATAACTCTTGTACAAGCAAAGCAAATAGTAATTTTATTTTACCTTCAATATATAAAAAGGTATATATAAAAACTATAGGTTGTCAAATGAATGTATATGATACTCAAAAAATGCTAGATCTTATTCAGCATAGATATGGTCTTATTATTGCTGATACACAAAAAGATGCAGATATATTAATCGTAAACACTTGTTCAGTAAGAGAAAAGGCAGAAGATAAAGTATATAGCCAATTAGGTAGGTGGAATATAATAAAAAGAAACAAACCTCATGTATTGATTGGTGTAACAGGTTGTGTGGCAACTCAAGAAGGCAATAATATAGTTGACAGAGTTGATTATGTAGATATAGTTTTAGGTCCTCAAAATATTCATAAAATCGTTGATGCTATAGAGGAAGTATTAATAGTTAGGAATGAAAATATAAAAAATATAAAAAGTGCAAGAAATGTGAAAAAGAAGCAGTTCATAGAAATAAACTTTAATGAAATAGAAAAGTTTGACCAGCTACCTAAGCCCAAAGCAACAGGATTTGAAGCTTATGTAACAATTATGGAAGGTTGCAGTAAGTATTGTACATTTTGTATAGTGCCTTATACCAGAGGTGAGGAAATAAGCAGAAACTTTGATGATATTGTCTTAGAAGTGAAGTCTCTTGTCACTCAAGGAGTAAAAGAGATACATTTGCTTGGTCAAAACGTCAATGCATATGAACATATTTTCAATAATGATAAATTACATTTATCAGATTTAGTGTATCGTGTTTCTGAAATAGAAGGAGTAGAGAGAATAAGGTTTACAACCTCACATCCAGTCGAATTTAAAGATGACCTAATAGAAATATTTGCAAATGTGCCAAAGCTTGTAAGCCATCTACACTTACCTATACAAAGTGGCTCAAATAAAATCCTTAGCCTTATGCAGAGGAATTATACAGTCGAGGATTATCTAGAAATAATAAGAAAACTTAAAAATATCCGCCCTGATATAAGCATATCATCTGACTTTATAATAGGTTTTCCAGGTGAAACAGAAGATGATTTTTTAGATACCATGTCGATTATTGAAAAAGTTCACTTTGATAATTCATTTAGTTTTATATATAGCCCACGTAAAGGAACACCAGCGGCAACTTATATAGATAATATTTCCAAAGAACAAAAAGAAAGAAGGTTATACTTATTACAATATAGGTTACGCCAAATTGCATTATCTATAAGTGAAAAGTTATTAAATAATGTAGTAGAAATTTTGGTTAGTAACTATAGCAAAAAATCATTAAATCAAATGCAAGGTAGAACGCAGTGCAACAGAATAGTAAATTTTTTCTGCAATGATCACAGCTTAATAGGTGAAATAGTTAAAGTAAAAATCACCTCAGTCAATCCTAATACTTTATTAGGGGAATTAGTTCGGTAGATATTAAAATACTATAATATTTGAGAAAGTAATATGTCAAACAATAAAATATTTATTTTTATACAGTATATTCTCCCACAGCACTTTTTATCTAGAGTGATGGGTATAATTGCTAACTCTAAAATCAAGTGGTTTAAAAATTTATTAATAGGACTTTTTATACGTAGATATAAAGTGAATATGGAAGAAGCGCTCTTACTATCTAAAGATCAATATGTAAATTTTAATGATTTCTTTACAAGACCTCTAAAGCCTAATGCTAGAATTATATCAAAATCTGAAAATACAATAATCGTTCCAGCAGATGGCCAAATTAGTCAAATGGGAACAATTGAAAACAATCAATTAATACAGTGCAAAGGCATGAACTACAGCACAGAGATGCTACTTACGGATAAATCCAAAGCGAAGCTATTCGAAAATGGAAGCTTTGCAACTATATACTTATCACCAAAAGATTATCATAGAGTACATTCTCCAATAGATGCTAATGTAACAGAAATGGTCTATGTACCAGGAAGTTTATTTTCAGTTAATAAAGTGACTACTCAATATGTAGATAATCTATTTACAAAAAATGAGAGAGTAATTTGTTTTTTGGAAACTAAAATAGGACCTGTAGCTTTGATTTTAGTTGGGGCTATGATAGTTGCTTCTGTTGAAATTTCTTGGGAAGGATTAATATCCAATCCTGTAAATATAAGAGAAAAGGTTACTAGAAACTGGCATTATAAAGAATCACCTATAAATATAAACAAAGGTGATGAAGTTGGCAGATTTTTAATAGGCTCAACTGTTATTATTTTATTGCCAAGAGATAGAACTCTCTTTAATGGCAACTTGTCAAATGATAGTGTTGTAAAAGTAGGTGAAGTTTTAGCCGATATTACTTAATGGTGTTTTATTTAGTTAGGAGATTTATTATCTCCTTTATAGACAAATGCAGGCGGTATATTTCTAAACTCGTAATATAATTGAGAGTTTTCAAAGTATTTATTAAACAATTTTAATCTTTTTCTAGAGTACTGAAAAGCGATAAAAGTTCCATGACTTGATAATATATCTTGCGATAGCTCTAGGATTCTTGTTGTTAGCTCTTGGGAAAAGGATCGAAATGGTAGTCCAGATACGATATAGTCTACTTGGCTTAAGTTATAAATTGAACAGTAGTGATGTATTTTTTCAACTGAATCATTTATTATATAGACATTTTTATAAAGCTTGTTATCGTTTCTTTTAGAATGTTCTAAGTTTTTCAGTAGCTTATTATAAAAACTGATGTTATTTTCAAATATTAGTAGAGAAGTATCATCTTTCATATTTTTTATAATCTCATTAGAAAATACACCCAAACCACCGCCATATTCAACTATACACTTTGCATCCTTATAGTTTATACAGTTTGATATCTTATTTGCTAAATATTTTGAACTACTGGATATAGCACCAACTTCTGAAGGGCTCTTAATGAATTCTTTTAAAAATATAACTTTATTTTTAAGTAATGATAGTCTATTTTGCATCAATATTTTCCTATTTATAACAATAATGTATTTAGTAATACTCAATAAAATGGTAAATTATACTGTAAAATATGATTTTTAGTAAATATTTTTAATCGTAGCATAATAATCAGTGGCTCGTTTCTATCAAAAAGGCTTTACGTTTATAGAGGTAATGATTTCATTACTTATAGTTGCATTAGTTTTTTCATCATTTTTATCAGCGACTAATAATTATATTTCAAATACGACAAACTTACAACAAAGGATTTGGGCACAACAATTAGCTTGGAATACAATACTTACTTTACATAGAACTACATTTGTCAATCAAATAAGTGATAATACTTCAGAAGAAACATTTATGGATCAGACTTGGTTTGTTGAAAGGAAAGTTACTCCGACTGTTACTAGCGAATTAGTCAAAGTTGATATTTTAGTAGGTTTTGTTGAAGACCAGCCTATAACTTCATTATCTACTTTTATTATTATCGAAAACCCTAGTAATTAATATTTTTTATTTTTTTATTTGTATAGATTAATTATATGTTCTTCAAATTATCTAGTATTTTGCCTTGGCACTTTATTTTATTTATACCAATATCTTTTATTGGATTGATATTTTATCTAGGCTTCTTAGGATTTTTTCTAGCTATATTTGCTATAGTCGCATACTATATAGTATATTTAGCTGTGGTTCTAGCTTCTGCAAAAAGAAAAATGATAGTAATGAATCAAACTCTATTTTCATGCTTAGGCTTGATAGCTAGGGTGCATCCGCTTGATTTTGAAAGATTAGCTTCCATGCCCGGCTTTTTTATTCCAAAGTCGATCAAAAAAAGTATCGAGACAAATTTTTATTATGCTAGAGATAATGAAAATGTATCTGTAAGTGATGTAATCCCTAATAGCTTCATTGACTGGATTAATGACAGGCCTTATATAAAGGTTGTTTTTGCTCAAACACTTATAGAGGCGATTCCTCAAAGCTTATTAATAGATCCTAAAGTAGTTGATATTATAAGAGAAATTAATGAAACACTGGGCTCTGAGGCTATAAAAACAACTTCATCAAACTCAAAAATGGATGTAATTGAAGGGGAAATTATAGATAAATCTTAAGATGCTAAAAAGTACATTCAAAAGCTCCTTTTATCCAGGTTGATTTACTATTTTCAAAGGCAAAAACATCAAAACGTGTATTTAAGTTTAAATATTTAAAACCTTCGTTTGCTAAAAAGTAAGATGCCGTTTTAGAAATCTTTTTTTGTTTTTGGTAATTGATACTTTCTGTAGCACTATGGTGCAAATTATTACTTCTATATCTTACTTCAATAAAAAGCAAGTTATTATCCTTATCTAACATAATAAGGTCTATTTCACCGTACAAACAGCTATAATTTTTAGAAATGACTATGCAACCTGCTTCTAATAAATACCTTAGTGCTTGTTGCTCTGCTTTTTTTCCTTTAATATTCAAAAGGCCAAAGACTTTGTAAAATATAAAGCAATATAAAAGAAACTAGACTCCTTGTATATATGATAACAAGTTAATAAATTTATTGTATATGTGGTTTTATAAGGTCAATTAATGTACTTTTTGGAGCAGAACCTACATGAGTTGTAATAAGCTGTCCTTGTTTAAATAGTATAAGTGTAGGTATGCCACGTATGCCGTATTTAGCCGATAATGTATCATTTGTCTCTTCTTCTACATTAACCTTACATACTTTAATTTTGCCACTATATTCTTTAGCAAACTCTTCCAAAATAGGCGCAATAGCTTTACATGGTCCACACCATTCAGCCCAAAAGTCAACTAAAACTGGGACATTTTTTTCTAAAATAACTTCTTCATCAAAACTGCCTGCAGTTAGATTAAAAATATTAGTTTCCATATTTATCCTCTTAAATTAAAAAAATTACCAATATTTGGCTATAGTGTTTATCCTTTTTTGTTTAATATAGCAGAGAATTGCTTCTTTAGATTCAATTTGTTGAATTTCATTTTTATCAAACTTAAAATGGATTAATAAACCAATCACATTGTCCAACTTTTTATATGGAAAATCAAGCTCTAAAGAATATTCTTCTATATAGTTTAGTATTATAGTTTTAGCTATATCCCAAGTTTCAAAATTTCTCCAAAGTGAAATTGAAACAAGGAAGTCTATTAAATCTTTGGGCGAAAATGTGTTGATTTTATCAAGATTTTTTATCCACTCATAAATAAAATTAAATTTTTCTATATATACTTTGGGTATTCCAAATATATTTTCTATATAAATAAAGCATTTTTTAGCAACATGTTCATCTGTATTGAATAACATATTGCCTAAAGACCATTGAGCTAAGTCAAGAATCATAGCCGATATATTCAAAGACCTATTTGAGGAGTTTTTTATAGACTCAGATTTCAATAATATTGGCTTAAAATCACTATTAAATACGCTGCTGTATTTATTTAGCATTTTTGATAAAGCAGAGCATTTATATAATGCTTCAAAATAAAGATAGCTATTTTGTGTAGATAAAGCCTTTTGTGATTCTTTCCATATTCTTTCTTTAGGTAGAGATTCAACTTCCGATATGTATTTATCTAAAGAAGGGATATAAGTATTAGTATTAACTATATTTCGCATCTCTTGATATGTCTGGTCACAAATATAAAAACTCTTATCAGATAGTTGTGTGTAAAATCTAGCTGTTCTAAAAAGCCTAAGAGGGTCCTCTTTATAAGCATTATTTATATGTCTTAGAATTCTATTTTCTAAGTCTTTTTTGCCATTTGTAGGGTCGATTATATTTCCATTTTCGTCCATAGCCATAGCATTTATTGTTAAATCTCTTCTTTGTAGATCTTCCTCAATAGTTATGTGCTTTGAAGTATCAAAAGTAAAGCCTTTATGACCTATACTAGTTTTTTTGTCAATTCTGGCCAATGAGTACTCTTCTTTTGTTTTTGGATGTAAAAATACCGGAAAATTCTTTCCTACTTGTATGTAACCTAGAGAAAGCATTTCTTCTATACTAGAGTCGATTACAACCCAATCTTTTTCATCAGATTTTCTAGATAATAGGAAATCCCTTACAGATCCTCCAACGAGATAAATTTTCATATTTAATTATTGGTAAATAAATCAAATTTATAGGTTAAATATTGAGGCTGAGTTATAATAAAATGTAAGTGTTAATTGATTTATGAATTTATATATTTCTCTATAATATCAGTTTTATCTTGCATGTTATTTAGAAGCTCATTATGAATCTCTGTACAGGTATTAATTTGCTTTTCAATTTCAGATTTATTATTAAATAGCTCTACTGTATATTTAACCAGATTATCTTTATTTACTTCATTTTGAACTAGCTCAGGGATTACATAATATCCTCCGGCTAAGTAATTTATAATGGAGGCAAAAAAAGGCTCTATAAATTTCAATATACCTAACTTTTTTAGTGTGGTTATTATAAAATAATTTAACACATGAGTTTTATATACGACTACCAATGGACGCTTCATCAGTGATGCTTCAAATGCGATAGTACCTGACTTTGCAATTACAAAATCAGAAGCATTAATATAGTCTTTAGAATTACCTTCTAGAGCTTTTATATAGTTTTTATATTTGTAGTACTGCGGTAAATTTTGCAATTTTTCTTCTAATTTTTTCTTAGAAGGCTTATCTATAGCATGAATTATTATCAATAAATCATCATCTAAGTTTTCCTTTATAGCTTCATAGATATCTATAGCAGAGTCTATCATGACACTACCTATAAGTGATAGTTCTTCCTCTCTGCTTCCAGGAAACATAGTAATTACTTTTTTATATTTTTGTATATTTGAATCTGAGCCTAATTTCAATTCTTTTTTGTTATTAATTAAAGGAGCATTTTTTGCTAAAGGGTGGCCAACATAATAAGCTGGAAATCCATGTTGTTTATATAAGACTGGTTCATTTGGAAATATGCATAGAACTGCGTCGCAAGCTTCCATAATAGAGTAGATTCTATTAGGACGCCATATCCATATAGTAGGGCTTACATAATGTATTGTTTTTATATTATTTTTTTTTAGCTTTTTTTCTAGCCTTAAGTTAAAATCAGGAGCGTCTATACCAATGAAAAGGTCTATCTTTTCTTTTATAAATACATTAAAAATGTGTTTGTAAAGAGAGTATATCTTAGGTAACCTTTTTATTACTTTTACAAAACCCATGACAGATAGAGTACTCATCTGATTGGTGAGAATTAGTCCTTCTTTTATCATTTTTGGACCACCTATCCCAATAAATTGTACATTGGGATTGCGTAACTTCATTTCTCTAATTAAGTCAGCACCTAATGAATCTCCAGAGTGTTCACCGCATACAATACCTATTACCTTAGTAACTTTATAGTTCATTGTTAGTATAAATTAATTATTGTTACTATTATCATAGTTATGAAATTTTTTTGGATACGATAAGCCTCTAGTACTGGTTAAAATTGAATTTATAAATGAGTCTAATTCCCTGCTTTGAGGTAGCGCTTTTATTTTTTCTAAAGCGTCTTGTTGACTGAGATTACTTCTAAAAAGTATGTTATATGACTTTTTTATGTTCTGTATGGTATCTTTATTAATTTTTGCTCTTTGCATTCCTCTGTAGTTTACACATACGCTTTTAGCTGGCAAACCAAAAACAGTTACAAATGATACTACATCTTGTAAAACTCCAGAGCTACCCCCCACCATTGATCTTTCGCCAATTCTGGAAAACTGATGAACTGTAGATAAGCCTCCTACTACAGCATAATTATCTATAAATACGTGTCCACCAAGAGTTGCTTTTGCAGATAATACAATGCTATTTGATAATTCACAATCATGAGCTATATGGCAATGTGACATTATCAAATTATTATTACCGACTTTGGTCGTTTTTGATTTTGATGATTCGGAACCTCTGTGTATATTAGAAAACTCTCTTATAATATTATTGTCACCTATCTCTAAAAATGTATTTTGTGTAGATGTAGATTCGGTAAGTATTTGCGCTTCTTCTCCAATTACTACAAAGCTAAAAATACGATTATTTTTACCTATTTTAGTGTTAGATCTTATTATTGCAAAGGGGTTTATCTGAGTACCATCTCCAATTTCACAGTTTGGACCTATTATGCTGTTTGGACCTATAAATACATTTTTTCCTATCTTTACAGAGGGATCTATAGTTGCAGATGGATCTATTATTGCACTATTGTCTATAGATGTCATGTTTTTTCTCCATATTTCATGGTAAAAGTCACACAAATGTTAATCATAAGAATATAAAATTATAATTTATATGAGCAGATAATATCAGCTTCACATACACTTGTATCGTCTATTGTTATTTTAGATTCAAATTTTACGAACATATTTTTGGAGCTTTTTAGCCTAGCGTGAATTTTTAATACATCTCCCGGAATAACTTGCCTACGAAATTTTACTTTCTCAACACTTACTAGAAGTACTATTATAGGGGTATTAGGTACGGCTTTCTCTTGATTATATGCATTGTACCCTAATATTCCACAAGCTTGACTCATAACTTCTATTAGTAATACACCAGGAAAAATTGGTTTACCAGGGAAGTGGCCTGTGAATATCTGTTCATTGACTGTAATATTTTTTTGAGCTATGATATCATCTTTCGTTATACATAATACTTTGTCTATAAAAGTAAAGGGATATTTATGAGGAAGTATCTTAAATATATCTTCTGCCATTAAAGGAGTTTTTAAATTACCATTTTCCATTTTAATATCATTCATATCAGAACTCTCTATAGTAAAAATTATTATTCTGCAGGAGAAGCTTGATTAAGCTTTTCTAATAATTTATCAGTAATGTTTATACTATTATCTGTAGTCGTGACTACAGCTTGCCAATGAAGCACTAATGTAATACCTTCTTCTTCCATTATTTCGGAAATTGCTCTTTCTATTGTAGGTTGGAATTGCTCCATAAAGGATTGCTCTCTACTTTGTTGTTTGGAGTTAAACTCATTATTCCTTTGAGCAAATACATCTCTTTTTTGTGAAAATTCTTGTTCTAATAATTCTCTTTGTTTAGGGCTAAGAGTATCTGATTCTCTTGTTAAAGTATTTTGCATCTCAGTAAGCTCTTTTCGTAAATTTTCTAGTTCTTCAACTTCGCCAGAAATAGAGTTATTATAGTCAGTAATTTCTTTTTTCATAGGCTCGGACTCTATTAATGCTCGTCTAACGTCAACTATAGCTATTTTTTGTTCTGCTTCATCTTGTGCAAGTGAGATTGGCAGTAATATAGAAATTAGCGTACTAAATAATAAAACGGATAACTTTTTCATAATGTACCACATTAATTTACTGGTTATTAAAATATATAATTTTGTTATATTAAACTTCTCAATTTCTGCTTCGCTATTCTTGAATATTATAGATAAGTCGCTTTTAATAATCAATAGCCTATAAAATTTATAAACTATTGATATACCCTATAATAGGTGATATGGGGAATTTAGGTTTAAAGCTACGTAAAATATATTAAAATTACTTAGTGTCTTTTTTATATTAGTTTAAATATAAACCCAAGTATAAATAGAATACTCAGAACTAAGGTAAGCATAGATATTTCTTTGTATCGCAAAAGTAAAATAGAAAATAAAGTATGGGCTAAAAATCCTACTGCTATGCCTTTTGCTATACTAAATCCAAAAACTGTTATCATTACCATAAGAAACACTGAAATAGATGTAACATTATCATTTAGGTCTATTTCTTTAAATGCTTGTATCATAAAAGCACCAACTATTATAAGTGCAGGAGCTGTGACAGAAGGGTGAATTATCCCAAGGAAAGGAGAAAGCAATATAGATATTAAAAATAGAGTAGCTACAACTAAACTTACTAAGCCTGTTTTACCGCCGTTTTCCACTCCAACTAGTGATTCTATATAGCTTGTTACAGAAGAAGTACCTAAAACAGAGCCTATCATAGTAGAGCTTGCATCGACTAACATACCTTTACCGATCTTTATATTTCCTTTTTCATCTGTTGCGCCTATCTTAGAGGATACAGTAAGTAATGTGCCGGCTGTGTCAAAGAAATCGATAAATAAATATGTAAATATAACACTATAAAACTCAACAGAAGTTATTGCCTCTGGAAACGTATCAATTGCAACCCAAAATATAGGCGCTAAAGATGGTATATTAAACGACGATATGCTTGATAAACTAGTTATTCCAAATATCAAAGCAATAATAGCTGTTATAGCCATTCCTATAAGTATGGCACTTTGTACTTTAAATACAATAAGTGAAGCAGTTATAAATAGCCCAAGTATTGCAACAAAAGTGGATATGTTAGATAAGTCCCCTACACCAACTAATGTAGCAGGATTGTCAACTATAATTCCTGCGTTTTTCAATCCAATAAATGCTATAAAAAAACCTATTGCTATTGCTACACCTTTTTTTAATGCAACAGGAATAGCATTTATTATTTTTTCTCTTATGCCACTTATAGAAAGTATTAAAAATATAATCGATGATATAAATACTCCAGATAATGCCATTTCCCATGAATACCCTGACCCTAAAAACAACTCCATATGCAAAAAATGCATTTAACCCCATACCAGGGGCCAGTGCTATTGGTAAATTGGATATTATTCCCATAAGTGCTGTAGCTATAGCGGCTGAAAGAGCTGTAGCCATAAATACCAGCTTCGATAGGCATTCCTGTATCGGATAATATACTTGGGTTTACAAATAAAATATAAGACATTGCAAAAAAAGTAGCTAGTCCTGCTGTGGTTTCTTTCTTACAGTTGTATTGTTTTCTTTTAGTTTAAATAGCTTTTCTAAAAAACTATTATTAGTTGATGTATAAGACATTTATATTTATTCTCCTAATTTTGCAAAAAGATGTAAGATATTAAAAAGTCGATAAAATATTTATCAGAAAATGGGAACTTATGCGTATATAAGCAATTGAAAAGCAATTCAAATATTTGACCAGGGCAGCTTTAATATTTTTGCAAATAAGAGGCATTCGTAGTCCCTTAATTTACGGTTAAGGGGTAGAAACTTTCGAACCAATTTTCGATGATATACGAACAATAGCTTATAATAAGCTATTGCCTATAATTATACCATGATTATCGTATAATTTATTGGTACTTAGAATATCTTTTAAGTATTTTCCTGTGAATGAATTTTTATTAGTTGATATTTTCTCTGGAGTACCATAGGCTATTACTTCTCCTCCATAATCTCCTCCTTCAGGACCTAAGTCAATAATCCAATCTGCAGTTTTTATAACTTCTAAATTATGCTCTATTACTACTATAGTATTCCCCTGGTCTCGAAGATGAAGTAGTATTTTAAGAAGCTGTGCTATATCATGAAAGTGTAATCCAGTCGTAGGTTCGTCTAGTATATATAAAGTTTTCCCTGTACTTTTTTTAGATAATTCTTTAGATAGTTTGATTCTTTGGGCTTCACCTCCTGATAAATGAGTCGCTGAATGCCCTAAAGTGATATACCCTAGCCCAACATCCACTATGGTTTTTATCTTGGTTTTTATAGAAGGTATATTTTCAAAAAAAGCTAACGCCTCATTTGCGCTCATAGATAAAATATCATGGATGGACTTATTTTTATATTTTACCTGTAATGTCTCTTCATTATATCTCTTTCCTTTACATATCTCGCAGCTAATATATATATCTGACATAAAGTGCATCTCTACTTTTATAATGCCATCCCCTTCACATTTCTCACATCTACCACCTTTTAAGTTGAATGTAAATCTGCCAGGCTTGTATCCTCGTGCCCTAGATTCTGGTAAATTTGCAAATAAGTCTCTTATTGGAGTAAATACACCTGTATACGTAGCAGGATTAGACCTTGGAGTCCTTCCTATAGGAGACTGATCTATGTCTATAACTTTATCTATATGCTCATATCCTTCTAAAGATTTAAAAGGAGCTGAGTGCATAGTTGACGATTTATTAATCTTATTTACTAAAGCAGGGTAGAGTGTTCTATTTATCAAAGTTGATTTACCTGAGCCTGACACTCCAGTTACAGCTATGAAACATCCTAAAGGTATCTCTATATCAATAGATTTTAAGTTATTGCCTTGTGCTTTTGAAAGCTTAATCTTGTTTTTATTACCTTTTTCTCTTTTAGTTGGTATATTTATTTTTAGCTCATTCAAGAGATATTTGACAGTATAAGAGTTTTTATTATTGTTAGATAAAATCTCTTTCATAGTTCCGCTAGCGACAATTTCACCACCGTATAAACCAGCTCCTGGTCCTATATCAATTATATAATCTGCTTGCCTTATAGTATCTTCATCATGCTCTATAATTATAAGAGTATTTCCTAAGTCTCTTAATCTTTTTAAGCTAGAGAGAAGCTTGTCATTATCTCTTTGATGTAGCCCTATAGAAGGCTCGTCGAGTATATACATAACTCCTACTAAGCCTGAGCCTATTTGGCTTGCTAGCCTGATGCGTTGGCTTTCTCCACCAGATAGAGTACTTGCAGTTCTACCAATAGTTAAGTAAGACAATCCTACTTCATGTAAAAATCTAAGCCTTTGATTTATCTCGTTTAATATGGGTTTAGCTATTTCTATATCTGATCCTTCAAGCTCTAAATTGCTGAAATGGTTTAATAGTTTTTCAATATTTAATCCATTTAATTCAGGTATGGTTATATTTTGTACATAAACATTTCTAGAAGATTTATTTAACCTTGAACCTTGGCATGAGCTACAGGTTTGGATTGACATTAATTTTCTTAAAGAGCTTCTTACTGATTCTGATTCTGTTTCTCTATATCTTCTAATAAAGTTAGAGATTACTCCTTCAAAAGAAATTTTCTTCTTATATGTTTCATTAAATTCGTTTTTATATAAAAAATAAAACTTGTCTTCACTGCCATAAAGTAGTAATGCTTTTTCTTTTTCAGTTAATTTAGAGAAAGGTTTTTCAATATCTATTTTTTTTTCTTTTGCAAAAGCTGATATAAGTTGGAAATAGTATTGCTGTTGTGGTCCCCAATATTTAATGGCGCCTTCTGATATGGAAATTTTATCATTTGATACTATTAAATCAGTCGAAAAGCTTTCTTGCATTCCCAAACCATCACAATCAGAGCATGATCCAGCTGGATTATTAAAAGAAAACATCTTAGGCTCTAAAATACCGATACTATAGTTACATATAGGGCATGCATATCTATTTGAAAATAGTATGTCATTTTTTTTTGAGTTGTCACTATTATTGTCTATAGGGGAAACTATTACTATACCATCGCTTAGTTTTAATGATGTGCTAATTGACTCGGATAAGCGTATTTTATTAGTTGATTCTATGATAAATCTATCTACTACAACATCTATGGAGTGCTTTTTATTTTTATCTAAATTAATTGACTGATCTAAATTTAATACATCACCATCTATGCGTATTCGAATAAAGCCTTGTCTTTGTAGGTCTAAAAATAGTTTTTGGTATTCACCTTTTCTAGACTGAATAATAGGTGAAAGTAACATATATTTATTATGCTTAGGTAAAGATAATACTGTATCTAAGATTTCCTCATGTGTTTGTGCTTTTAGTGATTTTTTGTGTTCAGGACATTTTGGTATTCCTATCCTTGCGTATAGTAATCTAAAATAGTCATAAATTTCAGTTATAGTGCCAACTGTTGAACGTGGATTATATGATATTGATTTTTGTTCAATAGATATAGCAGGAGATAATCCTTCTATGCTATCTACATCCGGCTTATCCATTAAATTTAAAAATTGTCTAGCATAAGTAGATAACGACTCCACATATCGTCTTTGACCTTCTGCGTATAAGGTATCAAAAGCTAAAGATGATTTTCCAGAGCCTGATAGTCCTGTAAGTACAACTAGCTTATTTCTAGGTATTTTTAAGTTAATATTTTTTAAATTATGAGTTCGAATACCACTCATAATAATGTGATCATAATTCATAATATTAGTTTTATGACTGTTGAATTTTTCTTATACTATTTAGTAATGTGTCTCTTTTTGGGGTACCAATAATCGTTAATGGTTTTATTAGTTGACCTTTGGTATCAAAAAATAAGAAGGTAGGCGGGCCAAATATATTAAAATTTTTCATTAGTTCAGCTGTTTCATCGTTATTATATGTAACATCAGCTATAATAAAACTAATATTTTCTGTTATTTCAGTTAATATTTCTTCTTCTTGCAAAGTTGTCCTTTTTATTATTTCACAAGTTACACACCAGTCAGCCGTAACATATATGACAGTTGCAACCTCTTCGTTGGTATTTTGAAATAACAGTTCATTTAATTTTTCAAGGGTATTTACTACAATCTCATCACTAAAAGTATTTTCTAATTTATAGTTCAAGATAAAGTCTTTATTTAGCCATAGGATAGAAGATAAGGTTAATATAGGTAAGCTTACAAAAATTATTTTAGGTATTTTTGATTCACCATAGCCATTTTTAATTCTAATAAAAATAACAAAAGCACAAATAGATAGTATAAATAAAGCAGCCCAATTGAAATAAAAAGGAGTTATCTTACTTACTATGTATAATGCCATATATAAAAGTAGAAATCCTGTTAAAATATTAAGCGCCTTTTTCAAAAATGTGTGTTGATTCAACTTACGTATAGATGATAAGCCCAATGCAAGAAATATCAGAGGCACTCCCATGCCCAAAGCAAATATCCACAATATAGAAGCTCCCCAGATTAAGTCATTGGTTTGACTAATGTAAAGTACTATTCCTACAAATGCAGGGCTAATACAAGGACCTATTATAGCAGCAGATAAAACTCCTAAAATAATAGCTTGTATAGGCTTAGGTAAAGAACTGCCTGTGGTATTTATATTGATAAAGTTTGGTATTTTTAGCTGATATAAACCAAATGAAGATAATGCTAAAAGAACCATTACTAAAGCTATGGATATAAGTATCCATTGATTTTGTAAAAATAAATTTAAATTTACCCCTAGTACTGCGCTTATAATTCCAATAGAGGCAAAAACTAAAGATGTAGATAGAATATATATAGATACAAGATATAACTTGCCTAATCTAGATAAGACTTCACCTTTGGTTAATATAGCAAGAGTTATTGGGTAGGTCGGTAATACACATGGTGTAAAGCTCAATAATAGTCCTGCGAAGAAAAAGATTATTAACGCAAATACAGAAGAGGAATTTAATATATCTGTAAAGAAGCTATCTGACAAATTATCTGATGAGTATACATCAATTAAATTTTGAATATTATTATTGCTAAACTCTTCTGTCAGTCTAAAAGTTATAGTTTCCGGAGGATAACATACTCCTCCATCCCAACAACCTTGGTATTTAACTGAGATGGCAACAGTATCATCTTTGATAGGTATAGTCAAGTTAGAGGTATACCTATATACATCTTGAAGCCCAAAAAAAGCATCATCTTTTTCTACGAAATTATTCGAAAAGCTTATTTCATCAGCTTTATTAGAATTTCCTTGATTGTCTATATAGTAAACTTCTATTCTATCCTTGTATAGATAGTATTTATCAGCGACCTCAAAATCGATATAAATTTCTTGGTCATTATTTATTAGTTCAAAGTCAACCTTAAAAGCTAAATTAGGAGGAAGAGGTGTTTCATCTTGGTGGTTAAATGCACTTATCGATAAGTATAATAAAATTATAATTATTGAGCTAAGTATTTTTTTACTATACATAAAACAAGCATATATTTAGAGTCAGAGAATATTGTGTTTTATATAATTGCACTTAATAACTAAAAAGGCAATTAGATTGGAAAATCTAATTGCCTTGAATCAACAGTTAAAATATATTTTTATAATTATTTACAAATTAATTAGGAAGAACTATTTCTGCTCTTCTGTTAAGTGCCCAAGCTTCCTCATTTTGTCCTTGTGCAACCGGTCTATCTTCTCCCCAGCTAGTAGTATTTATGTTATTAGCTGGAACCCCTCTAGCTCTCAGATAGCGAGATACTGCTTGAGCACGTCTCATTCCTAGTGCTTGGTTATATTCCCTAGAGCCTCTTTCATCAGCGTGACCTTCTATTGATATAGTATACGTTGGGTCAACATTCATAGTCTCAACTAGTATGGGAGATTGACTGTCAAGCAACTCAGTACTTCTTGGCTTTAAGTTCGATCTATCGAAGTCAAAATAATATACTAGATTAGCGCCAGAGAATAGTGTAGCTATATCAACTACTTGTTGATCTTCATCCACAGCATCAACTTGATCAACTTGTTCTTGTGAATCAGTGCTAACATCAGTTGTATCCTCTTCTGGCGTTGTTTCTTCAATAACTTCTGGTTGCTCCTCCTCTTGAGTTGGGGTAGAGCTACAGTTAACTAAACCTAGAGTTAATAAGAATATTGCTACTAGTCTCAATGTATTTGTCATAATAAAATCTCCTAAAATTTATTTGTAACTGTCGCTATTAATTTAAATTATAAATAAAATAAATGCCTTAATAATTGATAAGTATTGTCCACTTACTCTTAATAATTATATAACACACAATTATAAAATCAATATACAAAACATCTAAAAAGTCACACTAAATTAGATTATTTATTTTATGAATTGAAAATTACAAATCGTTTTATATCTACAATTGAAATTAAATACATAAATATATAAAATATATGCATAATATATTTAACACATACTTTTATATAAGTATATTATAATTTTAAAAAACAGCATTATAAAAATAAACTTATGAACGACTTAGAGATAGCACAAAGCACAAAACCATCCCCTATTTTAGAAATAGCACGAAAACTCAATATATCAAATGATGATGTAGATTTATACGGTAAATACAAAGGAAAAATACCATTAAAATTAAGGAGTGAAGAAAATATATCTAATTCTAATTTAATATTGGTTACAGCCATATCTCCTACTCCATTAGGAGAAGGAAAAACAACTATTTCTATAGGATTAAATGATGCCTTGAATAGAGTAGGTAAAAAATCAGTTGTTGTTTTACGAGAACCTTCTTTAGGTCCTGTATTTGGAATTAAAGGAGGAGCAGCTGGAGGCGGATATAGTCAAGTAATACCTATGGAAGATATTAATCTACATTTCACAGGAGATTTTAATGCTATAGAAAAAGCTAATAATTTACTTTCAGCTATGATAGATAATAATCTACGCAGTAAATCCAGAAATGTTGGTTTAGACCCAGACTTGATAACTTGGAAAAGAGTTATTGACTTAAATGATCGCTCTTTAAGAAATATAGTCATTGGATTAGGTGGCAAAACGAATGGATTTGTAAGGGAAGATAGATTTAATATTACCGCTGCATCAGAAATAATGGCTATATTATGTATGGCCGATGACTTACAAGATCTAAAAAAACGCTTTGAAAAAATATACATAGGAGATAAAAGAGATGGAACTGCTATTTTTGCAAAAGATGTAAGCGCTTCCGGAGCTATGATGGCTTTAATGAAAGAGGCTATAAAACCTAATTTAGTGCAAAGCTTAGAAAAAAATCCTGCTATAATACACGGAGGTCCATTTGCTAATATTGCTCAAGGAACTAACTCTATTATAGCTACGAAATTAGGAATGAGCTTGGCAGACTATACAGTTACAGAAGCAGGTTTTGGTGCAGATTTGGGTGCAGAGAAATTTCTAAATATAAAATGTCGCCATGCAGGCATATCCCCTAAATCTGTTGTTATTGTTGCTACTATTAGAGCATTAAAGTACCATGGTGGAGCTAATTTAAAATCTTTAACCGCAGAAGATTTAAATTCATTAAAAAAAGGATTACCTAATTTAGAAAAACATATCGAAAATATTAAAAGCTTTAATTTACCTGTAGTTGTAGCTATAAATGCTTTTAGCATAGATACACAAAATGAAATCGATATGGTTAAAAATCATTGTAGTGAACTAGGAGTAGAAGCTTCCGTAGTAACAGCATGGTCAGATGGAAGTAAAGGAGCTGAAGACTTGGCACATTGTGTAACAAGGTCAGTAAATAAATACAATGGCAAATTTATTCCTACCTATGATCTAAACGATAGTATCGAAGATAAAATAAATAAGATAGCTTCTAATATCTATGGTAGTGATGATGTTGTCTTCGCAAATAAGGCATTATCTCAAATAAAACGATTTAATGAGCTTGGTTTTGATAAGCTAGCTGTATGCATTGCTAAAACACAAAAATCTCTATCTGATGATGATAAGCTTTTAGGTAGACCTTCAAATTTCAAAATAAAAATTAACGAATTTGAAGTAGCTGCAGGAGCAGGGTTTATTATACCTATAGCAGGTAATATAATGCGTATGCCTGGTTTACCTGAAATTCCATCCGCTGAAAATATAGATATTAATGATAAAGGAGAAATATCAGGACTATTTTAAATTTATAGAATTTTTCTATATAATATATGAAATATAGTAATTGACAAATTAATATAGTGTAAATTATGAAAAAATTCTCAAAAATAACGGCTAAAGTATCTTATTTGCCTATAACTAATGTTGATACAGATAAAATTATTCCTAAAGAATACTTAAAAACTATAAAAAGATCTGGATTAGGAAAATATTTATTTTCTGAGCTAAGGTATGATAGCCAAGGTTATCCAATAGAAGATTTTATATTAAACAAAAGAGCAGATACTAAGATACTATTGTCAGGAGAGAATTTCGGATGTGGCTCTAGCAGAGAACACGCTGTGTGGTCAATTTTGGATTTTGGTATAGATGTTGTAATAGCACCTAGCTTTGCTGATATTTTTTATGGTAATAGCTTTAAAAATGGTTTGTTGTTAGTAATCATGCCAAAGACTACAATAGAAGCCCTTGCTAAGGAAGATTCCTTAACTGTCGATTTAGAAAATCAAAAGATTATATCGGAAGATAAAGCTTATGATTTTTCGATAGAGCCATATCTAAAAGATATACTACTCAATGGATTAGATGATATAGAAAAAGCACTAGAATGGAAAGACGATATATACAATTTTGAACGCTTTTATAAGCAGAAGTATAGTTGGTTATAAAAATCAATTTTAAACTATTTTTATTAATAATTTCTAAATAATAAAACTTAAAGTGTATAAGCTATTGATTATAGAAGGTGATGGAATAGGGCCTGAGATTATGAATGAGGCAAGAAAAATTTTATCTATATTATCAGATAAAATACCTATTTCGATTGAAGAAAGTGCTTTAGGAGGTAGCGCTATAGATGCTTTTGGCAGTCCTTTTCCAGAAGAAACTAAGGAAAAAGGTCAAGTTTCTGATGCTGTTTTACTTGGAGCTGTTGGCGGTTCAAAGTGGGATTCTCTACCTATAGACCAGCGTCCGGAAAAAGGTTTATTAGGAATTCGTAAAACTCTAGAGCTATATGCAAATATAAGACCTTTGGACATTTTTACAGAATTATCATCAGCGTCTTCATTAAAGCCTGAAGTAATAAAAAATACATCTATGATTGTTATACGAGAGCTTACAGGAGATGTTTATTTTGGAGAGCCTAGAGGAAAGGATGTAGACAATGATGGAGTTCGTAAAGCATTTAATACAATGGTTTATAGTGAGGATGAAATAAAAAGAGTTACTAAAATAGCATTTGAAATAGCACGTAAACGTAGGAAAAAAGTATGTTCGGTAGACAAAGCAAATGTCTTAGAGAGTATGGTTTTATGGAGAGAAGTTGTAACCGAATTATCTAAAGAATACCCTGATATAGAGCTTGATCATATGTATGTAGATAATGTATCTATGGCAATAATTCAAAGACCAGCAGTATTTGATGTATTATTAACACCTAATATGTTTGGAGATATTCTTTCTGATGAAATGTCTGCTATTGGTTCATCGCTTGGGCTTATGCCTTCAGCTTCACTAGGCTATGAAAAGGCTCTTTATGAACCTATACATGGAAGTGCCCCTGATATAGCAGGTAAAGGCATAGCTAATCCTATAGGCATGATATTGAGCCTTGCAATGATGTTGGAGTTTTCCTTTAAGCATGAAAAGATTAGTAAGATTTTAAAAAATGCCGTTGGTAAAACTATATCAAAAGGCTACAGAACCAAAGATATCTACACAGAAGGTACTGAATTACTCAGCACTTCAGAGATCGGTGACAAAATCGCAAAATACTTTAAAGAAGAATTAGATAGTTAATAGCTAATATTATTAAAAAATGAAAGCAATTATATTAGCAGGTGGTAATGGTACGAGGTTATATCCAATAACTAAATCTATATCTAAACAGCTACTACCTGTTTATGATAAACCAATGATTTATTATCCACTATCTGTATTGATGTTAGCTGGAATAAAGGATATATTAATTATTACAACACCTCATGATATAGATAACTTTAAAAAGTTATTGTCAAATGGTGTTCAATGGGGGGTAAACTTAAGCTATGAAATTCAGGAAAGGCCGGATGGCTTAGCACAAGCATTTATTATAGGAGAAAGTTTTATAGGAAGTGATAATGTTTGTTTAATTCTCGGAGATAATATTTTTTATGGTCAGGGATTTTCAAATATATTAAAAAGAGCAGTTCTGCTAAAAGATGGAGCAATTGTTTTTGCATATCCTGTTTTTGATCCGCATAGGTTTGGTGTAGTAGAGTTTGATAAAAATAATAAAGCTTTGTCCATCGAAGAAAAACCGGAAAAGCCTAAATCAAAATTTGCCGTTACCGGGCTTTATTTTTACGATAATAATGTAGTCAAAATTGCAAAAGAGATAAAACCATCAGCTAGAGGAGAGTTAGAAATAACATCTGTTAATCAAGAATATTTAAAAAAGAGTAAACTACATGTAGAAGTTCTTGGTAGAGGTTTTGCTTGGCTTGACACTGGGACAGTTGATACACTAATTGATGCAGGGCAGTTTGTTCAAACTATAGAAAACAGGCAAGGTTATAAAATAGCTTGTTTAGAGGAAATTGCATATAATAATGGATGGATAACTAAGGATAATCTACTGAAAATCGCTGAACAATACAATAATACTTATGGGTTGTATTTGAAAGGAATTATTGAACATGGATAATATACTTATCACAGGTGGAGCAGGCTTTATAGGTTCTAACTTTATTTCATATATTCTTAATAAATATCAGGAATATTCTATTATCAATCTAGATAAATTGACTTATGCAGGTAGCTTAGAAAACTTGAAAGAGGTAGAAAATCATAATCGTTATACTTTTGTAAAAGGAGATATTATCGATGAAAATCTAGTTGAAAATATATTTAAAGATTATGATATAAGAAACGTAATACATTTTGCAGCAGAGTCACATGTTGATAACTCAATAGAGACACCTTTAATTTTTACTCAAAGTAATGTTGTTGGGACTCATGTATTGCTTAATGTAGCTTATAAATATTGGTTTGAAGAGCCATTTAAATATAAAAAAGAATATAATAACTCAAGATTTCATCATATATCGACAGATGAGGTTTACGGAACATTAGGCAAAACAGGATATTTTACAGAAAACACTCCATATACACCGAATTCTCCATATAGTGCAAGTAAGGCGTCTTCTGATATGTTAGTAAGAAGTTATTTTCATACATATAGATTAAATACTATAATAACAAACTGTTCTAACAATTACGGACAGAAACAGCACGATGAGAAATTGATTCCGACTATTATTAGAAATGCCTTAAAAGAAAATAAAATTCCAATCTATGGCGATGGGAAAAATATTCGTGATTGGTTATATGTGGAAGACCATTGTAATGCGATAGATATAGTTTTTCATAAAGGAAAGGAAGGAGAAACATATAATATCGGGGGAAACAACGAACAGAATAATTTGGATTTGGCGAAGTTAATATGTTCTGTTTTGGATAAAGAAAAACCCAGAGGAAATAATAGACCGTATTCGGAATTAATAACCTTTGTAAAAGACAGACCAGGTCATGACAAAAGATATGCGATTGATTCTTCAAAGATATTTAATGAGTTAGAATGGGAAGCTAACAGTAATTTTGAGGATCTGTTATTAAAGACAATTAAATGGTATATAAATAAATATGATTCCGGTAACTAAACCATATCTTCCTGATAGGAAAAAACTCAATTCATACATAGATAGGATATACGAAGCTAATCAGCTCACCAATAATGGATATTTACTCCAATCTCTTGAAGAACGCTTAAGAGAATATTTAAACATAAAAAATTTACTATTAGTTACAAATGGAACACTGGCGTTGCAGGTGATCTACAAAATACTTAGGATTCAAAAAGAAGTTATAACTACGCCTTTTTCCTTTGTTGCAACGACAAGTTCTTTAGTTTGGGACGGGATAAAGCCGAGTTTTGTTGATATTGACAGAAAAACATTAAATATCGATTTTTCCTTAATTCAAGAAAAAATTACAAATGATACCGAAGCTATACTCCCTGTACATGTTTATGGTAATGTTTGTGACGTTGAGCAAATTGATACAATTGCCAAACAAAACAATTTAAAAACAGTTTATGATGCGGCACATACCTTTGGCGTTCGGTATAAAAATAAAAGTATATTAAATTATGGGGATGCCTCAATATTAAGCTTTCACGCAACTAAATTATTCCACACAATAGAAGGAGGAGCGATAGTATTTAAGGAGAAGGAAAATATTGATATAGCGAAGGAAATGATTAACTTTGGATTGTCAAACGGAGATATTAAAGAGCTTGGTATAAATACTAAAATGAACGAATTTCAAGCAGCTATGGGTTTAGCTGTATTGGATGATATTGAATATATTTTTGAAGAGCGCAAAAGACTATGGAATTTATACTATAGTTCTTTAAAAGATTTCGTAGAATTCCCCCAGTGGAATAATAATTCTAGCAATAATTATTCGTACTTCCCTATAATATTAGAAAGCAAAGAAAAACTTCTTAATATAGTCGATAAATTAAATGGAGAGAATATATTCCCAAGAAGGTATTTTTATCCTTCTTTAAACAAATTGAACTATGTTAACTATCAGAGATGCGTTATATCGGAAGATATTTCAAGACGAATATTGTGTCTTCCTTTTTATGTAGGATTAAGTAATAATATTATTAATATGATAGCAGAGATTATAAAGCGATAAATTGTATTGGCAAGAAAACATGCAAAAAAAAGAGAAAAAACTTTTACCCTTAGGAATTCAAACCTTTGCAAAAATTCGTGATTCTAAAATGAATTATGCCTACGTTGATAAAACAGCAATGGCGTATGAAATGATACGAAAAGGAGGCTTTTGTTTTTTATCTCGTCCGAGGCGTTTTGGTAAAAGTTTGTTTTTGGATACTTTGGCTGAAATATTCAAGGGCTCTAAAAAGATGTTTGAAGGGCTGTATATCTATGACAAATGGGATTGGGAAACTAAATATCCGGTGCTAAAAATTAGTCTTGGTGGTGGTGGAGTTTATAAAAAAGAAAAACTAGATGGAAAATTACGAGATATTGTTTATTGGAATTCAAAATATCTGGAAATCGATCCAGAGATAAATGATCAGGAACCTCACCGCTTATTGAGTAATTTGATCCAATTAGCCCATAAAAAATACAATCAACAAGTTGTAATTCTTGTTGATGAATACGACAAGCCTCTTTTGGATAATATTGGTAACGATGAACATATTGAAGAAATCAGAAGAACTATGCGCTCCTTTTATGCAGAGATTAAAAATAACGATGCATACATTCGTTTTGGCTTCATTACCGGAATAACTAAGTTTTCTCAGATGAGCTTTTTTAGTGATTTGAATAATCTTACCGATATTAGTTTAGACCCTAGATATTCTACAATTACCGGCTACACTCAAAATGATTTGGAAGAAGTCTTCTCCGAATTTCTGGACGGTGTTGACTTAGAGGAAGTGAGAAAATGGTACAATGGCTATATTTTTCTTGGTGAACCACTTTATAACCCCTATGATATTCTTAACTTTTTTGACAAACAAAACGTTTTTAAGAACTACTGGTGGCAAACCGGACAGCAAAGTTTTTTGACAAAAATGATGAAAGGAAAAAATTATCATTTACCAAACTTAGAGAACATTACCGTGGGGGAAGAAATACTGGAAAAGTTTAATATCGAAGATATAAATATAGTAGCACTATTGTGGCAAAGTGGGTATTTGACCTTTGATACAGTGGAACAAGATCCTTTTACAAAGACATTTTCATATAAATTGAGAGTACCTAATTTGGAAGTGCAGGCGTCGTTGAATTTACTGTTTTCCGCTTATTTGACCGATAAAGTTACTGAAGATATAGTAGCCCGCAACGATATAGTAAAATCGCTTTATAATAATAATTTTGAGAAAGTAGAAGCATTGCTAAGGACTTTGTTTTCAAGCATTCCATACGATAATCATGTAGGTAATACAATGTCGAATTATGAAGGATATTATGCCTCAGTAATTTACGCTTATTTAGCAGCTCTAGGTGTACCTTTGCTCTCTGAAGATCATTCAAACTTAGGACGGGCAGATATGACAATGTTTTTTCCTAACTCTATAATCATAATAGAGTTTAAGGTAGATAAGAATGAAGATGCGATAGAACAAATAAGACACAAAAAATACTATGAGAAATACTTATCTGACAGTCGAGAAATATATTTAGTCGGTATAAAGTTTAGTAGCGAAGAAAAAAATATTACTAGCTTTGTTTATGAGAAACATGAATAATGGGCAAGAAAACATGCAAAAAAAAGAAAAAAAACTTTTACCCTTAGGAATTCAAACCTTTGCAGATATACGCGATCCTAAAAGAAACTATGCCTACGTTGATAAAACAGCAATGGCATATCAAATGATATCCGGAGGTACTAAATATTGTTTTTTATCTCGTCCGAGACGTTTTGGGAAAAGTTTGTTTTTGGATACTTTGGCTGAAATATTCAAGGGCTCTAAAAAGATGTTTGAAGGGCTTTATATCTATGACAAATGGGATTGGAATACTAAATATCCAGTGCTAAAAATTAGTCTTGGTGGAGGTGGAGTTTATAAAAAAGAAGAACTAGATGGAAAATTACGGGATATTGTTTATTGGAATTCAAAATATCTGGAAATCGATCCAGAGATAAATGATCAGGAACCTCACCGCTTATTGAGCAATTTGATTCAATTAGCCCATAAAAAATACAATCAGCAGGTTGTGATTCTTGTTGATGAATACGACAAACCTCTTTTGGATAATATTGGCAATGATGAACATATTGAAGAAATCAGAAGAACTATGCGCTCCTTTTATGCAGAGATTAAAAATAACGATGCATACATTCGCTTTGGCTTCATTACCGGAATAACTAAGTTTTCTCAGATGAGCTTTTTTAGTGACTTAAATAATCTTACTGATATTAGTTTAGATCCAAGATATTCTACAATTACAGGCTACACTCAAAATGACTTGGAAGAAGTATTCGCCGAGTTTTTGGATGGGGTTGACTTAGAAGAGGTGAGAAAATGGTACAATGGCTATAATTTTCTTGGTGAACCACTTTATAACCCCTACGATATTCTCAATTTCTTTGACAAGCAAAACGTTTTTAAGAATTACTGGTGGCAAACCGGACAGCAAAGTTTTTTGACAAAAATGATGAAAGGAAAAAATTATCATCTACCAAACTTAGAGAACATTACCGTGGGGGAAGAAATACTGGAAAAGTTTAATATCGAAGATATAAATATAGTAGCACTATTGTGGCAAAGTGGATACTTGACCTTTGATACAGTGGAACAAGATCCTTTTACAAAGACATTTTCGTATAAATTGAGAGTACCTAATTTGGAAGTGCAGGCATCGTTGAATCTGCTTTTTGCCACTTATTTGACCGATAAAGCCACAGAGGATATAGTAGCCCGCAACGATATGGTGAAATCGCTTTATAACAATAATTTTGAGAAGGTGGAAGAATTGCTAAGGACTTTGTTTGCAAGTATTCCGTACGATAATCATGTTGGTAATACAATGTCGAATTATGAAGGGTATTATGCTTCAGTAATTTATGCTTATTTAGCAGCTCTAGGTGTACCTTTGCTCTCTGAAGATCATTCAAACTTAGGACGGGCAGATATGACAATGTTTTTTCCTAACTCTATAACCATAATAGAATTTAAGGTTGATAAGAATGAAAACCCGATAGAACAAATAAAGCGAAAAAAATACTATGAAAAATACTTATCTGATGGTCGGGAAATATATTTAGTTGGAATCAAATTCAGTAGCGAAGAAAGAAATATTACTAGCTTTGTTTATGAAAAATATGAATAATGGAAAAAGGAAATATGAAGCTAGCAATAATGCAACCTTACTTTTTCCCGTATATAGGGTACTTTCAATTGATTAATGAAGTAGAGAAGTCGGATAGAGAGAATATATTTCCACAAAGGTATTTTTATATATCTCTTAATAATTTGATTATCATAAATGTTCTGTTTCAGAAAATATTTCGAAGTGTGTTTTGTGGATTCCTTTTTATGTGGAACTGGAAGAAGGTATTGTGGAAAAATTATTTGAGTCATAAAAAAGAATTATGGAAATATTAGTTTTAACAGATAATGAATTTCTTTACGATGGATTTTTGAAAATAATAGGCGGTGAGATGTATTCTGGCTATAGCTTTACATTTCGTTATTCTCCTGGAAACCTGGAGTTTGAGAAAAAGTACAACAAAGACCATTTTAAAGCATTGGACGTTAAGACAGTGTTAGAATCAAAAATAGATTATGCTGTTATAATATCTCTTCATTCGAAGCAAATTTTCCCAAATGATTTAATTAATAATATAACTTGTATAAATGTCCACCCGGGTTTTAACCCCTATAATAGAGGATGGTATCCTCATATTTACAGTATTATTAACGGAAAACCTGCAGGTATTACAATACATTTAATAGATGAAAAAATTGATCATGGGCGAATAATATATCAAGAAGAACTTGAAATATACAACACTGATACATCTTATACTATCTATGAAAGAATAATTAATAAAGAACTGCTAATTTTAGAAGATAAGCTTATGGATTTAATTATAGGAAAATATAGAACAAAACCTATGAATTCTAAAGGGAATATAAACTATAAAAAAGACTTTAATGCAATATGTAAACTAGATTTAAATGAAAAACTCACTATGAGAGAAGCTATTAACAAATTAAGAGCATTAACCCATTTGGATCACAAAAATGCTTTTTTTGTAGATGAAAAAACTAAAGAAAAAATATATGTTTCTATTCAATTAGAAAAAGATGAATGATTTAAATTATGAAAAGATAATTAAAATATTAAATCTATTTCTACTTGCTATTTAAGTTATTTAAAGCAACATTTATTAATTTTTTTGTTTTATCATCTATAGAGACTCTACTATAGATAGCATCAATGAGCAGTTTGTTCACTTCAGCTTGCTTTATAGTTAATAGTGAACCCCAGTTTGGTCTTTTTAGATCATCCAGTTCGAATATAAAAAAACCTTTTTCTTTTAAAAAATGATAGATAGGATTACTCTTATCTAAAAATACCTTTGCTCCCGAATAAAGAAGCATAAGTATATTACCAAGTCCTTGTTGTCTTTTATGAGGCATAATCCCATATGAGCACGATGCAATGATTTTCACATAGTCATCAAAAGAGAGAAAGTCATCTAAAAAAACTATTTCCCCACTGAAGTTTGTCTTTGCATATTCCTTAACTATATTAGTATAAGCTTTCTCACCATAATTTAATGGAATAATAAGCTTTGACTTAGCGGTATCTATATCCTTTAAATAATCAATACCTTTAATATGATTACATGTAAATGTAGCACTATTTCCCAAAAGAATATTTTTCTTATTAGGAAAAGTATTGGTATTAAATGCTTTTCCCCAGTGATCCTCTACAGTTCCATAGTTCCAGTCCATTAGTTTAGGTTTTATATTTGCAGGCCATTTTATCATGTTATATTCTGTCATAATAACTGGACAAAAATAATCAATTTGCTTAATAAATTTATTTCTAATGCTGATTTGGTATTTTTCCCAAAAAATTAGTTTTTTGATGAGTTTTTTTATAGTTCTGATAATTTTTATGATAAAAGAATGGTTATAATAATTGAGGCCTTTAAAAACCTTCAAAGTTTTCTTACATAACAATTTTTCATATGGGAAAATCATATCATAATAATCATATCCCCAGCCAAGCCAGATTGTTTTTACGCGTTTAGGGATTGTAATATTGTGAGTACAAAGAGAATGTAGTACTAATATATCTATATCCTTCCAAAATAACTTATCTTTAGATTTTTTATTTACATCCATATTAGACAGAATAAGTTTATTTTGAACTTTTACATGAATTAGAACTTTATCATCAGATATAATAATCAGTTTATTACTACCGGGTACTACTCTCTCGAATGATTTAATCCCCATGTCTATAAACTTCTCGTCAGGTGCAATATGTAAAATCCCTAATCTCATAAAATGGTATTTGGTAAATAAGCATTAGATAATGTAAAATCACAATATTATTATAAAATAATTTATCCTAATAATAGTTACATTATTATAGAATTTCCTATCGTTTTTATTATGTTTTGATAGAGGATGTAAATTTTTTATATCTAATACTTACGAGTTATATGTTATTTCTGGATTAAACAGTGTTATGGATAATATTTGGTATTTTAGGTATTTCATTGGCTTTGGCTCAATCTCAGCTGTTGAGTATAGAGGTTTCACAAATAATTATTTTCATTCTAGCAGTCCCCACACTTTTTTTATTATTTTTAAATAAGTTATCGTCTTTACGTATAAAAAAAAATTGTAAATGGTCTTTAAATAATTTTAAGCGATATTTACTTTATATATTTTTATCAGCTTTTACATTTAGTATAAGCAATATATATTTTCAAAATCAAATTCTATCACAGCTTACAAATAGGTCAGCAAATGCATATGCTTTAGTGCAGTTAGAGGTTTTGGATATATCGCATAAATCATCTTTTAGTACTATAAAAGATGATAATAAATCTCTTAGTTTTAATGGAAAGGTTTTAGGTATAAAAGCTGTAGGACATAAAAAGATCGAACCAAAAGATTTCTGGAATGAAGACTTAAATAAATTAGAAAAACTAAGACTAGCTTGGTACCCACCTACTCCTGAAATTAAAGAAGGTGATGTTTGGCAACTTAAGGTAAGATTAAAACCACCAAGAGGATATTTTAATGGCGTAGGATTTGATTATGAAAAATGGTTATTTCAAAAAGAAATAGGCGCAAGAGGGTATATTGTAAAATCTGATTTTAATAAAAAACTATATGAGAGCTCATTTAGCTTTTCGAAAATACGTGAGAATGTTTTAGAGAGACTACTATCATCTTTAAGTAGTCCTCCTATAGATAATCAAAGTATAGATGATAATAACATTGATTATTATAATAAATCTCTTGCTTTAATAATTGCACTGATTACTGGAGAGAATCGTTTTTTTGATCAAAGCGATTGGAGTCTATTTTCTAGAACTGGAATTACACATTTAGTTATAATTTCAGGGTTTCATTTTACTTTAATTTTTGGAATCGTTTATTTTCTTTTTAAGTTTTTAATTTCACGCATAATTTACTATAAAAAAAAATTTGAGCTCTTTGTATTAAAAGACTATAAAGACTTAAATTTTGCTAAAAATAAAATATATTCTTGGATACTAAAAATATTAAATTATGCAGAATTTTTGTCGTTTATAAAAAGTGATAAATTCATAGTATTTATAAGTTTAAATTTATTAATAATCTATGCTTTTTTTGTTGGTTTTTCTTTACCGACTCAAAGAGCGTTATTTATGATAATAATACTGATAATATGGTTTATTCTTAGACGTAATCAACCTTTCCTATTTCATTTTTTACTAGCTTTAGCTGTAGTAGTTTTAATAGATATTCACTCATTATTTTCCAGTAGTCTTTGGCTATCTTTTGGTGCTACTTTTGTTATATGGCTTCATATACATACAAGAAAGAAATTAGTTAATCATACAAATAAATTAAATAATATTAAAATATTGAACAATGAAAATCTACGAACCAACCATTCGCATAACATCTATAATCAATTTCAAAAAATTTATCAGTACTCTGCTAAAGCTATTATAGAGCTTTTTATAATTCAGTTAAAAGTCTCTGTAATAGTGATACCCATAGTTGCATATTTTTTTGGTAAAGTTTCCCTTTTTTCCCCTTTTATAAATTTATTAGCAATACCTTTACTGGGTATAGTCATAACGCCTATAGCACTTTTATCCTTTTTGTTATTTCTAATATTCGAGCCTATTGGAGTAGTACTCTTAAAATCAATAATTTATATAACTGAATTTTTATATCAATCTCTATATTGGATAGATACATTTAGCGTTGTGTGGAGTGTGGATATATCTTTATCAGTTACATTTATAACTATTTTAATAGGTTTAGTGTTATCGTTTAATTTATTTCCATACAGATTATTTTTACTATTTTTATATATACCAGTCCTTTATAGTTACTACAGCTTTAGCAATAACATTAAAGAAGGTGAATTTATTTTAAGTGTAATAGATGTAGGTCAAGCCAATGCTACTTTGGTACAGACACAAAATAATAATTATCTTATAGATACTGCTGCCACAAATAACTTCAATAATATATTAGAGTCTATGGCTGTAGATAAAATCGATGCTATATTTATATCCAGTTATGATAGTGATCACAGTGGAGGATTATACAACATTCTTGCAAGTATAGAAGTAGATGAGTTATTTATAAATAAAGAAAAAAGATATGTAGATTTTGAAGACAAATTAAATGACTTAGAAAAAAAACAAACAGTAAAGATAAATACTTGTACAAGAGGTAAATCCATAATTTCAAATGGAGTTATATTAGAAATTGTTCACCCGAGTAATAATTTTCTTAAGCAAAAGAATAAACACAATAATTATTCGTGTGTAATAAGAGTACAAGGTTATGGCGGTTCAGCTTTAATACCAGCTGATATAGAAAGACAAGCAGAAGAGTATATTTTAAATAATGTAGATAATCACAAAATAAAAAGCGATATCTTAATTATCCCTCATCATGGCAGTAAGAGCTCTTCAAGTATTGATTTTATAAATTCTGTTTCTCCATCTATAGGTATTGTTTCGTCCGCATACTTAAATAGATATGGACATCCGCATAGAGAAATAATAGAACGTTATGAATCAAATAATATAAAAATATATAGGACAGACTATGTGGGAGGGATAAGTGTATTTTTTAGAAAGGATAAAATAGATATAAAAAGCTCCAGAGAAGAAAACTCAAGGTTTTGGAATCACAATATAGAAATGATGTAGTTTTTTAGGTGAAAGCCAGAATAAATTAAGTCTGATAGTTATTATGGTAAATAGCATGTATAAATGGATATTTATACATGCATAAGTTTAAGTGCAAAATGTTTAATTTTAATGCTTAATTCTTATTTTGATCAACTAATTTATTTTTTGTTATCCAAGGCATCATTTCTCTTAATCTAGCGCCTACTTTTTCCATTTGATGTTCGCCTGATAGTTTTCTTTCAGTTTTCAATCTAGGTTGGCCAGCTTTACAATCGCTAATCCATTTGCTGGTAAACTCTCCTTTTTGAATATCTTTAAGAATATCTTTCATTCTAGCTTTTGCTGATTCATCTATTACTCTTGGGCCACTAACATAGCTACCAAATTCAGCTGTATTAGATATAGAATAATACATATTTTGTATTCCACCTTCATAGATTAGATCTACAATTAACTTCATTTCATTTAAGCATTCAAAATAAGCCATCTCAGGGGAATACCCTGCTTCGACCAGGGTTTCAAAACCAGCTTGCATAAGTGCAGTAACTCCTCCGCAAAGAACAGCTTGTTCACCAAATAGATCAGTTTCACACTCTTCTTTAAATGAAGTTTCAATTATTCCTGTTCTTCCACCACCCACCGCAGATGCATAAGACTTTGCTATTTCTAGACTAGTCCCTGATTTATCTTGATGAATAGCAACAAGACAAGGAACACCACCTCCTTTTAGGTACTCTGCACGTACGGTATGCCCTGGTCCTTTAGGAGCTATCATTATTATGTTTAAATCTTTTCTTGGGTCTATTAGACTAAAATGAATATTTAAGCCATGAGCAAAAGCTAAGGTAGAACCATTATTTAAGTTATCTTTTAGTTCATTATTATACAAATCAGCTTGTATCTCATCAGGTATAAGCACCATAACCAGATCAGCATCTTTAGCAGCTTGTGATGGTGATGAAACTGTAAACCCATCAGCTTGTGCTTTTTTTGTACTACTAGAGCCTTCTTGAAGTCCAATGACTATATCTTTTACTCCAGAGTCTCTTAAATTTAGGGCATGCGCGTGACCTTGTGAGCCATAACCAATAATTGCAACCTTTAAACCTTTAATTAAATCAATATTTGTATCTTTGTCATAATAAACTTCCATATATCTCCTTAAACATTAATTTTTTTTGTTTGCTAATAATGATAAATAATGATAAAACTAATTCCTAAAAAGATTATGTATATTACCTATTACATAATCGATTTGACAAATTTTTAAGTCAAGTATCACGTATTCTTACAGTTTAAGATCACTATATACTAATAAATACTTTATAGTGTTTAGCTATATTTACAGTTGCTAGTATAACATTTTTTATTAAAGTTAGGGCTACAGTTTATTTTTTAATATAATTAAATAAATATAATTTTAAGTATAAATTTTGGTAAAATTAATTAGAGTTATTACTTAATACGCAGGTACATAAAGTTTAAATATCTATTATATGGTACCTAATTAAACAATATATATTAGTCATTAGGTAAGAATAAGTATGAAAATCTAAATTATAATTAAAATTAAAGATACTGTTAATTTTAGTGTTGATTAGATGCAATTATTGTATTTAATGCATGATTTGTGTATTATTATATATACTGAAACTAAAAATAACTTAGGATTTTATGAGTTAATTATTAGTTTGACTTTATAAATAGAGTTTGTAAAATAATTGTTATTTTGGAGTGAAAAACTCTAAAAGAATTTTATGCTCTGTTGGATTATAAGTTAAAATCATTAGTATAAATTAATAACTATGAGTTAGTTTAATCTTTTTGTTCAGATTATTAGTTAATGAAATTTTTGTCTAATTTTAAGTTTTTTAATAAATACTAGGCTTTATTTAAGGTAAAGCCAGGGTGGTAATGCTATGAATGATTGTATTTTTTGTAAAATAGTAAATAAAGAGATCTCTTCTAATATTATATTTGAAGATTCAAAAGTATTGGCTTTTAAGGATATAAAGCCAGCTACTAAGATACATTATTTGATAATACCTAAAGAACATATTTCGACTATTAATGACTTACAAAAAGATAATCAAGATTTTGATAGTGATATTTGGAGTCATATGACTAAAACGTGTTTAGATATAGCGAAAAATGAGAATTTTGCTGACTTTGGTTATAAATTGCAAGTCAATTGTAATCCAGGCGGTGGGCAGGAAGTGTATCACATACATATACACTTACTATCTGAATATTCAGCTTTAAATTAAACAATTAATTAAACAATTATAGATAATAAATTATAAATTGAAAAATCATAACCTATCGCAGATCAATTTTATGTTCAGAACAGGCTTTGCTACAGATATGGGTAATTACAAATCTGTAAATGAAGATACTCTATTATGTGATTATGATAGAGGTTTATTTTTGGTTTGTGATGGAATGGGTGGTTATGAAGGTGGCAGTGTTGCAAGTACTATAGTTACAGATGTTATTTCTGAAGAACTCACTAACGGCAAAACACTGGTAGATGCTATTCATTTGGCAAATAATAAAGTGATAGAGGCTGCAGAGAAAGGTTTAGGCTCTAGCAGTATGGGCTCCACTGCTGTTTGTATAAACTTAAATGAGTTTGGATTTTTTGACTTAGCATGGGTAGGTGATAGTAGGGCTTACTATATAACAAAAGATGACATGATTATGTTAACAGAAGACCATACCTTTGTAGGTTTACTGTTACGGGAAGGATATATAAAAGAATCTGAAGTATATGACCATCCTTATAAGCATATATTGTTACAAGCAGTAGGTGGAGGTAAAAAAGAAATATATGTGAGCCATGGTATTGGTAAATTAGAGAAAGACGCTACCATATTACTTTGCTGTGATGGACTTACTAATGAAATATCAGATGATGAAATTCACAAAATAATCATAGAGGCTGAAACCTTGCAAGAAGCAGCAGATAAGTTAGTCAATACAGCTGTAGACTATGGAGGCAGAGATAATATAACTGCTGTTTTATTTTCTATGGATATAGATGAGGCAGATAGTAATAAAAATGCTAAAACGCAAGCATCGGTTGCTATAGATGAGGATAATTATGATGAATCAGACATACTCTCAAAAACTAATATTTCAAAGTCTGTAAATAATAATAACTAATAGTTTATTGATTTAATTATTATGCCTATTATAACTAAGCGTAATGAGGTCCCAGGTTATTTAGTCCAGCGCCTGATAGGTCGAGGTGGTATGGCTGAGGTATACTTAGCCAAAGATGTAAAGACTGAAGAGGAATTTGCATTAAAAATAATGTCTGGCAATATTATAAATGACCCACATTTTAAAATTCGTATAACTAAAGAAATACAGGTTTTAGAAAATTTATCTCATAATAATATTGTAAAATTTTTTGGTTTTGGCCAGGAAAAAAGCTTTTTTATGTATATGGTTTTAGAGTATATACAGGGACCAGATCTAAAAAAGAGAATTTTATCAGGAAATGTAGATATAAATAGAATTATCCGCTGGTTAAACGAAATAGCTGATGGGTTAGACTATGCTCACAGTATAGGTTATGTTCATCGAGATATAAAGCCTGAGAATATATTATTACGCAAAAATGACAGTGCGGTTATAACAGACTTTGGTATAGCAAAAGCTATGAATTCATCTACTAAAGTGACAGGCACTGGAATGTCTATAGGTACTCCATATTATATGAGTCCTGAGCAGGCTAGAGGGCAAAAATTAGACTATAGAACTGATATATATTCCTTAGGCATAATGATGTACGAAATGTTGGTAGGGCAGGTTCCATTCGGAGGAGCTGATTCTATATCAATAGGAATAATGCATATTAGCAAACCTATACCTAAATTGCCTTCCAAATTTGTCTACTGGGAGCCATTATTGAATAAGTTAACTGCTAAAAAAAGAGAAGACAGATATGATAACCTAAAGTTATTTATAAATGATTTAAAAGAGCTCGAAGCCAGTGGAAAAGCTATTATTTCTGATGAAGAAGTAGAAAAAACAAAATCGCTTTTATCAGCACCGCCTGCTACTTCTGCATCGCAACCGCAACAACAATTTAATATTGAACAAAATAGTACCTCCTCTAGTATTGATTCTAGTCTTGTTGATGAGCAACCATTACCATCTTCAACATCATCTAAAGGGCGTACATCTTCTAGACGATCTTATGTGAGCCAAAATACAAGAATTAGGAAAACAAGTAGATTAACACCTATAATTGTATGGACTGTTATGGTATTGGGTCTTGTAGGACTTTCTTATATAGGTTATATTTTATTCTCTCAGTCATTAGAGCATACAGCAGATACAAGGAGTAGTTTATTATCTGATGCAAGAGAACAAGTAGATTCAGGGAATTATTTTGAACCAAGCAATAATAATGCTATGAATACCATATCTGGAGTTTTATTAAATGAACCGTCGAGCTCTTTAGCTTGGGGATTGTTAGATAATATGATAAGTGATTATGATGATATAACAAATAGTGAGATTCAAAGAGTTCTAATATTCTTACGTGCTAATGGCAATATAAATAATGTCTCTAATACTTATACTTCTAATATATTCGATACGCTAATACAAAGAAAAATATCTCAAGGTCAATTAGTTACACCTACCACATCTAGTGCTGTTTATTTAGTAACTCAAGCAAGGGAAATATTACCTAATAATACAGCTGTAAATCAGTTATACAATAATGTTTTATCGCAAGTAAGACAAAATGCTCAAAATATAGCTAGTCAAGGTAACACCCAAGGTGCAGTTGATTTTCTTTCTAATGCACAAAGCTCAGGTGATAATACATTAGCGACAGCTAACCAAATAAATCAGTTAAGAGCTTCACTAGTAGCTAATACTACTACATCACCACCTCCCCAGCAGACTGTAACAAATATAAATAATAGTAATAATACAAACTCATCATTAACATCAAGATTACAAGCTCCTACTTCGTCATCACCTTCTTCATCTAGAAAATCGTTGGTTTCTCCTTCAGGAGGAAGCAATACTTTAGCACAAAGATCAGCAACAACACCTTCATCTAATGTGCCTACTTCTGAAATAGAAAGAGTTGTAAACCAAATAATTCAGGAAATGCAATATATAAGAGGAGGGACATTTAAAATGGGCAATCAATCAGGTAATGTGGACTATGGTGAAGAGTTGCCTGTTATAGATGTAACAGTTGGTAATTTTTACATAAGTAGATTTACGATTACTTTTGAGGAGTATGATGTTTTTGCAAGAGCTACAGGAAGACCTTTACCAAGTGATGCTGGTTGGGGTAGGGGTAGACGACCGGCGATAAATATAAGCTGGAATGATGCTCAGGATTTCACACGATGGCTTACAAGTGTTACTAATATAACTTTTAGGTTACCTACAGAATCTGAATGGGAATATGCATCTAGAGCTGGTTCTGATGAAGTTTATACATGGGGAACAACTTTCGTTGATGGATTTTCAAACTGTTCTGATTGTAATACGCCTTACTCCAATCAAACAGCTCCAGTGGGTAGCTTTAAACCAAATAGGTGGGGGTTATACGATATGCATGGTAATGTGTGGCAGTGGGTCCAAGACTGTTGGCAAGGAAATTTAAGTTCTGTTCCTAGAAATGGCTCTGCTGCAAATGTTCCTGATTGTAAAGAGCGAGTTTTGAGGGGAGGGTCTTGGTATAATCCTTCGGATTCTTTGAGAGCTTCTAGAAGAGATAGATCACCACCAAGTTCTAGATCTAATTATGATGGATTTAGAGTAGTTATGATTACATAAAATATAAAAAAATTAAAAACTTAGATAAATAAATTATTATTTGATAATTTGGAGGGATAAATGCAACGTTTTCCTATGACGATTAATGGAGAAAAGTTATTAAGAAAAGAATTGGAATTCTTAAAAAAGGTAGAACGGCATAGAATTTCTGATATAATCGCATCATCAAGAGAAATAGGCGATCTTAAAGAAAACGCAGAGTATCATTCGGCTAAAGAGCAGCAGTCTTTTATAGAAGGTCGCATTAGTGATATAGAAAATAAACTTTCTAATTCGCAAGTTATAGATGTAAAAAATATACCTCAAGATAATAGGGTAGTTTTTTCTTCTACTGTTGTTCTTATGGATATTAGGAACAATGTTGAAAAAAAACTAAATATAGTTGGTGAAGACGAAGCTGACTTAAAAAAATCTAAAATATCTATAAATTCTCCTATTGCAAGAGGTCTTATAGGTAAACATATAGATGAAATAGTTGTGATTAATACACCTTCAGGAGAGGTAGAGTATAAAATAATGGAAGTTTTATATATTTAAGGGCATAATAGTTATATGAGTTATATGAAAAAAGTTCTTTTAATTAACGGGCCAAACTTAAATTTATTAGGTAAAAGGGAGCCTCATATATATGGGACTGAGACTATTAGCGATGTGGTAGATGACCTAAAAGTACAAGCACATAAATGGAATATAGAATTAACTGATTTTCAATCTAATTCAGAATCAGAAATCATTGATAAAATCCATTCTGTTTTAGATAACAAAGTGGATTATATAGTTATTAACGCAGGTGCTTTTACCCATACAAGCATTGCTATTAGGGATGCTCTGGCGGCTGTTAAAATCAAATTTATAGAAGTTCATCTTTCTAATACTAAGGCTAGAGAAACCTTTCGCAAACACTCTTATTTAACAGATATAGCATCAGGTGTTATTGAAGGTTTTGGGAAAAACAGTTATTATTTGGCCTTATACAGTATTTTTATAAATAGCGATGATAAAGAATAGTAAATACATTGTATTTATATTATTTATAAATTGTAATAAACAATATAAAGAAGGTTAAAAAATGAAAATAGAAGATATAAAACAGATAATCGATATAGTTGAAAACTCCAAAATTACAGAATTTAGGTACAAAACTTCAAATGGAGAAAGCATATTTCTCTCAAAATCTCAAAAAATAGGAATAGCTACAACCGAAGAACAAATTAATACAGCTAGTACTACACCTCAACATACAATAAATATTCCTACAAAAATAGAAACAGAAGAACCTAAAAATACTATAAATGCACCTATAATAGGAACTTTTTATGTGGCCCCATCTCCTGATGCAAAACCTTTCGCAACTGAAGGCCAGCAAGTAAAAGAAGGAGATATAATAGGTATAATAGAGGCTATGAAAATCATGAATCAAATTCGTTCGGATAAATCTGGAAAAGTTAAATTTATAATTGCAAAGAATGGTCAGCCTGTAGAATATGATCAACCACTAATTGAGCTAGAGTAGATAGAATATTTTGATATTTATTTTTATACATAACATACTACTAAATATATTTTATAAAAGCCTTATATGATAAATAAAATTCTAATTGCCAATCGTGGTGAAATAGCCCTTAGAGTTTTAAGGGCGTGTAGAGAACTAGGAATTAAGACAGTTGCTGTACATTCGCCAGCTGACAGAAACTTAAAGCATGTATTATTAAGTGATGAAGCTATATGTATTGGACCTAATGATTCTAATAAAAGCTATCTTAGCATACCACTTATTATAAGTGCTTGTGGTATGACTAATGCTGATGCTGTTCATCCTGGTTATGGTTTTTTAGCTGAAAATGAAGACTTTGCCGAACAACTAGAGCAAAGCGGATTTACTTTCATAGGACCTCCTGCTAGTGTGATAGCAACTATGGGTAATAAAATAGAAGCTAAAAAAACTATGGGAAAATATGGAGTTCCAACAGTTCCTGGCTCAGAAAGTGCTTTACCTGAAGATGAAAATGAAATAAAAGCTATAGCAAATAAAATAGGATACCCAGTATTGATTAAAGCAGCTTCTGGTGGTGGTGGTAGAGGAATGGCAATCGTGCAGGAAGAAGAAGATCTTATTCAAGCTATTCAAATGACTAAAAGTGAAGCTAGAGTCGCTTTTGGAGATGATAATGTTTACATGGAAAAATATCTAGAAAACCCGCGCCATATAGAAGTACAAATTTTAGCTGATAAGCATGGTAATGTTATTCATCTAGGAGAGAGAGACTGTTCAATGCAACGTCGTCACCAAAAAGTTATAGAAGAATCTCCAGCTGTGAATATAGATGAGCAAAGTAAAAAAGAAGTTTTGGAAGTTTGTGTTGAAGCTTCGAGAAAACTTAAGTATGTAGGTGCAGGTACTTTTGAATTTCTTTATGAAAAAGGGAAATTCTACTTTATAGAGATGAATACACGTATTCAAGTAGAACACCCAGTAACTGAAATGGTCACAGGTATAGATATAGTTAAAGAGATGTTACGAATTGCTAATGGTGAAAAACTAAAATATAAACAAAATGACGTTTATTTCAGAGGTCATGCCATAGAGTGCCGTATCAACGCAGAAGACCCTGATACTTTTACTGCATCGCCTGGTAAAATTGATTTCTTGCATTTCCCTGGAGGAAATGGTATTCGTGTTGATTCACATATATATGATGGGTATATAGTTCCTCCATATTATGACTCTCTTATTGCTAAATTAATTGCGCATAGCACCACTCGAAATAGTGCTATTAGCAAAATGAGCCATGCATTAGATGAAATTTTAATTAGTGGAATTAAAACAAATGTTCCTCTACACAAATCGTTGATATTAGACAATGTCTTTAAAGAATCTAATTATAACATTCACTATTTAACACAAAAACTCAAAAACAAGTTAGAGCAATAAGTTATTTTAATAATTCATATAAAAAAGGCGAACTTAAGTTTCGCCTTTTTTATTAACTAAATCTTAATTTTTAAGATATAAGGGTAGTATATACTTATTTATAAAATAATAATATATTGTAAAAGAAAATATTTCATAAATAAATTATTATGATAAACTAATTAATTTTATAGGCATATGCAGGTAAATTTTTAAAAGTAAAAATATTTTATTCAATCTAATTTATATTTTGAGCATTATTCATGAATAATAAAATAGAAACTATAAATAATTTTCAACTAAAAAATAAAAATTACGCTCAGGAAATTCCAAACTTAAAAGTAATGAAGTTTGGTGGATCATCACTTGGTTCCCATGAAAGTATGATTCAAGCCGCAAGAATAATAAAGTCTGCTTATGAGGCAAATCCATATATAATTGTAACTGCTTCGGCAGCAGGTGATACTACAGATGATTTAATTGAAATTTATAAGCTAATCAAATCTCAAAAGCCTAAAAAAGCTATAGCACTCTACAATAGAATAGAAAAAAAACACTATACTATGCTAGGTGAGATACTTAAAAATGAGGAGTTTAATTATGTTTGGAAAAATGAGCTTCATCCTTTATTGTTAAAACTGAAAAATATAATTAAAGGTGCAAGTGTGTTAGGCGATATAACTGATCGTGGCTATGCTCATATCTGTGCTTTTGGAGAAGGGCTATCTAATATATTATTCCATCAATTACTTCTATCTGAAGACTTGCCTAGCTATAGAATGAATACTGCTGATAATAATATAGTCAGAACTGATAGTTCCTATAGCTTTGCAAATGTTAATTTTAAGAGCACAAAAAATGCTTTTCAAAAGATAGTTTTACCTTCAGTTAGAGAAAAACAAATACCATTATTAACTGGGTTTATAGGCAGAGATTCTAATGGAAATACTACATTGCTTGGTAGAGGAAGTAGCAATTATACGGCTACAATAGCTGCTTTTTGTTTGAATGCTACTTGTGTTGAAATTTGGACTGACACAGATGGTGTTTTAGTAGCTGACCCTAGAATTATCAAAAATGTTGCAACTATTAGTGAGCTTACTTATAAAGAAGCTATAGATTTAGCTTTTTTTGGTGCACAAATAATAAATCAAATGTCTATTTCTCCTGCTATGGAAGCAAATATTCCTATATATATAAGGAATACATTCAATCCTACAGCAATCGGTACTGTTATAAAAAATAAACTGGATAACTATATATCTGTGAGTGAAGCACCTAAAGATAAGCCTCTTTTTAGGAGGAATATCAGAGTAGCAGGTATTACATGTATTAAACATGTAGCAGTATTTAGTCTTAATGGTCTAAATATGTCTGGCAAACCAGGAGTTTCAGAAAGATTATTTAGAGCTACTAGGCGTGCTAATGCAAGTGTTATTTTAATAACTCAAGCTTCATCAGAGCATGCTATTTGTTTTGCTACACACTTAGATGATAATAAGAACTATCAAGCTTTAAGGTCATTAATTGAAGAGGAATTCAGTTTTGAATTTTCAAAGTTACTAATGAAATTAGATGTTGTTTTAGATCAAGCAATTATATCTGTTGTTGGTGAAGATATGTCACTATTGCCAGGAATATCAGGTCGTTTACTAAAAACGATTGGTAAAGCTCATATTAACTTAAGGGCCATAGCACAAGGATCATCTGATAATAGTATATCTTTTGTTGTCAACGCTAGTGATGCAAATTTAGCAGTTGAGCTTTTACATGAAAATTTCTTTGCTAAAACAAGTACTATAAATATTGCCTTATTGGGCATAGGGAATGTAGGTACTAAGCTTATGGAAATTATGTACGAGCGGCAAAAAGCTTTTAAACTTGAAAATGGTATTGAATTAAAAGTATTTTTGATTGCAAATAGTCAGAAAGTACTATTTAATTCAAAAGGAATATCATTGAAAAACTGGCATAATGATTTCAAAAATAAAGCAGTGCCATATTCTGATGATTTACCAAAACGTATCTCAAAGACAAAGCTACACAATAGAGTTGTAATAGATTGCACAACGAGCATGGACATAGTCAGTCAGTATAGTAACTTTATTGATTTAGCAGATTCTCACATTATAACACCGAATAAGCTGGCAAATTCATTACCATTAGAGCAATACAAAACTCTTATGAATACTTTTGCGATTAGAAATAAAAAATTTTATTATGAGACAAATGTTGGTGCAGCGCTTCCTATAATCTCTACTATTAAGGACCTTATTCTAACAGGCGATAATATCAAAAAAATAGAAGGAATTTTTTCTGGTACCTTGAATTATCTATTGGATCAATATGATGCTAAAAAATCTTTTGGTCAGCTATTAAAAGAAGCTAAAGAAGCAGGTTTTACAGAAAGTGACCCAAGAGATGATTTATCAGGTATGGATGTAGCTAGAAAACTATTAATTCTTGCCAGAGAATTGGGTTATGAAATTAATTTAGAGCAAGTAAAAATTGAAAGTATGCTTCCAGAGGCTGTCAAAAAAATTAAGGAAATAGATAAAATATATTCTCATTTCGGTGAATTTGATTTGAAAATAAAAAACCTATATACGGATGCTAAAAAGAAAGGGAAAATTTTGAAATACATAGGAGAAGTGTCTGCTAATACTGTCGAAGCTAAAATTGTAGCTATAGATCCTTTACATCCTTTTGCTACAGTGAAAGCTACAGATAATATTTTTGGTATTACATCGACTTATTACTCTAAAATGCTTATCATTCAAGGTTCTGGGGCTGGTAATACTATAACTGCAGTTGGAGTATTACATGACTTAATAAAGCTGGGTAAAGACCTTATTGAGTAAATAAAATACAAATCTACTGCCTATGTAAAGATACGATGTATACATATTTTTAGAGTAAATTATATGAATGCTGAAACTCATTATTTGCAATCAAAAACTAAACAGTTTAAAAATAAATATGTTCGCTCTTTTGCTCCTGCCAGCGTTGCAAATTTGGGTGTCGGATTTGATGTTTTAGGTATGTCTATAGGCTCTTTGGGTGATGAAGTAAGTGCAAAGAGACTGCCAAAAAAGGGTGAGTTTATATTTAAAATGGACTCTAGTTTAGATGTAGACTTAACAGATAACCCTGATGATAATATAGCCGCACAAGTTGCAAAAAAAATATTATTTGATTTTAATCCTGACTGGGGAGTCGAAATTACGTTACATAAAAATATGCCTATTGGTTCAGGCCTTGGTAGTTCTGCGTCTAGCTCTGTAGCGTCTGCTGTTGCAATAAATGGACTATTTGATGAACCTATGGATAAGAATAGCTTAATTCCTTATGTTTTATATGGTGAAGGCTTGGCAACAGGAGTAGAGCATGGTGATAATGTTGTGCCATCTCTTATAGGTGGATGTTGTTGTATAGGATTTGATAGTAAAATAAAAGATGAAAATATAATAGATAAGTTTTATAGTATACCTATTCATGAAAAATTTGTCTTTACAATTATTCATCCAAATTTAATAATCAATACTAAGGATGCAAGGAAAGTACTACCTGATACAGTAAGTCTTGCAACTATGACAAGGCAAATAAGCCAAGCTAGTTGCCTCATATTTGGTCTAATGCAAGGTAATGAGAGTATTATAAGCAAGTATTTATATGATGATGTAGTTACTACTCCTAGATCAAAACTGATTGCTCATTTTAGTGATGTTCGTCAAGCTGCACTAAATAGTGGTGCAAGTGGAGTTGGGATATCAGGTTCAGGTCCTTCTTTATTTGCTATATCGACGTCACAAACAAAAGCACAAAATGCAGCCATTGCAATGCAGTCAGTTTTTTCAAGTAACAATATATTTTCTCGATACTACACTTCTAAAGTAGATAAAAAAGGTGCTCATATTATTGAAAGCTCTATAGATTAGCTTGAATATCTATAAATATCGTCAAAATAGTTATAACAAGCTGTTATAATATTTTTAATAAAGCAAAAAAATATCAATAAATATCAATAAAATAATTTAATATCCTTAGTTATTTAGTTTAAATAGGCTGAATTATAGAGTAAGCTGGCTATTAGATTACTTTATCCAACTAATTATAAAAATTATATGAAATATGAAATGGCTAAACAGTAAAAATATAGAACAAAAAGTTACTCTAGAACAAGCAGTTTTCAATTCTTTACCTCCAGAAAAGGATAGTTTATATATTCCTGAAACCTTACCTAAAATCGTAAATAGTAACAATGTTAGAGGATTACAAAATTTAAACTATCAAGAGCTAAGTTATAAAATACTTACTCATTTTATAGATGAAGATGAGATTCCACCTGCCATATTGAAGTTAATTGTAGATGAAGCATTAAACTTCCAATTGCCTATATTACCTGTAAAGAGAAGTATTGCAGTATTAGAGTTATTCCATGGGCCAAGTTTATCATTTAAGGATTTTGGTGCCAGATTAATGGCAAGCATTATGTCATATTTTCTAACTAAACAAGATAAAAAGCTTAAAATTATAGTTGCAACTTCGGGAGATACTGGAAGTGCTGTAGCTGAAAGCTTTCACTCTATGCCGAATATAGATGTATTTGTTTTATATCCGAAAAATAAAATTAGTTTATTTCAAGAAAAGCAAATAACTACACTTGGAGAAAATATCCATGCTATATCTATTAATGGAAATTTTGATGATTGTCAAAAATTACTTAAGCAGTCTTTATCAGATGATGATTTAAATAAAAAGCATTATATAACAACATGTAATTCTATAAATATAGGTCGACTACTTGCACAAATTACCTATTATGCTTATGTATCCTTAAAGTATGAAAATAAACCTAATATAGTAGTTCCTAGTGGAAACTTAGGTAATCTAACAGCTGGAATTTACGCAAAACATTTAGGTTTTCCTATAGATAAATTTATCGCCGCTACTAATAGTAATGATACATTCACTAGATATTTAGAAACCGGAGAGCTAAACCCTAGAGAAACTATTCCTACTATTTCCAATGCTATGGATGTAAGCCGTCCAAGCAACCTAGAAAGAATTAGAAGTCTGTATAAAGACGATATAAATTTAATGAAAAATGACTTAAAAAGTATAAGTGTTACACAAGAGCAAACTCTTGAAACTATAAAAAATACTTTTGAGTTATATAAAAAAATTATCTGTCCTCACACAGCTGTGGCACTTTATGCAGCGAATTATTATCAAGAGAAGAGTATTGAGGCTGCCCAGGCAGAAGGGAAGAAAGATCGAACACAATACCTAGTATTAGCTACAGCTCATCCATCAAAATTTCAAGATGTCATTGAGCCACTAATACCAAATGCTAAGTTTGATTCTGTTGAGAGTTTTTTGGCCATTCCTAATTCTTCTACGTCACTAGAGTTAGAAAATGATTATGCTAGTTTGAAAAACATCATAGAAAAAAATAAGTGAATCAACTAAATAGTATATTCAATTATAAATTCTTATAGAAGATATTTTTATCTTGAATATATATTAAAATACTGCTATGTGTTCTGATAGTTCTAGTCATAGGTATAATCAGTGCTTTGAAACCAGTACAAAATTAAACTGGGAGAGTCTTTTAAATAATGATAGGCTATACAAAAATGATTCACTGGATAACTTTGGACGGAGTTCTTTTGAGATAGATTTTGATAAGATAGTTTTTTCGTTAAGCCTACGCAGACTAGCTGATAAAACACAAGTACATCCACGAACTTATTTAAATATAGGTCATATTCACAATAGGTTAACCCATAGTTTAGAAGTTAGCTCTGTGGGTCGAAGTCTTGGCTGGTTACTTGGGAATTATTTGCAAGAGCAAAAAGTTTTACCTGAAAATAAATCTATAAATGACATAGCGTGTATCGTACAAAGTGCTTCTCTTGCACATGATATAGGCAATCCTCCATTTGGTCATACTGGTGAGCGCATTATCAGAAACTTTTTTGCTAAAAAAGATGAATTACTAAAAAGCTTAAAATCCAATGAATGTGACGATTTTTTAATTTTTGAAGGAAATGCCCAAAGCTTTAGGTTACTAACTAAATTAGAATATAGACCATATCAAGGAGGAATGCGTATAACAAACGCATCTTTAGGAGCTATGGTTAAATATCCATGGAGTGCATCATATGCCAAAGCTAATAATTTAGAAAAATGTAATTTTTTTAGCACAGAGATAAATATAGCCAATGACGTATTTAAATCTCTTAGATTACCACTATATCATGACAAGGATAATAAATATAATACTTCATATGAAAATATAAGATGGATGAAACATCCATTATCTTATTTAATGGAAGCAGCTGATGATATTTGTTATGGTATTTTAGATCTTGAAGATGGTGTTTCACTTGGAAAAATAGATTTTTATAAAGTAAAAAAGCTATTTGAAAATATAATAGATTTTCATAATGCTACAGTTCCTAAAATCTACAACTCAACACAAATACAAAAGCTTTCTATATTAAGAGGTAGAGTAGTACATCTCTTAATACACAAAGCATTCAATGTATTTGAGAATAATTATACAAGTATTTTAAATGGTGATTTTAATACTTCGCTTTTGACTTATGATTCAGCACCATTATTAACACAGGCAAAAAAGATGGCAAGAGATATTATATATAATAAAAAACATGAAAAGCAAATCGAAAACTTAAGTGCTAGAGCTATGAATAAATGGCTAGATAAGCTCATAAATATGGCAAAAGATGCTCATGATTCAGGAAAAACTGAGCTATTTACAGAGAAGATGAAAAGCATGAATTTAAATTTTTGGCTACCTCCTGCAAAAGAGGCATCTCTTTATGAATGGTATCTACATGCTTTAGATAATATGAGTGCAATGACAGACTCTGAAATATTATCTATAATTGATTAAAATGTGAATAATGTAAAATTTGTAAAAATAGTTTTTGATAATTGTAAACTAAAGTTTAGAATGTAACTAAATAAAGATTATAATGTAAATCGCCTTTCTAAGCTACATTATAACCTTTACTTCTTTGTAATCAATATCTCGTTCGGTTAAACGCCGTTAAACGTGTGTAAAATGCAGTTTGGTTAATGATAAATTGTTAATGTTTAATTATTAAATTCTTTGTTCGTCCCTGAGGATATAATCCTCGCTTACATTGAATATATAATCCTCGTTCACTGAGCGTAGTCGAAGTGCAATAATTAATCCTCACTTCTTCACATAGTATAGGTTCCTTAAGTATTTCTAACTCTTTTGTTGCTCTATTTTGAATCGCATTTGATTCTGTGTAGTTTATAGTAATATTATTTATTCTACTATTATCGTTATATGACCCTATATTTATTTGAGAGCCTACATCTTTAGCTATAGGCTCGACTATTTAACCCCTCTTTGTTATATTATCTGGTTTATCTTCTTTTCCAAGTAGCCAATTAACAACAATTATAGTTTGTTCTACAAAAGTACTAATTGTTTTATAATGTTCTATTAGCAAAGGGATTTGTCCTATTATATCTTGCACAAGTTCAATTATTGTGCTACCATTTCGCACTTCTTTTACATAATTCTTATACTCTACTATAAGCTTATCTGAATCTTCTTTATACATATTTTCACCATAAAAATACATCATTTTTTGAATTAATTTTTTGATATATATCAGTCTCTTTACTTTTTTTATTCCTATTGATAATCTTAATTTTCTCTTACATTATATTATAATTAAATAGTCAAGGTAGAGGTGGTTATTAATGAAGGGGAAGACTCAGTTTCTGTAGAGTTATGTTTAAGTAATTTTTGTTATTCGTTGGTATTAGTGACACATCCTTAACCACCCTAGTCGCAAATAATATGCTTTTGTTTTTTTCAAGTTCATAATTCTTGATTAATCGCATTATTACTTGGACTTCATTTGTAAAGCTATTCTTTTCAGAGTCTACCTAAGCCTCTTGCGGATTTTGAATAATATCCGGCATATAGTTAATATATTTACTTCTTCCTGGACCCTCATTTTTGTTTTTTTTATTTTTCAATTGTGCTATTTGGGATAAGGTTTTGGTTTAAAAAAATTACTTTAAAACTTATAATATGACATATTAATAATATTGAATAATATATAAAATTGCAGTAAACTAGATAATGCTTTAATATTGACATATGAAAATATGAAGAAACTAAACACTTTATTATAGGACTTTTATGAGAATGTTGGTGAATGCATTTATTCATAAAAATTCATAAAAAATATTGTTTTTCAAGAATCTCTTTATAATTATGTTTTAGAGTAAGTTACTAGAGTATTTATATTAAGTTTTATGGAGGATTTAAGATGAAAGCTATAACAGTAAAAGCTCCCTCAAATGTTGATGCAGAGGATACTTTTATTTTAGAAGAAGTGCCTAAATCAATCCCTGAAGAAAAAGATTTATTAGTCCGGGTCCTGGCTGTTTCCGTGAATCCAGTCGATACGAAAGTTCGTAAATCATTTAGAGAAAATCGCTATATTGGAGGATGGGATGCAGTTGGATTAGTTGAGGAAGTTGGATCTAGAGTTTCTTTTTTCAGAAAAGGAGACAAGGTATATTACGCTGGAGATATAACAAAACAAGGAAGTAATGCTGAGTATCAGATTGTAGATGAAAGAATAGTAGGTAAAGCTCCTAAGAATCTGTCAGATGCAGAGATTGCAGCACTTCCGCTTACTGCTTTAACTGCATGGGAAGCTATTTTTGATAGATTAAGATTAAAAAAAGGACAATCCTTGCTTGTCATAGGAGGCGCTGGAGGAGTTGGTTCTATTGCTATTCAGCTGGCTAAGTATTTTGGCATTAAAGTTTCTGTGACAGCTTCAAGACCTGAGAGCCGAAATTGGTGTCTTGGTTTAGGAGCTGAAAATGTATTCGATCACAGTAAAGACCTGACTAAAGAAATTAATGAAGAATTTGATGCGGTTTTTTGTACTACAAATATGGAAGATTATTGGAATAGTTTTCCAAGCTTTATAAAGCCACAGGGCAGTATCTGCCTAATCGACGATCCTTCTAACGAACTAGATATAAAAATATTTAAAACTAAAGCTATATCTATACACTGGGAATTAATGTTTACAAGAAGCTTATTTCAAACTGAAGATATGCACAGACAGCATGAGATTCTCACGGAAGTAGCCAAATTGGTAGAAGATGGAAAAATTAAAACAACTTTAGGCGGGAGTAAAAAAGGAATGACTCCAGAGAATTTCAGAGAAGTACATAAACTTATAGAATCACAGAAAGCTATTGGGAAATGGACCATTGTCTTTTAAATTTGGAGATATGCATTCTTCCCAAAGATTAGAGAGTTTACAGTGAGAAGAAGGTATATTTGATAGTGGGGAATTGAGAATTTTGAGTATCTACAGTTCTGGCTATATGAAAGGTTTTGAATAGGATACAGAGTATATGAAGTAAGAGGCAAAGGGACACTAGAAGGCTCCCTTTGCTCAGCTTAAACTAAAATATTTTAATATTGTATTATATAATAATTAAATATGCCTAAGATGATACGATTTTACTCTTGTTAGTTGGTCATACCCAAGTTTGGATAGGCTAATTCCTCTTCCTGTATTTTTAACTCCTGTCCACGCTAGTGATGGATCTAGATAATCGCAACGGTTTAAAAATACAGTTCCAGTTTCGATTCTCTCACCTAAATAAATAGCTCTATCCATATCAGTACTCCAAATACTAGCAGTTAACCCATAAGGAGAATCATTCATAAGCTCAATAGCCTCTTCATCGTTTTTAACAGGCATTATCCCAACAGCAGGACCAAAAACCTCCTCCATCATAAAAGGCATAGAATGATGTACATTTACTAATATTTGAGGTGCCATATAAGCTTTGCCCAAATTTAAAACATCTTTGAATTTATCCGATGGAATCAGTGCCTTCGCTCCTTTTGCTAATGCTTCATTTATGTAATTTTGAACACTTTCTTTTGCGCTAGAGCGTACCATAGGGCCTAAATTAGTCTCTTTATCTAAAGGATTGCCTAACTTATATTGTAAACTTAAAGATAAAAATTTATCAATGAATATATCAAATATAGCTTCCTTTACATATATGCGCTCAATGGAACAACAAGTTTGACCTGAATTAAAAAATGCTCCGTCTACTAAGTTTTCAACAGTAAAATCCAAATCAGCATCATCTAAAACATAGGCCGGGTCTTTACCGCCTAACTCTAACCCGACTCCAATAAATTTATTAGATGCAGCTTTCTGAACAGCTAAACCACCAGCAACCGAACCAGTAAAAGCAACAAAATCTATATCAGGCATAGCAATTACCTTTGCAATAGTAGGTATATCTAGATGTAAAGTTGAAAATACATACTCAGGAATACCTGCCATCTTGAAAGCATTATAAAAAATCTCTGAAATTCCAGCTGTTTGGTCCGAGCTTTTTAAGATGACACTATTGCCAGCGACTAAAGCCGGAATTATACTATTTATAGCAGTTAGGCAAGGGTAATTCCATGGCACGAGAACTAAAATCAATCCTAAAGGCTCTTTTCTTAAAAAACGAATAAAACCATCCTCTGGATTAGGCTTTATATCACATAGAGATTCTTCGGCAATATCTATCATATATTTAGCTCTTTGAGTTAAAGTAAGTACTTCACTTGGTGATTGAGAAATAGGCCTCCCCATTTGTAAAGTAATCGTATGTGCGATTTTATCTTTCATCGAAACTAGGTTATCTATAGCCTTAGAAACTAAATATTTTCTATCAGTTAAAGAGATATTCTTCCATTTTAATTGAGCTTTTTTTGCATTTGATAAAGTTTTTGTTATCGTTGAGTTTTGCGCATACTCATAAGTTGCAATAATCTTATCATCTACAGGTGAAATAATATTAAAGGTATTTTTACTGTTTTTATTATTTATCATAGGATTCAACCAATTTTTTTATAATAATAAAATTAATTATAAAGCGAATATAGTATATGTAATATTGTGTAATATAAATATTTTTAATTTTTACACAATTTTACACTTGACTTATTTTAATAAATATTGATAATAATCTAACAGGTTGTGGCAGTGTTGGTTCTAAAAATTACCCTCTCATAATATAAACTACTTAAAGGCACTGACATTGTCATACCTTACTTTAACTTTAAGCCTCATTATTATATTGCTGTTATTTTATTCCATCTTTAGGCAATGATTCCATAAACAAACTATCTTATAAAATGCATAGTATTTTATAGATACTAGAAGAGTTAAAGTATAGATATGCTTACTTAAGAAAATCTGTAATAACCTATGAATTAAAATAGTGGAAACTAGAAACCACTAGAATAAACAAAGTAATGCATCGACATATGGAAAAGAATAATAATTTGACGACAGTGTATAAATAATTAGAAAATAATATTGAAAAAATAACATAAGTGCTTATATAAGATTTTATCTAGAATAAAACTCTAATATTTTTTATTTTTATATTTACATAACAATGGTATTTTATGGCAAAAAAATCAACTCCTAAAAAACATGTTTTTACAACTGAAATTAAACAGCTGCTTAATATAATGATTAACTCTTTATATAGTCATAAAGAGATATTTTTAAGAGAATTGATATCTAATGCGGCAGATGCTTGTGAAAAATTAAGATTTGACTCCTTGACCAACCCAAAACTGTTAAATGAGCATAATAAAGATTTGAAGATTTTAGTAGAAGTAAATCAAGAAGAAGGATACATAGAAATCATTGATAATGGTATAGGTATGGATGAAGATGAAGTAGTAAATAACCTCGGTACCATAGCAAAATCTGGAACATCAGAATTTATAAAAAACTTACAGGAAAAAGACAATAATCAACAGAGCCAAATGATAGGGCAGTTTGGAGTTGGTTTTTACTCATCTTTCATGGTAGCAAAAGAAGTAGAAGTTTTCACTAGAAAAACAGGTACAAAGAAAACAGCAGGTATATATTGGAAATCCTCAGGTGATGGTGAATTTACTATAGAAAATAAGCATATTGAACAAGAAGGAACCTCCGTACGATTGCATATAAAAGATGATTCTTCTGAGTTTTTAAACGATTTTTTAGTAAGACAAATAGTTCAAAATTATTCTAATTATATACATGTACCTATTTTTTTCAAAAAGAACAAAGATGCAAATGAAGCCTTAAATGATGATGAATCAAAGGAAAAGTCTTCAGATAGTGATTCAGAAAAAATAGATGGTAAAACTGAAGGTGATACACAAAATGATTACGAATTAGTTACCAGCTCGGTTGCTATATGGCAAAAAAAACCAAATAAAGAAATAACCACCGAGGAATATAAAGAATTTTATCAAAACTTAACCCACGATTATAATGAGCCACTAACTTGGGCGCATAATAAAGTCGAAGGAAATCTTGAGTACATAAGCCTATTATATATTCCTTCCAAAGCTCCTCTTGATATGTGGCAAAGAGGAGACAGCAATACAAAAGGACTGAAGCTATTTGTTCAAAGAGTATTTATAATGGATAAAGTTCAAATATTTTTACCCAATTATCTACGATTTGTAAGAGGAGTTATAGATACAAATGACTTGGACTTAAATATTTCAAGAGAGATATTACAACAAAGTCCTGTTGTCCTAAAATTAAAACAAGCTTTGACTCGTAGAGTTTTAGAGATGTTATTAAAGCTAACAGAAGAAGATCATCAGCACTATCTTAAGTTCTGGAAGCAGTTTTCAATGTCACTAAAAGAAGGTTTCTTTGAAGAGAAAGACGAAAAAAATAAAGAAATTCTGATGAAGTTATTTAGATTTTATTCAACTCATGGAGAATCTGAAGAACCGATTCATACTTTAGCAGACTACCTCGGAAGAATGCGTTCTGATCAGAAGAATATCTATTATTTACTATCTGATAGTTATGAAAAAGGGTTAAATAATCCTCTTTTAGAAGCATATAGAAAAGAGAATTGTGAAGTACTAATATTAACTGATGCTATAGATGATTGGTTTGCTACTAGTCTTAATAATTATGAAGGGAAAGATATTAAAAATATTGCCCAAAGTAATAGCTTCGAATTTGATAAAAATGAAAAAGAATTAGATCAAGACGAAAAAGATTTTATTGAAAAAATAAAATCTGCTCTATCTGATGAAATATCAGATGTAAAAATATCTTCTAGATTAACTGATGCTGCTAGTTGTATGATTCAGCCTGATAACCACTTAAGTGCAAATATGAGAAGAGTTCTTGAGATGGCAGGACAAAGCGCTCCTAAAAGTAAAGGTATACTAGAAATTAATGCTGAACACTTTCTTGTAAAAAAGCTTAAAAATGAGCAAGATGAAAGTAATTTTAAGAATTTAGCGGAAGTGATATATAGCCATGCATTGTTACTAGCTGGTGAAAATTTAACAAACCCTGCTAAATACATTGAACAGCTTGATAAAATAATAGAAAATAAATAGCTTAATTTTTGTAAAAAAAAGTTTAAATAAGTATTTAAAAATAAAAAAAAATTTTCTATAATCGTAGGATGAGTAATTTAAAGCTTTGGTTCATTTGATCATAAAATAGTTTCAAATTTATACTTATGCAAAGTTTGATTTTAGCAGGTGGCTGTTTTTGGGGTGTTGAAGCGTATTTTCGCCGTGTTAAAGGTGTTAGTAATACCTTAGTTGGCTATACAGGCGGGCATACTATAAATCCTGATTACACTAAAATCAAAGTTGGCAATACCGGGCACGTTGAAGCATGTAAGATAGAGTATGATAATTCTATTATTACTCTAAAGAGATTGCTTCATCATTTTTTTCGTATTATAGAACCAACATCCTTAAATAAGCAAGGGAATGACATTGGTTCACAATATGTTACGGCTTTGTACTATAAGGATGAAGATGAAAAAGACATAATGACAGCGTATATTAGTCTAGAACAACAAAAGCATAAAAAACCTATTGTAGTGAAGGTATTGCCTGAGGCTACATTTTATATTGCTGAAGATTATCATCAAAATTATTTAGAAAAAAATCCAGGTGGCTATTGTCATATAGACATCGACTCATTAAGAAATGATGAAATGATATAGAAAATTTGAGATTTTTAATAACTCAACAATATAGCTTGATTGTACTTATGTAACCTTAGTTGTTTTGTAAGTATCTTTAGCGAAGTAATCTAAATGATTACTTCGTTTTTTATTTATACTAAAATATTATATGCTTCTAACTATATGGCTTGGATATCAGAATACTTAACATTTTTATTGCAGGTACTTACTGTCTTTATATTTTTTACTGTATTTATAGCTTTTGTGATTAATAGTAGAAAAGCATCTAGTAATAATGAAGAGCAGGATGAGTTAAAAATTAAAAGCTTAAATGATCAATACAAAACATATAAAAAGAAATTACAAGTCACTTTACTAGATAAAAAAGAGCTAAAATTAATAGAAAAAGAACAAAAAAAAGCTAAAAAATCCATAAAAAATAGTCAAGAACAACAGAAAAAAAAGCGAATTTTTGTGCTTGATTTTACAGGTGATATACAAGCGAATGCAGTTAATTCTTTCCGTGATGAAATTACTTCCATTTTACTCATTGCATCAGAAAATGATGAAGTACTTATAAGATTGAATAGCCCCGGAGGAGTGGTAAACGGATATGGTTTAGCTAGCGCACAAATACAAAGACTTAGGAATTCTAATCTAAGAGTTACTGTTTGTGTTGACAAAATAGCAGCTAGTGGAGGTTATATGATGGCTTGTGTTGCGCACTCGATTGTAGCTGCACCATTTGCTATAGTAGGTTCTATTGGGGTAGTTGCACAGTTACCTAATTTCCATAGACTACTTAAAAAAAATGATATAGACTTTGAAACGTTCACAGCTGGTGAAAACAAAAGGACAGTCACAATATTTGGGAACAATACAGACCAAGGCAAAGAAAAATTTCAAGATATGTTAAATGATACACATATGCTTTTTAAGGAATATATAAATCAATACAGACCTGAAATAAACATAGATGATGTTGCAAATGGTGATTATTGGTATGGACAGCAGGCTTTGAATAAGGGGCTTATTGATGATATTATGACAAGTGATGAGTATATACTAAAAGCTGTACAAAATGAAACTAAAGTATATAAAATAGAAATTATAAAGAAAAAGAAGAAAAAAATTCTAGATTTTCTAATGGGAAGTATTTATAAAAAACTTTTTAGCTCTATAATGTAGTAGTTTATAAGTGGAATACAAAATTTTCGCACTTTATATTTAATATATTAAAAAAGGAGTTTTTAGTTATGACTGATGAAAGAGTTGTGTCTGAAAAAAGAATAGCAGCAGACATATTAATAGCTTATTTGCAAAAATCTGATAGCAGGATAAGACTTGACGAACCAGATAAGTTAGGCGATTATTTTGATATAATTTATCAAAGAGTTAAGAACGGTTAATAAAACTTAATTAACAATTTTAGTTAGCACTTAAGTTTTTGGGGTCATAGTTCAGTTGGTAGAACATTTGCATGGCATGCAAGAGGTCAGCGGTTCGATTCCGCTTGGCTCCACAAACAGAAAAGAAACAATAAAAGGAGAGATGGCTGAGTGGCTGAAAGCGGCTTCCTGCTAAGAAGTTATATGGATAAAATCTGTATCGAGGGTTCGAATCCCTCTCTCTCCGCCACCTAATTACCCTTTAAAATCAACTACTTAATAGTCATTAGTATCCCCACAGACAGTGAGCTTATTAAGGCTAGTAAAGTTTGAGACTGCTATATTTCTCTCTTTTCTTACAAATAAATCCCATCTGTCTCAAACCCCTTTTTTGGAGGTCCACTCATTTTTGTATTGGAAGATAAAACACACAATTGTTTCTTGTGAAAAACCAAGAACCACAGAAAATATACTTAGAACAGTCTAATTTACCCTATTTATATTTGCTTGAATTTAATCTGTGATAATCAGTGACTAATCACTGATTGATAAGAATTTATGTTGTTTATTCCAGTCTAAGAAACTACTAGCTTTTATCAAGTCCTTGATGGAGATTAACGGGGATAGCGTTTGCGTGGTGATTTGTTTGAGAATGATTGGTGATAATGCAAGTAATTTTAATCGCTTATGAATATAGCCATCACTCTTGTTAATTTCTTTTGCTAGTTTTTTTACTGTCATTTCTTTAGTTTGTAGATAGTCTTTCCAAACATGTACCTCTGCTATTGATTGTAAGATAGTAATACTTTGATAGTCATTTGCTCGTTGTGTATTCTTGATATTTGTTTTGTCTTGTACTAAATAAATTAACTGTTTACCCTCTTTTGATAAAATATATCTCCTGCCATCATGGCGTTTGATTTGAACAATGATTTTGCTGGTGATGGTATTTTCATCTTCTTGATACTCAGCTGGATAGACGATTGCAAATGGTGAGCTAAGTTGTTGTTTTGATTGCTTAGTTGAATAAAACTTGTCTTCTTCTAATTGCTGTTGTACTTCGTTGATAGATTTCTTGTCAAGTGTTATCCAAATAGCTGTGGTACTGACAGTAATACTCTGAATCAGTTTTCTTATAATCAACCACCCTTCATGTTTAGTTGTTTGGTATTGATTTAATATGTATTGAATCAATATTATAGGTAATCTATTCAACGCATAAGCAAAGACAATATCTTCGAGCAAGTTAGCGTTGAGCGATTTCAGGTCGCAGTTCTTGTAGCCTTGTTTGATGGCTCTTTGGCTAACATAGTAACGAATGCCTTTGGTTCCTGATGGACTGAGTGACTCCCCTGTTGCCAATCGTAACAATCCTTTAAGTGGATGGCTATTACTTATCTTCTTTTCTGTCTGTTGTTTTTCTTGAGAGCTATTCTTTTGTATTTTTTGTTGTACTTTTTCCCAAAAATCTAGGTTGATGATAGCTTGATGCTCTCCTTCGTATATTTTATCTTTATGTTTGATTTTACCAATGTATAGTGGATTGGTTAAAAGACGGTAAACTTGTTTAGGAGACCATTGTCCTCCACCTCTTACCTTTCCTTTTTGTGTTTGCCATTGTTTAATTGTCAGTCCTTCTTTATTGAGTTGTTCTGCTATGAGCAAAGGAGTTTTACGATTTAGATAATCATCATACACTCTTTTAATCACTGTTGCCTCTTTATCAATTATTATCAACTTACGTTCTTCAACTCTATAACCAAATGGCAAGGTGCCTCCCATCCACATGCCTTTTTGTTTGCTTGCTGCAAACTTATCTCTTATTCTTTCGCTAGTCACTTCTCTTTCAAACTGAGCAAAAGATAGTAGCATGTTCAGTGTGAGTCGTCCCATTGAACTGGTGGTATTGAATTGCTGGGTGACCGATACAAAAGATACCTGATGTTGGTCAAATAATTCCATCAATTTGGCAAAGTCACTCAGTGAACGGGATAACCTATCCACCTTATACACCACAATAACATCAATCTTGCCCCGCTCAATGTCTGCAAGTAGTTGTTTCAGTGCAGGACGTTCCAAGTTGCCACCGCTGAAACCACCATCATCGTATTTGGTAGACAACAGCTTCCATTGCTCATGCTGCTGGGATTTGATATAGGCTTCGCCAGATTCACGCTGAGCATCTAAAGAGTTGAATTCCTGTTCTAAACCTTCCTCATGTGACTTACGGGTATAAATAGCGCAGCGATAGGATTTGATTTTATTGGTTGCTTTCATGATGCTTTAGCATCCCGCTTTGATTGAGTAGATGATTTAAGTTTTACAAGACCAAAGAACCTTGGACCCGACCAATGACTGCCCGTTATCTCCTCGGCTATTTTGGAAAGACTACGGTAACTATTATTCTGAAACAGAAAAATGGTCTTGCCATTCTCAATTCTGACCAACACTTCATACACTCGCCCATTGAACTGGCGTTTTAGAACTGTGCCATCGTTAAGTTGGTTAGACACTCTTGGTCGGGTTTTAACGGGCCGTTTTATTTCAGTGGATGACTGTGCACTAACTTTGGATGAGATGACACTGTGAATTAAAAACTGTTGCTTGCAAACATGTAGCCTATCCTGAGTGACTTTATCTATACTGCCTAACTGCTGAGATTGAATATGATAGGCAATTTCAGCAACCATCAACTGCTTCACTTGCGGTATAGTCCTTCTGGGAAAGTATTGCTTGTAAACTTGCTGTAATTCATCCTTCAAAAGATGATTGAGTCGCTCGATATCACCGAGGATGATAGTGTTTTTCTTTGATGTTTGCTTTGCGTTTGACATGCTTACATTTACGCTCAACTGAGCAGTAATAGCAAGTCAATTCAAGGGTTTTTGCTGATAATTTTAAAAGAGAGTCCAATTCTCTGAGCCGCTTTCTGAATACGGTATTCGTAGTGTCCCAATTGGCTCAATGCTAATTGCTAACCATTTAATATATAAAGACAACGACTCAACAGTACTTCGTTATTTATTATTACCACATTGAGCCGTTTTCTAACTCGAGTGATATTCTGAAAAAGCATTTTAGTGGCATCATAGTAGGATGTCCCCTTATAATATAACTTCCCACTTTCTGCATATTTAAAATGCTGATCAATAGTGATTAATACAGCGTCAAATTCTTGCCCGATAACACTATGTGATGTTTCACCATGCATGATATCTGATGCATGAGAATCTTTAGTATACTGAGATGGAGTGAGTTTGAGAATTTTCCATTCATTTTGATCCAAAGACTGTGTATAGCGATAAGCATCTTTTTCATCAGAAAAGTAATTTAAAACGATATTGTTTGTTATTATGTTTCCTGGATTTTTATGTTTGTTGAAAAGCATCTTTATAAATTGAGCAATTTCTTTGTTTGTTCGAATTTTTTCTGAAAGACTATGTGAAGAAGGTTGCAACTTTTCTATTTCTTCATGAATTTTCCCTTGGATTTCTTTTTTGGAAAGAGTCTGAGATTTGTCGTATGAAAAAATACATGTCGTATTAGACAAATTGGTTTTTTGTATTATGTCTTTGAGTTGCTTAGTCATCATTCGTTGAGCTTCATCAATAAACACCACTTTATGATTATTCAGGTCTAAGTCATTACATTTCTTAATCGGTACAATATGCCATTTTTCTTGCTGAACGAGAGTGGTTTGACCATCATTTAAATTGCCACAATGAATGATGACTGGGTTGATATTCTGTAGAGAAATGATGACTGGGTTGATATTCTGTAGAGAACTGACTAAATCGTAAATGAGTAAGGTTTTTCCTGTGCCAGCAGCACCCGTAATTGAAATATAAGAGGCATTATTGTAAATTATTAACTCAATCACCTTTTTTTAATATCCTCCTGCTGTTGAGTTAGAAAATACTTCTTTTCAACAAAATTTTTTGGTGAATTGAATGGCGATACTAAATAATCTGAGGGATTGAAAAAATCGTTAATACAGTCGTTTTCAGAAAGCTCCTGATTTTCCAAAAGGTTTATTAGAATATCGGTATTAGCTTCAGTTATTGCCTCTCCTTCTAGTTGATACAGTTTCTTTTCCGATGAAATAAAACTGAAGCAATAGACTTTTTTGTTGATATGGCTTAGATAGTATGCGTTTTTGATGAGTTGTTTTTTGGCTTTATCTGAACTGCTTTCACTCTTAAGCTCAATGTTAATAACAGTTTTTGTCCCAATTCTTAATAAATCGAATTCTTTACCAATTTGTGGGATCTTGTAGCCGACATAAAATTTGTCAAATATGGCGCAGTCATACTGTAACAACTTAATTAGCTTAATTAGCGCATTTAGATCGTCGACCTCTTGATCCTTAAACTGGATGTCGTGGAGGCTTAGGAACCTCTCGTAAATCTTTGGTTCAAGGTTACATTTCGCTTGAATTAGAGATAGTAAATGTATTGTCCTCATTCTTTTAGATTTATCTTTGCTCATTTAATAACGAATCTATTGAGTACGCCATATGTACTCAAAAGTTCCATCCGTTGCATGTACTTAGTTGTAGCGTTGAATCACTGGATGTGCAATTACAGAAAATCACCATCAACTCGTGCAATCTCATAATTCAAATGCTTTTTACAGTGTTTTATGAATTTGGGAAAGTTTTGTTTAGCGTTATAAAAGCCACCAAGAGTAGTACCCCATTGATTACACACTACTATCTTTGTTCCATTAGATAGATTAAAGATCTTATCAAAAATAAATCGCTTGCGTGCTAATTCAGGATTTGAGCTACTTTCAACGTAATCTTCTGCCTCTGTTTTTGTTTTTATCACTCCAATGCTTCCCTGTAATTCACTAGGGAAAACTTGCATTAAATCATCATAAGTAATCCCTTCATTTTTTGTTATGTACTCTTTTACAACTTCCAGTACAACGGCTCCTTTCTTACCGACATAACTGTTAAACTTGTACTTTGAGTTATCTCTGCCAATATAGCTACTTACTACTTGAGAAACAGACGGAGTTGCTGTGTTTTCATCATAGAAATCTAACAGTTTTATAATTACACATTCCTCTGTTTCATTAAAATCATCGACATGCTTTTTTAATCGCTCATAAGTAGAATTGCTTACTGTAATTTTTTTATCCATTAGTAATCCTCTATTTTTAGGGTTGAAACAAAATTAATGAACTAAATTCACCTCAGCAAAACGTTCATGTAAGAAATTATAACATTATTTTACATGAATGTAAATAAAAAACATCAATGTTTGTTATCTGACACATCTTGGTTTACGAATCACCCGTGCAGGTTCACGGTATTTTTCCTTGAACCAATTGATACCTTGGCTGAGTGCATCCACTTGGTCATCGTGTTTGGTGTTGGGGAAACGAGTGATTTCAAGGATAAAGTCCTCCACCCACGATGCTCTCTCTGGCAAATACACAAAACCACTTTCTAACTCGGGTGTGATCGACATTAGACGAGTGTGTTTATCGCTGACGGGCTTGTACGTTTGGATAGCAATGCCATCTTGCCTAAGCGATTGAATAACCGCTTTACCATGTCCCGCATCTTCAACAATGATGTTGCGTCTGCGTGCGTAGTTCTTGCTTTGATGGAATGCCTTGATGGTTTTGAGTACTTGAGGGAATTCCATCTTTTTGCGAGTGACATCCAAAATATAAAAAGTCATCTTACCTTGTACCTTGATCATACCGATGGTCATTCCAACGGAATAATCGGAAGCATCATTGGCGGTCATTGCCGTATCCCAACTTTGGATGACCATGTTGAAAGTAGTAGGTGCTAGTTTGTAGCGCATAAACCAGTTTTCTTTAACGATGGTTTCACCAATGGGTACGGGTTGTTGCTGATACTGTCCTGCAAAGATATAGGCTCCAAGATTGTACTTGATTTCTCGTAGGGTATCTAAGTTTTCACGAGCAGGATTTAAGGGTTCGCCTTGTTTGCGTCTGTAAACACCACCACTTAACATCGTCATGCCTTCATCTTTTTCAGCGATGGCAGGCAACACCAATGACCAATAGCGACTACCGCCAATATTCTCCTTCTCTTTGAGGTAACCGGTCAAATCCATCTCATGCACCCGTTGCATGACCACAATAATCACGCCCGAATTTTTATGGTTCAATCGCTGTTGCACATTCTCATCAAACCAGCGATTGCAGTTTTCTAAGCGTTTGTAGTTGGCATCGCTGGGTTTAATCGGGTCGTCAATGATGATAATGTCGGCACCAAAGCCAGTAACTTGTCCTCCTGTAGACAACGCATATCTGCCACCGCCCATGGTGGTGCGAAAATCAAACTGAGTTTGGCGACTTGCTGAAAGAATCGTATTGGGAAAAAGAGTCTGATATTCAGGCGATTGCATCAGCTTTTGGGTTTTCATACTGAAATCGCGAGCTAAGTCATCCCTATAGCTCATACACATCAGTTGTTTATCAGGATGATTGCCTAATACCCAAGCAGGAAAGATCACCGATGCACACAGCGATTTCATCATCCTCGGAGGCATGTTGATGATGAGTCGTTGTAGTTTCGGTGAGCTTATTGTGCCCATCAGCCGATCAGCAATCAAGTCAATATAAGGGGCGTGATAATACGTTGTATTTTGCTCAAGAATGCGGAATGACAACTGAATAAAACTGGACAAGTCCTTACGATACAAAGCTTGAAGCTGTCGGTTGGTCATCTCAAGTTTAAATCTTTGTTTCAACTTGGGCTTGAGTGTTGGGTTAGCGTTCATCTCCACCTCCATGGGTTTTTTGACTAGCATTTTCTTTGTCATCTTCTGGGGTGTTATACAGTTTAAATCGGTCGTACTGGCGATCATTGTAGTTCTGAAGCACTTGGTCGTCAATTCCCATGTTTTTGAGATCAATGTCTATCTTCTCAGCTTCAATGCCAATTTGCTTGAACAGCAAATCTTGTGCCCGCAGATTGCCTTTTAAACTCTCAGCTACCAATCGTTTGATAATCGCCTCCCGTTTGCTAATGGATTTATTCACACCATGCTCCTGAATAATCAATTGTGCATCCAATTCTTGATTAAGTAGGGTACGAATGTTTTTGCTACCTTTGGGACGACCTTTAGGATTGCCTGATTCGCCTTTCTTAAACTGAAAATCTTTGGGTGGTTTGCCAAATCCGACATCAAAGGTTTGATCTGTTTTTTTATTTTGATGGTTATTCGATTTCTTATCCATGCTGTACCTCCTCAACTTGAGTCATACAATCATTCAGTAATTGCTGATAAGATAATTCACAAGGTTGACCGTTGCGCTCAGTACAAATGGCCTTCTCTCCCGTCCATTGTTGCCAGCGTAGAATCGTGGCATCAATATATTTCGGTTCTAACTCAATGCCATAGCACTGGCGTTTGGTCTTCTCACAGGCAATGAGGGTTGAGCCACTGCCTAGAAAACAATCCAATACAATCTCGCCTCGTTTGGAGCAATCAAGCAAGGCTTCTTCAATCAGTGCAACGGGCTTGATAGTCGGATGAATGGTCAATGCCTCCCCGCCATCGACATCACCATTCGCAGCTTTCAAATTACGAACACTGGGATAATGCCAAACGTTACTGCGGGTGCGACCATGTTGACCGAGCTTGAAGTTGTTTTGATGTTTGACGTCACCGTTTTTGAAAACAAACACCAATTCATGTTGTGAGCGATAGAAAGTGCCCATGCCAGCCATATCCTTCACCCAAACACAAAGATTCTTAAACTCGGTGTAATGCTGTTTCCCAGCAGCAAGCATTTCACCTATATGCCGCCAATCCATGCAGAAATAATGGATTGAACCTGCTTTAGAATACTTGATACAGTGCTCAAAAACTTGTGATAGAAACTGCGCGAATTCAACTTCATTCATCTCGCCAGAAGCATAGGAAAAATCACCATGTTGGTTATCGCACACCTTGCCAATGGTTTTGGCGGGTAGGTTATAGGGTGGATCTGAAAAGATTAGACTGGCTTTCTTTTTACCTAGCAATTTGTTGTAGGTATCAGATTCTAAGCTATTAGCACAGATAACTTTGTGTTTGCCCAATTGCCAAATATCGCCTGCTTGCGAAACTATCTGGGTTGGTTCAATGACAGGTGTCTGTTCTTCCTGTTCGGAATTGTCTTCACCAAGGATAAGCAGTTGTTCTATATCTCCGTAATCAAAGCCAGTAACATCTATGTCAAAATTTAGATCAAGATCGCTCAGTATTTGAAAGTTCTTAGCCAGCAAGTCGTCATCCCAACTGGCGTTTTCGGTCAGCTTGTTATCAGCCAACATCAAGGCACGGGCTTGTGCCTCCGTTAAGTCATCGGCTATTAGCACGGGTACTTCTGATATACCAAGATCTTTACAAGCCAGCACTCTACCATGACCTGCAATGATTTGTTTATTGCTGTCTACCAGAATAGGAAGTTTGAAGCCAAAGGTTTTGATGCTTTGAGCAATTTGTTTGACTTGTTCCTTGCTATGGATGCGAGGATTATCGGGATGGGGTATTAGCTTGGTTACTGAGACTAGCTGAAATTGATGTTGGTGTATAGTCGATTTAGTCATGATTAACTCCTTAAAGTAATATTCAAATTCTTATAAGGAATTAACAGACTTTTTGACAGTACGATTTATAGAGTCGCTTGTATAGAAAGCAATTAATTCCTTACAAATTAATTAAATTCACTTATACAAGCTCTCCAGCATGTACTAAACGGAGTCCACCGTTTAAAACCTAAAGCAGGAAATATAAAACTCTCCAGTCTTATATACTAATCAAGTACTTTTTGATTATCTCCATAACCAAGACCTAGTCCAAGGTCATACTTGAATGCCCACAGTAAGTAGTGAGTTGAATCAAGTCTCAGCAATCCAACCTTTTAGCAACCTACATCTCCATGCAAGCGCATTTGACTCAATTCATGAATGTATTATATGCTAAAACATTGCCAGTTCAAGACAAAAAAGGCAACAAAGCTTATGTAATTTTGCTGATTGTTGGATTTGATAAACTCAATCCAATCATAGCACCCAAAATGAATTAGATACCTATGTCAACACAGACAAAGCATTAAAACCACAGTTGTTTTATGGTTCAATTTCGTCTTGTCGACCATAGCTTTTCAGTGACTTGACCAGCAAGAATGTAATAATCCCATCCATCAAATTCGCCTACTCTGCGAGCCTTAGTGCTGAGTTGAGCTAATTGTTTATATTTGCCATCAAAAGATTTATTTTTCCAACTAGATGCGGTTTCACAAGTAGCATTTTCCCTGCCCCAACAATCAGCAATTACTAATCCTTTGACTTTGGTTGGTATAGTGCAATTCCTACCACCTCCAGCCTTTGCCATCTGTATAAAACTATCTTTCATTTGCTGGGATTTCATGCGAATCAGATCGTCCTCTATAGCTTGGAACAAATCATTCCTCGATTTAGAACCCTTTGCTTCTACCAGTATTGCTTCATCATCGGTTGCTAAGTAACAATCTAATCTAGAACTCCAATAACCGCTGTCATCAGTGTTTAAAAACGGTATTTCAGTAAAAGCTATTCCATCTGGATTTGCTTTAAGAAACTCATGCACCAATAACGTAATCAGATTCTGTTCTAAAAACTCGCCACCAGGTTTGCAAGGTCTGAATTTTTCCAGCATGCGTGAATAAGTCTCTACTAGGCTTTGAATCAAATTCTCAATATGGTTATCCATGTTAATAAGTCCTATCTGTTTTTTTATTCTTGACTTGAAGAAAAAGCCTCAATACAAATTACATTATATATGATTTATATTGATACGCACAACAAAATCATGATATAATTGTCAATATGAATGAATTACAACACATCAGCCAACAACAGCAAGAACGACTATTTTATATTGAGTTTCGCTTGTTCTTTTTTGGTAGTGTCAATCGCTTTGATGTGGAGGCTCGTTTTGGTATGAAGGTAGCAGCGGCATCACGCGACCTTAAGGCATACTTGCAGATTGCTCCCGACAACACCTTTTACGATAAAAACGCTAAGACCTATCTGCAAAAGCCAACATTTAAGCCGATTTTTACTTTTAGAAATAACCAAACCTTAGCGGCTTTGTTACACGGTTTTGGTGACGATACGCCAGTCACTATTAAACCCACCATTGCCACAGATGCACCCACGCAAATCTGCGCACCCAACTTAACCACCTTAGCTGCGATTACCCAAGCCATTTATCAGAACAAGGCTGTGGATATGACTTATCGTTCATTGTCTAATGGCTTAGGCCTGCGTGAATTTGTGCCTTTTGCTTTAGTGGATAACGGTTTGCGCTGGCATGTACGAGGTTATGATCGACTCAAAGAACGCTTTGCTGATTTTGTGATTAACCGCATTGAAAAGGCAAACGCCATTGAAACTCATATCCCTGAAGAACAAACTAAAATAGCCGACCATCAATGGAACCGCATGGTGGATTTACACCTTGTGCCCCATCCAAACCTCAAGCATCCTGAAACCATCGCTTTAGAATACGGCATGACCAATAATTTGCTTAAAATACAAGTGCGCGCTGCGGTGGTCGGCTATCTGCTTCGCAAATGGAATGTAGATTGCTCAGAAAATCATAGCTTACGAGGACCAGAGTATCACCTGTGGCTAGAAAACACACCCACGCTATATGGTGTTGATAATTTGCATCTTGCGTCAGGTTATAAATTGAATTTAGATAAGGAATAAATCTTATGGTAACAAAAAAAGCGGCAGCACCGAAAAAACAAAAGTCTATTGAAGAAACCCTTTGGGATTCAGCAAACAAATTGCGTGGAAGCATCGAGCCTTCGGAATACAAGCACGTTGTATTGGGGCTGATATTCTTAAAGTTTATTAGCGATAAGTTTGAAGAAAGGCGCGAAGAATTAATTACAGAAGGGCAAAAATCTTACATTGATATGGTGGAATTTTACACCATGAAAAACGTGTTTTATCTGCCTGAAGAAGCTCGCTGGAGCTACATTAAGAAAAACGCGAAACAACAAGACATCGCCGTAAAAATTGATACGGCTCTTCATACTATCGAGAAAAATAACAAGGCTCTTCGGGGTGCATTACCCGATAACTACTTCTCTCGTATTGGTCTGGATGCCAGTAAGATGGCGGCACTTATAGACACCATTAACAACATTCACACCACACAAGATAAGCAGGAAGATATCGTCGGGCGGGTGTATGAGTATTTTTTAGGTAAATTTGCTGCAACTGAAGGAAAAAAAGGGGGTGAGTTTTATACCCCTCAATGCATAGTTAATCTTATTGCAGAAATGATAGAGCCACTCAAAGGTAAGATTTATGACCCTTGTTGTGGCTCAGGTGGTATGTTCGTGCAATCCCTAAAGTTTGTTGAAAGCCATCAAGGCAATCGCAAAAATATTTCCATCTATGGGCAAGAAAACATTGCCACAACTTACAAACTAGCAAAAATGAACCTTGCCATTCGTGGCATTGCTAGTAATTTGAGCGATATTCCTAGCGATACTTTTTTCAAAGACCAGCACCCAGACTTAAAAGCCGATTACATTATGGCGAACCCGCCGTTTAACCAAAAAGACTGGCGCGCCGATGATGAACTCACCGATGACCCGAGGTGGCAAGGCTACGACATACCACCAACAGGCAACGCTAATTACGCTTGGATTTTACATATGCTATCCAAACTATCCGAAAACGGCATCGCGGGTTTTGTGCTTGCCAATGGCGCTATGTCCACCAACACCAAAACCGAAGGCAATATCCGCCAAAAACTTATTGAAAATGACCTCATCGATTGTATGATTACCCTACCGGGGCAACTGTTCTTCACGGTGCAAATTCCAGTGTGTTTATGGTTTATCAGCAAAAACAAAACACACCAACGGACACACCAGAACAGGCACAACCCTCTTTATTGATGCCAGAGAATTAGGAGCTATGATAAGTCTCACCCAAAAAGAACTCAGCGGACAAGATATCAAAACAATCACCGACACTTACCACAATTGGCAACAAGGCAAAGATTATCAAGATACACTAGGTTTTTGCAAATCCGTCAACCTAGAAGAAATCAAAACCAATGACTACATTCTCACCCCTGGGCGTTATGTCGGCATTAAAGAAGAAGAGGAAGACGAACATATCTTTGAAGAAAAAATGCAAGCACTAAGCAAACAACTATTAACACAAATGCAACAAGCACAACAATTAGATACAACCATTAAAAACAATTTAGCAAAATTGGGCTATAAAAATGACTAATCAAGCGCAAAAACAATTACCCGATGGCTGGCGTGAAGTGAAATTGGGGGAGGTTGTTGGAATAAGGACGGGAAAGCTGGATTCAAATCATGCAATAGAAAATGGCAAGTATCCTTTTTTTACTTGCTCACCTTATCCTCTACGTATAAACGATTATGCCTATGATGAAATGGCTGTTCTTTTAGCAGGAAATAATGCTAATGGTATATTTCATGTTAACAAGTATAACGGAAGATTTAATGCTTATCAAAGGACATATATTATTACCAAAAATAATATCCCAATCAATCTTGATTTTATTTTTTATATTCTAAAAACATTGCACACGAGATTAGAATCACTCTCTCAGGGAACGGCAACTAAGTTTCTAACAATGAAACTGCTTACTGCTTTAAAAATCAAACTCCCACCCCTCCCCGAACAAAAAGCCATTGCTCATATTTTAGGCAGTTTGGATGACAAAATTGAACTTAACCACCAAATGAACCAAACCTTAGAAGATATGGCACAAGCACTGTTTAAAAGTTGGTTTGTGGACTTTGATCCTGTGATTGACAATGCCATTATTACGGGCAACCCCATCCCCGAGCCACTGCAAAAACGCGCCGAAAAAAGAAAACAATCTCTCAACAACAGCACCGCCAACCGCGAAACCGCCAAACACTTCCCCAACGCATTTGAACACCACAAAACCATGGGCTGGATCCCCAAAGGCTGGGAGGAAATAAAATTAGGCGATATAGGTGATTTCTTTGGAGGAGTAACTTCAATAAAAAAAACCGATTATGGTCATGGATACCCTTTTCTGTCATATAAAAATGTCTTTAATAATCCTAAAGTGGACATTTATAATCTGGGATTGATGAATGTTAAAGATAACGACTTAAAGAAGAGAAATTGCATATATGGGGATATATTTTTTACTGCATCGTCAGAAATAGCAGAAGAAATTGCGATGTCATCAGTACTGTTAGATAAGATAGATAATTTAACTTACAATGGCTTTTGTAAAAGATATAGACTTAAAAATTTCAATACTTTACTTCCAGAGTTTGCACAATATTTATTTAGAGAAAAAAAATTTAGAAAAGTAGTTTATCTTTTATCAACAGGAGATACACGGTTTAATATTAGCCAAGAAACTTTATCAAATATATCCATGAAAATCCCCCCTATATCTTTGCAAAAACAGTTTGCTCATATAGTTAATAGTCTTAGTATAAAAGAATCTAAAAACAGCGGACAAACCCAAACCCTAACCCAACTACGCGATACCTTGCTCCCCAAACTAATCTCAGGTAAAATCCGTATTACTGATGCTGAAAAAATGGCGGAGGAATTAAGTTTATGATTATAATAAAAGACACTCGCCCTGTGCTTATGCGAGGTGTCATAAAAAATCTCAAAACTAAGGAGGTTCAAGCAAGATGAAAATAAATGATTCAATCAATACTATTTGCAAAACTATTGATGACAATATTGATGAATTAGCTGGTAAGAATATTCAACTTCTCTCACAAAATATTGTTGCTCATCTACGCAACTTGGTAGAACGGGTGGCACTCAAAATATACAGTGATGGAAAAGATATTTATCCTGACAACTATGACAATATTAAAAAGGCGGTTCAGAATCTAAAAAGCAAGGGTCAATACAAATTTCTTCAACAGTTTTATAAGTTTACTCAGCACTCAGTTTCACACTACTCCCCTGATGGCGACAGTTCGTATCGCTTAATGTTAAAGTACTATGTATCACTACAAAAAATTAAAACTTTTTTACAATCAGAATATCAATTAGAGGTATTACATAATCTTGACCAATTTCCTTTCACTCAAGACCCCGACACTCAACAATATTACGAAAAAATTGCTGAATGCATTGAGAATAATGAACAAGGAAATTCATTCCCATACAAAGACCGCTGTTACATATTGAGCGTTAAGCCATTTGTTGTGCATGGAAAAATTTACTATCAAATAACTTTTACTACTGCTCATAATAAAGTCAGCAAATTTGAAAGGATGATTGCTTTTACATCTATAGAAATTCCTAGCAATTATGCTGTTAATTTTGAAATGGAGGTTATAGATGTAAAAATTCATGAAAATATTAAAATACCAGTCAACATTATTACTAATTATCGGATTTCTATTCGACCCTGTGAGATAGACAATTTTTCAAAAATTTTTGGCATTGACACCAAAAATAAAGTACGAAATGAACGTAATCAATTAATGCAATTTCTGACGAGTACCGGGTTGAATTTGCTTGATATAGTTGGTTTTGAAGAAAATTACTACGAGAAAACAAAAGATAAAATTTTACAAAATTACAAATCAAGATTTTTTGAAGTTTTAGATAAGTGTCGTGACTTGATTATCAATCAACGGCCCGGAAGTAATGTGATAAGGTATTTATTGTTCATTATGAATAATGTCGTCATTAAACAACAATACAATGGAGAGAATACATGCGAAAAATTATCATCCCCTAACTTAAATTGGTGATGTATTCCGTTTGATCAAATGCCGTTCTGTACATCACTAATTAAACATAACCCTAGGGTCTTAGATTTATTTGAATGCTTAGAAAACGAAGATAGAGAGCATGAACACTTGGCTCGCATCATCAGAAATAATACTGAAACAAGGGGTATGCTTTACACTCCAATAGACAAACTGGTAAGTTTTTCGAAAAATGAACTAGATCAACTAATGTGCGAATATAACAAAAGGTTATATTATAAGCATAAACAAGAAAGATGTTTAGAAAAATTCAAGGAACATTTGTACCTCAATGGCTATAAATCTGATGTTATCAGCATCATTAATAGTCTTAAAAATTATACAGAGCAAGGTTATCAAGATTATAAACCCTTAGTTGACAATTTTTTAAATACATCTAATCACGGCATTGACTGTGAGGAAAAGAAAGATTTATTAAAAGATGCTTTTCTTACATCTACAGCACTTTGCGTTTATGGATCTGCTGGAACTGGTAAAACCAGGTTTATTGAGCACCTTTCCGATTTGTTTAAGAATTTAAATCAAACCTTTCTTGCTAATACAAATACAGCAGTAGAAAATCTAAGAAGACGTATACCAGAACATCGTGACCCATCGGCTAACTTTCAAACAATTGCTAAGTTTCTGCAAAAATCAGCATTAATAAATACGGATTTGTTGGTAATAGATGAATGTAGCACAGTGTCAAACAAAGATATGAAAGCACTTCTCGATGTTGCTGAATTTAGTATTCTCGTATTAGTTGGAGATATTTATCAAATTGAGTCTATTCGTTTTGGCAATTGGTTTAGCATTGCTAAACAGTCATTACCTGAACATAGCATTATGGAACTAACTGAACCTTATAGAACTAACGATAAAAACCTACTAAATCTATGGAATAAAGTCAGAAATGGAAAAAGTGACATTACTGAACATATATCTCACAATGGCTATTCTGTAGAAATAAGTAAAGATTTGTTTTCTACAAAAAACTATATACAAAATGATGAAATTATTTTATGTCTCAATTATGGCGGATTATATGGTGTTAATAACATTAATACTTTTTTGCAAACCACAAACAATAATCAATCTTATCAGTGGGGAACAAAAGTATACAAAATTGAAGATCCAATATTATTTAACGAAAATCAACAACTGTGTCCTGCGATTCATAATAATTGCAAGGGAATAATTAGAGACATTGAGCATAATAATAATCAAATTATTTTCACTATCGAAGCCGATATTATATTGTCCCCTAATGACATTACAAATCTGGCTATTAATTTAGTCAAGCAAAATAAACACACTTCCACAGTTAAAATTACTATTGATCAACATAAATCCACCGATAATGATGATGATTATAGTAACCAGGTGCCATTTCACATCGCATACGCTGTCTCCATCCATAAAGCACAAGGGTTAGAGTATGACTCAGTAAAGGTGGTTATTTCCGATGAGGCAGAAGAACAAATAACACACAATATATTTTATACAGCCATCACTAGAACAAGAAAGTGCCTAAAAATCTATTGGTCTGCTGAAACTCAGAATAGTATTCTAAACCGTATAGGTGAAAACAACTCCTCCATGGAAGATTGGCATTTGTTATCTCTCGACAAAAATTAAGATGAAATTCACCGAATCATCACTGGAACAAGCAATTGTTGAACTCATTCTAAAACAAGATATTTCTCATGTTTCTGGTAGCGAACTTAATCGACAATCTTCAGATGTTTTAATTAAGGATGATTTGCGTGCCTTTCTAAATTCACAATATGCAAGTGATAATATTACTCATCAAGAAATTGATAGCATTATCCGCACATTAGAAAGCAAATCATCGGCTGATTTATACGATAGCAATAAAGCCATTATGAAAATGGTTTCGGATGGCTTTTTGCTCAAGCGGGAAGATAGAAACAAAAAAGACCTGTATATTCAGCTGATTGATTACTCACAGCTAACCGCCTTTCAACAACCTAAATCGCAATCGTTAGATACCATAGTTGCTGAAAATTCTACTTCGTACAATAACGACAGCAATATTTATAAGTTTGTTAATCAGTTAGAAATTACCCAGTTTGAAAAACGCATTCCCGATGGCATTCTATACATTAATGGGTTGCCGTTGGTGGTGTTTGAATTCAAGTCTGCTATCCGTGAAGATGCAACAATTTATGATGCCTATGTACAGCTAACCACTAGATATAAACGCGATATTCCTGAACTGTTTAAATACAATGCCTTTTGTATTATCAGTGATGGCGTAAACAATAAAGCAGGCTCATTCTTTGCTCCGTATGAATTTTTCTACGCTTGGCGTAAAATTACCGGCGATGAAACGCTGGATAAAGATGGCATAGACTCTTTGTTTACTTTGATTGAGGGGATGTTTGATAAGTATCGTGTGCGTGATTTAATTCGTAACTTTGTATATTTCCCTGATAATTCCAAGAAAACGCAAAAAATCTTTTGTCGTTATCCACAATATTATGCTGCGAATAAACTGTATCAGAATATTCTAGAACACAGAAAGCCTGGGGGCGATGGCAAAGGTGGAACCTATTTTGGTGCAACCGGATGTGGTAAAAGTTTTACAATGCTCTTTCTAACACGATTACTAATGCGGAGTGTTGAATTCTCCAGCCCAACCATCGTGCTGATTACAGACCGAACCGATCTGGACGATCAGCTTTCAGCTCAATTCACTAATGCGAAAGGGTATGTTGGGGACGACAACATCATTAGTGTTGAAAGCCGTTCAGATTTGCGCGAGCATCTCAAGGGGAGAGATAGCGGTGGTGTTTTCCTAACAACCATTCATAAATTCACGGAAGACACAGAACTACTGACCGAGCGAAGTAATGTGATTTGTATTTCAGACGAGGCACACCGAAGCCAAACGAATTTAGACCAAAAAGTGAAAGTGACCGCAGACGGTGTTCAGCGCGGCTATGGCTTTGCGAAATACTTACATGACTCATTACCGAATGCCACCTATGTCGGTTTCACGGGAACACCGATTGATGCCACGCTGGATGTTTTTGGAGATGTTGTTGACGCTTATACAATGACAGAATCCGTTAAGGATGAAATCACGGTTCGCATTGTTTATGAGGGCCGAGCGGCAAAAGTTCTGCTGGATAATAGCAAGCTCAAAGAAATTGAAGATTACTACAACCAATGTGCCGATGATGGCGCTAGCGAATATGCGGTAGAGGAAAGCAAAAAAGCAACAACTCAGATGAACACCATCTTAGGTGATCCTGATCGTATTAAAGCTTTAGCGACTGATTTTGTAGAACACTATGAGAAGCGTGTTCTTGAAGGAGCGACAGTTAAGGGAAAAGCTATGTTTGTTTGTAGCTCGCGCCCAATTGCATACGAGTTATATAAAGAGGTTGTAACATTACGCCCTGAGTGGGCTGAGGTGAAGGTAGCCGAAGAAGGCGCTGAACTTACAGATAAAGAAAATAGAGAAATCAAGCCAATGGAGCGGATCAAAATGATTATGACCCGTGGCAAAGATGACCCCGAAGAGCTTTACAATGTGCTTGGCGATAAGAAACATCGTAAAGAATTGGATCGCCAGTTCAAAGAAGCCAAGTCCAACTTTAAAATTGCTATTGTCGTTGATATGTGGCTGACAGGTTTTGATGTACCGTTCTTGGACACGATTTATATCGACAAGCCTATTCAGCGCCATAACCTGATCCAAACGATTTCTCGCGTAAACAGAAAATATGCAGGCAAAGAAAAAGGATTGGTTGTCGACTACATCGGCATCAAGCGCCAGATGAATCTTGCCCTGGCGCATTACTCTAAAACTGATGGGCAAAACATTGAAGACATCGAACAGTCAATTATCGTCGTAAGAGACCATCTCGATTTATTGAACAAGCTGTTTCATAAATTTGATAAAACGCCATATTTTTCTGGCACATCATTGCAACAACTCGAATGCCTGAATATGGCGGCAGAGTTTGCACAGATTACGCAAAAAATAGAAAAACGTTTTATGATGCTGGTGAAACGGTTAAAAGCTGCATATGACATTTGTTGCGGTAGTGAAAAACTATCTCAAGAAGAGCGCGATCTCATTCATTTCTATGTCGCTGTTCGCTCTATTGTTTTCAAGCTTACCAGAGGTAGTGCACCTGACACGGCACAGATGAATGCAAAAGTGCGTGATATGATCAAAGATGCGTTGCAAAGCGATGGCGTTGAGGAAATCTTTAAGCTTGGGGGTGATGGACAAGCAGAAGTCGATATTTTTGATGATGATTACCTTGCTAAAATTGAAAAAATAAAGCTACCAAACACGAAGATAAAGTTATTACAACAGTTACTCACAAAAGTGATTGAAGATTTTAAGAAAACTAACAAAGTAAAAGGCGTTGATTTCTCAAAAAAATTCCAATCATTAGTATCAAAATATAATGAGCGCAAAGAACAAGATGTTCTTCGTAGTGAAGTTTTGGACGAATTCACCGACGAGATTATTGATCTGTATCATGCACTCAAAAAAGAACGAGACTCATTTTCTGATATGGGCATAGACTTTGAAGAAAAGGCTTTTTATGATATTTTGCAAATGCTTGCTAGAAAATATGATTTTGAATATCCAGATGATCGCCTTGTTCTTTTGGCACAAGAAGTTAAAAAAGTGGTAGATGACAAAGCCAAATATACTGATTGGAGTCAACGAGATGATATCAAAGCTGAGCTAAAAGTTGATCTTATTATTTTACTAGAAAAACATGATTACCCACCTGTTGATAGAGACGAAGTGTATAAAGAAATCTTTGAACAGGCTGAAAATTATAAAAAACATGTTTCCTAATTTATTGAATAAGCCATAAGTATGAAAGTTTGCTCGGAATGCCAAAAAACCAAAAGTGTGCAGGATTTCTATTTCACGGACGGTGGCTTAGGATTTGTGAATGACCAAATGGGTATATGTAAACATTGTGTACAAGTCAGAAACCGTAATCCTCAAAGCAATAATGCTGAAGGTAGAAAATATTTTGATGAACAGATATCAGCGACCTACTATGGTGCCAAAGCTGTAATTAACGGCCAAAATCTATCTGCAATTACAAATCAAATAGATAATGGTATTGAAACAGGCAGTAATCGTATGGCAATTCAAAACTTTCTCTATCTTTTTGGTCAAGATGGTGGTTTACCCCGTTTTTCTAGGCAGATGAAGCGGATATTCAATGCCCTACAATCGCACAATTTTAACTTACCCGATGAAATTATTGATGACGAAACTTTGACTGAAGGAGCCAAAAAGCAAATCACTGTAAACGCTTATGAGCGTAATCCTCAAGCACGAGCAAAGTGTATTGAACATCACGGGTTAGACTGCAAGGTATGCGGGTTTAATTTTGCAAAAGTATATGGCGAGATTGGTGAAGGTTATATCCATGTGCATCACATCAAGCCCTTATCAGAAATTAGAGAAAATTATGAAGTTGATCCAATTAACGATTTAGTGCCAGTTTGCCCTAATTGCCATGCGATGCTGCATAGACGCAACCCTCCTTACAGCGTTGATGAACTAAAAAATTTTTAAACCTAAATAATTAGAGTAAATATGAACGCTAATGTTAAACCAACAGTTGCAAGTTGCACTTTAGCTGATTTGCTAAAGTGTAGTTCTGAGCCACTACCAAATACTGAAATAACAGGGCAATTGTCGATTCCTGAATATCAGCGCCCCTATGTTTGGGGCGAAAAACAAATTAATGCGGTATTAGATGATTGGTTAGAATATTGTAAGAGAGATGAACCAAAACCCTCGTTTTACTTTGGCAGCATTATTCTGCATCATGATAATGGTACATTAAATATTATTGATGGCCAACAACGCATTACAACAGCTTTGATGTTTCAATTATTTAAAGATAAAGATGAAAAAATTACCACTAATATTTCACACCATAACCCTGCGAGTATAGCCAATATAAACAAAAATTTGTCATATCTAAAGACTATTAAGAATAAGCTAGTTTTTGATTATAGCGAGCAGGATGTTTTAGATTCAATTGATTTTAATAAAATCAATGTAACTCTAGTTATTACTAGTAGTGAAGATTTGGCTTATACATTTTTTGAAACCCAAAACACTGGTGGAGTTCGATTGAGCGGGAGTGATATTTTAAAAGCACATCATTTAAGATCAGTTCCAAAGAGAAAACTGGTAAATTACCAAGCCCGAAAATGGGAATCTGCTAAACCTGAAGAAGTTGAATATATCATACAACAGCTTACAAAGATTAGGTTTTGGGACAATAGACATTGGCTTCGATTTCCATTCTATAGAGATTTGAGAGGGATTAAACAGTCCATTACAGATGAGTTTACACTCAAAACAAAATCTGACGGGAAAGATGTTTCATATCATTATAGTGTAGTGGTCAAAGAGGGCGACAGACAATCTCAAATGCACGAAAGCAAATACAAAATGCTGAAACAGCCTCTGTCGGACGGTGCAAATACTTTAGATTATATTAATGATTACAGAGAACTCCACAACCTGTTGTTTCAATCAGACTCACACCATTTCATTGATGACAGATTTTATGAATTCCGAAAAGAACTCATTACTGGTCATAATGGAACAATCTTTTTAAAAGAGTTATTTGAAGTAAGCATTATTTGTTATGTAAGTCGTTTTGGCTTTCATCGCATTTTTGAAGCATCTCTTTGGTTATTTAGAGCTATCTATTCTTTGAGAGTTTCTAACGCAAGAAATGTCCGAGAAGATAGTGTTTTTAAATTCGTTAAGAACAATAAATTTATTGACAATATCCTCGAAGCGTTTACCACCGAAGAGTTATTTCTTTACTTGAAGAAGCTACGCTACAATTTTGACACAAGCTATTTACTTAATGATGGTGTGGAGATGAATACTGTTAAGACAAGATTTATAAAAGATGTAATTGGATATTTTAACATTGAGAATAGAGAGCCAAAACATTATGCGAAAGATTCCCAAAATAAAGATTACAAAGATTACGATATTGACTTAATAACAGGTATAAAAAGGAGGATTGAGAATGAAAACAAATAGAACGATTTTTAATTCAGAAATTTTATGCTTAAAGGATGTGTCAGAATATAATTTCAGCATCCCAACTTATCAACGCCCATATGTTTGGGGTGACGAACAGCTTAAAACGATAATAGACGATTTTTATAAAGCATACCAGCAAAACAGGGACGAAGCATACTACATTAGTACCATAATAACTAAAGACGAGGAAGATACCAATGGCGAAAATTTATCTGAGTTAATTGATGGACAACAACGCTTCACAACCCTTTGGTTAATAGCTTTAGTTGTTTCAAAACTACTGAAAAATTCTGAAACGGAAAATTCTGAAATTGAGAATTTTCTAAAAAAAGACGATAAAGATAAACTTAGACTATCATTTGAAATTAGAACTGAAGTCTATGATTACCTACACTACCTATTAGAAGATAATCAACAGGCAAAAGATAAAGTCGTAAAAGATTTTGAATCATACCCATATTTAAAAAACATCACAAAAGCGGTTACATCAATAGAAGGATTTTTAACAGATGCTTTATTAGAAAAAAACAGTGGAAGTTCTTTTGACAATGAGTTAAAAAACTTTGGAGATTTTATCTATTCTAAGGTGTTTTTTATAAAAAACACAACACCTCCAAATACAGACTTAAACAAATTGTTTTCTACAATCAATAACTCGGGTGTTCAACTTGAACAATCGGATATTGTTAAAGCAAACTTGTTAAAAGTTATTGGTGATAAGAAAGTGCTGTATTCCAAAATCTGGGAAACGTGCGAAAATATGAATAACCATTTTGAGCGAAATGCTCGAACATCTTTTCCTGCTTCTGACTGGGAAAATATCGATTTGACGAAGTTTGTTAAATTTAGTGCAGAGACTTTTGAACCTTCAGCCGATCAATCTGATACCAGAGAAGAAGATGCAAACTGTTTTATTATTGAAGAGTTAGATATTAACGCAGTTCCATTTAATGAAAAAACAGATGAGAATAAGAATGAGAATGAGAATGAACGAGAATCAGAAGAAATCTATTGTCGTTCTATTATTAGTTTTGAGCAGTTGTTATTACATACGTACCGTATCCATCGAAAAATAGAAATGAAAGAAGATTTTGAGGGTACATTTCACGCAAATCGTTTAATTGAAGTGTTTAAGAATCTTGAGACCAGTTGCTCGGATGAAGTAAAAAGATTTTTCATACTTCTTTGGAAGGTGAGATATTTATTTGATAGATATATAATCAAGTGGGTATCAGACACCAATACAAAAAATGAAACTTTAGAGATTGTCAATTTTACCCGAAATGAAAACAGCTATTATTCTCGTACACCTGATGGTAAATCTAATACCTTGATGTTACAAAGTGTACTCTACTTTACAGGGGATTATCTTCGTCAATATTGGTTGAGTTCATATTTGTGTTATCTATGCGAAAATCATAATAATGCAACTCCTAATTGTGAAAAACATTTAAGCCAATTAGAGTGTATTGATAACATATTTTCATTAACTAAGAATTTAACAGATAAAGAATTGTCGTGGAAAATGATGAATCAAACCGATGATTTTGAATCTGATTTCAATATTGAGGAATATTTAAAGGAAGCAAACGGTACTGGTTTTAAGCATTATTGGTTTTATAAACTAGAGTATATTTTATGGAAAAACTGGGAAAAAAAAGAAGATTCGAGATTTAAAAATTACCGAATTACATCAAAAAATTCGATTGAACATATTTATCCTCAAACCCCTGAAAATGGAGAGAATCAATTAGAAGGTAATTTATTACATTCATTCGGTAATTTAGTTCTTTTAAGTGTTTCTCAAAACTCTGAATACAGCAATAATTCAGTATCAGTAAAAAAAGTTATGTTTAATGACAAGAAAGACACCTATGATACTTTAAAGTCGTATTATATATTCAATAATGATGCATGGAATAAAGATGCAATTGATAATCATCGATGCGAAATGATCTGCATGATTTTGCAACATTATTCAAATAAACAGCAATCTACAGAATAGTAAATAAAAACAATTCACAGCAGCTTGGCAAGTTAATCCCCGATTATCATTTTTTGCGAAATGGCGAATACCATTCACTGGGCGATGCCAAGTATAAACGCTTGGGAGATAAGCCTTGGATAAGTCCAAAGCGTGATGACATCTATCAAATGACAGCTTATCTTTCTCGATATTCGGAATGTAGCCATGCTAATTTTTATTACCCCGACTGGCAAGAAGATGGCGTATCAAGCAATATTGAAAGCAACAACCCATGGTTTCTACAATCAGGAGTAGGTCAAAAAATAAATTTTATCTCGGTTCCAACAGACAAAACCAAAGCTGTTGCTTTGTTACGTGAGAGATATTTTTGACCTGATGGTGATTTGCCAAATTGGCTTAACAAAAAACCAATTTGCTAATTTCTTTCCCAAGTGTGGACAAATCTACTGGGTACTTATCATTGCTGTACATGCCAAATGAGTTGCCATAACCAAACTGGATACTAAAACAAGTAAATAGAGTTTTATTTTGTTCAGGTTAAATGCTATTAATATGATACGAAACAGTTTTAACGATTTTAGCGATTTTAGTGATTTTATGAATTTTATCGTAACGCAAAAATTCAAATTCAAATTCACTGATATCTGAATCTTTATATTTTTTCAATGTGACAGTGCGTCTATTGACAAATATAATTTGGTATCTATACTTAACAGAATGAGGGCGTGGAAATAAATCTTCTTGGCTGTAAAATGATTTTGAGCCATGTCTAAGCTCATAAGCGTCAAATACTGTTATTGGCTTTTTGCCAAATTCATCGCCATTGCCACCATACATTTTAAGTATTTGCTCTTTATCAAGACGCATATCTTCAAAATCTTGCCAAGCATCTTCTGCAAGTTTAATTCTAAAAGTATGTTTACCATCACTTGTTACTGGCATTTTTTACCTCCTAACTTTACTTAATACAAAAAAATCAATTGCTTTTTAAGTCCTCTAAAATTTTCAGGACTGATTTTGATTGCCAATATTGAGCTATTTGGAATACAGAAACTTGCTTGTAAACACCGCCTGAACAGGTTTGATTAACATCTCCTCCATACTTCAACATCAGTCTAAACAAGTCACTTTCATCTGTTTCAGCACAAAACATTAAAGGTGTATAGTCTTTTAAATAGCCATGGGGGCTATTGTGTTGCTGATTTGGATTAGCCCCTTGTTGCAAAAGCAATTCAGCAATGCGATACATATTTTCTGGATCAATAACACTTTGTGTTTGTTGATATTGGTGTGATAGAACTAGATTAAAAAGCTCGGAATCAATTTCTTGAGACGAAAAATCATTGCCATGTCGATGCCAAGCATCTTTTTCTTCAAGAGTGGCATTAGGTCGATCTATCATCGCCAGCAATTCTTCTGGGGATATTTTTGCAATGTTCAGAGTATTAACACAGTAATATAAAGGCGATAGTTCGTTTGTGGTGGCTTTCATGTTAACATCGGCTCCCATCTCAAGCAGTGCTTCAACATAATCAGGCTCACCTGCATCAATCGCGCTATGAAGCGGAGCGTACTTCAACTTCTCTGTACGAGTATTAACCGTTTCTTTTTTATGTTGGCTTCGATAAGGTTCAGTAAGCAGTAAATCAACAATTTTCTTAGCAGTATCTCGACAAGGCACACCAGTGGCGGTTGGCGATAATCTCAGTAAAGCACAATTGATGGCACTGTCTTTGCTGCTTGACAATTTATTCACATCAGCACTCCTGTTCAGCAATTTTTGGACAATGCCATAATCTAGATTTGTTACAAAGTGAACTAACTGAGGATAAGCAACTTGCCTTCTATCTTTTGTTCCAACTTTTATTTTACGGTTAGGATAGCGGTAGTCTGGTTTATGCTCACCAATGACTGTTAATAGTGGTTCAGTTGGGTTTGTGATTTTTATATCGTATTGCTTCACCCCTTCAAACAATAAATCTGGATGTGACAGTTTTTTCCAATCTTCAATCTGCCAGTCTTGTATATGATCAGATGATTTATTGCCTTTACTGTCTTTTTGATTAATTGGCGCAGCAAAGCCAAAATTGGCTTTAGCCTTATAAACCTTCTTCAGAAAAACCTTATCAGGACTATCCTGAATTGAACCAATAGTTAAAGCTTCATCTAACAATTTTTCACTAACCTGATTGTTAAACAGCCATTTATTGATAGCGCATTTGATTTCTTTCAAAGCGGTAATCTTGTCACCATCAAATAAATGATACATCGCATTGACTCTATGTAGCTTAGCTTGAACTTGTGGATAATGGTTAATGGTTCTATCCACTGAAAGGGTATCTAAATTCTCTCTAATTTGCTGTTTGATAGCTGAGGTTTTATTTGAGGCTGTCAAGTCGTTGCAAATGGCATTAATTTGCGCAAGCGCCTTGTTTACTTTCTGGTCTTTATTCGATAGTTCAAAACTTTTTGTTTTGTCTACTAATATTAAGTTAACAAGGTGCTCAAAAAACTCATAGTAGTGTTTTCTAAACTCATCAATTGCTCTAGCGATAAACATCAACTCTAACTCTTGAGTATTTTTATCGAAATAATTTATCAATGAGTATAAAGATGGAATTGCATCACCACTTTTCCATTTCATAACCATTCGTTTATCAACACCTTTGTTATCCATCCAAGCATTATTGATTTGCAAATACTCCATGACAAAAGAAATAGCTGATGAATTTTTAAATCCATCGGTGTCCAAAACTATTGTTTTGTTGCCAGATGGCTTGCCTAAAATAAAGTCATCAATTTTCAGAGAAGCTTTAGGTAAGCATGATTTCAATAATTTAAGCAAATCAGCTGCTACAAACTCACAAAACAGCCAATGCAATGTTTCTTCTCTTGATGTTTCTGGTTGGTTATGAACAACAATCTTGTAATAATGCTCAATAAAATCTCCGAGTGCTTCCTGTAATTTAGAAGCCAGCTGTTCAGATACTTTTTTTCTAATTGGCTGAGAAATATGGGTTTTAATAGGCTTGTCAACTTCCAACTTATCTAGAAAAATATCTAAGCAAGCTTCATCCAGCTTTTTGTTGGTGCCCTTAGACTCAGACTTAATATCCAGCAGTACCGCTAACTTTCTAATAATTTCAGCAGGCAAAGGGTAACTTGTTTTTGAAGTTTGATTCGGGATCATGATGCCATCTAATTTTTCTTTGTTAAATGATAGCCATCATGATATGGACAAGGATAAGCTCTAAGTCTAACCCCATTTTCCTGATAAATAATTTCCGCTCTGCGTTGAGCAATCTCTTCACTTGGATAAAGCTTTTTAGGCTTGGATGAATTAGACCAAGAACATTCATAACAATTTGAGCTTGGTGTGTAGCGTTCACTCGGTGCTAAGTGATATTGCCCACATTGCTGACAACAATAATAAGTCAAGTTATTACCATACTTTTCACCGGATATTTTGGCATAATAGCTTGCATCTGATGCTGTTGCATAAGATTGCAGTGGTTTACCTGTTCTATTACTAATACACATAATATTTTTAGTTGTAAACTTAGGGCAGGAAAAACCTGCCCTAAGTTTATATTACTTCCCCTTAGGAGGATTATTACCTCTGCCTCCGCCGGATGGTTTTCCAGTAGTACTAGGACCATTAGGTGGTCTAGGAGTGGATTTATTTGCATGAATTGTCATAATAAAATCTCCGTCTAAAGTTAAAAAATATGATGATTCACTACTTTCCTAGCTCATCATCACCTAAATAATCCTCATTGTTAGGATTATGTTCATTTGCCCAATCGTCTAAATCATAGTCGTTATTGGGATTATGCAAATCTGAGTTTGCATCATTTTCAGTTCTATCTGACATAAAACACCTCATTAATAAAAGTTAAAAATACAAGCGATCGCTTGAACGTAATTAGCTAATCTAGCTAACTTAAAAAAATTATATGTTCAGAATTTATGTATTGATAGTGCCTCTGTTGACCGAAAAATCTTGATTTTTACATCAAGAGAAGTATTATAAAGGCATTAACAGCTTTAAATCCCTGCAAATTCCCTGTTATGCAAAAAGCTTCTTACTAGATAGGGCTTAGTCAATAGCTGATAAAACAAGGCTTTGCAAAAATTTGACGTTGAGCAAATATTGCAAAATCGCTGTAAACATTGAAAATTTCCCTGTATTTTGGCTTTGAGTAGGGATTTTTTTAATTAAGTTTTAGACTTATACCCTAATGTGGCATATCACACCGCCATTAAAAAACTGGGTATGGAGTAAGGACTACAATTCTTCTAACACCTTTCCATAATTTAGGATAGCTCTGATACTCTTCTTCTGCTAGCTTTAACAACATATTTAAAATTTTGTGAATCAAAACTTGCTTTAACTTAAGGCAATAAATAGGTATTATAGTAATGTATGGATATTTATGCCTTAATTGCTTTAATGATGATAGGCTATAGCTAAAAAAAATTTATAACAATATGAAAGCTGTGAGAAATACCACAAAGTATATCATTATTTATGCTTTAATTGGGTACATGAGTGCTGCATCTTTTTTTGTTTTATCGCTGATAATAATACACAGTATATTCATTAACCAGTCCAGTTTTATTGTTAATGTAGTAACGGGTTTTGTTTTTACTCTCATAGGTGTACTTATTTTTATAAAGACAAGAACTACATCAAAAGTTATGCGATACTTAAATGATGCTACTACTCTCAGATTACAGCCAGTTACTTTTATTTGTGAAGAAATAATCCTAATGCTGTCCATTTTGTTTATTGGCATTACTCTATGTTATGGCGCAGGATATCGGGCTTATATAGAAAACTTTTCTGTTTTTGGGTAGTATTCTTTTTCTAAAGAAGATTAATGTTTATCGTAGTAAAGAGGCAGTGATAAAATAGAAGTATTAGAAGCCTAATAATAGATTTTATTTGGCCAAGCTTCTCATGATAAAGAAGCTGATTTATGACTTTGAGCTAATATAGGGGCTTGTGTCCAAATGGTTTTCTCAGAGCCAACAGAAAGCACAAAAACAACGAAAATACTACACCATTACTGATGGGTGATTAAACAATAAATAGACTTATATCAAAGTTAATTATATTAGCTTTTTGTTCAATTATTGTATGATCAAGAATCTTAATTTTTCAAAAAATTATATGCGAATTTTAAGGTATTATATATTTGAGTTTTTGGTCAATTGCTCTAGCAGCAGCTCTACCTTCTGATATAGCGTGTATTACTAATGAAGATCCTATATTCATATCTCCTGCACAAAAAAAATTTTTATTTGTTGTCTGATAATTATTTGTGGTAGGTTTCCCATGTTCATTAAAATCTATATATAGCTTCCTTAAGACTTCTTTCATATTCGTAGTGAGGAACCCAATAGCAATTATTACCATATCACATTCTATTACTGATTCTGAATTTTCAATTTCGTCGTATTTAAATCTATTGAGCCATTCTAATTTAGATGTTTTAACTCCTATAATCTTACCTTCTCCATCGCCTATAAATTCTTTACTTAAACAGCACCATATTTTACTGAAAGTATCTGATTTATAGTATTCCAATGAATATTTATCTCTATTTTTTTTTATAGATTCTTTTTTGTATCCTATTTGAACAATAGAAGTTGCTCCTTCTCTATAAGCCATTTCTATACAATCTTCTGCAGTATCTCCAGAACCTATTACAATCAATTTTTTCCCTTTAGCACTTATATCTAAATTTTGCTTAAGACCTGATATTTTTTTATTATGGTCTTTAAGGTAGTCCATTGCGAAATGAATTCCTTTTAACTTATTTTTTGAGATGTCTAAATTTTTATGTGTTAATGCACCACAACATAAAAGAGTAGCATCATACTCAGTTTCTAATTGCTTAGGAGGTATATTAAGCCCTATTTCGGCATTTTCTTTAAAAACAATTCCTGCTGCCTTCATCAAATCAATTCTTCTATCAATTACCCATTTTTCTAGTTTAAAGTCTGGGATACCATATCGGAGTAACCCTCCGAGTCGATCATCCTTTTCGTAAACAGTAACTGAATATCCCATTAGATTAAGCTGTTCAGCAGCAGATAATCCTGCTGGTCCTGAACCTATTATTGCTATATTCTTTTTTATTCTTTGCTTTGGTTCTTTTATCCTAACCCAGTTATTATTAAATGCGTTTTCTATTATATCCTTTTCTATATCAGATATTGGCACAGCTCCTTTGGTAAGGTTTAATACACAAGAAATTTCACAAGGAGCAGGGCATATTCGCCCAGTAAACTCTGGGAAATTATTAGTCTGACTAAGTATTTTGTAAGCTCTAAGCCATTCATTTTTAGAGACAGCTTTGTTGAAGCTTGGTATATCATTGTTGATTTCGCATCTTCCATTACAAAGAGTTACATTGCACTTTTTACACTTTGAAGCTTCTTTTTTTAGTGAACGCATTTTACTATGCTGTGCTTTCATTTTGTTTTAGAATTGCCATGATCTCTGTAGGATCTTGTTTTTTGTGAAGCATGTCTGCTATCATTCTCATAGGTTCTGCGCTGTGAGTAAAGAATTTTTTATATCCTTCGCACAAATAATTTAAACCATATTCCCCGTCTGGGGACTTTATAAACCTATTTTTAGGACATTCTCCATTGCATATAAATCTGACATTACATTTTTTGCAATAAGCTGTGAGTTTATTTAACTTATCTTGTCCGAATTTAATTTGCTCTTTTGATTGTAGCATGTCTCTTAGTGGTTTTTCCATTAAGTTTCCCAAAAAGTATTTAGGCTCGACATAGTGATCACATGCATAAGTATCTCCATTGTGTTCAACTGCAACGCATCTACCACATGTTGGGGCGAATATGCAAAGTGATGGCGGGGCTCCATACCATGCAGAAAGAGTGACGTCAAATAATTGGACAAATACATCACCTACGTCATTTCTTACCCATTCGTCAAATATAGTCGATAAAAACTCACCGTACTGCTTCCCTTTAACAGAACGCTCAGTTACTGTATTACCTTCTTGAAATCCAGTTTCGTTCACTCTTTCAACTATAGGAATAAACTGCATATATTTTGAGCCTAATTTATCCCTTAGAAATTTGTAGACTTCAAGAGGGTGGTCGGCATTTGCAGAATGAACAGTCGTAAGTGTATTAAAATCTACTTTATATTCTTGAAGTAATTTTGCAGCACTTAGTACCTGGTTAAAGGTGGCGTTATTTTCTTTATCAACTCTATATGTATCATGATATTCAGCAGGACCATCGATACTTAATCCAATAAGAAACCGATACTGTTTAAAGAATCGACACCAATTTCCATCTAGTTTTGTGCCGTTTGTTTGTAATGCATAGGTTATTCTATGTTCTTTTTTCTTGTATTTATTAACATATTCCGTCATCTTCTTAAAGAAATCTAAACCTATTAGAGTTGGTTCACCGCCTTGCCAAGCAATATTAATATCTAAGGTATCTTGAGAGTTAATATACTGTCTGATATACTCTTCAAGAGTTTCCTCCTGCATGAAAAAGTCACTATCTGGATAAAGATTCATTTTGCTCAAGTAAAAACAATATTTACACCTCAGATTACACACTGCCCCTACTGGCTTACACAAAGCGTGATAAGCTAATGGTGATTTACTTATATTCATAATAATATCCTAAATAAAGTGCTTTGAAAATTATCTTTTTGTTAAAGTGAAATACCTTGACTTGAATCAAAGTTAATGTGTTTAGTTCGATTTTTGACTTGGCTTTGCAAAGAAATTTGATTTTTTAACAGTATATTAAATTAATTGTAAGTAATATAATTTCGTAATTTAAAGTTATATTAAAAAAATTGGACAAAATAAAATTCCTTAAAAGATATTTATCTTATCAATATCTCACTAAGTATAAAAAGTGAAATATATTAATTTTAAAGAATAGAATCTTCTTTAGAAGATTCTATTCTTTAAAATATGTATGAGATACACATCTAATTGCTAAAATACCACATAGTTTGAATTGATAGTTTATTGTCTGCTATACTCTCTGCCAAGCTGTAGTTGTTTTACTGAATTATAAATTAAGTACCTTAGTTTTTTTCTAGTAGGTATAAAAATTAACATAAATAGCCAAGAATTTAAACTTGGCTATTTATAAAATTTAATTTTTTAGAATAAACTGTATTTATTTTATGTTGTTTACAGTTCAAGTTTTTGTTTTTTTAATCTTCTAAAGTAGAAGTATCTCCTGTATCCTGACCTAAAGCCTGTGATTTTAATACTCGTCTCATAATTTTGCCACTACGAGTCTTAGGTAATGTTTCGACAAAATTAATTTCTTCTGGAATTGCAATTGCCCCCATTTCATTTCTAACATGCTGTTTTAGTTCTTTTACTAGTTCATAACTACCAGTAAAGCCATTTTTGAGAATAACATAAGTGTGTATACTATTACCTTTTATTTCATGAGGTAAGCCAATAGCAGCCACTTCTGCAACAGCACGATGACTAACTAAAGCACTCTCTATTTCTGCTGTTCCAAGTCTATATCCACTGACTTTAATTACATCATCTACACGACCTATAACCCAATAGTACCCATCAGCGTCTTTACGTGCAGAATCACCTGTTAAATACCAACCTTGTTCTTTAAATTTCTCCCAGTATTGAGAAACGTATCTATCACTATCTCCTAATATAGTTCTGGCAACACTTGGCCAGGGGTTCTTTATGACTAACAAACCTTCTTCTCCAGGCTTGCATTCATTGCCTTTTTCATCTACTACAGCTAAATCATTACCAAAGAAAGGAAAAGAAGCAGATCCTGGTTTTAGAGGAATGACTGGTAATGGAGTAATTATTATTCCACCTGTTTCAGTTTGCCACCATGTATCCATAATTGGGCATTTTTCTTTACCGATTACTTTATAGTACCAGCGCCAAGCTTCTGGATTTATAGGTTCACCAACGCTACCTAAAATCCTTAAGGAACTTAAATCATGACGATTAGGCCACGAATCCCCAAATCTCATTTGACTGCGAATAGCAGTTGGTGACGTATATAGTATGGATACTTCATACTTTTCTATTATGCTCCATACTCTATTGGTATATGGATAATTTAAGGCGCCTTCATATATGACTATAGTAGATCCGTTAATTAAAGGTGCGTAAACTATATAACTATGTCCTGTTATCCATCCTGGGTCGGCTGCACACCAATATCTATCATCATCCTTTATATCAAATATCATTTTATGTGTTATAGACGTATATACAGAGTATCCACCATGAGTGTGGACCAATCCTTTAGGTTTACCTGTGGTTCCGGAGGTATATAATATAAATAAAGGATCTTCTGCATCCATTACTTCTGTTTCACATTTTGGAGATGCTATAGGTAAATTTCTAAGAGCGCCATACCACAAATCTCTGCCTTCAATCATTTCTACATCATGATTTGTATTTTTCACTACTATACAAATCTCTATATTAGGAGATTTTTCCATTGCGGTATTAGCTATAGATTTCAGGTCTATTATTTTTCCTCTTCGATGCCCTCCATCTGCTGTAACTAAAACTCTACTTTTTGAATCAACTATACGATCATGCAATGCTTCGGAGCTAAATCCAGCGTATACTACACTGTGAACAGCCCCTATTTTTGCACAAGCTAACATTGCAAAAAGCATCTCAGGTATTTGAGGCATATATATAGTTACTGTATCTCCTTTTCTTACTCCCATACTTTTTAGTATATTGGCAAATCTAGACACTTCTCTATTTAATAGATGGTATGAAAAAGTTTTCTTATCACCTTTTTCACTTTCCCATATGATAGCTAGTTTATTTTTTCTCCAGGTTTTAATATGCCTATCTATAGCATTTAAGATAATATTTGTTTTACCTCCAGTAAACCACTTATAAAAAGGTTTATTGCTACTATCTAGAACCTTATCCCATGGTTGAAACCACTCCAAAGTTTTTGCTTGATTTTCCCAAAACAGCTCACGATTTTCTAAGGAAGATGCATATTGTTCTTTATATTCTTTAATATTAGCATTTTCTATTATTGTATTCGATGGATAAAAAATTTCTTCATTCATAATTTTTTGCCTCATAGATTAAAAATTATATATAAATCGCATAAATGTAATTATTAATAAACATAATAATTTATAATATATCAAAAAACATTTTAACAAAGTAAAAAAGATTTTTCTATAAATATATTTATATTAATATATATTTTATCTTAAGATGTCTAGTATTTTTAGTGTTAAAATGTTACTTATATATAGCTTTATATTTAATTTTTTGTAAAATAACTAAATTAACTAATACATAGCTATATGTAAAAATGTGTTTGATAAATCATTAATATTATGATTTTATTGCATTATTTATTCAATACTTGGGCCATATAATTTATGAAAGTAAATGCACTATCTGCAGTTTTATTTTATTCACTTATAATCATTAGTCCATATAGCTATTCTAGCGAATACAAAATCCAAAGTTATTTATATATATCCCATATAAAAAAAAGTTCCCCTAACAATATAAACAACTCTAAAGATATAATTGTGCAGAATACTCTATTGTCGTCATGGACAATACATAATTTCTACGAAAATGATAGCATAGTACCTCCTATAGATAATTCGGTTATAAACCTGGAGTTTTCAGACGATAGAAAAAGTTTTAGTGGATTTGCAGGATGTAATAGAATTAGAGGCAACTTATACATATCTACAAATACAAATGAAATAAACTTTAATGAAATCATTTCAACTAAAGCTTTCTGTGCATTTCAACAGCAAGAAGATAAATTCATCAATTTACTAGAAAATGTTAATAACTATAAAGTAGAAGATGAAGAATTATTTTTAATCGAAAATAATAAGATTATAATGAGCTTTGTGCTAACAAAATAATAAGCTCTATTAACATTAATTATAATCAAATTCAATTATTGAGAAGCGCATGAATATATGAGTGATTTTTCCCCATTCTCGTCCACTCCTCTAGAAAAAGTAAGACAAGTCAAAAATATAGCATGGAAAATAGTTATATCCATAGGTGGAATAAGTATAATTGCTTTAGTAATGACTATGTTTGTTTTTTTATTTAAACAAGCATTACCTTTATTTGCAAACGCCAAACTAGAGCCGCTGGATAGTTATAGCATATCTGGTCCAATATTACCATCTGGTGATACTCTATATATGGATATAGATGAGCAAAACCAGATATCTTTTATTTTAACCGATCAAAATGAGGGTGTATTTTTTGATATTAAAACTGGTAGACTGATTGGCTATTACACAAATGAAGAGGAGCCAAAGCAAATAAATCCTATTTCCATAAATCAATCTGAAATACAAAATGAGAATGAGCTAAATAATAGAGAAGAGAATTCAAAAGTTACACTTATTGCAAATAATGGTATAAATAAACCTGAAGTTGCTTTAGTCAGACGAGATAACTCAGTAGTAGTATATAAACCAGAGTTTTCATCTTCATATGTTAATGGAACATTACAAGTAAATCCAGATTTGATAAGATTATTTCCTGATAGGTCTTTTGTATTTGAAGGAGTGCCTCAAAGTATAGCTTTTCGTTTTAACTCAGAACGCCTTATATTTATAGCAAAGACAGAAAAAGAAGGGGAAATAAATCTAGAAATACTAAATTACATCATAAAAGAGAATTTTATAACAGGTGATTTAACCTTAGAAGAGGAGCCAATACAAATAAAAAGCCCGATTGAGTTTGATTATATTTTAGTAGATGAGTTATTAAAATGGGTTTACTTTGTGAGCAAAAATGGAAATATTGATGTCTTTAACTTAAATGAACAAGGGGATGAATTAGTCTTTGTAAGAAATAGCTCTTTATTTGATAGACTTGGAGACGAACATGCAAATGTACCTAGACAAATAGTTAATGTAGAGTTCCTACTAGGGGAAGCTTCAATAATAGCAATTGACAATCAAGGTATAGTCTACCAAGCAGCGATGACTAGACAAAGCGCAGGGCATTTTACTTTAGAAGTATTCAGACATTTTACAGTAGATATATCTGATAAATACTTTTTAATGTTCTCACAAGGAAAAAAAGATTTTGCAGTAGTAGACCAACTTAATCATATTAACTACTTTAATACAACTTCTGAAAAACATTCACTAGATAGCAACTTATTTAATGACTTCTTTGAAAAGCCAAGCGGGTTAACAATTGCTGCTTTATCTCCAAAATCTGATTTATTACTATTAGAAGATAATAAAAAAATTTACTATACATTTAGCTTAGATAATCATCACAGTGATGTCTCTATCAAATCACTATGGCAAGAAGTTTGGTATGAAAATTATCCTGAACCTGATTATGTTTGGCAATCTACTAGTGCTAATGATGACTATGAACCTAAGCTTAGTCTAATACCATTGATTATTGGTACATTAAAGGCTGCATTTTACGCTCTTATAGTTGCTATCCCTATAGCTGTTACAAGCGCTATTTATACTGCATACTTTATGAAGCCAGAGCTAAGAAGAATTATAAAGCCTTCTATAGAGTTAATTGAAGCATTTCCAACTGTAATCATTGGTCTCCTTGCAGCATTTTTCTTAGCCCCTCTTGTGGAAAATTTTTTGCTACATTTCTTTATAGGAATAATATTTTTCCCTATATCAGTTATACTATTAGCATGGGTTATTGATATATTCCCTATAAGAAAGGTAAGTAAAAGAATCGAAGGGAATTATCCTATAGTTCTCTTACCTTTAATAATATTATATTTTTTCTTAGTCTCATTAATAGGAGATGGTATATCTTCTGTATTCTTTGATAATAGTCTAAGAACTTGGTTGATTTTAAATTATGATATAGCATGGAATCAATACAATGGAATAGTAATTGGTATAGCCTTGGGGTTTGCTACTATTCCTATCATATTTTCAATTACAGAAGATGCTATTTTTACAGTACCACGTAGTTTAAGCTACGGCTCTTTTGCTTTAGGTGCTAATAGCTGGCAAACATTGATTAGAGTAGTACTTCCTTCTGCAAGCCCTGCTATCTTTTCAGCAGTGATGATAGGCATGGGTAGAGCAGTAGGTGAAACTATGATTATACTTATGGCATCAGGTAATACACCTTTGACTGAATGGAATTTATTTAATGGTATGAGGACACTATCTGCTAATCTAGCAATAGAAATACCAGAGTCAGTGGCTCAAAGCAGTCATTATAGAATACTGTTTTTATCAGGTTTAGTACTATTTGTATTTACATTTTTATTTAACACACTAGCCGAGTTCATAAGGCAAAGCTTACATAATAAATACAGGAATTTATAAATTTTAGTTTATCAATTTTAATGCAATGATATTTGAAGATAAAAAGGATTCTCATTCAATAAAATCTAAAAGCTATTCCTGGTTTAAGTCTGGCAAACCATGGATATGGATACAAGCAAGTAGCATATCCGTGAGCATTATTTTAATTTTAGGTTTATTTACGCTGATTCTTTATCAAGGTTTAATTTACTTTATACCCAAAAACGTTGCTTCTTTTGAATATGAAAACTCTTGTATATCTGGTAGTCCGTCTATAAAAAGAATATATGCTGTTGAAACAAGATCTGAAGATAGAGCATCCAATATTATGAGGGAAACTGGCTATATAATAGATCCTTCTATAGATACCATTACGATGAATTTTTATCATTTCGGAGCAAGAGAAATTTTCAGCTCTGAATTTGGCTGGATATGTGAATCAGGTATTCAAAATTTAAACTATCCGGATAATATATTTACTGTAGAGCAGTTCGAAGGAGGTATTCTATACGCAACAATTGAACAGCTCTATATAAAGGATAAAGCCCCTTTACCTTATAGTGAGGATAATGTCTCTCAAATTGAAAATGAACTACGTCATGCTCTCAGTCAAGTCGATGAAGTCCGCTCAAGAATTGATTCTTTACTTATAAATGATATAGGTTCTCTAAACTATCAAATAGAGCAATTACGCTTAGATAGAAGGCGCTTAGAGCTAGATGGGATGATTCAGGAATTAGACTCAATGGATTATAATGCAAAAATCGCAGAATTTAATTCGAAATATGATGAGCTTAATAAAATAAATCAAGAGCTTAAAGCACAAATTGAAGGGATTGGCTATATTGATTTGAGATTAAGTGATGAGACGGTTACTAGAGTATTATTATCTAATGTAAATAGGATCTATAGTCCCAATAGCTTAGGTTTTTTTAGTCGAGTAACTTTATTCATGGACAAGGTATGGGAGTTTTTATCTGAGCCACCTAGAGAATCAAATACAGCTGGAGGCATATTTCCTGCTCTTTTTGGCACAGTTTTAATGGTATTTATAATGACAATCATGGTGACACCTCTAGGAGTTATAACTGCTATTTATATACATGAATATAGCAAGTCAAATATCATAACTAGAATAATTAGAATAGCTATTAATAACCTTGCTGGTATACCTTCTGTGGTATATGGTATTTTTAGCTTAGGTTTTTTTATTTATTATTTCGGTAGTAGGATAGATGAGATATTTTATAAAGAATATCTACCTACTCCTGTATTTGGTACGCCGGGCTTATTATGGGCATCTTTAACTCTAGCTTTGCTTACTATTCCTGTAGTAGTAGTTGCCACTGAAGAGGGGCTTGCGAGAATACCAAGGTCTCTAAAAGAGGCTAGCTTGGCGCTAGGGGCAAATAAAGCAGAAACATTGTTTAAGATTATTTTACCTATGGCAACTCCTTCTATAATGACTGGTATCATCCTAGCTATAGCTAGAGCAGCAGGCGAAGTAGCTCCTTTAATGTTAGTTGGAGTGGTTAAACTAGCTCCAAACTTACCTATAGATGGAATACCTCCCTTTATACACCTAGATCAAAAAATAATGCATTTAGGATTTTATATACACGATGTTGCGCTACAAAGTCCTAATATAGAAGCTAGTAGGCCTTTGATTTATGCTGCTTCTCTATTATTATTATTAATTATCATGATTCTAAATTTTACAGCTGTTAAAGTGAGAAATCACCTAAGAGAAAAATATAAATCTTTAGAAGCATAATTTTCTTAAAAAACTTTTCTAATAACAGATTAGGATAATGGAAGAAATTAAAAATTATAGTAAAACAGATAGCCACTCTATAAGCGATATTGCAGTAGAGACGAAGGACCTATGTTTATTTTATGGCGATAAACAAGTGTTATTTGATATTAATATGCAAATCCCAAACAATAAAGTTACTGCTTTTATAGGTCCAAGTGGATGTGGTAAGTCAACTTTATTACGTTGCTTTAATAGAATGAATGACCTTGTAGATACTTGCAAAATAAAAGGTAAAATCCATATAGCAAATTATGATATTTACAACCAAAATATCAATATTTCTCAGCTCAGACAAAAAGTTGGTATGGTGTTTCAAAAGCCTAATCCTTTCCCAAAAAGTATTTTTGAGAATGTTGCTTATGGATTGAGAATTCATGGTATAAATAATAAAAATGAGCTCTCTGATAGAGTTGAAAGCGCTCTAAGAGCATCTGCTTTATGGACAGAGGTAAGCAATAGACTCAATGATAATGCTCTAGGTTTATCAGGAGGGCAGCAACAAAGACTAGTCATAGCACGCGCTATAGCCGTTCAACCACAAGTTTTATTGCTAGATGAGCCTGCTTCTGCCTTAGATCCTATATCAACTCTTAAAATAGAGGAATTGATTCATACTTTTAAGGATAAATACACAGTTGTCATAGTAACTCATAATATGCAACAAGCATCGAGAGTATCTGATTATACAGCATTTATGTATATGGGTTCTATGGTTGAGTTTGGTACAACTAGAATCATCTTTACAAAGCCAAAAAAACAAAAAACAGAAGATTATATAACCGGTAGATATGGTTAAATTTTAATAATAGGGGATAGAAAGTGAACAACTTAGAGCTCAACACCAAGCATATATCACATTTATTTGATAATGATTTAGAGAAAATTAAATCCAAACTCATGTCGATGGGCGGTCTTGTTGAACAGCAATTTATAAAAATTTCTCAAGCTGTAAAAAATCGTGACTTAATTTTAATAGAAGAAGTAAAGAAGTTATCTCATGCTATAAGTGAATTTGAAATAGAAATAGATTCTGACTGTACGGATATCTTAGCAATTAGACACCCAGCTGCTAGTGATTTAAGGTTTGTTATAGCAGTTAGTCGCGTTGCCGGTGATTTGGAAAATGTGGGAAGCCATCTTAATAATATAGCCAATTATTCTGGTAAAATATTAGGGTATAATGATAAAGTAGACATATTTAGTGATATTAAACATGTAGAAACCACAGTAAATGAAATGGTAAAGGATACTCTTGATGCTTTTGCAGATTTTAATACTGAAATGGCAATAAAAGTAGTACGAAGAGACGAAGAACTAAATGTGGAGTATAAAAATACTATGAGGATTTTGGTCACTTATATGATGGAGGACCCTATGAGTATTCCACGCACACTAAATCTATTTTGGATACTACATGCCTTACATAGAATTGGAGAATACGCAAGGGAAATAGCAGGCTATGTTATCTTTGTAGTCAAAGGAAATGATATTAGACATATGAGCTTCAAAAAAGTCAATCAAATGCTTGATACAGATAAAGAAGTTTAAGTTTCAAATAAAGGATGAAAATTGTCTATTATATTTTCTATAATGATAACTCACTTGTTTGCTCTGATGAGTCCTGGGCCGGATTTTACTATAATTATAAATCACAGTACCAAGTATGGACATAAACACTCTACCATCTGCGCAATAGGTATAGCATCAGGAATAGCAGTACACGTATCTATTATACTTTTAGGTTTAGGTGAATTTATAAATAGCTCTAGTATTGTTTATAATACTATAGCACTATTGGGTGCAGGATATTTAACTTACATAGCATGGAACTTAATTAGCTCTAAAAGATATAATGAGAATGATAACTCAAATGATAAAGATAAAAATAATAATGAATATAATGAATGTTCTTCTGTATATTCTTATACTATAGGTTTATTAACAAACCTTTTAAATGTAAAGGCTATATTATTTTTTTTAAGTATCCTTGTGCCGTTAGCTGATAAAATTACATTAACATTACAGTTATTTCTGGCAATTTTTTTTATTTTATCTACATTTTCCTGGTTTACATTTGTTGGGATTATATTTTCCAGAGCTATTATTCGTATTAGGTTTTTACGGTATAGCTATATAGTAGATAAGCTACTAGCATTAATATTGCTGTTCTTTGTTACATATATATTATTTGATATTTTCATTTAATTTAGTATAAATTGAGGTGAGGTTTTTATGATATGTCCTTTTTGTCAATTCAAAGATACTAAAGTCATAGATTCTAGAATTATAGCAAATGGCGCTCAAATAAAAAGGCGGAGAGAATGTTTAGAATGCAAATTAAGATTTACTTCTATAGAAATGGCTGACCTTGACCTTCCTAAGGTTATAAAACGTAATGGTGTCGTTGAAAAATTTAATGAAGATAAACTAAGAACTAGCATCAAAGTCGCTTTGCATAAAAGAGATTTTAAGTATGAAGATTTAACAGTGGCAATATATAAAATCAACGAAAGTTTATTTAAAATGGGTAAAAAAGAAGTACTTTCTCAAGTAATAGGAGATCTGGTAATTGAGCAATTAAAAAAAATAGATCATGTAGCGTATGTGCGTTTTGCCTCGGTGTACAAATCATTTAAACAAATAGATGACTTTAGCAAAGAAGTAGAGTCGTTAAAAAAACAAGATTGACAGTAAAGATATATTAATAAATAATATATTAAACTCTTATATAAAGTATAATAGCTAACTAGCATAAGGTAGGGAGTAATGAGCCAAAGTGAAAATAAAAGTTATAAAGCCATGTTAAATTTACCAAAAACAAATTTTCCTATGAAAGGTGATTTACCTAAAAAAGAGCCTATATTCATAGAAAAATGGTATAAAAATAACTTATATAAAAAAATCAGAGATAAATATAAAGGAAAAACTAAATTTATCTTACATGATGGACCTCCTTATGCTAATGGTGATATACACTTAGGACACGCAGTTAATAAAGTATTAAAAGATATAATATCCAAAGCACAACTTCTATTTGATAAAGATTCTATTTACGTTCCTGGTTGGGATTGTCATGGCTTGCCAATAGAACACAAAATAGAAGAAAAATACGGGAGAGTAAATAAAAAACTCGATGCAAATGAATTTCGTGATAAGTGTCGTGAGTACGCGGAAAAATTTATCGAACGACAAAAAAAGGATTTTATCAGATTAGGAGTAATAGGGGATTGGGAAAAACCATATAAAACTATGGATTTTCAAGTAGAAGCTGACTCAGTTCGAACATTATCGAAAATTATACAAAAAGGTTACTTTATAAGAGGAGAAAAACCGGTTCACTGGTGCTTTGATTGTCAAAGTGCTCTAGCTGAAGCAGAGGTAGAATATAGAGATAAGTTATCTGACTCTATATACGTGGCATTTGATCTATTGAATATAAATAAGTTTAACAGTATCTCTGGTCTTAAACTGGATAATTTATCTTTGATTGCGTGGACTACAACTCCTTGGACTTTACCGGGTAATCAAGCATTATCGCTCCATAGTGATTATGATTATGCAGTAATAAATGTCAAAATCAAACAAGACGAATTGCCAAAGAACTATTTAGTTCTAGAAACCAGGCTGAAAGATTTGATGGAGGAATTTAATTATGACGACTTTGAGAAAATATATACGATAAAAGGTTCTTTATTACAAAACTTAAGTGTAAAACATTGCCATGAAGAAAGAGGGGTTAAGATTTTAGTAGGTGATCATGTTGACGATGATACAGGTACTGGTATAGTACATACTGCCGGTTCTCATGGAGTAGATGACTTCTTAATTTGTAAAAAAAATAATCAAGAACCCAGAAAAGTTATCTCAACAAATGGCGTTTATTTTGATGATGTACCTTTAGTTGGCGGATATCATTTAAATAAAGTAAACGATATTATTATAGGTTACTTAAAAGATAAAAAGACTCTAGTAAAGCACAATAAGCTAACTCATAGTTACCCACATTGTTGGAGGCATAAAAGCCCTTTAATTTTCCAAGCGACACCACAATACTTTATACACCTCAGTCATCCAGAATTAAATAGTAAAATATTTGCAGCAATTGATTCTGTAAATTGGATGCCATCTTGGGGTAAAGAACGTATGCAAGGAATGGTTGGAAATAGGCCTGATTGGTGTATTTCTCGCCAGAGAACTTGGGGGACCCCTATTGCAATAATAGTGAATCGCAAGACATTTGATTTCCACCCTGAGTTAGAGCGGCTAATGGAAGAAGTCGCTAAAAAAATAGAGAAAGGAGGTATAAATGCTTGGTTCAATTTATCTTTATCTGAGTTAGGCGTAGATGAAAATAAATACATGAAAATACTCGATGTACTTGATGTTTGGTTTGATTCTGGCAGTACTCATTTATCTGTTTTAAATTCCAGGATTGACTTACATGGAGATACTGATGAGTTTTTACCTGCAGATATTTATTTAGAAGGAGGTGACCAGTACAGAGGATGGTTTCAGTCGTCATTGCTGACTTCAACCATTATAAACGGAGTTTCTCCATATAAAGCCATCTTATCTCATGGTATGACTGTAGATGGTAAAGGCCAGAAAATGTCTAAATCTATAGGAAATGTTATTTCTCCTAAACAAATAACAGATAAATATGGTGCCGATATACTTAGACTTTGGATAGCTATTTTAGACTATAAGAAGGAAATGCCTATTTCAGATGAAATACTAAAACATGTTGTTGATGTTTATAGAAGAATACGAAATACAGCTAGATATTTATTAGCTAACTTAGATAAGTTTGACCCTGGTACGAGTATTGTAAGTTATGAAAATTTAGTAGAAATAGACCTATGGGTTTTGGAAGAAGGGTATAATACAGAAAGTAAGCTCAAAAATTTATTTCACCATCACAAATACACAGAGGTTATCAGTTTAGTTCATGAGTTTTGCTCTAAAACATTAGGATCTATCTATCTAGACATATTAAAAGATAGGCAATACACTTTAGCTGAAAAATCTCTATCCAGAAAGTCAGCTCAAAGCTCTATGTATCATTTAGTAAATATGATGACTCGTTGGATAATGCCTATATTGAGCTTTACAGCTGAAGAAATTTATTCATATATTCCCGGTGATAAAGAAGATAGTGTTTTCTTGACAACTTGGTATTATCAATCTGAAGAAATAAAAGAAATAAAAAAACGAACAGATAAAGAAATATGGTCAAAACTAATGTTAATAAAAGAAGTAGTTAATAAGTCAATCGAAGAAAAAAGGCAAACAGAAGAAATAGGTGGTTCATTAGAAGTAAAAGTGGACTTAACTCTAGATGAGTCTAGCTTTAATCTTTTAGAACCAATGATGGACGAATTGAAATTTTTCCTAATAGTGTCTCAGCTATGTTGTAAATCTGAAAAAAATTGATTTTTCAAATAATGAGATAAAAAATAATATTTATATAAAAGTTGATATAACAAAAATTAATCATAATAAATGTGAGAGATGCTGGCATTATGTAGAACTATCATCTGATCCAGAACATTCCAACATATGTGATAGATGCATAACTAACTTATATGGTGTAGGAGAGATAAGAAAATATTTCTAAGCTTTAAAATTATTAATAGTATTTACGTTATTTTAACTCATGAAAACTGCTACTTGTAAATATACCATTGGTAATACTCAAGTTGCCTGTTCTCATCCGGTATATGCTCACAATTTATGCGTATTTCATCACTTTGATGCATCTGGTAAACAAGAAGAATTTGCAAATGCTTTTGATAGATTACTAATGTACATCAATAAACAAAGAGGAATGCACTATTATTTTGATGGCTTTATATTTCCAGAGTTTAATTTAAGAAGTAAACGCTTTAGCAAAGATGTAGAGTTTGTAAACTGTCAGTTTCCATTTTCACTTAGATGGGTGAGTGTTCATTTTAAAGAAGGCTTATCTGTTAAAAAATGTGAATTTAAATCAAGTTTTTTATTAGGCTCAGTGAATATAGCCACAAATTTGAATATATTAGCTAGCACATTTGAGCATGATGTAGAGTTTTATCAAACTAAGGTTAGCGTAAAGACTTCTTTTAGTGATAATATATATAAGAAGAAGCTATCGTTTAAAGATTGTACCTTTAATGATATAGTACTATTTAAGAAGGAAAGATACTCAAACTTTGAGTGCATTAAAAGTGGCTTTTTAAGTGATACAAAATTTTTAGGCTGTAGCTGTAGCTCGCTTGCAATACTTAATTCTTGTGCCTTTTATAAAAATCTAGATATTGAAAAATGTTATTATAAAAACTGGACACTAGAACAAGTCATTTGTAAATCTGGGATGAACTTAAAAAATAATAAAATTACTCAGAGATTTAATTGTGATAGATTAGCAATTGAAAGCTTCAAAATAGATAAAATTCAAATAGAAAAACCAAGTAAAATTCAAAATACAAAAGTAAATATATTTGATTTTAATGGACACATAGGAAGTATTTTACAATTGGAAAAAATATCACTTTTTGACTTATCAAATGCTAAATGGACTTTCACAAACTTAATAAATAAACTAGAGCTAGTATCGTGTGATTTAAGAGCGTTAGATTTGACCAATGCAAGAATAGAAAGTATAAAGTTTGAAGACTGTACTTGGAATCGCTCCAAAGATAATATACAACAAATTCCTACTCAAGAATCGGCTATAAATAAATATCTAACAACCACAAATATAGAACAAAAGTACATAGCTAAAAAGAAGCTTGAAAACATTCAAAGCATATACTTAAATGTATTATCAAACGGAACTAATAAGGAATTACATAAGGATTTTACTTTTAATGTGCTTAATATACAAAGGATAAGTGGCTCATTCAAAGATAAGATATTTTTAAACTTTTACTATACACTAACAAAATTAGGCTTATCAAATAGATACATATTATATTTTATTGCATGCAATTTTATTTTACTACCTTTGTTATTAGGAGTTATATCTTATTATGTTACAAATGATGATAACCTTTTATTCAGCGGATGGGTTGGTATGGTTTATTTCTTAAATATAGAGTTGGGTTTAGAGCCATTTGACAATACTTTATCTTTACTGAAATCCACGTTTTTAGAGCTCAATAATATTTATGTAATTGCCTATAAATCATTGGTTTTCTTTAATTACATGTTATTTATAGTGCCTTTATTTATGATAATGCTTATAAGGAATATAGTATATAGAAAATATATTCCTTCTTAGCCAAAAGATGAAATGCAAAAAACAAAGGTTATCTATGAATGATAAAATCAATATAATATTATCGACTTCTAATGAAGGTAAAATAAAAGAATTTCAAAACTATTTTGATTTAAGCAAATACAATCTAATACCCCAAAGCGAAGTTGGAATAGATAGTCCACCAGAGAATGGATTATCTTTTATGGAAAACTCAATTATAAAAGCTAGATACGCATTAAGCTTTACTTCATATATCTCTCTTGCTGATGATTCAGGGTTAATAGTACCAGCCCTAAATGGCGAGCCTGGTATATACTCAGCTAGATATGCAGGAGAGGAAAGTGACTCATCAAAAAATATAGAAAAATTACTACTAAATATGAACTCTTTTAAGGGCAAAGATAGGTTTGCATATTTCTGCTGTGTTATAGTTATCATCCTTCCTAAGCTTGAAGCCACTCCTTTAATCGTACAAAAATTTTGGCAAGGATCTATAGCTTATGAACCAAGAGGTACTGAAGGATTTGGCTATGATAGTGTTTTTCTTATAGATAAAATATCTAAAACTGCAGCAGAGTTATCGATGAATGAAAAACAAAAATTAAGTCATAGAGGCAAAGCATTGACCGCTGTATTAGAAGAGTTACCTAAGTTCTTACAGCTATTACCATAGCTTTTATACTTATAAAAAAAGCTAACCCATCTATTATCAGATTCTTAAGTTAATTATTGATGATTTCTATACTAGAAGATTTTAATCTAAGCTTAAAAAAACTAATTAGTATATTAGAATCTGAAGGTCCAAAAGACAATTATATCCGCATTGAAATGCAAAAATTTTGGACACAAAACGATTTGCTTTTATGGCTCTCAGAGCAACCCACTCATCCACGCTTATTTTTTTCTAATAAAGATAAAACATTTTCTATAGCAGGGATTTTACCCTTAAACATAATCAAAGGAGAAACAGATTCATTCCAAGGCTCATTTACTAATATCCTATCAAGTAATTATTTTTATATAGGAGGTCACTGCTTTAAAATAGATAATGTAAATTATGAAAGTAAAAAAGGCGATAATAGATGGTCTAAATGGGATGATTTTTTATTTGTAGCGCCAAAAATTGCTATTATAAGTAAGAAAAATAAAACCTCTCTTATAATACAGAAGATACATAATCACGACGAAATACTCATGAATTATATTTCCAAATCATTAAAAAATACATCTTTTGATAGAAGCTTATTTAAGGAAATATCTATTACAGAAACTAAGAGTAATCAAATAAATTTCGATATATGGCATGCTCAAGCTAAAAATGCTATAGATAAACTTAATCCGCAAATATCAAAATTAAATACAAATGCTGATGATATAAATAAGATAGTTCTATCACGACTCACAGAGATAAGACTCAAACAGACTATAGACCCGTTTATATTATTAAATAAACTACAAAATTATCTAATAAAAAGTCATTCTTTCCTCATAGATTTAGATGGTAAAGACTTTTTTATCGGTTGCTCTCCGGAAAATCTACTTACAGCTATTCCTAAAAATAGCAAAACCTTAAATAATTGGATTATAAAAACAGAAGCTCTCGCTGGAACTATGCCTATAAATAAACATAATAAAACATCTATGTTGCATGATAAAAAATTAGAGTTAGAACATTCTTTAGTAATAGACGATATTAGAGGTATATTAAGACAATTTTGTATTGATATAAGAGAAGATAGGCTACCAAAGGAAATTAAATTACCTCATTTGAGACATCTTTACTATGCGTTTTCAGCAAAGATAAATAACTTTAATGAATTAATTAAATTACCTAAATTAATTCACCCAACTGCTGCGGTTTCAGGCTCTCCTAAAATAAATGCAATTAGAGAAATTTCAAATATAGAGCTTCATGATAGAGGATGGTATTCTGGCTTTGTGGGATATGCAGGCAAAAATAAATTCAGCTTTGCTGTTTCTATAAGGTCTGCGTTAATACAGCCTAAAAAATTATCTATATATGCAGGAGTAGGGCTAGTAAACTCATCAAATCCCAAAGACGAATGGGACGAGCTAAATATAAAAATTGAACCATTTTACAAAGCATTAGGTTTAAAAAATTACCTTTGAAGCTAGAGCTTGCTAACTCTCAACATATTGAAAATAATTGGTTATAGTTAGTTTGTTGATTATCATTAATATAAGTGTAAGCTAACTATTCATAGTTTATATAGTATTGACCATTATAGACAAAGTAAACACATTATTATTACGTACTAATAGTAAAAGGATATATAGATATATTATATTAGTCTAATTAGATTAATGCAAAATATCAACTAATGAATACAATGATTGATTTATATCTTTTGTTTTGCTTATTGCTTCTGATATTTGAGTATATTTGATTTTACCTGAAATCAGACCTATCATAATATTTGATTGGCCTTCTTCTAAGGCATGTACTGAAGCTACTCCAAGCCTAGATGCCAATATCCTATCATATGCTGATGGAGAGCCTCCTCTTTGAATATGCCCTAATCTTGTATATCGAATCCTTTCTTCATTTTCTAGGTCACTTATAGCTTTTATTAGTTTAGCATCTTCTCCTTTATGAAGGCCTTCAGCTAAAATAATAATAGAAGAGCCTTCTTTACAAGAAGCGCAATTTCTTATTTGATTAACTACCTCTTCAAATGATTTTGTATGCTCAGGAACTATAGCTTTTTCGGCTCCTGAAGATATAGCAGTGGCAACAGTTATGTGCCCGCTATCTCGCCCCATAACTTCGATTAAAAAAATCCTCTCGTGAGAAGTTGCCGTATCTCTTATTTTATCTATTGCACTCAGAGCTGTATTTATAGCAGTATCGTAACCAATGCTCATATCAGTACCATAAATGTCATTATCAATTGTCCCTGGTAGACAAATAACAGGTATACCTTGCTCTTCACTTAATAAAGATGCACCAGTGAATGAGCCGTCGCCTCCTATTACTATAAGTGCATTTATGTTCCTTTGTTTTAAGCATTCAGCTGCTACTTGCCTGCCTTCTTTATGATAAAATTCCTTACATCTAGATGTTTTCAGTATAGTTCCGCCTAGAGCAATTATTCCACTTACAGAAGTATCAGAGTTCATATCAATGATATCATTATGCAATAAGCCAGAATAACCATTTTTTATTCCATAGACACTATAACCTTTATATAAGGCAGTCCGAACTACGGCTCTAATACATGCGTTCATGCCTGGTGAATCACCGCCAGATGTCAAAACTCCTATTGATAATCTATTCATATGGTACAACTCTGTAAAATATTAAAATAACTTAAATGATATGATAATAAGCCTTATGATAAAAATAATATTGTAAACTTACTAAGTGTTATATACAATATATGGATATTTTTATTTTACTGTTCTTTTTTATCAATAAATAACTTTATGAAGAAACTTGAATATTTAATACATGAGCCATCCTCTAGTGCAAATGCATGTTGCATTTTACTGCACGGTTTAGGAGCAAATGGTCATGATATGGAAGCGATAACAAGGCATCTTAGCATGCCAGATGATATAAAGATGAGATTTATAATGCCTCATGCACCTATAAGAGCAGTAACTATTAATCACGGCATGCCGACTAATTCGTGGTTTGATATTAAAAGTATAGATTATAATGATTTATCTATAAACTTTGATGAATTTAACGATTCAATACATTCTATATTATCTCTTATAAGTCAACAAATTAAAAATGGAATATCTTCTAATCGTATATTTTTAATAGGATTTTCACAAGGAGGCGTTATTGCTTTACATGCATCAATATTATCAGAAAAGAAACTAGCTGGAGTAGGAGGCTTATCCACCTATATACCTTTATTTCCTCAAGCACAACAATTTGCATCTGAAGTAAATAAAACCATCCCTATATTTTTAGCTCACGGTCACCAAGATGCTATTATACCAATTGATTTAGCTATGGTAGCCAAAGATATGTTGCAAGATGCAGGATATGATGTAACGTGGAATGAATATAGAGGAGCAGCTCATGAAGTAACTGATTCTGAGCTTATGGATTTACAGGAATGGATGATAGAATCTTTAAACAATAACTAATCTTTTTATATAATTAAATTTTTATAATTTAAGTATTTTCATAAAATAAATGTATGTGAGGGATATAATGATAAAAAATAATTTAGTTATTAATAAATCAACTATTACTCAACAAGGCTTTACGCTAATTGAGGTAATGGTCGTAGTGGTAATTTTAGGTATATTAGCTACTTTTGTTTTACCTAATATTCTAGATAGACCTGATACAGCTAGAATTACTAAAGTACAACAAGATATCAGAACACTAGAAGGTGCTTTACAGCTGTATAGATTAGATAATTTTTCATATCCAAGTACTGATCAAGGTTTAGAAGCTTTGGTATCAAGACCATCAGGAACACCTGAACCTAGATTTTGGAAACCAGGAGGTTACATAGATCGCTTACCAGAAGATCCATGGGGCAATGCATATCAATACGTAAATCCAGGGATAAATAATGCCAATGGTATAGATATATTTAGCCTTGGAGCAGATGGATTAGAAGGTGGTGAAGGTGTGAGTGCAGATATTGGTAATTGGAATTAAAAAAGCTTATGAGTTTTAGTACTTCAGTCACGGAATTGATAGGAGCATTTCAGTGTTTTCCCGGAGTAGGCCCTAGGTCAGCTCAACGTATGGCAATGCATATTTTATTAAGAGAGCGTAGTGCCGGTGAGCGCCTAGTACAGGCACTACAAAACTCTTTAGAAAACATAAAATATTGTGAGAAATGTAATACATTAACCGAAAAAAGTATTTGTGATATTTGCAGTGATCATACACGTGAAAAAAATCAAATATGTGTAGTTCATTATCCTTCTGATATATTGAGCCTTGAAAAAACTAAAACATATAGAGGATATTATTTTGTGTTAAATGGATACCTATCTCCTATAGATGGTATAGATGGTAAAAAACTTTCTATACCTATGTTAATAGATAGACTAAAAGAGAATACAATTGATGAGCTGATATTAGCTACTAATAATAGCCCTGAAGGTGATATGACCGCATACTACATACAGCAACATGCTCTATCATATACTAAAAATATTACAAGACTAGCACAAGGCTTGCCTGTTGGCTCTGAAGTAGAATATATTGATAATAATACTCTAGGTTTAGCTTTTAACCATAGAAGGACATTCTAAGAAAATAATTTTTACAATATTTAATTCCCTAATGACATAAGAGTATTATATTAAAATACTTACTACATGAATAGAATTATTGAGCATAGTAAAAATACAGCACTTATTTACTTAAAGTTAATAGCTTTAGTACTTATGCTACATAATTCAGCTATGCTTTTTGCACAGTCTGGTAGTGATAATCCACAAGAATATTTTGATAGATTCTTTTATGTAGGTTCAAGTGGATATATTTTATTACCTGATTCTCAAAGAAATTCAACTCTTCCTTTACTTGCAGGTTCAGTAAACTGGGGAAGTGATTGGAATGAACAGTCTGCATTTGAAGGCGAAGTTTACATATATGAATATATAGAAGATGTGTTAAAGAGACCTGACCCATACTCACAAGAAGAACCAAGTGTTATATATCAGCATGTAGGGTTAAGGTTACGTTGGATAAACTATTTGGGTCCAGATATAACAGCAAGACTTAGGCCTTTATTTGAATCCTCGTTTAAAATAATACCTTATTTCGTAATTGGAGCATCTGTAGAGCCAACTGTATTTGTGGGAGATGAAAATTACCCTGAGCAGTTCGAAGATACTTATTTTGGTTACTCTATAATTGAAGGTATAGGTATGTTGCATTTAATGAGAGGAACTAACTTTAGATTAAGGTATGAAGTAGGTCTTTACCATGCATATAATCCTATTTCTCACGGTGAACCAATATCTTTTATTTTTACAGATTTTTTCTCAAGAATATCTTTAGAATATTCTTTTTTTGCATCTCCTGAACAGTCTTCAGGAAATGTTAGAGTATACAGAGGCACAGATTATACAGGTGATGATATTAATGGTCTTTTGGACTTGGAACAATATTTGGATGCAGATAGCGATAACAATAATTTAATAGAGCAAAACACTTATAGAATTTTAATATCAGGAAGAACACAAATAGTCCAAGGCAGTATCTTAGAGCTACAGAAAATGAATAGAAGAAGGCTAGATACCCCAGAGTATGAAAGATACTACACTATAGAAGGACTAGCTCCTGCTGTAGAAGGTTCTTATATAAACCAGCTTAATCTAGCCAGAGATAGAGCAACGACTGCATCTGTGTGGCTATCTAATTTAGATATAGAAGAAGATAGAATCTTATTAAATTGGAGAGTTGTTGATAATCTAGCACCTGAAGATCAAGATACAGCTAATTTAGTTATTATCAATGAATATGTATATAGAACTCCTGAAACTATTACATTAAGAGGAGATGTATATGAGAGAGAGCAAGCTAGAATAAGAGAACAGCAAAGACTAGAGCGAGAGCAAAATCAAACATCTTATTCAGTTGATGATCTCATAAGAGCAGAAGTAGAAGAACAAGATGATACAGATGATAATACTTGGATATTGGACCCAAGGTCATCTTTTGGTGGAAACATTGAGGGAAGGGATGTAGCACTTGATACTATAATTGATGAGGAAATATTAGATGATTCTACAAGTACTGATTCTCTAGAAAATAATAACCAAAATTTACTACTGCCATTAGAAGCTCAGGATGATGTAGGTAGTGCTCCTCAAGATATAGTAAGTATAGTAAAAACTGTGGAAGAGCCTATAGACAGAGAAATAATTGTAGAGGATTTAATAGAAGAAGTTCCTTCTCAGGATATATCACAAATTGCACTGCGTTCTCGTGTGCTAGAGTTTAGTGAGTCTAATAGAATATTAACTACAGAACAAGAAGAAATTATAACCGATTTAGCGCGCTCTTTTTTACTTACAAATGATAATCAAGATACAATTTCTATAAGCTATTGGTTTAGCCCTGACCAGACTTTAACATTACAAAATGATGTTCGTATGGATGCAAGAATAATTGAAATAACAAATATACTATTAAAAGAAAAAGTTCCAAGCTTTAGCATAGAAGTACAGCCTACACAAAATACGCAAATACCATCTAGATTAGGCGTGCAACCAAATGGTCAGATTAGCTGGGTTTTAATAGAGTTTACAAGAAGATAAGTTTTATTTATATGCCGACAGATTTATTAATAATTATTTTAACGACTGTAATGATAAATAACTTTGTTATAACAAAGTTTTTAGGTTTATGTCCATTCTTTGGGGTAAGTAATAAAATTTCATCCGCTATTGGCTTAGGTATAGCTACGACTTTCGTTCTGACGCTTTCAGCATCTTCTAGTTATATATTCAATTTATATGTGCTTAAACCTTTTAATATAGAATATCTACAGTCGTTAAATAGCATACTAATAATAGCTTTAATGGTTCAAATTTCTGAAGCTTTAATTAAGCAGATGAATCCTTTACTTTATAGAGTAATAGGAGTATTCTTACCTCTTATTACTAGTAATTGTATAATCCTTGCGGTTGCATTGTTGGTTTTAAGAAGTTTTGACTCTCTGGTAGAGGCAACTTTATATGGATTTGGCGCCGGATTAGGCTTTTTATTAATGCTTGTTTTATTTTCAGCTTGTAGAGATAGGCTGTCGTATGCACCTATTCCTAAAGCCTTTCAAGGTGTTTCTATTGGTTTTATTACTATATCTATAGCTGCCATAGGATTTCAAGGTCTTTCAGGAATTATTATTAAATAGTAGGTAAAATAATAAATTTAAACACTCTTTATTTTATAATAAACTTTATTTTTTAGGAGAATATCCCATGTATCATATCTTTACTTCAGAATCAGTATCTGAGGGTCATCCAGATAAAATATGCGACCAAGTTTCAGATGCTATTTTAGATGCTATACTTTCAGAAGATAAAAATGCTAGAGTAGCTTGTGAAACATTAGCAAAAACAGGATTAATTTTAGTAGCAGGAGAAATTACTACTGGTACTTGGGTTGATATAGAAGAAATAGTTAGAGAAACTGTCAAAGGCATAGGTTATGTCGATAGCGATATAGGTTTTGATGGAAATACCTGCGCTGTAATAAATGCTATAGGTAAGCAATCACACGATATAGCAGTGGGAGTGGATGAAACAAATGACCATGAGCAAGGAGCTGGTGACCAAGGTATGATGTTTGGTTATGCCTGTGACGAAACAGAAGAGTATATGCCTACTCCTATAGTACTAGCTCATAAATTAGTTCGCCAACAAGCTATATTAAGACGAACAAAGCACGATTGGCTAAGACCAGATGCGAAAAGCCAAGTAACTATAAAGTACGATGATGATAAGAATGTTGCTAGTATAGAAGCAATTGTATTGTCAACACAACATTCACCTAAAATATCACATGATGATTTAGTGAAAAAAGTTAAAGAAGATATTATTATTCCTGTTTTGCCAGAAAGTCTTATAACCTTAAATACAAAATTATTCATAAACCCAACGGGTATATTTGAAGTAGGAGGGCCTGTTGGTGACTGTGGTCTGACAGGTCGTAAAATAATAGTTGACACTTATGGAGGCATGGCACACCATGGAGGTGGTGCTTTTTCTGGGAAAGATCCTTCAAAAGTCGATAGGTCAGCTGCTTACATGTGTCGCTATGTAGCCAAAAATGTTGTTGCAGCAGGTTTTGCTAAAAAATGTGAAGTACAAGTTTCATACGCAATAGGAATTGCTGAACCAGTATCCATAAGCGTAAATACCTTTAATAGCTCATATTTTCCTGAAGAGAAAATTGAAAAAGCAATTAAAGAGGTTTTTGATATGAGACCAAAAGCGATAATAGATATACTTGACTTAAAAAATGTCAAATATCGCCCTACTGCAGCATATGGCCATTTTGGTAGAAATGATTTAGAACTTCCTTGGGAAAAAATAAATAAAGTATCTGAGCTAAAACGTGCTATTGCATAATTTTTATTTTTTAGTTACTTTTATTTGCAAGTAACTAAAAATGACAATACTTAAGATAGCCTCGATAAATGATAAGGCAATTACGACTATACGGTAAACCATTATGTTATAAACCACATAATAAAGCCTTGAATAATCTAAAAAAAGATTATGTGAAAAGAGGTTTTACACTAATAGAAATGGTAACTGTCATATTGATTATTGGCATACTATATTCATTATCTACAATAGGATATTCTATATATATGAAAGCGCTCTTTAGAAATGAAGCCAAAGTACATTTATTATCTATGCATCAAAAGTTATTAGATATATTCTTAGTAAATAAAACATATTCTCCATTGCCTGATTTTATAGAAAATCCTACTTTTATACCTAGTAAATCACAGACTTCTTCATACAGGTATAGAATAGAGCTTAATCTAGATGAATCTTCTGGCTCTTATGTAGAATTAATTGCACATCCTATAAATGATCAAGTGGGAGATGGGGCACTATATTTGGATACTTTTAATGATAAAAAACACTATGTAAACGATAGTGCATCAGGTGAATTTTCCAATTGGTAAAGTAATAAATAAAAAAATGAGAGATTTATACATGACGAATAATAATAATAAAAAATATAATTTTAATCATTTAATTGATAGAAAAGGATTCTCAAGAAAATATGATGATCAAATCCAAGTTTTTGGGGCAGATCCATTATATCCTATGTGGATAGCAGATATGGACTTTTACATCTCTGATGCTATAAATCAAACATTACAAAATAGATGCAAGCATAAAATATTTGGTTATCCTAATACTAGTAATTTAAAATTTGAAAAATCAGTACAACACTGGTTTGATAAGCAATATGATATGGTTGTAAACCCTAGTGATGTAACTTATTTTCCAGGTGTAGTTACGGCTTTATTGAATACAGTTATTACTTTATCAGATAAAGATGACAAAATAGTGGTAATGCCTCCTATATATCCTCCTTTCTTAAAATTAGCAAATACTCTTGGTCGAAAAGGATGTATCTGTCCTTTGAAGATGGATAAAGATACTTTAAGATATAATATAGACTATGAGCTACTAGAGGATGTTTTCAAATCTGGTAACGTAAAACTTTTATTATTTTGTAGTCCCCAAAACCCATCAGGTAGAGCATGGAGCTATGATGAGCTAAATAGACTTATAGAGTTATCTTTAAAATACAATGTCATATTAGTAAGCGATGAAGTTCACGCAGACATGCCACTTTTTGATACAAAACATATACCTATTCTTAAAGCACACCCTAAGGCACATCAGTGTAGTATATTGTGTAGCTCTCCTAGCAAGACTTTTAATTTAGCTGGGCTTTTCCCAAGCTATATGATTACACCCAATCCTGAAATTAAGAACGCTTTTAAAAAAACTACATTTGCATTTGATAAAAATTTATTTGCAATAGAAGCCATACACGCTGCATATCACGATAGTGACGATTGGCATAAAGAAATGATAGAGTATTTAGAAGGCAACGTAACTTTTCTAATTGAGTTTATAAATAATTACATACCTGAAATAAAGGTTATGAAACCAGATTCGTCATTTTTAGCATGGTTAGACTGTAGATTATTAGACTTTAAAAATGGAGATGATTTATCTAACTTCTTTATAAAACACGCAAATATAGCCACAAGTAATGGTAGTACTTTTGGCGGAATAAAATATGCTCAATTTCAAAGAATCAATTTGGGGTGTAGCAGAGTTTTATTAAGTGATGCTTTAGAAAGCTTAAAAGAAGCAGTTTATAAGCATATAAAATAAGATATTAAAAATTTTGATAGTTCAATTAAAGAAAAATACTAGAAGGTAGGATTATCTTGAATTACTTAATTTGTATAAATATAACTGGGTTAATATTAGATATATTAGGGGTAATTATTATTACTAAACCAATATTAATTCATTTCAGTGCGAAAAATAATGCAGATAAGCTTACTAAAGATAACTATCCTGGTTTCCCATCTTTGATCTCAGAAGAAAATTTGAAAACAGATTATTTAAAGAAAAAAATTAAGGACTCTAAAAAAGCTATGTTGGGGCTATATCTTATAGTTTCAGGCTTCACACTACAAATAATTGCTAATGTACTTGAATATATTAGTTTAGACAAAATCTGACAAGGCATATAATAGGAAAAAATGAGGCTAAAACCAATTAACGATTTATTAGATAAAGAGTTTTATATACCTGCATATCAACGTGGGTTTAGATGGACAGAGAAACAAGTAATAGCTTTATTGGATGATATTTATGAATTTGAAAAACAAGAAAAAGAAAAAGGGGAATTTTATTGTCTTCAGCCTTTGGTAATTAAGCAAAAACAAGAAAATAATCAATACGAAGTGATTGACGGACAACAACGTTTAACAACTATTTACCTAATACTTAAATCTCTTAATGAAACCTTATTTTCTTTGGAGTATGAAACAAGAACAGAAAGCAAAGTCTTTTTAGAACATATAAGAGAAAAGTATCAGAATGAAAAAGATAGAAATATTGATTTTTTTCATATATCTAATGCTTATCAATCAATCAACAACTGGTTTGATGAACGAAAACTAAATAATGAAAATTTTAAAAGTAATTTTAAAGAAACCTTATTGAATCAAGTTAAAGTTATTTGGTATGAAATAGAAGCTGATGAGGTAGAAGCTTTTAGTCGTTTAAATAGTGGGAAAATTCCGCTTACCAACGCTGAATTAATAAAAGCATTATTTTTAAATAGATCGAGAATTAAACAAAACGATGATAACGAACAAATCATTAGATTAAAACAAGAGCAGATAGCATTCGACTGGGATAGAGTTGAAAGTGAATTACAAAATGACGATTTATGGTATTTTATTAAAAATACAAACAGCTCGAATGAATATCAAACTCGTATAGACTATTTATTTGAACTTTTCTTGAATAACATTTATAAATACAAATATATAGATAAAAGTGATTATGGTATATTTATTGCCTTTAATCAGTATATGGAAGAAAAATCTAAAAATGAAAAAAAAGATATATTGGATATCTGGATTGAAATAAAGCAAATATTTCAAACAATTAAAGAATGGCTTATTGATAAAGAGTTTTATCATATAATTTCTTATTTAGTAGCTACAGAGACAACAAAACTACCAGAAATACTTTCTAAATTTAAAGGTCGAACGAAAAGTGAATTTAAAGAATGCTTGAAAGAAGATATAAAACAAAGTCTAAAAAATATTACATTAGAAGACTTAACCTATGAGAATAATAAAGATAAAAACGCGATTAAAAAAGTTTTATTACTTCATAGCATTCAAACCATGCTTAATAATGAAAATGAAACAGTACGCTTTCCTATTGATCAATATAAAAAAGAAAGCTGGGATATTGAACATATACACGCTATTGCTACAGATGTAAAGATAAAGAAAGAAGAACTAAAAGACTGGTTAATACAAAACTATGTCAAAAAAAATGGAAATAATGAAGATGAAGATTTAAATAATGTAATCAATAAAATTATTAACTCAGAAGAATCTAAAGAAATTGAATCTGAGCAAAAAAGACAAGAAATAATCGACTATGTTTTAGGAGAGGTTGATCATAGCTTAGGAAACTTATGCCTTTTAGATAGTTCAACAAATCGTTCTTATAAAAATGCATCCTTCAAAGTAAAGAGATCTGAAATTATAAAAAGAGACGGAGAAGGAACATTTATTCCTATCTGTACAAGAAATGCCTTTATGAAGTATTATTATACAGAGAAAGTGGGAAGTTTAGATTTATGGAACGATGAGGATAGAAAATATTACTTAAAAAATATTCAAAACACTATAAAACGACTATATTAATTCAGATGAGTGATAAACATGCGTAATAATGAAGAATTAAAAGGAGCAATCAGTTTTAGTGAACTAATAGAAAGATACTGTATCAAAATTCCTATTATCCAAAGAGATTATGCGCAAGGACGCGATTCAGCAAATGAGATTAGAGATAAATTTTTAGATGCATTATATGATTCTTTATTTGATAAGGAAAAAGCATTGAAATTAGATTTTATCTATGGGACTATTGAGAATGGCTATTTTATTCCTTTGGATGGGCAGCAACGATTAACTACTTTGTTTTTGCTATACTGGTACTTAGCAAAAATTGAATGTATAGAATTTAACCTAAAGGATAAATTTAGCTACGAAACTAGAACTAGTTCGCGAGAATTCTGTAATAAATTAATTAGTGAAAAGTTTGAAATAAATGATAATAAAATATCAAAAGCTATCGAAAATCAAAATTGGTACTATATGGAATGGAATCATGATCCAACAATAAAGTCTATGTTAAAAATGCTAGATACTATTGAAGAAAAGTTCAAAAACCATGCTAATTATAATAATTCCACTAGCTATTTTGATAAATTAAAAAATATTACTTTCCAATTTCTTATTTTAGAGAAATTTAAATTAACTGATGATTTGTATATAAAAATGAATGCAAGAGGTAAGTTACTTACTCCTTTTGAGAATTTTAAGGCAGAATTTGAAAAGTATATAAAGGAAAATGAACAGGAATTTGATAAGAGCAAAAGTGAAAAATTTGTAAATAATATTGATAGAGATTGGGCAGACTTGTTTTGGAATTATAAAGATATTTCCAATAGTGATACTAACAAATCAAATACATACGATGATGAAATGATGAATTTTATAAGAGTAATTTTTGGTTTTGGGTTTCATGGCAAAGATGAATTTAAAGAAGAAAGTTTGAAAGTAATTTTTGACCAGGAGCAATATAAAAATCTTTCATTTTCAAAATATAAAAATATAGGTTGTATTAACAAAGAAACATTTGAAATGTTGTATCATAGTTTTGATAATCTGATAAATGATGAGCATAAATTATTAAACATTATAGATTCAAAATATAAGCCTTATTACGAAGAAGAAATATTTTTTAAAAAGGTATTAAAAGGTAATATAAGCTACCCAGAGAGAATTTTATTTTATGCTTATATTAAATATCTGATATATAGATACAACAGAGAAGATATAAATCAATGGATGAGAGTTTTTCATAACTTAACAGAGAACTCTGAGATTGATTCTATAGATCGTTATCTTAATGCTCTTAAGTTAATTGATAAGATTTTAGAAAAAAAGAAGAAAGTAATATCTTGCAGTTTTTGAAAGAAAAAGATGTTAGTGATATCGGTTCTGGATTTCTGAAAGAACAAATAGAAGAAGAAATAATTAAGGCACATTTAATACTTAAATCAGATGATTGGAAGAATGTAATAGAAGAAATAGAAAAAAACGATTTATTAAAAGGACAAATTTATTGTTTGTTGTATTTCTCAAAAATATATCAATTCTATACAAAAAATAGAAGCTGTGACTGGGACAACCAAGAAGATAAAAAATATTTAGATACTTTTAAAAATTATAGCAAAAAGATGGAGGATGCTATTCCATTTTTCGCAAATGAAAACGAAAATTATCTGTGGGAACGATCGGTACTTTCAAAAGGTGACTACTTCATAACTGCACCTAATAATAGAAAGAATTTACTTAATACAACAAAAAATCAAAGAGATTACAGCTGGAAGAGATTTTTACGAGAAAGAAGTGGTAAATTAGATTTTGTAAAAGATGTTTTTGATGATAAAAATTTTGATAGTTTGGATTTTGAAAAAATAATAGAAAATCCAGTAATAAAAGATGAACATTATAAACTATTCTTAAGAAACCCAGAGCTTTTTAGATTCTGTGAAGATGGTTTTTTTGGGAGTAATGACATCTATAATTCTGATAAAGTAGATTTGTTTTCTTCCATTAATGAAAACATAGGTACCAATAGAAAGACTAGATTAATGAGAAAAAGTAAAAAAAATTGTAAACAAGCAGACTTAATTATTTATGATTTTTGGAGTCGTAAGTTAAAAAATAAAAAAATAAATCAACAGCATGAAATATTTCATGAAGAAGTATCTAATACCTCTGATGATACATGGATTTATTGTGATTTTAAAATAAAAGAAAACGATTTTAGATTTGATATATATTACAATTATGAAGACGAAAAATATACAATTTATTTATCTCAAAAAGAGGAAATCATGCAACTAGATGATATAAAAAATATATTCGGGACAATCAAAGAAGACTTTGAAATTCATGAACAAGAATCTATAGAAAAAATTGTTGAATCAGGATTTTCAGAAGAAGATATAATAAATTTTATAAACAAAATATCATCATTAAACTCCTTTTATAAAGTTCAGTAAAAATAAAAAAACACTTATAAGATTAATTAAATATTTTTAACTAAATAAAAAAATAAAACTTCGATTAATCTTTTTTTTATAATAATATATACAATATATATGGTTTAGCCATTAATATATGATATTTTTTCTATTAGTTATATTAGTTATAGATTAACATATTATGTAATATATTTTAGTAGTATCCTGATTTAGTAGGCAATAAATGACATTAAGTGCCCAACTTATCGTAAATGACTCATACGTTCATAAAGCTTTTAATGATGCTATTGCAGTAGCAGGAGAGGGGATATCTACTGAAAAACTTGGGCTTGTTGTTTTGGCTTTCGATCATTCTTTAAGGCAGTCATCTCAAACTCCTCAAATTTCCCAAGCTCTTAAAATTCCGTTTTCAGATAACGAATACATAGCATTTCAGGGGGATTTGCCTATTTATCCTGCTAGTGTCATGAAGTTATTTTTATTATATGCACTATTTTATGCCTCTGAAAGAAAAGATATATACTTGAATGAAGAAGATATAAGAGCCGCTAAAGCAATGATTCGTATTTCATCAAATGAGGCTACGGTTTATCTCTTGGGTCGCTTAACAGGTGCTGAAGATGGTTCTATCTTACCGCCTGATGAAATGCAAGCTTGGTCGGAGAAGCGCCGCAGGCTCCAAAGTTTTTTTGATAGCTTAAATATCCCCGAATTTAAGAATATTCACCTGCAACACGCCACGTATGAAGATAGTCCCTATGGCAGAGCTAAATTAATTCGCACAGAAGATAATGCCAATAAGTTGACTGCCTTGTCGGGAGCTCGACTGCTATATGATATTATGACTGGATATAATATCTCTTCACATAGTGCTAAATCTATGCAAGAACTTTTACATAGAGATTGGCAAAGAGACTTAATTGAAGAAAATAATAAAAATAATAAAAACGATTTTTTAGAAGGTAACCAAGTAGAAGGTTTTTTATCTGAGTATTATGGAAATGACATCAAAGTTTGGTCAAAGTCTGGTCATACCTCGTGGACAAGACACGACCTTTTATATGCTGAGTATGGCGATAATTATAATAATAACAAAAAGGTAGCTTCTTTTATCATTTCAATTATGCTAGAAGGTAAAGGGCCTTCTAATAACAACAAATTCCTACCTCATTTTGGTAAAAATATTGCAGAATATGTAAAAAATAAATTTGTGGATGGATTATAAAAAAATTAATTATCGTTTATATTTATTAATAAAGCTTAAAATTAAACAAAATTAAAAAAGGAGGTTTAAATGACAAAAATGAATTTTAGTATAAAAAAGAGCGCTTATTTTCTATTTTGTGTTCTATTATTGTCAAAAATAAGCTTTATGAATGTATTCGCTCAGAGTCCGAAATCAGGTGGCTCTTTGCGGTTAGTCGCACCTTTTGGTTCTGCATTAAAAACCTTGGATCCGCATTTGACATATCGCTCTCAAGATATGGCAGTTAGCAAAGCCTTTCATCGTACTCTTTATGCATGGAATTCTGAACAAAACAAACCTATTCTTGATCTTGCAAAATATGTAGAAATATCAAACGACGGAAGAACATTTACGTATTCTTTATATGATAATATTTATTTTCACAATGGTCGTAAGATGACAGCCGATGATATCATTTGGTCCTATACTAGAGTGCTTGACCCTAGTACATCTTATCCTGGCGCAGTTGTCATGAATGGCATAGTTGGCGCTGAGGAATATGTAAACGGAGAAGCCTCTAGTGTATCTGGATTGAAAAAGATTGATGACTATACTTTTTCAATCACATATGATGGCTACTATGACCCGGGTGTACTTTTGTTTGAAGCGATTACTGCCATACTTCCGAAAGAAGAAGTTGAAAAGGAATCTTTTTTAGCACACCCAATTGGCCTTGGGCCATTTAAATTTAATGAACATGTTGAAGGTTCACATATTACAGGTGTTAAATTTGATAGGTATTTCAAAGAAGGTAGGCCTTATGCTGATGAAGTCAGATATATGATAACATCAGACTATAGCGCTATAGATGCCGCTTTCCGCGCCTCTGAAATAGATGCGTCTGTTATATCAGGCTCAGTATATCAAGCTTACCAAAATGACCCAAATTTAGCCAAAGGTTTAATTGAGATCGAAGAGCTTTTCACTCGCCATATGGGATTCAATACGACTCGTGCGCCTTTTGATAAAAGGGAAGTTCGCCAAGCTATCAATTATGCGATTGACCGTGATATCATAATCGACAAATTATTGAAAAATAAAGCATTTAAGGCAACTGGTTGGCTACCTACAGCCTCTGTTGCATTTGATCCAAATTTAGAGCCTTATTCTTACGACAGTGAAAAAGCAAAAGAGTTATTGGAACAAGCAGGGTATAGAGATGGCTTCGAGTTTGAAGCTTGGGTAACCGATAATGTAAGCTCACTTGGTGTTTTGGAGGCTATGTTGCCCTATTTAAAGAATATAGGTATCATTGCTAAAATTAACGTAGTAGAAGCAAATGTTTTAGTAGATGCTTTGGATAAACGCGAGCCTGATGTTTGGTTCAGATCTAGTGGTTCAGGTCCTGACCCTTTAGATGCTTTGAAGATTTTTGATAGTCGTACTTCTTCAGCATCTGGTAATCGTACAGGATTTAACGACCCAAAGTTTGACTCTATGCTAGACTCAGCAGCGGCTGAAGCTGATCCTAACAAGAGAATAGAGATATTGAAAGAAGCAAATACTTATATATTTCATGAAGCCCCAGTTTGGTTTCATAACTACAATAAAGCTGTAATTGCAACTCAGCCATGGATTCATAATGTGGATGGTAATGTTACAGAGGCAGCGATTCTTGAAGTTGATTCTATTTGGGTGGATGAAAGTTCACCAACCTTTAGATAGTACGTAGAGGCGTATCATGTTGCATCTCTATACAGAGATAAAATAAAAAATATACAGGTAATTTTTAATGCTATATGTTATATCTAGACGACTGATTCAATCATTCATTTCTATTTTTATTGTAGTAGGATTAGTTTTTATACTATTTAGTGTTATACCTGGTAATTTTGCTTCTAGCCTAGTAAGTGGTAAAAGAGCTGTATCTGAAGATGTATTAAATAGGACAATTGCTGAGTTAGGTCTTGATAAGCCCGTACATGAGCGTTTTGTAACTTACATAGGAAATTTAGTAACAGGAGATTTTGGAAAATCATATGCTACACGTCGAGACGTTATTGACATTTTAAAACCTCGTATTTACGCTTCTTTCAAATTAGCTGTTGTTGCTATTACCTTTGCTATTATAATTGGTATTCCTATTGGGTTTATATCTGCCCTCAGAAGTGGCACTTGGATTGATAGCTCTTTTATGATTTTTGCCGTCTCAGGGCTTTCTATTCCTGGATTTTGGTTTGGTTTATTGATGATGTATTTATTCTCTGTGACACTTGGGTGGCTTCCAACTTTTGGGTACGGAGATGGTGGAATCAGACATACGATTTTACCTGCTGTGACGCTTGGAATAGCCCCCATGGCACTATTAGCAAGGACAACTCGAGCTGCTGTTTTGGAAATATTAAGCTCTGATTTTATTCGTACTGCGCGCTCAAAAGGTATGTCAGACTATAGGGTTATCACAAAGCATCTTGCTCGCAATGCGTTTGTTCTTATTTTAACAACTCTTGGTTTGCAATTTGGCTCTATGATGGGAGGTTCAATTGTCGTAGAGAAGTTATTCTCATGGCCTGGAGTTGGTTCGCTTTTAATTGATTCAGTAGGACAAAGAGATCTTCCTGTTGTACAGGGGTGTATTTTTACAATTGTTTTATTCTTTATTGTAATTAATACACTTGTTGACATTGCTTATATGATTATTGATCCGCGAATAAGATTTGATGAATGATTAGGAGTATCTCATCCATGTCAAAAAAGCTTAATTTACATTTAATTATTGGAAGCTCTCTAATAGCATTTGTCGTTTTTATAGCAATTTTTGCGCCATTGCTTGCGCCATATGACCCTGTAGAAGATGCCAATTTGTTATATTCTGAAGAACCACCGAGCGCGCAATTTTGGTTTGGAACTGATCAACAAGGGCGTGATATATTTTCACGTATAGTCTATGGAGCACGAATTTCATTATTTATTGGATTGGTTGTGCAAATGATGAATGCTTGTATCGGAATTGCCTTGGGGCTGACCGCTGGATTTTTTGGTGGATGGTGGGACGAAGTCGTTCAGAGTATGACGAACTTAATGCTATCTATCCCAACTGTAGTTTTTGCGCTCGCTTTAATGGCTGTCTTGGGTCCTGGAATTTTAAATTTGATTATTGCGCTAGGTATGACAGACTGGGCTTATAGCTGCCGTATTTCAAGATCGCAAGCGCTTTCCTTAAAAAACCGTAGCTACATACAAGCAGCGAGGACTATAGGTTTTGGATCTCCTTACATTTTATTTAAGGAGCTATTACCTAATATGGCTGGACCATTAATTGTAATTGCAACTATGGGGATAGGTTCAGCTATTATGGCAGAGGCTGCTTTATCATTCTTAGGATTAGGTGTAGTTCCTCCTAATCCTAGCTGGGGAGGCATGCTTGCCAAAGCAAGAGAACAGTTATTTATTACACCTTGGTTATCTATTTTCCCAGGTATTGCTATTTTCATCACAGTACTTGGATTTAACATACTAGGTGATGGCTTGAGAGATTGGCTTGATCCATATGAAAAGGCAGATAAGTGATGGATAGTCAAAAATTACTCGAAGTAAAAAACTTAGAAATAAATATACTTTTTGATCAAGGAGAGCTAGAAACTGTCCGTGATGTATCTTTTGATATTGATAAAGGTGAAATATTTGGTATAGTGGGCGAATCTGGCTCAGGAAAAAGCCTAACTGCTTTATCTATTCTAGGATTACTTAGAAAACCTTTAAGGCAATCAGGAGGGCAGATTTTATATCATGGAGAAGATTTAACTGTATTACCGCAAAACAAAAGAAGAAAACTGTGTGGTAGCAAAATTGCTATGATATTTCAAGAGCCAATGACAGCTTTGAATCCTTTAATGAATATTGGTGATCAAGTTGCAGAGATGTTCATTTTACATAAAGGATGTGATACTAAAACAGCCAAAATGAAAGCAATACAATCTTTAGCTCAAGTTCATGTCCCAAGCCCAGAAGAAAGAATAAAAGACTACCCTCATCAATTATCTGGAGGTATGAGACAAAGAGTAATGATTGCTATGGCTCTTGCATGTGATCCAGACTTATTGATAGCAGATGAGCCTACTACAGCATTGGATGTTACGATTCAAGCTGAGATTGTAAATCTTATACTTCAGTTATGCCAAAATAAAAAAACAGCTGTTTTAATTATTTCCCACGATTTAGGTCTTGTCGCAGGTATGGCTCAAAGAATTGGTGTAATGTATGCAGGGAAAATGGTGGAACAAAGAACATCTCAATATATCTTTACTGAACCGGTTCATCCTTATACAAATGGATTAGTAAACTCCTTACCTTTATTAGGCTCAAGGTTAAAACATGGACAACGCAATTTAAAAGAAATCAAAGGCACTGTGCCATCTGTGCAAGAGTTTAATAATATGGGCTGCGCTTTTTTTAATCGCTGTCCTAGAGCATTGGATAAATGCTTACATGATTTTCCAGAGAAATACTATCTTAGTGACCAAGACTATGTGAGATGTTTTAATCATGATAGAAAATAAAGAACAAAAAATAGAAGAGATGGATAAAACAGAGGAAGCTAAGTCTATTTTATTAGAAGTTAAAAACCTTAAAGTATACTTCTCTATACGTAAATCCATTGGATTTGGGCACAATATATTAAAGGCAGTTGATGGAGTAGATTTAACCATACAAGCAGGTGAGTGTTTAGGGTTGGTTGGCGAATCTGGTTGTGGTAAATCTACATTATCCTTAGCTCTTTTAGGACTTGTTCATGCTCATGAAGGTCAGATTTTATATCAAGGACACGATCTAAAAAAATATCGAAATGACCATTTAAAACGCGCAAAATTAGCACAGATGGTTTTTCAAGACCCATTTGCATCACTCAATCCACGCCAGAAAATAAGAGATATTTTAGGTGCTCCTTTGGCATTACACGGTATAAAAAACTCCTCAGAAAGGCAAGAGCGTGTAGTATCTATGCTACAAAAGGTAGGGATGAAATCAGATGCCATAAATCGTTATCCTCATGAATTCTCTGGTGGTCAAAGGCAAAGGCTTTGCATAGCAAGGGCACTTATTGTTGAGCCTAAACTTGTAATTTGTGATGAGCCTGTTTCTGCTTTGGATGTCTCCATTAGAGCACAGATAATTAATCTATTATTAGAGTTAAAAAATGATTTAAATATAGCGCTTCTGATGGTTTCCCATGACCTGGGTGTAGTTGAGCATATGAGCAATAATATCAATGTTATGTATTTAGGAAAGATAGTTGAAAAAGCGCCATGGAGCGATTTATTTGCAAACCCATCTCATCCATATACCCAAGCTTTAATCGCATCTATTCCTAGTCCTCTTAATCCAAATCAATGGAGTGAAGGAATAAAGGGAGAAACTCCTTCTGCGTTAAATCCTCCAAAAGGGTGTACTTTTCATAATAGGTGCGCTCACTGCCTTGATGCTTGTACTTCAGGCAAAATACCAGAGTTTAGGAAAGTTGATAATAAAAATCAAAAGCATGAAGTTCGATGTCATTTATTTTGAATACTTCTTAACAACTAAATTTTCATTTTTTATTAAAACTATATTTAAGTATCTTAAAAAAGGGTTTATTTATGAAACAACCGACTATTGTAGTTCGTGTAGGAGGTGATCCAGAACAGCCATCTATAGGCACCTTGAGCTTTGAGGACTGGAGTGCTAAATGCTCTGTAGGTAAAAATGGACTAATATCGGCAAGCCAAAAGAGAGAAGGGGATCTATGTACTCCTATTGATATATTTCCATTGCGTTATGGATTTTACGATGCACAAAAAATTGGTAATGAACCTGCAGGGTTTGATTTTCCATTTGTTAAAAAACCTAAAAATTATAGCTGGGTGGAAAATCCCAATTCTCCTTATTATAACCAAATGGTTTTTTTAGATAATAATGGACTAGGTGATGAGGATATAAAATTAAAAAATCATAGTCATAAGACAAATGAGAATCTATTTGATTTATTTATTCCTATTGGTTGGAATGATTCTATTACTACTAAATTCAAAGGTAGTGCAATTTATATCCATCAAGCACGTGAAAATTATAGTGGAACTGCAGGATGTATCGTACTAAAGCGTGAAGACTTAAAAACACTCGCGTCAAAGATTCCTCCTGCAACTGTTATAGATATCGATTATGCAGATACTCTTTTAGATAACAATTCAGATAGTAAAAATAGTAAAATCACTCGAGCACCTATTGATAAGTCTTCTATTAATAATGTAATTGAGCAAATAAACTACTTGAAAAGCTATACATATCATAGCATTCAACCGGGGCCAAGGTTATTAATAAGTGGCTGTGTTCATGGAAATGAACCATGTGGTATGAAAGCTATAAATAGGATAATTGGTGAGTTTGAAAAAGATAAGCTTTTGCTAAAGAAAGGTTCTGTTACCTTTTTGCCTGTAGTCAATCCACTTGCCCAAATTCTAAATAAAAGGGAAGGGCAAAGAAACTTAAACAGAAATTTATACCCTGTTCCTATTCCATCTAGCTTTGAAGACAAGGTTGCTAATGTTTTTTGTTCATTGATTGAAAATCACGATGTATTATTGGATTTACATTCATTTAAGTCGACAAAAGGGGAACCTTTTGTTTTTTTTGGACCACAAAACAATGATGACGTAATTGAACCATTTTCTCACCAAGAAAAAGAACGCAATTTTGCTAAAGATCTAGGTCTTCCATTTGGAATATGTGGGTGGTTACCTACCTATCATTCTCTGGAGCAAAAAAAATACAAAATATCAAATAAAAATGATTTAAACCAATTTCCCGATTTAAATTTTGGTGTCGGTAGTACCGAATATATGCGTTTTAAAGGAGGCTATGCAGTGACAGTTGAATGTGGTTCACATGATGACCCTAAGTCAATAGATGTAGCATATAATACTATTATAAATGCTCTTACTTCACTAGACTTAATTGATGGGAGTATACCTAAAAATAAACAATTCAAATCATATAAAATGGTAGATATAGTTTTTGCTAAAGATAGTGAGGATTTTTTAAATAAAGATTTTAATACAGGGACCATACTAGAAAAAGGTACAGAAATCGGAAGGCGGAAAAATGGTGAAAAAATCACCATACCTGAAAAAGGAATCTTAGTTTTCCCAGATAAAAAGGTACCAAAACATCATCCATTAGCTTTTATTGCTTATCCTTGCTCTCTATTTTGATGATATATACTCTTTAGTTAGTCATATCTACGCCTTGTATATTTCTATATTTTGCTATACAGATGTCTTTGGTATTCACTGCTTTACCAAGTATATCCTAAGCTAAAAGATAACTTATTAATTAAGTTATCGCTATCACTAAAAGTAACTCCAGTACCTACTTCCCAGCCTTTATATTTTCTATCAAAATAATAATGAAAACCTAAAAAAGTGTTTTTATCAGTAAGTACTCCATCATGGGTACTTACTGATAAACTAGTAGTGCCATAGCCTAATGAAACTCTCATAGGCTTATCTTTCAAAATAATTAAGTCACTTATAATCCCAAAGGCAAAAGTGCCAAACCACTCACCATCTTCATCAGGGAGATAATTACCCGCAATAAAAGGCATAGTACCATTGTAATCATAGCCTAGCTGTATGCCTAAAGATGCATAGGTTGGACCTAGTCCTAATCCTAGATGAAACTCATTGTTTGTAGTTTCATTTTCATAAGCACTCGCTACTTTTAAAAAACTAAATAAAATTATGCTAATTAGTATTTTAGTTTTATTCATTTTTCTAAAGTAGCTTCAATATATTTATTATTACTTTTCATCGACCACAGCCTGACCTGGCACTAACTTTAGGTCCATTATAATATGAATGATTAGACGAAGCACCACATACTTTTCTCACTTTCCAGCCATATTCCTTATAATTTTTATTTAAATTAACTGATTGTCCTATTGCTTTAGTTCTTGATTCAGATCTACCCACATGTCCACCATCATAATATAAGCTAACCGAGGCTTTAAAGTTATTAACGTACCTTCTTTCGCCACATCCATTTTTAACAAACGAGTAAGCTGATACATTAACCTTTTGATAAAAATAATACCACTTATATTTCCAATAATGACCTCCATAAATGAAGAATCTATTTGCTGAAGGACAGCTCATATTAGCAGGATTTACAGCCCATCGTAATGGTTGTATATTATCTCATTTTCTAGAGCACTGTAATAACTACTATTATCTTCGTAATAGTAGTTATCGTCTTCATCTGTGATAGAAATATTTAATACGAGTTGTTCTGATTCTTCTAATAGATCACCAGATTCCTCTTGATTTTCATCAAATAACTGTGAATTACTACTGTACAATGAGGTTTGAAAATCAGTTAAAAAATCATCATCTACTAATGGCATTAGTTGACTATTACTTGAGTTTTCAAATCTATACATTATGTTTCTTATATTTAAACTTTCATTTAATTCAACTGTTTGGTACTCATCCCAATTATTATTTGAAAAAACTATTGGTAGATCATTTAGAACTTTTATTATAGCCATATTTCCTGACAAATTAGAGTTATCTGTTAGGTAAAAGTTTATGACAACATCATTCTCTATTTCTAATGGAAGCTTAACATCAAAAGAATCTATATATCCATTATTATATTCAGCTGCGATGCTTAAAGTACTTACTTGAGCTAAATATAAAATTTCTTCACCACTATTACTACTATTATTATTTTCTTTGCCACATGAGAATATAAAAAGACTTGTACTAATATACCAATAATATGCTAACTTTTTCATATAAAATCTCACTAAATTTATAGTTTATAAAATTGAATTAAATATTTAAGATTTATGCTGTCTGTTATTATCTGCTTTTCACTACATAACCTGACTTTATAGTCAAATTAAGGTTTAACTGCTCATCTAGTAGAACTAAATCAGCATCTGTATTTACAGCTATTTTACCTTTGTTAGGAATATTTAGTAATCTTGCTACATTTGAGGATGTCATTGCACTTATTTGTATTAGATAAACATCTGATATATCTTTTAAATTAATATCATTAAAGTGTGTAAAGTTTTTGATAGCTTCATTCATATGTAACACACTACCTGAAAGTGATCCTGATTGATTTAACAAGATATTTCCACTCTTTACAACCTCTGAACCCTCAAGTGTGTAAGTGCCATCTGATTGACCTTTTAAGGACATAGAGTCGGTTATCATGATTATCTTTTTATAGTCTACCATTTTATAGGTAATTGCAACTGTTTCAGGCGATATATGTATTCCATCGCATATCATTTCAAGATATATGTCATCAAAATAAAGACCAGCTCCAACACAACCTGCTTCACGATGATGAAGCTTAGACATAGCATTATAAAAATGTGTCATAGATTTTAAGCCATGATGGCGTGCATTTTTTATATCTACAAATTTAGCAGCACTATGCCCTGCAGAAGCTACAATATTCTTTGAGCTTAAATATTTGATTAAACTAAAACCCTCATCATGTTCAGGGGCAATAGTTACATACTTAATATATCCTCTAGCTGCACTCTGATACTTCTTAAACAACTCAACTGATGGCTTTTGGATATATTCTTTATTTTGGAAACCAGAATATTCTTTATTTATAAATGGACCCTCTAAATGAATACCGATCATATCAGCGGCTATATCTGTATCTTCATTTTTGTGAGCACAAGAATTTATATACTCAGATGTAACCGATAATGTTTTTGTCAATTTATCGTAAGAATCAGTTAGAGTAGTGGCTAAAAACGAAGTAGTGCCCTCTAATAAAAGCTTTTTTGATATTTCCTCACAAGAGCTAATGCTAGAATCCATAATACCATGGCCATAAAGACCATGAGTGTGTATATCAATAAATCCGGGCATAATAATACGCCCACGAGCATCCAAATACTCTATTTTTTTATATTTTTTATCTTTATTGCTTTTTTCTGTAAAAAAATCACCAAAGCCAACTTCATGAATCTTGCCATCTAAGATTAATAAATATCCGTTTTTTATAACCTCATCTAAAAGCACTATTTTACAGTTATCTATGATAAGATTGCCACCCATATAACTAAACTTATAATAAATAAAGTAACAAAAATACTATGTAAAAAGTTTACTTTCCTAGTCTATGTTGCTTTATATGATCAGCAAGCCAAAAAGCAACTTCTAGAGCTTGATCTGCATTCATTCTCGGATCACAATGTGTATGATACCTTTCTGATAAGTTTGATTCTTTCACTCCCTGAGTACCTCCCAAACACTCTGTAACATCTTGGCCTGTCATTTCAAAGTGAACACCTCCTGGATAAGTGCCTTCAGATTGATGAATCTCAAAAAACTGAGCTAACTCACTACAAATATCGGCAAATAAACGAGTTTTATAACCATTATTTGATTTTACAGTATTGCCATGCATAGGGTCACAACTCCAAACTATTTTTTTATCATGGTTTTTAATAGACTGTATGATTTTAGGCAAAAAGTCACCAACTTTATCTTTACCCATCCTAGATATTAATACTATTTTTCCAGCTTCATTATCAGGATTTAATATATCTATTATCTTATTAAGCTCATCAGTTGATGTAGTTGGACCGACCTTAATGCCTATAGGATTAGATATACCTCTCAATAGCTCCACATGAGCACTATCTAAAAAGCGAGTCCTATCTCCTATCCATAACATATGAGCAGAGCAATCTAGAAACTTATTCGAAAATGAATCCTGTCTTATAAAAGCCTCTTCATAATTTAGAAGAAGTGCTTCATGGCTTACAAAAAATTCTGCCTCTGCCATAGAAGGAGTATTTTCTGACTCAATTCCACATGTTTTCATAAAGTTTAGTGCTTCTTGTACATGCGAAGCTAAATCTTGATATCTATTTTGCAAGTTTTGCTCAACAAAATCTAAATTCCATTTACTTACCTTTTCTAAGCTTGCCATGCCACCGGTTGAAAAAGCACGTAATAAGTTCATAGTAACAGCAGACTGATAATATGCTTTAATCATTCTTTCTGGATCAGGCTCTCTTGAATCAATGTCAGCAGTTATTGAATTTATAATATCTCCTTTATATGAAGGAATTTTTATATCGCCTACTTGCTCGTATTCCGCAGAACGTGGTTTTGCAAACTGTCCTGCAATTCTTCCTATTTTTACTACAGGACAAGCAGCTCCATACATCAATATAACAGTCATTTGTAAAAATACTTTAAATGTATCTCTTATGTTAGATGCAGAAAATTCGGCAAAGGATTCGGCGCAATCACCACCTTGTAATAAAAAGGCTGACCCTTCAGAGACTTTTGATAATCTAGATTTAAGTGTTTCGACTTCACCTGCAAAAACAAGAGGAGGGAAAGATTTTAGTTGCTCTTCAACTTTCATGAGCTCATCTAAGTCATTGTATACCGGCTGGTGCAATGCTTTTTTATGCTTCCATGTTTCAAGACTCCAAGTATTCATTTTATCTCCATAAAAATATAAAGTTTACAGGTGAGTTTAAGATTATATCTTTAATAAAATAGTATTTAATAACCTATTTATTGATATTAAGTTGAAATTAAAATTTTTTAAATCCTTAATATGTTAAACTAATCTAAGACTTATTACAAACTAATTTATTTAATTTATTATCAAATAAATATTAATGAATACATCTTCAAAGCACAAAGTAAATATTAAGAAAATTAGAACTGTATGGAAAGGATTTAATACGATTAATGTAGTTACATTAGACTATGAGCGCTATATACCTAAATCAGGTAAAACAATTTCGCAAAAAAATATAACCAGGGAAGTTGCGGATACAAAAGAAGCAGTTACTTGCTTACTTTATAGTAAAACAAAAAAATCAGTAATTTTAATCCGCCAGTTAAGAATTGGCCCGTATAAAAAGAATAACCTTCATGGAATATTGATAGAAGCATGTGCCGGTAAAGTCGATGAGACAGATAAAAATGACTATGAAACTTCCATGATAAGAGAAATCTTTGAGGAAACTGGTTATAAAATTAACGATATTAAAAAGATATTTAGCTCCTATATGTCTCCCGGTTTTTATTGTGAGTTAGTACATTTTTTTATAGCAGAATATAAAGACGATATGAAAATATCATCAGGAGGAGGCTTACATGAAGAGGGTGAAGATATTGAAGTCTTAGAAACAGGCTTTGATGATGCTATAGATATGATTGAAAAAGGTGAAATTATAGATGCTAAGACCATAATGCTACTGCAATATGCGCAAATCAAAAATATATTTGAGATTAAGTAAAATACTTGGTTTTTCATTGATTGAGCTAATATTTGTTTTATTGATAATAAGTGTATTTACATACTTTGCAGTACCTAATTTTAGCTCTATAGTAAGAAGCTATGAATCCAGTCAAATAATTAGAAAACTACAACGTAGCTTTGAGATAGCCAGAACGGAAGCAATTACAAATAAAAAGCATGTTGTAGTATGTCCGTTGAATTCAAACAATTCATGTGTAAACCAATGGTCTAGTGGTTGGAGAGTTTTTATAGATGACAATAACGATAAATCCCTAGACATAGGTGAAACATTATTATTAAATTATGGAAAACTACCAGATAGCTCATATATAAGTATATCAGGCTTTGGCTCCAGTAGTAGATATATATCTTTCACGCCTACAGGAAATAGCTTAACTAATGCTACTGTCACATATTGCCCTAGTTATAATGACGCTAACCTAATAAGGTCTATTATACTAAATAAACAAGGTAGGTCTAGATTAGGTCTAGATACAAATGATGACGGTACTATAGATGAAGCTAGATGTAACTAGTCAAATATAATTTTGTTAGATGAAAAACATTAGCGGTATATTCAGTATTTTTTTTACTTAAATTATAAGTTTTGAGCTTTATTAAATGAGTTAGGAACAAAAAAGCAGATACAAAATACAATATATTAAAAATATATTGTATTTTGTTAAATTTACTAAAAATGATGTAAGTTTAACATTGGATTAGAAACAAAATCAATCCAATGTTCAATCATCTCATCAATCATGGTTTCAAAAGTATATGTAGTCTCCCAATTCAATATACTTTTTGCTTTAGTTGTATCTCCTCTTAAATAGTGAAGCTCCTCTGGTCTTTCATACTTTTTATCAGTAGTTAGATATTTAGATTTATCAAGTTGCAACTTAGGGTGTGAAAAAACATAGTTTACTAAATCTTCAACACTTCTTGTTATACCTGTAGCTAAAACATAATCACTAGGCTTATCTTGTTGTAACATTTGCCACATACCCACGACATAATCCTTAGCATGTCCCCAATCTCTTTTAGCTTTTAGATTACCTAAAACAAGCTTATCAGATAAACCATGCTTAATTTTAACTGCTTCCAAAACCACCTTATTAGTGACAAAATTAATACCTCTTCTTGGGCTTTCATGATTGAATAATATACCAGAGCAAATGTAAAGACCATAAGCATTTATATAATTATGGCATAGGCTATGTGCATATAGTTTACTACAACCATAAGGTGATACAGGATTTAAAGGAGTGGTTTCTCTTTGGTATAAGTCATCATCGTATGAATTGCCAAACATTTCTGAAGTAGCCGCATGATATATTTTTGAGTGTGAGGAATGTTTACGTACAGCCTCCAAAATAGCTAGGGTACCACCTGCATTGACATCAAGCGTATATTTTGGTAGATCAAAGCTTATTTGCACATGACTCTGAGCAGCAAGGTGATATACTTCATCAGGCTGAATCTTTGACACGACACTTTCTACACTTATAGTGTCTATTAAATCCATGTAATGCAAAGTAATTAAATGATTTTTATGCAAATCTTCTATACGTGTGCTTTGTGATTCTGGCACAGAATTTCTTCTGATTGTACCATGTACATCATAAGATTTACTTAATAAAAGTTCTGCAAGATAAGATGCGTCTTGACCATTTGCCCCTATTATTAAAGCTTTTTTCTTCATAAAATTTCCGATAAAATTACATCCAAGCTTAAAGTTATAACCTTAGGCCTAAGTATTAAATACTCAATATTAAAAATTACTTAGTATTGGAATAAGCCTGAATCGACTTTTCTATTTCCTTTATAGCAGCTAGTTTATTATCCCAGTTTTTAACCTTTGCCCACTTACCATCTTCCAAACCTTTATAATTTTCAAAATAATGAGAAATCTGTTTTAACAGTAACTCGTTTACATTTTCAATATCTTTAACATCTTTATATAAGGTAGTGAGCTTATCATGAGGAACACACATTATTTTATAGTCAATACCAGATTCATCTTCCATATATAAAATACCAACAGGTCTAGAGCGAATAATAACTCCTGGGCCAAGCTTAAATGGTGTAGTAATTAAAGCATCAATTGGATCTCCGTCTTCGCTAAGAGTTTGAGGTATATAACCATAGTTTACTGGATAAAACATAGCAGTAGCAACAAACCTATCAATCCAGATAGTATCTGTATCCTTATCTATTTCATATTTTATAGGATCACTATAAGCTGGTATTTCTATTATTATATTCACATCTTCTGTAGATCTACCGTAAGGTATATTGTTATAGCTCATATGAAATTTCCTTTGAAAAAATTAAAGTAAATTTTAATTATATTTATACATTATAATATTAAATGTATAATTTAAACATCATAAAAAGATTCTAAAGCAAGAATAGCCATTTCGTCAAAAGAAGATTGTCTTTCATCTGCGCTAGTCGCCTCATTCTTTCTTATGTGGTCACTAACAGTAAGTATAGTAAGTGCCTTAGCTCTATACTGACAAGCACACCCATACAGTCCGGCTGCTTCCATTTCTACAGCTAATATATTCATATTTTCCATAGCATCAAATATAGCAGGGTCTGGGTTATAAAATAAATCAGCACTGAATACATTTCCCACTCTATATTTTATATTATTATTTCTAGCTGTAATTACAGATTTTTCCAATAATTCGAAGCTAGCAGTTGCACTAAAGTCATGTCCTAATAATCTACTTCTATTGACTTTAGAGTCAGTTGAAGCTCCTATAGCGATGATTATATCCCTTAAATTTATATCTCGTGAGATTGCTCCACATGTACCTATTCTAATTATATTTTTAACATCATATTCTGTTATCAATTCCTTAGCATAAATCGAACAAGATGGAATTCCCATACCAGAGCCCATTACAGAAATAGCCTTTTCTTTGTAAAAGCCCGTAAATCCAAGCATATTACGAACATTACTTACTTCCTTAACGTTACTTAAGAACTTATCTGCTATATATTTAGCCCTTAAAGGATCCCCTGGCATTAGGAGCGTTTTTGCAAAATCACCTTTATTTGCATTTATATGTGGTGTTGACATAAAAAATCTTAAAGTATTAAAAAGATATATAATATAAAAAAGTTATTTGATTTTAATTAGTGGTAAAAAAGATTTCCCTTTTATATTTGAGTCTATATTAAAATAATCGCTTATACTCTTACCTATATCAGAAAAAGTTTCTCTTATACCTATATTAACTGGCTCTATCCCATGTTTATATACTAGTATCGGTATATTTTCTCTTGTATGATCTGTACCATGAAATGTAGGATCACAACCATGATCTGCAGTTATTATCAATAAGTCTTCATCTGTAATACTATTTATAATCTTTGGTATATAAAAGTCAAATTCTTCCAGTGCTCTAGCATAGCCTTCGATATCCCGCCTATGGCCATATTCTGTATCAAAATCTACAAAGTTACTTACTATAATAGAGTTTTTAGACGATTGAGAATTTATTTCATTTAAAGTAGATTTAAATATATTATAGTTTTTAGACACTTTTATTTTTTTTGTTATTCCTTGGTGAGCGTATATATCTGATATCTTGCCTATAGCAATAACATTATAACCTGCTTTTTCTATATATGATAGGATAGTAGGGGAGGGTGGTATTATTGACCAGTCTTTTCTATTAGCCGTTCTTTTAAAGTCATCAGAATTTTTACCTGTAAAAGGGCGAGCTATGACTCTGCCTATAGTGCCTATTTTTTTACTTTCTTGATCTAAAATATTCCTTATAATCTCACATAGAGTATATAAATTATCTAAACCAAAACTATCCTCATGGCAAGCAATTTGGAAAACACTGTCTATAGAGGTATAGAAAATAGGCTTATTAGTTTTTATATGTTGCTTACCAAGTATCTTTAATATTTGTGTACCTGAAGCGTGACAGTTTCCTATATATCCTGGTATACCAGTTTCATGGACGATTTTATCTAAAAGATATTGTGGGAAAGAGTTAATAGTTTTCTCAAAATACCCCCAGTCAAATAAAACAGGTACTCCTGCTATTTCCCAATGTCCACTTGGAGTATCCTTGCCTTTGCTTATTTCTTGTCCTACTCCGTAAGAGCCTATCAAAGCACTTTTGGTGCCATAATTTTTAACTAATTCTTTTTTAGTACTTAAATTATGAGCAAACCCTATACCCAGAGATAAAAGATTGGGTATTTCTAGCTTGATATTTTTTTCTATGCAATACTTTGCTATATTGCCGATGGTATCTGCTCCTTCATTACCAAATTTGCTTGAATCCTTAGCTCCTCCAATACCAACAGAGTCTAAAATAAGTAATATTACACGTTTATTCATCACACTTATTAAAAAAATTACTCATCTAGTAAATAAAAATCTAAAAGCTCTCTAGCCAATGGTGCAGCTACACCACCTCCACTTGTTCCATTTTCAATTATAATAGCGATAGCAATTTTTGGATCCTCAGCAGGAGCATATGCAATAAATAAAGCATGGTCTTTTTTATATTCTTCTAATTCCTCTTCTTCAGTCAATTGACCTGGGGGAAGTGAAACTAGCTGTGCAGTACCTGTTTTACCAGCGACCAAATAAGGAGCTCCCAAAAACGCCCAATAAGCAGTTCCACTAACACCATGTACAGATTCTATCATTGATTTTTCTATAAGATCCCATTCACTATCGTTATAGTATTTCAGAGGAGTTAATCTATCATTTTCAAATTCAAGTTTCTGATCGTCTATAGTATCTACCATCCTAGGCAAGATTCTCAAGCCTTTATTAGCAAGTATAGAAGTAGAATAGGCCATCTGCAATGGAGTGGATAATACATAACCTTGTCCTATAGTAGTATTAGCTGTATCGCCTGGATACCACTGCTCATATTTATTTTCTCTTTTCCACTGTCTATCAGGCATTAAACCTTTTCCTTCGTTATATATATCTAGTCCCACTCTTTGGTTATAGCCAAAATCTTTCAAACCTTCACTCATAATATCTATACCCATTTTTACACCTATTGTGAAAAAGTAAGTATCATTAGAAACTTTCATAGATTCAAATAGATTTACCCTACCATGCCCTGTACGTTTCCAATTTCTGAATAATTTACCTCTACTGCCAGGTAACTTAAAATAACCTCTATCAAAAATTGAAAACTCAGGAGTTGTAATATTTTTATTTAAGGCAATTAAACCTATGTATGGTTTTATAGTAGATGCAGGAGGATATTTACCTGATATAGACCTATTTATTAATGGCAATTTTATTGAAGTTAAAAGTTCATTGTAATCTTTAGAAGATATACCATTTACAAAAAGATTAGAGTTATAGCCAGGCACACTCACCATAGATAAAATCCCACCTGTTTTAGGGTCTATAGCTACTATAGATCCTCTATGGCCTGCGTCATTTAAAAGAGAGTACGCTTTCAGTTGGAGAGGGAAATCCATATATAGCTTTATATTTTTACCATTTTTTGCAGGCACACTGCTAAGCTCTTGGATTCTAATACCTCTAGCGTTTACTTCTATTTCAGATATACCTGGAAAACCGTGTAATTCATCTTCATATTGTTTTTCTATCCCGCTTTTCCCAATTAAATGAGTGGACCTATAAATATTCTTATCCAAAGTCTCTATTTCTTCACGATTAATTCTCCCAACATACCCAACACTATGAACTACAATTTCAGGATATGGATAAGTTCTTTGTAATGTTTTTTCTATAAAAAATGAAGGGAATCTCCATCTGTTAATTGAAAATATAGCTTCTTCTTCACTAGTTAAGCTAGATTTTATCACTATTCTATTATTATTTTCTTTTTGCTGCTCAACTATATACTCTATATCAGGTATAGTTAAGTCTATCCAATTTGTCAACAAGTTAAGACTATCTTCAAACACTTGTCTATTTTTATCACTATAAGATGATATTAGACTAACTACAGGTACGTTTGTCGCTAATGTAATGCCATTTCTATCAAGTATCTCGCCTCTATTAGGTGGTATTGATTCACCATAGGTACGGTTGTTATCTGACAAGTCTAAATAGTAGTCATATTCGATAATCTGTAAGTACGCGTACCTGCCAAATAAAACTAAAAAACACAATAAAATTATTGCTCTTAAAAAATTTACTCTCTTTCTTATAAGCTTTTTTTCAATCGAATAGTCCCTCATCTCATATTCATTTGAGTTAATATCTATACGACTCGACTCATTAAAGCTCAAATAACTATCCTTTTTCATTACTTAAAATACACTATTTATTCTATTTATGACACGGGTGGTGATTTAAAATTGCACTTGTTCTGTACAGTTGCTCTAATATAATCAACCTAACAATTCCATGAGGATAGGTTAAATCGGATAAAGACCATTTTTCATATTTTTTAGATATATCCTCTGCGAAACCAAATGCACCACCTATTAATAAACTAATACCACCTTTTGAACTAAGTTTTTCCATATCAATGGCCATTTCTTCACTGTTAAATTTTTTCCCGCTTTTGTCAATAAAAATAATATTTTTATATTTTACCTTATTAAGTAAAATTTGAGTCTCTTTTACTTTAATTTCATCTATAGATTTTAGATTTTTACTTGATAAAACGTCAATATCTATTTTCCATTTAGTTAAGCGACTCAAATAAAAATCTATACCTTTGTCTAACCATACTTCCAGTTTATTGCCAATAGCAACGATTTGGATTTTCATCTTTTATATACACATTCCTGTAATCAGAGCTTAAAGAATTATCTCAAAAGCTAACTAATTATCTTATAAGCTATTACCTTGAACTGTGAGGTGTCCATAAGCCTTCCAAGTCATAATATTCTCTAATATGTTTAAGCATAACATGCAAAATAACATCTCCCATATCAATCAGTATCCATTCACCTTCTTTTTCTCCTTCTATACCAAGTATAGGTATTTTCTTTTGTTTACCGATTTTGGTTAAATCATTTGCTATACTTTTGGCTTGTCTAGAAGATTCTACAGTAGCTATAACTTGATAATTTGTAATATTTGTGAGTGAGCGAACATCTAAATATAGTATATCTTTCGCATCCATTTTATGCAGAATTTCATCTATAATAGCTTTAATCTTGCTATCATAAATGCCTTTTGCTAAATTATTTTTAAGTTTTTTCATCAGTGCTTAGTTCTATTAATTTAATTTTTTTTATTTTTTTATTCTCTCCAGATTTTTGCACCTAATAGACTTAATTTTTCTTCCATAAGCTCATAGCCCCTATCTAAGTGTGAAATATTCATAATTTCACTTTGTCCTTCCATAGTTAAAGCAGCAGTTATCAAACTAGCAGAAGCTCTTAAATCAGTGGCTTTAACTGGAGCAGGAGAGAGTTTACTATTTCCTTCAAAGTAACATTTATTGCCTTTGATATTCAGTATGGCTCCCATTCTTTGTAGCTCTCTACAGTGCATAAACCGATTTTCAAAAATATTTTCCTGTATGAAAGATTTTCCATCGGCTATTGTATTAAGTACACTATACTGAGCTTGTAAATCAGTTGGAAAACCCGGAAAAGGGGCGGTCGAAATATTACAAGATTTTAATTGTGCATCTTGAGCATCGATTATAATTTGCTCATTTTCTAGGCCTACATTCTCGGTACTGACAGAAACTCCACTTGTACGCAAAGAGGCTATCAAAGATTCTAAATGGGAGGACTTAATTGATTTTATAGTAGCCTTACCTTTGGTAGTAGCTATTGCAATCATAAATGTACCTGCTTCGATTCTATCTGGAATTATACTATGTTCAGCAGATGAAAGTGACTCAACGCCTTCTATAACTATAGTAGGTGTGCCATGTCCTTTTATTTTAGCACCCATTTTAATTAAACAATCGCATAAATCTATAACTTCAGGCTCTAAAGCGCAATTAGTTAAAACAGTTTTTCCTTTAGCAAGCGTAGAGGCCATTACAAGATTTTCCGTACCAGTAACTGATGGTTGTTCAAAATAAAAGTTACAACCCTTTAGCCCATCAAGAGCTTTCGCATATATAAAACCATTCTTGATTTCTATTTTAGCACCCATTTTTTGTAAGCCTTTAATATGATAATCTACAGGTCTACTTCCTATAGCACATCCTCCCGGTAAAGCAACTTTTGCATTACCTAACCTTGCAACTAATGGACATAAAACCAAAATAGATGCTCTCATAGCCGATACTTGTTCGTACGGCGCTTCATAACATTCTAAATTTGAAGAATCTATTATTAAAATACCTTCATCAGTAAGTGAAATATAAGCCCCTAATGTATTAAGTAAACGAAGCATAGTTATAACATCTTGCAACCTAGGTACATTATGTAGCTTCAGTTCATTACACAATAATGAGCTTGCTAAAATAGGTAAGGAAGCATTTTTGGATCCTGCAATGCGAATATCCCCTATCAGCGGTATATTGCCTTGTATTATAATTTTTTCTTTATTTGAGTTAATGACGGACATTTATTGAATTATGTATAAGCTATACATCCTCTTAAGAGTTAAAATTAATTTAAGAGCCATTTTCTAGAGGTATAGATGACCAATTTTCTAATGTTCTATTAAAGTCTCCTTGATTATTTTCCATAAGCTGGTTAAACTGATTCCTATAGTTTAAGCCTATGTTTACCCCTTCCACTATTAAATTAACTATTCTCCACTTAGATGTTTCTATATCTTTTTCGACACTAAATGTTACATTATATGTAGTTTGATTTTTTATAATTCTTAAATCTTGAAATGCCCTGGTTTCGTCTCTATTAGTGTATCTTAAGTTTCTAGCAAGATGAATTTCTAGGCCGTCAGAAAGATTTCTTAAATCTTCTGATTCAAAAATTCTTATGTACGAATCAAATACTTTTCTTTTTACCTGCTCTCTAAACAAATTTTTTTGTTCATCATTCAAACTCCTAGTATACCGAGAAGAAACTCTCCTTGTAAATGTATCAAAATCTATGATAGAGCTTAACTCATCATCTAAGTAAGCATAAAATCTCTCTTGATCGTTTACAAAACTTTCTGCATTGTCTTCTACTTCATTAATTAATCTTATAGCGACTACTTCAAAGTCTTTAGAAAAATCATTTCCTGAAGAATCTCTACCATGGAAAATAAAAGTTCTTTCTTCTTGGTTTTCTTGTCTTTGCTGCTCTTCTTGAGCTTCATCAGATACATCCTGAGCCATAACAAAGTTTGAAAAAATTGAAAAAACTAAAAAGAAAATAGCATGTAAAACTGTGTATTTATTCATAAATCTTCAATTCTTATAGTGTTTGTTAAGATTACCAATGGAAAGTAATGTTTTGAAATATATCAGGACTTAAAGCTAAAGATACAGGACATTTTTTTGCTACCTCTTCAATAAATTTACGATCTTCTTGAGAAAAAGACTTATCATTCATAAATATATCTATTTTAATTTCTGTAATTTTCCTAGGAGTAGTGGTTGACATTATTTTTGTAATTTCTGCTTTTGTATTATCGACATTAATATTTTTCCTTTCACTAAGTATAGCAACTGTAGTTAGCATGCAATCAAACAAAGCTGTCGCCACTAAATCTGTCGGAGAAAAAGTCCTACCTAAGCCTTTATTATCTACAGGCGCATCTGTTACTATTTCAGCCCCCGAAGATACATGGATATTTTTAGTAGATAGCTGTCCTACATATTCGGATTTTACAGTTGCCATAACTAAACTCCTCGATAAAAATTAGTTTTTAATAATAAAATTTTAAGCCTCTTTTAATTCAACTTTTTCATCTTTGTCTTCAGCCTTTAACGTACCGTCCATTACTGCTTTGACTTGCTCGCTGTCTATAGTTTCATGACTCATAAGCATTTCAGCCATTATATGTAGTTTATCTATATTATCTGTAAGTATTTTGCGAGAGCGTTCATAACATTGAGTAATTATATATTTAACTTCCTCGTCTACTTTTTGTGCAGTTGTCTGGCTGACTTCAAAACCATGATGAGCAAATGATTTGCCCAAGAATACTTCTTTGTCTTGATCATGATAATTAATAGGTCCTAAATCTCTTGAGAAACCCCATTTTGTAACCATCATTCTTGCTATATGGGAAGCTCTTTCTATATCATTTTGAGCCCCTGTTGTTATATTATCTTCTCCATTTATAAGCTCTTCTGCTATTCTTCCACCAAATAAAGTACATATAGATGATAATAATGTTTCCTTACTATGACTATATTTGTCTTTCTCTGGCAAGAAAGTTGTAATTCCTAGAGCTCTTCCTCTTGGTATTATCGATACCTTGTATACCTTATCATGACCAGGCATTAAAAAGCCAATAATAGCATGACCTGCTTCATGATTAGCCGTGTTAAGTTTTTCCTTGTCATCCATCATAATAGATTTACGCTCAGGTCCCATTATTATTTTATCTCTAGCTTTTTCTAGGCAAATCATATTAACTTTCTTAAGATTTTCTCTTACTGTAATTAAACTTGCCTCGTTGACTAAATTAGCTAAATCAGCCCCAGAGAAGCCGGGCGTACCTTTAGCTATATCATGCAAATTCACATTACTATCTAAAGTAATCTTTTTAGTGTGTACTTCCAGTATGGCAACTCTACCATTTATATCAGGTAAATCGACCATTACTTGTCTATCAAATCTGCCAGGTCTCAATAAAGCAGGATCTAAAACATCTGCTCTGTTAGTGGCAGCAATTACAATAATACCTAATTTACTGTCGAACCCATCCATCTCTACAAGTATTTGATTCAATGTTTGTTCTCTTTCGTCGTGCCCTCCACCTAATCCAGTGCCACGCTGCCTACCTACTGCGTCAATCTCATCTATGAAAATAATGCAAGGAGCATTTTTTCTTGCTTGTTCAAATAAGTCTCTAACACGAGACGCACCTACACCTACAAACATTTCAACAAAATCTGAGCCAGACATATAAAAAAATGGTACCTTAGCTTCACCTGCAGTAGCTCTTGCAAGAAGTGTTTTTCCTGTTCCGGGAGCACCAGACATTAAAACTCCTTTAGGTATCTTTCCTCCAACTTCATGAAATTTATCAGGCATTTTTAAAAACTCTACTATCTCTTCTAACTCTTGCTTAGCTTCATCCACTCCAGCAACATCATTAAAAGTTATATCTAAATCTTTCTCCATAATTTTTTTCGCACGACTTTTGCCAAAATTAAAAGGATTATTCTTACCTCCACCTCCTGCTTGTTGCCTCATTAAGTATGAGAAAATTAAGACAAAAATAATCACAGGGAAAGTAGCTATTAATAGTTGAGTTAGTATTCCTCTTTCTTCAGGCAAAACACCTACTACTTGTACATTATTCGCGACTAAATCATTCATTAGATTATCATCTGATATAGCAGGGCGAATTGTTTCAAAAGTACCTCCACTTGTATATTCACCAGAAATTGTTAGCCCATCAACAGAAACTCTACTAACTTGACCTGCCTTAACTTGAGTGACAAATTCCGAGTAATCTATCGCATTGGTGTTAGTTGGGAAATTAAAGTTACTAAACAGACTAATCAATATAACTGTTATAACTACCCAAATTATCCAATTATTTCTCATCATGCTATTTTCCTATTTATATGATTAAAAATATTTATTAATATTATATGGTAATTTAATATTATTTTTTCAAGTAGAAAAATATTTAATATTCATAAATTACCATTGTTTCACTATCACAGAAAGTTCAATTATTAAATAACTTAAGCTATATAAGTTATTATAAAGCAAGCAATAATACTTTCTATTTTAGGTTGCTTGCATAAAGATAATTTTCAGGCGATTTACTTCTGGACGCCTTTGGTTTGATTATATTTACTTTTTTAAACGTACTTTTAAATAATTTAATAATTCCATCAGAACCACTTCCCTGAAAAAATTTAATCAAGACTTTAGCATCGTCTGATATATTTAATACCGTAAAATTATATACCATTTCCACTAATTCTAGCATTTTCATTTGATCTACTATGTTAATCCCTGTTATATTTGGCGACATATCAGATAATACAACATCTAATTTCTTATCCTCACATGCATTTAATATTTTATTTTGGACTTCTTTTTGTGTGAAATCGCCTTGAATAAAATTCACTCCTTCAAGACTTTCCATGTGCAATATGTCGTTTGCTATTATGCTCAAGTTTTTTTTACCTAATCTCGATATAACTTGTGACCAGCTACCTGGTGCAGAACCTAATTCTAATATTATTTGACTATTATTAAATAACCTTACTTTTTCATGTATCTCTATGAGTTTAAATGCAGATCTAGCTCTATAGCCTTGCTCTTTGCTCATTTTTACATAAGGGTCATTTATATGTGAGTGTATCCATTTTTTACTAGGATATTTTTTCATATTAATTATGAATTAAAGATATTAAAATATTAAAAAAGATAGTTAACTTATGCAGAACATATTAGATAAATTAAATGGTCGGGACGACTGGATTTGAACCAGCGACCACCACACCCCCAGCGTGGTGCACTACCAGGCTGTGCTACGTCCCGAAAGTATATACTATCATATACGATGTAACCTTTTAAACTAGGCATAACGTTTATTCTGCTGTATTTCACTGTATTTCAATAATATATTTATTAGGCATTAATTAAAACGAAAGATATAATAACAGCTAGAGTAATTAGTTTCAATTTAGAGTTGTAAATAAAATACAAAAATTATGAAAAATAAATCTTTAACTTCAGATTATGAAAAGGTCCAAACACTTTAGAAACATATTATTCTAAAGAATATTATACCTGCCATTGTAGCTTTATTTATAATTCTGCTTTGTATAGTAGACCATACCAATAATTATCTTTTCCTTTGAAGCTTATTTGAGCTTCTATACAATTATTATTTAATTATTTATAATTTCCACTGTTTTTATTTATTATTTATAGTAAGATTTAGTCATTTTAGGTATTTTTTATTATTTTTTTATTATTTTAATAGGATTGTTAAGATGAAAAAAATTACTAAATTATTTATTTATTCACTAGTATTAAAATTAATAATATCTTGTTCTGCTTCAAATGATGAATCATCAAATAGTCAAAACGACCCTCCTTTATTTAATGAATCTGGTGTAAATATATATTTAGATGATATTAATAGTGGAAATATAGTCAGAGAGTCAGGTATAGACAGGCTAATTATTGGATCTGAAGGCAGACAATTTAGTATTATTGTCCAAAACAATACAAATAATATACTTACATTAGAGAATATAGAACCTAATGATGATTATATTTTAGGTAGTTTTAGTAATACTATAGATATAGGTGCTTATGACAACATTGAAATAAATGATTTTGCTTTCTCTAATATTCCATTTAATACAGTTGAAACGAGCTTTAATATATACATCAGAGATAGAGTAACGACATCGTCTACTTTAACAGTAGAGCCTATAAGAATTAGGCAGTATGTTTATACAGATGATTCGCTAGGAACTTCTATAATAAATAACGAAAATAATAACCCTCTTTTTAATTCGCAATGGTATATAAATAATACCGGCCAAACAGGATATGCTAAACAAAATGGCACAGCATCATCTAATACTGTTTTTAGTGATTTAAACTTACGAGATACTAGAGCTCAAGGTATAACAGGCCATGGTGTTAGAGTAAGAGTAATTGACTCTGGATTGGATATAAACCATCCAGATATGCACACGCCCCTAGAATTATCATGTTATTTACGTTCAGATGGCTCATGTTCCAGCTATGACCCGGAATATGACGTAGATGGAGACCACGGAACTAGTGTAGCTGGCATTATAGGTATGAAAGATGAAAATACCATCGGTGGCGTAGGTGTTGCGCCGAGAGCTCTAATATCTGGCTATAACTTTCTTGAAGTTCAGTCTATTTCTTCAGAGTTAGCTTCTATAGGAAGTACTGATAATACAGGAGAAGCTCCAGATGTGATAAATATGAGCTATGGTACAGACTTGATAAATAATACTTTTTCTGCCCAAAATGTTGATTTTAACGTTTACCAAAATGGTGTTGAAGCAGGAACTATTTATGTTAAAGCTGCAGGTAATTCTTTTGGACCTGGCGAATTTTCCAATACTAGATGTATTCGACTAGGAATTAGTTGTACTCCTGCTACAAATGATATGGTAGCTAATGCGCCACATATTATAGTGACTGCATCTTTAAATGCAAATGGAGAACATTCTAGTTACTCAAATGCTGGATCAAATATTTGGATTAGCGGATTTGGTGGTGAGTATGGATATAATTTAGATTCTTATAGAGAGGTTCTCGGGAAACTTGGGTTCGATACCAATTCTTTAAACTTTGACTCTTTCACAGAAACAGGTGAGCCTGCTATGGTAACTACAGATGTAGTAGGATGTAGTTATGGCTATTCTCAAGTAACTGAGAATGATGTTAATTCTTATTCTGATTTTAACTATCCTTTTTCTGCTATCTCTGAGGGTATAGTATATATTGATGAAGAGTATGGACTTCACTCTAGTGGTAGGTATTCCAATCCACACACAGATAATAGCAATTGTGACTACACAAATAGATTCAATGGAACATCTTCTGCAGCTCCTAGTATTTCAGGTGTAGTTGCACTTATGAAAGAAATAGATCCAAATATAAATTGGAGAGAAGTAAAATATATTCTTGCTAAAACTGCACGTAAAGTAGATCCTTCCGATAGCGAAAAAACAGAAAGTAGTATTATTATAGATAACGGATGGATAACTAACGATGCCGGCAATGACTTTAATGATAAATATGGCTTTGGTGTTATCGATGCTGATGCTGCGATAAATATGCTTCAGTTATCAAATATAAATAAAAGTGTCGAGTACGAAGTTTATCAATATCCAGGTAATGCTATAGTATATCAAGACTATTCACTACAGTGCCGAAACTTCAGATGTACTAGCAACACTCGTGTTGAATCAAATACTAACCATATAATTAATATTCCAAATGGCTCTATATCTTCTATAGAAGGAATTTTTATAGGAATAAGTATAGATCAAAATCTCTCAGCTGATGAAATGCATGATATTAGTGTAGAAGTAGAATCTCCCAATGGAACATCTCATCTAATTATACGACCTTTTATGGAGTGGGGAAGGAGTCATAGATATATAACTGCTCTAAGCAATGCTTTTTATGAGGAAAGTGCCACTGGAGACTGGACTATTAGAATCAATAACTACAATAATGAAGAGTTCAATTACTATCCGTCCCTCATAATATTTGGTGATTAATAACTTTTATAAATTTACAACTTACATTCAAAACTTAAGTTTTAATGATTTTACAAGCTCTATCATAGAGTTATAATCATCATTCTCTATGATAGTTAATATTTTATTTAAATCTTTATCCATGGATTGTAGCTTTTCTTTGGTTTCAGGATTAAATAATATCTCCGATATCAGATAAGGGTCTTCGTTTAACACTCCTTTTGCTATGTTATCGTGCTTTTTAAATGTTGTCCCTGGAGCGTCATGCTTTTCAATCGACGAGGCAAAAAGTAAAGAGGCAACAAATGGTATAGAAAGTGAATATGCTATAGTTTTATCATGCTCTGTGAAGCTAAAATGAAAAATATTTAAACCCATATTGGAAAAAAAATCTAAAAAGAAATCTATATACTCAGAATTAGATTCTTTTATAAAAATTATATTTTCATTTTTTAGATTATTTTTATCTGCAAATGTCGGACCAAACATAGGGTGAATCGAAATGAAACTAAAATTGTTTTCTAAGTAGAAATTTTTAAGGTAAACCTTAACAGAAGCTATGTCGACTAAGACTATCTTATCAGATGTATAGGGCAGTAGCATTTCATATGCTTGAATTGAATATTTTAATGGACTTGCATTTATAATTATATTAGGGTTAAACTTCTCAATATCAGATAATTTAGTAATCGTATCTTTTGGCTCTATGAGCTTTAGTTTGGACTTATCTATATCATATACTTTTATTGATTCTATTTCGTCAGTTTCTTTTAATAGGTGGTAAAATAGCTCACCCATTCTACCCAAACCTGCTAGTAAAATTCTGATTTTTGATTTATTTTTTATATTTTGCATGTGTTTTTATAGCTACATTAAAAGAACATTATCATTTTATCTTAATAGAATATTTATTAGAGTTTGTTAAGAATTTTTTTTATTGGACTTTTTATAATTTTTCTATTAGAATGTGTTAACTTTTAAAGTAACAATAAATTTTACACTTTGGATAATTAAATATGGGCTGGGAAGACGAAAATAATAAACGAAGGAAACCAGATTCTGATGGTCCTCCTGATATAGATGAGATATTTAGGAATTTATTGGATAAGTTATCTAATAAAAATAAAAAAAATCCATTTGACAGAAAGGATAATGGTAAGCCAACAAGTAATGTAAATATTACATTTAATATAAAATGGATATGGGCTTTATTTGGTGGTATATTCTTTCTCTGGGTAGTGATGGGTTTTTATGTCGTCACGCAACAGGAAAGAGCAGTAGTTTTGAGATTGGGTAGATACTATGATACTTTGCAGGCAGGTCTGCACTGGCAGCCATATTTAGTTGATACGGTAGAAAAAGTTAATGTTACAGCGGTTAGGTCAACATCTACACTTGGGAGTATGCTTACAAAAGACGAGAATATTGTCCAAGTTAATTTAACAGTACAGTATGTTGTGGCTAATGCTAGAGATTATCTATTAAAAATAAACTCACCTTTACTTAGCCTTACGAATGCTTTAGATAGTGCATTGCGCCATGTAGTAGGTAGTTCGACTATGAGCTCTGTATTGACAGATGGTCGTGAAGAAGTTTCAGATGAAGTGGCGCAGAGATTACAGTCTTACTTGAATGTTTATGAAGCAGGTATAGATATTATTAGAGTTAATATTCAAAATACACAGGCTCCTGTTGAAGTACAAGCGGCATTTGATGATGTTATTAAAGCTAGAGAAGATGAGCAACGTTTTCAAAACGATGCTCGTACTTATGCTAATGGAGTAGTACCAGAAGCAAGAGGTAGAGCCCAGAGGATATTGCAAGATGCACAAGCGTATAAAGAACAGAAAATAGCAACTGCTACAGGAGATGCATCTAGATTTACACAAATACTTGAAGAGTATCAAAAAGCACCTGTAGTAACTCGTGAGAGATTGTATTATGAAACTATTGAAAGAATACTCAGTACGACTAATAAAGTCTTAATTGATGGAAGTCAAGATGGCAATGGTAGTGGTAATAATATATTTTATATACCATTAGATAGGATACTAGATCAGCAAGTCAGGCAGGCAGCGCCTTCTCCATCAGTATCAAGAAATAACGCAAATTCAAACTAGAGGTTTTTTATGGCTAAATATTCTTACTCAGTAATAATTGTCCCTATAATTTTAGTGCTTTTTGTATTGTGGAATAGCTTATTTATAGTAGAAGAGAGGGAAAGAGCTGTTCTACTTAGGTTAGGTAGATTGATTAATGTAGATATAGAGCCGGGACTACATTTTAAGATCCCAGTTGTTGATAGACTTATCAAAATGGAAGGTAGAATACTTACAGTCGATCTTACTCCTCAGCGTTATCTTACAAATGAGCAAAAAGCCTTAATAGTTGACTCTTATGTACAGTTTAGAATAAATGATGTTTCTAGATATTATACTAGTACATCAGGGGATTTAAATATTGCTAAGAGACTTTTAGATGCCCGTGTGGATACAGGACTACGTAATAAATTTGGTGAAAGGTCTCTACAGGAGCTTGTTTCAGGAGATCGTGATGGCTTGATGTCTTCACTGACTGAAGAAGTAAATCTCATAAGTCAAACAGATTTTGGAATTGATGTAGTTGATATTAGGATTAAGAGGATAGATTTACCTGATGAAGTTAGTGACTCTGTTTTTGAAAGAATGAATACAGAAAGGCATCTAGAAGCTAGAGAAATTAGAGCAGAAGGAACGGAAGCTGCTGAACTAATAAGAGCTGAAGCTGATAAAGCTAGGGTAATTATAGAGTCAGAGGCTATAAGAGAGGCTCAACAGATCAAAGGTGAAGGAGATGCAGAAGCTGCTAATATTTATGCCTCTGCATATGATAGAGATAGAAATTTTTATAATTTTTATCGTAAGCTACAAGCTTATGAAACTAGCTTTGCAAATCAGCAGGATCTTATTTTGCTATCACCTCAAGGTGATTTTTTAGATGACTTAAGATAAGAAATAAAATAGATAATATCTAAATATATGAAGGTTTCAAATATATAATATGTATTTGAGGTCTACTTATGATGAAAACTCCGCTAGAGATATACGTTAAACAAAAAAAAGAAATAGACCAATTGGAATATAACTTGAACTGGGAAGAACTAGATAAGTTTATTTCAGTATTATCAAAGGCTTTAGGGCATGTTGTTGTTTCAGGTATTGGTAAAACAGGATTAATAGGTCGATTATTCTCTTCTGGCTTAAATTCCATTGGTGTACATTCTTCATTTATTCAAGCATCAGAGGCTTCACATGGGGATTTAGGAATACTTCGCTCTAAGGATATTGTCTTTATAATAAGCAAATCTGGTCAGAGTATAGAGTTTTATCCTGTCATAGACTATTGCCTTGCTAATAATATTAAACTAATGGCTATGACTAGTAATAAGGAATCTTATTTAGCGTATAAAGCTAATTATCTTTTACTAGTGCCCAAAATGGAGGAAATGCCTCCTGTTGACATACTACCTAGCACGAGTAATATATTATTTATTATATTATGTGAATTACTTAAGGTTAATATAGCGACTATTAGAGGTTTTACAAATACTATGTTTGTCAAGACTCATCCAGGAGGAAGGATTGGCAATAAGAACTTAAGCATCGATCATTTAATGCGTACGGGTAATTTATTGCCTATCATTGATGAAGACTATATTTTAAAAGATGCTCTTTTAGTTATGACTAAAAAATTGTGTGGTTGTGTTTTAATCACTAGAGAAGATGAATTGATTGGAATTATAACTGACGGTGATATACGTAGAGCCTTGCAATTTGATAGTGGTGCATTTGTCGATAAAAGAGTCATCGATATAATGAATACCAACCCTATAACAATTGATGAGAAAGCAACTATAGAAGAGGCAGAAATAATTTTTGCTCAAAAGAGTGTATCGCAGCTTGTAGTAATAGATAAAAATTCATTGCCTAAAAAAATTAAGGGTATGGTACATTTTATGGATGTAAATAGACAGAATTTTGAAAGATATGATATAACAAATATTAGGACATGAATAACTTATGTTTATTGATATGCTTTATTTTGTTTAGTATCGATATATAAGATATGTACGTATGGGTAATAAAGATATAATAACTTTAACTGTACATAAAAAAAATAATAGTGAGTCTAATCTACTGTTTTTCCCACCTTTTATAGCTATTATTGCTTTTATAATCATTTATTTTTTTGACTTAAATGAGCCTGTATTTATTTTTTTGAATCATTTAGCAAATAACCTATTTTCTATATTTTGGCTTCATATAGATATATTAGGAGATTGGTTAATATTAGTCACCTTATTTCTTCTAATTTCAATGTTATTTCCAAGGATTTTATTGCCTATATTAGCCGTTTATTTACTTAGTTTAATTCTAGGTTTTATATTCCAACCTTTGTATGATATGGCGAGCCCGGTTGAGATATTGGATAGAAGTACTTTTTTTATACTTTTAGAGCCAGAATATATGAAGACTAATTTTTCTTCAGTCAAGGCTTTATCTTCCTTTAGTTTTATAGGCATTAGTATATTCTTGTTTGTAGAGAGTATTTTTATAAGAGCATTATTATTAGTTTTTATATTAATAATAGGCCTTTCACGAATTGCAATAGGATTATATTGGCCGACAGATGTATTAGGCTCATTTATCCTAGCTTGGATATCTATATCCGTGGGTCGGCAAATATATAGAGAGATAGATTGGGTGCCAAGTATTATTATTTTAAAGCTTTTTTGTTTTTTTAATATAATATTAGGAATTTATATGATTTTTAGTGCCTATTCGACAAGTGAATACATTTTTGAGTTTATTTGGGGAATAGTCGTTATCATCTTTTCAGCTTTACTGATACGATTTAGTACAAAAATTATTGCACATCAAAAAGTATATTATAAAACATATGGTAATTGATATTTTTTATTTAATATAAAACTTCTATGGCTTGACAGAAATATTAAAAATATATACAATAATTGGGAATTATATAGTAGCCGCTTTTACTTAAAAAGCGGTATTTTTTTAATTAATACATTGAATTTAATGTACCTAATGGAATTTTTATTAAATAAAATAATTGTAGATGCTAAAAAAAGAAGATAACAAAATTGAAAATATCGCAAAAAAAGCTTGCGAGATAACAGATGTATCTTTATGGGGAGTTGACTTTTCAGCTAATAAAGGAGGTATTTTAAGAATATTTATTGAAAAAAATGATAATACAAATGTAACAATAGATGATTGTGAGAAAACAAGTAAACAATTATCGATTTTATTAGATATAGAAGACCCTATTCCATATAAGTATTCATTAGAAGTTTCTTCTCCTGGACTGAACCGCAAATTATTTAATAAGTCACAATATTCTTTGTATCATGGTAAAAATATTAAGATTAACCTATATAGAATGATGGGTGAGTATAAGCGTGTTTTTGGAATTCTTGTAGATAATGATGATAACCTTTGTAAGGTTAAATTAAATGATGATCAGATATTGAATATTCCTTTTTCTAATATAGATAAAGCTTATGTGAACCTCATTGATGATAACACAGGTAAAAAAGGCTCAAAAAATAAATTAAATAAAATACTTAATTTATTATAGTATTAAAAAGTAAGCTTAGGTGATTAGTATGAATAACAAAGATGTGATGATGATGATGATGGTTGTAGAAGCCGTCGCTAATGAGAAAGGGCTACCTAAAGATGTAGTTGTTTCTATAGTTGAAGAGTCTTTGGCAACAGCTGTAAAAAAACAGCTTGGTAATAAGGATATTGTTGTACAGGTTAGCATTAACCCTAAGACAGGTGATTATAAATCTTATAAATATTACACGGACGATAAAGCATTATTAGAGGAGTATGGATTATTTAGAAAAATTCCTGTTGAACTATTAACAAAAGAAGAAGTTCCAAATATTTCTTTTAGCAGAATAGCGGCTCAAACCGCAAAGCATACTATACACCAAAAAATTAAAGATGCAGAAAAAAAACAACAAATAGAGCACATGAAAAAAAGAATAGGTCAAATGATATCAGGAACTGTAAAAAAAGTTTATCCTGATGTTTTACATATAAATGGATATGATGATATTAATTTTTATCTGCCTAGAGAAAAAATGTTGTTAAATGAAAATTATAGAGTAGGGGATAGAGTCAGAGCAATTTTAGACGATATTAAATATTCTGCCAAAGGAAACCAATATATTTTAAGTAGAACTTCAAATAAAATGCTAGAAGAACTGCTAAATATGGAAGTTCCTGAGATTTCCCAAGGTATTATACGTATTAAGAGTATAGTTCGTGAGCCTGGAGTTAGAGCGAAAGTAGCCGTTAAAAGTAATGATAAGCGAATAGATTCAGTGGGAGCATGTATCGGTATGCATGGAATTCGCATTCAAGCAGTTTCAAATGCTCTTGCTAATGAGCGAGTTGATATCGCAGAGTGGAGTGATGATATGGCGCAATTAGTTATAAATTTAATGTCTCCTATAAATATAACTAGTTTAATTGTAAATGAAGGAAACCAAACTATAGAAGTTATAGTACCAGAGGATTTATATCCTCAAGCTATAGGTAAAGGAGGCTCTAATATTACGTTGACGTCTAAAATATGTGGATGGAAGATAGATGTTCTTACAGAAGATGAAGCATCTGTCAAAAAACAAAAGGAATTTGATAAATATATAGAAAAATTTGAAGAGCAATTATCAGTAGATAGAAACATAGCTGAAAAAATAGCTATGATGGATATATTCTCTGTTGAGGAGTTAGCTTTTGTTTCTTTAGAAGATTTAGTTGATATAGGTTTAAGTCATGAAATGGCCGAAAATGTCAGAAATATAGCTAATGACGCTCTTTTGATGCAGCAATTATCAGAGCACCTTCATAATCAAGTGGAAGAGGCTGATAACTCATTAAAAAATATAGAAGGAATAAGCCCAGATATAATAAAAAAACTTGTTGAGTCTGGCATTAAAAATAGTGAAGACCTAGCTAATCTATCTACAGAAGAGCTAATAGAAATCATTCCTGATATTGAACAGGAAAGGGCAGAAACATTTATTATGGAAGCGCGTCGACCTTGGTTTGAGTAGCATTTATTAAGTTGCTATATTTATATTGGAATTTTGAGGCTTGAAAAATGGTAGGTATAACTGTAAAAAAATTAGCGGAGCAATTGAAAATTAAAGAAGATCTTTTACTGCAGAATATAAATAATGCAGGTTTGCCTCAGACTAATAGCAAAGATGAAATAACAAACGAACATAAGAAGAAGCTATTGAGCTGGATGGTAAATACCACTAATAAAAAGACTTCTTTTAATAGGCCATCTAGTGATGCTTCTATTGGTACAAAATTAGTTTCATCTACGGTTATGCATGGCGCTGGAAATACCTCTGGTATTAAAGTAGAAATAAAAAAGGACCGTACTCATATAAAAAAAATTATAGAACAGCAAAAAGCAATTATTGAAGAAAACAAGAAAAAAGAATTAAAAGCCAAGGCTAAGCAAAAAGAACTCGAAAAAGAACAAAATGCTAAAAAGAAAGAAAAAGCTATAGTTGAACAACCTAATATTGATATTGATAAGACTGAATCAGTTGAAAAAGTTAAAAAAACACAAAAAGAAACATTAATAAAAGAGAAAACAAAAACTATAAAAAAAGAAGCAGTACAAACCAAAAATACTGATAAAAGTATTGAAAAAAATCATAAAAAAGATGATGAGAAAAAAGAAAAAGCTTCAAAGGCAATAGATAAAGATAGCTCCGATGAATTTAATAAAAAAATGAAAGAAGATTTAAAAGAGCCTCTTTTGATAAAAGAAATTGCAAAGCCTAAAAAATCAGTAAAGAAAAAATCAAACAGCTCAGCTAAAGATAAAAACTGGCAGTCTCTTGTAAATGAAGAAGGCTTAGAAGAGAATATTAATCAAAATACAGAAAACATATCTGATGAAGACTCTATAGATAGTTATGTCCCTGTTATAAAAAATGTTACAAGTACAGCAGAAATAGCAAAGATAGTAGATAAACCACTTGCCTTTATAAAAAATAAGCATGCTTTTAAAGTACCTTCTAACTCTTCTAAGTTAAAAATAGAGCTGATTCCTCCATCTATATCAGTCGTAGACTTGGCAGCTAAAATAAATATAAAAGCGGGAGTGCTTATAAAACACCTTATGAAAATAGGAGTTATGGCTAATATCAACCAAGATATAGATATAGAAACTGCTGAACTTTTTGTCCATGAATTAGGACATGAAGTAGAAATTATTGATAAAACTAAATTAGAAGATAAGATTTTTTCTGATGACGACGATACAGATTCAAAAACTATAGTTAGACCACCTATTGTTACTATAATGGGGCATGTGGATCATGGTAAAACGTCTCTTTTAGATTATATCCGTAAGACAAAGGTAGCAGATAAAGAACATGGAGGAATAACACAGCATATAGGAGCTTATCATATAGAATTGAATAATAATACGATTACTTTTATTGATACCCCTGGACACGCTGCATTTACCAATATGAGAGCTCGTGGTGCTCAAGTAACGGATATTGTTATATTAATCGTTGCAGCTGATGATGGTGTTATGCCACAAACCAAAGAAGCTATAGTACACGCTAAAGATGCTAATGTTCCTATAATTGTTGCTATTACTAAGTTTGATAAAGAAGGCGTAAAAAATAACTTAGAACAAATAAAAAATGATTTGGCTACTCTTGAAATCATACCTGAGGACTGGGGAGGTGATTCGCCTGTAATTCCTGTATCATCTAAAACAGGTTTAGGCATAAGTGAACTATTAGAGAGTATTTTATTACAAGCAGAGATAAGAGAATTAAAAGCATCATACTCACAAAAGCCAAGAGGAGTTATTCTTGAATCGAGCATGAATAAAAGCTTAGGTTGCATTGCAACTGCTATTGTGACAAATGGCGTATTGGAAAAAGGAAATACTTTATTAGTTGGTAAAAAAATAGTAAAAGTACGATTATTGCTAGATGAAAATAATAAACCTATTAAAAAAGCTGGCCCATCTATGCCTGTGAGAATACTAGGCTTCGAAGAATTAGCTAATGCAGGTGATAAATTTATCTTAATAACTAACGAAAAAGAAGTAAACGAATATATACTTCACAGTGCTCAAAGTGAGGATTTTAATAATAATATTAATTTAGGTAGCATTGATAAGGAAAAAGCCTTAGAGCTTATAAAAGGTACTGACGCACCTAGTGTTTTAAACGTAATTGTGAAAGCCGATGTAAAGGGTACGCTTGAGGCAATAATTAACTCCGTTCAAAATATCAAACATGATGAGGTTATGGTTAAGGTTATTTCATCAGGTATAGGAGCTATAACTGAATCAGATGTTATGCTGACATCAGTAAGTAATGCTACATTAATTGGTTTTAATGTAAGAGCAGATAAAATTGCTAAAGGAATAGCAGAAAATAGAAATATTGATATGAGATATTACAGTGTTATCTATAATTTAATAGATGACATTAAAACTCAGCTTTCTGGACTATTAAAACCTCAATATCAAGAAAAAATATTAGGTATAGCTGAAGTTAGAGAAGTATTTAATTCGCCTAAATTTGGTCAAATAGCAGGTAGTATAGTCACAGAAGGTAGTGTATTTAGAAATAAAAATATACGTGTTCTGAGGGATAATAAAGTTATTTTTGAAGGAGAGCTAGAATCTCTTAGAAGATTTAAAGATGATGTTAAAGAAGTCAGAAATGGCTTAGAGTGTGGAATAGGTGTAAAAAACTATACTGATGTATTACCAGGAGATCAGATAGAGGTCTTTGACAATATTGAAGTCAAAAGAAGCATATAAAATTTAATTAAAAAATAAAATATGGAATTTAAAAGAACAGATAGGCTTAATACTCTTATACAAAGAGAAATATCAAATATCATACAAAGAGAAATTGAGTCAGACTCTAATATAGGTATATTAACTGTTAACTATGTGAAGATTAGTAAAGACTTATCCTATGCTGATATATATGTTAATTTTTTATCATTAAAAGACGATGCAAGTGATGAAATTAAGCTAGAAATGCTAAAAGAAAAATCTGGTCTATTAAGATCTCTTTTATCTAAAGAGCTTAAAGACTTACGAAAAACGCCACTGTTAAGATTTCATATAGATACTGGTATTATAAATTCTCGTAAAATAGATGAAATAATAAAAGGAATAAAAAAAAATAACTTCTCGAATAATCCTAATGCATAGGAGCTTTAGGGTACTCATGTTTTATAATAGGAGAGCTCAAAATAATACGATTAAATTATGTATTAACTGTCACTTAGATTAGCTAAGATGCTTTACTTACAGTAGTGTCAGGCTCTGTCAGAGCTATATTCGAGGAATGCCAAATAAAGTAAGATTGATTATTAATTATATGAGGAGGGTGATAGTTAAAGAAAGTGTTTGATATTAGATTAGTTATTTCCAAAGCATGGAAGTAGTACCAAACAAATAAAACTAAAAAATAGGAGATAAATAAAATGAGTATAATTAAAAAACTAGGATTTTCGTCTAAAAGAAACTTTGCAGGTTTCTTTACTGTGGTAATATCCGGGCAAATGATATATGCTGCCTTTGAAGCTTTCAAAGGCAGTTTCTACAATCCCTTGAGAGAGGTATTAGGAGTTAATAACACAGAGTTTGGACTGTTATTTAGTTTGCTAGGAATTGCAACTTTTTTCTACGTACCTGCAGGATGGCTGAATAACCGATTCTCACCGAGAGATCTATTGATATCGGGACTTATTCTAAGAGTAGTAGGGCTCTTGTACATGGTTTTGTTCACAGATCTATCCCTGATATTGTTAATTCTAATAGCTGCTTTATGGGGCTTTGTCGATTCATTCTTTTGGCCTGCAGTACTGAATGGTACAAGACTCTTTTCCTCTGAAGAGAAGCAAGGTACTGCATTCGGTTTTCTTGAATCCTTCAGACGACTAACAGAACTTATAATGAACGCCTTTGCACTATATATATACACAGCAATGGGAAGTACTAACGAAGCAATGAGGACTATAATGGGAATATACATGGTGCTGACTATCTTGTGGATATTCTTAGTATATAAATATGTGCCCAAGCTGGAACTTCTTCGTGGAAAAACTTCCAATGAGAAGAATAAGGAAGCATTTATTGGCTTATTAACAGCCCTGAAAAGACCTGAAGTATGGCTTGCAGGTATCATAGCAATGACAACTTATACCCTTTACATAGATTTGATTTATACTGTTCCTTATATGCAGGCAATATATGGACTGAGTGATGGGCAAGCGGCAATATTCGGCTTAGTGAACGCGTCTGCCATGGGAGTTTTAGGGGGATTAATTAGTGGTTTTGTAGCAGACTATGTATTTAAGTCGCCGACAAAGATGATTCTTACATCCATGTTTCTCGTATTTATTACTCTCGTCTTGATATTAATACTGCCGGAAACAGCATCTATGCTCACTATTAATATAATCTTACTCTTCCTATTCTCTCTTGCCATATTTTTAGTGAGGGCTGTCTTCTTTGCACCTGTAGGTGAGGCAAATATCCCAAGAGAGATTAACGGCTCAGCCATGTCAATAGTTAGTTTTCTTGCGTATTCCCCTGTTCTCTGGGCATACACACTGAATGGATATATAATAGATAATAACGAGGCTAGTAAGGCATATTCTATGATATTCACGATTGGGGTATCGTTTGCCGTAGTGGGGTTGATAGCTTCTTTCATTCTCCTTCGGTACATAAAAAGAAACAAAACAAAAGAAAATGAGGAACTATCTAATGCCGGCTAATATAATTGCACATAGAGGTCTTTCACAAACTCATCCAGAAAACACTATGATCTCTTTCAAAGAATCATACGCACAAGGTGCAAAGGCAATCGAAACGGATATATCTATGCTAAAAGACGGCACTTTAGTATTGTTCCACGATTATGCCTTGAACAGGTGTACTGATAGGACTGAAGGAAATATCGATGACTTAGTGCTTGATGATATATATAAAATTGATGCAGGGTCTTGGTTCTCTTCTGATTATTCAGGAGAGAGAATTCCCAAATTGAGTGATTTCTTGGAAGAAGCAAAGACTTGGAACATACGGATAAACCTTGAATTGAAAGGTGATGGTGACCCAAAACTGTGGGAGAGAATGACTAAGGCAACAATTGATGAGGTAAATGATTCAAAGATTGATAAAGAGTTGATATATTACTCGAGCTTTGAATTTGAAATACTAAGGTATATAAAGAAAATATCGCCTAAGGAGACAGTTTCGTGTTTATTCTGGGACGATGTGAATAATTGGTATGATAAGATAAAGGGGATAGGCCCATATTCTATTAATCTATGGGATAATAACTTAAGCAAGGAGCTTGTACTCGAAGTCAAGGAAAAGAATTACCCAATATATGTATATACAGTTAATTCACTTGACAGAGCAAGAGATATATTTGAATGGGGAGTGGACGGAATCTTTACCGATGATATACGCATATTTAATGGTATGCTATAAGGTGAATATAACTTTAAACAAGTACTTGTTAATTATTTTAACAAGTACTGGATTTAAGGTATTAGTAGAGTTATATAAAAAGCGGAAGGTGAATCCATAACTGCATTAGCAGATTGGTCGCACGCTGAGTGTTGTGAGGAAGAAGTAAAAAATGCCTGAATAGGGCAAATATATATATTTATAGGAGAATTTACAAAAATGAATAAATCAATTTTATTTAAAGAGATACGACGTATCTTTATATTTATACTGTTAGCAGGTACTATCATCTTTGGTATTTTAGGGTGTGTAGCTACCGAAAATTATGTGGAAAGTAGAACACAGGCGGATTTAGTTTTAATGGGAACCTCGGATATACATCACCACCTGACAGATTATGATTACTTTCAGGACAGAGAAACTGAAAATTACGGCATTGCCAGAACCTCAGCCATTATATCTCGGATAAGAGCTGAAAATCAAAATACTATGCTATTCGACAATGGGGATACTATACAAGGTAATCCGATGGGCGACTATATAGCAAGAGTAAAAGGAGTTGAAGAAGAAATACACCCTGTTTTTGATATATTTAACTACCTAAGTTATGATGCTATGAATCTTGGTAACCATGAATTTAATTATGGATTAGAATTTCTGAGTGATTCCATTGCTTATGCAAACTTCCCCATCGTATCGACGAATCTCTATCATGCAGACAAGAAAACTCACTGGGCTGAGCCATATGTGATAATAGATAAAGAAATAATAGATACAGAAGGTAATTTACATACCATAAAAGTTGGAGTTATGGGCTTCGTTCCTCCCAATATTCTCTTGTGGGATAAGAACCATCTTGAAGGTAACGTACACGTAAAGGATATTATTGAATCAGCACAAGAGTATGCTCCTATACTAGATAAAGAAGCAGATATAGTTATTGCAATACCTCATTCAGGAATGGGAAGCACTACTGGTAATCCTGACAGTGATAATCGAACATATGAATTAGCAAAAATAAAAGGAATTGATGCAATATTCTTCGGACACTCGCACGTAACTTTTCCTGATCCGAATTCAGATTACTACTCAGATAATCCAAACATTAACAATGAAAAAGGAACTATCTTTGGGGTTGCCGCAGTAGAGCCTAATTTCTGGGGCTCACACTTAGGACTCATTAACCTGAGAATAGGAGAAAGTGATCAAGGTGGATGGGTTGTTCTGGACTCAAATTCAGAAGCAATTCCAATCTATGATAAAGATAATAGAACTCATTTAGTTGATGCAAGAGAAGATGTTTTGGAACGATTAGAAACAGTACACGACGAAACTATAAACTATATCAGGCAAGAAGTTGGACAAACAACAAGCAGGATACACAGCTTCTTTGCGCTTGTAAGAGATGATCCTTCGGTACAGATAGTGAACAATGCACAAAAATGGTACATTGAAAAGTATATACAAGGAACAGAGTATGAAATCTATCCTGTCCTTTCCGCAGCTGCGCCCTTCAAAGCCGGGGGTAGAGGAGGAGCTGAGTATTACACAGACATACCAGTAGGCAGTTTAGCAATAAAAAATATTGCTGACCTGTACGTATATCCTAATACAGTTCAAGCGGTATTACTCAATGGGGCACAAATACAGGAATGGCTAGAATTCTCAGCTTCCATATTCAATACGATTGATCCAAACTCAAATGAGAGACAACAACTGATTAATGACAGTTTTCGTTCGTATAACTTTGATATAATAGATGGATTAACTTATGAAATAGACGTTAGTGTTGATGCGAGATACAACAGAAGCGGAGAGTTGCAGGGAAATACTCATAGAATAATTAATCTATCGTTTGAAGGAAATCCTATTGTTGATGAGCAGATGTTTATAGTTGCTACGAATAATTATAGAGCTGCGGGAAGTGGTGGTAATTCTCCTAAAGCCACCGGGTTAGACGGATCTACAATTATAATTCAGTCACCGGATGAAAACAGGCAGGCTATAATCAACTATATAATCGAACAAGGAAGCATTGACCCCAGTGCTGATAATAATTGGAGCTTCAAGAGTATTGATACGGTTTCGGATGTTTACTACTATTCTTCTCCATTAGCCGAGCCTCTTGCAGAATCAGTTGAAGAAGTTGATTATGTGGGTACAGGCCCCGAAGGCTTTGCAGAATACAAAGTAAACTTTTAGCTCTAATGCCAGCGTTTAAAGAAAAAGAGATGGAATAGAAGAATGCGAAATTAGAAGCGATGTCGTGGAGCTTCTCTAAAGCCTAATGAGAATGACTTATAGTTTAGAGTGGCATTTTTCTGACTATTTAAGTAGATTATATAGTCTTCAACGACACTTCTATGGCAAGATGTTTTGAGATCGGATCAGCTTTTTTTATAACACCTCCTTTTCAATAATTCATTCTTAAAAATCCTGTCGAACTTTTTTCTATAAATAAAATAATTCATAAAAGTTATAAATATGTAATGCAATTTTGCATAATTTATTTTATTATGTTTTTTTATACACTAAATATACTAATTTGATTTTTATATTTTATTAATATCATATGAATACTGAACAATTAATTGAGACAAAATCAACTGCATCATCTAATGCACAAAACAGTAGCTCATCAAATTCAGATACACTGACTAAAAAATACCAAGCCCCTGAGATTATCTTTATAGCATTTATTCCAAACTTAAATGTAGATGCTTATGCTGAAATGGTAGAAGATTTTTATCGGGCCTTTGAGTCAAATGACTTTAAGTTATTTAGCGAAAGAGCTGAAACTCAAATAAATAAAGATCTACAGTTTATGCTAGAAAAAGAGAGAGGATGTGTACTACTAACAAAAGATAATAGAACGAAGGTATTTTGGTTTGTATTTCCTTTGTATAACGGTAAGTATGAGTATGTGAATTTGCTTAAGAATTCTTCAAGTGTTAAAAACTTCTTATATATAGGGCAAAATTATGAGAAATTGGGTATAGATTATGAAATTAATATTGTCTATGAAAAATCCCAATATGAGCTTAAGTATCATATAGGTGAGATAGAGTTTAGCGATAAGATAAAAAACTTTATTCCAATAAATACAGCACAAAATGAAATGAATAAGCGCTTCTTTATTGAAGAGCAGTTTGATATTCTATTAGATTCAATGAAAAAAGATTCTGTTAATGAGTTTTTTGGGAATATTGCACATCTATTTAAGATTATCCATATGTATAATTCAGATACTTATAATATAGGCAAAGATCGCTCACAAATGACACTTAAAGAGCTATATCAAAAGCCACCTCAAGATGTTATAGATGCAAATTATAAGGAAAGATATCCTTATGAATCTAATAAGAAGAAATTCATGTAGTTATATACCTTATTCTTTATATAGTAGCTTTGGTATCATTTTCTTGGGCTGATTATGGTTAAATATATTATTAAACGGATTATATATATTTTTATCGCCCTATATTTCGTAGTAAGCGCTACTTTTGCTTTAATGCATTTTGCCCCTGGGGGCCCTTTTTCTGATGAAAAACAACTTCCACCTGAGATTATACAATCTCTGAATTCTTTTTATGGTTTCGATAAGCCTTGGTATGAGCAGTATGCTTCATATTTATATTCAGTAATTCAGTGGGATTTTGGTCCATCTTTTAAGTATAAAGATAGAACTGTTAATGAAATAATCAATGAAGGTTTTCCTGTATCACTCACACTTGGAGCGCAGTCACTCATTTTAGCTGTGGTAGTAGGTGTTTTAATTGGGATAATAGCCGCAGTTAAACATAATAAAATGCAAGATTATATAGCTATGATTATAGCTGTTCTAGGGATATCTGTACCTAGTTTTATAATGTCAGGATTTTTGCAGTACTTTATTGCTTATAAAATGGGATTGTTACCCATTGCGCGATGGGAGACATTTGCGCATACTATATTACCGTCAATTGCCTTAGCATTTGCTCCTATTGCATTTATAGCTAGATTGACTAGATCCAATATGCTAGAGGTTTTTAATCAAGAGTACGTCCTAACAGCAAGGGCAAAAGGTTTATCTGAGTCTGCAGTAGTAGCAAAGCATGTTATTAGAAATGCTATTTTGCCTGTTATTACATATTTGGGGCCTCTTGCAGCAAGCCTTATTACTGGTTCATTTGTAGTTGAGAAAATTTTTGGCATACCAGGAATTGGAATGCATTTTGTTACTAGTATTTCTAATAGAGACTATACAATTATCATGGGAATTACTGTTTTTTATAGTATCTTATTATTATTTGCGGTTTTAATTGTTGATATTTTATACGCTCTTATAGATCCTAGAATAAGATACGATAGTAAAACCTAATTTTAATATATTATATATTAAAGGTTAAAATAAATCTTAGTATGTCTGCTAAAAAATTAATAATAAACAAAGATTCACTAAACCAAGAGATTCTCAATATTTCTCCTGATAAATTTGAAATAGTAGGGGAGAAGATAGAAGAGCAAGATAAGTTTTACAAAGAAAATATTTCTTTTACGAAAGAGGCATGGCTACGTTTTCGCAAAAATAAACTCGCAATGATAGGATTATTTATCTTATTCATACTAGTACTCCTTGCCATAATAGGTCCTTTACTTACTCCATTTGATTATGCTACAAATAACTTAGTAAATAAAGACCAACCACCTTCTTTAGAGCACTGGTTTGGTACCGATGACCTTGGTAGAGATGTTTTTGCTAGGGCATGGAATGGAGCTCGTATATCTTTATTTATTGGCATTGTAGCAGCAGCAATTGACTTAGTCATTGGTATTTTATGGGGCGGTTTTTCTGGCTATAAAGGTGGAAATATAGATAATTTTTTAATGAGAATAATTGATATTTTATATTCGTTACCATACCTTTTAGTCGTCATACTATTATTAGTGGTTCTAGGGCAGGGTTTAAGTACTATGATTATAGCTATGACTATCACAGGGTGGATAGGTATGGCTAGAATAGTAAGAGGACAGGTACTGCAACTTAAAAATCAAGAATATGTGTTAGCTTCTAAAGCTTTGGGAGCTGATTCCAAAAGGATTATTTTTAGACACTTGATACCTAATACCCTGGGACCTATCTTGGTTACTTTGACATTAACAATACCAGGGGCTATATTTACTGAAGCATTTCTAAGCTATATTGGATTAGGTGTACCTGCTCCTTTAGCTAGCTGGGGTACTATGGCTTCTGATGGTGTACCGGCGATGATATATTATCCTTGGAGACTTATAGTACCTGCATTTCTCATTTGTTTAACTTTATTTTCATTCAATGTAGTTGGAGATGGACTGAGAGATGCTTTAGATCCCCGCTTAAGAGGAAAGTAGATAATGTCAAATAACAGAAAAATACTGGAAGTTAAAAATTTAGTTGTATCATTTAAAACTTTTTCAGGTAAAGTACAGGCAGCTAGAGGGGTTAATTTCTACTTAAATGAAGGTGAAACATTAGCCATAGTAGGTGAGTCAGGCTCTGGTAAAACAGTAGCATCTCTGATGCTATTAAGACTTATTCAGTCGTCTCAGATGAAAGTAGAAAATGGAGAAATTCTATTTTATGGAAGAGACTTACTGACTTTATCAGAAAAAGAAATGCAAAATATTAGAGGCAAGGATATAGCTATGATATTTCAAGATCCTATGGTCTCTCTGAATCCCACTATGCGCATAGGCAATCAAATAATGGAAGGCTTAATTAAGCATAAAAAACTATCTACTGATGAAGCTAAACGAAAAGTAATAGAGCTACTTATTTTAGTTGGAATACCTAATCCTGAAGAAAGATTTAAGCAATATCCATTTGAATTTAGTGGTGGTATGAGGCAAAGAGCTATGATCGCCATGGCAATTGCTATGGAGCCGAAATTATTAATCGCTGATGAACCTACAACAGCTTTAGATGTTATAACTCAAGCTCAAATTTTAGAGATAATAAAAAATTTACAAAGAACACTAAAAACTTCAGTAATTTTCATTACACATAATTTAGGCGTTGTTGCAAATGTAGCTGATCGTGTTGCAGTTATGTATGCAGGTCAAGTTATAGAAGTTGGAACCTTAGATGAAATATTTTATAACCCACAGCATCCGTACACTTGGGGATTACTTGCATCTATGCCAGATATGCAAATAGGTAAAAATCAGAAATTAGTAGCAATACCAGGTTCGCCTCCTGACTTAACAAATCCTCCAAAAGGAGATGCTTTTGCCGTAAGGTCAAAATATGCCATGAAAATAGATTATGAAACACCTCCTCCTATATTTCAAGTATCTGATACTCATTTTGTTTCATCTTGGCTTTTACATCCTAATGCTCCAGCTGTTAATCCACCAGAAATAATTAAGCAAAGATATAAAAACTTTAATAGCTTATAAATATAATGATTTAATTAGTATTAACTAGAGATAATGATATTAGAAAATAATTTATTAGAAGTTAGAAATCTGAAGCTTTACTTCAATGAAGGTAAATCTGATGAAGTGAAAGCAGTAGATGATATAAGCTTTAGTATACCTATAGGAAAAACTCTGGGTTTAGTAGGTGAATCCGGTTGTGGTAAATCGACGACAGGAAGGGCTTTATTAAGGCTTTATGACGGAGTAAAAGGAGATATAATATATAAAGGTGAAAATATATTAAATAAAGATTCAAAGAGTATTTTGGCTATGAGAAGTAAGATGCAGATGATATTTCAAGATCCATATGCTTCATTGAATCCCAGAATGAATGTAGCAGATGTTGTTGCAGAGGGGATCGATATACACAATATTGCTAAAAATGAGAAAGAGCGTATAGAGAAAGTTTATCAAGCGCTTGAAAAGGTTGGCTTAAATACAGAGCATGCTTCTAGATTTCCGCATGAATTTAGTGGAGGACAAAGACAAAGAATAGGAATAGCAAGAGCTTTGGCAGTTAATCCTGAATTTATCGTAGCAGATGAACCTATATCTGCTTTGGATGTTTCTATCCAAGCTCAGATAATTAATTTATTAAAATCCTTACAAGAAGAATATAAATTAACTTATCTATTTATAGCGCATGATTTATCAATGGTGAGGTATATATCAGATAGAATAGGTGTTATGTATTTTGGTAAAATAGTAGAGATAGGAAACAGTAATTCAATATGCTCAAATCCAATGCATCCATATACAAAAGCGCTTTTATCGGCTATACCAATAGCAAATCCAATATTAGAGAGACAAAGAAAAAGAATACATTATGATCCAAGTATGCATAACTATAGCTCTGATAATCCTAAATTAAGAGAAGTATCAGAGGATCATTTTGTATACTGCTCGAATGCAGAATTTGGACAATTAAAGCAAACGCTATAGTGTCATAGGTAAATTATTTTATATAAAAAGTATCAAAAAAAAATAAATACTATTGACAATTATTAAATAACTAATAAAATTGTAATAAGTGCAAAATTAATATCCAACTTGCCTTGCACTTAAAAACTAGGGCTAAAGCGGGTGTGCTTCTGAGCACATCAATGAGGAGATAAAGGAAGATACTTTGAGCGAATATGTCTTATTGTTATGTGCTTAATTTGCTTCTTAAATAAAATTTTCATTGATCCCACTTAAGTCCTCTTCTTTTTATATTTTTATTTTGAGGAAGAGCGATATGACAAATTATACAGATACTAGTAATTACAATATAGAAACACAATTAATTCACTCAGGCTTTGCTTTTGATGAAGAAACAGGAGTAACTAGACCACCTATATATCCAAGTACGACATTTAAGTTTAAGAGCATAGACCATGCGTCTAATCTATTTGCTCTTAAGGAGTTTGGTAATATTTATTCTAGGCTTACCAATCCATCTAACTCATTATTAGGCGATAAACTTGCAGCGCTTGAAGGTGGAGCTTTTGGTATAGTTACTGCATCTGGTCATGCAGCACAGTTAATTACACTTTTAAATTTACTCACTCCAGGCGACAATATAGTAGCATCTAGACAAATTTATGGTGGCTCGATAAACCAATTTAGCTGGACATTTAAACGCCAATTTGGTTGGGATGTAAAATTCGTTAATTACAATGACCATAAAGCTTTTGTAGATAATATTGACAATAAAACCAAAGCTATATTTATAGAAAGTCAATCTAATCCTCTTGCTAGAATTGCGGATATCCAAGCTATAGCAGATATAGCCCATAATGCTAATATTCCTTTAATAGTTGACAACACAATTTCAACTCCATACCTAATTCGCCCTATTGAACATGGTGCAGATATAGTTATTCATTCTCTAACAAAATATTTAGTAGGTAATGCCACTATTTTAGGAGGTGTAGTGATCGATGCAGGTAAGTTTGATTGGCTTGCAAATAAAGAAAAATTTCCACTATTGAATGAACCTGATGCGTCATATAATAATTTGGTTTTTTCTGAGGCATTTGGTAACATTGCTTTCGCTGTTAGAACTATTGCTGTAGGGTTAAGAGACTTAGGAGTTATTTTATCACCCTTCCATGCTTTTCTTACCCAAACATCTATAGATCATTTACACGTAAGAATTGATAGGCATATATCAAATGCTAAGAAAGTAGCTGAATTTTTATCTACACACTCAAAGGCATATGATATTTCATATCCTGGTTTACCTTCAGATGATAACTATGATTTAGCACAAAAATACTCACCTAAAGGAGTGAATGGCCTATTTACTTTTCGTATAAAAAACGGCTATGAAGATGCTGTTAAATTTGTAAATAAACTAAAGATTTTCTTACATGTCGCAAATATAGGTGATACTAGGTCTCTAGTACTGCATCCGGCTTCGACTAGTCATTCCCAATTAACAAAAGAAGAGAAGAAATTAGCAGGTATAGAAGAAAATCTTATAAGATTATCTATTGGTCTTGAGAATGCTGAAGATATAATTTCAGACTTAAAGCAAGCCCTTGACTAGTTATATACATATTACAATATTATTTGACAAGTTTATTTTCATTTGGAGGGATAATTATCATGAGTGTAATTTTAAATAAAACTCTACCTGCATATGATTTGTTATTAAAGTCAGGATATCCTGTTTCTAAGTCGAGTAAATATTTAGATAATGTATTGAATATTGGAGTTCTAAATCTAATGCCTGTGAAAATGAGTACCGAAAGTCATCTTGCAAGCGTACTAGCTAACAATGAGCAAAATGTTAAAATACACTGGTTTATGATTGAAATGCGTGAATCTTTGAATACTCCATATGAACATTTAAGTAAATTTTATCAAATATTAAATAGAAAAAAATTAGAGAAACTTGATGGGGTTATTATAACAGGAGCTCCTGTTGAAAAACTTGATTATAGGTCTGTTTATTATTGGAATAAGTTAACAAAGATATTTGATTGGATTAGAGAGCTTGACATCGTTACTTTACATATATGTTGGGCTGCTCAAGCGGCTCTTTATCATTATTACAACATTCCTAAAAGACTTTTTAATACTAAAAAATTAGGCCTTTTCGATAGACATAAGGAAAATAATAGCCATATTATAGATAATCTGCCTGATAGTATAAGTGTTCCAGTTGCAAGGAATAGCTATATTTTATCTAATGATATTTATGCACAAAAAGATGACTTGAAAATTCTAATGAAAACTAGACTTTATAATCAGTTCTCTGATGAAAAAGTAAATGACTATAATTTAGATGAAGTTTATCTAATAGAAGATAAAAATATCAAAACTTATTATGCTTTTGATCATCTAGAATATTCACCTGACACAATAGCACAAGAGTATTTTAGAGAAATAAATTCTGGTTTGGAGGTAAGCATGCCTAATAACTATTTTGTAGATAATGATGTTTCAAAGCTACCTGAACATTTTTGGCATAAGTATGGTAGAAAATTTTATGCTAATTGGCTAGATATTTGTTTTAGTAGTAAGCTTATTTATTTATAAATGATGTATAATATAGTAAATAAAATTTAAAATAAAGCCTTATTAGTATAAGGCTTTATTTTTTTATAGTTATTGATGAATATGATTATTTACAAAATACATAAAGGATAAGGTTCTTATGAAAAAAAAGGTAGTTTTGACTGGTATGAGAACGACAGGTGTCCTACACTTAGGTCACTATTTAGGTGCACTAAAGCAATGGATTGATATTCAAAATTCTGGTGAATATACTTGTTATTTTTTATTAGCAGATATTCAAGCCTTAACAACACACGCAGATAAGCCAGAGTTACTGACTAAATCAATCAAAGAAGTATTACTAGATTGGATATCAGTAGGATTAGACCCTAGTTTAGATAATGTTCATTTCGTTCAACAAAGCCAAATACCAGCTAGATATGAGTTATCTATGCAATTAGGTATGGTTGCTAAGTATGGGGAAGTAATGAGAAATCCTACACTAAAGGACGAAATGAGTAGACAGCAAGATGCATCAATGGGGTTTATATATTATCCAGTTGATCAAATAGCTGATATCCATATGGTTGACCCAATGATAGGTGAAGGCTCTGAATTGTTAGTTCCTGTTGGCGATGATCAATTATCACACCTTGAGCTTGCAAGAGAAGTGGTTCGTAGATTTAATTATCTTTATGGAGAGCTTTTTACTGAATGTAAAGCTTTGGTAGGTAAGATTGGCAGGCTTATAGGTACTAATGGAGATGCTAAAATGAGCAAAAGTATAGGTAATACGATTAATCTTACAGACAGTGATGAGGTTATAAATAGAGCTATAGATAGGATGCCTATAGATCCTGCTAGGTCAGTACATGGTGGTAATAGTGTGCCAGGTACTCCTGATAAGGCAGTTGCCATAATATATCACAGAGCTATAAATAGTAACTTAAATGAAGTGAATGAAATAGAAAATCTTTATAGAAATGCTCAAATAGGCGACAGAGACATTAAAGAAAGACTTAAGGGTGTAGTTAGAGAGTTTTTAGAACCAATTCGACAAAGAAGAGCTGAATATAAAAACGTAGATTTAACTAAAATATTGCTAGAAGGAAATGAAGCAGCATCCTTATCGTGCAGTAAATTAGTAGCAGAAGTCAGAAAGAGAATGCATTTGATATTACCTTAAGAGCCAATTCATAATTTTGTGTAAACAGTATCTTAGACATCATAAAAATTATCTAGAAAGTTTGGTGTGGTGGTTCATTCGGTGGCTCAGCGAGCCGCCGAAGTTCTTAATACAATACTAGCAAATAGTCCCGTCAAGGTAATATTAGGTCAAGAGATAGAAAGCGATATTATGAGAGTACACAATCATACAGGAATAAAAAAAGAGGATATAAAGAGCTTAAAGCCACTGGAGGGCTTTTAAAAAACTGGATTTAATAAGATAAAAAAGTTTAAGTTGAGTTGAAATATGCATGACATGAAAATTTGTATATACAGTTTTATATATATTATTTTAAGTTTTATAGCTCTATATCTAGGTCTTAGTCTTAATAAGCTAATAGTAACCTCTATAATATTACTTAATAGGATTACATACAGCTGCATTGTCACGATATCAAAAACTCATGATAATTCCTTTTATCATGAATTTTTGAATGAACAAGGCAAAACTATCTCTAGTCTTCTTTTGTTATATCTAGGTGATTAGTAAAATACATCCAATGGATGAGGCTTGAATCCTAATTTCTTTCTCAAAGAATTAAAGCTCAATCTGAAGGCTTTTTTCTCTTCCTTTTTTGCATTTACACTTTGTCCTTCTATATGTATTTATTTTGCTCCTCTAACTTTATCAAGCTTTCTTTTATCAATAATAAGCTTGAGCCTGCTCATAATATCGAACCTATTATTAACTTTGGATTACTACATTTATATTTATACTGCTTTTTATTTCTCGTCCTATCATTTTTACTAACTCCTTGATACTCTTTTTATCTTTTCAAAACTTCATACTCCTGTCAGACTCAACATACCTATTATTATCAGCATTATGAACTCTACATCCAACTTCGGCAAAGTCTCCATATCATAACCATAAACGCTTAATAACAACTTTAGCATATCCAACACTATATATTGATATCTTAAGATACTTACACACAACCATCCTAACGCTGGTCTCTATCCACTTACAAATACGCTTTTGTGCTTTGACTCTTCTCATATTATGCACACTCCTATCAGTCCTATTAGTTCTATTATTAACATTATTAGTATATTCACGCTTCCTATCTCGCTGTTAATTCATATGCTTCGTTAAAGTTTGCCATTTGCTTATCCTATTTTTTACCTATTACAGGACCTATTATTCCACTACTTATACTAGGAGAACCATTTCCTATATAAGTATATAATACCTCTACTTTACCTTCTGACAAAGCAGGAGCCCTAATGTAATTTAAATATACTTTATTCGACGATATACTTAATGTATAGTAGCTTGTAAAGCTATTTATTTGCTTTACTAGTGAAATATAATTATGATTTTTACTTAATAAGTACTCTGCATATCTAAAGCTACTACTACCTTTAGCCGATATTAGCCTAACTTGACAGAATCCACTAAAAAAAACAAACCCTAAATAACTGCTACATTCTAAATTAACTGAACTATTTCCATCATAATTTATAGTAGCTCGATTGCCATTATCTTCTACTTTACGCCTTAAGAAACTAAATATTTTTTCTGTTACTACTTTTGATGAACTATAACCTTTATAATTATTGCTTAGTTGTACTATTCCTTTTTTACTTGTACTCGATTCTGGCAATACTGCATTATTCTTCGCTTCTTCTATACTATTCTCTAAACTGTTCTTAGTATACTTTCTAACTCTTCTCTCAGCTCTTTTAGTTTTACATAACTACTTCCTTTTATAGTCTCATCTTATTACCTCACTATATACTACTTTATCTGTACTATTTTCAAATGTTAACTCTATCTCCAACGTCGTATTTAAGCTTATACTGTCATCTGGCTGTAAATATATTCCTTTTCCTACTTCATCACTTAACCATAACTTTCCTACATTACTACCTAATGACCTTATTATTATTTCCTTTCTATCTAAATTTTCATTTATTCCTTGATTTCTCTCTCCATAGCTCATCCATACTCTTGGCGTCTCTATACTATCTACTGTTATATTTCCTACTTTTATATTTGCTGTGTTATATAGTCCTTTTCCTATCGCTATTACATATTCTTGACTTGTATTTTGTATTTGATTTATTTTTTAGCAATACTTCTCTAAACTCTTCATTATATATAGTTACGAAGTTACCTTTTAAGCTCAATAGCTTTTCTTTTAGTTGTTTGTATTCGTACCATTCAAATGGTATTTCGTAACTTGTTAGCTACCAATACGGCGGATCTAGGTAAAATAAAGCTTCTTCGTAGTCGTACATATCAATGCACTTTTGCCACGTGAGTTTTTCTACTGTAACTCTAACAAGTATATTGACTGAAAAAGTTAAACGCCGTTAAACGTGTCTTAAACGCAATTTAGTTAATGATTAATTGATTATTAAATTCTTGTCGTTCTGAGTTTCTTCTCTTCCTTGAGCGATTCGAAGCACATTTCGACTACGCTCAATGAACTTCTTCTGTTCACTGAGTTTCTCTCATTCACTGAGCTTGTTTTATTCATTTAGTTCCTCCCGTTCACTGAGCGTAGTCGAAGTGCAATAATTAATCATCACTTATTCACGTAGCTCTCAAGTATTTCAACTATCATCTCCTGCTGAGGTTTTTCTATGCCAATCATTGGTCGAGCAGGTATATTAGAGCCCGGATGACGAACTTTTTTGACTGGCTTAGCAGCTCCTATCCAATACAGTGCTTTTTTGCGATAAGGCATTATAGTGTGTGGTGCGGTTTTGCCTCCAAACTGATGAATAGCAGCGTATTCGATTGGAGTGCCAAACAATAAGCTTGCTTTGCCTACAAGTCTATAGTTAAAGCTATTCTTTAAAATTACATTTCGCTCTAAAATTTTAGTACTTTTATTTTCAGCTCTTTTCTGTGCTAGAGCAGCTCTCTTAAGAGCTTGCCAATTGCGCCCGCTAGGGTCTTTCCCCCATCTAGCATCTAGCTCCCGAAGCAGTCCTTCTCCTATTTCATAGAGAGCTGGGGTAGGGTTCTTTATCTTTGAAGAAAGCTTATTAAGCTCTTTCCTAAACTTTTTATCATCTACTTTTATTTGAATTCTCATAGTTAATCTTCAACATCTATTATTTCATGAAGCTTTATTATCTTGTATACTGTGGGATTATTGTTAATTGTTTCTACTTTAACATCTACTAGATAAGCTTTACTAAAAGGATGTGGCTCATCATATAACATTGTTTGTTTTAAGTCTTTTTTATCAAATATTGCTTTAACTGATTTATTAGTTATGCTTTCTATTTTAGCTTTGTCTCCAGCATTACTTTTTATATCATTTTTGGCTTGTACCCAATGAAGAAGAACTTTTTCATGAAGTCCTACTATAGGTTCCTTAAGTATTTCTAACTCTTTTGTTGCTCTATTTTGAATCGCATTTGATTCTGTGTAGTTTATAGTAATATTATTTATTCTACTATTATCGTTATATGACCCTATATTTATTTGAGAGCCTACATCTTTAGCTATAGGCTCAACTATATTAGTTATATTATTTAAACCCTCTCTTGTTATATGTTCTGGTTTATCTTCTTTTCCAAGTAGCCAATTAACAACTATTATGGTTTGTTCTACAAAAGTAATAATCGTTTTATAATGCTCTATCAGGATAGGTAATTGACCAATTACTACTGGTACAAGTTCAATTATTGTGCTACCATTGCGCACTTCCCTTACATATAATTTAGCTCCATAGCTTTCAGCATGAAAACGTTTACTAAACTCCCTGGAGATACTCGACATACTCGTTGCTAAGTCTATTAGTTCCATCGGATTTTTATTCTTATACTCTACTATAAGCTTATCTGAATCTTCTTTATACATATTTTCACCATAAAAATATATCAATTTTTTAGTATATTATACCCTAACTCTTGACTTTTTTTGTGTTTTAATATCTAATATTACTAATCAACTACGGCAGCTGTTTAGCTCTACCTAGCTTTGATACAGGCTGACGGTCGGGGAGGTACGGTAGCTCTACACTCTTCCGGTCTATTTTATCAGCTTTCCTCTCCTTTGATCGTTGATATAGTTTTCTTTACCCATCTTAAACAGCGTTATATTAACAAGATGCCCTTTTTCAATTGTCCTATAAATAGTAATTCTTTTCCTTCTACGATGAACTAAAAAGGTCATCAATTTGATGACCTTTTTACTATAATTATTTTACTCATTAAGCAAGCCCATTGTTCTCAAGACTGTCTTAAAGTTCTCCCTTCTATCTTCTATTCCGTCTACACTACCAGTATCACAACTAGCATCAGGGCAACCTCTGTTAACTATTCCAGATACATCATCAATAAACGAATCTCCATTCATCCCTCCATCAACATAGCGCTTAACTTCTGTACGATAGTCCCAACCTGCATAAGGCGTTCCTGATCCGTCATATTCTTGTACAGAACTCATCCAATAAAATAACCCTGCTATCCATTTTAATTCTGGGTGCTCTGTGCTACTACATATCAACTCTGGATTTGAGCATAAGTCAAGATTAGGATATAGAGGGTTTTCAGGTGCAGGGTAATTTGTTCGCACATCGCTATCAGACTGATCTAAATGAGTTCTGCCAAGATAGTGGTTTAATCTTCCAAAGTTAGCAGGTCCTGTAGTTTGAATAACACCTCTACCCCACCAACCACAACCTTCAACTGAGCCACTTGAACCATCAAAAATAAACCTTCCTGCTTTTTGATCATCATAAATTTCGCACTCATTTCTCTTATATACTTGCTGGTCACTTAGTTCAAAATCATCCTCTAAAGCAGGCTGGTCATTACAATGTGTGAGATAATCCCATCTACCTGTTCCTCCTTCTGAAGATAGTAAGCCTTCATATTCTAAGGCGCTATCTGGCGCTGCAAATAAAGGTCCGGGAGCACCATACCATTTAGCATTAGTAACTGCAGATACTTCCATTTTAGGATTTAGCGGACATGAGAAAGGATCGCCATCACCGTAAGATGCATAGTCTTGCCCAAGCTGACCACAAGCGCTTGTCATTGGATATACAGTAGTTCCAACTAATTCCGGTGGAAAATCTCTTATTACACTAGGATCTGTCCAGTTATTTTCATCACATGCATTATATCTAATAGATTCCTTCATGCTTTGCGCAAGAAAAGCTGCAATACTTACTAGACCATATTTAGCTCTAGTTTCTTCTGATTCAGACGTTTCATCTTCCCCTAACCAGAAATTATACTCAGCCACTCCATCAACATGCATACTCTTTATTGCAATTAAAAAGTCTTCCCAGTTATATATTGTTGAAGGTACCCAAACATTAGTATTTTCTTCATATAAAAGCACTTGATTATTATAGCTATCAATATCATTTAAAAGTGCGCTATCGAGATGTGTATTTCCTGAAATTTCAGTTGGTGCGCCAGAACCATTAGAAGAGCCTGAAGTATCTCGAGCTATTTTAGTACATCCATTTGCATAATAACTCTGTACTCTATCTGATAACCAGCTATTTTCATAACCGTTACCTAGAGTAGGAATTCTAACTACTCCTGTAGTATTTCCACCACCCCAAAGGATAGCAAATACATTACTAAATGCGGCTTCTCTTAATCTATCACGACCCCAATCATAATTAAGATCCTCTGTTAAATAGTCACCAGCATTATTCACAACATAAACACTAGGATCAAGAGTTATATCAAGAACTTCTTGCTTAACATTAGATCTTATATCAGTACCAATTGCTTTATCCCCCATGAAGTAAGTTCCTCCTGTAGCAGAATGAGCTAAAATATTCTCATCACTAACACTTTCCCCATTGGTTGCCAAGTGCCCTCCAGGTATTTGCCATAACATTGCAGGCGTATTTAAATGCTCAGTAACCTGCTTAACAAATAATAGATAGTTTTCCCAATCATAATTATTAAATGCATATGCACCTTTTCCACCACCTAAGCCATCAAACTCATATTTATCAAATACGAGAAAATCAGGCTTCCACCTACCAGAATAAGCACCTATTCTATCCATAAAATCAGCTACATAAGAGCTAACTTCATCCCAAAGATGTTGGTTACCTGCATATCTTTCATGAATCCAAAGTGCAGATTCAACAGCCCATATATTTTGTTGCCACCCAAAGGTAACATCTGGAGCATAATTTCTTATTAAAAAGTTTAAAGATTGAACATAGCCTAATATATCATTAGTTATTTCATCGGTTGGTATGTTTATGCTAGATAAGCCATCATTAACTCTAACATATTCAATAGCATCCGACAAAGCACTTTGTATAGGCAAGAGTGTATAATTATTTTCACTACCATACTCTTGCTCAAATTCATTTGGAGTACGATATTCATTTAGAAGCCATTCACCCAATAAATCAGGATTCAAAATAATAGTCCCTGGATTTGGATGATCTGCATCTTTTGCTTGCTGAAGTTTATTAGCTGTCCTTATTAAATTTACGTAGTGTTTCATTAAGTTATCTTCATTTTTGATATCTTCTTCTGCAACTCCGCCACTACTACCATCAGCTGTATAAACAACCATAACAGGCATAACAGTTCTGCCGTCTCCAGCGGCTGTTTCTATCTCTCTTGCTTGATTTATAGTATTCTGAGTTACTGAAGCATCAATTATGTCACTTCTATCACCAAAGCCATCTCCTTCGTATTTAAATATTGCTCTTATTCCTGAATCAGCTAATGCATTAATTAAGAGTGAATCATTAGAAGAATCAGTAACTGTGCCCATTTGCATACATAACCCCCATCCTGACACGCTGAGATTAATAGGATCTTTTAAAACAGGTAATGCAAGAGAAGAATTATTTGCCCCTGAACCTCCTGGTATTTCTAAAAGAAAATCAAGCATATGTATCTCACCAGGTATTGAACCCCAGTATACAAGCTCCATAGCTTCTCCGGGACTGAGAACACTATCTACCCAATCACCTTCATCAAATGTTATTTTAATGGAAATATGATGTCTAGAATCAGCAATAGTTGAGTCTACAACTGAAACGCTAGGATGAGATATTGAACTATTAACAACTCTCCCATCAATATTAGGAATATTTACAGGGCTATCCAGAATAATAACTGCATTCCTTATATCTATATCGTTCGCAGAAGTATTTTCAAAGTTTAGAATAACACTATTTGAAGGTCTGGTTACAGTCATTGTAATGTCATCTGAATTAGATTCTTGTTCTGATACTACTACGTTTAAGGATATTTCATTACTATTTTGATAGTCTTCATCTCCTTCTTTCTTAACCTTAATTATTGCTGTGCCTCTGGCTTTAAGGGATAATTCTATATTATCCCCATTAACTAAAGTTGAGACTATAGAGTTGCGTGTACTATCTGCAGTGAGTTCACCTGTGCCTCTAGCTCCTGAGACAATAACATTAACGACGTCACCTTTTATTCCAGAGACTTCATTAGCTGATAATGAAATAGTCTGTTCTAATTTTGTAGTTTGAGTAACTTGAACATTAATCGTTAAAAAATTACTATCATTAAACTCGGTATTACCTAGTTTCTTAACTGTTACTGTAGTATTTCCAACAGATAATAAATTAAGTGTCATGGTAGTATCTGATATAGCAGCTGTAACTATAGAAGTATTATCACTTTCTGCTACAAAACTGCCATTCCCACTACCCCCTGATAAAGCAACATCTACAGATGTACCTTCTTCTCCTTGTACTGTAGAAGGATTAGCATCTATAGGGTTTTGATCTAATCTAGGAATAGCATTGACAGTTACTACTATATTATCCGAAGCACTTGCTCCATATTCATCAGTTACAGTTAACGTGAATGTATACTCAGTATCGCTATATACTATAGGTGTGACAAACTCTGCATTTAAACTATTTGCACGGTCAATATTAATACCATCAGTGTTAGTCCAAAGCACAGAGGTAATTTCGCTATCATCGTCTATAGCTGTTCCATATAAGTTTACAAGTACATTAGATTCTACTGCTATATCAACACCTGCATTTACTAAAGGCGGAGAGTTTGATATGACAGGATTTCTCACTAGAGGTAGCCTATTATCATAGTAATCGCTTACTTTATTATTTAACCATCCGTCATCATCTCCAGTAGTATTTCCTAAAGATACAACAGATGTTGTTGAACCACCTCCCCACAGAATAGAAACTACCCCATAGTCTATAGTTCTTTGTAAGTGATTTTGAGTCCAGTCATAAACTGGAGCTTCATTTAGATATTCAATAGCAGTCCCCAGCCCACCATAGAAGCTATCAACTATTTGCTGATTGCCGTTACCTAGAGGAATAGATTTAAAATCCTCGTGTAGTAAATCTAATGATGTAAGATTACTATCACCAAAGAAATATTGCGCAGCGCTTGCAGAGTGCTTATCTATATTATAGCTACCCAATGGCTCACTTGCAAAATGCATATGCCCTCCTGGTATTTGCCAGATAACCAAAGGAATATCATCCATTCCTTCCCCTACATATCTAACAAATTCTAAATAATTAGACCAATCATTATGATTGAAAGCATAATATAGCCTTCCTTCGTTACCAAATCCGTCTCTCTCGTATTTGTCAAAAACTAAAAAGTCTGGCTTCCAAAGTCCTTCATATGCACCTGTTCTTTTCATAAAATTTGCAACTGAATAGCCTATTTCTTTAATTCTATCTGTATCATTTCTTACAGTATGAATCCACTGAGACGTTCCGGGTGCCCAAAGATTTTGCTGCCATCCAAATATAACATCAGGACCATAAGCACGAATTATATAGTTCTGCATTTGAAGATATCCGTAGAAAGTATCTTCAAAAACAGGAACATCTATTTCTTGTGCACCATCATTTTGAACAACATATTCTATGGCTTCTAAGAGTGACTCTGTATTTCTAACAGGCATTCCCCCAGGTACAGGATCTGTTCCTAATTCATGAAGACTACCATGCCATAAACCATCTTTCCATCTGTCTGGATCATCTAACGCACCACTTTGCATTATCACCCCAAGAAAATCAGGGTTATGAATTATCCCACCTGCTATTGGATAATCCTCATCCTTATTGCTTTGAAGCTCTCTAACAATTCTAATCAAATTAATATTGTGTTTTACTAAATTGTCATAATTTGCTATATCTTCTTCAGCCCATCCGCCACCACTTGCCTCAGCAGTATACACGACCATCATAGGCAAGACTTTCTTATCTGCTCTTTCAGCAGCCCTAGCTTGCTCTACAGTCTTTTTCGTAGCTATAGGTTCTACTATTTGTCCTCTATCTCCATTTCCTCCAGGCCCTGCATATTTATAAATGATTTCAATATCAGAAGATTCAAGGGCAACATTGAGGCTTTCTGAGCTATTAGTTATGGTTCCCATAGATAAATAGGGTGGTAAGCCAGGTACACGACTAAACTCGAAGTTTCTAAATGGTATTGTTAAATTGGTATCAGAATATAATGCAATATTCTCATCTATATTTGCTGAATAATAATCTATACCTGTATCAGTTTCATTTCGATAACTTTCTACTTTTATAATATAAGAGCCTTCTAATAGAGCTAAATCATGAGAACGATCAGCAGATAAAGTAAATGAACTATTTCTACCGCCGCTACTAGTATTAATTAAATCAATTTTTATATCAGCATCAGTTGGAATTGCGTCAAATGTAATAGTTAAAGTTCTCTCACTTAGAATAGAAGAAGAATATGCTATATCAGCTACCTGTGGTGTTTCTGAAGAAGCAGTAAACCTAAGAGGCGCATCTTCATTATAATTCGGTGTCCACAAACTATTGGTTCCGCTCATAAAAGATTCCGCCCAAACTTCGTATTCATGAGAAGCTATCAGATCTACCACTTCATAACTATTCTCCCATGCAACAACCTCTGTAACCAAAGTATCAGTTGTGACATTTTTTATATAAACTTTGACTGTATCCTTATCATTTATAGTATCTGGTCTCACAGGTAAATTAATTGAAAGTTCTGCATAATCGTTAACTATATCATCTTTAAGGTAAAATTCTACTTTATCATCGATGTAGGTGTCATAAAAGGATTGGTCTATACTTGGATTGAAGTCAGATAAGCGTATTGTAAAGCTGTCACCTGGATCAATATTAGTATCTCCTTGATATGCAAGCACAGAAAAGTCAAAAATTATTTGATATTCAGTATTTTCATTTTTGTTAATACTTACTTTCGTAAGATCATCACTGCCCAACCAATCAAGCCCACTTATACTTTCAGTATAAGATTCATGAACATAAGAAGAAGGTATGTTATAAATCAAAACAGCGTCATCCATATTATAAGATTCACTGGAACTATTTGATATATTTATTAATATTCTGCTCCATCCTCCATCTGTCACAAGCTCAGTTGTTACAGTTATATTATCTGTATCACTAGGAGCATTTTGGTTTCGTACTTCAACTACAACTTCATCAGAAGTAGCATCGAAATTTTCTTCAGCTTGTACAACAGCTTTAAGAATGTAATTGTTTGCTGATACAGCATCCCATCTAACTTGGAAAGGATGCTCCGTAATAGGAGAACCAAGAGCTACATCATCAATATAGAAAGTAACACTTTCAATAGGTGTATCTCCCTCAGCCACATCACTTGAAAAAATTATAGTATCACCTTCTATATAATATTTTCTATCAGGTAGCTTATTCAAAGTTATCTTAGGAGGCTTAGTAGGGTTTTGATCTGATGGAGGAATAGTTATGACAACATTATCAGTAGAACTTTCTCCTAAATCATCTGTAACCTTTAGCTCAAACTCAAGAATCGCTCCCTCTCTAACATTTGGGGCTATAAAACCAGAAATATCTTCATTTTCATTGTATAAACTAATGCCATTTGAATCATTGCTAATTAGTGTCCATTGATAGTCAATGATAAACCCATCATTATCATATGAAATTGAACCATCTAATGTAACTATAGAGCCAGCGGTTTCATCTCTATCAGGACCTGCATCTGCAACAGGTGGAATATTAATCCCACCTCTTTCGTATATCTCTATAGATATATCAACGGTATCTCCAATATTAGTCCCGTCACTAGGTGTTATAGAAATATTACATGTATTATCAGCTCCACAATTTGATAATAATTGAGATGGATTTTTAAAACTTAGAATATTGCCACTAACTTCAAAAAGTGAAGCATCTGCACCTGTCAAAGTGTAGTTAATAGCCTCACCTGTAGTATCAGGGTCTACAGGTTCTAAATCTGTCACAAATTTACTATTTTGTAAAACATAAAAAACTTCTCCATCTATAGCATTTAATGAAGGAGCAGTATCATTAATATCAATTATATTTATTAATAATTCAGTTTGCAAAGAGGTACTTTCTTGATAGCTCAAACTTATTTTACAAAGATTATTACTACATGAAGGATTTTCATAATCTAGTGCATTTTTAAATTCTAATATATTAGAATTAATTTCAAATAATGCAGAATCTTCTCCTTCGAGAGAAAAATTATTTCCACCAGGAAACTCAGTGCTGAGATCGAGCACAAATGTGTCTCCTTCATTAACATTATAAGAATTATCTTGAGAATATATTTTCACTGATATACTAACGGTATTTCCAACATTAGTCCCGTCATTGGGCGTTATAGAAATATTACATGTATTATTAGCTCCACAATTTGATAACAATTGAGATGGATTTTTGAAGCTTAGAGTATTACCATTAATTTCAAAAAGCGAATCATCTGCACCTGCCAAAGTATAGTTAATAGTCTCACCTGTAGTATCAGGGTCTACAGGCGCTAACTCTGTTACAAATGTTTCACTTTCTAAGACATAAAATATTTCTCCGTTTATATCATCTAATGAAGGAGCAGTATTATTTATATCTATTATATTTATGACTAAATTTATAGTAATCTGAGTTTGACTATTTTCTAGATAAATTAAAGTTAATTCACAAATATTACTAGTACCATAATTACATACAGTATCTTCATATAAAGGTTTTTCCTTAAACTCTAGATAACTACCACTAATTTCAAAGACTGATTCATCTCTACCTACTAAAAGAAAAGAACTCCCCTCCTCATAGCTATTGCTCAAATCAATGATTCTTTTAGTACTTTCATCCACGGTATAAATATGAACTTGAGAAGAAGCGTCGCTAGTAGGCATAACTTCTATAATATTACTTTCTGGTCCTTCTACTGCATTTCCATACTCATTCTCATATACTGCAAGAACTTTAATATGATAAATAGAATCATTCTGAAGATTTGTTATTTCTTTCAGTGCAATGGGTGTTTTTTCATGGGTGTAACCTGTCTCTGTTTCTAGTCTATACTTTACAGTATAATTCTTTGAATGGTCAATATGATCCCAGCCAATAGTAATACTACTATCCCCAGTTAATACACTTATATTCTTTGGTGAAATATAATCTTCTGATATGCTTGGTTCGTCTATTTTGGGTGGCTCGTTTCCTCCACTTTCACTATCTGCTTCACTTCCTCCACAGGATGCTATTATCGCCAATGATAATATCCATAATATAAAAAGCTTAATAGACTTTATTGATAAACGATAAAAAAACATATTTATACTTTTAAACTCCTAACAAACAAATAAAATAGTATTATACAGTATAAACTTAGAATATACTACAGTTCGTCAATCCTTGCTTTTACTTTATATAATTCTATGAGAGTGAGAAGTATCTATTTCTTTATACTACTTATACTATTGTTGAAATAAAATTAAGTTATTGTAAAATAGTAATGTCTTTATTTACATTAGAGATTATAAAGTATAGCTAATATTACGGAGTAAACATCATGCCTTCTTTTGATATAGTTTCACAAGTAAATTTTGTTGAAGTTAGAAACGCACAAGAACAAGCTAATAAAGAAATATCTAATAGATTTGACTTCAAAGATTCTGATTCACGTGTAGAGTATAATCAAAAGGAAAATGTACTTACATTATTTACAGATGACGAATTTAAGCTAAATCAAGTATATGACATCTTAAAAGGTAAATTGACTAAAAGGACTGTTGATCTCAGGTTCTTTGAAAAGGATGAAAAAGCTGAAACTATAAGTGGCAATAAACTTAAACTGAAAATTAAAATTAAAAATGGCATAGAAGCATCTACTGCAAAACAAATAGTTAAACTAATAAAAGACTCTAAGATTAAATCACAGGGAAGCATACAAGGGGATTCAGTTAGAGTTAGCTCAAATAAAAAAGACGATTTACAAAGCACTATAGCCTTATTAAAGAAATCTATAACTAATATCCCTATTCAGTTTGAAAACTATAGAGACTAGATTATTGATTTATTAGAATTAATTAGCAAGCTTAAATTTAAGAAATAATGCCCAACCCTTCATACAGTGGGTGTTAGTAAGTTATCAATACTAGTTCATGGAGAATAAAATTGGAGCACAAGGATAGCAAACTAAAATCTGCATTCTTTTATCTAGCAACTTTTGTAATTATTATTGCAGGACTGAAAAGTGCATCAAGTATTGTAGTTTTAATATTAGCTGCGTTGTTTATAGCTTTATTATTTTTTCCATTGCTTAGTTGGATGCAAAGCAAAAATATACCATTGCTTTTAATCATAACATCTATTCTTTGTATTTTTGTATTTTTATCCTATTTTATAATATGGTTTTTAGATATATCAATTAATAACTTTATAAACGACTTGCCTGAGTATCAAGAGAGACTCAGACAAGGACTTTTCGCGCTCAATCAAATACCGCTGTTTACAAGGCTAAATATACCAAGCCCCGAAGCATTATTCACAATGATAGCTCAATACTCCCTAGCTTTTACTGGTGATGTTTTCAGAAATATAACTTCCTTCATATCAAGAAGTTTTATTGTTCTACTTGCCACTATGTTTATTTTAATTGAAGCTGCTTCACTGCCTAAAAAACTCAAACAAGTTGCACTTGACCCAGAGCACCATGCTGCTGCTTCAAAATATGCACAAGCAGTTATAAAAAGCATTAATGAATACATACTTATGAAGACTATGTTTTCCATTATAACTGGTGTACTAATAGCTATTATTTTATCTATATTAGGAGTTAAATACGCTACTTTATGGGGAATGCTTGCTTTTATACTAAATTACATACCAAGTGTAGGCTCTATTATAGCGTCCATACCGCCTATTTTGATAACTTTAATAGATGGCTCATTTAGCATTGTAGGACTAGTAATACTTGCTTATCTAGCAGTAAATGTATCTATTGGTAGTATTATAGAGCCGAAAATAACTGGAAGTAAGCTCGGGTTATCTATATTAGTTGTATTCATTTCATTGATATTCTGGGGGTGGGTATTTGGTACAATAGGAATGTTTTTATCGATTCCTCTTACTATGCTAGTTAAAATCTCGCTCTCTCATAATCCTAAAACAAAATGGATTGCTACATTACTAAGCTAGTAAAACAAAGCTTTTAGTTTCTTCTGCTATCTACGTTTCACAGCTTCCTAGTAAATATTTACCTAGCGCTTCAAATAATTTTTTTGTGTACATTCATTGATTAGGTATAATGAACATATCATTTATGCTTATTTACAATTTACTTTAATACTAAAAATATTAAAATTAATTTATGAATATAAACAAAACATACTCTATAAGAGAAAAAGATATTCGCCCTTGGGGCTCGTGGGAAGTATTAGAAGTAGGAGATAATTATATTGTAAAAAAAATTATCGTAACGCCAAATCAAATTTTATCATTACAAAGTCATCAACACCGCAGTGAGCATTGGATTATAGTTGAAGGTACTGCAGAAGTGACCTATGGTGAAAAACTAGATAATCTCCTAAAAACTACACTTAAAAGCAACGAATCTATATTCTTAAAACAGGGTATTATTCATAGAATTCAAAATATAGGACAAGAAAACATGATATTTATTGAAGTGCAATACGGTTCTATCTTAAGTGAAGACGATATAAAAAGATACGAAGATAAATATGGCAGAGTCGGTAAAATCGATAGATAAGAATATGTTTTCAATCAGAGGCTAGGTCTTGTTATAATTTGTTAGACCAGTCTAACTACTAGTAGTGGCAATGGATTATATATAGATATATAATGGCTTTTTTCCAAAAAAAATAAATCTAAAATTTATTGTGTTTTAGTGGAAAAAATATATGATATAGTTATCGACTGGCAAATTATAACAAGACCTAGCCTCTGATTGAAAACATTAATAAAGACATATGAGGAGGGATTTCTGGTTTCCATTCCCTATATATAATGCGAATTTATAGCCTATCATTGCAAAAGTTTATAAACTCGCATTGTATGCATTTGTTATTATCAGCATCCGAATTTGGAAATACAGGGATATTGGGTATATTGCGGTAAGGTAAGTTTTCTTTCACTTTTTTCACTTTGGAAAATTTGTTTCCAAAGTGAAAGTATAAAGTTTATTATTATAAAGTTATTTTCATAATAAATTATCTTAGTGACACGCCATAAAAAAAGTGTCTACCAAGAGGGCTCATAGTATAGCCTTCTACCTCTTGCCTAGTAACTTCATATACTATAGAGTGAACCATTACACTAGAAGGCCTTTCCCTTGCAAAGACTTCTTGAGCTTCTTTATAAAACTCAACTCTTTCTTCTACATTAGATGTTTGAGCAGCTTTATATACTAAATCATCAAATTCTTCATTACACCACTTACCACTATTACCACCACTTTCAGCAGCAGCACACGTGAATAAAGGCGACAAAAAGTTATCTGCATCTCCATTATCTCCTGTCCATCCTATTAAAAGTGCGTCAGATTCACCGTTTCTGGCACGTTTTAGATATTCCCCCCATTCATAAGAAACTATTTGAGTATCTATTCCTATTTTAGCCCAGTTAGCTTGCATAATCTCAGCCATACGTCTAGCATTCGGGTTATAAGGTCTAGAAACAGGCATAGCCCATAGTTTAATCTGAGGGTTTTTTACCCCTGATTCTTCAAGGTGTAGTCTTGCTTCATCTAAGTTAAAACCAGGATCTTCTATAGTATCATGGAACCCTACTACAGCTGGAGCCATTGGGTTAAATCCAGGAATAGCATTACCTTGGAAAACAGCCTCTATTATAGCTTCTTTATCTATAGCTCTGTCTAAAGCTTTACGAAAATGTATATTATCAAAAGGCTTTTTTGTTACATTATAAGAAACATAGCCTATATTTAATCCCGGAAGATTTAAAACTTTTAAATCTTCATTAGCTTGCATTGCATCCAAATCTGCTATATTAGGATATGCCATGACATGACACTCACCTTTTGCAAGTCTTTGGTATCTAACAGTAGCATCTGGCGTAATTGCAAAAATTAATGTTTTTTGGTGTGGTTTATTATCCCAATATCCATCATGAGCACTAAAGCGCACTTGTGCGTCTTTTTGATAGGCTGTAAGCTGATAAGGGCCTGCTCCTATAGGCTCTAAATCTACTTTCTGTGGAGTTCCTTCCTCCATCATTTTATCAGCATATTCAGCAGATAAAATGGCAGAAAAAGCCATACCTAAGTTTGAAATAAAAGGAGCATATGGCTGACTTAGAACGATTTCAAGTGTATAGTCATCTACTTTTTTTACTTCCTTGATTATATTCGCCATATCCAAATCATAAAAATATGCGTAGTTACCACCTGATACCCTATGATATGGATGATCAGGATTCTTTTGTCTTTCAATCGTGAATATCACGTCATCAGCATTAAAGTCACGCGTTGGCGTAAATGACCTATTTGAGTGGAATTTCACACCTTTCCTTAGGTAAAATGTATATGTCAGCTCATCTTGTGATATTTCCCACCTTTCAGCTAGCGCAGGAACTACTTCAGTTGTTCCACTTTTAAAATCAGTTAATGTATCATATATCATTTCAGTGACATCAAATGTAGAGCCTGCTGTGTAGAACTGTGGATTAAATCCTTCTGGACTTGCCTCAGAACAGTATATTAAAGGCTGATTAGGGTTTGCAAATGCAGGCAAAGAAGCTATCATTCCAACTGCCATTATTATGGGAATTTTTTTCTTTATATAAAAATTTTTCATAGTAATTTGGAATTAAGAAAGTAATAAAAAAATTTAGTATAAAATTCCTTTTTAATAAGGATTTATATAAGTTTTAAAAAATTGAAACTAGCGCTATAAAAAGTATAACCTCAAAAATATACATTATATAAAATAAAAAAACAATATACTGTAATATATTTTTTAAAATGATTGGTTGCTGTTGTTGTGCTTATTGTAATATTGGGTTTTATACTTAACTTGTAGTTTATAGCCTATCATATATTAAATCCTCTATGATTAGAAGCTAAAACAAAAGATTTAATTGAATTAATCTTTTCTTTGCGTAATAATTTGGTTATAGCTTGTATTGTCGCACCTGTGGTAAGAACATCATCTATTATATTTATTTCCATAGATCTTAAGGCAAAAGACTGACTATTATTAAATACCACTGTCTTATCTTTATCTACACCAAACTTAAATTGATATGAGTTAGAAATATTTTCATATCTTGCTTTTCGATTTAGATTAACTTGTTCTATAAAATTATTTCTAACTAATATCTCTAAAATATACGCCTGCCTATTAAGCTTATTGATTAAACTCACACTCTCTTTGGCAAATATATAACTTGTATTTAAAGGTCTTTTTAATTCATTTAAATAATGGTTAGGTACAAATAAAAAAAATGGATGTACTTTTACATCATGCTCTAAAATAATTTTTTTTAGTGATTCTCTCCAAAGAAACTGCAAAACATTACCCATACGTATATTTTGATTGAATTTAAAATCATGTAAAATCGAAGAGATAGGATATTCATAAGCAAAAAAAGAAAAAACTTCATTAGATTTATCTATAAGTATCCTTTTAGGTCTTAAAAGTGCAAATAAACTGCTTACACAATTTTCACATAAATCAACTCCCACAGATGCTTTTTCTGAACAAATAATGCACTGAAATGGAATAATATCAAATATACTTTTATTAAATATAGTCTTTCGCATATCTTATGTATTGAAAATGTCTATTTTATTTAAATCAAAATAAAAAAATCAGTTTCAAATCCGATATCACTGCAAATGTTATTAAAAATAATACTCTACGTAGTTTATAGATAAAGTAATACTCAATATTCCAAATATAGTAGATATAGTAATAAGTGATGCTACATAGGGCGCTTCTTTATATCCCATATTTTTAGCTAATATATAACAGCTAGTTGCTGTTGGCAAGGATGCAAATATAAGAATTACCAATGCCTGATCTTTATTAAGAGAAAACATATATATCAGTGCTAAAGCTATAAGTGGTGTCAATAAATGTTTGCAAAATAGTAAATATATAGATAAAAGTTTTTTACCATAAATAAAACGTAACTTTATTCCAGCACCTACAGCCATAATGCCAAGTGGGATAGCAGCTACTGCTATTCTATCAAGAATTGATGTGAATATACTAGGTAACTGCAAATTAAAAATAACTACAAGTAGCCCAAATACAGTTCCTATAATAAGAGGATTTTGCCCTAAAGACTTTATAATATTGGCTTTACCATCACTCATAAACCAAACAGCTACAGTATTAAATATAGGAACATTCACTCCTATTAGCAAAGACATATACAATAATGAATTAACATCAGCTAAACTATTAGCAATAGAAATAGCTAAAAATGAATTGAACCTAAATGCTATTTGAGCTGAAGCTTTGAAATGACTATCATACTTAAACTTTCTAATAAAATTAGGAATTATGAATACAACTAATGAACTCAAAATAGCAAGCAATACTCCTGAGATAATAAAATGGCTATCAAATACTAAATTAGAATCACTTTTACTAACAGAGCGAAATAATAATATTGGGAATAAAAAATAATAGATAAACTTATCTAACTGCTCCCATACACTTCTATTTAACTTTGTAAAATTTGCTAAAACAAACCCTAAGGATATTAAGATTAACTCTGGAAAAATAACTAAAAGCGAATTCAACATATTGCTTATAATATAAGTGGATAAAAAACTATTAAATAATACATTTTATAGCTATACTTATATTTTATATCAATCATATAAATATAGTATTATAAAAAAAATTGTGTAAATTGAAATACTATAAGTATATTTCTATACTTATCCATAAAATATACAAAAACAGCTTGAGCAAAATAGTTATACCCTATACTGACATACCTTTACTTAAATATGCTAGAATATTTTTTTAGGTAAATCGACTTACAGATTGAGCTTAAAAAATACTTTTTAATATATTTGCAAAAATAAATTATAATTATCCATATAATTTATTTAATATGATTATTAATCTTGTTCAATTATTAGCATAATTTATTGATATAATGATCTCCTTTAAAAATATACCTAATATACTAAGCCTAACTCGTGTGGTCTGCATACCATTCTTAATTCTATTTTTTTATATACAGCACCCTCTTAGCTATTTAATTACGACTTTCTTATTTATATTTGCGTCCATTACAGACTGGATAGATGGGTGGATGGCTAGGCAATATTCGTTACAAAGTAAGTTTGGCACTTTTATTGACCCAGTGGCTGATAAACTGGTTGTAATAGCTATAATTATCCTATTAGCTGTGGAGCTTCAAGATATAATATTTACTATTTGCAGTATAGCCATTGTTGCAAGGGAAATAGCTATACTGGCTCTCAGAGAGTGGGAAGCAAAAAATGAAAGACCAAACATAAAAAGCGGATATAAACTAAATGTTTCCACAATAGGCAAATCTAAAACATTTATACAAATGCTTTCTTTGATACTCTTATTACTAAGTAGAGGATTTAATATGCAAATATGGGATATAAGTATCTACACTGCAGGCATATACCTTTTTTATTTAGCAACTTTCACGACCATAGTTTCACTAGTATCATATATCTTTAAATTAGAAATTTAAAATCTAGTTTATTTAAAAACTACATAAGTTTTTTTATTTCATAAATTGCTTCTAATGCGTCTTTAGGGGAAAGCTGATCTGGATCTATAGACGATATATACTCTATTAAATGCTTATCGGCTAATATTTTATTATTTAATATATGATCACTTTGTTGATTTATATTGACTTCCTCCTTGCCTAAATACAAATTCATATCTGCACCATTATCTATATCACTATCTGATTCTGATTTATCTAACTGTTGTTCATCATATTCATCAAATAAGTCACCTTGAAGCTCTGTATGCGTTCTTATTTGAATATTATTTAACCAGAATTTTGCTTGACCTATGACTTTTTTCGGTAACCCTGCTAAATTTGCTACATCTATCGCATAGCTTTTATTAGAAGAACCTGACTTTAATCTATGTTCAAAAAAAAGTTTTCCCTGGTGCATCGACGTTGTAACATGAAAATTTTGTATTAGGGAAGGATATAGTTTTGAAAGTTTTGTTACTTCAAAATAGTGCGTAGCAAATAATGTTTTTACTTTTATTTGTGCTAAATATTCAGCAATAGAAATAGCTATTGCTAAGCCTTCATTGCTGTTTGTACCTCTACCAATTTCATCCATCAAAACCAAACTATTAGACGTCGCTTGATGTAAAATACTTGCAGCTTCTAACATCTCTATCATAAATGTAGACTGACCACTAGCTAAGTCGTCACTTGCACCTATCCTGGTAAATATAGCATCTATTCTACCTATAGATGCAGATTTCGCAGGTATAAAACTACCAATATATGCTAACAAAATAATTAATACATTTTGCCTCATAAAAGTAGATTTACCGCCCATATTAGGTCCTGTAATGATATGTATTGGTTGGCCTGACTTTATCCTAAAGTCATTAGGACAAAATATATCATCGATATTATCTTCTACAACTGGATGACGCCCTGCGATTATTTCTATATTAGTACTACTATCATCTAAAGTAGGTAAAACCCAATTTTTTTCAGTAGCAACATAAGCAAAAGAGCTGTAAACATCTACTCTAGCAATAGAGAAAAAAGTTGCCTGTAAATCATTTAATACATCCTGTAGTGATAGTAAAATATTTTGATAAATCGCTTTTTCTTTTGCCAGTGCTCTTGCTTGACTAGCTAGAAATTCGCTTTCAAATGATTTTAGAGCAGGAGAAGAAAATCTTTCGGAATTTTTAAGTGACTGTATTCTAATATAGTCACTTGGTACTTGATTCGATATTTTTTCCAATAATATCCTAGATATATCTATATAAAAACCATAGGCTTGTTGGAAGCCAACTTTTATATTAAGCTGCGTTCTTTCTTTTTCACTTTGCTCAAACTTCAAAATTGACTCATCAGCTAAGTAACGCATGTTTCTTAATTTATCTAACTCTTCATCAAACCCATCTTTTATAACTCCACCTTCTCTAATATTCTGAGGAGGATTATCTACTATTGCCAAGTTTAAAGCTTCGTAAATCGCATTAAAACTTTCTATATTATCTGAACATAACTTACCAAGCTCACTTATAAATCCAGATGTTATTTTTTTAATTTCTGGCAAAGTTTTCAAAGCTTCTTTTAGTCTCACAAGCTCTCTAGGTCTTTCTGTCTTATATCTTAAGCGACTTAATAGACGCTCACCATCTCCTATATGTCGAATAAGTACTCTAAGGGAATTAAGGTTTTCAAAGCAACTTAATTCTTTTACAAACTCATTTTCTAACTTTATCCAATTAAAATCCTTAGGTATTTGTTGTATTTTTTGTAATAAATACCTTGAGCCCATATTACTTTGTGTTTTATTTATCAAAGAAAATAGTGTATTTTCAATTCCTCCTCTTAAATTTACTTCTATTTCTAAATTTCTCCTAGTAGTTCTATCTAAACTTAGATAATTTGATAAAGCAATTTCTTCAATCTTGGCTATAGGCAAACTAACATTTATCTGGGTAGTATTTAAATAGTTTATTAGTCCAGCCAGAGCTTCATTACTAATAGACTTCTTATTTAATATTTGTCTATCTATATGAGGGACTTCTTTTTTTAGTAGTTTTTTTGCTCTATCTACATCAAATAACCATTTAGGTTTATAAAAAATTGGCATTTTCAATTCACTTAAATTAGATGATATTTCAGAGCCATCTGACATAATTATTTCAACAGGTTTAGCTTTCTCTAGCTCATTAATTAGTTCTTTCTCGTCCATAGGCGGCAAGACTCTTGCTATACCATCAGTAGATAAAAAATGAACTACACCAAATAGATTTTTATTTCCACTCTTATTAGTATAGCTGATGGCAGTTAAATACTGCAAAGTTGAGTCATTAGTCAAACCTTCATCCGTGACTGTACCAGCTGTAACAATTCTTACAACTTCCCTTTTCATCAGCTTTGACGAATCCATTCCACTTTGTTCGCATATTGCAGCAGTTACTCTTTGACGTATCAACTTCGATAAATAGCTATCCAAAGCGTGTGCAGGAATCCCTGCCATAGGTATGTCTATGCCTGCTGCCTTTCCTCTTTTGGTAAGCTGAATATCTAATAACTCAACAGCTTGATAAGCATCTTCGAAAAAAAATTCATAAAAATCACCCATACGGTAAAGCAATAAATGCTCAGGATACTGACGCTTTATATTTAAATATTGTTGCATCACAGGCGTGTGACTATTAATATCTTGATCTGAAGACTGAATAGTATTTTTTTTTATATCTGTCATTTTTTATTAACTGATGTTATAAAATTGTCAATTAAACTATTAATTGTAACTTAGTATAGCTTTATTATAGATATCCATTAAACTTAAACATAAGCTTTAAGTTTAACTTTTGATTTTTATTAATAAATATCTGGAAATATATTTTATGATTAACAAATTGTTTCAAATTAAAAGTTCTTTACGTCAATTGAAACATGGCACAAACGAACTTCAAAGTTTTCATTTATTAAGCAAATACTTCCCTAAATTATATTTTCCTAGTACTGGCAGCGCTATTTTATATCATTCATTATGTTCAATTATAAATGATATTGTGCTTCATAAAAGAAAAAACTATATAGAGTTTGGTGCAGGGCTTTCCACAATAATTATTTCAAAATTTATTAAAATAAATAGACTAAGTACAAAAGTTTATTCAATAGAACATAATAAGGAATGGATAGATTTTTTATCAAATATTTTGAAAGAGGAAGAACTAGAAGAAAATATTAAATTTATTTATGCTCCATTAACATCCTCTAATTTATCCCTAGATAAATTAAAATGGCATGATGAATCAGTTATTAATGATGTAATACAGGATACTTTATTTGATTCAGCTTTGATAGATGGCCCTCCTGAAAGGGGGCAGGAATTAGCTCGGTATCCTGCTGTTCCATTTATATGGAATCATCTACAAAAAGATTACATTATTTTTTTAGATGATGTCAATAGAAAAGAGGAAAGAGCTATATATAAACTATGGAAACAGAAATTTAATATAAAATTTAGAAATGTAAATTATAAAACCGGCTATTCTATATCTAATGAAGTATATAATTTTATTGCTTAATCTATAAACATATCTTCAATATATTGAGAATATTTAGATGCACAACAGTACAAATCAACAACTAAAAATAGCTCACCTAATCTCCTATAATACTGGAGGTGCTTGGAATGGTACTAACAGACTGAATGATGCTTTGAATAGGGCAGGTATTGAATCAAAAATTTTTACTATAGATTCTATCATAGGGGATGATTGGTATTCTTTTGGGGTAAAAAATAAATTAAAAGTGCATTGTGAAAAGATTATCTCTTCAAATATATATCCTGGAAATACCTTATACTCTCCATCTATAAGTGGATTGGATAAAAAGCACTTAAACTTTATTGATAAATTCAATATTATCAACTTACACTGGGTAGTAGATATGCTTTCTGTAGAAACAATAGCATATCTTTCACATTTAGACAAACCTATAGTAATTACAATAAGAGATATGAATCCTCTGACTGGTGGTTGTCATTATTTTCACGGATGCGAGAAATGGAAAACAGATTGTATGAACTGTCCGCAACTGATTAATACTTACGATAACTATCCTGCAAAGATATTAAAAGCAAAAAAAAAATACTTTAACTTTAAGAATATTACTATCGTAGCATTAAGTAATCATTCGAAAAAAATTATAGAACAATCTATATACAAAGACTGCAGAATAGAAATTATTCCTAATTCAATAGAAACAGATATATTTACACCTTTAAATAAAAAAGAAACTAAGATAAAACTTAATTTACCACTTAACAAAAAAATAATATTTTTCGTCCCTTCATATAACAGCACTGTCAAAGGGATGAAAGAATTAACTGAAACTTTGAATATCTTGAAAGATAAAAAGGATGATTACCACCTATTGATTGCAGGTAATGGCGATATCAATTTTAATAACAACTATTTCAATATTACTAGATTAGGATACATCAGTAGTAATGAAAAATTAGCATTAGCTTATTCTACAGCAGATATTACTATAGTGCCTTCATTGGAAGAAACATTTTCAAATACAACTGCAGAATCTCTTTCGTGTGCTACACCAGTAGTTGGCTTTAAGGTTGGTGGAATACCGGATATGATAGAAGATGGATATAATGGATATACTGTTGAATTAGGTGATATAGAAGGCTTGGCGGATTCAATTAATAAAATATTGGAAGGAAAAGATTTATCTGATAATTGCAGAAAGTATGCAGAGGATAATTTACGATTGGATATACAGGCAAAAAGATATAAAGAATTATACGAAGATTTATTAAAAACTCCTCCTCAAGGAATCGAAAAGGCAAAAGACATACCTGAGATATTCTCCGAAACATCCCCAGCACTTATCTCTTTATTATTAGAACTACAAAAAAACTTGTATAGCTTTATAAAATTATCATTAAAAATTAGATTAGTATTATTAGTAAAATACCTTGCTAAAAAAGCTAATCTATATTTAATTTTAAAGAGGTTTTATAAAATCAAATACTAAAAATTTAAAAAGATCTATTGAATAAACTTTGAATTATTTCTTACAAAATATCGAATTTCTATAAAACTTTTAGGAATTATACGCTCAAGCAATGGTGTACCCGCAAGTTAAGAATGTAAGTGGGGGTTTTTAGTGGGGTGGTTGAATGGGTAGTGAGTTCATGGAAATTTAAATATGTAAGTTGTGTGTAAAATTTAAGATTTGAGATTTGTTTAATAAAGAGCGTTTAAAAAATGTTTAAGAGACCGTTTAACAGCGTTTAAAAGCGTTTAATTCAAGCATCTTGGCGTTTACATATTTTTTAGAGTAAAAATTTACCATGCCATACAATCTGCCCAATGATATTTAGTTCTGATAAATTGACTGTTATTTGGGGATAGTGCTCTTTATTATCGCTTATGACAAAGACTTCTTGGCAGTTTTTAGGATTTAGCAGTAGTCTTTTGGTGTAGGCTTTTCCGTCAAGGTTTATAGCGAATAAGCCGCCGTAGATATTCTTCATAGGAGTATTCATATCGATTACGACCACGTCCTCGTTATCTAAGGTGGGATACATGCTATCTCCTTTCACTCTCACTCCTGCAAGGTTTTTACTTATAGATGGATGCTCTTTTAGAAGCGATAGATTAAACAGAAGATAGTCGACTATAGCTTCTTCTTCGAGAAAGGAGCCACCGCCAGCTGAGAAGTAGACATCGTATAGAGGCACTACTATATAGTCATCTATATTGATATCTACCTTTGTACTTCGGAGCAGTGGATTGTCTGAGGTTTTTTCCGAATTGAGTGCAGTTTTTTTTGAATAGAGTGCAATATTTTGCACTCTATTTGTTGCACTTAATTCATCATTCAAGAACATATCACCAATATTTGATAATAACCAATTTAAGTTAATGCCATAAATAGAGCATAGCTTCGATAAAAATTCAGAGCTAGGCCTAACTTCATCTCTTTCGTACTTTGAAATAGCAGTGTTTGCTACACCAATAGCATTAGCCAATTCTGCCTGAGATAAATGTAAATGTTCTCGTATAAGTTTTAAATTTTGGTTAATTTCCATAACAATAAAAAAAATAACAATAATTTACTAATCAATATTGACATATTAGATAATTTTGGCTAATATGTACCCTAATATGTGTATTGATTGAATATATTAACCAATATGAGCAATAAAAACAATAAGGAAATAATAAATAGACTTAAATGGGAATATGGCACATTAACAAACTACGCTAGGCGCTCAGGATTAAGCTATAACTCATTAAAAGCTTATTTATATAAAAAGAACTATGTGAAAAAAGTATATAAGCAATTAAAGCAGGATGGTTTTTGTGTGGAAGGAACTAAATAAAATATCTTTTTCTATAAGAGCTAGAGCCATAAAGTATAAAATGGCTCAAGCAAAGCAATCTGAGCAAACATACTTTACTCATCAAGGAAAGAAATATCCTTTCAAGTATGAGAGTGGTGGGAGAAGAGGAGGCAAGCGCTTATTAATATGGGATAGCAGTGAGGAGAGGGCTGAGATCAGTCGTGAGATCGCAGAGAGTGTAGAAAAGAGGACAATAAAACCTCCTATAAATACAGATAGCTCTAGGCTATCTGTATTTTCTACAGCTAGTGATGCCGCTCAAGCGGAGGCGCTTCGTAAGCAACACGCTATAAAAGAGTTCTTAAAAGCAAAAGATGCAAAGCTAGAAGTAAAGAAGTTTATAAAAAGCTATAACGAGAGATTTCCAGAGACAGAATTAACTCAACGCAAGTTATATCACTGGATAGCACTATATAAAGAGAATGGACTTGATGCACTAATAGACCACAGAGGCTTGCATACAAAACACTCCAAAATAAAAGAATATAACTTAGATGTGATGATAAATAAGCTAATAATGAGCTCTACATCTAAAATAAAAGTAAGTCAACTGTCAAAAATGTTACACATTAGGTTGGCCGATCAAGGATATATTAACTTTTATGAATATATATCTGAAGGAAAACAATATATATCACGTCAAGCGATACATGAGTATTTGAGAGCTTGGAAGAGAGCCAATCCATTGGCAGCGAGTTACATAGAAAAGGGAGAAGACAAGACTATATCTTATATGATGCATGCTCGCTGGAGTGTCGAGCGTATAAACGAGCTGTGGGAGATGGATGAGAGTCCGCTTGATATGATGGTACTTGATGAGAATGGTAAACATGTTCGAGCGAAGCTCTTTAATGTGATAGATGTGCATAGCTCACGCACTGTGATGACAATTGCCCGAGAAGGAGATAGTTATGCAGCGATGCGATTGATAATAAAAGCGATCGAGAAGTTTGGTAAGCCTATTGAAATAAAAGGAGATAATGGCAAGAACTTCTTAAGTGCTCACGTGCAAGGAGCTCTTGCGAATATGGGCATAAACTACGAAGCGACACCAGCTTATCAAGGCTGGAGCAAGCCCTTTGCAGAGAGAGTTTTCAAGAAAATTCAGCATAGTTTAGTGGAGAGCTTGCCGGGCTATATTGAGCACAATGTAGGAGAACGCACGGATATAGAAGCGAGTGTATCGCTACGTGCGAAGAAACTATCGCAGACTGGGAGCGTGACTTAAATCTACCAGTGCCCTCAGCACCAACTCTAGAACAGAGACGTAATATAGTTATATTGGCATTATTTGGTAAGAGAGGTAGCACCTACCCTCCATTGTACCTACTCGCTGAACAGTACGGATATACTATTGTAGCGGTAAAACATAAAGAAGAGACAGGAATAAAGACTATGCAAGGAACTAACGTCATGAGTATGGGAGATCGAATGTGGAACTTATCATATAACAGCTGGTACGATATAGTAGTCGCAGGAGCTCCTGCTCCTGATCTAATATTCGAAGCCTCCGCTAGAGCAGTTCTGCAACAGTCAATAGAGTTTGAGTTTGAGTATTTATAAAGGCATTGTTATGCTTATGCAACAAAGTAAATTTAAGCCGTTTTTGCCTTATATGGGAGGGAAAAGAAAATTAGCTAATCAGATAATACAGAAATTTACTCCTCACGATACATATATAGAAGTCTTCGCTGGCGGTGCTGCCGTGCTATTTGCTAAAGAGCAAAGCAAAATAGAGGTGATTAATGACTTAAATAGTAATGTAGCTAATCTATATCGGGTGATAAGATTTCATCTAGAAGAGTTTATAAAAGAATACAAATGGATATTGATTAGCCGTGAGCAATGGGAACAAGAACGCATGAAAAGACCCGAAACCCAAACGGATATCCAACGTGCTGCTAGCTATTATTATCAAGTAAAGCTTAGCTTTAGCTCTCGAGGTCAACATTTCGGAGTTACTAGAACGACAAAACCTCGACTAAATCTACTCAGAATCGAAGAAGAACTATCACAAGCTCATCTTAGGCTTGCTAGAGTGACTGTAGAAAAGCTCACTTGGCAAAAGTGCATCGATATGTACGACTACGAAAAGGCTCTATTTTACCTAGACCCGCCTTATTGGCAGCTTGCAAGCTATGAAATACCCTTTGCATGGGATGAATACGAGCAACTGAAAGAAAAGCTATTAAAGCTAAAAGGCAAATTCATAATGAGTCTCAACGGGCACGAGGATATTATTAAATTATTCGATAAGAAATACTTTAAAATAGACAAGCTAGATCACAAATACACACTTAGCTTAGGAAAACCAACAGAAGCAAATGAAATATTGATTACCAAAAAGTAAAGGTTATAATGTAGTCCATAAAAGCGATTTACATTATAACCTTGAATTTGTTACATTTTAAGCTTTGTTTCACAAATGGGATATTTTACCAGAAAACTTAAACCCAGAGGTTGTTAATCGAGTTCCTTTGTTGCTATATAGCTATGTTCAATAAAATAGTTAATCATAATCATATTGAACACAGATATGAACGACGTGATGAGCTTTAATTATGAAACTGGAGAGATAAATTTTTTTTACAGTTTGAGTTTAAAAAACACCTTATTTATACAGGAATGATCGACATGCTATTTAATTATAAGTTTGGTGAGTTGCCTTATCGTACTTGGATTTTGATTTTATTTATTATAAACAAAAACAATATCAAAGCGCTGGAACAGTTAACTATCCAAACAACTACAACTTTACAAGAATAACCGAGTTTAAGTAAGCATATAACATGACAGTCATGAAGGAACAACGATCGCTGTAGAATACCCTATACGATAAAAATGATGAGCTATCTCATCCATATTATCCATTTGTAATATTTTAAATCTTGTAGAATTACCATATACAAGTAATCACTGAATTAATAAAAGTAAATCTTAATTATCTGAAAATTAGCAACATTTTCAGTAGCGAAGATCTACTATTTAATTTCTATTTTTTATTGAATACTAAAAAGGTATTTATATCGGATTATGTAGATAAATTCTATTTTAGAAAAAATAATTAATTTAGGCTTATTTATCAATTCTTGTGAAAAATTTTTCAACGAAATCTGTTTTTATAAAAGCCCAATTACTATATTTTGCATCAAATCCATCAAAATTACACATATTACAATAACTTGCAATCCCATCTTGAGTTAAAGAAGGGTGCCATAGTCAATGAAAGTTTTCCATTCAGTTGGAATATTATCAGGTAAATAAAGATAAGGAAAAAACTTCTTTTTAGTTTTTTAAAAAATTGATTTTTATTGATTATTAATTAAGTAGATAAATTTATTATTTATTAACTTTTTGTTTATTAATTTTCTCATTTTGTTATATCAATTATAGCTGAGGTTAAGTTACTTTTATAATTTTCTACAGTATGTATTTTTCTTACATAACTGATAGACATAGATGATAATTTCAATATTGTATCATCTGGTAGTTCAGATGCTTTTTTCATTATATTTGCTATTCCTTCTGGAGTAGTTGTTTCTATCAAAAGCCCAAGGTTATCTATACTTATACCTGTTTGCTCTGTAATTATAGGCACCAATCCGCCTGCCATACATGATAGCACTGAAGTGGCACTTCCTTCAGCACAAGAAGGGTGTATCACAAATGAGCTACTAGATAAAATATGGCTCATTTTTTCGCTAGATATATCTACAAATCCGTGATTTATAATTCTAGGGTGATTATATATTAAATCTTTATAGTGTTCAATAAAATCTGTTTCAAGTTCATGTAGACCACAAATATTTAAGCAGAATCTTTCATCTAACAGAAGCATAGCTTCAAGCAATAAATCTAAACCTTTATGAACTGCACCTAGACTACCAAACCACGTAAAACAAAACTTAGTTTTAGAAGTATCTCTTTTTATATTTTCATTAATAACACTTGATAGAATAATAGCTGGGAGGCAAAATATATTATCATTAAAACCTTCATAAGTAAATTTAGTCCATTTATTACCTATAAGTGTCATTCCATCAGCATTAATAAAAGAGTTCAACCCTCCCATAGAAACACGCCTTGGAATAAGTCTTTTTTTATTTCTTAAGTAATTGCTTTTTATTCTTAAAGATTCTGCTTTATCCCAGAAAATAGGATTTGCTCCAGTCCCATGAAATATACGCTTACCATTAAATTTATAATTAAATGACATATTAAATGGTTTACCAAATCCAAAAATTAAATCATATTTTGAGTAGTCAAGTATTTTAATTGAATCTAAATTAATTACATCTACATTATATTTTAATTTATTAAATAGTTTTGCTATTTCTCTACTTTCGGTCCAAATTGGATGACTTACATTATTTTCTTTCGTTAAAAAAGGGCTAATTATATAAGATATTAATACATTTTTATCATGAGAAGTGTTAAATATATTAGATTTAAATTTAGTAGTCAGTATATGTTTGATATAATCCCACAAAGGCTCGGGTATGTTTTTTTTTAATATTTTTTTTATCATATTTTCAATATTTAATTAATAGATTCTTTTAAGATAAAATATCCATTTATGGCGGAAAAACTGTGTAATATATATCCTTTTGTTGATAAAAATGAGTATATTTCATTATTTTTATTTTCTAGCGAAAATCCACGCATTTCCACTATAATGCATTTTATTTTATATTGCTTAAAATCAAGTGACATTAGTACATTAAGATCATGACCTTCTACATCTATAGACATAAAGTCGATTTCTATTTTATCTTTTATATGCTCATCTAAAACTTTTGTTAAAAGTTTAGTTTTCATTTTTATTTGATCTTCTTTTCTATATGACTCATTATGCGATCTAATAAAACTATCTTCCATACTACTTAATTCATCAACCTTTGATATATGAAATATAACTTCCTTTTCCTCATCTGATATTAGTGAATGAATATTAATATCTCTATTTCTAATTTTTTTAAACTTATTTATCAAAAACAAATTACCGTCTATATTTATTCCTTTCCATCCTCGTAAATAAAAATAATATGTATTATTATAGGTAATAGGTTTATTACAGCCTATATCTATATAAAAACCTTTTTCGTTATTTGGATCTTTTCCAAAGACGCTTTTGATAATAAATTCTAAGTTTCTATCTTCATAAAATTGAGAGTAAGTTTCTATTATATTTATACCGGTTATTAAATAAATAAGAAAGCTTAGCAAAAAATCTATATGCTGCATATCTAATGGAAAAGCCACTTTTTTTTAATTTATTGAATATTCTTATTATAGCTATTATCATATAGTTAATTTTTATAATTCCCAAAATATGCTCCCCCTTTTATTCCATCTTGTATATCATTTTTGGAGATTGGAGTTTCTTCAATAGAAGGGAAAACCCAATGTTCATTAAATAAGTTTCTATACCTCTCCCATTGCATCCATCTAGCTCCTTTTATACCAAATAAAAGTTGTAAATTACCCCCTATGTAAATAGATTTTTTCCCCATTTTCTTTATATGTGTACAAAGAGGCATTCCATAAGCTCCACAACTTAGTAATGCTACGTCAAAATCTACTTCAGATATGTTTTTTTTCATACTTTCCAAAGCATCAAACCATGTTTTAAATTCTGTCTTATTATTAGCGATAGATAACACTGCTTTTACTGTTTTGAGATGAAAGTCTGGAAGTATATTTTGATTTCTAAATAATAATTTTCTATTTTTATATTGAGTTTTAATAGTTTCTACGAAAGGACTAACAATTAAAACTTTTTTTCCTTTTAACGCAATAGTCCATGGACTTTCTTGGAAAATTGGATTTAAAGCACTAGCCTCTATTTTTTTGCAATGCGAAAGCTCATTTTTAAATACTTTTTCATCAACAAACAAAGAAGCCAGAATATCTATCTCACTCATTTCAGATATACATAATTCTGTATACTTCTCAATATTTTCTATATCGCTAGGAAAAAAACCAGCATCATAACATAATCCCATTATCCTATCACTATCCCACCAAAATTCTCCTAACTTATTTTGTGAGTAAAGTAATATTTTTTTTAATATAAATAGCTGAGAATTTACTCCTTTGTAATTTGCAGCTAAACCTAGCTCATGACCACCTAACCTCCCTATAAGTCCAGGTTTATCTGATAAGATAAAGTCTTTAATTACATTTGAAGCCTCTTCCCCAATAATAATATCAGGGTTTTGTTTAAGCCATAAAGATTGAGATGCTTTAGATTGTCTTGTTCCGGTTATTAATCTATGAACCTTTCTGGTAAGTTTAATTAATGAAAATATTTTTTTAAGAACATATTTTTTTATATTCATATATATTTTTTCCTAAGGTAATATAGTTTTAGCTTTTTAAACCAATTAAACCTTAATTTAATAAAATCAATCGTTTGTCTTTTAAAAGTATTTAATATTATATATTTTAAAATACTGGTTAAACTAACATCATTATAGGAATATATCATTTTCAATAAAGCTTTTAAAGTGATTTTATCGAATTGTGTTTTTTCTAATATTTTATAGATTTTTTCTAAATCCTCATCTAAGGTTATTTTTATAACTTTTGTAGAAAATATTTCTGATAATAGAGCAATTTCCTCTTCTGATAGAGAAGGTAGCTTTTCTTTAATAAATCTAATTTTTTCATTCTCTTCTAAAAATTTATTTTTTATAGATGAGCCAGTACCAGAAAAGTTAGCTATTGGCTCATTTATAAAATGCAAAGAATAGTTATTATCTTTAATTTTATTAAAAAACACCCAATCTGAGATGATTTTATAGTCAGTTCTGTATAAGCCTAGCTTATTATAAATACTTTTATGGATAAAAGATGTTATATGAGGGAACGTCATAGTAAAAGCCATACTTTCATCATATGTATCTGAACCCCAAAAACCCAAAACTTGATTCTTATCATTGCGAATAGCAATTTTAGCGGATAATAATAGTGCATTGCTTTTTAATGAATGATGCATCATAAGTTTAAAAGCATATGGTTCATACCAGTCATCTGAACCTAAGATTACTATATAGTCACCTCTTGCTACTGACATACCTTTATTTAAAGCATCATATATTCCAGTATCAGGCTCAGAAATAAAATAATCTATGTAATTTTTATATTTGTTAATAATATCTAAAGTGCCATCCGTACTTCCACCATCAATGATAATATACTCTACATTATCATAAGATTGATTTAATACGGATTTAATTGACTTTTCAATGCATTTTTCACGATTTAATACTGCTGTAACTACTGTAATTAATGGCAAGTTATCTAAAGGTTTTTTATATACGCCATTGAGCCTCATTCCTCCTTCTAATTGCCTCTTTGCATTTTCAGGTAGTCTTAGATACTTAAAACAATTATCTTGAGAGTAGGTATCAGGCTCAATTGATGTAGTATTTTTTACAGTAGAGTAATTCATACGAAATATTATAAGTTATCCGTTTTTTTTACACTTGCTACAGCTAAAGCTGTCATATTAACAATGCTCCTAACAGAAGCAGTGATAGATAAAATATGAACTGGTGCTTTAGCACCAAGTAAAATAGGACCTACAGTTACTGTTTCTTTGCCTGATGCTGCTCTTAGCAAACCAAATGCAATATTAGCAGCTTCCATAGTAGGCATTATTAATAAATTTGCTCTACCTTTAAGATGAGATAATGGAAATATTTCTTTCCTATAGTCAGGTTGTAACGCCAAATCAGAAGTCATTTCACCGTCAACTTCAAGTTCTGGCTCTATTTCATTTAGTTTTTGCAATACTTTGCGCATCATACCTGCACTTGAGCTATCATAATTTCCAAAATTTGAGTTAGAAACTAAAGCAACTTTTGGAGGAATACCAAAGTTTTTTATTACATTAGTAGCAAGCAGTGTCATTTCTACTAATTCTTCTGCACTTGGATGCTCATTCACATAAGTGTCTAATATAAATAAAGGACCTTGAGGTAAAAGTATAGTATTAAGTGCTGCAAACAGATTACTCTTCTGAGAGCTGCCTATCACGTCTTTAACATAACTTAAATGCTTTAAGTAATAACCAGTCCCTCCACATACTAAACCATCAGCATCATTATTTTTGACCATGAGAGCGCCTACTAGAGTTGGCTCTCTCGTTACTTTTTGCTTAGCTATTGCTTTAGTGACTCCTTTCCTATGCGTCAGATCATAGTATAGATTCCAATATTCGTCAAAACTAATATCTTTTTGGTTATCAACTATTTGAAAGTCTATACCATGCCTTATACGCAAATTTAGACTCCTAATTTTTCTTTTAATAATCTCTGTTCTACCAATGAGTATAGGCTTAGCTATACTTTCATCTACTACTTGTTGAACAGCATGTAATATTTTTTTACTTTCACCTTCAGAAAAGACAATACTAACATCAGAAGATTTTTTCTTTGCTATATTGAATATTGGCTTCATTATAAAAGAGCTTGAATAAATATACTCAGAGATAATTTTATCAGTATATTCTTCCAAACTTTCTAAAGGCCTTGTAGCCACACCAGAATCCATAGCAGCTTTGGCAACAGCAGGGGCTATATGGATTATTAATCTAGGGTCAAATGGCTTTGGTATTATATATTTTTGACCAAATTTCAAGTCTTCATTTTCATACACTCGTGTTACTTCATCGTCAGTTTCTATCATAGCTAATCCAGCTATAGCTTTAACTGCAGCAAGCATTATTTCATCGTTTATTATAGTAGCGCCTACATCTAAAGCACCTCTAAAAATAAATGGAAAACACAAAACATTATTTACTTGGTTTGGAAAGTCTGAACGACCAGTGCAGACAATTGCATCAGGTACTACACTATATACATCAGATGGTAAAATTTCTGGGTCAGGGTTTGCTAGAGCTAAAATTATCGGTCTATCTGTCATAGTTTTTATCATCTCTTTTGTCAACACATTAGGCGCAGATAAACCTAAAAATATGTCACATCCCATGACTGCATCTTTGAGTTCTCTTTTATCAGTTTCTATAATATATTTCTTTTTTGTCTTATCCATTCTGTTTTCATCTTCTCTACCTTTATATATTACTCCTTTGGAATCACAAACTACTATATTGTTCCTTTTTAATCCTAACTTTTCTAGTAGTCTTAAACATGATATAGCAGAAGCACCAGCACCACTTACTGCTATTTTTACCTCATTCATTTTTTTACCAAGAAGCTTCAATGCATTCAGAATAGCAGCAGCAGTTATAATAGCAGTCCCATGCTGATCGTCATGAAATACAGGTATTTTCATTCGCTCTTTTAGCTTTTCTTCTATATAAAAACACTCAGGCGCTTTTATATCCTCTAAGTTTATTCCACCAAATGTGGGTTCTAAAGAAGCTATGATATCTACTAATTTATCTTTATCTAACTCATTTATTTCTATGTCAAAAACATCAATTCCTGAAAACCTCTTAAAAAGCACTCCTTTCCCTTCCATAACAGGCTTACTAGCTAAAGGACCTATATTACCTAGTCCTAGTACAGCTGTCCCATTGCTTATGACAGCAACTAAATTACCTCTGGATGTATAACGAAAAGCAGTTAATGGATCTTTTTTTATTTCTTCACATGCCGCAGCGACCCCAGGAGAATAGGCTAATGACAGGTCTCGCTGTGTTTCTAAAGGCTTTATTGGTTTTATAGAAATTTTACCTGGCCTCGGAAATTCATGAAATTCTAGAGCTCTCGTATAAGTATTTTTATTCATTATATTTTGCTGTAAAGTTAATAGTTGTTTATAAAATATTAGGAATATAAAAATTTTACATTCCTAATGCTAGAAATAAATTTATTTTTAAACTAAATAATTTATTTCTTTTTTAGCTCAAGCATAACTTATTAATCCCAAGATAGTGCTCCTCCAGTTTGATACTCTGTTACTCTAGTTTCAAAAAAGTTTTTTTCCTTTCTTATATCTATCATCTCAGCCATCCAAGGGAAAGGATTATGCTCATTTTCATATACGCTAGGTAAACCCAATTGATTTAGCCTACGGTTAGCAATATATTGAAGATACTGAGTCATAGTAGTTGAGTTCATACCGAGAACTCCATTAGGCATTGTATCTTCTGCATATTCAATTTCTAGCTGTGTTCCTTCTATAATTATTTGAACAACTTCATCTGAAAACTGTGTTGTCCATAATTGAGGATTTTCAATTTTTATTTGATTTATCAAATCAATACCAAAATTCACGTGCATAGATTCATCTCTGAGTATGTACTGAAACTGTTGTGCAGTTCCAACCATTTTGTTCCTTCTACCCATAGAAAGCATTTGACTAAAACCACAATAAAAAAACATACCTTCTAAAATACAGTAATATCCTATTAAATTACGAAGAAATTCTTGGTCAGTTTCTAATGTACCTGTTTTGAATCCTGGATCACTAATAGTATTTGTAAAGTGTAACCCCCAAGCAGCTTTTCTTGCTACAGAAGGAATTTCTCTATACATATTAAAAATTTCACCTTCATCTAAGCCGAGAGACTCGACACAATATTGATATGAGTGAGTATGTATTGCCTCTTCAAAAGCTTGCCTTAAAATATATTGCCTACACTCAGGATTTGTAACTAGCCTATATACACCTAAGCCAAGATTATTAGCCACTAAAGAATCAGCTGTCGAAAAAAATCCTAAATTTCTTTTGACTATTCGCCTTTCATCTTCAGTAAGTCCATTAGGATCTTTCCATAATGCAATATCATCACTCATTGGTATTTCTTGGGGCATCCAATGGTTTGCACAAGCATCAAGATACTTTTGCCATGCCCATGTGTATTTAAATGGAACTAGCTGATTTAAATCAGCTCTACAATTTATAATCTGTTTATCATCAACTTGAACTCGGGCTCCGTTCCATTCTAAATCTTCATTACCTTCCATCTCATCTAATCTTTTTAACGCATTTTTTGCCTTCATTATTATAGATTGAGATGTTTCAGTATTCATTTCAGGTACATTTATTTCCAAATTATTATTGTTCATAAAATTCTATATCTCCAAAAAAGTTAAATTAATCAAATAAAAGTTGTTTTTACGGTTTTATTATTTATTTTTATTAGTATTAATATTAAAACTCATACCCATAGAAGCTAAATCTTGTAAAGAGGTTTTTTGTTTCTTTTGTTCCTCCTGTTTTTCTCTTTTAGCATCAGAAGATTGCTCATTAACTACTGTTTTTTTATCTTTATTAGTATCAATATTAAAACTCATGCTCATAGAAGCTAAATCTTGTAGTGATGGCTTTTCATTTTGATTATTTTACTATAAATTATAAATCTTTTTAAAAAATACACTATAAATTGTGCTTTTTTTTTATATACGTTCAATATTTAGTAGATAAAGCCTAATGCTAGATTCAATACCTAAGTGAAACATTTATGAAAAAAAGAAATAAGGCAAATATAGATAGGTTTGAAGTGCCATAAAAGTAATTAAGTAGTTAAAATGAAGATATCACACAAAGCAAGCTTCCTTCTATATCAATAAATAAATCATCACTACTTATTTGATTAGAAACTCCATCAAATAAGCCGTATTTCATAATCATATTATCTGGTGGATAAACTAATCCTTTGCTTTTTAAGACCTTAGCTTTCCCGAATATACCAAAAAGTGATAGCTTTTGCCCGATTGCTCCTTTGATTGATACTTTACCAGAGAGAATAAGATATTTTTCTTTTGTACTCCAAAGTTCAATATTTGTTTTATTAGATTTATCTTTATACTTATAAAGTAAAGATATATTGTATAAATGATGATCCACAAATTCACCAACATCTCCTATTATCTTTATATTTTTAACCTTTTTGTCTAACATCGATATAATAGCTTTTTCTGAATCAGTGGTCATTTGATCTGTATTTATAAGCTGTTTTACTCCTTTAGGAATATTGATTTTATTTTCCGTTATGCTGTCATAATCCCCTACGACCCACTCTGGTATAGGAAGGTCATAATGAAAACAATCTGTGAAACAATGAAAATCATATTCTTGCCAAACTTGTTTTATAATTATTTTTAACTTATCTGAAATATAAGGCAAAACTATCATTCCTTTAGTTTCTTTCATCTTTACTCCATGATCTATGGTAAATACAGCTATAATATCAGTAAAAAATAATTCAAAACTTAAATTATATATAAACTCATATGGACAAAAAAGTATTATTAAAATTACATCAAAAAGCCATTGAAGCTTTGTCTATGGCATATTCGCCCTACTCTAATTTTCCTGTTGGCGTTGCTATTTTAAGCAATTGTAACAAAATATATGCAGGCTGTAATGTAGAAAATGCAGCATATCCTCAAGGTCAATGTGCCGAAGCAGGTGCTATATCTTCCATGATTTTAGGTGGATGTACTACCATCATTGCTATATTAATCGTAGGAAAAGGAGATACTTTATGTACGCCTTGTGGAGGATGTCGCCAAAAAATAGGGGAGTTTGCTAGTGCTAAAACAGCTATTTTAATTGCAAATGAATCTAAAATACTTAAGGAGTTTTCTTTAGATGAGATATTACCCTACTCTTTTGGATCTAAAAGTCTAAGATAATTATAACAATGTAAATTATTTAGTTGTACATTCTTTACCTTAAATTCTAATTTTTATTACATAATTTACTTAGAATACAATATAAGGCTTGAGTGCCTTTATTTTCTAAATTTTGCTCTACTGCTAGGTCATAAAATCGCTTAACCTGTGACAATCCAGGAAGTTCTAATTTCATCTTTTGCGCTTCTTTGATAGCTATAGACATATCTTTAATAAAGTGTTTTATATAAAATCCAGGCTCAAAATCATTACTTACTATTCTTCTGCCTAGGTTATTTATTGTCCATGAAGATGCAGCGCCTGAGCCTATAACATCTATTACCTTATTTTGATCTAATCTCGCTTTATAAGCATATAGTAAAGACTCTACAGCACCTATCATGTTACCAGCTACTAATATTTGATTGCATATTTTTGTATGTTGGCCTGAACCAGATCCTCCCATTAAAGCAATACTTTTACCCATTTTCTCCAAGATAGGTAAACAGTTATTGAATGCTTTTTCATCCCCTCCGACCATGATGGCAAGAGTAGCATCTCTAGCTCCTATATCTCCTCCAGAAACAGGAGCATCAAGAGACGACATGGAATACTTTTTTGCCTCATCATATATTTTTTTAGCAAGAGCCGCCTCAGAAGTGGTCATATCTATTAGAATGGCTCCTTTTTTCATATTTGTGAATACACTATTTTTAAGCTTCCCATTACCAAAGTAAAAATTTTCCACATCACTAGGATATCCTAGCATCGTAATTAGATAATCTGCATCCTGAACTAGTTCCACTGGATTACTAAAATGTTTAACTCCTTTATCTATCAAATCTTGTGCTTTTGATACTGTCCTAGTGTGAACTTTTAGCTTAAAGCCTGCATTATATAAATTAGTTGCCATACTTTTGCCCATTACACCTAGGCCTGCGAATGCAATAGTTACCATGATAAAAACTCCAAAAAAATATACGAATATACTTAAAAATTACTGATATAATAATTTATTTATATTATTACTATTATAAGTCTGCATATGTTTAAGCCTAATTTTTTAGAACAAAACATAAGTATAAGAAAAATAACTATAGATAAAATATTAGAATATTTTGTTAAAAGATAATTTAATAGATAAAGTTTTGCTTAATAAAATAATTAATGTTTTGGATGAAGAAAACTATCTTATAAATGAGACAAGCTCTCATCAGCCCCACTCTGCTACAACCTTAGCCAAACATATAGACCTTATACAAAATAAAATTAAAAAAGTGCAAACTTCTTCAGAATATAGAGAAGATAAATCAAATTATCCTAATAATTATAATCCACAAAACCACTTAAACGAAAAAAATATAATACAAGCTATAGCTAAGTATTACTCCCAAAAATATAAAACTATTAACCCCTTAGATTTAGATACTTTTTCTATATATAAATTTATTCCTAAAGAATTTGCTCAATATTGGCAGATAATATTGATAGATGTAAAAGATGAGAGCTTAACTATCGCACATGCTCAACCCTTAGAATTAAGATGGGTTAGATGGATATCTAAATGGACAGGTAAAGAAATTATACCTATTTTAACAGAGCCTAGTGTATTAAAAACCCTAATAATTGAATATTATCAGATAGCAAGCTCGATTAAAAATGCTCAGCAACAAGCAAATGAATATATCAGTAAAATTAATACAAATAAAAATGAAAGCGTAATAGATGAAGCTTATATAGTCCGTATGGTAAATTGGATGCTTGATAAAGCTTTTGAATATAAAGCAAGTGATTTACATATAGAACCAACTAAAGAAAGTCTACTAGTCAAGATAAGAATAGACGATATATTACAGCAGTTTCACAGCTTTGATAAACCACTTGAAGAGGCGATTATAAATAGATTAAAAGTGATGTCTAGACTTGATACAACAGAGCATCGATTACCACAAGATGGAAGGTTTACTTATAATTTTGATAAAAATAAAGAAAATAAAACTCAGGAGTGCAGAATATCGTTTTTACCTGTAATGTATGGGGAGAAGGTTGTTATACGGTTGCTATCTTCGCAAAAATTAGTAGACTTTGATGAGATATCTATGCCTAAAGATATAGAAAATATATGGCTAAGAATGATAAACAATAATGCCGGTCTAATACTAGTAACAGGACCGACAGGTTCAGGGAAAACCACTACACTATACACTTCATTAAACTTATTGAAAGAGAAAAAACTAAACATAACTACAATAGAAGATCCAATAGAAATTGCCATAGAAGGCTTTAACCAAATGGCAGTTAATATGGAACTAGGATTGACATTTGCTAAAGGATTACGTGCTATTTTACGTCAAGACCCTAATATAATAATGATAGGTGAGATAAGAGATAAAGAAACTGCTGAAATAGCATTACAGGCAGCTCTAACAGGTCATTTGATTCTATCAACTGTTCATACTGTAGATAGCGTAACAGCTGTAGTTAGGCTAATGGAATTAGGAATACCTTCATATGTTATAAAATCAACTTTAATCGGTATTTTATCTCAAAGACTAGTCAGAAAGCTCTGTCCCTCTTGCAATAGAAACATAAAGATTACCAATAATATATGTAACTTAAATAATAAATTTGATATAGTTAACGAAAGAGAAAAAATCAATTTTTGCCATAAATGCCTACACACTGGCTATAAAGGAAGATCAGCTATTTTTGAATTGCTAGAGATAAATCAAAATAATAGAGAATCAATTCAAGAAGGATTATCAGCTCAATTATGGAAAGAAAAGCTGATTAAGCAAGGAATGAAAACCTTAAAAAATAATGCAAAATATTTAATTGACAATAATCTCACCACAGAAAGTGAGGTAATAAGAGTATATCCTTCTTATACAGACAATTAATTATAAGTAATTTATAATTTATATTTTTGATATTTTTTAATATATTTTATGTATAATATAGCTATGGTATATGTGTAACTCTATGTAAATGTACTTGAAAAATACAATAAAAGATATATCATATATAATTGTTATTCAAAGGATATATATAAAATTAACATTTATTTTACATTTAATTAATATTTAATTAAAATATATAGTCTCTTACTTATAAATAATTATATTTTTAAAGAAATTATGGGATTTTTGGCAGGTAAAAAAATTTTGATTACAGGAGTTCTTAGCGACTTATCCATTGCTTATGGTATTGCAGAAGCAATGAATCGCGAAGGAGCTTCATTGGCATTGACGTATCAAAATGAAAAATTTAAAAATAGGCTTTTAGATTTTGCAAAAAAATGGGATGTATCAGAAGATATGACATTTCATTGTGATGTATCCACAGATGAGTCTATAACAAAACTAAAAAATGATTTAAGCAAAAAATGGGATGAGGTAGATACTATCATCCATGCTATTGCGTACGCACCTAAAAATGAGCTATCAGGAAATTTTATAGAAAAAACTACAAAAGAAGGTTTTCTAACAGCTCATGATATAAGTAGCTATAGTTTTTTAGCTATGGCTAGAATTTTTAAAGATACTTTTTCTAGTAACGCATCAATGTTAACGCTTTCTTATCTTGGTGCAGAAAAAGTTGTCCCAAATTACAATGTAATGGGACTTGCTAAGGCTAGCTTAGAAGCCAATGTGCGTTATATGGCTGCTAATCTAGGCTCTCAAGGCATTCGTGTCAACGCTATATCAGCAGGGCCTATAAGGACTCTAGCTGCCTCTGGAATACAAAATTTTAGAAAAATGTTAGATTATAATGCAAATCGAGCTCCTATGGGTAGGAATGTTACAATTGAAGAAGTCGGAAATGTGGCTGCATTTTTATCTTCAGACTTATCTAGCGGAATTACAGGTGAAATTATTTATGTTGACGCTGGGTTTAATATTACAGCTATGGGAATAAATGAATAATAGTAGCAAAAAAATAGAACTCAACAATATAACTACATTACAAAATAGTGGTAACACTATTAAAACATTAGACTTGAAACATGTAAGATGTCCTGAGCTGATTAATCACATATCGAAAATTATAAGAAAAAGTGCTTCACATAGTACCTATGAGATTTATACATTAGACTCTACTTCTCAACATGACATACCTCGCTTGTGTAAATTTTTAAATTATTCATTGCTTAGAGCTGAGATTGTTAATAACAATTTTTATTACGTAATCCATAAACCATAGCTTTATTTAATTAATTTATGACTTATATCATAATATTGTTGATTTTTTATTACATTACAAATAAATTACAGCTGTTGAATAAGTTACGTCTTTTGAAGCTTTGTATATTTTTATTGATTTTTTTATGATTTTTTATTTATTAGAGGAAACTATATGAAACACATTAGGCAACAGCCTTTATACACCCAAGTAAAAAAAGAACTAATGCAAAGGATAGCCGATAAAACCTGGCTACCTGGGCAGATGATCCCAAATGAGACACAATTAGCTGAAGAGTTTGGAGTGAGCCAAGGGACAGTGAGGCGCGCTTTGGATGATATGATGGAAGATCGTTTAATATTTCGTAAGCAGGGAGTTGGTACTTTTATAGCCGAAGAAACAGTCTCTAGTGCATTGAAAAGTTTTTTTAAAATTAAAATGGATGATCAATCAAAAAGAAATTATCCAACAAATGAAAATATAAATATCACTATTGCAAAGCCAAGTGAAGAAGAAATTTCTTTATTACAGCTTGCTCATGGGGATAAAGTTACACGTATTTTTAGGGTACGATCTCTTGAAGGGATAAAATCCGTTTATGAAAAAATTTCTCTACCTACAAACCTATTTCCTTCCATAGAAACAATCGACCCATTACCTGATGCTCTATACCCTTTATTTCAAGCAAAATATCAAATACGTATAGGAACGGCAAACGATGTAATAAAAGCTATATCAGCTGACAGTGAATGTTCTGCCGAACTACATGTACCCAAATCTCAACCTATATTATATGTAAATAGGTTGTCTTACAGTATACAAAATAGACCTATAGAAATACGTAAGTCTTACTGTAATACTACAAGTAGTCATTATCACATTGTATTATCTTAAATTATAGGTGTTTTATGCCATGTATAAATAAAATGAGAACACCAATGATAGTCGCTGTCACTGGTGCTTCTGGCCAAATTGGCTATAATTTAATATTTAAGATTGCGGCGGGTCAAATGCTTGGACCCGATCAGCCAGTTATTTTAAAATTGATCGAACTTCCTCAAGCAATAGATTCGCTTAAGGGCGTTTGCATGGAAATACAAGACTGTGCTTTTCCATTACTACACGGTATGAGTGTACATACTGATCCAAATGAAGGCTTTTTAGGAGCACATTATGCCCTACTAGTTGGCGCTATGCCTCGTGGACCAGGTATGGAGAGAAAGGATTTATTATCAGCAAATGCAAAAATATTCTCAGTACAAGGAAAAGCTATTAATGACATGGCAAATCCAGATGTAAGAGTAGTGGTAGTTGGCAACCCTGCGAATACTAATGCTTTAATTGCTAGTAGAAATGCACCTGATCTATCACCAGCGCAATTTACTGCTATGTCACGTTTAGATCATAATCGTGCAGCTGCTTTATTAGCTAGCAAATGTGGAGCAAATCCGTCATTAGTAAAAAATTTAGCAATATGGGGAAATCATTCAGCGACACAATTTCCTGATATTCATGACACTACTATATACGGTAAAGCTGCCTTAGAAATAGTTGATGAGAAATGGTATAAAGAAGAGTTTATAAAAACAGTAGCTCAAAGAGGAGCTGAAATTATAAAAGCAAGAGGTAAATCTAGTGCAGCATCAGCAGCTTCTGCAGCTATAGACCATATCCGTGATTGGGCGCTAGGTAGTAATGGTGAATGGGTAAGCATGGGAATTATTAGTGATGGAAGTTATGGTGTTGCAAAAGGAATTGTTTTTTCTTTCCCTGTAGTTTGTAAACATGGTCAATATGAGATAGTTCAAGGCCTCGATATAAATGATTTTCAAAAAGAAAAAATTAAAATCACAGAAAAAGAGCTACTTGAAGAACGTACAGCAATTGCAGATGAGCTACCAAAAGAAACAGAAGAATCGCATGAAAATTTGTCAGTGAATACTTTTTCAAATAAAACAGATTATACTATCACTCCTATGAGTGGAGATATAGTTCTAAGAGCAGACAGAATCACATATTGATAACTAAACACACAATATTTTGATAAAGTAATGCTTGTAATGGATTAGTTTTTAGTGGCTTTTTCCAAATACTCTATAATAGACATCGCCAACTATAAGTAGGTGATGTCATTTTTTTATCTCCTTTTTTATTCCTTCCTTCAAAATCAAAAGAGAATTTTAATAACTTTAATTCTCAATAAATCTTCTGTATCGAAATCTTCTGAGCTATAGAAAATAGCCAAATTAGAAATTGGTTTATCTACGATGAGTTTTATATTTATTAGTATCCTAAATACAATACTTTTCTGTTAAGTAAATAAAAAAACTATTTGAAAAGGAAGGAAACTAATCCATACACTATACTAGCATGCCACTTATAACCCTTTAATACAATTATTCTCTCCACGTTATAAATGCTCTTTGTTAGCTACAGCGGGTGTGCTGATTATCACAGTTTTTATATTATTTGATATGAAGAAAAATAATATCCTAAAAGAATAATAAAAGGACTTTTGAGTAAAAACTAAATCATTCTAAAGCAATGTTCTACAAAATATTATTTTTAAAACTCCCATAATACGTTTAAGAGCACCTGTAAAAAAGTATATCTGAATTGTTTTACTTGTTTAAGCTCAGATCAGTTATAAACTTATCTATATTTTCTATAGATATAAATTCACTAATTCCAGTTTTTCTGTCTTTATATTCTATTCTATCAGAGTTTAAGTTACGTTCACTAATAATAATCACATGAGGTATGCCTATTATCTCTAAATCAGAAAGCATCTCTCCAATTCGTATATCTCTATTGTCTAAAAGTATATCGTAACCTAAGTCTTTTAAGTGGTTGTATAACTTTTCTGAGTAATTTTTAATATTATCATTTTTATTATAGCCAATAGATGCTATAACCAAAGAAAATGGTGACATAGCCTTAGGCCAGATAATACCTTTATCATCGTGATTTTGCTCTATAGCAGCGGCTACTAACCTAGATACTCCTATACCATAGCAACCCATAACCGGAGTTACGCTACCTTCTTTTGTGGAAACTTTAAGATTCATTGCCTTAGAATATTTATCTCCTAGTTTAAATACATGTCCTATCTCTATTCCTCTGATTAGCTTTATATATCCTTTTCCATCAGGACTCTTATCTCCTTCTACAATATACCGAAAATCACCGATTTGCTCATCAAGTAAATCTACATCACGATTCCAATTTACGTTAATAAAGTGATAATTTTCTTCAAGGGCTCCCATACAAAAATTATTCATCACAGATGCGTCTCTATCTATCAAAAAATCAACTTTTATATTTTTAACTCCTGTATAGCCCTTTACTAAACCTGCTTTTTTTACTTCTTCATCTGTAGCTTTAGTCAAAGGTGATTTAATTTTAGGGTGTTTTTGCGCTTTTACTTCATTCAATTGATGATCACCTCTCAGTCCTATAATCAATAATTCATTATTTTCATCTGTATGATTTATTCCATGAACAATCATAGCTTTTAGGCACTTATCTTCGGGTATGGATAAGTATTCAGCAACGGATTTTATAGTTTCGGTATTGGGAGTATGCTTTTTTTCCATTTTAAATTGTGGCTCGTCTTCTTTAGTAATAGCCAATGAGCTTGCCATTTCAAGATTAGCAGCATAATCAGAGCTATCACTAATCGCTATGACATCTTCTCCGGCCTCAGCTAATACTTGAAATTCATGCGAAAAACTACCTCCTATTTGACCACTGTCGGCGGCAACTACTCTAAAATCTAAACCTAATCGAAAAAGTATGCTCTTATACGCTAAATACATATCCTGATAGCTTTTATCTAAGCTTTCTTCGTCTAAATTAAAAGAATAAGCATCCTTCATTAAAAACTCTCTAGCTCTCATTACTCCAAACCTTGGTCGTACTTCATCTCGAAATTTGGTTTGAATTTGATAAAAAGTCAAAGGTAGCTGCTTATAGCTATTTACATATGAACGCACAATATCAGTTATAACTTCTTCGTGTGTAGGTGCAAAGCAAAAATCCCTATCGTGCCTATCTTTTATTCTTAAAAGCTCACTACCGTAAGCCTGCCATCTACCACTTTCTTCCCATAATGTAGATGGTTGAACACATATCATAGAGCATTCTAAGGCTCCGATTTTATTCATTTCCTCACGTACTATCTTCTCCACTTTCCTAAGTACTTTAAGACCCAATGGCATCCAGTTATATAACCCGGAGCTAGTTTTAAATATTAGCCCAGCTCTGTGCATTAGTTTATGACTTATAACCTCTGTCTCACTTGGTGACTCTCTCGTAGTTGATAAAAAATATTCTGATGTACGCATATTATTTATAATTATTTTATTAAAATTGAAACTATATTAAAATTATTAATGATACTGTAAAAATTGACTGATACAAAATTTTATATTTTTAAAATAAATGACTAAGCCTAGCAATGCTTTTTTGGCATTACTTTAAAAAGTTATTAGCTATTTTATTTGTTTTGCATAAACTTAAAAATTTATTATCAAATATTATATCTATAATAGCTAAATTGAAATAAAATTATATAAACATATTTATAAAATTCTAATTTAACTATATATCTGGATTATTCAATATCTCCTAGATTAAGATGTAGACTATGAATACAATAATTGGCAAGAATGAATTCGATAAGAATAATACTTGTCATAATCAAGGTAACGACACTCCATTGATTGAGATAAGTGCTGGAATTATCATAATAGGAGATGAAATTCTTAATGCTGAAGTAGCGGACGTAAATGCATTTTATATAATCAAAGAGCTAAAAAGAATAGGTATTTCCACAAAAGAAGTACGTATAATAGAAGATAACGAAGAAAATATTATAAATTCTATTAAGGACCTTAGAAAAAATAGTTATTATATTTTTACAACAGGTGGAATAGGTCCAACCCATGATGATATAACATCAGAAGCAGTCGCTAAAGCTTTATCGTTGACCCTTGAATACCACCCAGAAGGAAAGCTTATGCTGGAAAAATATACTCAAAGAAAACATCTTGAATATAATAAATCTATGCTTAAAATGGTATTATTCCCTAAAGGTGCACAGCTGATTAAATCAGATAAGATTATAATGCCTGGATTTTATATAGATAATATATTCGTTTTAGCTGGTGTACCTGAGATAATGAAAGAAATGCTTAAAGCAGTTATCCCTACTTTATCTCATGGAAATAAAATATACTCTTTTTCATTTAATATAGAATCATCTGAAAGCTATATAGCTGAAAAACTGGAACAATTTGAAAAACAATTCGAAAAAGTTAAAATTGGTAGCTATCCGTACCAGGATAAAAATACTTTACTTATAAAAATTACTGCACGATCTGATGATATTGAGGAGCTAAACAGAGCAAAAAAATCATTTAAATCCTGGCTTGAAAATTCAGGGTGTAAATTTAGTTTTATAGATTAAAAATCAATTCTAATAAAACAATAATAAGCATCAGCAAAATACAATAATTATTTACTAAATTAAGAAAATTATAGGAGAAGCAAAAAAAATGAAAAACAAAAGTATCTTTGCAAGTAAGTTAAGTGAACTAAAAGAACAAAAAGTATACAGAATTCTACCTATAATGAACTCCCCAATAGGAGCTAAAGTTAACTTAGATGGAAAAGAAGTTATTAATCTTTGCTCAAATAATTATTTAGGATTTGCTAATCATAAAGTGTTAAAAAATGCAGCAAAAGATGCTATAGATAAGTATGGTGTGGGGCCAGGATCAGTCAGAACTATAATAGGAAATATTTCTCTTCACGAAGAGCTTGATAAACTATTGGCTATATTTAAAAGAGAAGAAGCAGCTATATCTTTTCAATCAGGATTTAATTGTAATGCTGGGGCTATACAAGCAATTGTAGAATCAGGAGATTTGATTATTTCAGATGAGCTAAATCATGCTAGCATAATTGATGGTGCGCGTTTATCTAGAGCAGATAAAAAAATATATCGCCATGCAGATATGGATCACTTGGAAGAGCAACTAAAACAAAACCGTGATAAATATAAACAAATCCTTGTTATAACGGATGGGGTTTTTAGTATGGATGGAGATATAGCACCATTGCCTGAAATAGTGGAATTAACCAAAAAATATGATGCTATGATATATGTAGATGATGCTCATGGCTCTGGTGTCTTAGGTGAGAATGGAAGAGGGACGGTAGATCACTTTCATTTACACGGACAAATAGATTTTTGTATAGGTACATTATCTAAAGCTATAGGCGTAATAGGAGGTTATGTTGCAAGCAGTAAAGAAGTCGTAGATTGGCTGAATCATCGTGCCAGAACTATATTATTTAGCACATCTATGACACCTCCTTCAGTTGCTGCATGTATAGCTGCCATTAAATTGTTAATGACCAACAAGGAATATACTGAAAAACTATGGAGAAATGCTAAATATTTTCAAAAAGGTGTCAAGTCACTTGGGTTTGATATAGGTAAAACACAAACACCTATAACACCTCTGATGATAGGAGACGAAGCAAAAGCAAATCGTTTTAGTAAGACGTTATTAGAAAAGGGGTTATTTGCTTCTCCTATAGTCTTCCCAACAGTGCCCAAAGGACTAGCACGAATACGCTGTATGATAAGTGCAGAACATGAGATGGAAAATTTAGATAAGGCAATATCTATACTAGATAAAGCAGGGAAAGAGCAAGGCGTGATTTAATTATTAACTCTTTTAAAGTATTTATACTTTATTTTTTTAGTATCACTAGTGATTTTAAAACTAATAACGAAACTATTGAATAATGGCGATAACTTTTTTAGTAGCTACCTATCATCCCTGTTAAAACAGGAATCTACTAATAAAAAGCAGGAAATTCCTATATGTCCAGGAATAACAGTCTTATTTAGTACTTGTTTATGAAATATATTTTTATGAAAATTTTTATTTTTCAATATACTAGTAATCAAAATACCTAAATTCATCGATTAGGTAGCTTCCTAGTAATTTAATCATCAAGCATTTCTATCTTGGTTTTACTTAAAATGAAAACCATTATTTTATAAAAATAAAAGAATAAAGCTATCCCTAAAGTAAATATTATAAGCAACACCCAGATAACTGCATGTCCAATTGCTTGGCCTAAATTTAAATCACACTTAAGTCTCCCAATTTTCTTACCATCTCTATCAACAATGAATGTGTTATTTATTATGAAACGATTGTAGTAATAAAAATAGATACACATCGCCAAGCCAAATGTAACTATCGACAGTAGAATCCAAATTATGACATTACCGACTATATCTATTATCGATACATTGCTTTGTAATCTACAGCCTTTAGGAAGGGCTATCATATTTTCAACCATATTTTTTTCTCCTAAGTTATTGATGTAATATTATGTTTAATGGTGCTTTCAAATAAGCATGGAATAATAGAGTATTTTTTATAGTGTGAATTATTCCATAATCTCGAATAATATTTTACTATTAATATTAAAATATTAGTTAATTATAATCCTATAATTTTATACTAATTATTTTTTATAAAAAAATATATTATATATTATCTAATATATTTTGATTAGCTAATTTATAGCAGTTTTCAAAACATTTTTTACCAATATATACAATCAAGTTAATAATGTAAGTTTGAGATTTTGCGGGATGCGTTGTTAGTTTAGGGAGTTCATAGAAGTTTAAATACGTAAGTAGTGTTTATTAAATAGGAGACCTACGAGACCTTCTGCGATGTTTCCCGCCGTCCATACTACTTTAACATGTCACAGCACTGATTAGTATCGGTAAAATTATGCTAATATAATAAATTTAGAAAGTCAGGGATTAGTGTATAATTTAGGATTAATTAAGATAAGAAAATGGAAAAGAAAGAAAATCCAAGATATTGCATAAAGTTTGATATTCCAAAACGTGAAGATGGAATTACCAGCTCACAATTTTTTAATGGAATAAAAGAGGTTTTAACTGGCTTTGAAGATTTCAATAAAGAACTAGAATAAAAAAAGAATATAGAGTTATTAAAGTGTTAGAAATAATTAAGCCATAGCCCTATAAACTAAAATAAAAATGAAAATTCAAGTAAAAATAGACGACCAAAAATTTAGAAAAGAGCTTAATAAACTATCTTCAAAGATAAAGAATCCAACTACTGCTCTTTATGAGCTAGGTGAAAATCTACTAAGAGAGCCAGATACGCCAGTGAAAGCACCGATACTTGCTCAAAATAGAGCTGATAATAAGAGCACTAAAACTTTAAAGCGAAATCTTATCTTAAAAAATAGCTTTAATTATAGACTTGTCGGCAAAGCAAGTCTATAATTTGGTACTCCAATATCATCAGTTTGGTGATAAAACTAAACCACATACAATAAGACCATACCGCAAGAAAGCACTTTATTGGCCAAAGTGCTAATAAACCTCTCAAAAGAGTAAATCATCCGGACTTAAACATACCCGCACGTCCTATGATCAGCATAGAGAAAACTCAGCAGGAGATGATAGTTGATGTCTTGGAAGACTTTAAGAAGTGATGATTAATTATTGCACTTCGACTACGCTCAGTGAACGAGGATTATATGTTCAAGGACGAAGAAAGAATTTAATAATTAAACATTAATAATTTATCATTAACCAAACTGCATTTTACACACGTTTAACGGCGTTTAACCGAACGAGATATTGATTACAAAGAAGTAAAGGATATAATTTTATCAAGCGAAAGCGATCTACATTATAACCTTGATTTTATTACATTCTAAGCTTTGGTTTACGTCAGTGAAATCCTCCTTTGTAGTAGCCCTATATATTATTACCAAGAATAAAAATGTTGATAAAGACAAAAATATCACAAATAAAGTTGGTTTAATCAAATAACATCTTAGGTTCAAACCAAAATGAAGCAAAAAATGGTATTGAGATATATGTGTAATTAAAAGAATGGTCTAATAAAAAGTATTATAGGAATATATCATATAAGCATACACTACAGCAAGAAAATCTCATATGAAGGATTTGAATACATTAGAATCTAACAAATACAAGAGATAATAGAACAAAAAACGCATACGTTTGATAGTACCAATCAATATATTAAATACCTTCGTTAATAATAGGACCTATAGACGAGAATTCTTACTATTATTTTATTAACTTCATTTCATTTATTATGGTGGTAAAACTTTTTAAGCGAGAGTAAGGTAGTATTTTATTATCGATTGCTTCTTTGACATAGCATCCTGTTTCGTTTTCATGCAAACAGCTATCGAATAAGCACTTTTTACTTAGCTCATATATATCTAGAAACGTCTTTTTCTGTAAATCAAGAGGATTCATTGGTAAAATTGATAATTTTCTTATGCCTGGACAATCTATTATAAATGTATTTTGATTAGACATATCTCTGTCGAAGCTATTTATTAAAAAACACCTGGATACACTAGTAGTATGTTGCCCTATTCCTTTTGTAGACAACTCGCCTACTTTAATATTTATATTAGGAATTAATGTATTAATTAATGATGACTTGCCTACCCCTGATTGACCTACTAATATAGATGTTTTTCCTTTTAAGATATTAATTAAACTGAGGCTATGGCTAAAGTATTCAGTATTTTCTTTAGAGCTTATATAATAACAAGGGAAGTATTTGTTATAAATTCTGAATATTTTTAGTGTTTCTTCTTGCCTATCTTTATTATCTAAGTCTCTTTTATTTGCGATAATTATTGGCTTTATATCATTTTGTAATGCGTTTACTAAAAACATATCTAATAGCTCTATTTGAAGTCTTGGGGTGCTAGCAAAAACTATTAGCATTTGGTCTATATTAGCAGCAATTGATTTAGTCAGGTTTTTATTTTCAAAGTTATCTTCAATGATTTGTTTTTTTGATTTAGTATATATAATTCTGTGTTTTGTCACTCCATGAGTAAGTCTTTTATGCTTTATTTGTAATGCATTTTTTCTTTTAATCCTTGCGATTATAATATTAGAATAATTATCGTTTTCCCAAACTACTTTATCACCAACTACTATTGGCGGTATATTTTTTCTTATCTTACAAACTAATTGCCTATTATCACTTGTAATAATACTTGCACTGTCACTAAAAAATGCATTGATAATAGCTACTTTTTCCTTTGGAATGCTTTCTAATTCAACCTCTTTTTTCTCTAATAATTGAGAGTGTTGTTTTTTTGTTAGTTTATTTGACATAAAAAAATTAAATAAGTTCTCTTACATCAGTTAAGTGACCTTTTATCGCAGCCGCAGCCGCCATAATAGGGCTAACTAAGTGAGTACGAGACCCATAACCTTGTCTGCCTTCAAAGTTTCTATTCGATGTACTAGCACATCTTTCATTTTCAGATAGTTTATCGTCATTCATTCCTAAGCACATAGAACAACCGGGAGCTCTCCATTCAAAACCTGACTCTATAAATATTTTATCAAGGCCTTCTTTTTCTGCTTGTTGTTTAACAAGACCAGAGCCTGGCACTACCATAGCTTGTTTTATATTACTTGCAAGCTTGTATTTTCTTACTATTTCAGCTGCAGATCTTAGATCTTCAATTCTAGCATTAGTGCACGAACCTATAAAAATCTTATCTATTTTGATTCCTTCCAGTTTATCGTTTTCTTTAAGATCCATATACTCTAAAGCTCTTTTTGTAGATTTTATTTTGTTGATATTTGGTTTTCCATCCTTATCAACCAAAGAGTCTAAACTAGGTATTTTTCCTTGTATATCTGTCCCCATTTCGGGATTTGTTCCCCATGTTACTTGTGGATTTATATTATCCGCTAAAAAAAAATGAGTTAGGTCAAATCTTGCATCTTTTTCAGAGCATAATGTTGACCAAAATTTAGTTGCTTCTATCCATTTCTCGTTCTTAGGAGACATAGGCAATCCTTCTAAGTATGCAATTGTTTTATCATCAGGAGCTACTAGTCCAGCTCTGGCACCACCTTCTATGCTCATATTACATATGGTCATTCTACCTTCGATTGATAAATCTGATATAGCTTTACCTGTATATTCAAAAACACCTCCAGTTCCTCCAGCTATACCTATTTTTGATATTATATAAAGTATTATATCCTTTGCGCTAGAGCCTTTAGGTAATATTCCATCTACTATGATTTTGATATTTTTTGATTTTTTCATAACTAAAGTTTGAGTAGCTAAAACATGCTCAACTTCAGTTGTACCAATACCAAAAGCTAAGGCGCCAAAAGCTCCATGCGTAGATGTATGGCTATCACCACAAACAACAGTAGTGCCCGGCTGAGTAAAGCCTTGCTCAGGACCTATAACATGAACTATACCTTGACGAATATCATCTATATCAAAATACTTCAGGTTATATTTATTTGCATTTTTGTTTAAGGCTTCTATTTGTTCTTTAGAGGCTTTATCTTTTATATTTTTACGGTCATACAATGAGGTTGATACATTATGATCTACTGTAGCTAAGATACTATCTAGATTATATATATTTCTATTAGCAAGCTGTAGCCCTTCAAATGCTTGAGGGCTAGTTACTTCATGAATTAAGTGCCTATCTATATATATTAGTGACGTTCCATCTTCAAAGACTTTGATAAGATGGTTATTCCAAATTTTATCATATAGCGTACTTGGTGTACTAGCACTAGATATTATGGTCTTAGATTCACTTGTATTAAAACTATTCACTTTCTTCTCCTTGAATAAGTAGTTTATTTACTGCGTTAACATAAGCTCTAGCTGACGCCATCATTGTATCTGTATCACGAGAATGGCCAGATACAGATAAATTATTATGACTTAATGAAATACTTGCTTCTGCTTGTGCATCTGTTCCAAAAGCCACACTGTGTACTTCAAAACTTATCAAGTCAGGTTTGATACCGATTATTTTATCAATAGACTTAAATAAAGCATCTAATGGTCCATTACCTGATTCATTTGAGTTTAATTCTTCGCCTTTCAAAACTATTATAGAGCTTGCATAATGGTTATTTGTTATTTCATCGTTATGACTAATTTTAAATGATTTTAGCGCAATTATCGTCTGATTTTCGTGTTGCTGCTCAAGGATAAGAGATAATATATCTTCTTCAGTTATATTTTTTTTCTTATCGCAAAGTATTTTAAAGTTTTCAAAGAATGCTAGAAGCTGTTCAGGAGAAAATTTTATATTCCACTCTTTTAGTTTATTTTTTAATGCTGCTCTCCCAGAATGTTTCCCTAACACAAGGCTAGAATCTTTCATCCCCACCGTTTCAGGTAGCATTATCTCATATGTATTTCTATTTTTTAACATACCATCCTGATGAATACCTGATTCATGAGCAAAAGCATTTCTCCCAACTATAGCTTTGTTTCTAGGCACAATAAATCCAGTAATCGCAGATACTAATCTAGATGCTCTATAAAGAGAGGTTGTATCTATATTTGTATAGCATTTATATAAATCAGACCTTGTTTTAATAGCCATTACAACTTCCTCTAATGATGCATTACCTGCTCTCTCTCCTATTCCATTTATAGTACACTCTACTTGTCTCGCACCTGCTTGTAAACCTGCTAATGAATTAGCCACAGCCATGCCCAAATCATCATGAGTATGAGTGGAAAAACATATATCAGGAAATGCAGTACATAATTTCTTGAAGATATCATAATACTCTTGAGGTGTAGTATACCCCACTGTATCTGGGATGTTTATAGTTGTTGCCCCTGATAATATAGCTATCTCTACAGCTTCCATTAAAAAGTCAATATTAGTTCTAGTTGCATCCATAGCAGACCATTCTACATCATCAACATAGCTTCTTGCTAAGCTAACTGTTTCTTTTATTCGTTCTATGGCTTGCTTTTCAGTTATCTTGAATTGATGCTCTAAGTGTATAGGGCTTGTTGATATAAATGTATGAATACGAGGTTTCTTTGCACTTTTTAGTGACTGAGCAGAATGTTTTATATCATCAGGCACTGCTCTAGCTAAACTGCATATAGTTGAGTATTCTAATACTTCACCGATTTTTAATATAGATGATTTATCACCAGGAGATGCAGCAGCAAATCCAGCTTCAATTACATCAACTTTCATACGATCTAAAGCTTTTGCTACGTTCAATTTTTCATCAAGAGTCATAGTAGCACCAGGACACTGTTCTCCATCTCTTAATGTAGTATCAAAAATTTTTACTTGATTTTGTTTTGTTTTTTCGTCTAAGTTTTCCATATTTTTCATATTTTTTGTAAGTTTTTTAATTTCTTTATAAATGAAATTATATATTTTTTAATTTATTTTAAATAATATTAATAGCTATTTTTTTGCTATATATTAAACATATAGTTATGTTTGAATTTTTTTATTGAATTTTTTAAGGGACTAAGTCCCATGGATGTAAAATATATTTGCCTCTACAGAGGCAGCAGTAAAAATACAGCAGTAAGACTCAATGCCTTAGTAAGATAAAATGGAACTCTTTTTTGAACAGAGCCAAATGAAATGAATAATATATTCACGGTTGAAATCTTTTAATTAAATTAAATACTTTAATGTGTAAATAAACTGTATAAAAAACAGAATATACTTATTACTGGCAAATTGTAGAGAATAAAATATAATTGTCAATAAAAATTTTAAATCTTTTAATGACATCAGATTTAGAATATATTTTTATAAAATTATTATCAAGAAAAAAAATTAGGTAGTTTAAGGAGGTTATATGAAAAAATGTCAATGTGACAAACGTGAAATAATTTTGCGTTTTCTAGCAGAACCAAGCGATGTAAATTTTGGTGGCAAAGTACATGGTGGTTCAGTAATGAAGTGGATTGACTTAGCAGCTTATGCTTGTGCATCTGGATGGAGTGGTAGGTATTGCATTACTGCTTATGCCGGAGGAATCCGATTTGTTAAGCCTATACACGTAGGTAATATAGTGGAAGTAAGAGGCAGAGTGATCTATACAGGTAATTCCTCTATGCATATTGGCATTGATGTACATGCAAGCGAGCCTAGAGAGTGCGATAGCATTCTGACAACTCACTGCATTGTTATTATGGTTGCAGTTGATGAAAATGGTCAGACAACACAAGTACCCAAGTGGGTGCCTATAACTGATGAAGATATCAAGCTACAAAATTCAGCTATTAAGTTAATAAGTTAATTAATATGCGAAAAGAAATTGGTAGTGAAATGGAAGCACACGTTAAATACTTATAAAATACTCAAGGACTTAGTAAAATTTAAAACTCTCGTACTCCAGTCATCGTCCCTGTATTTACTGACATTACTGCTAAAGCAAGAATCGCTTTTTGTTTTTCCAAGTAGATTCACGTTTATACAGGAATAACAAAAGGAATCATTTATTCACTTTGAGAGCTTAAAAATTCTGCACTTTAATGAGCTACATAATAGTTTTATTTCTATCACATAAATAATCTTAGAATCTGATTTACACTGCTCTACCAAATATATACTAAGCTAAAAGCAAAATTACTAATTAACAGGAAATCCATATTTTTTAATATTTTTATTTAAAATAACTGACTGTCCTATTGCTTAAGTTTTTGACATAATATACCAACAGTTTCTCGATAATAGTACAAACTCATTGATGACTTTAAATCGTTTATATCATTTTTATCATTTCCATATTTTATAATATATATTTATTATTACTTAAGCCACTTGATTTATATTATGAGAGTAATTATAATGATTAGAGATTGGGATCGGACTTAGTCTTATTTCAGTACGAATTTATTTTGAATCTGCTATAAATATAAAAGAAAATTATAAACCCAGGAAAAAGGAGAAATTAAATATGAACAATGTCAAATTTAAATTTGTTTTAATAGCAATTCTACTTATTATAGGTGTTTCTTTGCTTGTCATAGAATTTCCGCGACAGGAAGAGCAAGAAGAGGAAAATGAGAGTGAGTTTAAAGGCATTATAGGAAGAAGCTATGAAGAATCCGAAGAATGGTGGCAAGAAGTCAATTTGGAGGCAGAAGGCTCTCCAAATGTGCTATTAATAATATTAGATGATATGGGTTTTTCATCTTTAAGTTCATATGGAGGGATAGTTCCTACTCCTAATATAGATAGCCTAGCTGAAAATGGAATCAGGTATGTTAATTTTAATGTAACATCTATGTGCTCTCCGACAAGAGCTTCATTACTTGCCGCACGTAATCCTCATACTATAGGAGCAGGTTCTCATTCCTTATTTGCTATGGGCTTTCCCGGGTATAATGCTAATACTCCTGAAACTATGAAATCTTTTGTAAAACATTTAGAAAAAGGTGGCTTTATAAATTACGGAATTGGAAAATGGGACCACAGTCCACTTCATGAAGTTGGGCTAACAGGGCCTTTTGATAGTTGGGCTATTGGCGAAGGATTCCATTATTTTTATGGATATATGGGTGCAGATACTGATAACTATAGGCCTGTTCTAATAGATGGAAACTCTCCTGTTGAGAATTTAGCAGGATTTTTCCCTTCTGATGAGGAAGGGTTTAGAAATATACCTGTTCAACATGATAGGGCTTTATGGGGACATGAAAACTATCATTTATCAGATCATATAGCAGATAAAGCAATAAGGTATATGTCAGGACATATTTCTGTGTCTAATGGCGAACCATTTATGATGTATTGGGCTCCTGTTACTGCACATTCCCCTCAACAAGCACCTCAAGAATATATAGATAGCTTTGAAGGGCAGTTTGATATGGGTTGGGATGAGGCGCGCAGGATCATCTTTGAAAATCAGAAAAGAATGGGTATAATCCCTGAAAATACTTTATTAACAGAAAGAACTCCTGAAATACCAGCTTGGGATAGTCTCTCAGAAGAAGAACAAGAAATGCATGCTAGACATATGGAAGTGTATGCTGCTATGGTTGCGCATACAGATGATGCACTAGGTCGTATGTTCGATGAGATGAAGCGGCTTGGAGTATGGGATAATACCATTATAATTTTTACTACAGATAATGGTTCTAGTGCTGAAGGAACGCCTTTAGGATCTCCGAATGAAAGCCTGTTTGCAAACAGTGTTCCTCCGATACTAGAAAATAACCTAGAAAGAACTCCTGAATTTGGAGGGCCTTTGCAACACAGTATGTATAGTGCTGGCTGGGCATGGGCTGGAAATACTCCCTTTCAATATTTCAAGCAAGCATCACATTGGGGTGGTATAAAAGTACCATTGATTATACATTGGCCTGAAGGGATTGAAGCCAAAGGGGAAATGAGAAAACAATTTCACTATGTAACTGATCTCGGTCCAACTATATTAGATGCGACTAATATAGAACCTAAAGAAATAATTGAAGGTGTAGAGCAAGCTCCTTTTGATGGTATAAGTATGACTTATACTTTTGATAACCCTGACGAAGATAGCAGAAGAACAAAGCAATACTTTGAAATGCTTGGTCACAGAGGTGTATATGATAATGGATGGGTTGCTGTTACTCTTCATGGAGGGCTAATGCCTTGGATAAATGGCTTGGCAGATTTTGATGAAGACGTATGGGAATTATATAATACGAATGAAGACTATTCACAAGCAGTTAACTTAGCAGATAGAATGCCAGAAAAATTACAAGAATTAAAAGACATATTTGATGAAGAAGCTTGGAAATATAACGTCTATCCTTTATATGATAATGCTTTGGAAAGATTATCTAGACAACAGTTTAGAAGATTTGGTGGTAGGAAAGAATTTGTTTACTATTGGCCAGGGGCAGTACGTATTCCAGATAAAGTAGTTGCTCCAATGAAAGGTGTTCACCATTCACTAACAACAAACATAAGTTTAACAGGAAATGAAGAAGGAGTAATTGTATCACACGGAGGCTATCAAGGTGGTTATACAATGTTTATTCAAGATAATAGACTACATTATCATTATAATTATCTGAATAGGGATTTTTATGAGCTAGAATCAGCAGAAATACTTCCTACCGGAGATAATATCGAATTACAATTTAGATTTACTCCTTATGATGAATCTTCAGTACCTCTAAGCTCTAGGCTTTACGGAGGTTTAGGTGAGCTTTTTGTTAATGGAGAAAAAGTAGATGAAATCGACATGAGAGCAACCCAGATATCTACTTTTGGATTTACCGAGACCTTTGATGTCGGTATAGACTATGGAACACAAGTTTCAACAGCGTATAATAGCTATTTTCCTTTCTCTGGGACATTGGATAAGATAACCATTAACCTATTGAATTAACCTAATGCTATTGAGTTATAAAAAAAGCATCCTTATAGGATGCTTTTTTTATAAAATAAATTAAGAATTCTCCTTTCAATACATTAATTAAGAGCAAACTTTTAACTTGTTTTGAAGAAAAAAATAGCTCTTCCTTCAGTTTCCGCATCTATTTGTTCAGAATCAACCAATTTTACAAACAGTAGTGTATTTATTTTCGGTGTCAGTAGATGGTTTATCTAGTTTTGACATTTCTTATGAATGATACTATCTAAAACTAAAAGCATTTGTATTCTCTCACAAAGTATCTAGCCTAACAACGTTGACGTGCCCATCCGGTCTTCCACCAATACTCTTCTAGTAATACTTTAATAATTAGTTCTATAAGTATTTCCAATCTATCTTATGAGATAATAAAAAGAGGTCATTTTCTTTGTACATAACATATGATAATAATAGACTATAACTCTTTGATTCGTAATTTTTCTTTCATATTTTTATAACATTCCTTTGCAAGCCTCTCATTAATTACAAAAATAAAAATTCTAAAAATGTTACTTATTCCTTATATATGATGAAGCTTTAGGTGTTTTTTAGAGTAGCTATTTATTACTTATTACTCTCTACCCAATCAGATATAATATTTAAGAACTCATCATGTCTATCTTGATATGAAAAATGCCCACAGTTATTGATAATTTCCACTTTACATGGAGTATTGTTCTTTTTAAGAATATTTTCTAAATTATAAGCATTACCTTTTTCCAGAAGAACATCATTTTCTCCCCAAAAAATCAATGTCGGGTTTTTTATTTTCGATAGATGAGGTTCTAGCGAATCTAAGCTATCTGCGTAACCTCTAAACCACTTAAGTATAGTTGGAATCTTTCCTTTATACGAACTTTTATAATCAGAAAGCTCTTCATCATTAGGTGTATAATTTACATATCCAACTCTATTTCCAGCTTCTACTAGGGAACCTCCTCCAGCTAACTTAAATATTACTCCATAGAATGAAGAATTAACCATTTTATCAATGATTGATCCGTTTAAGGATGGCTTTACACCAGGACCATCACCAACAGAGATACTTTTTATTGAATTATCATACCTTGCAACATAATCAAGAATGGCTGGCATTCCTATATCAGGACCAATAAGATGTGAGTTTTTGATATTAAAATGATTTATAAAGTCATTTAAAAATTTACCTTGAGCTTCAAAATTCATAAACTCTACTCCACCAGAGCTTTTACCAAACCCAGGTAAATCATATGCATATAAATTATATCTGATAGCAAGTTTGCTCCATATAGGTGTATATGCTACTATGCTCTGTGGCAAAGGGTTTAAGAGAATAATTGTTTCTGCATCTTCATCTACAATAGATTTTGCATACCTAATCTTTTCATTAGAGATTGTAGTATATTCCAAATTTAACTTTTCCCAGCTTTTAAAGCTTGGCTTTTGAGGATCGTATTTATTCTTTTTTCTTAATTCATCAATCATAGGCTTTTCTTTAGTTATTTTCATAAGAACAGCTGCATTAGTTTTATCGTATAAATTAATTTTTTCTTTTTCCATTGTAGTTCTCCAAAAAATAAAATTGAATTATATCTAATTTAAGGACTAGATTTCTTAAAAAAATTTAAATAATAATTGATTTTTCATTCCTGAAATTCGATCTAATTTCTGTTCTTTTGATTTTATTTGTATAAAGTATTATATATGATATTGAGTTATTATTATAAAAATACGTTGAAAAAAGGAGATAAATCTAATGTTTAAGTATCATCTCACATCTAGAACAGCATACGATATATGCAAAGAAATTATAGAGAATCCGAATAACCCAGTATAACAAGGTAAATGAAAAAGTATAGTATATCTATTCCAACTATAAAAAATGGGGAAATATAGCTTTTTATAAGTATACAATAGACTCGATAACTGTGCCTAAGTGTTTTTTCTCATAAGTAATCAAAGCAAGGCAAACGAACGATAATTTACAGCTAAAAATGGTCTAATTTACTTATCAGGGTCAAAACAAGCACGATAACAAAAAAATAATTAACAGTGTTAATCAGATTACGTATTAGCAGTGAAAAACAAGTAGTTACAAAAGAGTACGTGGAAGAGCAAGGAAAGTATATTATGGGTATCGAGCGAAAACCTTAAATGATCCTTCATTTTTTTGCCTATTATCATCTCATCAGGGTTATAGTATCGAAATGAAAAATCACTATTGTTGCATCCTTCAAAATTTATTTTTTTACATTACTGAAATGTTCCATTCTCTCTTGTTCTCCTTATTTTATGTTATTCACTCTACTCTTAATATACAATTGAAAGAATTAAAATCCATGCATAAAATTGATAATTCATGTATAAAACTGATATTCCCTATATATTTTCCTTATCAGCATTCTTTATCCCTCAATCCAACTGTCGGGAGACTATTTCAAACTGCGATTTTATATACGCTCAAGCGAATACGCTACAGTACATCCCGGTGGAGGAGTCAATTTATAAAAATATAAATCATTCCCTTCAATATCAATTTTCATAAACTTTATATTTGTCGGATCAGGAAGTGGATCAGGAAGTGGATCAGGAAGATTCCCAGCACCTGGTGCCCATTTGATTATATCACCATTAAGCTCTAAAACTATGAATACGCCTATTTCTCCCGTACCGTTGTCATGTTGACCTGGACTTGTAACTATGGGATATAATGTGCCTGCTCTTCGAGCTGCAAGATCAGCGTCATCGATTTCCGCAATTCGATAACCTGTTTTACGCATACCGGCAGAGTTCCATCGAACACGATCACCAAAGACATGCCATCTCGTGTCATCAGTAGGTTCAACAACTCTATTCATATCACATATTAGTATAGGTATCGAGTTATAATTTTCATTAGAGTACAATCTATTTTCTCCCGAAGATATTAATATAACATTGGAAACTGTATGAAATTCAAATGGATTCTGAGCAGATGAGTTTTTTATATCGTGTAATGTCAGTTTTACGTTTGCATCATGATTTGTATAAATATCTTGCGACTGAATAGAGTATTTGATTTCATCAATATCCTGAATATCTAAAGGAAGTTTTATGGTGTGCTTTATTACATTATTGGACTCTATTTTCAAAGTTTGCGAGTCAGTTCTTCTATATGGTTCGTTGATAGTAATACTACGAGATTGGAAAGATTCTTCAACTGCTCCATCTACTTTCACATTATGATTTACCACTCGTGCATAAAAATCATAAGTGAGTTCTTCGAGTATTTCTATCCCTTCTTCTGCATTTTCGAGAGCATATGTAACAGAGGATTCACCATAGCTAGGAGGAGGAATAGCCAGTTTATAGAAGTATATATCAATACCTCCTATATTGAAGACTTTAAATTCAATCGGTGTTTTTTCGTTCTCTTCACCACCAAGAGAGGTAATAGTGAATGAACCATTTCCGTCATCATAAAAGAAAAATGCACTTATAATATTATCTCTATTAAGATGGTGTCCAGTAGACGTTACTATAGGATAACGACTACCTCCCCTATACTCTGAAAAATTCGAAGCAGGGACTTCTGCTATTCGATAAGAACTAGCAAAATGAAAAGAAGAATCTATATTTTTATCTGTAAACAAATACCAATTATCCTGTGATGAAACCGTGTTCCCATCAGATACTAACAAATCACCATTATCCACGTTTGAGTATAATCTTTTTTCCGCGTTTTCAAGAGGAGTAGCTCCGGAAATTATATTAAATTCAAATGGCGATTCTGCGGATGAGTTTCTTATATCTCCCACCGTTAGTTTGGAAGCTACTATAATATTTTCCTCTATTACATCTATTACATATTCCACTTCTTGGCTATCATTAGAATTAGAAAGGATTGTTATGTTATAAGGCTCTGCAGAATCTTCTTCTATTTGCAACGTATAACGACTGCCAACGGAGGGATTTATAATAGTAACTGTAGCAGAACCTGAATTTTCTGTGAAGTTACCATCATTATCAATGGTATGATTTGTCACTTTAGCATAAAAATCATAAGTTATTCCCTGTACTACGTCTTCTGTTCCTGATTCGGTCGAACCACAACTAGATAGAAAAATAACATATAGCAAAAATATACTAAATAATTTCATATATACCTCCAAACTCACCATTATAAAATTTTATATAATCATTTTATCCATCTCTCAACTCCTTTATTTTCTCATATTTATTGATATAAATATACCATATTTTAATTTTTTTTTCCAAAACTTTTCTATATACACATTATCCAACACTCGCCTCTTTTCCATCCATACTAATTCTAACCATGTTTTGCACTAAAAAACTTGTAAAGTCTCACGGCAAATGCACGATAATTTATCTATGTAAAATAATAATAATATATTTTCTATGGTTGAATATTCCACCAAGTTAGAAAACATACAAGCAAGTCCACAAAACAACCCAATTAAATTGTTCTAGAGCACATATTAAAGTACATTTACTTATCATATCATGTATAAAATTAAAACCGCTTGAGATGACAAAACTACTCCGAAATTTTCATGCGTTTGCCTACAGTTTTATGCTATAAGTAAAATCTAACTTGCAAAAACCTCAATTTTTTTATTATTTTTACTTATTATTCAACAGTGTCAAAATTTAAATTTTTATGTTAACCTTTTAACAAACTATAATATTTTTTATCTTCAATATTAATTATTAAATAAATTACTTTAATAAAATGGGCAATAATCACAAAAAAAAAACGGAAACTACTGTACAGAATACAGATACACAAATCCTAATAAAGCCCACTAAACAACCAAATAATACCGACAAATCTACCACAAAATGCGGTTTTATAAGCATAATAGGTCGACCTAATGTAGGCAAGTCAACCCTATTAAACCACCTTCTATCCCAAAAACTAGCCATAACATCACCAAAACCACAAACTACGCAACATGCAATGCATGGCATAGTTACAATAGATAATTATCAATATGTTTTTATTGACACTCCCGGTATACATGAAGAGCAAATTAACCCTCTAAATAACTACATGAACAAGCAAGCTATAGCACAACTTAATCAAATAGATATTATTATTTGGATCATCGATAGAAATATATGGCAAGATAATGACGACCTGATTCTTAAATATATTAAAAACAACAAATCAAAATTGATAATTGTATTTAATAAAATAGATAAAATAGACGTTAATAAAATATTACCTCATATTGAAGACGTGCAAAATAAACTATCTCCCAAAGAAGCAATTGCATATATACCCATAAGTGCATTGAAAGAAAAAAATATAGATACTCTATGGAAAGTATTAAAAGAGACAATACCTGAAAGTCCCTTTTATTATGATTCACTGGCTATAACCAATAGAAATAATGAATTCTTCAGTGCAGAATTTATTCGTGAGCAAATAATACGTTCATTAGGTGAAGAGCTACCCTACTCTTGTGCAGTAATTATAAATAATTATTCTTACTCAGAAAATAAAACACAATCAAACAAACATAAAACTATACTAAATATAGATGCTACTATATATGTAGAAAGAGAAGGACAAAAGAAAATTTTAATAGGTAAAAATGGAGAAAAACTTAAACGAATAGCTACGAACTCCCGCAAGCGTTTAGAGTTATTATTTGATACTAAAATTATGATGAAAACATGGGTAAAAGTAAAAAAGAAATGGAACCAAGATGTAAATAAACTAAGGCAATTAGGATATGAAATTTAAAGTATTGTTTTTTCAATACTCAATTCTTAGGCTAGCTTAAAGAAAGTATTGAGCATTATCAAACACAAATAGTGTCAATTACGTACAAGTAAATATATAAATAATATTTTGTGAATAATACTTATATGGATATCAATAGAAAATATCTAAAATTTATAATATTCATAACATTTCTATTAGATATGATAGGTGTTGGAATTATCATACCTATAGTAACTCCTCTTGTACTATCTGAATCTATTAATATACCCTTTGATATATTAGATGACAATCGCCCTGTTTTACTTGCTATTATATTTTCTACTTTTTCTGCAGTACTATTTTTTTGCGCTCCTATATCCGGTAGCTTAGCTGATAAATATTCACATAAAAAAATTATAACCGTCACGGTGATTATCAATATAATAAATTATCTTGTCTTTAGCTGGGCTATTTATACACAGCAACTACTTTTTTTATGGATAGCAAGAATTATGGCAGGAATAGCAGCTAGCAACAGCTCTGTTCTGTATTCATCAATGTCCTTAATCAGTACAGAAGAAAATAAATCAAGTAATTTTGGGCTCTTAGGGGTAGGATTTGCCGTGGGATTCGTTATAGGACCTACCATAGGAGGCTTATTATCTGATTCATCTATAGTATCATGGTTCAACCCTTCATTACCGACACTTTTTGCGTGTTCACTAGTCATAATAAATTTTATACTAGTACAGTTATATTTCCCGAAAAAACTAGCTGAACCAAATCGAGGTCTAAAAATAAGCCCTAAAAATTTATTCATAAACCTAACAATTACGCTTAAAGATGATAAATTAAGGCCTACATTTATAGTAGCATTTTGCTATTTTTCTGGCTTTGTATTTTATACCCAGTTTATGCAAGTGTTTCTAATAAAAGAATATAGCTTAAATATAGCACAGATAGGGTATTTTTTTGCATATTTAGGATTCTGGATAGTAGTCGGACAAGGATGGCTAGTTAGAGTTCTTGAGAAAAAATTTAAGGCTACAGAAATATTGACATTTAGCTTTTTAGTATCAAGCATTGGGATTTTCTTGAATGTAATACCTGATCAATTATGGATACTATATATAATCACTCCTATAGGTGCTCTTGGCAATAGCATAACTTTGCCCAATCTTGCAACTTTCGTTTCGAATGCTAGTCCTACAAATCTACAAGGACAGTCTATGGGATTTTATCAATCGACTCAGAGCCTTGCAAATATAATAGTGCCATTATGTGTTGCACCATTGGTTAATTTTTCTCATTACTCACCAATGATAGGAAGCTCTATGCTGATTCTACTCGCATGGATATTATTTTTAACTATTTATAAACCTAATCCTTAAATATTATCTTTATTTAATTTTTAGTTATAGCAATTATCAATAGTACCTTTAGGCAAGAAAAATTCCAGTTTTTGAGATAGAAAATTATATGTACAAGTAGTAAAAAACTAGAACTAATTCCAATAGCTAGAAGTGAAAATATAATATTAAAAGTAAGTAGATGATTGGAAGATTTATGATGGATTATTATAAATGTACTTCATCATCAAAAGGTAAATTACACATAAATGACATAGAAATCTTTTACCATTATAAAAAAATGAGCTTGCCAAGTTTAATATCACAATAAATGAGAAATTTTTGTTTTATCTAAAAGAATCAAAAAATTAGTAGGAATAATAAAGATGATTCATTGTATAATATCTTAGTTAAGACTATTTAAATCTTAAGGTATCTAGACCCTAAGTATAAGGGCTTGTAGCTCAGCTGGCAGAGCAGCGGACTCTTAATCCGTAGGTCGAGGGTTCGATCCCCTCCAAGCCCTCATATTCAACTTATAAGAGTGTTGGAAAGTATAGTTTTTATACTATATTTTATAAAGTGCTTTAGTTTTTTCAAAAGTAAAGTAAAATGCTATCATTAATAACCAATGATATCTAAAAAATGAAAAAAATACTAATATTAGCTATAGCTTTTTTATTATCCACTATCATATATGCCCAACAATTCTATTTTATAAATGATGAGCTCAGCTTGGCCAGAGCAAATGAAATTTTTGGGCGTTGTCAAAATTCTTTGTTTATGTCTTATTCAAGTACTTATAATATAAATGATATATATATTCATGGCAGGATCAACGTAGGCAAACTCAACTTACTTGACACAAAAGTCGACTATGTAGGTTTTGAATTTACATATAATGTTACTGGCAATAATGGATATATAAAATGTACCTACATAGGCGACAGAGAGCATTTTGTAAACATAAAGTAGTATTTACCTTTAAAGCGCGCGCGGCGGCGCACCCTAAACTTCTCCTATCTAGCTAACCTCTTTTATTCCAGTGAAAAAACTAATCAGCTGGGTTTATTCGAGTCAGGATGCATAAATAAAGGAATTGGTTTATTTAAAGCTCCGTCCTTATTTTTTTTATAAGAAGTAACTTTATTGGGATTAGGATGATCTACTTCATCTATCCTCACTATACTCTGTAAAGGTATAAAGCTACGTTTTACTGTTGAGAACTCCTGCTTTAACTGTTCCTCAGACGGGTCGACTATAAGACTATTATTAGGAGCAAAAACCAGATCTTCTATTTCAATAAACCCCCAAAAAGAACTTTGATATACATTTTTGCAGTGTATTTCTACTACTTTATTCTGATTTACATAGAGTATCTTATATAGAGGTTCTTTAGCTCCTTTCTTAGTATTTTCTTTCATAATAAACTATTAATATCAATCTAATAAAATTCTTAACTTGTTAAGTTTATTTCTTAAAATAATATTTAGCTCGTCACTATTGGCATAAATACTAAAATAAAAATAATAGCTATTTCCATTTTTCTTAAAAAACTCAACATCTAAAAACATTCTTACAATAACACCAAATATAATTCTTTCAATGCTAATTTCTTTTGGAAAAGGAGTTATATTTATCTTTACAACACTTTTTTCCTTAGTTACATTAGATTTTTTAGCTACTAATGTGTAGCAGAATATTTTAACACCATATAGTAAATTAATGATTAATTGATACAAAAATATACCTATTAATCTTAAAAGCTTTACCCAAGTCCAGTTGAGAGGATGTGGAACCCCTCCTCTTCTTAACCAAAATATAAATACTTTAATAGATGAAGCGAATAAAAGACCATAAAGAAACCCTTCTAATTCAAATACGGTTGAATTAGAGGAAATATACATCCATAATAAAGCAATTGCAATATTAGACAATATCTTACTGAAAAGCATAGAGTATCATAATATCCTATAAGTATTTAAGTCAGTATTAATTAATTTGATAAATATTAAATTAATTAAATAAATTTTTAGCTCAAACTAAAGCATAACCTAAAAGACTTTAATATTATATTAAGCATTAAAGACTTTGTAAAATTTACTTAATAAACAAATAAAAAGCTATAATTTTTCTTAATTTCCTACAAGGTTATTTCTATGGCTCTACAGAGTTAGAGTTTAAACCATCTGTAATATCTGTATTAAAGTTCCTCCAGCTATCTACATATTTTGTATTATCTTCAAGAGGCTCAACTATAGAGTAAAAAAATGAAAGAGTGTTATTGGTATTAATACTTAAACTCAAAATAAATACAAATATCACCCCCTGCACAATATTTCTAAAATTAAAAATATTTTTAACGGCTATTATATTCATTATAATCGAGTTCTTATAAAACACCTTAGTGGTTTGCATTTTAGATGCTCTGGTGTTATTTAGTATCCAATAATGAATAAGTGCATAAGTAAACAAGAATAATTCAAATATTACAAAGAAAGCTAAGATATAATTTGACCCAGCTAAGTTTATTTGCAGCATAGCTATTCTTGCCCATATACCAACTATAGGAGATATGCCAACAATGCTTAGCCATAAAAAAGAATTAATAAATCTATACTTATAACTACCTGAAGTCAGTATTAGTACATGCGTTATAAGCGCATAGCTGAACAATATAAAGCTTGCTATACTCATACTAACTATACTAAAATAAGATATCGCAAATAATACTAAAGCAGATATGTGAATATGAATATACGCCATTATATTATTGTGGCTTAGTGTTTTTGATTTTCCTATAATTAAAACACTAGAAATAAACATAACTGACATAGATATCACTTTTAGTATATTCTGTATCAAAACACCAAAGTCAGTGACTAAAACCACAGTGTATAGCCTTATGATGAAAACTAAAACCAAAAAGGATAAGATATTTAATAATATAGATCTCTCTTTATTTGATATGGATGAGATTAATCTAACCCAAGAGGAGCTAAATGAAAATATACTAAGTTTAACTAAAAGAAATATAAAGAAGGAAATACTTATGCTCTGAACTATTGTGCCTAAAGATACTAAATTTGCCATTCTAAGTGCAATATCTGCAAAATGAGTAGTATATAAAAATCTATAGAGCATCAATATAGAGATGAAAAATAATATACTACCTATTAATTGAACGACTATAAATGCTCTAAAGTCTAGTATATTAAAATTACTTCTAAGTTTATTTATATCTATAATCATCAAAATAACTGATATAAATAAAAATTCTATTGCCAAATAAGTAAGTATTAAATCATAAGATAAAAGCCAAATATTTGAAAAAAGAATCACTAGATTCGCATTAAAAATAAAATTACTATTAGATAGTTGGTTTGATAATATATCGCTAGAATATTCATCTGTAATAATCGTATAAAACATCAAAGATGAAAATACAATCAAAGATAGCATTATAAATCTATCAGCTAAAATACTTAGCCCAAGAGGTATTATCCTGCCATCAAGTGATGCTATCAATAAATCATCTTCTAAGCCCAAAAATATATATAAAGACGTGCTTATTATACAAGCCAGCACTAGTAAAGTTATCGCTTTTTGAAGCCTAAAATTTTTAATTACAGAAAGCAGTATAGCGCTAATAAGAGGCATTAATATAGGAATAGTTATAATAACTTTACCTATATCATAATTAAAAGGTATAAACTGAAACATCTTTATTTTTTTCTAATTAAATAAAGAATAGCTATAAATGAGAACATAACTATAATAAATACAAACATTATAAATTGTAGTATTATATTATTAGAAGGTTCATTATCTAGTATTAGCATGGTAGTTTCAAACCCATCTAATGGATATATTGATAGTTGGAGCAACACTAGTGCTATAACAAAACTTAAAATATTTGGTATATTGATGTCTCCATATCTTTTTATAATATAAAAAATACCTATAAACATAAATAAGCCAGAAAACACGATTATCAGATAGTTCATTTTTTATAAATAAAAATTAATAATACTTAAAATTATTTGATTTTATTGCCAACTATTAATATTAAAATACTAAATAAAAATAAAAACATAGCCCAGTTAAAAAACGTTATGCTATTTATCTCATTTAATGAATAAGGAATTAATCTTCCATACTCATAAAGCCTATAAGTTTTTGATAAAAAGTACCCTCTCTCACCCCAAGATAGAATCAATCCAGAAAATAACATAATAAGACTTAAAACTCTTGCAATTGTAGATAGTAAAACAAGTCTCTGTGCTATAAATAATTTATCTCTACTATTTCTTAATAATATAAATATAGCAATGCTGATTAATAATGCGCATAGCACTCCTTGAAGATGTAGAGCTATAACTATTATTAAATAGCTAAATATTTCATTAAATACCCTATTATCTTGCGTATTCTCAGATACTTTTAAGTCTCTAATCAGTTTCATCTATTTTAATACTCATATACTATTTAGTCCTTAATATATTTAGTAAAGGCAAGCCCCAACATTAACACCAAAAAGCTCTCCAAAATCTTTACTTCTATCAAAAACCACCAAAACATATCCACCCAGCCTATCGGCAATACAAGCAAATAAGTTATTAAATTATCGCCAGAAGATAGATCTACATCTAACTGCATAATATAAATAAATGGAATAAATATACTACTTACCAGTAGTAAAGATAACAAAGTATCAAATAAATCTTTTACCTTAGCCATAATAAAGCCCTTAGGTGAGCTTTGTATATATAAATGAGATTGATTAGTAATAAGTGCTTTTTCAAAAGTCGGTACTATAGCAATGAGTGCCATAAATAGAATTAATGATATAGATATATAGCCATAGTAAATTAGCATTGATATGAAAGAGATAAAAATAAGACCAAATTGAATAGTTTTATTATGTTTTAAAAATAAAAGTGATAATAGGACTATAGCTAAAGCACTAGATACAAAAGTATCTAATGATAGGTTTTTCCATCTCCAAGATAAGTCAAAATAACCGGGTAAACTTAAAAATATGATTATCGTAATTATGGTAAATAATGCTCTTATATCACCGATTATATTATTCAATAATTTTGTAAAACTTACAAATATCTTAGCTAAATATTTGATAAGCATATATTCTCTATCATCTCTAATGTAATTTAATTTCCTTGGATAAATCTTACTATCTGTCAGTACTTGAAATTTTTTATCAAATAAATAGTCAACAGCTACAGATAATATAAATAATACCACCCCTATAAAAATCGGTAATATATTAAAAAACTCAAACGATATATTGGTTTGATCTATAAAAAAGAAATCTACATTTATAGGAAATATAGAGCGGGTTATTTCATCTAATATATTGTTAAAAGAGCCACTGAATAAAATAGGAAAATATAAAATAACTAGTGTAGTCATTGAAATCATTACTATAGCTATTTGCTTATTAAGCTCTATTTCATTTTTTAGTTTTAAACTTAAGCATTTGGGATGTTTTTTAATATTTGTCCAAAATAGGTTTATCCAATAATAGTTATATATCGAGTATATAATTATTATCGCAAATATAGATAGATTCGATAATATATAATCAGTTTGCTCAAGTGCGATAAAGAGCTCATAACTTAAATAGTATGATATAAAGGTCAAGCTAAAAGGAAGTGGCGTAATGGCTATAAAAATTAAAACAAAAGCTAAAGTAAGGTATAGTCTAAACCCAATAGAGCCTTTTCCTACAAATTTTAATAAAGCCTCAAAAAACTGCGCTACTGCATACAGCACTAAAATTATAAATATTAGTTTTATTGATATAGCACCAGGACTACTAATTAATAAAAGTATTAAACTTGCAAATATCCATAAAGATATATTTCTGTGGGATATTTTTACTTTATTAAATAGCTCAATAGGGATACACTTTATAAAAAATAAAGCTAGATTACAAAATAAAACAGCAATTCCAACATAAGTTATGAAATCATACCAAAAGTCCCACTTGGCAAACAGTGGCAACATTCTAAGTATTATGTATATACCACAATAAAACAATATAAGTTTGTACACATCATAGAGCTTTTGAATCCTTTTAACATTAAACAAACTCAAAACACCCATTATGCTCAAAATGCTCAATACTAATGTTATGATCGCTATGGTTAAGTTGCTAGAGTCATTTTGTAGATCTATTTCATTGGCAAAGTCAAAAATATTAGATACGCTATAAATACCAAAATTAACTATCAAAAAAACTATAGAAAATAACAACACCATAGAACAAAAAAGGTTCACTATAATGCTAGATAGTATTTCATATGGATAAATGCTTTTATTTCTATGTAAAACAAATGATACAATAATCACCATTAATGTTACCCATATAGATAGCAATGAATCTACGATAAATAACAAAGCTACCGATAAAAAAAATACTCCTTTTATATAGGGAACGATATTTAAGGGAATTAAAGGCTTTTTAATGGAGATGCGTTTGACATTACTACGCTTATTTATATATGATTTCTTATATAATGTATACGATATATATACATAGCTTAATGCAAAGAAAAAAAATATTGTTAGATTATCTATATTTAAATTTAGATTTAACCCAGCTATTCCCAAGTCTACTTCACTTGATATTTCCAAAAAAATATTATCATACCAAGATAAAAATATAAGAAGGTATAAGCTCACTAAAGTAAAGCTAATCGCAAACAGAAATAGCATTATTTAATATTTTATTTTTTAATTTTAAATCAAAATATGTAGCCTATACTACATAGCTTTGAGATAGATGTCGAATCAGCAAATAAATCTCTAGGTTTTAATATTAAAATGAATATATGCAGTTAAAAAATCAAATTTATTTTAGTTGTTTTAATAAACCTATAACAATTTATACTTTTACTCTTTTATCTTTTTCTATTTTTTTTAATTTACATATATTGTGGATATTGTTTACTCACTCCTTTTTCATTAGATACAATAACTAAATTTGCATGTCTTTTTGCAAATATGCCACACTCCACAACACCTGGTATCTGAGTTAAAATAGTTTCCATATCAGAAGGAATACCTATTTTCATATTTCTAATATCTAGGATAATATTTCCATTATCCGTTTGACACCCTACTCTATACACAGGCTGGCCACCAATTTCCACTATTTCTCTGCCTACAAAACTACGTGCCATCGGAATTACTTCCACAGGTATAGGCTTATCTACTCCTAAAGTACTAACCATTTTAGTTTCATCAACTATGCAAATAAACTCATCAGAAGCACTAGCAAGCACTTTTTCTCTAGTTAATGCTCCACCTAACCCTTTTATCATTTCACAGTATTTATTTACTTCATCTGCTCCATCTACATAAATATCTATTTTCCTGATATCTCCCAAAGTAGAGATTTCAAAGCCCATCTTAGCTAATATATTTTGTGTTTCAATAGAGCTTGCAAGTGTGGTAGTAATTTGCTTTTGTATCAATGGCATCTTAGCCATAAATGCCTTAGCAGTAGAGCCTGTGCCAATACCTAAAACTATTTTTTTATCAAGTTTTTGTATATGTTCTATAGCAGCTTGTGCCACCATCTCTTTTAGTTTCTCGCTATCCATATATTTAATTATTGATAATAGATGTATAAAGAATAATATATTAGTATTATAAGTTTTTGAAGTTTTTTTGGCAAATATTTTAAGAAATAGATGAAATAGATTTAGCGTGCCCGGCGGGAATTGAACCCACATCTTCGGCTTCGGAGACCAATACTCTATCCAATTGAGCTACGGGCACATATACAAAAAATAAATATACTTAAAAACACACTTATCTATAATAATATAAAACCTTATTTCTAGGCTATACTAATTAAACTACAATTGTAAAAAACTACAATTGATTGACTATAATTAAATATATTATTTATTAAATATTTCTATACTAGCCATAAATATAACAATTGTTTTAAAGTAATACAAATATATTCATTATGATTAAATATGACAAAATTTCTACTGATTCTAGCCCTGAAGATCAAAAATACGAACAAGAAATAAGACCTAAAAAACTAAACGAATATATAGGTCAAGAAAAAGCAAGAGAACAGATGCGAATTTTCATACATACGGCAAAAGAGAGAAAAGAAGCATTAGATCATACTTTAATATATGGCCCTCCAGGCTTAGGTAAAACTACCTTAGCGCATATCATAGCAAATGAACTTGGTTCTCAGCTAAAGATGACAACTGGCCCTATTCTTGTAAGAGGAGCAGATCTTGCTGCCATACTGACTAACATAGAGCCATTTAATGTTCTGTTTATAGACGAGATACATAGGCTAAACCCTTCCGTAGAAGAGATATTATACTCTGCAATGGAAGACTATAGATTAGATATATTAATAGGCGAAGGTTCAAGCGCTAGGTCAGTAAAAATAGATATTCCTCCCTTTACTTTAGTAGGCGCTACTACAAGGGCTGGACTTTTAACCTCGCCTTTGAGAGATAGATTTGGTATTATTCAACACTTAGATTTTTATAATATAAATTCTTTAGTACAAATTATTAAAAGATCAGCTGTAATTCATAAATTACAAATATTAGATGCAGGGGCACAAGAGATAGCCAGACGTTCTAGAGGTACTCCTAGAATAGCCAATAGACTATTGAGAAGAGTTAGAGATTATGCGCAAATCAGTAAAATGGATACTATTGATAAATTTATCGCAGATAAGGCTCTTATAGCCCTAGATATAGATGAATACGGATTAGATAGCTTAGATAGAAAAATTTTACACTTACTCACTTACGATTTTAGATCAAGACCTGTTGGAATAAATACTTTAGCCATAGCCATGAATGAACAAAAAGATACACTAGAGGATATGATAGAGCCATACTTGATACAGCAAGGTCTTATACAAAGAACAGCACAAGGAAGGATAGCCACGAGCAAAGCTTATAATATATTAAATATAGAAAACTCTTATGATAATAAAGACGATAGAGACGAAAATCAACAAAACTTATTCTAGTTTTTTTTATACCCTCCCTTACTTAAAACTTTCACCTAGAGACGTCTTAAGAACACCTGTAAAAATTGCCTATTGAATAAGTAAAAATCCTGTCAACTGAAACTATCGAGGTAAACACATATAAAAACACAAGTATTGCTTATCTACATTTAATCTTCTAGTTTTGCATGTTTAAAATACACCTCACCTAAAGGTGTAACATGAACATTCTTTAGTTTATCTGTTTGTATCCAATCATTACTATGAAAAAATATAGGAGCTATAGGCATATCGTCTATTAAGATTTTCTCCGCCTTTTTCATAGCGTCAATTCTTTTGTTACCTACAATAGATCTAGCTTCGCTTATTAGAGATGTAAATTCCTCACTATACCAATTGCCATAGTTATTGTTACGATTTTTATCATAAAAAATTTCTAGGAATGCCATAGCATCATTATAGGCACCATACCACCCTGCTCTTATTATTTGAAAATTACCTTGATTTCGCTGATCAAAGTATACTTTAGTTTCCATAGCTTCTAATTCTACCAAAATTCCTAAGCTGTTTTTCCACATATCTTGAATCGCAATAGCTATTTTTTGATGCAATTCACTATTGTTATATGTATATTTTATATGCGGAAACTCATATATATCTTTTATTCCTAGCTCTTGCATACCTGTTTCTAAATATGAAAGAGCATCCTTTTTGAAAATATCTTCTTTGATGATATTATCTGACCAAGTCGCAGAAGATACTATACCTAAAGCAGGCCTCTGGCCTCCTTGGAGTATATAGCTTACTATGTCATCTCTGTTTATAGCTAAAGAAAAAGCTTTCCTAATATTTACATTATTAAAAGGATACTTATTTGTATTAAATGCAAGCCAATATGTACCTATAGTAGGACTAGATACAAGCCTATTTTTTTCTTTTAAAATCTGTAGAGATTCAGGTGGGATAGTCCCATAAGGAGCACCTAACCAACTTAATTGCCCTCTATCAAACATATGCATAGCGCTTTGATGAGAATCTATCATATACATAACTATATTATCTATATCTATAGAATCTTTATCATAATAATAAGGATTTTTAGTTAAAACTATCTTATCATTATGTACCCATTCTTTGAGTATATAGGGGCCATTTGTTACAAACTCATCCCCTACATTACTAGCCCAATTAGGATTTTCTTTATCTACCTTCGAGTATACTGGTAGATATATATACAGAGTTTGTAGCATCTCTAAAAAATAAGGAGTTATAGATTCAATTTCTATAGAAAAAGTTTTATCATCTATTAATTTAAGACCTGCTTCATCTATACTCATCTCACCTGAATGGATAGCCCTAGAGTTTTTTATATAAAAAAGAAACTCTTGAAAACTAGGATTTAAAACACTTCCCTCCTGAATAAGTTTTCTTAAAGAATAAATATAGTCATGCGCCGTGACTTCATCACCATTACTCCAATAAGCATCATCACGTATAGTAAATGTATATAAAAGTCCATCTTTGCTAACTATATATTTACTAGCTATACCTAATGTCAGTTTGTTATTTTCATCTCTGGTCATCAAGCCTTCAAAAATATGCTTTATAATATTTCCTGAGTTTATATCTCTTGCAATATGAGGGTTTAGTGATACAGGCTCGCCATATATATTAAGATAAAGCGTCTTTTCTGAGTCTGCTTTTACTAAAGTGAAGTTTAAAATATATAAAAGTATAAATAAAGTTACCTTTTTTATCGTCGACATATGGTTTGTATAAGATATTAAATTAAATATATAAAAATTATTTTGCTAAACAAATTTTAAGTTAAGTATGCTAAAAAGTAACACTAAATAAAAAAGCTATTTATTTTTTATACAATGATTGCTTGGTTATGTAATATTAATTTTGAATTATGTACAAAGCTTTAAGTAGGTTTACTGCTTGTGATAACTGGTAATCTCTAATGTCAGTACTAGATTCATTATCAATAACTATTTCATCACTATTTGATGAGTTATTATCATTGCCTGATGGATTTTCTATATGCCCCTGAAGATCAATCTCTCTAACCTGTAAATCCTCGTTTGTAGCAGTATCTAAGTCAACTGTACCTGTATCAACATCAATATCAGGCTTTATTCCTGTTGCCTGTATAGATATGCCTAATGGAGTATAATAAAGTGCTGTAGTTATGCGAAGTGATACTTGTTCTCTTAGTTGAATCAAAGACTGGACAGAACCTTTACCAAAAGTTTGCTTACCCATAACTATTCCTCTTTTATGGTCTTGTATGGCTCCTGCTACTATCTCTGATGCGGACGCAGAACCATTATTAACTAAGACAACAAGTGGAATATTTTCAGGTATAGCATTATTATACGAGGTTCTTAATTCAGCCAAATTTTCTTCTCTTCCTTTAACAGAAACAACTAGAGTGCCTTGAGGTAAAAATAAATTAGCAACATCAACTGATGAGTTTAGCAAGCCACCTGGATTATTACGTAAATCTAAAACTACTCCTTTAATTTCTTGCTCCTCCATTGCTTTATCTATAATATCTCTTGCTTCACTTGCAGTTCTTTCTGCAAATTGAGAAACTCTAAGGTACATATAATCATCATCTATCATTCTAGATGAAGTACTTTTCAATTTTATAACTTCTCTAGTCACATTAAAGACCAAAGACTCATTGGTAGAGCGTCTTAAAATAGATAAATTAACACTGGTACCTGGCCTACCTCTCATTAAAGATATTGCTTGATCTATATCTAGCCCTCTTACCAATGTGTCATCTATTTTAAATATCAAGTCTCCACTCATTATACCAACTCTTTTTGCAGGAGAGCCGTCAAAAGGCGATATAACTCTTACTAAACCATCCTCCATAGATAATTGTATCCCTAAACCAGCATATTCACCTGAGGTTTGTTCAGATAAAGCTTGAGTATCTTTTTCGTCTAAAAAAGCAGAATGTGGATCTAGATTAGAAAGCATACCTGATATAGCGTATCTTACAAGAGTTTCATCATCCACATCAGAAACATATGCTCTCTTTATGGTTTCATAAACTACACTAAAAAGCTCTATTTCTTCATATGGGAGCTTTTCTATCCTATCTGGATCTATTGTATCGTCTGCTCTTGTAAAAACAGTTAATAGAAATACAGAAGATACCAAAGTTGTAAGAACTACAGCTGTATATAACTTAACACGTGAGCAGTTTTTGATAAATTTCAACATAAGCTAAATCTGTCTATCTAAATAAAATATTAAAATTATTTATGTTAACTTATAAATTTCCCTAAGTATATCACATATAAAAATTTATATTACATAAGCTTTAATTAAATTGTGAATAATTTAACTAATAAAAACTACGCTAAATCAGTAAGCTCAGATATCCAGCTGTTTACCCATACAAGCGCATCTGTCCCTGAATGAAGCTCTTTACTAAAAGCTAAAGTATTAGTATCTTTAAACTTAAAGATATCTGGGTATTTCATAAGAATAGAAACAAGTTTATCGCTTTTTATTTTATTTTCTTTATTGAAAACTATTTTGCCTCCTATAGAGCTTAGGTCAAAAGATTCAACAGATATCTTCTGTAGCTTAATACGAAGTTTATGTAAAAAAAATAAATTTATAGTCTCTTCTGGCATATCACCATAAAAATTTATAAGACTAGTTTGTAAGCTGGTTAATTCATCATATTCTGAAATATCTGCTATCTGCTGATAGTAGAAAAGTCTCTCTCCTACATCATCTACATACTTAGGCGGTAGTATGGCAGAAAAACCAAAGTTTATTTTAGTATGAGCGACAACACTTTTCTCTATACCTATATTTTTTTTATTTCTTTGCTGTTTGATCGCTTTTTCTAATAGCTTTATATATAGCCCATAGCCTATTGACTTAACATGTCCACTTTGTTCCTTACCTAATACCTCACCAGCACCTCTTATCTCTAAGTCATGTATTGCAAGATTAAAGCCTCCGCCTAAGTGCTGATTATCTATAATCGCTTCTAAGCGCTTAGTAGCATCATCTGTCATAACTTCCTCATCAGGAATAATTAAATAGCAATAAGCTTGATGATATGATCTACCAACTCTACCTCTTAACTGATGAAGTTGTGCTAAGCCAAATTTATCAGATCTATGTATAAATATAGTATTTACATTTGATACATCTATACCAGTTTCAATTATCGTCGAACATATTAGTATCATATAACGCCTATGATAAAAATCTAACATTACTCTTTCTAAGTCTTTTTCCTTTAACTGACCATGTGCTATTGCGATACTCACACCTGGCACTAATTTAGAAATCCTTTCATAAGCTTCTTGTATGTGCTTAACATCATTGTAAACATAGAAAATCTGACCTCCTCTACTCAATTCTCTTTCTATAGCCTCTACAATCACATGACCCTCATCAGGCACTATAAAAGTTTTTATTGGCAATCTTTGACTAGGTGGGGATATCATAATTGATAAATCTTGTAAATCAGATAAAGCCATCTGCAAAGTGCGAGGTATTGGCGTTGCAGTCATCATCAATATATCTATATTCGAATATTTTTTTTTAAGCAATTCCTTTTGTTTTACACCAAATCTATGTTCTTCATCTATTACTAATAGGCCTAAGTCCATCAATGATACTTTATCTTGCAAAATTCGATGAGTTGCTATCAGTATATTGACTTTTCCTATTTCCAAATCATCCAATATTTCTTTAGATTTTTTAGGAGTTTGAAACCTAGAGAGCATCTGTATATTATAGTCAAAATTGTAGAATCTCTCCTGAAAGCGCTCATAATGCTGTTCTACCAAAAGAGTAGTTGGAGCTAGTACTACGACTTGTTTTCCACAGCTCACTGCTATAAACGCTGCACGCATTGCAATTTCTGTTTTTCCAAGCCCTACATCACCACATATAAGTCTATCCATTGGACTTGGCAAACACATATCAGATATAACAGCGTCTATTGCATCTTGCTGATCAGAGGTTTCTTTATATGGGAAATCATTTACAAACTTGCTATATAGTTCTTTATCCAATTCGTACTGTATACCTTTACTGCTACTCCTTTTGGCATAAATACTCAAAATTTGCGCAGCTGTATCTTCTATTTTCTTTTTTGCTTTATCTTTAGTTTTCTTCCAGTTATTACTACTTAAGCTACTTAAATTAGGCTCTACACCGTCTATAGATTGATAATGCTGAATCAAATATAAGTCACTAACTGATATAAATAGCTTACTCGAGTGAGCAAATTCTATTTCTATAAACTCCTGAATAAAATCGTCATCCTGATGGGAAAATATGCCATTATATCTGCCTATTCCAAAATCATCATGAACTATTAAATCACCCTCTCCAAGTTCAGCTATAGAGCCTATGCCATGGTGATTTAAATAAAGTCGCGAATGATGTTCATATTCTCTAGCTCTAGCAAATAATTCCTCTTCTAACAAAAATAAAACTTTTTGGTTTTTCCAATAAAAACCCTCTTTTATTATTCCATTAGTTAAAAAAACTCTATGTATATTTTTATCTTTTCTATTTTTATTAAGAGAAATTATATAATCTATCCAATTATCACTAACTATTCTTTCAAATTCGATTTTACCCAGCATTTCAGATAATATTTGCTCTCTTCCCAGAGACTTTGCGACTATTACGACTTTATGGTTTTCATTTTCTTTTAACCATAGTTTTAATCCATTAAGTAGCGATTTATCTTTAGACTGAAAAGTATCTTTACTGGGATATACATCTGATAGCTCTATGTTTTTGCAACTTTTATTATCACCAAGACTATACTTATCAAAGTCTTCACGCGTATAAATAGCCACTCTAGGAAATTTCTTAATATTTTCAAAAAATTTGGGTTCACTTAACAACAATTTATATGGTTTTAGCATTGGTTGCCAGTGGTATTGACCTCTAGAAATATACCTTTTTTGTATATTTTGCAGATATTTTTGTACTTGAGTACCAAGAGTCTCATTTCCTTTACTTACCAAAAGGCTTCCTTTAGGTATATAATCAAAGAAGCTATCCATCCTATCAAAGAATAAAGGTATAAAGGACTCTAATCCAGGTGGCATACTACCTTTCTTAACTTCTTGATATACAATATGTTCTTCTACGCCAACAGAGCTACCAGAAAATATATCTGTATAGTTTTTCAAAAATACATCTCTATGATCACTATCAAAAGGAAATTCACGACTCGGTATCACTTTAAAAGATTCAAGACTGTTGACATGTTTACCTGATTCTATGGAAAAATTAAAAATTCTATCTACTTTATCACCTATCAAGTCGAGCCTAATAGGTAGTTTCTCATCAAGAGGGAAAAAGTCAAATATTGAACCACGCAGAGCAAACTCACCTACCTCCTGAATATTCTTAACACTACGATAGCCGACACTACTTAATTTATCAGTAAAATCTACAGTATCTATAATGTCTCCTATATTTATAGAAAATGATCTAGAAAGCATAAACTCTACAGGAGGAAGTAGCTGCAATAATGTAGATATAGAACTAACTATAATAACTTGCTTTTTTTCGTATACAACTATGAGTGTTTCTATTCTAGAGCGAGAATGTTCTTCTCTGACAGATAACATATCGTATGCTAAAACACCTCTATCAGGAAAGTGCACAACATTAACATTGCGGCTTAGAAATCTTATATCTTCTACTATTTGTATAGCTTCATGTTCAGTCTCTGTTATATATAAAATGGATGAAGTTTTTTTGCTTAACTCAATTAATGATATACTAATGCTACTATAAGTAGAGCATATGGCGTGATTTATGTATTTATTCTTAAATGATATATTCATAAGATATGAAATTATAACTTTAATTTTTAAACTATATAAATTAAATATAGAAACATATTTTAAAAATATGTTTCTATATTATAAGAATGTTTATAGGTAGATTTTAAAGATGTATCATTACTTCCCTAAAAACCAAAATGCGGACTTTTTATTTAAGATCGACAATATCGTTATAGAAGATATAACAGATATAACCACTGGTAATAATAAGTTATAAGATCTAGACAATTCTATAATTAAAATAATAGCTGCTAGGGGTGCGTTATAAACTCCAGCAACAAAAGACGCAATGCCCATAGCCGGTAAGGTCGTTCCCCAGCCATAACTTAAATCAAATAAAATCATTAAAGAAGCAATAAATGAGCCAAACAAAGCTCCTAATGCAATACTAGGCAAAAGCAAATCTCCTCTAAAACCAGCGACATATGTAAATATAACTGATATAGATTTCAACATTAGTAATGCAAAAACAAACCATGGAACATAGTTTGTATATGTGGCTATACTTATCATTTCAAGGCTTGAACCAATATTTTGAGGAAACGCTAGTGCAATAAAAGATACGGATAATATAAAAAATAAGGACTGTACCTTTTTATTACTGATAAATCTATCTAAATATGATGATGTATTTTTTAAACCCTTATTAAAAAAATGTATAAATAATGCAATAAATATACCAAAGAATATGGCAATCAATATTTGAAAAGCATTACCTATAGGCATAAAAGTCACATTTAGAAACATAGAAGTATTTCCTGCTACTAAAGTGCCTGCAGTATATCCTATTACAGACGATATTAGTATGAAAAATATGTTCATAGCGTTATTTTTATCCCTTAGAACAACTTCCATAACAAATAAAGTTGCAAAAATAGGAGTAACGAATATAGTAGCAATTAAACTAGATATAGTTGATGCCAATAGCAATTGCTTCATATCTTGAGGGATAATATTCTTTAATATCTTTTCGTTAAATAAGTAAATAATAGACGATACCAACTGTGCAGCTGATGTAATAAAACCTATTGAAAATCCAACTGCTGAGGCTAAAATCATCATAGTTGAAGATAAAATATTTCCCTTAGAATCAAAACTATTTGAATCAATTTCTCTCACAAAAGAATTAAAATCCAGCTTATTTATCTTTAAGTAAGATATTATAAATATAATCACTATACCTAAGCTCACCATAACATACAACACAGGCATATGCCACTGGACAAATTCTCTGGATAGAATATCTACACCTCCTACATAAAATACTAAAAAATCAGATAAGTAGATATAAGCTATCTGAACTAAAATAGCAATAAACGAAGCAATCGTAGCAAAAATGCTAACTATAATAATGGGTAATAAAAAGCTTTTCATAAAAGAAGTATAATTATTATCAGAGGAGCAAATATTCATAAAAAAACAATGACTATAAAATATCCACATAATTTTATCATAGTTTATTTTTACAAACTTATAAAAAAACTAAAAAATATATCTAAAACAAATGACAAATAGAGATATACTTATATTAAATATTAGATAATTTTTATAGACTACATGATTACAGATTTTATCTTTATATTTGTGGCATTATGATTAGTACTGTGGTAAAATAATAAGCATATAATATGGAATTTATATTTGGTTTTATATTTTTTGTTTTTCTCTTTTCCCCCTGGTCTATATTTGGTTTTATAGAATTTTCATCAGATACATAAATATGTATATAAATTTTCATATCTTAAGAAAATTATTAAAGATTCATATATCAATAAATAAATATAATATTTAGCTACTATTGATATCTCACTATTTTCTAAAACTTATAATAAGCATTGCATAAAATTAATAATGATTGACTTAATTCGTTTTATCCTAATCATAGCCGCTGTACTTGTATTTATCTATTTATCGTGGCATAGTTATCAAGAAGGCATGAGCGACGATAACAGTTCTAACGATAATGAGAACAAAAAAAATGATAATAGCCTTAATATATCTCATTCCGTACTGACCGATGAAATATCGTCTCCTGAGCGAATAGTAGGCAAAAAATCTAAAGATTTTTCTGCTACTGATACTGATATTTCACACTTAAAATATAATTCTGATAGCAATTTATCCCTTTTGAGTCCTACAACCCAGGATTATACAGATAGTTTTGATGAAAGACACACTATTATCTTTAAGTTAAAAGCTAATAAAGGCAGTACCTTTAATGGCAGTAAAGTTCTAGAACTACTACAAAAAAATAACTTAGAACCAGGGCCAAAGCAGATATTTTATTTATATCACTTCAATGAAGAAATAAAAAGAAAATATATAGTTTTTAGTATCTGCAATGCAAGAGACCCCGGCACTCTCACACTGGATGAATTACCTAACTTACAAACTGACCAGTTATTTTTCTTTATGGACTTTGTGCAAGCTGAGTCACCTGTTTCGTTCTTTGATAAAATGATAAAAATATCTAAAAACTTTGAAAAAGAACTACATGGCAAGCTATATACAAAGGATAATAGATACTTAGTAAACAATATAATCAATAACGAAAGGCAGAAAATTCAAAGATATGTTCAAAAAAGATTTATTTCTCAAATAACAGGACCTTTTAATTCCTTAAATTAGCTAAAATATACTAAAGCTAACAAAATATGGCAAACCCTGAAATCAAATCAATACTAGATGGCTTTGATAAATTTACAGTGTCTTTGTATAGGCTTGGCATTTCTATTATAGCCATCGCCACTATAATAGAGTCTATATTATTAATCTTGTCATTTTTGGCATTACTAGATACTTATTCAAGTTCTATTGCTCTATTGAGGAATCTTTATACTGTTTTACTGATTATATCTATCACATTCTCATCTATCTCAATACACATATACGATAAGTCTATAAGATTTTTTATCGTCTTCAATTCCTTTTTCGCTATAATTCTCTACTTACTGTTTACTAAATATTTCTCAGATCTTTATATAATAGAAGTAATATCATTAGGCTTTATCTATGTAAGTATTTCCGTAATCGCCATAAAAGAGAGTTTTTGTTTTAAGATATGGGGCTTAAAATACATACCACTACTACTTGCTTCTTCATTGATATTTAGACTTATAAATATAGAGATAATAGAAGCAGTACTGCTACTAAGCGCCTCTTTACTTATAAATATTCTTAATATATCAAAATGGAAAATGCCACTATATTTTGATATAGGAGACAGAAGTAGATATCAAAACTAACTATTACGTCTGCCAACTAAGATTTATAGTTAATGAGATAACTTTGTACTAATAGTGCTATTTTTCATTCTCCTATTTTGGACTTCTTGCATTTTTTCTTGCACATTGCATATTAACTTACGATAAATTTCTACACGATCTCCATCCTTTAATATATAGCTTTCAGGATTAGTTATTTTTTGACCAAAAATACCATAAATTACACTGCTAAAATCAATCTGTGGAAATATAGATCTAATATTGGACTTCTCCACTGCTTGATATATAAACGATTTTTTTTTAAGTGGCACTGATATCATATACTGCCTATGAGGCATGGCAAATACAACAATTACATTTATCATATAAAATAAACGCTCAATATAATTTAATATAAGTATTTCTCAGAAGTTTTTAGTACTTAAGAGTATAGCTTTTCCATTATGACTATTATACTTAAACTCACACCTATTTTATTAATACTTCCATTTATTAGCAAATTTCACCAAAGATAACATCACAGGAACTTCAACTAATACACCAACTACAGTTACCATGGCTGCTGGAGATTGTAGCCCAAATAAAGCTATAGCTACAGCTACTGCCAACTCGAAAAAATTACTTGCTCCAATCATAGCAGCAGGCGAACAAACAGCATGTGACAGCTGTAGTTTGCGTCCGATAAACCACGCTAAAAAGAAGATGAAGTAAGTCTGAATAATCAGTGGAATAGCAACCAATATAATAATTAGCGGGTTTTCTACGATTATATTTCCTTGAAATGCAAACAGTAACACCAATGTAAACAAAAGCGCTATAATAGAAACAGGCTTAAACTTTGGAAGGAAATTATTTTTAAACCAGTGTTCACCTTTGTGTTTGATGAGCGCCTTATGAGTAATGTATCCTGCCAAAAGTGGTACTACTACAAATACTACAACACTCGTAACCAGTGTATTATAAGGGATAATGACATCTGTAATTCCCAATAGCAAACCAACAATTGGAATAAATGCTACCAGAATAATCAAATCGTTCACTGAAACTTGAACTAATGTATAATTCGGGTCACCATTAGTTAGATAACTCCAAACAAAAACCATCGCTGTGCACGGTGCAGCACCTAATAATATAGCACCTGCAATATATTCTCCTGCCTGTTCAGGCAAGATAAATGCAGAATACAGTTGTGAAAAAAATACCCATGCAAAAAATGCCATTGTGAATGGCTTTATAAGCCAATTTATAACTAAAGTAAGGATTAATCCTTTAGGGCTCTTACCTACATTTTTGATACTTGAGAAATCAACTTGAAGCATCATTGGATAAATCATCAACCAAATTAAAACAGCAACGGGAATATTAACATTGTAAATCTCCATATCACTTAATACTTGAATACCCTCGCCTGAAATGAACCCTACACCAATGCCTACTATGATGCATAAAGCAACCCAAAGAGTCAGGTATTTTTCAAAAAATCCAATTTGTTTTTTATTATTGTTCATCGATTATAACTACGGTTTATTTTGTTTATCCATAAATTTGTCGGAACCATTTTTTTTTATCTTTTTTATCTTTTTTTTATTTTGAGAAACGAATAAACTCACTATAGATAAATACTTAGATTGTCACACAAAAAGCATACAAAAAGAGAATATTTTTTGATTTCCAACGTTAGTTGCTTTTCAGGGCATGTTGAATAATAGTATTTTTACTCAAATTATGCAAAAAATCTAAAATCACTCTTTAACAACGTAACACAAAATATATTTTGTAAAAACATATTATTTTTTCACACTCCCCTTCAATGCGCGACCGGAAGGATTCGAACCCTCGACCCCATGGTTCGTAGCCATGTACTCTATCCAACTGAGCTACGGTCGCAATGAGAAACATAGGACTTGATTGATGATTTAATATCAATGGTGCCCAGAGGCGGAATCGAACCACCGACACAGGGATTTTCAGTCCCTTGCTCTACCAACTGAGCTATCTGGGCAAGACATAAAGTGCACTCTAAAAAAATCATAATAAGCAGATACATAATTACCTTCTCTAATGGCAATTACCTGTCTTACTACAATCAATAAAATGTTAGCTCAAGGTAAGTTTAACACGAAAACTTATTTTTGCAATAAGCAAGCAATAAATCTGCCACTTTTATAAGAACATGAGTATCCTTTTAATAAATGCTACTATCATTCAATATTTACTTTACTTTCATTTTGAGGATTTTATTATCTCAACGAATCCAAGAGTTTCAATACGTCATTGAATGAACGAGATTTTTCTAGCTAAGATTATCATACTTAATGGTAATTTATATTCTAATTTCTCTAAGTGTTTATGGACATCAGATATATCTTTGGGGCTTTCAATAAATTCTTCAAGTATAAAGTCATTTTTATAAAGTGCCTGCATAACTTCAGACATAGTATGAGCAAACCAATATGTTGTTTTTGCTTGATATTGAGTTTTACCTAAATAATCAAGGCTATTATTTTCTACTATAGGCCCATCGTGAAAGTAAGACTCTGTTATTGTTATTTCGCCAATAGACCAAATAGTGTTATCATCAAATGGCAGTATTTCCGAGAAAGGATGTATCTCGTGAATAAGGAAAAGACCTTTATTTATTAATAGCCTGTTTACTATATTAAAAAATCCCTTTATATCTGGAATCCATCAAATTACATCACAGCATAAAAATTCACAATCTATATTAAACTTAGATGCTCGCTCTTTAGCTTCCTTAATCGCCAGCTTAGATAATCCACACCAACACACCTACTAGCACCCATATTTTTTATTGATAGTAATTCTCTTCCATTATTACAACATAGATGTATAACATTTTTTGCTTTGATAGAGATTTTATCAAATATATCCAAAAGCTCTTCATCACTTTGGATAATAAAACCAGCTTTTTCAAACGCTCTATCTAGCTTTTCTTTTGATGCAACTTGGTGTCTAGGAACTACTTCATTCCATGCATCTTTATTGGCAGAGGTATACTTTTTTATTTCTACTTTTTTCATTGGTTCGTTTTTATTTTTTTATTAATTAAATAACACTTTATCTATGATAACTACTAAGGCTTTTAATTATAGTTTTTTATTATTCTCTATAACTCATTTTCTTTGATCTGAATCAGCTCTTCCCAACTTATTATTTCCCCATTTATCATCCAAGAAATAGGTGGTCTGATATTATACTTTAAGAGTATATTTATGCTTTCCTTTGTCTTTCCAATATAAACTAGGCGTCCTTTTTCCAAAATTATAATATGAGTAGACAAATCTAATATTACATCCAAATCATGGCTAACAATTATTTGCGTAACACCTTTAGAGATAAATTCTTTAATTAAAGATCTAATTTCTTTAATTGCATTAAAATCCAATGCGTTAAATGGCTCGTCCAATAACAATAAAGTAGGATTCTTATATAAAGCTGTAGCTAATACTAGTTTTTGTTTTTGACCAAATGATAGCGCCTGCACTTGGCTATCTATCTTATCTGACAATAAAAATGAGCTAAGAAGCATATTAACTTTATTTTTCTCTTCTACACTTTTAATTCCTAAAAAAGCATCCTCTTTCACTGTACTGCCGACTATTTGCCAGTTTGGATTTTGCATTACAAGAGCAATTTTTTCTCTTAATAAATTTATATTTTTCTTACTATATTCTATATTATCAAGTTTTATACTGCCCTTACTTATAGGGAAAATACCAGATAAAAGGTATAAAAGAGTAGATTTACCACTGCCGTTACCGCCTAGTAGACACACTAAAGAACCATCAGGTATATTAAAAGAGATATCTTGAATCGAAAAGCCATTGCTACCTTCGTAACTATAGCTTAGGTGTTCTAAGTTCAACATTTATAAGTTAAATTCTTAAAATATATACATTTTCAGTATATATAGCTATTTGAAAATACAAGCTATCATAAATTATTATAGCAATAGAGTATCATCTACATAACTTGAGCCAGGCAAAAAAATCTATTTTAAATCAAATAGTTTATTATGACGTATAGACCTGTAAATTACTATAGCTAAAGAAGTTTTCACAACTGCAGCTGGAGTAAAAGGAATTAACCCGACGCTAAAAGCTTGTAGTAAAGGTATATCTAAAACCACTCCAAGCCTCCATGAACCTATCAATAAGACTAAAGCATCGGCTAAAAAACATAAAAATATCATCTTAAACAGTGGTGTACCTTTTCCACTTGCTAGGCCACATAAAAAGCTAGACAGTATAAATGCAAATAAATATCCTCCAGTTGGTCCTAACAATATCCCTAAACCTGCTGTACCTGATGCAAAAATAGGCAACCCTATAGACCCTGAAAACAAATAAAGAATAACAGCAATGGGCCCATAGTAAAAACCTAAAATTAATCCTGATAAGCTGACAAATAAAGTTTGTAACGAAAAAGGTACTATTCCAAAAGGAATAACAACAAAGGCTCCAAAAGCAATACAAGCAGACATAAATGCAACCATTACTATTCTCTTAATTGTCAATATTTCTTGTTTGAGCATCAATAATCTCCTAAATTAAGAAACTTAATATCTCACTTTATATAATTCAAAAAAGTATCTCTTGGTATATATTTAGCGCCCAAAGAAGCCATATACTGAGAGTATTGTTGACAATCTACCAGCTCTATACCATAATTTTCTTTAAGATATGCAACTGCACTTACAAATAATATTTTTGATGCATTATCCACTATGGAAAACATAGATTCGCCTGAAAATACTTTACCTATTTTAACACCATAAAAACCAGCTACTAGATTTTTCCCATCAATACATTTATAGCTGATATTACCTGTATTACTTGCTTTAATATAGTCAATACTCTTACACCAAGCTTCTACAGAAATTACCTCATCTTGATATTTTTGATTCCAAGCTATATAAGAAAGCATAATATCTTTATTTATCCATGTAGATTCCTGAGTCCCTCTTTCAACTTTAGAACACATATAAATCACATCTTTAAAACGCTTATTGAATGTCATTTCCAACTCAATTTGTTGTATAGCTTTTCTTAAAGTGCGATTAATATAGATATCATCAACAAACAAAACAAACCTTGGGTTAGGCGACCACCATAATATAGGAGGCTCATTATACCAAGGAAATATACCATTTTTATAAGCATACCTTAGATTATCTAAAGATAACTCCCCTCCTATAGCCACAATATCGTCATATTTAGATTGGTATATATTTTGTTCTATCTGATTTGCTCTATGAGATCTAGTAGGTATATTATTTAGTTGTATGCGTATGTAATCCTTCATAAATAATTTAGTAATACAAAACACATGTACAAAGTAGACAATTTACTTAAAGTATATATTGTTTAATAAACACTAATTATATAAGCATACATTTCCTATAGTCTAAATAGACTTATAGCCTATAGCAAAAAAGACATTAAAGTATCTAGGCTACGCGAAGGTTAATAGCAAAAAATACTATTTTTATTTCATAAGTGGTGAATAGGTTTCCTCTATTTATTTTAAACTTATTCACTTACTTCATTTACTTCACTTTCTTCTGTACTTTGTGCATTGCTATTTTCTGGCTCACTGACTGATTCACTGCCCTCTGAGCTTTCTCTAATGTCCTCAATTAATTCTTCAGCAACAACAGTTCCTCTACCTTCTATTTTAGTTGTGTAAGAGTCTGCTGTTTCTTTAATAGACGTACAAGAAAAAATCGAAAAAGAAAATAATAATATACAGAATTTCATTAAAAATGACTTTAGCATAGTAGTAACTCCTTTATTTCTTTATGTAGTCCCAATAAATCCTTACTTAATATTTTCACTATGGTAAAGTCTATCATAATTATATGAATTAGCAAATTAAAATAAATCCAATTAATAGGTACTTCATTACTAATATGAAAATATAAGCACGCCTCTATATGTACTCAAATGAGTGAATTCATTAAATACGTTAAGTAAATTATAAAAGCTCTTTTTCTATATAATTAATTGCATCACCTAATTTAGTAATATCTTTAATACCTCCTTGTGCAAAATTATCTTTCCCACCTCCTCTACCGCCTGCTTTTTCTATAATCATATTAAGAATATCTTTAGCTTCAAAAGACTTAGATACATATAAGCCAACTCCACATATGACATTAGCACCATATCCTTCACTTAATGGTTGCACCAAAACTATGATCCCATTTTTTAAGTTATCTCTTAGGCTATCTAAAAGAGACTTTATAACTTTTATATCAATATTTTGCTCCAGCTCATGAACCAAAAGATTAAACTTATTTATATTTTTAGATTTAGATACTATTGAAGGAATTTGATATTTAATATTTTTTATTTTTAGGTTAGTAATTTCTTTTTGCAATTTATCATAGTCTTTTTTAATCTTTTCTACTTTATTCATCAAAACTTTATCTTGCTGAATAGATAAGATACTTTTAATCTTTTCTAGTTTTGACCATGAATTTTTATAGTATTGGATTAATGCTTTTCCAGTAATAGCTTCAATACGACGTATTCCAGAAGCTACAGCACCTTCGGACAAAATGTGAAAAGACATTAAATCCCTCGTATTTTTTACATGCGTTCCCCCACAAAGCTCTATAGAAAAAAACTCTTTACTTAGCTTATCAGATGGTATAAACAATACTCTAACTTCTTCTTTATACTTTTCATTGAACAAAGCTTTAGCACCTATCTTCTTGGCATCATCAAACTTCATTTCGTCAGTTAAAACATCTACTTCTTTATTTATTTGACTATTGACTATATCTACTATCTTATATATTTCATCTTTACTGAGAGCTTTAGGATGCGAAAAATCAAACCTTAAGTGTTCATTATTAACTAAAGAACCTTTCTGAGATACATGTTTTCCCAAAACACTAATCAAAGATGCATGTAAAAGGTGCGTTGCTGTGTGGTTTTTACAAATATCGTTGCGTTTGAGACAATCTATCTGTGCTTTTACTTTATACTTAGATTTTATACAACCATTATAGTCTTTGATATAACCATAGTGTAAGATTTGAGAGCCTTGCTTTTGAACATCTTGTACTATAAAAGTGATGTCTCCAGAAGATATATATCCTGTATCTGCGACCTGACCGCCTGCTTCAGAGTAAAAAGGAGTTATATCTAAAATAATAATTCCTTCAGAGCGAATTTCATCAACTTTTTTATACCTATTTTCATCATCCAGTTTTTCAAATAAAACTAATACTTCTGCTTCACAATTATCGGCTGTATATCCTATAAATTCAGTAACCTTATCAGATTCTAAATCTATATTTCCTACATCTTGAAACGATTGATTTTTTCTAGAATTTTCTCTTTGATTTGACATATGCTTATCAAAAGAATCCATATCAACACTGAATTTATTTTCATTAGCGATATTAACTGTCAGATCAACAGGAAAACCAAAGGTATCATATAGCTTAAATGCTGTAGCCCCATCTATAATTCTATTATCTGATTTATTAAAATATTGACCTAGTAACTCAATTCCATATGACAATGTCTTACTAAACTGATTTTCTTCAAAAAGAAGAGTATTTTCTATAAAGCTTTGCTTTGATACTAATTGAGGATAGCCATCTTTCATAATATTGATTACTTCTTTTACTAACTTATGAAAAAATGGTAACTCTATACCTAATTTATAACCATGACGTAATGCCCTACGTATAATCCTACGCAAAACATACCCATGAGCTTCATTACTCGGAACTACGCCATCTATTATTAAAAACACGCTTGCTCTTATATGATCAGATATAACTCTACACGATGAATCAATATCACTAAAATTTGCAGAGATATTTATCATATTTTTAACCACAGATATGATAGGAGTAAATAAATCAGTATCGTAATTATTATGAACACCTTGAATCACTGCACTGATGCGCTCTAAACCCATTCCAGTATCGACACACGGCTTTGGTAGTTTTTTTAAGCTTCCATTTTTTAGCCTCTCAAACTGCATAAATACAAGATTCCATATCTCAACATATCTATCACCATCTTCATCGTCAGAGCCAGGAGGACCACCCCAGACCTTGTCTCCATGGTCATAAAAAATTTCACTGCATGGGCCACAAGGGCCTAATTCTGCCATTTGCCAAAAATTACTATCTTCACCAAGTCTGATGATTCTATCCTTAGCAACTCCTATTTTTCTACTCCATAGGTTAAAAGCCTCTTCATCATCTTGAAATACAGTAATCCATAACCTATCTTTAGGTATTTCAAATTCTTTATTCACTAACTCCCAAGCATAAGAAATTGCTTCTTCCTTAAAATAATCACCAAAGCTAAAATTACCAAGCATTTCAAAAAATGTGTGGTGTCTCGATGTAAAACCAACATTTTCAAGGTCGTTATGCTTTCCTCCGGCTCTCACTGCGCATTGTGAAGTAGTAACTCTGGGTGATCTAGGTTTTTCTTGATTTAAAAATACCCTTTTAAAAGGAACCATACCAGAGTTTGTAAATAGTAATGAAGGATCATCAGGCACAAGAGGTGATGAAGGTAGCTTCATATGTCCATTAGATACAAAATACTCTAAAAATGTATTACGTATAGCAGAACTACTTGAATTAATATTGTCCATATAGTATATTAAAGTAGAAAATAGATAATTAATTTTTTAGTTTAAGTTCAATTTTTTTTTAAGACAATTTATACTGAATTGTCTTAAAAAAAAGTAGCAATTATGTAATATTTATACATAGTTCTTAAACACCTTTACTATTATTATTCATAAGTTCATAAGTGCTTATTATAGAAGCTTGTAAAATAAATTTAAAGTTATTTATTTAATCGAATTTAAAATTTATTAGATGCCTAATAATTACTTCGATGTTGGTTATGAATCTAACGTAGGTTTGCTAAGGCAAGTGAATGAAGATTCCTTATTTGTAGACACGTCATACGGTATATTTGCCGTATCAGACGGTATGGGCGGATATGGAAGTGGAGATATGGCAAGCGCTATTGCTGTTGATACAATCAAAACTCTAAAAAAATCAAATTTGCCATTAAGCGTTATTGCTCATACTTGTCATGCAAATATATGCCAAGCAGCATATGCAGGAATAGGCAGTATAAATATGGGCGCCACCATTGTAGCAGCTAAATACCTATCACAGAAGAAGATTGAAATAGCATGGGTAGGCGATAGTCGAGCCTATATATGGAATGGTTCTATGGTTAAACAGATCTCAAAAGATCACACATATGTACAAGATTTAATTGATAAAAACACAATAAAGCCAGAAGAGGCAAGAAACCACCCTAAAAAACATTTACTTTCCAAAGCTTTAGGTGCACCACTTGCTAACCCCAGCGTAACAGTAGACTCATTAGGTATAGATATTTTACCTACTACGTCACTAATCTTATGCTCAGATGGCTTAACTAAAGAATTAGATGATACAGAAATATCAAATATATTATCTTTAAATACAAATAATCAATATAAAGCTAATAAGCTTGTAGAAATGGCATGCATAAAAGGTGGATACGATAATATATCAGTAATTATAGTCAACAGTATTTGAAATAATTTTTTATTAGTAGATGTTTCTGGTACATAATATTCTGTATCCTGTGTCTTTAGAAAATATTTTATCGTTCCTAATTTAATGAAATATATTGGTGTTCCTTACGTATCCATTTTGACATCCAGCCACCAGCTATACCAACAAATCTTTTCTCCACTGTACAAGTTTTTCTTCAAATACCATCCTTGAATCTCTAGTATCTACACTAGTTGTCTTATTATATAAAGAGTCTCCATTAATAAATACTTCATTCATTGACGATATTGTCGATTTAATCTAGATTTTAATTCATTATTATAACAATATAATTATAACAACATATCAGATTAAATCTCCTACTTTGTACCTTATGTTAGTGCTTAGGTATTAGTCTTTTTTATCTATCAAATCAGGGCGCTTATCTGATGTTAAAAACAATGCTTTATCCTCTTTCCATTGTTTGATTTTTTCATGATTGCCCGTCAAAAGAACCTCTGGAACACTCATATTATCTATAACACTAGGTTTAGTGTATTGCGGATACTCCAATAAACACCCTTTTAAGTTAAAGCTTTCTTCTTTGAGGGATTTATCATTACCTAAGATTCCTTGATGTAATCTTATAATAGAGTCCATTAGTACCATAGCAGGAATTTCACCACCTGTTAAAATATAGTCACCTATAGATAATTCTAAATCTACAAACTTATCTATTACTCTTTGATCTATTCCTGTATACCTTCCACAAATCAAAATACAATGTTCTTTTAATTTTAAATCAGCACAATCACTTTGAGTAAGCAATTTGCCTTTAGGAGTTAAGTATATTACAGTTTCATCTAGCAGTGGGTTATTTTTTTTCGCCGCCAGAAGTGAATTTTTTATCGGCTCATATTTCATAATCATTCCAGAACCTCCTCCATAAGGCTTATCATCTACTCTATTGTTTTTATCTGTGGAGAAACCTCTAGGGTTATAAAATTCAACTCTAATTTCTTTAGTTTTAATTCCCTTAGATATAACTCCTAAGGACAAAAAATTACTAAAAAGCTCTGGAAATATAGTTATTATGCTAAAAACTTGTTTCATTAAAATTTTGTATTATCTTTGTTATGTAATTATTAAAATAAAAATGTAATATATAGATCTACAAATATATTATGCAATAGTCAAAAAATATTAAAAAATAATTGAATTTTGTTATTTTTTATATGACTATTATAATTTATAATGAGCGTGGGTGTGTAAGCTTATGATAAGTTAATATATGATAAGATTAATAATCTATATAGGCGATTGAATAACTATAATTTTATATATTCTAATTATAATTATGGTGGAAATATACTTACTCTCTTACTTATTGTTGCATTAAAGGCTAATTTAGTATATATTTCCATTATATTTTTACTAAATTTTTATAAACTAATAAATAGGAGATTTTTAAAATGAGAAATAAATCAGGATCAGTTGCCCCCAAGGAGCGTATCAATATAGTCTATAAGCCTAATGATGCAGGTGCAAAAGATAGGTTAGAATTACCTATGAGATTCATGGTTATGGGTGATTTTTCTGGAAATGAAGACGGCGCTCCTATAGAAGAAAGAGAGCTAACGAGTATAAATAACAAAAACTTTAACTCCGTAATGGAAAAAATGGACTTAAACTTAAATATTAAAGTGGATAACCATCTAGGCTCTGGCAACGATGAAGTACTTGACTTAGACTTAAACTTCAAAAATATCAAAGACTTTAGCCCAGACAGTTTAGTAGATCAAGTACCAGAAATAAGCAAGCTCCTAAAGCTTAGAGAGTCATTAGTTGCACTGAAAGGGCCTCTAGGTAACATACCAAATTTACGTAAATCTATTCAACAAAAACTTACTGATGAGCAAGAAAGAGAAAAACTAAACTCTGCTCTGAGAATAGAACATAATAAAGATGATTAGTTTATTTGCGTACTGAAAAAGAGCGTAAAATAATTGACACAAATTTTTACTATTATTTATATTTTGATTAGGAAGTTATACTTATGAGCACGGAAAATAAATTAGACTCACAAACACAGACACAGATTATAGATGAAATAGAAATCGAGGAAGAGTCCGCTGAGTCATTTTATGAGATTATGTCTCACGCTAATGTTAATCCTCAAGATGAATCATTTACAGAGACAAAAGTTGGTTTAGCTGTTTTTCTTAAGTATCTATTAAACAAAGGCTCTCAAGCTGCTGACCAAAGGATATCTAGAAAAACAATAGAAGATATAATTAAAGAAATAGACAGAAGAATAAGCAAACAAATGGATGCTATTTTACACAGCTCTGATTTTCAAAAAATTGAGTCATCCTGGAAACAGCTTTACTTTCTGGTAAACCGTATTAACTTTTCTGAAAATATCACTATAGACCTACTAGATGCGTCTAAAGAAGATTTAATAAATGACTTTGAAGATAATATTGAGACTGTCCACAGTGGGTTATATAAGCATGTATATGTTAATGAATACGGGCAATATGGTGGTAAACCAATTGGTGCTATGATTGGAGCTTTTGATTTTGATAAAACTGCAGAAGACACTGATTTACTGCGAAGGATGGGTTCTGTAGCAGCTATGTCGCATGCTCCTTTTATAGGTAATGTAGATGCTAAATTCTTTGGTTTAAATTCTTTTGAGAACTTAACTCAAATCAAAGACCTTGAAAGTGAATTAGAAAGTACTAGATATAAGCATTGGAACTCATTGAGAGACTCGGATGACTCTAGAAATATAGGGCTTTGTATGCCTAGATTCATGCTAAGAGATCCATATGGTCCTGATAACCCAACTAAAAGATTCGCTTACTACGAAGAAACTAATCAAGAAAATCAAAATTACCTGTGGGGCCATGCATCTTTTGCTTTTGCTACTCGCTTAGCTGAAAGTTTTGCTGAGTATAGATGGTGTCCTAATATAATTGGTCCACAAAGCGGTGGAACAGTGGATGGGTTAGCTACTCACGTCACAAATGAAAAAGGCATAGAAAGAACTTATGGACCAACAGAAACTATAATATCTGACCGTTATGAATATGTTCTTTCAGAACTAGGATTTATTCCTCTAGCTGTTAGAAAAGGAACTGAGAAAGCATGCTTCTTTTCTGCTTCGTCTATTCAAAGACCAAAATATTTTGGTAATGATGAAGAAGCTAAAATAAAAGAGATGAACTATAAGCTAGGCACTCAATTACCATATCTATTTGTTATAAATAGACTAGCTCACTATCTTAAAGTATTACAAAGAGAAAACTTAGGTAGTTGGAAGAGTCGCTCTGATATAGAAGAAGAACTAAACAAATGGCTACGTCAATATATCTCTGACCAAGAAAACCCATCTCCAGCTATTCGATCGCAACGTCCTCTGCGTACAGCAAAATTAAGTGTTGAAGAAGATGTTAACTTAGGAGCTGGCTGGTATAAAATTAACTTAGCAGTGACCCCTCACTTTAAGTTTATGGGTGCTAATTTCACATTATTTTTAAGTAGTAACCTTGAAAATCAATAGTTTTATGTTAATATTTAACTTATACCAAAGTTTGGTATGCAACGGAATGAATTGGTCAAATAAAAAGGACCTTTTCTTCCAAAAAATAAATCGAGAGAGCACGGTTTCTCCAAGTGGAGTTTTTGAGTGTTCAATTTTTACTTTTTTAAGGAGGAACTTATGGCTACTGAGATTTATGTACGCATTGAAAATGTTGATGGTGAAGTTTTAACCGAAGATTCTTGCACGCGCGAGAGTATAGGCGCTTACGAAAAAGTCGATCATGACGAAGAAGCTTATGTATTATCATTTGACCACGAAGTCACTTTGCCAACTGATGACCGTAGTGGACAAGTAACAGGAGCTCCACGTCATAAATATCTGACGATAAAAAAATTCGTAGACAGATGCTCGCCTTTACTTGCGGGGCACCTGGTTAACCCGTCTGACCTAGAAGTGGAATTTAATTTCTACAGACAAGGAGAAGGCGGACAAGAGCATTTCTATACAATTACACTAGAAGGTGCTAAAATCGTTAATGTACAAACTGTATCTCCAAATGTATTAGATCCAAACAATGACCGAGAGGTCCTATCCGAGATCGTAACATTTACATATGGAAAAATTGATTGGGAACACGAAATTTGTTCTACTAGTGCTAGTGATGACTCGACAGGTCGTTAAAACCTCCATGTTTTAAAAATATATTTTGTAAAAAGGCAATCCCGTGGGATTGCCTTTTTTTTATTTTTTTTATTTAAAATATATATACTCTTTATTATTTTTAGCTAAATATTCTTGTATCTTTACTATAGTACTATTAACCCTCCATGGATAATAACATATAGTAGACATAGATATTCCTTGAATTCTTAGCCTTAGATATTCTAATGCATCCTCAAAACAGTGCACTCCCCCACCAGCTATAATTCGTATGTCCTCTCCAAACTCTTTTTGGACTCTATTAATTAACCTTAGATTATATTTCCTTAACCACTGACCAGAAAGCCCGCCTAATTTTGTCGGAAATGTATTCGAAAGATGAAATGTATTTATATCATGCTTTATAAACTCTCTTATATTTTTGAAAATAGCATCTTTCTTAGGCGGTAACTTTATGATAAGATTTTTATTTAAATTCTTAAAGTAGTTTATATTTTCAAACAAAAATGGAGCAGTAGTGGTATTAGGACAACCTATATTTATTTCTAATGCACTGTAGTCTTGAAAATTTGCATTTATGTATAGCTTATCTACTAATAAAAGCCAGTCCTTTTGCTCTATAGCTGCTATAGATAAAACATAGTTTTCATGAGTAGCCAGAGGTATTTTATCGATTCCAGGATTACGTAGGCTTATTTTATTTACAAAATTACCCTTACCCATCTTTGAAAACAATAAAGGTCTAATCGTCCTAATAGCTTGAATATATCTACCTGGCCTCTCTTTTAAAGTATAGCTTCCATGTATAGGAGATATATTCGTTATCTTAAAAAACTGACCAAAAGGAGGTGAAATAAAGATAGCATTTAATCTATTACTGGGAATATCTTCACTATTAGATTTGTTCATAAAAAATTTATGATTAAATTCTATTTTACCTAATGTTTTTAATCATTTTGCCAAAAAAGGGAATCTAAACGAAAAATAGGCTGTATCCAATCTTGTACTTTTCCTCTAGAAAAAATAACTACGCCTATATAGTCACTATCATTATCACTAAATTCTGACTTTTGAACAAGCTTGACTCTTTGCTCTATCATCGATTTACCGGATGTGAGAACATCATCAACTATTAGGTATTTATCAGATTGATGATTTTCGTATTGAAGTAACGAATCAGCAAACATCAATCCTCCTCTAGGTACTCCGATAACTTTTTTAAAAGATATTCTTCTTGAAACTAAAAAAGCTAAAGTATCATAGTCATCTGTAGTTAAAGCATCACACTCTAGTTTAAAGTCTGACCATCCACCGGAGTGCATTTGAAATCTTTTTTTCTGAAATAAATTTATTTTTTGCATCACTTCATTAATTTTATTAAATTATATTGGCTTAGTTTTTTAATATTTATTGATAAGCTATAGTTGCTTGCTTTATATCAGTGCTTTCTAAAATAGGCCTACCTACGACCCAATGAGTTGCACCCCATTTTTTCGCATCTTCTAGCGCAGTAGCAAATACATGATCATTTTTACTCGATTCGTTTCTTATTCCAGGAGTCACTAAAGTAACATAATCGCCAAACTCTGCTCTCATTGGTTCTAAAAATATACCTGGACATATAAAGCCTCTTATTCCTAAGTTATAATTTCTTCTTGCTTGTTCTAAAAAATATGATTTATTAGCTTTCTCGCTAGATAATGATATAACTGATAAAGCTTGATTTTTATATTTAGAGACTATGTTTATTAAAGAATCTCCCGCTACTCCATGAAAAGTAAAGTACTGAAGGTTAGGAATATGTGTGTTATAAGATTTGATAGCTAGCTCAACTGTATTAGGTATATCAAACCATTTAAGGTCTAAAAAAACAGGAGTATCGTCCAAAATAGCATTTAAATCATCTTTAGATGAACTAGCTAATAAAACATGACTAATTTTTATATATGAAATATATTCTCTGGCTTCAGATACAATCTTTTTAGCATATTCTACATCATTCGTATCTAAAGCAAGCATCAATCCCATAGTACTCCTAACCTTATTTATATTTATTATAAACTAGTTAATTTTATATTAATTATCATAAAGATTCAATAATCTCTAATACTCTTATCATATAAGATACATCATTCTAACACTAAAGTATTGAAAGAAATTAAACTTTCGATTCTTTCTTTGCCAAAAATCTAGTATAAAAGATTATCATATTCGCCATCTTAAGTATTATATAGTCATTTAAAATACTGTATCTAATTTTTAGCCTATGACCATTAGATACAATTCTGTATATTATTAATTTTATAAGATTTTAAAAATTTATTTATTTAATTATTTTTTGTGATTATATAAGATTATATAAATAGTATTGAGCAATAATTGATTTTACACAAAAACTAGTACATAATTGGCAGATTAAATGCTGTATAATTTTTAATTGTTTTTTAAGTTACAAAGCGTCGAATTTTATAGATTTTGAGTGAAATTAACTAAAGTAATATTTTTATTAGCAATTTTATCATGTACCTCTGCATACATTATTGCTCAAGAAAATGAAAGTCAGGAAAACGAAACCTGGCAGGAATTTAATCTAAACCCACCAAATGATGAAAATGCAACAAATCCATATGACCCATGGGAGCCATTTAATAGGGGTGTTTTTAGAGTTTCTAGAACCATAGATAACCATACTTTACGGCCCTTAGCCCAAGGGTATTATGATATAACTCCTAATCCTATAGTCACTGGCATTAGTAACTTCTTTGATAATATAGGAGAGCTTTCAAATGCAATAAATGGAATACTTCAGCTTAATACTAAAATTGCTAGTTATTCCTTTTTTAGATTACTTATAAACTCAACTATTGGTATCTTTGGCTTTTTTGACGCAGCGTCATATTTTAAGATTGAGCACTCCCCCACTTCATATTCAGAAACCCTACATAAATATGGAGTTCCTTATGGTCCATTTATTATGTATGGTATTATTCCTGGAGATATTCTAACCTTAGTAGACTACTCCATTTTATGGTTTATTTCACCTTATACAGTTACGCTTAATTTTTTATATTTTCCATACTTAAACGAATATACTTTAGAGCTATTTATTATTTGGACTATAAATACTAGAGCAGAGTTCCTAGAATTAGAAGAGTTTATTTTTGGAGATGAATATCAATTTATAAGAGATTCATACTTACAAAGAAGATCTTTTCTTGCAAATGATGGACAAGTAGAAGAAGATCCTTTTAGTGACGAGTTTTAATTAACTTTTGTTAAAATAAATTAAAAAAATAGCTAATATATGTTCTTTTTTTCTTGCCAAATCTAAAAAAATACATAAAATATACTTACAAAATTAAGCATTGAGACTTTTAAGTTATTAGTCTTTTTATAATCAATTTTTTAATTAATTTTTATTGGAATTATGGTTAAAATTCGCTTAGCGCGCTTTGGGTCGAAAAAGAGGCCTTTTTATCACATAACTGTAGCTGATTCACGTATGCCTAGAGATGGTAGGTTTATCGAACGTATAGGATATTTTAATCCTATTGCACGTGGTGCTGAAAAACGCCTTGTACTAGATATAGAAAAATACAATTACTGGATGTCTAAAGGAGCACAACCTACTCAAAGAATATCTTCTCTAGTAAAAGAAATACAAAAAAGTACTCCTAGCTCTTCAGAAGAACATCAAGCAGAACAAAAAGAGTCAGTTTAATCTGTGCGCTTATAAATTAAATCTACCTATCCTATGCATAATGATATGCATGATGAGTGTAAATATTTAATTTTAGGTAAATTTGGTAAGAGCAGAGGCTTAAAAGGAGAGCTTAGGCTTTGGTTTTATAGCGATGATATAGATTCTGTATATAACTACTCTGAGCTTTTTCTGGCAAAAGATAAAGATTTGCAAGATATATCTGCTATATCTATTTTAGCTATAACACCCGCACCATCATCTAGCTCATCCGATAAAATATGTGCTTGGGTAAAGCTAAAAGGCATACATACTATAGAGCAAGCTAGAAATATTAATAGTCATCTGCTATTAGTAAAAAAAGATGCCTTGCCATTATTAGATAAAGGACAATACTATTGGTATCAGCTAGAAGGCCTGAAAGTCTTTTCTATTGGCGATAATGGAGAGCAGCAGACTCTATTAGGAAAAGTAAGCTATCTATTTACAAATGCAAACATACAAATTATGGCAATTGAGCCTACAGAAGATAAAAAATCAAAAAATAAAATATACATTCCGTTTATTAAAAACGAAGTGATAAAAGAAGTTTCACTAGAAGAATCTAAAATTTTAGTCCACTGGAACATAAATTAATTTCAATTTCCTAACTTATAAAACAAAAAAGCCTACTACCGTTAACACAGCTCTTGCAATTAATTATTAAAGCTTAAATTTTAAGTCTCTGTCTTTTTGTAAAACTTATCATAAGCATATAAGCCTCTTTATACAACTTATTTTAAGCTTTCCACTGCCAAAATAAAAACTTAAGATCTAGCAATATTATGAGAAAAAAGTATAATAGTTGGTGGGTTTTGTTTATATTCTAGATAATATCAACTATTAGAGGGGAGGGGGATCTGAAAATATTTTTTTGATTGAAATTTTTTATGAACAATGGAAATATAGCGGTTATTGGCACGCAATGGGGTGATGAAGGTAAAGGAAAAGTTGTAGACTATCTTGCATCAGAATTTGCAGATGTAGTCGTACGTTGGTCAGGTGGAGATAATGCAGGTCACTCTATATCCTTCGGAGGTAAGAAATATAAAGTACATTCTTTACCAAGTGGTGTACTCCATGAAGATAAAATTAGCATTATCGGGAATGGTTGTGTAATAAACCCTAAAAACATAATAGAGGAAATTAATAACTTAAATGAAGCAGGCTTCACTTGTAAAAACTTAAAAATATCTGATAGAGCTCATATTATAATGCCATATCATATAATTCTAGATGAGCTGCAAGAGAAGGAGCGTTCTATATCGAATAAAATAATCGGTACTACAAAAAAAGGAATAGGTCCTTGCTATTGTGATAAGTTTGATAGAATAGGCATACGCATGGTAGATTTACTAGATAAGAACTTATTCTATAGCAAACTAAAATATAATATTGAATATAAAAATAAAATATTAACGTCAGTTTATGGTCATGATGCCATCGAATTTGACGAGGTTTTTGACCAATTCATAAAACTAGCAGATAGATTAAAAAGCTTTATTACAGATACGTCCTACATTATATATTCCGAGCAAAAATCTGGTAAAAAGATACTTTTTGAAGGAGCTCAAGGGGCATTACTTGATGTAGACCATGGAACATACCCATATGTAACTAGTTCTAGTCCTATAGCAGGAGGAATTTCACCTGGGGTGGGCATTGGACCTATGAAAATATCAAATATTTTAGGAGTGGTCAAAGCTTATAATACAAGAGTTGGATCCGGAGCATTCCCTACTATACTCAATAACGAAATAGGAGAATATATAAGACAAATAGGAAATGAATATGGCACAACTACAGGCCGTCCTAGGTCTGTGGGTTGGTTAGATTTAGTAGCATTAAAGTACTCTTCTATGATTTCCGGCATATCATGTTTAGGCATAACTCTACTAGATGTTTTAAGCAACTTAGACGAAATATTTGTTGCAAAAGAATACACTCTAAATGGTAAAAAGATAGATTTTATACCTGCATCTGAGAAAGATTATAGTAAATGCAAGCCAGTATATACAAAAATTCCCGGTTGGAAGTGCGATATTACTCAGGTTAAATCATTTGATGAGCTTCCAGTTGAGGCTAAACAATATATAAAAATAATCGAGGAAACCACAAGCATACCTGTAGTACTATTTAGTGTTGGTCCTGAAAGAGATAAAACTATTTTGATTCAAAATTTATTTTAATTTAGTAATACAAAATAATTATTCATAATTTATACAAAAAAATAATAAATAAAACATTATGAAAAATAAGAATGTAGAAAAAACTAATTTAGATATACCTATATTTGACTATGAGGATATTCAGCTAATACCTAATTACTGTACTGTTTCGTCTAGATCCAAGTGTGATCCTAGTGTAATCTTTGGGCCTAGAAAATTTAGAATCCCAGTAGTCCCAGCTAATATGACTACTATAATTGATGAATCTTTAGCCAAGTTTTTAGCTGAAAAAGGGTATTTTTATATTATGCATAGATTCGATTTTAATAACTTCGAGTTTATAAAACAAATGCATGATTTAAACCTATATGCATCAATCAGTGTAGGAGTCCAGGATGAGCACTTAAAGCTAATAAAAAAGCTCGCTAAAGAGAAACTAATTCCTGAATATATAACTATAGATATCGCTCATGGTCATGCCAAAAGCATGAAAAAGATGATTGAGCATGTAAAACATTATCTACCTGAATCTTTTTTGATTGCTGGAAATGTAGCAACTCCTGAAGCTATAGCTGACCTAGAAAATTGGGGAGCAGATGCAACTAAGGTAGGTATAGGGCCTGGCAAAGTTTGCACAACAAAACTTAAAACAGGCTTTGGAACTGCAGGATGGCAACTGGCTGCTATAAACTGGTGTGCTAAGGTGGCAAAAAAGCCTTTTATAAGCGATGGAGGAATAAGATATAACTGTGATATTACAAAATCAATAAGGTTTGGTGCATCTCTTTGTATGATAGGCTCTCTTTTTGCTGGGCACGACGAAAACCCAGGTGATCTTATAATAATAGATAATAAGCTAAAAAAAGTATTCTACGGTAGTGCAAGTGAATATAATAAAATCCATAAAAAAAATATTGAAGGGAAAAAAATTCATATAGACCATAAAGGAAGCCTAAACGATACACTTAAAGAGATAGAAGAAGACCTCCAATCAGCGATTTCATACTCTGGAGGTAAATACCTAAAAGATATAAGAAAATGTGATTTTGTCATTGTAAAAAACTCTATTCTAAATGGAGACATATAGTATTCAGGCGCAAACTTGCCTCACTGCCATAATCTTTATGAGCTATAAAAACATAGCTTAAGCTAGAAGAAATAAAACGACAGGAGGAATAATAGTTACAGTCATCCACAACCAAGGGAGATTTGCTCACTAAGCGAACGTACTGAGATTTTCTTTCCTAACTTAACTTGAACTGTATCTTAACACAGTCAAAGACTTCAATGTGAAGAGCTGTAGAAGTGTTTATATCAAAATATTACTACTGATTGATTTAAACCCCCTATTTTAAACACTTTCATAACATTTTTACATTATGAAAGTTGTATTGAAATAGTATTTTTTAGTCATTTTATTAAACTTTCAAGAAAAATAAATTTAGAGGGTTAATTTTGGAAAATTTTATTGTAATAAATATCTTTATATCCAAGAACTTTATTTTATTAAAAACAATATTTCATAAATCATTGATGTAGAATATCGAATTTTTGATAAATACCCCAAAATATTAATATTATTAAACAGACTATTCAATATAATGCAAAATAATACGATGATCATTTCCACCAGTAAGCACTTGAGTAGCATCTATCGGATTATAAACTGCTGAATTTACTGCACTACTATGGCCAGTGATCTCAGTAAAATTACCTATATTGACATGCCATATGCGTGCTCTTCGTGCATCTGTACCAAATAGAATTTGATTTTCATCATCTGGATTATATTGGACGGAATTTACAGCACTGGTATTATCATCTGGAGCTATACTATTAATTAGTGAATTCTGAATAGTCTGATAGGGATTAGTAATATAGACGCTTTGCGTATCAATGCCACCAGTAACAATACGATCACCTGCATTGTTAAAATCTATCGAGGAGGTTACACCTGTATGCCCGAAAAAACCAAGCTCTTCCAGTTCCCCTGTATTCATATCATATAAAAACACACCAGCACCACCTGGTGCTACTACTGCTACAACACTGTCATCAGCATTTATATCTACTGCATAAACCTCCGTAGCATGCCCAAACCTAGCACTACCACCATTAGTATCTCTAGCATAAATGACTAATTCTTCCCCATTGGTAGCATTCCATAATCTAGCTGTACGATCAGATGCCCCAGTTACAACTGTTGTACCATTATTACTAAATTTAACAGAAGTAATACCTCTAACCCCATTAATTATAATATTGTTGTCGTGACCTATCAAAGCATGCAGTTGCTCCCCGTTCCTTACATCCCATATCCGTGCAATTGCATCTCTACCTCCGGTAATAACTTCGTTTCCAGTAGGACTGAAGTCAACTGACTGTACTTGACTGCCATGGCTAAGTGTATGAATAACTTGCATGGTACTAACATCCCAGAGCTTTGCTGTACCGTCACTAGAACCAGTAATTATCTTATTGCCATCTGGGCTAAATGCTATTGAATTAATAGCACCAGTATGGCCATTGATATCTGATCCTGAACGGGCAGGAATAGCAAATACTTTACCCTCAAGAACTATGACATTATAATTTTGTGTTGTTACTCCATCTTGCGCTAGAATGGTGTACGTAGCTGAATCTGTATAATCAGTGATAATAGACGAGGTTACACCAGCACCAGAGCTGACTTCTATAGTAGGTATCAAATGATCCACTAGTGTATCTTTAGGTACAAATACAAAAATGTCTTGACTAGATATAATTCCCATTACATCTTGGGTTAGTGCTGTATTACCATCGGCATTAAAACGAAAGCTAGTAATATTTGCTTCAGTTAAAGGCTCAGCTATAGATACTTTTAATTTATAATTGCTTGTTGTCATCTCATCAGTTGCAGTAACAACATATTCAAAAGTATCCATTATATTAAAGCTTTGTCTAGTGCCTGAGCTAGGATTAATACTAGCACCAGTACTTATTAAAATAGTGGGTTCCAAATCAGTAATATCGGTACCGAAGGGAAATTCTACTACCATATCAACACCATTAATAGTAACTGCTAAATCGTCAGTTAAACCAGCAACCACTAATGCATTATTATTATCTAACTCAAAAACAAAGCTATCAATGACTGCATTAGCCGATGGTGCTATGGCGATATTAACTCGGTAAGTTGTAGTAGTGTTGCCATCATTTGCAGTGACAACATAATCTATAATATCATTAAAATCAAGGCGTTGAGAGTCTCTCGGTGCAATAGTAGCTCCATTACTAATAACAATATGTGGTAATAGTGAGCTAATATCTGTACCGTAAGGTACGGTTGCAGTAATTTCAGTTCCATTAATATCAGCAACTAAATCTTCCGTTAAGCCTGCTTGTCTAAGAGCATTATTATAAATCAACCTAAAGATAAAACTAGTTATGCTAGCATCATCTGAAGGTATAATTCTCACTGTAACGCTATATCTCATTAATTCAGCACCATCATTATTGATTACTGTATAATGTCGGAGTCTTCCAAAGTCCTTTGCTCCACCTAAGTCATCCCATACACTAGAGCCTTCACTGGTTTCAATGGTGGGTATAAGTGCTGTAATATCTGTACCATAAGGAACATCCGCAGTAATTTCAGCTCCATTAATATCGGCAACTAAATCTTCTGTTAAACCGGCATCAATTAATGATTGATTATTACTTAGTTCAAAAACAAAGCTATTTATTGTAGGAATAGACGTAACCTCTACAGTATAAGAAGTAGTACTATTACCATTCTCTGAACGGACAGTATATTCTACATGCCGACCTTGACTAAAATTTTGTGGAATATTAGGATTAGGTGAAATGCTAGCTCCCTGGCTAACTGATATAGTCGGAATCAATGCTTCAATATCAGTTCCTTGAGGTACAATTATTTTAATGCTGAAGTCCAGTTCAGCGACTAGATCTTCTGTTAAACCAACATTTTCTAATGCAGGATTTTTACTCAACTCAAAGGTAAAATTTGTTATATATGCACTACTAGATTTAGGTGGAGATGACTCAGGAGTTTCTGTGGTTGTTTCAAAAGAGCAAGCAGAAAGTAAAGATAAAATTACTAAGCTCAATATCGGCCAATGCCTCATAAAACTAATATGCATAATAATTCCTCTATCAATAGCAATTTTCTTCTAAAAATTAATATTATAGCATCTCTCAAGCATCACTTTAACAAGATATTTTGGTCGTGTAAAGTATCACAGTAAAAAATATGTAAAAAATGTAAAAAAATTAAAAAATTCGACTTAGAAATTAATGGCAATAAACAAACAACCAAAACCAAACTCAAAAAATACACTTATTTGATATTATTGATATTAGAAATACAAAAAAGACGAATTAAGCTTCCGAAAATTCAACGAGATTTTATTTGGAGTATAGATAAAACAACAAATCTTTTGGACAGTATTTTAAAAGTATACGCAACGATAAAGTATCGTATTCATAGGTTTATCAGGCTATTGCCTCTATATTTTATCTGTACTTTACTTAAAAATGAAGTAGCATTAAAATGCTAAGAAAAACTATACCTACCTTATCAACTTTTTCTTTGTAAAGTATAGTATTTTTTATTAAATTTTACAAAATATAAAACGTTCTATAGCAATTTTAAAACAGTGTAAGTAAGAGCCATACGCTGTATGCTTAATTGAAAAATTGAAAAGCAATATAAAAAACTATAATAAATTGATATCGACGCTACAGTTGTTTTTCTAACTCTGACTCTAGCACTAAACTATCTATATAATCCACTAGCTCATCTGTAGTAAAAAGACCTGTCCATCTTTTTACTTCTACTCCATCTACTAATATAATTGTAGCAGGTAATGCATATACTCTATGTAATTCTGCTATCTCTATGGAGGTATCAAAATCTATTTTTTCGAATTTTACGTTATCCCCATGTTTTGATTGTAATAATTGTTCTGCTTCATTTAAAACTGGCCTTAATTTTACACATGGAGGACACCAGTCAGCGTAAAATTCTCTTATAACAATCCCTTTATTTACTAAAGGGATAACATGAGGGCCTCTAGTTAAAAAATAAAAAGCTATGCTTATTAATGCTATAGAGGCCAAAGAAATAAGTATGAGCTTTTTCTCCTTTACCATATCCTATCTAACCAAAGCAAAAAGTGGAATGAAACCATAAAAATATTTAGTATAAAGAATAATTGATAAATTAGCTTTTTTTCAAACTTTTTAAAGAAAAGCTTGAGCATTACTGTAAATGATATCAATATTAAAGCTAAAATTATGAAAAATAATTCAATAATATAAAACCCAAATATGATAGAACTTAAAAGAGCCCAAGCAAAAATTAAATTTCCCCATGCAAAAGTAATATTCTTCAATGAATCTAAACTTAAATATCTACGTACAGTCAAGAAACCTGCTTTTTCATAATCGTCTGCATATACTAAAGTTAAAAGCAAAAAATGTGGTATTTGCCATAAAGCATATAAAGAAGATAATAAAAAAAGCCTACTATCAAGTATTTGTCCTCCACCTGCTAACCAACCTATAACTATGGGTATAGTACCAAGCAAAGCACCTACTACTAATGCAAGAGAAGTCAGTCTTTTCATTGGAGTATATATACCGTTATACCACAATATAGTAAATAAATATATGTATACTCCTACACTGCCTAACAGTATATAACCTGTAATTAAGGCTAGCACAACTAAAATGAAGACTGATATATAGGCTTGTTTCATAGAAATCAAACCTGTGGGAAGAGGCCTATTTTTAGTTCTATTCATGATAGAATCTAATTTGACCTCCTGGATCTCATTTAATGCACATGCAGCCAAACTTAGCAGTAAAACACTTATAAAAACTAAATTGGATTGCCCATATTCACCATAAGGCAATCCAACAGTTAACCAAGCTGACAAAGCTACAGTAAATGACAACCTAAATTTGGTTAGTTCTAACCAAGGCTTTATCACAAATGTATTTATTTTAATAATAAATAATGATGATAAAACTAATTATAGAGACTTAAGATATTCTACAAGATTATCTAAGTCTTCTCCATCTATGGTTCCTTCATAAGCTGGCATTAACGGATTAAATCCTTGATTAACTAAAGCACTTGGATTTATGATAGATTCTCTAAGATAATCATCACCTACTTCAACCGTAACTTCATCACCAGAGCTATTTATAAGAGTAACTGAAGTTCCATAGATGCCTTGAAGAGTGGGCGCTATGCCAGCTCCAGGAGTCCCATCAACTGTATGGCATGTATTGCATGCATTACCTGTAAATACTCTTTCACCTAAAGCCACAGGATCAGCACTGGCTGAAGGTTGATTTATATCCAATAGTGTTGTAGATTCTTCTGTAGAAGCAGGAGCTTCTCTAGGATCAAAGATAGACTCATTATCTATCCAATTGTCATACTCATCTTGAGAAACAACCACTACTTTTGAAAGCATGTAAGCATGTGCTGTACCACAAAACTCAGCACAAAATACATCGTATTCTCCTTCTATATTTGCATTAAACCACTGGCGTGTTTCCATGCCTGGAACTATATCCTCTTTAATTCTAAAAGAAGGAACAAACATATTATGAATTACATCACCTTCTGGAGCTGTCATTTCTAATATAACATTTTCACCCCTAGGCACATATAAAGTATTTTCTACTCTACCATTTGGATATGTATAGGACCAGCTCCATTTTTGAGCTAGAACTTTTATTTTAAGCCCATCATCCGGTATACTTCTAAATTCTTTAAATACCCCATAGCTTATAGAGAACATCACTAGAATTAATATAATAGGAATAATAGTCCATACTAATTCCAGAGTAGAGTTATGTGATATATTCTCTGTGTTTTCTGGTTTATTTCTACTTGCACTATATTTATACATGAATATAAATAAAGGCACTACTACAGATAAAAACAATAACCCTAAGATAATCATTATCATCATAACGCTATTGTCTAAATATTGGGCAAAATTTGATACAACTGTCATTTCTTCTAACATAATTTAGTCCTTTTAATAAAACATTAATAATCTACATTAAAGTTGGATATTAATTAAAAATATCTGCTTCAAAAAAACGGAAGTAAGTATCAAATGCGAATAACAGCACTACTACAAGTAGACAGAAAATTGCAAATACTACTATATTCTTAAATAGCTTAGGCGCATCTTTTAAATGCATATAATAACCAACTATTAATAATGCTTTAAATAGGGCTATTATCATCTGAACACTAAGCTGACTGCCACTACCCAATGGAATCAAACTAGGTTGCATTAAAGTAATTGCAGTTAATACTAATAATAACAATAATACATTGACATATGATTTTATAGACATAATAAGTACCTTCCTTAATTAAGATAATAGATAAAGTGCAGGGAATAAGAATACCCAAACTAAATGTACGAAATCCCAATATAATGCAATATTTTCAAATGCAACATACCTTTCAGAATTAACACTTTTATCAGATATCTTCATATATAGCCATATCATTACTATAATACCAGCAATTACATGAAGGGCATGTAATGCCGTAGATGAGAAATACAAACCCCAATATAAAACTATTCCATGTGACTCTCTTGCTAAAACATCTGAACCAGGATAAATGCCATGGCTTATCTCTGTGCCCCATTCTATTGCTTTTATTCCGAGGAATACTACAGATATAAGCATAGTAACAAGCAACATACCCTTAGCTTTATCAGCATTACCACTAGCAATTTGTTTTAAACCAACACCCATAGTAAATGTACTAATAATAAGAATCACGGTATTAATTGTCCCAAGTAAAAGATTTTGGGAAGCAGAGGCTTGAGCAAAATCAACTGTATGCAAAAACCAAAAATAGAAAAAGGTCATAAATACTGCGCCAAAAAGCATAAACTCATTTAGCAAAAATATCCAGAACCCTAGTAGCGCTCCCTCTCTGTCATTATTAAAATCTACGACAGGATGAGCTTTACCATTTGCGTCATAGGCAAATTCTTGAGTGCTTGAATGTGACATTGTTACTCCTTAAAATTATTACTTATACTTAACTTAAATCTAGTTTAACTACTGGTTTACCTTCCTTATAATCATAAGGTTCAAAATCCACATATGGTAGCTTATTAAAATTTGCAAGTGGGGGAGGTGACGAAGTATACCATTCTAATGTACTAGCATTCCATGGATTATCCGCTGCTTTTTCACCAGATAGTGCACCTTTAAATAAATTCCCAAACATTACGAAAAATCCAGGAACTATTATCCACGAACCTAACGATGCTATTTGATGGTATATTTCATACTCAGGCAAATAATCAAAATAACGTCTCGGCATTCCCATATATCCTGCTATAAACATCGGTACCCAAAGCAGATATAGCCCGATGAATATCATCCAAAAAGATACTTTCGCAACACTTTCATTGTACATTCTACCTGTCATTTTAGGAAACCAATAATGTACAGCAGCAAAGAATAAGAAGCCAACACCGCCTAACATAGTAAAGTGGAAGTGCGCCACTACATAGTATGTGTCATGTGTTTGTATATCCACATTTAGCAATGCTAATGAAACACCTGTCAAACCAGCTATAGTAAAGCTGAATATAACGCCTAAAATCCATAGCATAGGGGAAGCAAAAACTATAGATGCTTTATACATGGTTGCGACCCAGTTATAGAATTTAATTCCTGTTGGCACAGCTACAAAAAGAGTAAGGAATGAAAATAGAATGCGTGCCCAATCGCTTATACCTGCAGTAAATAGATGGTGTGCCCATACGAAATAACCAATGAAAGCAATCGATAATGACGAAATAGCTATTGCTTTATATCCAAATATAGTTCTTCTTGAGAAAGTAACCACTATTTCTGATATAACACCAAAAGCAGGTAAAACCATTAAATAAACAGCTGGGTGAGCGTATATCCAGAATAAATGTTGATATAAAATAGGGTCTCCTCCAAGACTTGGATCGAATATACCTATTTGAAATACATTTTCAGCTATGACTAATAAAAGAGTAAGCCCTATAATTGGTGTAGCCAATACCTGAACCCATGAAGCTGCATATACACCCCATACAAATAAAGGCATTTTGAAGAACGTCATCCCTGGAGCCCTAAGACGATGTATTGTCGTTATAAAATTTATGCCTGACAATATAGACGATACTCCTAATATAAATGCCGCTGTCAGAGCCATAGCCAAAGCACTTGCGGATTGTGTACTATATGGGGCATAAAATGTCCACCCAGTATCTGGAAAATTACCAGAAAAAAGCGTGATTAGTGCCAATACTGCTCCAGCTAAATAAAGCCAGAAAGTTAACAAATTTAACCTTGGAAAAGAAACATCCCTAGCACCAAGCTGAAGAGGCAATAAAAAATTACCTAAGACAGCAGGTATTGCAGGTATAACAAACAAAAATGTCATTATTACACCGTGCAATGTAAATAGCCTATTATACTGATCAGGAGTTAAAATCTGTCCCCCTGGGGCAAATAATTCTAATCTAATTAAAACACCTAATAGAGCGGCTACTAAAAAGAAAACAACCACCCCTATAAGATACATTATACTTATCCGCTTATGATCTATACTAAATAGCCACTGCAATAGCACATTCTTATGGTGTCCGAAAACTGTATGCGTTTCATCTAAAAAACTAGTAGTTCCATTACTTGATGCATGATTACTCATATTAACTCTACCTTAAAATTTATAATCCCTAAACTTATAAAAAAATGATTTAGATTGTTTAATTTACTTCTGTAAACGCTTTGTATTATATCAAATCAAAAAATTAATGTAAATATACGTAATTAAAATAATATCTTATTAATATTACTTTAAATTTAATTTAATTATAATAGACAATTAATAACAATTACCTAAACTATTATATATATAATAGTATTAAATTACGTTTTAATTAATATTAAGTTTTTGGGGTGGGCAATGGGACTTGAACCCACGACCACTGGAATCACAATCCAGTACTCTAACCAACTGAGCTATGCCCACCATAAATTAATGATAAGAATTTTAATAAAGTTATATTCTTCTAACCCTAAAAAATACTTATGTTATATTTGGCACGCCTGACAGGGGTCGAACCTGTAACCCCCAACTTAGAAGGCTGGTGCTCTATCCAATTGAGCTACAGGCGCATATACCAAAACAAGTTCGGTGGTCGGAGTAGAGAGATTCGAACTCCCGACATCCTGCTCCCAAAGCAGGCGCACTACCAGGCTGTGCTATACTCCGAAAAACTCACATTAACTTATACATCATCTCATGCTAAAAGCTGAGATAAGTGTTGTCTATTCTAATAAAAACTATTATTTTGTCAACCAAAATTAAAATAATCTTGATACTTAAATTATAATTTTACTATCTATATGATAAATACTATCAAGTGTATAAAGCTTTAGCAATCCCCTGATATCACCCAATTATAAAGCAATACCAAATATAATTTCTTTAAATTTTATTTATAACAAAATCATGGTCCAGGGTGCTTTTAGATAGAAATACATATATTTTAAGTATTATAGTACAAATTACTATTTCTATTATTAAACCTAAGCTTGGTTTTTTAATTGTAAATAAAATGTACTATCACTCATTTCCATTAAATTTTGCCGACCACCTCGCCAACCTCCTCTTTGTATAACTCCAAAACCTTGTCCCGTTTATATGTGATTTTCCACTATTTAATAGTAGTTATGGCCACTCAATACTAAATCTCCAGCCATCACTATAGATACTATATTATTATCATTGTAGATAAGTACTTTACAATATTTTCTATAATACTTTTCTTTTATTTTATTATTAAAGTTCACAGATCCAAAAAGATCCAAAATTATTTATTTTTATTTTTTTATAAAATCAATAAATTCAAACTCTAAAGAATCAGAGCTTTTATCTATCCTTAAAAGTTTAATAAGAATAATACAGCCTAGATAAAAACTATCTCCAGATTGCATAGATAACACCATACTTTCCACATCGAAGGTATATTTTCTATATAAAGGAAGACTATTAACAGGAATAATACCACTTACAGGTATGGCGTTCAGTTGTATAAATATTGCATTTTTATTTATATTAGTAACTATAGCTTCAAACTTATCTCCTATAAATCCTTGCATATATAGGCATTTTAATTTGTCAGTTACAAAGTATGTAGCTTCATCTGCTCTTCTTTCTGTATACGAGCTATGTACAGCAGATACTTCTAGCCCTTGATTATCAAGCAGTGCTTTAGACGGATTATTATTATGTCTTTTTTCTTCTTTATAATCTAAAATACTTTTAATAATACGGTGAGCTAATAAATCAGGATACCGTCGGATAGGAGAAGTAAAATGTGAATAATACTCCAAAGCAAGGCCAAAATGACCTTTTCTTTTAGATGAATACTTAGCTTGACTCATTGATCTTAATACCATATAACTCAATAGCTCCATATATGGCATTTCTTTGAACTTATCTAAAAGTATGGATAAAGATACTTGATTTTGTAACTGTAAGGGAGAGAGGTTTATATTTAAGTTACTCAGCATATTAGTAAGATTATTCAATTTAGAGTATTCCGGCGGCTCATGAATTCTATAGATTCCATAAGAGCAATTATCCGACATAATTTTAGCAGCAGAAATATTAGCAAGAATCATCGCTTCTTCTATCATCAAATGAGCCATATTCCTATTACTAATATCAAGCTTATCTATATCCTTATCTTCATTTTTTAACCATACTTTAGTCTCTGGTATTTCTAAATACAAAGCCCCCCTTTCCTTTCTTAAATCCAATAATATTTTGGTCAAAGAATACATATTATATATACTATCTTCTACCTCCTTACTAATCGATATATCCTTTCGAGTTTTCTTATTATTGATAAGATCGTATATATTCGTATATGTTTGTCTAGACTTTGAGCAAATTATCGCTTTATAAAAGCGAGACTTTTCCAAGTGACCTTTTTTAGATATTTTCATCTGACAGACGAAAGCTAGCCTATCTTCATTGGGTGTCAAAGAACATAAATCATTAGATAAAAACTCTGGAAGCATCGGGACTACTTTATTTGGAAAATAAACTGAAGTACCTCTTGAATAAGCGGCTCTGTCAAGGTGAGTATCATTTTCTACAAAAAACGACACATCTGCAATAGCTACATACAACTCCCAAGAATCATCAGTATTTTTATCAACATAGACAGCATCATCAAAATCCCTAGCATCCTCACCATCTATAGTAATAAAATATCTATCTCTAAGGTCAAATCTAGAATTTAATGGACTATCTTTTGAAAACTCATACTTAGAAACATTTTCTAGTTCATCAAGAAAACGTAATTTTAAATTATTACTTTCATTGGTAATTTCTTCATCCCATTGATTAGGTAGAGAAAAAGTTAATATAGCTTTTTCTACTATGCTTTCAACACTGTCATCATTTTCAATCTTTTTTATTATTTCTACGCTTGCTCCCCTGCTCTTATCGGGATAATTAATAATTTTAGCATATACATAATCGCCATCTATAAATACATCACTTTGTACTTTTTTATCATAATTTTCATAACACCTGTTATCATTTAGCACGTAAAAAGGCTCTTTTATATTTTTATAGTCAGCAAAAATATACCAGATATCACCTTTCTTTCTTAATGTTCCTATTATATGAGTTATCTCATGCTCTAGAACTTTTTGAATAGTTGCTTCATACTTTTGTTTTTTATAGGATTTTCTGACACAGACCTCTACAATATCTCTATGCAATACTTTTTTTAATTGAGAATAATTTAAAAAAGCACTATCTTCCCCACCATTAAAATCTACAAAACCATAATTAGCATTGGGACTTATATACACTTTGCCTACTAAAAATCTCGCATTTTTATCTACAGAATAAATCTTATGATACAAGCTTATCTGCCCTTCCCTTATCATAGCCCCTAGTCTTTTTTTCAAAGACTCCTTATCCTTACCGAATAAACCTAAATACCTCGATAAATTACTTAAGTTCATCGGCTTATTACTTAGAGTTTGTATTATAAATTTACGGCTAGCTATAGGTTTATCATATCTTTCCATTTCAAGTAAATAGTATGGATCTATCACCCCAGATGACTTATGGCCATTCTTTAAGATACTAGTTGATAACCTTTTTTTCAATTTTATACTTTTATTCTTTTTTACTTTATTTTTATTAGTTTTTTTCATTACAATTTTTTTAATTTATTTTTTAAACTTACTCAACACCTACTTACACCATATTTATATTAAATTGTATTTGTGTAGTTATTTACTATTAAAACAAACTAGTTTACAAAATAAGCTTAAGTTTTTATAAAACTTTATTTTAGAAATAAATAATAGCATTAAAATAAAATATTATCTTAGGCCAAGTAAAGAATATAAATTATTTTAGAGATTTGAAAAAAATACCTAAATACTACTATATCAACACAAATTACTATCCAAGCATGTACTAGAAGCATCTACTGACCAGAATACTTCATTAGTTTGATTATCTATAGTTGCTGTAAGTATATATGTTGGGTTAGTAAGCAATATGCTTCTACTTGTTGCGGTTATGACTCCATCTACTACTGAAATACTATCCACATACTGATACTTAGTATTGCTAGAATCAATATTTGAAGGGATTTCTGAAAAACCAGAATCCAAATCGTCTGATCCACTGGAATATATTTGAACAGCAATTTCTATACCTAATTTATATGGCTGAGTTGCAGAAATAACTTCGCTAAATTTTGCTTTATTGGAATATTGATTATACGTAGGTATAGCTAATGATGCTAGAATAGCAACTATCGCTATCACTATCAAAAGCTCTATAAGGGTAAATCCTAAAGACAATTTATTTGACTTCTTATGAACTTGTTTATTCATACCTAAAGTATTTAAAACTATGATGTTCTTTAAAGTGTTTGTTTCCACAATTCATTTATTTTATATTTATCATACTATATATAAATTATTATAATGTATTTATGATTTTTTTTATTTTAACCAATAAAATATAAGCATGTTATATATCCAAATAATTAAATATTTTTACTTACAATAATATATAATGTACTATCTAAGATATATACAGTTTATTGCTATATGATATCATCGTTTGCAACTTACATCTCAATACACTATTTCTACATATGTTAAAATGAAGCCCAGCGAACCTGAAGTCAGATAATATATTTATCTAAATACTTATCTGATTTTAAGGAAAGCTAATTCACTTAGAAATTTAATTAATCTAGAATTTTTTTACTATTACTATAATAAGAAAAATGATTTTTCATTAAATTATGGAGAGTTTATGATAATTTATATGGATCCTTTGGACGTTTTTAACTATCGTGTATGTGTTTTGGCTCGCGAAAAGGAAGTTATATACGAGTTAAAATTTATTGACCATGAAAAAGGTCTAAATGAAAATATACTTCAATGGAACCCTCATGCTATAAAACCTGTAATAGACGGCAAAGACTTAAGTATTGCTGGAGGTCATGTCATAACTGAATATTTGGAGGACCGCTATCCATTTCCTCCACTATTCCCTTCTACACCCACAGAGAGAGCCAATGCTCGTTATCTTATAGCAACTTTACAACGAGAGTGGATGGGACTTATAAATGTAATCTTAAAAACTGATAAGAAACATCTATTTAACCAGAGTAAAAAAGCTCTATTAAATATACTTATTTCCAGATCAGACTTATTTAAAGAACTCTGTGATAATAACAATAATCAATTGAATATAATAGACTGTACTCTTTTACCTATTTTACACGTAATACGAGAAAAAATAGGCATAAACTTTACCGAAGATAAAGCGATAAACATAATAAAATACATAAACCAAAAGCAAGAAATACCGTCATTTGTTAAGGCTATGGAAGATTTAAAATCAGATGTACTAAATAAGACACTCCTCAGGTTTGAATAAAAATAAACTATAAGCTTAACTTTAACCGAAGTCTTTAACAACATTGATAAACAATATTTATAAGCCTTAGTAATATGAAATTCATAGATGAAGCAACTATTTATGTTTACGCTGGGAAAGGTGGCGATGGTTGCCTAAGCTTTAGGAGGGAGAAGTTTATACCACGAGGTGGTCCTGATGGTGGCGATGGTGGCGATGGTGGCTCCGTATTTATCAGTGCTTCATCTAAGTTTAATACACTGATTGACTTTCGTTTTAAGCCTATATTTAAGGCATCTTCTGGAGAAAGTGGTAAAGGTAGCTCATGTACAGGAAAATCAGGTAAAGATATAGATATTATAGTTCCATTAGGAACCGTAGTATTTGACCATTTAACAGGCGAATACATTCATGACTTTGTAAACGAAGGAGAAAAGTTTTGTATTGCAAAAGGCGGTAGAGGTGGCTTAGGCAATCAAAATTTTAAATCCAGTACAAATAGAGCGCCAAGAAAAACCACACCAGGCACACATGGAGAAGAGAAAGTCCTAAGATTAGAATTACAAATCCTCGCAGATGTAGGGACACTTGGCTTGCCCAATGCAGGTAAATCATCTTTAGTACAAGCTTTATCCAGAGCTACTCCTAAGGTTGCTAATTATCCTTTTACTACGCTATATCCAATCCTTGGAGTAGTTAAAAGTGATGCAATTCACAGCTTCGTAATTGCTGACTTACCAGGGCTTATAGAAGGTGCGTCTAAAGGTTCCGGGCTTGGTATAAGATTTTTAAAGCACTTAAGCAGAACTAAGTTAATGCTCCATGTTATAGATGTTTTTAATGAGGATGACAGTTTAGATGTCTTAAAAAAATATGAAATTATAGAAAATGAACTTTATCAATTCAATAAGCTACTTTGGGAGAAGAAAAGATTCATAGTCTTTAATAAATGCGACTTAGTTACCGATGATTATTTATCTAATTTGAAAAATAATTTCAAAAATCGAACTAAAACTAAGGATAAAATCCACTGTATCTCCACTTTCACCAAACAAGGCTTAGATGAGCTAGTTAAAGATATTACGCTATATTTAGAAAAGCTTACAAATGCCAATAGTGACAACCCTCAGGCTAACAGTGCTGATTACGATACTGATATATTATTAAAAACACAAATTCATGAAACATTGGATACAGATAGAATAAACAAGCTAAATCTAAAGAACCAAAGAACTGCTATGAAAGAAAGCTCAGACTATTCGGACTATGACGAATGGTAAAAATAACTTTAAAAATTAATTTCTTAAGTTATGTCTTAATACTACTTGCTTTATTTATCAAACAATGTAGTATATTAAATTCAGTATCAAATAACACTTTAATCCTTGATATAAAAGATATCTCTTATCTTATCGGCCGTTAGATAATTCTGCTAAGCATACAAAATATAATATGACTTAAGTGAAGCCTTCAAATAAATAAAAAAATAATATCCAAAATTTGAAATAATAAGATATTAAACAGCAATTAAATGAGGTTCCATTTTCCAAAACAATTTTTATAGCTTATTTTGGAATTAAAAAAAGACCTCTTAAAATTCAAATTATCAAGAAAGAAAAAAATACTAAAAGTAAAAAACATAAAATGATAAATTTAGGCTTACTTTTGAAATAAGCTCCACTGAGATTATTAAAAAGAATATAATAAATACAGCGAATAAAACATAAAAAATAAAACTAAACATCGAGGTTTAAAACATATGAATTTTTCAGATTTAGATCTGCACCCTAAAATTTTAAAAGCTATAAATGATGTAGGATACAAAACACCCACAGATGTTCAAACAGAGGTAATTCCACTAGCACTAAAAGACAAGGATTTATTAGTATCGTCAAAAACAGGTTCAGGAAAGACTGCAGCTTTTGTATTGCCAAGCATACAAAAGCTAATGTCAAAACAAAATGAAGAAGATACTAATGCAAAATTACCTGTATCAGCTAGAGAAAAAAGAAGAAGCTTAGCAAAGCCAAAGATTGCTAAACCTCATATGCTAATTATGACCCCGACTAGAGAGCTTACTATTCAAGTAACTGAAGCTATATTGAAATATTCTAAATATACAAATATAAAAATAGGTAGTATATTAGGTGGAATGCCTTATTTTCAACAGTTAAAAATGCTCTCCTCTTCACCAAATATTATAGTTGCAACACCCGGTAGGCTCATAGATCATATAGATAATAAAAAGATATCTCTTATTAATGTAAACATACTTGTTTTAGACGAAGCAGATAGAATGTTGGATATGGGTTTTATTGACGATATAGAAGACATCATATCTAAAACACCAGAAGATAAACAAACCATGCTATTTTCAGCTACTTTAGATGGCTTAGTTGGAAATATAGCCAAAAAAATTACAAATGATCCAGCAACAATAAAAATAGCAAATGTGGAAATAATGCACGATAGTATAATCGAAGTTGCCCATGTGGTTGACGATGCACTACATAAAGTCAGATTAATAAAGCACCTTCTTCTAGATCAGGAAATTAAACAGGCAATTATATTTGCAGACACACAAAAGGATGTAGAAATTCTAGCAAATAAATTAATCGAAGAAGGCCTTCAAGCAAAAGCTTTACATGGAGGAATGAACCAAGGGCAACGCAATAGGACACTAAACTCATTTAGAACTAAACGCTTGAAATTTTTAGTAGCAACAAATGTAGCAGCCAGAGGTATAGATATACCAACAGTATCGCATGTATTTAATATGAATATTCCAAAAGAACATGAAGAATATATTCATAGAATAGGAAGAACAGGTAGAGCAGGCAGATCAGGAAAAGCCATATCACTTGCTACACACTCTGAGATGAGATCTATTGAAAAAATAGGGCAAAAAACCAAGAAAAATATTTCAGTTTCTGAAGTTGACGGCTTTGAACCTAAAAGACCCTATGTGCCAGATAGCTCACGTAAAAAAAACTCCAGAAATCTAGATAAAAGAATTCGTACCATAAAGCCATATAACTCTAAACATGAACAAAAACAAAGCTATGATAGTTACGATGATGAAAGGTATATTAGGAGAAAAAGAAGCACTAAATCAAATTACTATAGCTCGCGTCATAAAGATTCTTCTAGCGATAGTAATTATTCACACCGTGATAATTACAATAGAACTCATAAGAAGGATTCTTTTAGAGATAGAGTCATAACTGAAACCTATAGACCAACCTATACAGAAAAGCTAAAAAGGAACCGAATAGAAAGAAACTTTCGTGAAGACACAGACACAGATAAAGTCAACACAAAAAATAAAATATATAAAGTATCAGGCAGTGGCAGTTTTTCAGGCAAAAATAAAAACGAAAAAAATCACCGAACAACTAAAGTAACTCATATATCACATCAAAATAATGATATTAGACATAATAAACATAATGCTAAGAGTAATAGATTTCCATCTAGAGGTCGAACTACAGATATGAATCACTCTGAACCCAAAAGAGAGGATTACAACAAGCAAAGAATTTCTAGTAGAAATAGAAACACTTAAGCACTTATTACATGTACTCTCTATAAGCTATAATATCTGATTTAACAATTTAACACCATTTCACTTATAATTTATAAAGTAAATAATACTACTGAAACTAAATGCTAAATGCGAAATTAAACATATTTAAGTCGCCTTAAAATAAACTATCGACTGATAGATAACGTTCTCCTGTATCATAGTTAAAAGTCAATATTTTGGCACTTGGATTATCTTTTAATATAGACTCAACTGCGACCAATGATGCACCTGTCGATATTCCAGCTAAAATCCCTTCTTTATTAGCCAGTAGCTGCACCTTTTTGAAAGATTGCTCCGCATTTACTTTCAAGATACCATCTAGAAGATCTATTTCTAATATTGAAGGCACAAATCCTGCTCCTATCCCTTGGATAGGGTGCGGTGATGGACTACCTCCAGATAAAACTGGACTTACTTCGGGCTCTACTGCAAATACTTTAAGATTATTAAACTTAGATTTTAGTACCTTTGCAACTGCAGTGATATGCCCACCTGTGCCTACACCTGTTATGATATAGTCCAATCCATCAGGAAAGTCATTAAGTATTTCTCGTGCAGTGGTTTCTTCGTGTACTTTTACATTATCACTATTATCAAACTGAGAAGGCATCCAACTATCAGGCATTTGAGAACATAGCTCTTTGGCCTTTGACACAGCACCAGACATACCTTTTTCTCTAGGAGTCAATACAAATTCAGCACCATAGGATGACATAATTTTTCTTCTTTCTACAGTCATAGACTCAGGCATAACAAGTATCAGTCTATACCCTTTGACTGCTGCAACTAAAGATAATCCTATTCCAGTATTCCCTGAAGTTGGCTCGATTAAAACAGTTTTTCCGGGAGATATTTCTCCCCTTTTTTCAGCCTCTACTATCATTGATAAAGCAATCCTATCTTTTATACTTCCACCTGGATTTTGTCTTTCTAACTTTATCCAAACTGATGATTTATCAAAAATTTTATTTATCTTGACTACAGGAGTATTTCCTACGGTTTCTAAAATAGAGTTATATTTCATAATTTCACCCTTAAAATTATTACCCAAGTAAGTAAAAACTATATGCTTATCTTATAAAGTATTTATAAATTTAACTAACACGAATGCCCTACCTTATATTTAACTATATTATCAAAAAAGTTTATAATTTTTATATAAATTATGAATTTTTTGGTAATGTTTTTTTTCTAAAGATATTTTCATAGTGTTTAATTAAAGATGGCTAAGCTCAATAAAATAACTTTGATACTGATGGAATAGTGTAAAAACTTACTATAACTGAGGCTCTAGAGTCGAAAGCTTATACGTAAAAGAATTACGATGAGCACAAAAACAAGAAGCTATTATTCATCAATACTACTAGATTAAATTATCTTCCTGTTAGAAAACTTCATTGAGAAACAATTCATTGATTAAATAAAATATTTTATATCTGCCCCTGCTTTATTTGGCTTTTGAACTAATTCGTTATCAGAATTTAAGTATATAAAAGTATTTCTATTGACTGATCTAGTTATAATTAGATTACCACCTATAATACTATTAGCCCCTATGGTAGTCTCACCTCCTAAGATGGAAGTATTTGAGTAAACTATTACATTACTTTCAATCGTAGGATGGCGCTTTACCCCAGAGAATATTTTCTCAACTACAATAGCACCTAGCGTCACTCCGTGATAAATTGAAACATTTTCATAAATAGTAGTACTCTCTCCCACTACTATACCAGTACCATGGTCAATAAATAATGCTCTATCTATGCTAGCTCCAGGATGTATATCTATTCCTGTTAAACCATGGACATGTTCACTGATTAAACGAGCTAATACTTTATGACCAACTTTATATATACTATGAGCTAGTCTATGGCTTACTATAGCTCTTATCCCTGGATAAGCTAAAATAACTTCTTGCTTGGTATTGGCAGCTGGATCACGATTGAAAGTTATGTCTATATCATAGGCAATTTTAGTAATTTCAAAGTTAAGAATCTCATCTAGCTTTTCAAAAAAATCATTACCACAGTCTATTGATAAATCATTTAATAATGATTCAATATGAGAATACAATTGAGTTTTCACTTCTTTATTATAAAAATTCTCTAAAGTAGCACATTCGTGCCACAGTAAAGAAATTTCCTCGACTCTATTAAATATTTCCTTAATCATTTTCTATGATGAATTATTATATAAATTAAAAATTTATTTTTATATTAATATATAAAAACATAAAGTCTATATACTTTTCATTAAAAAATCAAAAGCGATACCCAGCAAGAGAGTACTGAGTTTAAAATAGATTCTTTGCCTATAATTATTCAAATAAGTATCTTGCTGGCCTGCAAATGACGCTAACATTAAGTTTTCAGGCGTCGCACTTGAGCCTATCTCAAATAAAATTCTATTTTCCCTGTGGTTTCTAATACATGAATTATCGCATTAGCAATTTCTAACACAATACCCTTGAACTATAGTTTTTCGTATTTTTTTCATCAGCAATCCTATTTGAGTGCAATATTTACACTTGTAAGCACTTTTGATAAGCAAAAATACATTGTGATAAAAAGGCTACGCAGTTAAACTATCTACTGATCAGGCAATGAAAAAGCCTTAAATAGTTTCTATATTTTTTATTTTTATTTATTCCAGAGCCACAGTTTTTTTAAATAAAATATCACCGTAATATGCGACAGCCATATCTTTAGTATTATCAGTATCAGTCATTATTGCAACACCAGATATCATAAAAGGCACTTCACCAAATGCTCTCTTAAAGTCTTTATAGATATTACGCTCGTGTTGTATCCATTGATTGAGAGGGTCTTCTTGATTGTTAACAACAACCATCACCACTTCATCTGCATAAGCATTCGCCCTAATAGTCTCTTTGTCTGCATTATTCCCCCATATATAAGCAATAGCTCTATATGGCAGATTATCATTTTCCAATAAAATTTTACCGCCATCATAAAGTAGTTTATCTATAAAACTAATTTTATCAGGGTCATAATCAAATGTAACATAAACTCTGGCACTATAATCATCAGCTGATTTTTTAGTAACATCGCTCTGTGATATATTATTTGAGATTTTCCAGCGCCATACTAATATAGGGTATTGCTCAGGGTCAATCTTAACTCCTGTGATTATTCCACTTGCAGACGAATCAGATTGCGCTTTGACTACTATACCACCTTCATCATCCACTAAAGAATAATTAGTATTTTTTTCCACATTATCAAATCTAAACTCCTGCCATGCTTGAGGCAATTCTGCATTTAAACTAGAATTAGAAAAGTCACCAACTTTTATTGAATCTTCCGAGGCATAAGAAACAATATTAAGCAAAATTATAGATAGTATTAATATACAGTAATGTGATAAATATTTCATATTTATATACTTAATACAAGTTAAACAGTTAAAGCTTAAATATTATAATGTACAAAATAGATCATTGTATGGAAATTTACCAAGATTTACTAAAAGGGTGTTTTATTTCACTTGCCATGACAACTGGCGAAGTATCCTTTAAGTGCTCTTAAAAAAGCTACCTATGATCATTCTTTTAGCTTATATAATTTATAAATACTTTTATCAATAGAGGAATGTGTATTAAAGCTAGCTTAATTGCTCTAAATTAAATGATTTTATCAATATCGTCTTAAATAAAATGAAAATTTTCTATATTTTAAAGAGTTTCTGAATAAATATAATCATAAACCCAATTAGAGGTGGTAAAAACATAGTGGTTAAAACACGTATCAACATAAGTTTAGTTCCATAAAAGCCGATCTCTAGTGGGATACGTATAATCGACAGAAGTGCTATAGATGTTAGATAGGTTATAATGACAGCTAGGCTGGCTCCGGCTTTATAGAGCCCTGCCGCTATTGGCATACCGATGATACTACCTGCTGGAGTCAAAATACCTGCTACCCAAGCTATCATAATTCCTTTAGTTCCAGAGGATTCAGAGAGCCACTGTTCAACAAATTTTGGTGGAATTAATACCTCTGAAAAGCCCATAATAAAAACAGCAACTATTATCATAGGTATAATAGTTCTACCTTGTATTAAAGACTCTTTTAGTCCTTTTTCAATGGCACCATCGCCTTTAATTGCAGCAAAGACGAAGATAATGCCTAATAAAACTAGTAAAACTATAATGGCGGATTTCATAAATATTTTTCCTTAGTCGATAAACTCAATAATGCCTTCGGAGCCGTTAACACGGATTTTCTGGCCTGTTTTTATTTTTTTAGTAGCATCAAGCACACAGACTACAGCAGGAATACCATACTCACGAGCTACCACAGCTCCATGTGTGAGTTTCCCTCCCACCTCCATGACCAATCCTTTAGCATGAATAAATAATGGCGTCCAACCCGGGTCAGTAAACGGTGCAATCAAAATCTCACCTTCATGAATTTCCTCTTTGCTCGGATCCAAAACAACACGAGCGTATCCTTCAACTACTCCAGCAGAGACACCGCTACCACTCAAAGCTCCATCTGGAATATTCTCGGCTGATTTAATCACTGCAATAACTTCACCTTCATCAGTCAATACAGCAGGTGCATTCAAAGAGCGATAGTATTCGTGATCTAGTTTTCGTTTAGTAACCAAATCTTTCAAGGAATCATCTTTATTATAAGCACTCTCTATCTCATCCCAAAATAAGAAAATAATATCTCTGGAGTGCTCAATTATTCCTTTATTGACCAATTCACTGGCATCTTCAATGATGTATTTTTTAATTAACCCGATGTGTTTCATCCAATAGTACTTAGGGTGCTCTCGAATACAAAAACAATTACGATAATTAGCAAGAAGTTTAGCTGCATATTTTTTCGCTTTTCCGCCGATTTTATTAGCCACTTGAATAATCACTTTCTCAGATTCGAGTGAGCGTCTTTGTTTTTCTTCATAGTGCTTTCTATGTCCACCAATTTCTCTCTTTTCTCCGCCTCCGAAAACTGTCGTCAATAAACTAGCTGGATTTTCACTCCAACGCTCATTACCTATATCAATTTCACCATTTGCTCTAAAACCGTAACACTCTATAAATTGCTTAAATGCTGCTTTAAACTCATCAGTTCCTTCCACTGTATCCAACATATTTATAAAATCATCTGCACTTTTATATCCTTGTAGCTGTTTAATCTCTGGGCACATAGCTACTAAATCAGCTAAATCACCTACTGCTAAATCCATAGTCGTGGTGATATTTCCTCCGATTCCACTTTCTATATTCTTAAAATGCTCATCTAGCTCAGGGCTATGACACCATTTTTTAAGCAATATAAGTGAAAATGTTCCTGTCAAAATTCTTGACATTCCATCATTTTTTAAGTGAGACAATACCTTACCTAATATTTCACGTGAGACTTGAATTCTGTCATATCCAACAGAAGCATTCTCAAGCAATAGTTGATTTTCACGAAAAACCTTGTCTAACTTAGTTTCAAAATCAATGCGATCATTACTATTATCACGCCAGAAAATCGATCCAGGGACTTTTCTTAAGATAGGGAATAGTAAATTAAAAAATCTCTTTACCATAGCCCATTTAAACCCAAGTTTCATTTGTGGCTGAAATTCTTCACGTGATAGTAGCTCCATAACTGAGTCATGCATAACTTGATCAACTACTGATAAAAATCTTGGTACAAGCTTTCGCGCAATTGGAAAACCTGTCAATAAATCCGTTAAATCAATATAAATATGACCACCAATATAAGATGCATAGTAAGATTCTTCATTTGAATGGTTCTTACCCACTGGTATAAAAGTCCTAATAGCTGAAACACCTAATGGAGTAAAAGCTAACATCATATTTTGAACTCGTCCAAAAGAAATATAAAAATGTCTCTTATTCCATGTTGGTGAACTTGCACGAGGAAATAGTGTCGTGATTGGGCGGCTCTGTAAGATAAAAAAAACTTCATCAGTCATACACCATTCTATATCCTGAGGCTTGCCATAATGAGACTCTATCGATTTACCCAATTGTATCAATTGAATAATTTGCTCATCATTGAGAGCATAGCTATCCCTATCATCCTGAGATAAACTTATCACCGCAGTACCACCTTCATCATTAGAGGCTATTTTAATTTTTTTAGACCCTATTGTTTTTTCAATGATTTCACTAGTCTCCGAATTTACTATATAGTTATCAGCAGATACCACACCTGATACAAGAGCCTCGCCCAAGCCATAGCTTGCATCAATTGAAACACGATTTCTATTCTGACTAACTGGATCAGCTGTAAACATAATGCCTGATATTTTAGATCGAATAAGCTCTTGTACGATAACAGAAATAAAGACCTTATCGTGTTCAAAGTTATTCTTAATGCGGTAAATAATCGCTCTATCGGTATAAAGCGATGCCCAGCAAGAGCGTACTGCGTTTAAAATAGCTTCTTTGCCTATAACATTCAAGTAAGTATCTTGCTGGCCTGCAAATGACGCTGACGCTAAGTCTTCAGCTGTCGCACTTGAGCGTACTGCAAAAGGAGATTCTGTTTTCCCTTTGGTTTCTAATACATCAATTATCGCATCAGCAATTTCTGGCACAATAAACCCTTGAACTATAGTTTTTCGTATTTTTTCACCAACTGTCGCTATTTTAACTGTCTCACTTAAACCCAAACCTGCTAATTCATTATTTATATATTCATTTAATCTATTGCTACTTAAAAAGTAAGTAAATGCCTCTGTGGTCACCGCAAATCCACTAGGAACAGGAAATCCTGCCTCAATCATCTCTCCTAGATTAGCTCCTTTACCTCCGACTAAACTAATATCTCTCTTGCTCACATTATCAAGGCTAATTACATACTTAGACATCTATAACTCCAAATTTAAGCTTTTAATTATTCTGATATTTATTATAAATTATATTTGATATATAATTTTTTATATACCCAACTTCCATGTCTCATTTTAACATAACAATCTTATAAGTATCTAGTAGTTATTTGTAAAGTCATTTCCTTCGCTTCTTATTTCATATTTTCTACTACATAGCGCAAAGGATAATTTCCATTGTTCTGTAACTTTATCTGTTTTTACTGCTACTTTATTATTTTAAGCGCAATATTTACACTTGAAGGATGGATTGACTTCTCCCTAGTTTTAAGAAAGAAAAAATAGTTATATTTTGCAAAAATATGCCTCACAATAAATTAATTGTGAAGCATGTTTTTTGTTATTTTGGTAGACTTAAGATACTTTTGTGTAAAGATCATTACCAGGTAAAAACTCTTTCTTCGATGGAAGGTACTTTCAAAATATATAAAATCACTTCATCTGGTTTCGCATCTACCTCGAATTCCAAAGAATCAAAGCCATGATGCCCAGAGAATTTCGGTTCATTAGATGGATAAATTTTGCTATCTCCTACTAATAAATAAGCATTTTCCTTCAAATCAATTTTGCCTAAATCTACCGAATGAGTGTCCATGCTAACAGAGAATGTCAGAGCTCCGTTGTCAAAGCCTTCATACATAATAGCAACTATGACAGATCCCATATCAGAAGTCCCAGAAACTATCATTCTTTCAGATAAATTTTTATCATCTAAAGCACTGTCTCCCATTGAGAATACCTGCCCTTCCGTATAAAATAAAATCATAACAAAAACAAATACTACTGATAGTTTTTTTCTTAAATATAATTTCATTTATTCCTCCTAAATTATAGATAATATTATAGCTAACGATCCTAAGGCTAACAAAATAAACACTGATGACTTCAATGTTAAGAGCCTTAAAAACATCGCAACATTGACGTTTGTCAGATCATATAATCGATTTCTTTCTATGCTTCTTAAAAATAAGTAAACTCCAAAAAGAGAGCTTAAAATTCCCAAGTAAATGAATGTTATCTGGTATTTGCTAGTCCAAAAAGACAGACCTACTCCTAAAAAAGGTAAAATATCTACGAGATGATGAGTACAGCAAAGTAACATAACCACCCCATTTACCCCACTTGACACAGCCATTTGAAAGTTATTTTGTAGTTCCTTCGTAATAATACGAATGTATACAAAAAGAGAAATTTGGAAGGTAAAAATAAGCAACATCACTGCCATATAAGGCAAAGTTGGCCTTATTGTTTCGACAACTATATAGAAGTCACCCATTAAGAGCTGCAGAATAGCTAAATATAATAAAATTATACCTAGTAAAATCAGCAGAGATCTTGAAATAGCTTTTTGATACGCACTTGTATAAATTTCCTTTGCTATCATTGTACCCTCCACTGATTTTTAATAATTAATTAAATTTTTACTCAAATATTAGGGTTATTTTCAATAATTTTTACCAGAACAAAATCTACCGTTCTATAAAATTTACCTTTCTTGTGGCTTGGTTATTGTTTTTTATATTGTTGCATATACACAATTATTTATGAACAATGTATTCTTTCAATGATTTACGCGCTTTGGCTAAATATTGGTTGCTATCATCTTTAGATCTATATCCTATTGCTATAGCGACAACAGAAGTAAAACTTGTATTTTCTAGTCCTAAAATCTTATCATAGGCTTCAGTATCTATTCCTTCCATAGGGCAACTATCTATTTTTATAGTCGCACATGTAGATAAAATCACTCCTAATATAATATACACTTGATTGGACAACCAGCACGAAATACTATCTTCATCTCTAGAGTTTATATACGAATTGACGAAATTCAATATAGTATCTATGTCTTCCTTGGAAGTGTCAGGTCTTGCAGAAATAACCATATTTTTATAATCTTCTAACTCCTTACTTCCTATGCTTCTATTTCTACACAGAACTAATAGGTGAGATGAAGTGTTTATTCTATCGGCATTATTAAATGAATGAGGTATTAGAAGGTTTTTAATTTCTGGAGAGCTTATCGATATAACATTAGATAACTCTAAACCAAGTGAAGATGGAGCAAGCCTTGCTGCCTCTAGTATGGTATTTAGATTTTCATTTGGTATGTTTCTACCATCAAACTTCTTACAAGCATAACGCCAGTTCATAGACTCAATAGTATAATTATCGTTCATATTTTTTTCCATTATAATTATTTTGTAAAGTAAAAAAACTACTGTTGATAAGCTTTCAGTATTTTAAGCACAATGAATAAAATACTAAATTTTTTCATCCTAAGTATATTTATTATTTTAGGAGCATGTATTTTATATGACTAAGATTACTATTTAAATATAAAATATAGATTTATTTAAAATAATAGCCGGGAGACCAAGATATAGAAAATGCTTCTTTAGTTTGTTTTGCGTAGTAATCATCACTTATTATCACTTTATCGAATACAATGAGCGCTACTATAGTGTGGTTCAGATCATATATTATTGGTATGTAAGGCCTTATCCAAGAAGGTACATTTTTGTATGTTTGTAATAGCTTTTTTATCGAATGTGTTTGTCCGTGCAGTAAAATATTTTCTCCTCCTTTTCTATATGATATATAAAACTGCTCTGGTAATATAATACTATATTTTGTATTACTTTCATTTGTTTGCTCATCTATTCTTCGATTGCTTGAATTTTTTAGTCTTAGCGAACCTATTGCTGTTTCTATATTGTATCGACCGTCGTTTCCACCATACATCGTCTTATCTTCATTTTTTATCGATTTCAAATCTATATATATATTAGATAGTAGATTTATATCCGGCAAAGGAGGGACTAAATATATTTTATTTGCATGACGACGCAACTCAAAATCAGATATCTTAAAAACAGGACTTGCATCAGAAGAGCTACTGAAGATAAAAGCTTTCAATATTTCTTGTATTTGTTTCTGCGTAGGGGGGTTGACTTCCTTAGAAGCAAGCCATAGCCTCAATTCCTCTTGAAACTTACTGATTTCTATTGGCTCACCCAATATAGACTTATCTGGAATATTTATATGGTTTTTAGAAGTTGCGCTATCGCCTAATAAACGCTCAAGTATATTGTAATTATTTTGCAATAAGATAGTAGTATTATAAATATTTTTGGTAAATTGTGGCCATCTCGACTTAATAAGAGGAATTAAATTATGTCTTATTAAATTTCTATCAAAATAGGTATTTTCATTTGTTTCATCTTGTACAAAATTTAAATTGTTTTCTTTTGCATAAGCATTTAACGAAGCTCTATCTATGGATAAAAAAGCTCTCAATATAGCATAAGAAGACGTTGATGCTGGTGTGTATTCCTTGATAGAAGTTAGCCCTAACAACCCAGAGCCCCTAAATAGCCTAAGGAAAAATGTTTCGACCTGATCATCCAAATGATGAGCAGTCAATAATATATCCCCTTTTAACATCGAAGAAAATAATAATTTGTATCTTTTTTTTCTAGCTGTATTTTCTAGATTTCTTTTATCTTTTATGTATACATAATAACTTTTATATTCTATATTTAAACTTTTACATATTTTAGAGCAGTGCTCTTGCCATGCATTAGAATTTGGGCTTAAGTTATGGTCTACATGAATGGCTTTTATCTCTAAAGAATACTTATCTTTAATAGCGCAAAGAGCATGTAGTAATACATGAGAATCAACTCCTCCACTGTACGCAACTATCCATTTTTTGTGATTATTTATATACTTAGGAATTATATTTTCTAATACACCTATTATTTTACGTGTGTTTGGTTTTTTATCCACAGGCATATGTATTCTACATTATAACAATGTATAAATTATAATATATAAATTTATTTATTTTAAGTCTTAATTTTTTAATCGCTAAGTAAACTAATCCCATATCCTATAGTTATTTTTTTAAATCCTCACTATATTGTTTAAGTGGACAGTCCACCTTTAATTACTCCTTTGAATAAATAAAATAGGGGATGATTTTAAGACTTTATAGCTAGAACCAAGACCTATACTCACTATAAGCAAAATGGCAAATATTGGTAATCCTAGCCATAGGGAGAAATAAGATACATATTCACTATCAAAAACTCTAGTTTGTATTAGTACATTAGCAATCTCTGAACATACAATAGCTATGATACTAGAGATTATTGCTAATAAGGTATACTCTACAACTATGATGGATACAATTTGTTGTTGTGAAGCTCCTTGAAATCTCAATAATGCAAACTCTTTCATCCTTTTAGGTAAATTAGATCTTATACTCATAATTATAACTAATAAGCTTAAAACCACTATAAGTATAAGCATAGATGACATAGCAAGAGAAACATTATCTACTAGTTCTATAGCTTGCGAAATTATAACTTCTATGTCAAAAACAGATGAACCTGGAAAGTCTCTTAAGAAAGCGTTAACTTCAGGCCTTTGCTCTGAAGGTATATTTATAGCATACATATATGTATGAGATATATTTACAAAAGTATTTTCAGGGAAAATAACATAAAAATTAGGTGTTAAATTTTGCCATTGAACACTACGTATACTAGTAATTTGTGTTTCTAAAATAATACCTGTAAAATCAAAAGTTAACCTATCACCCAAAGATAGACCTAAATCATCAAGATAAGAGCTTTCCATAGAGATAGGTATAAGGTTTTCATTATTATTTTGGTTTAGCGACTGTAAGTTTAAAGAATCACTATCATAGTCATCAAACCAAGCACCATTTACGATAGTATTATTTCTAGGTATATCTTTAGTACTAGTTGTATTAAGTGGAGTACTTATTCCATGAGATCTACCAGCTGACTCAGAGTCTACATCCTCTCCATTTATTCTCACTATTCTTCCTCGAGCTATTAGATATGGTATAGTTTCGGAAGTATCTAAGCTTTGGTCATTCCAATAATTTGTTATATTATCTGCTGAATCTGTGTTTATATTAATGAAAAAGTAATTAGGAGTATTAGGAGGTAGTTGAGAGCCCCATTGTGAAATAAGGTGCTGGTGCAACAATAAAAATAAAGCAATTATAGAAAGTATTACTGAGTATACAAGTGTTTGGAAGTTCATCAGTAATGAATGTCTTTTCTGAGTTAGAGCTGCCCACCTGAATGAAATCCACTTAGATATGGATAGTATAGGCGAAAAAATGTACATCAACAATTTTCTGATAGTTGAAAATATTGTAATTAAGGCAAAAATAGAAATAATCATGGTTATCCCAACCAGCCAATTATCTTCAAACCAAGCAAAAAAACAAATCATTAAAAATAAGAATATATAATAGGAAATATTAGATGCTTTTGATGAAAAAGCTGATTCGCTTTGCTTTAATATCCCCATAAGAGGCTGTCTAATTAAGTACACTTGTGGAAAGATTAAAAATCCTATTATAAGGAACAGTCCGGAGGTATAAGTGTAGGCAAAAGGCTCAAGTAATCCAGCTTGTTCGATTTCTACAGGTAAAACTTGTAAGATAAAAGTATATAAAATATATGCTAAAGTGAAACCTATTATAGAAGAGATAGCATATATTATTAGGTTATAGCTTATAAATAATAAAATAAGTTTACTTCTATTAAGACCAAAAATTTGAAATAGTGCGATTGATTTAGCCTCTTTCATAGTATGATTACGAGACCAGACTATTACAGCCACGCCTGCTAATAGAAATGTCAATAACTTGCCTATTAATAAAAAGTTTTCTACTTGCTTTAATATAGTAAATGTACTGCCTCTATTTTCCTGTGAGTTAGATAAGTCTGCCGCCTTTCTTATCCTAGCTTTAGGGTCTGCTTGGAAGTACTCTTCAATGCTGTCTATAGTTGAGCTATCTGATACAAATAATGAATGATAGTAGACTCTGGAGCCAGGCTGTATTATAGATGCTTGTCCTAGCTCATCTATATTCATTATAACAGTTGGCAACCAGCTAAATGAATAATCAGGCTCTTTAACTATAACTCCGTCTATTTTTACATCTAGACTACCTACACTGACAGTATCACCTATAGAAACACCTAAATTATCTATAATCTGCTGTGATACCCATACACTTCTGGGAGATAAATGATGCGGTGATGAGTTTGAAATATTTATTACGCTATCTTGAGTAGATATTGTAAGAGTTCCTTTTAGAGGATAGTTACTTGAAACTGCTTTTATACCTGATAATACAAACTTCTCGTCTTCTTCTATCTCAGGGTTATTTATAAGAGCTGTTGTAAATCTTATTGCTTTTGAAACTTGAGTGTTTTCAAGTGAATCAATAAAGTCTAAGTGCTCTTGGGGTAATGGTGTATCAGTGCTTATCCTCAAGTCTGATGCTAAATAACCACTTCTATATTCCTGGAAAACACCATCCCAACTCATTTGCAATAGATGCGAAATAGATAAGCTACTATAGGCAAAAGTTATTAAAAGCACCATAATGATGCTAGTTTTATTTATTAGCTTATTCTTTAGTAAAGAAGTTATATTATTTCCCATTTTTAAGCGTAACTGATTAATATATGATAAATTTAGTTATATATTTATGTTTTATTAATTATCGCAGTTTTACCTATATTTTATCAAAAATTATTAAGTATATTTTCAACTTTTTCTACATCATCTTGGGTATCTACACCTATACTATCGTCATCTATTTCTACCACTTTTATTTTATAATTATTTTCTATTATTCTTAGCTGCTCCAAAGACTCTTTCTTTTCTAGAAAACCCTGAGGTAGATTCACATATTTAAAGAGAAAATCCCTTTTATACGCATAGATTCCTAGATGTTTTTTATAGTCAGCTATATCAAGTGGTTTATTATTTTTATCATAACTCCTATCGTAAGGTATAACTGACCTACTAAAATATACGGCCTCGTTATTTTTATTTGTAATAACCTTGACATTGGATGGGTTGAATATTTGACGTTCTTCTTTAAACGCACACATAGCAGTCACTGCTACTATATTTTTGTTTGAGTTTTTTATAGTATTTATTATCAAGTCAATGTTTTTGGGATCTATAAAAGGCTCATCTCCTTGTACATTTAATATTATATCGTATTGGGTATGGTTAGCTGCGACTTCTGCAACTCTGTCTGAACCACTTCTGTGTAAGTCTTTAGTCATCTCTACTTCTATTGCTTTTTCTTTTGCCTTATTAAATATAAGCTCATGGTCTGTAGCAACTATTACTTTATCAGCACAAGAGAGAAGTGAGTTTTCGTAAGTCATTTCAAATAAAGTTTTACCATTCGAAAACTCTATTAGGTGTTTTTTCTTTAACCTAGTAGAAGCGTATCTACATGGAATTACTATCAGTACTTTACTATCTGACATTTTAGATATTAAATTTTTTAAATAGATGATATTTTATTTTTTTTCCTTTGTATTTCAAAATAGGAATGCAACATGGTCGTTATTATGATTATAGATCCACCTAAGTAAAAACCTATACTCATTAGCTCGTAACTGCCAAATATGATAAGTGCAAGTATTATTCCGTATATAGGCTCCATATTGACGGCTAAGTTTATACTAAAAGCAGATAAGGTTTTGAATAGTTTAATCACTGATATAAAAGGATACACTGTAAATAACGACGATAATATAATCAAATATATAAGGTCACTTACACCTGTGAATGAGAAACGTAAATCATCATAAGATACAGAATATAAATACAATACAACCAGAGCACAAACTAGTGTAGCAGATACTAAATGCACTAAGAGTAGTTCTTGCGGATGGTAATTATTTGCTATTTTACTTGTAGTAAGAGAGTACATAGATGAAAAAAAAGCACATGTAATAGACAAAATCAGTCCTAAAATAAAGCCCTCTCTAGTAGTGTAAAATATAATAACCATTCCCACTATTACAAAAATGGAGAATAGTGTTTCGTGAAATACCCAACGCTTACGCAAGAAAAATGGCGCTAATAAGCTTGTAATCAGTGCTTGAGTAGATAATCCTATTAGTGATGTAGATACATTCGATACTCTAGCGCTACCATAAAATAACATCCAATGTATTCCTAAAAGAGCACCTGATATTATAGGTAACTTATATTCTTTGAGTGTTCTTAGGTCGAATTTTATTTTACTTAAATACATCACAATTAGCAGAACTGGGATTGCAAATAAGGACCTGTAGAAAGTAAGTGAAATAGCATCTGTTTTTACTAAAAAGCCCAATATAGCAGTTCCACCCCAAATTAAGACAATAGAGTGTAGCTTTAAGTATTGGGATGTAATGTTACTTTGCATGTAATTATAAAAAATAATAAAATCATATACTTGAAATGAACTTTAAGTAAGTCTATCCAATAGCTATGGCATAGCTTATCACATAAGGTTCTTCATCACTTATAGTAACTAATATTTTAGAGATATTTTTGCTATTTGCAATTGACAAAGCTACTCCATATAGCTGTACGATGGGCTCTCCTGATGGCAGCCTGCTAAGCGATATATCTTTGAATCTAACGCCTTTTCTCCATCCTGTACCTAGACACTTCATTACTGATTCTTTTACACAAAAGTGTTTAGCTAAGGTATTGGATGTATGTTTTTTATCTATAGAAAATAGGTAGTTAATCTCTGTTTTATGCAATATTTTATAAACGAAATGATTTGAAAATAGAGCATATACTCTATCAATTCGGTTTATATTAACTATATCTGTTCCTATTCCTATAACTGACATGTCGTCATTAATATATTGCATTGATAAAAATTCATATTTCAGTATGAATTATATACTTTCAATTGCTCATGTATACATAATTTTACAGATATGTGACTTGAACTGAGCCATCTTCCATATGTTTTTGAACTTTGATTTTCTTATCTTTTAGAATATGAGTGCGTAGATAATTTATCATTTTTTCTTGTTGTCCAAATGGAGATATAAAGTCTATTAACCAAGTAATATTGCCACAGTTCCATTCGTTAGGCTTGAGTTTAGGTGCATGCTTGCTAAGTCTTTCATCTACTTCCTCATTAACATTTGCCCATAAAGCAACACCGAATATATATCCTTGTTTATCTCTGAATATATAGTATTGATTTGAGATAATAGGCGGGAAAATTAACCACTCTAGCTCACTTATAAATAAAAATTGATGATGCATAGACTTTGCAATTAGCCATGAAATTTCACCTGCGACCATAAACATATCAGATGGGCGTTTATAACCTTCAGTAGTGCTACTTTGTTGGTTAGCTTCTTGAGTATTTTTTGTTGTTTCTGCTTGGGTGTTTTTTAGCTTATCTGAAGCATCTTTGAGTTGAGTTTTAGAATCTTTTTTTGGTGTGCTAGTATTCGTGCTTTGTGTTTGCTTTTTAGTTGAGGTTACTTTTTTTGTTTTTTTCTCAGGTGTATCTTCCTTTTTAGCCATATATTTTCTCCTTTAAGTCTATAAAAGTAAAAACATGAAAAATAAAATTTTGCGAAATTTTATAAAGATTTTATATATTGTACTATCTCAATTAATGGTATTATTTATATATTGTACTATCTCAATTAATGGTATTACTAATAATGCTAAGCTTGCGTCAATTAAGGTTTTCATTACCAAATTGAAGTTGATTTCTATAGTATCTCTAGCATTCCAGTTTGAAATATTAGGTATTATTCTGGGAGTCTTCTTTTTATATTCTCTGTATTCTTCTGCGAATGCTTGCCCTAGATAGTTCTCTTCATTTATCATCATAGGATAAAAGCATAGAATATAGGCAAATATTGCAAAAATTACTATATCCACCCTTGCAATGAAAAACGATACTCCAACCACTAAAAAAAACGAGAAAAAGTATAAAGGATGTCTGATTATAGAATAAATTTCAGTTGATACAACTTTTTTATTCTTATGAAAAGACATAGTCATAGAAGCGACTACTCTACCCATTATGCCTATAAAAATAAATAATATACCAATAGTTTTCATTATTATAATAAATCCATCTGATACGGGAAATAATGGCTCTACAAAAAGAAATAATACTATATATAATAAAAACATTAATCTTAGAAAATGCTTTCTATAGTAATTAATCCAACCTTGTTGCTTAGTAATTGACATGGGGTGATTCTCCAGTTTGTTTTTTTATACTTTTTACAGATATAGTTATATATGACTTATTTAGATAAGTCAAATCAGTACAAAACCAAATAAGTATAAAACATATATAATATTTTGTAAGTAAAGCATAAGCGCATATAATATGTAAATAATCAAATTAGATATTATAATATAAAATTTTATAGAGCTCACCTTAATATTATCACTATGAGGCTCATTGTAAGATTTGTACACTATAATAATTCCAATGATAACTTTATAATTAGTTAGTTCTATCTATGAAAGTAAAACTTAAACTTGTGTAAGTTCAAATTAAGTATCTTATTTTAGTATGAAATATATAAAAACATCTTGCATCACAACACTATTTTTATTTATATCTTCTTGTTCCGATAATCAAGCTGATATGGTGGAAGAAGAGTCAATAACAGAGTCTATTCAATTTGGTACAAGTGTTGCAGATGAGTCTATATCAATAGCTCATAGAAATAATGATTTTTATATTATTGGCTCTACTGAAGGACAAATAGGAGATAATAACTTTGACAATACTGACTTCTTTGTTGCAAGATATTCAAACTCTCTGGTAAATAATTGGATAGTACAATATGGTGGGGCAGGTTATGACTTTGGAGTGGATATAGCACTTGATTCAGATGGCAGTGTCTATGCTTTGGCGACTACTACGAATAACATAGGCTTTAATGAACACTATGGAAAAAAAGATGTTGTTTTAATAAAATATGATTCATCAGGCTCTTTATTATGGAATACACAAATAGGTGGAGAAAACGATGATATAGCTAAGTCTATGGCTATAGGTAGTAATGGATTTATTTATGTTTTAGGTAATACAAGTGGCACTATTACCAGAAATAGTGACGGTCATCAAACTGATGATTTTGGAGGAAATGATGCTTTTTTAGCTAGTTTTAGTTTTGGAGGTAATTTAAGATGGGTAACTCAATTTGGTAGCGACGAAGATGACTTAGCAGAGAAGATTTTCATAGATGAAGACGATGACATATATATAGCTGGTCGCTCTGGTAATAGCATTTGGGTATTAAAATATATTTTAGATGGGACATGTGGTGACCAGATATGCTTGGAGTGGGAAACCAAAATATCAGAGAATGACGGCAATGAACAAGGTGCTATTTCTCTTGATATTGAAGGCAATACTATATATGTTACAGGATATGCTTATGGTAACTTCAAAACTGGCGACAGTGGCGACCATATAGGAGGTAGAGATATTGTCATAATGACTATGAATAAAAACACAGGAACTATCCTATCGAGAAACCAATTTGGCTCTATATTAGATGATTATGTATATGATATATTGATATCTAATGGCGATATATATTTAACTGGAGAAACTAAAAGTATGCTTGGTCTAGAGAGTTTTGGTATTAGTGATATTTGGATAGCAGTTTTTAATAATCTCAATATTGATAATTCACCAGAAATAAATCAACATGGAACATCTAGCATTGATTCAGCACGATCTATGACGTTAGATAATTTTTCTAATATATATGTAACTGGTTATACTTTTGGAGATATCACAGGAGAGAGAGAAAGCGGTATGTCAATAGGTGTTTCCGATGGCTTTATAATTAAATATGAATAATTTATCTAATTCTAAAAATAATATCTTTTTTCATAAAATAGCTATCGCAGCTCAACATCAGGAAGGGAAAATAGTAGACTGCGCTAGACAATTATGTGATTATTTTAAGACCTCTGGTAACTATGAAGTTTTTATAGAAAATAAACTCTGTGATGCTTTGGATGATATCTACCATAGGTCATCTAAAGAAATACCTATGGATATCAATCAGTTTCATAAGAACTGTGATTTAGTAATCTCTCTAGGTGGAGATGGCAATATGATGAGAGTTGCTAGATTTATGATTGACAATCCAGATATACCTATAGTAGGGGTAAATTTTGGACTAATAGGTTTTCTTACTGACTTAGAAGCGAAAAATATAATTGAATGTATGGATAATATCTTATCAGGAGCATACACATTAAGTTATAGGCCTATATTACAAGGAAAGCTTTATGACTCTGAAGTAAAGGATGATAATTTAATCGGATATGAAAATGCTGTCAATGAAATAGCCATAAGAGGCAGAGCAAATATACTTAATATAGAAATAAATATTATGTATAAAGATAGTAATGGTAAAACAAAGTCTTTTACTTATGTAGATAGATCTGATGGCATAATAATTGCAACTGGTACTGGCTCTACAGGACATGCTTTAGCCGCTGGAGGCTCCATACTACACCCGGACTTACCTGCTATACTGATAGTACCTATATGCTCTTATATATTGTCCAGCCGACCTATGATTATTCCTTACGACTGCTCGATAAGCTTATCATTAAAAACAAGATACCATAATGAACTATCAGATAACTCATCTGTAAGCTGGAGTTATGATGGTAAAGAGCATCCTGTGCTAATCAAAGATAAGAATAAACTCACAATAGAGACTGTCAAAAAGGGAGTATGCTTCCTTCACCATAATGACTACAACTTTTTCCAAAACTGTAAGGCTAAAATAGGCTGGTCAAGATAAGTATTTAAGTAGTAAGTATTGTAATTATGATATTTAAAATACTACTAAAGGGATATTAATATCTAAAATACTAATATATAATAATTTACTAAGTATATTATTTAGAATATGCTTAATATTTTTTTTCACTAAAAATTTTTATTTATTAGGAGGGGCTATGTTTTCTACTAAACATGTAATTTTTTTACTTTTTACTTTTACCTTTTTTATATATTCTTGTGGTGACGATTCCAGCTCTAGTAATACACCTCCTTCTAGTAATACACCTCCTTCAGGATCAAACTATGATGTGTTAGGAACCATAACTGCAAATGGTCAGAGTGCTTTTAATACAGCATCTACTATTTCAACTGGTGATGTATTAAATATTATGGCAGTTGATCAAAATGGTAATATTGATACTACACGTGTAGTGGAAGGTACTAACTTTGAAATATCATTACCAGTAGGTAGTTATACTTTTTTGATATTTGATGCATACTTTAAATTCATAGGGCATATATATGGTGATACTAATAGTGATGGAACTGCAGATGGAGCTGTGTCTGTATCACTTAATAATGATTTAGATTTAGGCAATATTTCTCAAAATCAAAATAATACTGGCGAATTTACTCCGGATACTATACCCCCTGGTAATCCAACTGATTATAATGATTACGACGATGTTTTAGATAACTATGGTGGAAATGTAAGGCTTGATTTACGCCCAACAGTACCTAATAGTGGCAGTATTGTAAGATATGACAGAACTTATCAAGCTTATACAACACCAGTAGCTACAGCTACTTACGTTGAAAATTATGAATTTTTATTTTATAGAGAATTTGAACAAAATAATAGGTACTTTATTAGAGAAACTGTTGTTCAGATTCCTGCTTTGGACTTGAATCCAGGGGGGACTGTTGATTTTTTAAATGAAAGAGTTTATACAATGTTTTTTGAGTTTATAGATGGCGATCAAGTTATGATATATGAATCAGACGATACTGAATGGGCTACAGATACAAGGAATTCTTTTCATTTGTTAGGTTTGGAATCAGATGTTGTTAATGAAGAAATCATAGATTTAACTGGAGCGACTGATGATCGAATAAATGAAGTAGAAGGAACTATATTAGCTTTGTTAGATAATAAAAATATTATCGAAGGCTTTGATCTTAATGTAACATTAGCAGAAGGAACTGGAAATAGTACTCCTACAATTAATACAGCCTTCACTTCTGATAAATACTATCGCATTACAAGCATAGAATCATATAACGATATATATGGTGATACAGAAATATTAACTGATACATTAGGATATTCTGTTCTCCCTTTGATTTCTGGTTCATTTATAGGACCTATTTTATTCGTTGATTTAGATGCATCAGACACTCCATCAAACGGTGAGGAATTAGCAAGAACTCAATTTTTATTTGTAACTAATACGGATGATTCATATGGATTACAGGGAGATGCACTTACAATTCATGAACAAGTTAGACAGCGCTATAATGATATGCAGCTGGAGCTGCCTACGCCTGTTAATTTACCAAAATAAGCTATTTAAAGCTTTTAATTAAGTTAAAAAAGAGGCATAAATTGCCTCTTTTTTATTATCATTCTGTTGTAATAAATATATAGCTTAAAATATGTTTAAAAATCATAAACCAAATGATGATAGCACATACTATCATAGCACAGTACCTCATAGAGAAGCTAATGTCCTAAATGAAAATATGACAGTAGACGTGTGCATTATAGGAGGTGGACTTGCTGGTTTATCTGCTGCTATAAATCTTGTTAAAAGGAATAAAAGCGTAGTCATACTTGAAGAGACAATTTTGGGTGAAAGGTCAGCATCAGGGAGAAACGGTGGTTTTGTTTTGCCAGGTTATGCAACGAATTTTCATGATACTGCAAAAAAAATAGGTTTTGAACACATGAAAGAGCTATATAAATTCTCTATGGATGGAGTTTCATTAGTAGATGAATATATAAAAGAGTATGAAATAGACTGTGATATGACAAGAGGAGCCTTGGAAGTATCATGGCTAAATGGTAAAGATGACGAAATAAGACAAGAAATAGACTTCTATAATAAGAACTTTAATACTGAATTTGAATTTTGGAATGAAAATAAAGTCTCCGAAAACTACATATCCGCTCACAGATATGGTGCTGCTATTTTTGATCCTAATGCATTTACACTAAATCCACTAAAATATTGCTATGGCTTAGCTGATGCAGCACAAAATAAAGGGGCTTATATTTTTGATAATAGCAAAGCTATAAAGCTCGAATATGGCGATAAAGCCCACTATGTTTATACTGAATACGCCAAAGTCGAGTGTAAACACATAATCATAGCAGGCTCTGGATTTTTAAAAAATCTAGAAAACAAAATAGAAAGAGCAGCGATAGAAGTAGAAACATATATTAATGTAACCGAGCCTTTAGGTGATAATATAAAGAGCTCATTTAAAGCACCTTATGGTATATGTGATAATCGTAATATATTGGATTACTATAGGCCATTGCCTGATACTAGAGTGCTTTGGGGAGGCAGAGCTAATGTAATGCCTTTAAAAGAATTTTCTGATAAGCTAGAAAAATCTATGAAATCTATCTATCCACACCTTGCAGATGCAAAGATAGAGTACTCATGGAGCGGTAAAATCCAATATGGATTTTATAAAATGCCTCAGGTAGGTCACCTTACAGATAGAATATGGTACACGATGGGTTATGGTGGACATGGCTTGAATAATACCGCAATAATCGGGAAAATTTTATCAGATGCAATAGTAGATAATGATAAAAGATATCTAATTTATTCTATTTTCAAATTACAAAATTTATTTGGCAAACTAGGTCAAATAATAGGACAGTTCACCTACTGGAAACAAAATATAGATGACTATTTATCGAAATAAAGAATGCAAGGAAAAATCTGAACATATTTGCAAAGACATAGAAGTCTATAATCGTGGCTACTACCATGATTTTTATAGGTGTTTTAGTGCTATGCTTAACAATGTACTTTAACAGATAATTTTTATATTGCACTATAACATAGCAAAATAATAGTACTATTAAAAAAATTGATTATTCAACACTCTCCACTACCAATTATTAATTTCCTCTGTTAGCTCTTCTATAGTTCCATGGAGCCTGTGCATTAGCATCCTCCCATAGACCTATACCAATTAATTTAGCTCTATTTTGCGCTTCTCTATAAAGATTTCTATTTTGGCTACTTAGCTGATTGCCAAATGCAGTATAAAACCAAGCGCAACCTTTCTCAATCATAATAAGATTAATATTTTCTCCTGCTACTTTTATATCTGCCACTGCTCTATCATACCTATCTACTGCCTGTATAACTATACTCAATGGTTTGTTTTCTAGTTCATCTTCTAAACACTGCTTTGAGTGCTCACCAAAATTTTGTTTAAGCTCTGGGGCATCTATTGCATGAAGTCTTACTTTAATAGATTTATTGTTATCTTCTCTTAAGACATGAATAGTATCTCCATCACTAACAGATATTAAGCTTACTCTTATATCTTGTTTTATATTCCTCCTCAGCTCTTCAGTAGATGATTCACTAAAACTAGAGTCATCAAATCTATAGCTAATATACTGTATTATCGCTACACTGGTTATTATAAACACTGTCATAATACTTCTAATTCTTCTGCTCTGACTTCTATATCTGGGCCCTTTATTGATTTTGTTTATAAAGTCTTTTCTATTCATAACTATTTTTTATATTTATTAAATTTATTAATTTTAATTCTAATTAATGCTTGCACTTGTGAACTATACATCTTCTCACAAAGTCCTGCTGCTTATTCGATATTTTATCTGTATTATTTTTCTCATCACTATTAAAGGTAAATTCAATCGATATATGAGGAAAATCTAACATCTCTGGAAATAGTTTAGCCCACTCTATTAAGTGAAGTGAGTTAGTACTGACTAACTCAGAAAAACCTAAAAACTCAACCTCACTGCTATCTGCTAGCCTATACCAATCCCAATGGTAAATATTTATATTATTAAGTTCTACAGGATTGAAATGAGCCTTAATATCTGGCTTATAAACATCTTTCAATTCATAAACTTCTACTAAAGAGTAAGTAGGACTTTTGACAAACCCTTCATAACCAAAACTTTCAAGTAAATACCGTACAAAAGTAGTTTTACCTGAACCAAGGTCGCCGTTTAAAGCAATAATACAAGGATTAAAGAGCACATTACCAGACAGATTGTCAGCTTTAAGATTACCGGGTCGCAAGTAACTCAGAGAAATATATTCACTTATTTTATATGCAAAACGTTCTGTATCATCTTGAGAATTTAAAACCTCATTATATATAAGCTGCATGATTCATTGATTAAAAAAATTAAGTGAAACCTTCATTTTAATATATAATTTATAGGTTTAACAAAGTTAATGCCTAAAAATATTTAATCTGCAATAACTTATTTTTAAAGTAATCTATAAAATATATTTATACAAAAATTTATAAGCTCAATAATCAATGATGAAAACAAATGATAATACTTTACCAGAATATAATCCACATCTTATAGAGCCTGAAATACAAAAACTTTGGGAGACAAATAAAAGTTTTGAAGTAACAGAAGACACAACTAAAGAAAAAGATTACTGCTTATCTATGTTCCCTTACCCTAGTGGAAAGCTGCATATGGGGCATGTGAGAAACTATACTATCACTGATGCCATAAGCCGATTTAAGAGAATGAATGGTAAAAATGTTTTACATCCTATTGGTTGGGATAGTTTCGGTCTTCCAGCTGAAAATGCATCAATGCAAAATAAAAAACCGCCCAGTGAATGGACACATACCAATATAGCCTATATGAAAGAACAACTCAAACAAATGGGTTTTTCATATGACTGGAAAAGAGAATTAGCGACTTGTACAAGTGACTATTATAAGTGGGAGCAGTGGTTTTTCATACAAATGTATAAAAAAAACCTAGTGTATCGTAAAAATAGTATAGTAAATTGGGACCCCGTAGATAAAACCGTCTTAGCTAATGAACAAGTAATTGATGGACGTGGATGGCGTAGCAATGCCATAGTAGAGCGCCGAGAAATACCTCAATGGTTTTTAAGAATAACCAACTATGCCAAAGAAATATTAGAAGATACAGATACATTAAACTGGCCTGATGAGGTCAAACAAATGCAAAAAAACTGGATAGGTCAATCTAAAGGAACAGAAATTATTTTCATAGTTGAAAATTTGGATTATAAAATAAAAGTCTTTACTACTAGACCTGATACCTTATTTGGTGCAACATTTATTGCTATAGCGACAGAACACCCTCTAGTGAAATACGCCAATCAGGAAAATATAAATGACTTTATAGAAGAAACAAAAAAAACAGCCATAAACGAAGCTGCAATAGAAACACTTGAGAAGAAAGGAGTATTTAGTGGACTATATGCTATACATCCATTAAGTGGCGATAAAATACCTATCTGGATAGCAAATTTTGTATTGATTGAATATGGGACTGGAGCTATTATGTCAGTTCCTGCTCATGATGAGAGAGACCACGCCTTTGCACTAAAATATAATTTACCCATAGTCCAAGTAATCAAACCTAAGGATAACTCAAATATAGATATAAGCTCTGAAGCTTTTACACAAAAAGGTATATTAATAAACTCTTGTACTAGTGATAAATATAATAATGTATCATTTGATGATATGAATTTTAATGAAGCATCTGACGCCATTAATTCACTGCTAATAGACAATAACCTAGGGGCAGTAAAAACAAATTACAGATTAAGAGACTGGGGAGTATCTCGCCAAAGATATTGGGGATGCCCTATACCTATGATAAATTGTGAACAATGTGGATGTATCCCTGAAGACGAAAAAAATTTACCTGTCTTATTACCTATAGATAATATAAACTTAGATAATGGCTCACCTCTTAAAACAATGAAAGAGTTTTATGAAACTAATTGCCATATATGTAAGTCAAAAGCAATAAGAGAGACTGACACTTTTGATACTTTTTTTGAATCTTCATGGTATTTTGCAAGATACTGTAGCTATGACGCTGATGTGATGTTAGATGATAGGGTATCTTATTGGATGCCAGTTGATCAATATGTAGGAGGCATAGAGCATGCAATTTTACATTTACTATATTCACGCTTTTTTCAAAAAGCAATGGCAGATATTTTACCTTACACTATAGACAGTCTTAAGGAACATATTCTACCAAGAGAGCCTTTTACATCGCTACTTACTCAAGGTATGGTATTACAAGGTGGAGTAAAAATGTCTAAATCCAAAGGAAATACTGTAGACCCTCAAGAGCTCATTGACAAGTACGGCGCAGATACTGTAAGGCTATTTACTATGTTTGCGGCTCCTCCGACTATTTCATTAGAATGGTCAAATACAGGTGTTGAAGGAGCTTACAGATTTTTAAAAAGATTCTGGAGATTGGCAACAAATCATATCAAAAACGTCAGTTTAAAAAACAATAACAGCACTAATATAGTACACTCTAAACTCAATTCAAAACAAAAAAATATCAGAAATAAAATTCACTCGACCTTAGCGAAAGTAATAGATGATTATAATAGACGATTTACTTTTAATACAGTAATAGCTGCTTTAATGGAGTTAACCAACGCACTAAATAAATTTGAAATAAGTGATGATATCGACACCTATATATATGATGAAGGTATAAAAATTATCATCCTATCATTATCGCCGATTACTCCTCATATATCATCAAAACTATGGGAAATGATGGGTAATAATCCAGATATTACTTTTATAGATTTTCCTGTAGTCGACACTGAGGCGCTAGAAGTAGACCAGTTAGAAATAATAGTACAAGTAAATGGCAAACTAAGAGCTAAAATTTTAGTTACCAAAGATTTAGAAGATGATGAGCTTAAGTCTACAGCTTTAGAAAATCAGAATGTTAAAAAATTCGTAACATCTACACCTAAAAAAATAATAATAGTAAAAAATAAGCTAGTTAATATAGTCGTTTAACCTTATAGTTTTTAAACTTTTTTAATAAAACTAGCTTTTTTTCAATAGATTCTATAACTTATTTATAATAATATAATTTTATTCATGTTTTATTATAATAACGATATACTAAGCGCCGACGGCATTTCTCTCAAGGACATAGCGACACATTTTGGTACTCCTACTTATGTTTATTCTGAAAAAAGTATATCTGATAATTCATCATATTTTAAGAAAATAAATAATATCAACTTAACTGTTTGTTATGCGGTTAAAGCAAATTCTAATCTTAGCATTTTGAACTTAATGAATCGCTATGGTTTTGGTTTTGATGTAGTTTCTATCGGTGAATTACTTAGAGTAAAAAAGATAAACGCAGATATATCTAAGTGTATATTTTCAGGTGTAGGGAAAAAAGATGATGAAATCGAAACTGCCCTAAAACTCGGAATACACTCACTAAATGTAGAAAATATGGGAGAGTTTGAGAGAATAAATAAAATAGCCAAAAGCCTAAACTTAATTGCCAATATAATGATCCGAATAAATCCAAATATATCTGTAGATACTCACCCTTTTATAACTACAGCTTTAGACAATAGTAAATTTGGTATCTCACATTCACTAATAAGAGAAGCGATTAAACTTTGTAAAAGGCTTAAAAACACAAACTTAATAGGAATTAGTTTTCATCTTGGGTCGCAAATAAAAGAAATAGGACCATATATAGAAGGCTTACAAATATTGCTTGATATAAGAAAAATGTTCAAAGAGGATTACGACATAATAATAAATAAATTAGACATAGGAGGTGGCTTAGGAGTTGCCTATAGCAAAAATGATACAATATTTCCTATAGATGACTTTATTAAGAGAGTAAATGAAGTATTTTCTAAGGCTTCAACAGATGATAAAACTATCTCTGATATAGAGCTTATTTTAGAACCAGGCAGGTCTATGGTTGCAAATAGCGCTGTTTTACTTTCAAAGGTTATTGCCAAGAAAAAAGCAGGAGACAAAAATTTCCTTATAGTGGATGCTGCCATGAATGATTTAATTAGACCTATATTATATAATGCGCAGCACCAAGTGAAAACGGTAAATCTAATAAGTAATGATAATACCAAAACCTATGATATAGTAGGGCCTATATGTGAGAGCTCAGACGTTCTAGGTAAAAATATTGATTTGCAAGTTGGTATAAATGAATACATAGCAATTTATGACACAGGTGCTTATTGCTCTTCTATGTCATCTAATTATAACTCTAGAACTCTGCCAGCTGAGGTTATGATAAAAGATGGAAATATACATCTAATTAGGGAAAGAGAAAAACACGAGGACCTATGGAGAAATGAAAGAATAATATAACTTAAGTAAATACATTACTAAATGAACCCATAAATTTGTATGTTTATACTTTTTATTAAATAATCTAAACTTTTTAAAACTAAAAACTATATGAGTAATACGACAATTATACCTGCACTACAGTGGAATCACGTTACATCTAAAGACTATGAAGATATCCTATATCATAAAGCTCAAGGAATTGCCAAAATAACCATCAACAGACCGCAAGTCAGAAATGCTTTTCGACCTATCACTGTTACGGAAATGATAGATGCGTTAAGTGATGCTAGATATGATTCAGAAATAGGCGCTATTATCTTGACTGGTGCGGGAGACTTAGCATTTTGCTCTGGAGGAGACCAAAAAATAAGAGGTGATGCAGGGTACAAAGATAAAGAAGGTAATCACCACTTAAATGTATTGGATCTACAAAGAGATATAAGAACTTGTCCAAAACCAGTTATTGCAATGGTCGCAGGATATGCAATAGGCGGTGGTCATGTTTTACATATGGTATGTGATCTTACCATAGCCGCGGATAATGCAAGGTTTGGGCAAACAGGTCCTAGAGTAGGATCTTTTGATGGTGGTTTTGGCGCAAGCTATATGGCTAGAATTGTAGGACAAAAGAAAGCCAGAGAAATTTGGTTTTTATGCAGACAATATGATGCACTAGAAGCATTAGACATGGGTCTTATAAATACAATAGTCCCTTTAATTCATTTAGAAAAAGAAACTGTAAAGTGGTGCAATGAAATATTGACACTTTCTCCTATGGCTATAAGATGTCTTAAAGCTGCGTTAAATGCTGACTGTGATGGTCAATCAGGATTGCAGGAATTAGCGGGAAATGCAACTATGTTATACTATATGACTGAAGAAGGGCAAGAAGGAAGAAATGCCTATGTAGAGAAGCGCAAACCTGAATTTAATAAATTCAAAAGACAGCCCTAGAAAAAGTTTAAAATAACTAACTTGTAAGCCAAGTATAATTATTAAAATTATAATATATTAATATCAATATATTTAACATAACCTATATTTCTTAAATAAACTTTAACTTAATATGGAACGAAATTTTTCAACTAAAACTGGAATACTACTTGTAAATTTAGGTACACCTAAGAGTTATTCAACAAAAGATGTGCGCGCTTATTTAGGTGAATTTCTCATGGATAAAAGAGTAATTTCGTTGCCTTATATCTCTAGATTTTTATTAGTAAATCTTATAATTAAAACTACAAGAGCTCCAAAATCTGCTAAGGCATACGAGGAAATTTGGCATGAGTCAGGTACTTCTCCTCTACTATACTATTCAAAAGAGCAGGAAAAAAAACTACAAGAAAAACTAGGTGAGGATTATCTAGTGAAAATAGCTATGCGCTATCAAGAACCATCTATATCTGATACATTAGAAATATTCCACAAAGAAAAAATAAACGATATCATAGCACTTCCATTATACCCTCAGTACGCCTCAGCAACAACAGGTTCGTCTTTAGAGAAAATATTTAAGGTGTTATCCGAGTATAAAGATATCCCTAACATAAAAGTGATAGGCAGTTTCTACGATAATCCTATATTTATAGATACATGGGCGAATCTTATTAGAAAATATGATTTTAATAGCTATGACCATATATTGATGAGCTACCATGGATTACCTGTAGATCAACTATGCGAAGCAAATTCAAAAAATATTATAAATCAGCCAAAGTGCTGTCAAAGTAAAAAAACTGGTAATCCAAACTGTTATAGCTATCAATGTTTTGCAACTACAGAACATATAGCTAAAAAACTTGAATTAAAGAATAGTCAATACAGCACATCTTTTCAATCAAGGCTTGGCAAAGCAAGATGGACGCAACCATACACAGCTCAGCATTTAGAAAATCTAATTAAAGAGAATAAGAAAAAAATACTGATGCTATCTCCTGCTTTTACTACTGATTGCTTAGAAACACTTTATGAGCTTGAAATAGAATATAAAGAAGTAGCAGAAAACTTAGGTGGGGAACTAGATGTTGTTGAATGTCCGAATTCTCACCCTATATTCATAAATACGCTCTACTCCCTTATAAAACAAATATAGATTAGTTAGATTATGAGTACATATAAATATACAAAATATTACTATCTGTCGATATCTTTTGCAATATAAATTTACTTTGTTAATATATACTGTTAAATTATTGGGTATAATAATGATAAGTAATATATTATAAACTCAAATAATAGTCTGTTGAAAAATACGACTTTCTTACTAAACCAAGCTTTGTAAAACATTGCTATAAAGAGGCTTAGATTTTTAAAATGACTAAAAGTGCATTACTCGATGCTCTTAAATAGGATATAGTATGTTAGAGCAATAAAGTAAAAGTTATAATTCATGATACAAAGAAAAACTAGCCAAAATAAACACAGCCATCGCCAATATGTCAGTATTGCTGTAGTGAATAGTAAAGGTGGTTGTGGAAAAAGTACCATAAGCACTAATTTAGCTGCGTATTTCACGACTAATGGTCTAGCAACTACTATTTTTGATTATGATCCACAAGGATCTAGCCTAAAATGGCTAAAAGCTAGACCTTCACACTTTCCTACTATATATGGCATATCTAAGCATAGTAAAGATAGAAAGTCTGCTTTTTCAAGGTCTTGGCTGATAGAAGTGCCTTATAATACACAAAGGCTAATAATAGATACCCCTGCTGCTTTAGATGGTTTTTTCTTAGACGATATAATAGTACGATCGCAAATATTAATTATCCCTGTTCTCCCATCATCCCATGATATAAGAGCCACAGCAGAATTTATAAGTCAATTATATATAAATACTCAATACCGCAGATGCAATCCACCAACATGCGTAATAGCAAATAGAGTGACTAAAGATACTCTAGCCTTTGGTAAACTACAAAGATTTTTATTCCAATTAAAAATACCCTTTATATCTACTTTTTCTGACAATAGGTACTATTTACAGGCCGCAGAAAAAGGCATGGGGATTTGTGAGCTTGCAACAAGACTGAATGATGCTGAGCTTTTTGAGTGGGAACAGCTTCTCTCTTGGATAAATGATTCAGTAGGTCGTATTTCAAATAGAAATATGGCTGACACTATGAATTCTAATCAAAGCACAAGCAGTAGCGATGCAATAAATACTATAAATCAAAAAACAGATACTAATAATAACCCAAAAAACTCTGACAATAGTTATGCTAAAGGTTACTTATTTTCAAAATATAGAAGATCATGACTTTTATCAGTTTAATTGACCTTTTACCCTAAGTATATTATCTCATATTTTATAAATATTTTATCATGCTAAAATTTTTAATAGAATTTTTACCTGTCATTGCCTTTTTTATATCTTATTCTACAACTAATGACTTAATGTTGTCTGTGGTTGTACTTATGATTGCCACTACAGTAAGTGTTATAGCTAGTTATCTTATCTTAAAGAAAGTTGAAACACTATTGTGGGTAGGAGCGTTATTTGTCTTAGTATTTGGCTTTATATCTATATCCTTACAAGATAGCTCTTTTATACAAGCGAAAACATCAGTTTTCGGAGCCATAATGGCTTTAGTTTTATTATTTAGTCCGTATTTTGGCAAAAAAAAACCATTGATGCAGCTACTACTGGATAAACAAATCCCTTTATCTGATGCCGACTGGAAGACAATAAATATGATGTGGGTTATATTTTTTATATTGCAAGCTAGCTTTAATTACTATGCTTGGCAATATTGGAGCGAACAAGCATGGGTATTTTTTAAGGTTTGGGGACTGCTTTTCATGAATATAGTATTTGTTTTAATACAAGGGGTTTTCATATATAAAAGACTTAAAAACACAGATTCTCACCAAGAAAATCAAATTTCGCCATAGTCATAGTTAACCATAAAGCCCAATAGCTAATCACTTGAGCTACGCAACGCTTTGTCACTAAGGCTGTGATTTCATCTGCACTTTTTATATGTGGTCACTTCGATAACTACTTCAATTGCCTCAATACAACGCTGAGCAAACGGAAGTTTTTTTATACTAAAATAGTACCATAAAAACAAAATCTTCTTATTTTGTTCGTATCAGTTTTGATATATCTATACCTTCTTCTTCCAGTTGGGTAAGAAATTTCATTGCATCTACATAATATCCTGTGGTTATGGGTAAACTGGGATATTTTTTTTTCCAATAAGTATTAAATGCCATCATTAGTACTTCTCTTAGATATTTTGATATCATAGAAGCTAAAGCCACTTCAAAATACTTATTATCTGCTTTTATCTCAAAAAGTATATCAACTCCATTTTTATAGTATGAAGATATATATTTATTTTCATAAAGAACATCAACCATACCTAAACTAGGATAAAGCCAAGGTAAATAAAACTTTCTACCCCCTTGCCTATCTATATAGATTTTATCAGAAAGCTTAAAGGCTTTCTTAAGAAGAGGCTCTATGAAAACTCTAGCTGCTTGAGATTTATTATCAGAGATATGGACTTCTTTATTCCAAAGCTCGTGCGTGACAATATTTGAGCTAATCAGTTTGATATTGATATTATTGCTTTTCAAAAAAACTTTAATCTGTGTTTTTTTCTCTTCAATCACACTGTATTTAGCAGATATAGGAAGTGTTATATCTTTATATAAGCTATATATGCTAGAATTATCTAGATAGCATATACTACCTTTAGGAACTGATAAGGCTTGTAAAATATCCTTAAACTTTTGAAGTTTAGTATCAGCATATATTTCTAACCAAGCAAGTACTTCGCTTTCTATATCGGCTATACCCTTTTTGGCACTATAGAGCTTTTTACTATCGCAAACTAAAAAGCTAACTTTGCTCGCGGCGACGCTACCAAATAAATCTATATCTTCTTGCTTTTCTAAAGATACAACTGATGTACAATAGCAACCAAGTATTGGACCATAACCTACCTCATCTATTCCACTAAAAGTTTTCATTTTTTTATTTTTTAAGCTTGATTTAATTTATTTACAGATAATATCAAATGCTAATATTAAAGTCCTAAAAAATTTATTACAATTATCAATTATATTTATATTATTTATGAATTAAAGCATCTTTATAGCAAACCATATTATACTAATATGTAAAAGAGACTAATATTAAAAATATTTAACATAAATCATGTTAAATTATTTAGTAAATTTAAACCCAAGGCACTGCTAACTCTGTATAATGTGCGCAGGTGTAGTGTGCATTTTAAAAAATTTATGACATTTTTTGTTTTATCATTTAATTATAAAAATATTAATCTAGATATAAGAGAAAAGCTTATTCTCAATCCAGATGATATACTCAATACTTACAAGTCTTTACATGAGCTAGAACTCCCTGACAACTATAAAATCACAGAAGCAATTCTTTTAAACACCTGTAATAGAACCGAAATTTTTGGTATTTTACAGTTAGGCCAAGAGTCTGATAAGCAAAAAAGCATAGTTAAAACTTACAGTGAGATAGAACATATATTAATGAAATGGCTTTTTAAGCAATGTTCATTTAACAAAACTAGAATCAATAAGAAGCTATCTACATTTCTAATAGATAATGATGCGCAGAGCCATCTGATAAAATTGGCATCTGGAATGGACTCCATGATGATAGGAGAAACACAAATATTCGGGCAAATCAAAAGAGCATTTAATACTGCAATGGTAAGTGGTTTTATAAAAAATAATTTAGAATCTCACTTTGAGCACGCTTTTTATGCAGCAAAAAAAATAAGACACTACAGTAATATAAACGACCAACCTATATCTGTGGCTTACGCTGTGGGTAAACTTCTGAAAAATAAGTTTAAGAATATATTATCAGAGAAAAAAGTTTTATTTGTAGGTGCAGGTGAAACAATCGCTCTGATTGCAAATTATGTTTGCCAACATGTAAAATATTCTACTTTTATAAATAGAACTAACGAAAAAGCTACCAAGCTTGCAAAAAAACATGCAAATGCCAAGCACGATGATTTTGAGAATAAGAATTTATTACTTAAAGAGCATGACATACTTATAACTTGTACGTCCTCTAAAGATTATATATTTACAGAAACAGAGTTAATATCAGATCTAAAAAAGTTAAATGAAATTCCTTCTATGATAATTGATTTAGCCGTACCAAGAGATGTTGATTTTACGCTCAGTAAATATTCTCAGCTACTAGTAATAGATGACTTAGAAAAAGTCCTACAAAAAGCTCTAGAAAGACGAAAGACTATAGCTCGTAATTTCAATGGAGAAATCAAGAAGTTTGCTGATTCATTTTTTATAAAAAGAGATAAAGGTAAATATATAAAAAAGATTTATCAGCATGCAAAAACTATAGAGAAAAATTGGATAAAAAATAATATTAATAATCTAAATTTAGACAGAAAGGATATTAAAAAGCTTAAAAACTCTGTCAAATTGCTTATCAAATCTAGCCTATACATTCCTACAAAAGTTATCTATTATTATAATACAGAGAATACATTCTCAGATTCACATTATTTTGATGAGAGAACTAAACGTTTCCGTACAAAGCCCAAAGATATAATAAAATCTAACTCACATACTACAAAAAAAAATAATCAAAAAATATAACAAAATGTGCATAACTATAAATTAAACAATATCCTATATATAAAAAACTCTGGTTTTACAATTCTCGAACTTGTATTTAGTTTATTTTTAAGTACTTTAATTATAGCAATATCGATTAGAATAGTTTTACTTACTTTTTCTTTAAATGAGCAACAGCAAAACGTTTCCAAAACCATGGAAGGAGGTAACTATAGCCTTGCAGTATTGAAAAGTTTTGCATCTAAAGCAGGATTTTCATCCGAGAATTTTCCCACTAATCGTCATATAATAGAATACCCTTCAAATACACATAATAAGCTCATATCATTTATCTTCGAAGCGCAAGAAAGCACAATAGGAAATAGAAATTGCCTATACGATACTATAGATGATAATACTGTAACTTATAATAGATTTTTCATACGAGATAGGGATGAATCTCCTTTTAATACATATGATCTTATGTGCCAATCGATTAAAAACCGTAGAGATACTATAAGCGATAGGTTTAAGGATTTAGAAATCTCATATATAGCCTCAGAAGGCTCAGAACTAAAAAGATTAAGCTACGATGATTTGGAGAACCAATCATTACCAATAAGAGCTATACAAGTGAAGCTATATCCTAATGAAACACAAAACCACTGCTCTACTAACACTAACTGTAACATTTATCATGGAACTATGCCTATTAAGCATAGCGAATACATGCCTTCTGAACATCAATGATAAATTGAGCAAAGATTAATCACTAGTCTAATTTATAAAATTATGCTTATTAATAAGAATAACAAAGTAAGTGGTTTATTATTAATAAGTGTTTCAGTTCTTGTTCTATTGGTTTCTATACTTATACAAGAAATAATAAGTGAACAAATTTTACAAACGAGATTAAAGAAAAACCATTTTGATAATATTTTAGTTGAAAATGCAGCGCAAAGTAGCTTAGAAAATTACTTAAACTTCTCAAATATAGACGATAATCTATTAAATAAATTGTGGACAAATCCAAAATTAAAGCAATCTTTTTGTTTCGATTATATGGGTTACTTCTTGAGCTATGATAATAATAACTGTAATACTAAGCTTTTTGATACAAATATATCAATTGGAGTAAATATAAAACTAAACTGGAAAACTGATAATAATAACAATAGGGTAACCTACTTAGAAAATAGCTCTAGCTCAATTATTCAATGGTATGTGCTATACATAAATATAGATACATTTATAGAACATAACATTGAAAGATCTTTGATTTATGAGATAGCAGTTAAGAGAAATGCAGATGATACCTTTGAGTATAGGGTCTTGAAAAGATATTAATCATCGTTCTTTTTTTAAAATAGCCTATACTCCACTTATTTATGTGTATGCTGATTCATAAATTTATAATACAAAAAGTATTAATTTATATATAATTATAGTACTTAACTTTTTAAGAACTGCCATACTTGTAAAATAAGAAAGTAGATGATAAAAAAAATAAAACATATATTTGCTTTATATAGGTTTAAGACTCTTATGCTTTCTGTCTCACCTATACTACTTTCTCACGTAATCGCATGGGATAACTTTGGAAGCATAAGTATTAATATATTACTATCCATTGTTTTAGCTACTGTACTCATTCAGATGGGAACTAATGCCTATAATGACGCGCGAGATTTTGAAAAAGGAGCTGATAATATAGAAAACAGACTTGGGCCTAAAAGAGTTACTATGGGGGGCTTACTAAGCCTAAAAGCAGTTAAGATTATATCTCATGTTACATTTATACTTAGCATAATACCTATATTATATTTAATTTTACATGGTGGCTTTTGGATTATTACCCTAGCTATTATATGCATTATAGCCGGATATAGCTACACAGGAGGAATTTATCCTATAGCCTATTCACCTACTGGTGAAATATTTGTTATTTTATTTTTTGGTGTTATAGCTGTTGGGGCAAGTTATTATCTACAAACATTATCATACTCTATTGAGATATTTTTATTTTCTTTATCAATTGGTATGTTAGCTGCAAATGTTCTGGTTATAAATAACTTCAGAGATATGGATACAGATAAGCTGACTAATAAAAATACTTTAGCTGTATTATTGGGTAGGAAGTTTATGTTAAGACTCTTTACGTTATTTCATATATTATCTATCGCAATTGTAATACTAATTTCATTTATAATAAAAAATCCTCTTTTATTAGGCATTTTATTTACTGCTCCTATTTGTGCATACATCATAAAAAGACTTTATAAAGCAAAAATAGATAAATCTATTAATGTGGAATTATCTCTATCGATTAAGTATCAGTTTTTTTTCACTGTACTAATTTGTATTATAATTTTATATTAATTATTGCATATATATGCAATATATTTATAATATTCACTCTACTTATAATACATGTCACATGCTAAATATTAAACTATTATATCAATGCCTACTCTTCTTTTTTATTTTATCATTTTACAATAAATTATGCCAGAAAAAGCTTTAATCACAGGAGCTATGGGGCAAATAGGTACAGACCTAATTGAAGCCTTAGCCAAAGAATTAGGAGTTAATAATGTCATAGCTACAGATATAAAAGCTCCAAAAACAGATTATCCTTTTAAGTTTGAACGATTGGATATTACTGATGTAGATAGACTTAAAGATATAGTAATTGAAAATAAAATCTCCACTATTTATCATTTAGCATCCTTACTATCAGCAACCGGAGAGAATAAGCCTGATTTGGCTTGGCATATAAATATGCAAGGCCTTATAAATGTTATAAATATATCTAAAGATAATAATATCAGAGTATTTACGCCTAGCTCTATAGCTGTATTTGGACCCAATACTCCTAAAGAAAATACACCACAAGATACTATAAAAAGACCTAATACAATGTATGGTATAACTAAGCTATCAGGTGAGCTTTTATGCGATTATTATGTAAATAAATATAATATGGACATAAGAGGACTTAGATTTCCGGGCATAATTTCATGGAAAGGTGAACCAGGTGGTGGCACTACAGATTATGCAGTACATATTTATTATGATGCGATAAAACACAAATCATATAGGTGTCCACTATCAGAAAACACTAAAATGGATATGATGTATATGGATGACGCTGTGCACTCCATTATCTCATTAATGTCTGCAGATAAAACAAAACTAAAACATTATAATGCGTTTAATATAACATCATTTGCAGCAACTCCAAAGGACTTTGAAAATGCAATCAAGGCTAATATAAAAGATTTTAAGATTATCTATGAACCAAACCCACTAATTCAAAGTATAGCTGACTCATGGCCTGATAGCGTAGATGACTCTTGTGCAAGAGAACAGTGGGGATGGAAACCTTTATACGATATAAATAAAATAACCGAAGATATGCTATCAAAGCTCTATTTAAAACTTGGTAACCAGTAGTATTGAGTATTTTATAGTACTTTTGAACGTCACTTCCGTAGAGACGTTCATGCTATATTTTTATGCTATTGCTTTATGTCAACTATTTTTAGAACATTTTTTATGAAACCTTTAGAACAAAACTACTCAGATTTATTAAAGTCTTTACGGGATACTAATTCTTTTAGTCAAAAAGAGTTAGCAGATTTATTAGGAGTTACGCAAAGGACTATTTCTCATTGGGAAAATGGCAGGTCAGAACCAAATTTATCAATCCTGAGAAAAATCAAAGAACAATTTGATATTTCAATCGACGCGTTTCTATCTATGTCACTCAATTCAATGCCAAAAAGTGTCACTTTAATGTCACTCAATTCGGAAAAAGTGTCACTTAATTCAGACAAAGAGCCCTTCGATGACTTTATCGTAGTGGACTACTATCCAAATGTCGCTTTTAGTGCGGGCGGAGGTGCTTTTCCTATAGATGAAGAGCGTCTTAGAGTACCTATCTGGCGATATTGGGCAAATCAACATAATCTAACGGCTGATAAACTCAAAATGCTTGATGTGCGAGGCGATAGCATGACACCTACTGTAGAAGATGGTGACTCAATTCTTATAAATATCTCTAAAAACGATGTTCGTAGAATATCCTCTTCACTCTATGCCTTCAGGCTTGCAGACTCTCTTCTTATCAAGAGACTCATGCTCATAGATAATTTTAAACTCAGAGTAATAAGTGATAACAAAGCTTATGATGACTACACATTAGACTTAAAGAACTCTGATACGACTGAATCTTTTCAGCTCTTGGGGCATGTAGCTTTAATATTTAAAAATCTATAAACATGTAAACGCCAAGACACCTTATTTAAACGGCATTTAAACGCTGTTAAACGATTTATTAAACACTTTTTAAACCCTATTTATAGCGACTATTCTCAAATCTTAAAAAATACACGCCACTTACATATTTAAAATTCTATGAACTCTCTACACTGACAAAACAAATCGCAAAATCTTAAATTTACATTATTAACTTAATGGTACACTTTACAAAACTATTTTCTAATATACTTATATCGTACTTAAATATCTATTTTCCACAGCTCCATAAATCTAAAAAGGTAGTGTACGACAGAGATGTGAGAAGCAAACCACAGATAAAAATGTGTCAATATCGACTCCAAACACTCTATATAAATGACATAAACAGAAGAAAAACTCAACCAAGAGAGCAGTAATATAGAATCATTGATAGCCGAAAGAGTATTTCAGAAATGGATAGAACCAGATAAACTAATGAAAATGAATGTATTATTATCTACAAGCAAATTGATTTTGAAGAAATTAACGCATAAACTCAATAAGACTAGTTTTTTCTCCAAAAATAAATCAAAATTTAATATTAACCTCCCTAAAATTAAGTTTTTTTACAGTTCTGCCATTAAACATAAAAAAAATTATCATCAAGATATTCAATTTTAATTAAATAGGTTATCATTTTGTAACTTGTGTATTTTAAGCATTTTTATTTTTTTACTTTAACAAATTAAACTAAATAACGGATTACATATAATGAGCGCTGCTTATTCTAAAAAGTTAGTAATAGTTGAGTCACCTACTAAAGTAAAAACTATATCAAAAATATTAGGTAACCAATATATAGTTAAATCTAGTGTAGGTCATATAAGGGATTTACCAAAAGGCTCATCCTCAAAAAGAAAAACTACTAAAAAAGAAATTTCTAAAAAATTGACAGAAGAAGAGAAAATCAAACAAAAGCATGAAAAATGGGTAAATAGACTAGGTATAGACCCTCTAAACGACTGGAAAGCAATTTATGAAGTAATGCCTGGAAAAGAAAAAGTAATAAAAGAGCTAAAATCTATCGCAAAAGATTGTGAAAAAATAATACTTGCAACTGATATGGATAGAGAAGGTGAAGCTATAGCTTGGCATTTAAAAGAACTACTTGGAAGTAAACTAAACTATGAGAGAATTATTTTTAGTGAAATAACAAAAAACGCCATCTTAAGCTCAATTGATTCCCCTAAGCAAATTAGTATGGATCGAGTTCATGCACAACAAACAAGACGATTTCTCGATAGGTTAGTTGGTTTTTGTGTTTCCCCCATACTATGGAAACGAGTTGCACCTGGCTTATCTGCAGGTCGAGTTCAGTCTATAGCATTGAGGCTTATATGTGAGAAAGAACAAGCTATTAGAGTTTTTATAGCTAAAGAATATTGGAGAGTAGATGTAAATTTAATAACGGATAAGAGCGAAAAATTATCATTTAGCGTCGATAAATATAAAGGCAAAGAGTTTAAACCAGTAACTCAAAAAGAAACCGAAGAATTTATCAAAAAGATAGAAAAACTAAATTTCAAAATATCTGATATAAAAGAAAAAAAAACTAAACAAAATCCAGCTCCTCCATTTGTAACGTCTACTTTACAGCAAGCGGCTAGCTCTAAGCTAGGCTATAATATCAAGCGCACCATGCTTGTTGCCCAACATCTATACGAAAAAGGCTTAATAACCTATATGCGAACCGATGCTACTCAAGTAAGTAAAGAGGCTATAGCAAGTGTAAGAAAATACATCAAAAATAATTATGGCAATGAATTCTTACCTGAAAGTCCAAATTATTATAAATCTAGAGCAAATGCCCAAGAAGCTCATGAGGCAATAAGACCTACGAGAGTTGACTTTGATAACAATAGCATAGATAGTATAGAAGAGCGTAATCTTTATAATTTAATAAAAAATCAGTTTATTGCAAGTCAAATGCCTCCTGCTCAATTTATGAATACGAAGATTATCATAAACGATAATGACTTTGAGTTAAAGTGCGCAGGTAGAGTTATGCTATTTGAAGGGTTTACAAAAATCATGCCTTTAAAATGCGAAGACCCTATACTGCCTAAATTAAAAATAAATGATATTCTAACTCTCGATAGTATAAAACCAACTCAACACTTCACCAGACCTCCTGCTAGATACACTGAAGCTTTATTAGTTCAAGAGCTTGAAAAACGAGGAATAGGGAGGCCTTCAACCTATGTCTCTATAATCTCAACTATACAAGAAAGAGGATATGTTTCCGTACACAAAAGAAGATTTTTTGCTGAGAAAATAGGCGAGGTAGTAAATTCTCTATTACAGCATGATTTTTCAGATCTCATGAGATATGAATTCACAGCAAACCTAGAGGAAAAACTAGATTCTATAGCTGATGGAAAAATCAAATGGAAACATTTACTAGATGAATTTTATGAAAAATTACAAAAAGAGATAAGTATCTCAGAAGAAGTCCAATATAGAATCCCTTTTGCTGTCTCATTAGAAGAACTAAAATGCTCCCAATGCTCTAAAGATATGATTTTAAGGTATAGCTCGAACGGTCTTTTTATTGGTTGTAGTGGCTACAATAACTCTGAAAATTCTTGTAAAAATATACTTAGTCTTACTTTAGAGGAAAATTATCAAAACTTAGATGAAACTGATGAAGAAAGTTCTTTGCGCAAGGCTACTCATTGCAAAAAATGTAACTCAGTAATGGATTCTTATCTAGCGGAAGATAATAAGCACAAGCTTATCATATGTAGAAGCTATCCTTTATGTCTTAACTATATATTAGAATCAGGAGATTATAGTCTACAAAATAAGAATATATTGTCACACAGTACTCTAGCTTGTCATAAATGTAATGGAGAAATGAAGGCAAGAAAAGGAAGGTTTGGTAGCTTCTTTGCATGCAATCTATGCAATACAACAAGAAAAATGCTGAAAAATGGAGAGCCTGCACCGATAACTATGGATCCTATAGAGCTACCTTCATTAAAGTGTTTTAAAGTTAATGACCATTTTGTGTTACGTGAAGGAGGCTCTGGGCTATTTCTTGCCGCTAGCAAATACCCTAAACATAGAGAAACCAAATCACCTACTGTGGAAGAGCTTCAACTTTGCAAAGATAAATTGCCTGATTATCTACAATTTCTCGCTCTCGCTCCAAAAAAAGATGACAAAAACAATCCAACAGTTATCTGCTTTAGCAAAAAAACAAAATCTTACTATATAAGCTCTATCGCAAATGGAAAAAGAACAAAATTTGTACTATACTTTATTAATAATAAATGGACTGTAGCTAAAGGATAGATAAACTTTATTAATTAATTATAAAGATATAAAAAGCAATAAATAAAATAAAAAATGGAAAATTTATCACAACTATATTTGATAGCTGGTGAAAGTGCTTTTGATACATTTCTTTCACAGAACATATATTTTTTGTCTTTTATTTTATTTTTAATTGGCGCTTCTATAGGCAGTTTTATAAATATGCTGTGCTATAGAATCCCTATCATGATAATTGGCGACCCAGAGAAGTATGATATAAAAAAAGCCAATAGTAGTAACTATACAACACTTCCTATTAATCTTTACTCACCACCATCGCATTGCCCAAAGTGCAAGAACAAAATAAAATGGCTTCATAATATTCCTATAATATCTTATTTGTTATTATCTGGCAAATGCAAATTTTGTAATGAGCGTATACCAAAGCAGTATTTTTTTATAGAGTCAATTAGTGCCTCTCTATTTGCATCTGTATTTTTATTAGAACCTAGTGTTATCGGCATTTATTTATTAATATTTATAAGCTTTTTAATACCTCTTTTTATAATTGACTTAAAACACTATATTTTACCTGACGATATTACACTTACAGGCTTATGGGTAGCTCTTATTATAAATAGCCTTGCAGAGATTACTTTAGTATTTAAGTTTATACCCTTATATGAAAGCGTTTTAGGAGCAGCTTGGGGATACTTATTCTTGTGGACTATAAACTTTATATTTTTAAAGACTAAAGGTATTAACGGGATGGGACATGGTGACTTTAAGACGCTGTCAATGATAGGCGCATTCGTTGGCATATTAGCTATACAGTATATAATAATTATCTCTTCACTTTTAACAATACTATTCTATACAATATCACTGTTTATAAAAAAAGAAAATTGGAATTGGAAAAAAGCTCTTCCATTTGGACCATCCTTAGTAACAAGTAGTTTTTTATATATTTTCTGGATGTATTTTATTTAATTTAACTTAAATTAAAAAATGCTATGACTTTATTGATAGGCTTAACTGGCTCTATTGGAAGTGGAAAAACATCTGCAGGAACTTTTTTTCGCAACTTAGGTGTCCCTGTCATAGAAGCCGATGATGCCACAAAAAAAGCTTTTGAATTTCCAAAGACTATAAATGCTATAAAAGATAGTTTTGGTGAAAACTCTATAAAAGAAGGCTCGATAGATAGAAATTATCTCAAAAATAAAGTATTTCAAAATAGTGACGAATTATTAAAACTGGAAAATATTTTACTGCCGTACATACACGAAGAGATATTTTCTAAAGCCTCAGAACAAACTTCACCATATACTATAATCATTGTTCCTAAACTTATCGAAAAGCGTGATTTTTACAATAGTGTTAATAGGGTATTACTAATAAAATCAAATGAAGATAAGCAAGTTGAAAGAGTAGTGAAAAGAGACAATGTAGATAAAAAACAAGTTTATCTTATATTAGATAAACAAATGCCCACAGACGAAAAAATCCCATTTGCTGATGATATTATAGAAAATAATAACTCGCTAGATAGTCTTAAAGAGAAAGTATATAAAATACATTTATTTTACTTAAAAATCACAAATAACAATCTTCAAGAGAACAAGATAGTCAGATAGTTATTCCTTAAAAAACTAAAATAAATTCAGCCCAACGAATTACTTTTAATTAAAAAGTCAAAAATGTAGAAAACTAAAGATAAAGTAAAAAATGATAGCATTGTACTTAATAAAATCACCCCTGAGTTTATCTTCTCCCCTATTTTATAATAATTTGCTATGATATAGGTATTTATACCACTTGGCAAAGCTGCCATAAATACTGCTATCTGCATTTGCTCTAAATCCAAATCAAATACAAAAACAGCAAATAATCCCACTAAAATAGGAGCTAATATAAGCTTATAATTAAAGTCAATAAAAAGCTATCACGAAAGTGAAAATCAATTAGCGCAACTCCTATAGCAAATAAACCACAAGTTGATACTACAACAGAAAATTTATCTAAAACAGAACTAATAACCGGACTTAAACCAAAACCAATAAAATTATAAATAGCTCCTAAAGCAATAGAAACTACAATAGGATTTTTCATCAAATCCTTAACAATTGTGATAACTTGTAATTTTAAGTCAGTTTGCTTACTGGAGCAGCTCATCAGTACGGCCAAAAATGCAAATAAGATCGGAGAATGTAGCCCTATTACCGAATATATAGGTAAACTTCCTTCTACACCCCAAAAAGCAATGGCAAGGGAGATACCAATTAATACAGTATTGCCGAAAGTACCACCAAAGCCCAAAACTACAGCCAGAGAATCTTTGACTCTCATGAGTTTATATATAAATATAGTTAAAAGACAAAAGTTTATCAAAATGCCAGAAAAAAAAGATAGACTTATATTTAAGTTAAAAACATCTGCTATCTCTAGCTGAGCAACATTATTAAATAAAAAACCTGGCACAGCGACACTATGAACAAAAGACATCAAGCCATCACCCCAAGATTTTTTAACATAACTGATTTTAGCAAGAATATAGCCCATCAATATGAGAAAGAACGAGGGAAAGATAATTTCGAAAATAATGTACATTTTGATTAAATCTTTATCTAGTAAATACTGATAAATTAGTTAAATTTATTATTAGAAAAAACACTAAAAAGTGTAATCATGTTATATTTAGTTTAAAATTTAACATTAACACTATAATAAAGAAACAAGCAAAACACCTTTCATCAAACAGTTTGTTATAAAATGCTTTCATGATAAAAGCTTCTAGAATTATTCTTTATAAAGCCCTTTATTTTCTATATAGCTCAAAACTTCTTTAGGAATTAGACTAAGTAGGTCATTGACCAAATCCAGATTATTTATATCAGCCTTATTTATATTAATATAGTATTTAGAAAAAATACCTCTTAAACCAGTCGAGGAGATATCATACTGAAAATTATCAACTATAGTAATCCCTTTTGTATCTGACTGACTTTTATACTTACTGTAAAAATCATTATCTAAGGATAATTTCCCATCACGGGAAAAAACTATTAAATGTACTTTTTGAGCTATATATTCCCAGTTTTCCCATAAGTGCATTCTATTAGCTGAATCGACACCCATTAGAAAATATAAGTCATACCCATCAACATATTTCTTTTTGAGCTCATAAATTGTATCTGATGTATATGAAATTCTATTTTGCCTGTACTCTATATCCTCGATTCTTATATTATCTTTCCCTTCTATAGCAAGTTCTATCATCTTCATTCTATCTTCAGCCTTAGTTTTAGTTTTTTTCCAAGGTGGCTTACCTGCAGGCATAAGCCACACTTCATCCAACATTTTCTTTTTTAAAACATATTCTGCCATCGCAATATGACCTGAATGAATTGGATCAAAAGTTCCTCCTAATATGCCTATTTTCTTATTTCTCATAAAATTATTATCGTGTTTTTATCGTCTAGTATAGTTAAATTGAAAAATTTAGGATATATAATTTTAATATAGATACAATATTTATGTTAAACATTGTATTTAAATTAGGAGTTATCATGGAAGACAGCTTTAATATGCCTTTATTATATATTATTTCAAAAATAATATATAATACTATTATAGTGAAGATACAATAAACCTATTTACAAATTAAAAAAATTAAAATTCAATTTTACAGGCAGTATATGGAAGATTTAGCCCCAAAAGGATACAAACGTAACAGCTTTAATCCATATGAAAATATGGTTACTATATCCGAAACACATACATCTAAAGAAAACGAAAACAAAGATAAATCAGAAATAGATGTAGATAACTCAGCAGATAAGACAAGTAGCAAAGGTAATGTATTAAATAAAACCAAAAATATTTTTAATACTTTGTTATTTGATAATTTATGTAATAAAGACACGTTATTACGTATATTATTTACTATTGTTTTCTTGATAGTTGGTTACTTTATGGCATGGTTTGCATTACTTATAGCTATATTTCAGTCTGCACATCAGCTAATATTTAGAAAAAATCACTCTGGCATATCATCCATCTCAAAGTCTTTCTATGTATATATAAAAAGCGTATTAAAATTTATTTTATTTCTTTCAGATGAAAGACCCTTGCCTTTCAATGAAAAAGAAACAAAGGATGATGCTGTAAAGAATGACGAAATAAATCAAAACGACGATAATCAAATAAAATAACTATAAAAAATGTATATAAAAGATGGATAATCATGAGCTTGATTTTATATATACAGTCCCCATAATAGCTAATAAGCTTATTAAGTGGGCTATTATTATATTTATGACGATATAATATTTACAAGGACGAAATATTTATAACGGTATAATAGATAATAGATAACTTTCAATAATAGCTAATTTTCGCTAATAGTTTTCATTAAAAACTTAAAGAAATTAATTATAAAAATATGGGTATAAATAAAGAATTAGAAATATCATTGAATAAAGCTTTCCACTTTGCTCATGAAAATCAGCATAAATACGTCACTCTAGAACATCTACTATATGCACTTTTAGATAACATAGAAGTGCGAGTTCTATTGAATCAGATGACTATTGATGTAGTACGACTAAGAGGTATTTTAAGACAACATGTAAATAAATTTAACCGTCCACAAGAAAATGAAGACTATGTGCTACTACCCTCACCTGCTTTTGATAGAGTCATAAAACGAGCAGTTGCACAGTCACAGCATATTGCATCTGGTAATAAAATTGTAGATGTTGGAGGAATCGATGTTTTAGCAGCTTTGTTTAGCGAGAAAGATAGCGCTTCTGTAGTTATCCTAAGTGAACAAGGAGTAAACTTCGATAAAGTCAGAGAATTTTATATGAATAATGCAGAAATAATTAAACATTCTGCTATGAAAAAAAATAAAGCTCAACAAGCCCCACAAGATAAACAAATCAAAGAAGAGGAAGAAGAAGCTCCATCGTTTTTAAGTCAATTTACAGTTGATTTAGTAGAAAAAGCAGCTCAAGGTAAGATAGACCCTGTAATAGGAAGAGAAGAAGAAATTTTACGCATGGCACAAATACTAGGTAGACGAAAGAAAAATAACCCAATATTAGTAGGTGAGCCCGGAGTTGGTAAAACTGCTGTTGTAGAAGGTTTAGCTCTAGCTATACATCATAAGAAAGTTCCAGAAAAATTAAAGTCCAAAACGATTTATGCTCTAGATATGATGAGTTTAATCGCAGGTACAAAATATAGAGGAGACTTTGAAAAAAGACTACAAGGCTTAATTAATGAAATTAAAGAATTAGAATCATCTATTTTATTTATAGATGAAGTACACTCATTGATAGGAGCTGGAGCAACATCTGGCAATTCAGTAGATGCAGCAAATCTATTAAAACCTATTCTAAACTCAGGGGAAGTTCAATGTATTGGCTCTACAACATACAAAGAATATAGGACTGTTTTTGAAAAAGAAAGCGCTTTATCTAGACGTTTTCAAAAAATAGATATTTTAGAGCCAAGTAAAGACGATTGTGTTGAAATACTCAAAGTGCTTAGAAAAAACTACGAAAAATTTCATAATGTAAAGTATACAGATGATGCGATTAACTCATCTATAGATCTCACAGTAAGATATATTCCTGATAGGTTCTTACCAGATAAGGCCATAGATATCATCGATGAAGTAGGAGCACTTCAAGGAATTTTACCTAAAGAAAAACGCAAAAAAAACATAGGTGCCAAGCAAATTGCTGAAGTTATCTCCAAGGCGGCTAATATACCTATAACCACTATTAGTAAAAATGATGTCAAGAAAATCATTGACCTTGAAAAAGGCTTGAAAAAAGTTATCTTTGGTCAGGATGAAGCAATCAAGCAGCTATCATATGCTATGAAAATCGCATACTCTGGCTTAAATCAAGAGTCTAGGCCCATTGCCTCCTTTTTATTTTTTGGACCAACTGGTGTAGGTAAGACAGAGTTAACAAAGCAATTAGCTGACTTAGCTGGTATAAAAATGCTAAGGTTCGACATGTCAGAATATATGGAAAAGCACGCTGTTTCTAGGCTAATAGGTGCTCCTCCTGGATACGTAGGTTTTGAACAGCAAAGTATTCTAGGTGACTCAGTTATGAAGCACCCATATTCTCTTCTTCTTTTCGACGAAATAGAAAAAGCGCATCCAGATGTATATAATATATTCTTGCAAATGCTTGATTACGGTACGGTCACGGATAATAATGGTTCCAAAATAAATTTTAAAAATACTGTAATTATATTCACAACTAATGCTGGTGCAGAACAGACTAGTAAAGAGAACATGGGCTTTATAAAACAAGATAATTCCTCAGATATGATGAAAATTATAGAGCAGCAATTTAGACCAGAGCTAAGAAATCGTTTAGATGCAATTATACAATTTAAGTCACTTGGTAATAATGAAATTGGCAACATAGTTGACAAGCAATTAGACCTATTACAACTTCAATTAGACCCTAAAAATATACAACTGAAAGTTTCACAAAAAGCAAGAGACTGGTTAATATTAAATGGTTTTGACGATAAAATGGGAGCTCGTCCTATGAATAGGTTGATAAGTAACCAAATAAGACAACCATTATCTGAAATAATACTAGGTTCAAACTTTAAGACTAAAACTTCGGTTAATGTTGATATTTCAGATGATGATAATCTAAAACTGCTAGTTGACGAACCTTCTAAAAAAAGTAGTTTCATAAAACAAGTGAAAGAAAAATTAAATATGAAAAATAAAGTTTCAATAAAATAAATGAGGAGCTTCAAATATAGATATAGCAATAATAACTTCACAGCCAAATTTAGCTAAATTATGCCAGAGAATTATGAATTAGGCTTTTGTTTCAATGAATCTCTACCATTATCTATAGTACAACAGATTTGTGGAGTTCAAAATACTCATATAAAAATGATAGAAAATGCCCTATCGGTAAGAATATTACATAAAGGGCATTCATTCACAATAGTAAGTGAATCCGACTTAAATATACATAAAACAAAACAACTTTTAGAGCTAATAAAAAAAGATATGTTAAGTAAATTCAAAAATGACTTGGATGAAAGTGATATGCACAATTACTTAAATCCTGCTCATTTAGAGACATTAAATCACAAAGAAGATGAAGATTTAAGTATTAACAAATCCAGAATTGATAAAAATAAAGAAAACGCATCTAAGCCACCCAAAGAAGAATCTCAAATTAAGACGCCCAAAATGTCTATAATTACAAGGACTCCTGTGCAAAATGCTTATGTTAATGGACTGAGAAATTTAACTGTGTCTTTTGGTATAGGACCTGCTGGCACAGGAAAAACATTTCTAGCTATTGCATTAGCAGTAGAAGCTATACTCCAGCAAAAAGTAGATAAAATAATATTAGTTCGCCCAGCTGTAGAAGCAGGTGAAAAATTAGGTTTTCTACCAGGAGATATGACACAAAAAATTGATCCTTATTTGCGCCCCCTTTTTGATTCTTTGCATGCGACTATAGGTGTAGAACAAGTGAATAAGTGGCAAGAAGAGCAAAAATTAGAAATTGCCCCTCTGGCTTTTATGAGAGGCAGGACTTTAAGCAAGTCATTTATAGTTTTAGATGAAGCACAAAATACTAGTATCTCTCAAATGAAAATGTTCTTAACAAGGATAGGTTTTAGCTCTATAGTAGCTGTGACAGGTGATCCAACACAAACTGATTTAAGCTGTGATGAAAAATCAGGACTAATACATGCACAAAACACCTTATTTGGAATCGATGATATAGGATTTTTTACGTTCTCTGAAAAAGATGTAAGAAGGCATGAATTGGTTCGGAAAATACTATCCGCATATAATAAAAATTAAATATTTATACCTTAGCCTCTGATGTTACTAAAATGTAATAAATCATGAGTAAAACTTACACTATAAAGCTATTTGTAGAATCTAGTTATTCTAGAAATTACTTAAAAAAAACTTTATTTTTACCAGATAATAGTTATTTTCGCCTTATTATAAAAAGTGTCCTAAATTACTTAAAATTAAAACATCGGTTCCAAATAGGTATAAAAATCGTAGATGAGCAGACAGGTATAGACTTAAATAAAACATTGCGCAACGAAAACAAGTCAACTAATGTTATATCTATAGATTACGATGTTGGCAGTGTTGTAAGTGGTCTATATATGGGAGATATGATTTTTTGTTTACCTGTACTTATTGACGAACAACAAAGATATAATCTAAACTGGCAAGGGTACTGGGCGCATCTAACAGTGCATGCAATGCTTCATATCTTAGGATATGATCACCTAACAGATGAACAAGAAAAAGCTATGCAAAAAATTGAAGCTATAGCCCTTAAATCGCTTGGCTTTAATAAAATGTACTTGGCAAACAGTTTATCTGGCTTTGCTAATTGAAAATCTTATAAAATACCGATATCATTTAATATGAAAATTCACTTTTTAAAATTTTGTAAAACTATACAAAAAATTGGATATATAGTACTCGAATTAAACGGCTTCAAACTATACTTGAAAAAAGTGTATCCGATTTTAGCTAATTGGAGAGTCTTATAAAATGGCGATATCTTTAAATGAAATTTCACTTTGTAAAAGAATAATATACAAATTTATTACTAAATTAATAGGCAAACTAACCTATAAAAAACTTAAATACATATTAAATCAATTATTCACCAGAGATAATGCGATACAAAATGAAACATCTCATCTGCTTTTGAGAACTCTAGATATAGGTACTACTAGTTGTGGTAATATAATGACACCAAAATCACAAGTAGAATGTTTGAAGCTAGATGCAAATATGAACGATATCTTAAACGCATTCTACGAAGGACATTCTAGATTTCCTGTAGTTAATAATGACGATACCGTAGTGGGTATTTTAGTTATTAAAGACTTTTGGGAAGCCCTTTGTAAGAAAAAGACTTTCGATACAAAAATAAACCTATCTCACCTAATAAGACCTGTAGTAACCGTACCTGAAAGTAAAAGAATACTCGTTCTATTAAAAGAATTGCGGGATAAACGAAACCATATTGCTATAGTAATAGATGAATATGGAAAATTCTCAGGTATAGTTAGCATAGAAGATATTGTTGAAGAGCTTGTTGGTGAAATAGAAGATGAGCATGACGATGTAGTAAATAATATAAAAGAATCTAAGCCTGGAACATATAAAATGAGCGCCTTAATGCCAGTTCAGGAGTTTAATAAATTATTTAACGCGTCTATAAGCGAAGAATATAAAACAATGAGTGGATGGCTACTCGATAAAGTAGGTGAAGTTCCTCAACTAAATGAGGAATTTTTTGAAAAACCATTCTTATTTAAAGTCGTTGCAGGAAATGCTAGGAAAATAGACTATCTACAAGTACAGCTAACGAATGAACCAAATGAAAAAACTAAAAACGAGCCCACATAGCAAATAGCATATAATATATTTATTAACATAATTACAATAGTATTCGTAAATTATCTATTCAATTCTTAAAATATGAGTAATACGTTAAAAAGTCACAAAAGTACAAAACTAAATATTATTGTCTCTGCAGTAGTCGTACTATCTATACTAGCTTGGTTTCTAAGTGGAATACTATTTTCTAGCAATGAAAGTGACGAAACCATAGAATCAGTAGAGCAAAGTGATAGCAATGGTAGCGCAAATAGTCCAAATGACACAGAAGAAATACAAAGTGTATACATAGAAGAAATATCACCAAAAGAAATAGAGCGAAAAATTGAATTAACAGGCTTCACTCAAGCACATAGAGAAGTTTCTATAAAATCAAAAACCACCAGTACTGTTTCTGCAATCCTTCCTGTAAAAGGTAAATATCTTAGAAAAGGAGCCGTATTGGCTAGGTTGGATATAGAGCATAGAAAAGAAGATTTGGATAGAGCCAATGCCCTTTTAAGCCAGTTAGAGCTTGAAAATAATGCAGCAACTGAGCTATTCAAAGAAAATTTAATATCAGAGCTTGAAAAACAAAGAGTTGCCGTTAGCTACTTTCAAGCTAGATCTGACCATAAGATATCTTTAGATAATTATAATAATACCCAAATTAGAATACCTTTTTCTGGATATATAGATAGTATAGAAATAGATGAAGGAGACTATATAGTAACTGGACAAGATATAGCAACCGTATATGACTTAAATCCTTATGAAGTCGTAACTAGGGTTTCAGAGAGAGAATTTTCATTTTTAAAGGAAGGTCAAAAAGCTCTAATTACTCTTGCTAATTTGCAAGAGTTTATAGGAGAGATTAGCTATATACACAAAATAGCTGATGCAAATAGATTGTATGAAATTGAAATATCTATAGATAATTCAAAACAGGAAATTTTACCTATAAATATGACAGCATATATAAATATTTTTGCTGGTTCTTCGTCTGCTTTCAATATTCCTGCATCATTATTGCTAACAGATGAATCAGGTCAGTTAGGCATAAAAACAGTTAATGAAGAAAATATTGTTGAATTTTTACCTGTAAGAATATGGGACAGTGATAACATAAATGTTGCTATTTCTCCTATAAATAATAGCGAAGAGAATGCTAGCATCAAAGTCATCACATTAGGAGGAACTGCCGAAATAAACTCTGTAGTTAATCCTATAATATTAGATTCCATTGAAAATTAATTTTATTGACAAATACCTCTTTTGTTTTAGTAATTCTTTTTCATTTTAAATTAAACATGATTTCATCACTTCTAAACTTATTAAATATAAAAAGAAGCTTTTCTTTACTTTTTATATTTTTATTAATATTTATAGGTGTAAGTAGTTATATTCGTATAGCCAAAGAAAACTACCCTGACATCTCTATACCTGTAATATTTATATCGGCATATACAGAAGGTTTATCTGCAGAAGATGGTGATAGCTTAATTGCACTGCCTATAATTAGAGAATTAAGAGGAGTTGATTTCATAGATGAGGTTTATACTACTTCTTCAAGAGGAGCTGTGAATATCAGAGCTGAGTTCTTGTTTGGAGCAGATATGAGCCAAGCAAAAATAGATATAGATGATATCATTAATAGTGTTAGTCAAGATTTTCCTGAAGATACTAATACAAATGTTAATGAAATCAATACATCAGAATTTCCCATATTAAATATTTATATAACTAATAGAAGTGGTGATTTAACGGAGCTTTATACGGTTGCTAATAATTTAGAAACAAGGCTATCCAGCGTACCAGGTGTTTCAGAAGCCCAAACTTTTGGGAAAAGAACTCCGGTTTTTAAGGTGATATTAGATATAAATAAAATACAAAACTATGGTTTATCCTTATCTACAGTTGTAAGTATTTTCCGTAACAATAATATAAGTGTCACAACCGGCTCACTAGACAATGATTATGGTACATTCGATATAGACATACCAGGAACAATAAATAACTTAAATGACATACTAGAGTTTCCTATAACAACAAATACAGATAATGTACTTAAAATTAAGGATATAGCGTCCTTTACATGGGATTACTCCGTTCCTAACTCTATATCTAGACTTAATGGAGAGGCAAATATTTCTATCCAAATAATTAATGCAAGAGGTGAAAACGTATTAGAAACCATAGATAATGTAAAAGAAAATGTTGAAGATTTTAGGAAGACTATTCCTGACGATATAAATATAATATATAGTAATGATACATCTAAATCTATCAGAGATTCATTTAATGAGCTTGTTAATACAGTTATCTTAACAAGTGTTTTAGTTTTAGTTATTGTAATTTTAGCCTTAAATGTTTCATCTGGTATCTTAGTAAGCTTAGTCGTACCTTTTTCTTTTTTAATAGCATTATCAGTATTATTTTTTTCAGGCTATACGCTAAATATTATTTTATTAATAGCACTTATTTTAAGTGTAGGTATGATCGTAGATAGTGGTATTGTAATCGTGGAGTATGCTGATAAAAGAATTGCTCAAGGTATGTCCCCAAAACAAGCATTTATCACATCCGCAGAGAAAATGATGTCTCCTATTTTTGCATCATCATTGACAACTATAGTTGTATTCCTACCTTTACTATTTTGGCCTGGCTTGCCTGGTGAGTTCATGTTTTATTTTCCGCTTGCCATACCCATAACTCTTGGTGCTTCATTTTTTGTAGCAACTATAATACTTCCTATAATCGGAGGCTTATCCAGAAAAAAAGGTACAACTGAAAGCATTAACTACGATATCGACTATAATAACCTTGGGTTTTGTACTAATATCTACTCAAAAATAGTATCTTTTACTATAAGAAATAGAAAAACAAGTATATTTTTAATAATATCACTTATTAGCCTAATATCATTTTTATATTACAAATTTAACCAAGGATTAATATTATTTCCAGAAACTGATCCAGAAGTAATAAACATAGATATAAATGTATCCGGTAACTTATCTTTACATGAAAGAGATTTGATAGTTAAAAATGTAGAAGTACAGTTAAGAAATCTGCCAGATATAGAAAATGTATTCTCAACATCTAGACTTTCAGCATCTAGAAGCTCATCAGAATCCCAAATTGGCAGAATAGAGCTAGAACTAGTAGATTGGCAAGACAGATCTATTGCCTATCAAGACCTTCTATCAGAAATTAGAAATAGATTAAATAATGTTTATGGAATAGAGACTGTTATTAAGTCAGGTGGTGGTGGTGGGCCTCCACAATCAGATTCAGATGTTGATTTAGAAATATCAGGCTCGTCCATCCTTTTATCTTCTGTAACCGAAGCTATAGAAAATAAGATGAAAGAATCACAATATCTAGTAGATGTCTCTAGTGATTTATCTTCAGAAGGCTCTGAAATACAATACTCAGTTGATAGAGAAGCTTTGGCAAGATATGGACTAAATCTAGTAGAAATCTCTTCATGGATAAGACTATATACAAAAGAAGGATTTAAAATTTCTGAGTTTAATAATACAGCTCTTAGCGATGATCCTATACCTATTGTAGCTCAGGCACCTTTAGAGCTTCAACATATAAACTCTTTACAAGATATTAAACTACAAACAAATCTAGGTGTAATATCAATAAATTCTCTTATAAAATCTAATATAATGGAAAAGTCTCCTTCTATAAAAAGAAAGTGGCTAGAAAATACATACGAAATCTCAGCTAATGTAAATGACATACCTCCTGCTGTAGCCATGCAGAATATATCTGAAACTTTAGAAAATGAAAATTTACCTAATGGTATAAGCTGGAGATTTGGAGGAGATGCTGAAGATATAGAAGAGACAGGTACTTTCTTAATATCAGCATTTCTTATAGCTTTACTGTTTACTGTATTAATATTAATATGGGTTGTAAATAGTATATATCTTTTATTTGTACTATTGACAGCTATAATATTTGCATTCCCTGGACTTTTCTTAGGTTTACTTATAACTCAGCAACCCTTTAGTGTTGTTATGTCAGGTCTTGCTACAATGATGCTAACAGGAACAGTTATAAATAATAATATAATACTGATAGATGCATTTAAAACATTTCTTGCGGAGGGCATGTCAGTTAAAGAAGCAGCTTATAGAGCTGCTTTAGAAAGACTTAGACCTGTTACTCTCACTAGTGCAACTACTATTTTAGGTTTGTTTCCATTAGTTGCAAAGTTATCGGTAGACTTTCTACAGAGAGTTGTATATTATGATTCTCCTAGCTCACAATTATGGGTACAAATGGCTAGTGCATTTAGTGGCGGACTGGCTTTTGCTTCAGTTATCACTCTTATCATAACACCGTGTTTATTAACATTCTATAAGCATAAAGAGCATAAACAAAAAAGTTAAATCACATGATACATTTTTTCTTAGTAAGCTTTATCTCTAGTCTTATTGTAGGGTTATTATTACTTATTACTAAAAAATACCATCTTTCTATTTCAACCGATACAAACGATGGATTTCAGAAAGTACATGAAACACCCACTCCTAGAATAGGAGGTATATCTATAATTATCGGCATAATTATAGGCTTGATATCACTATCATTAGTAAATGAATTAACTACTTATAATTTATTAATCTTCATAATAACCATACTTCCTGTATTTATTGGTGGCTTAATAGAAGATTTATGGAAAAATGTTTCCCCTGTTAAAAGACTTCTTTTAGCTTTATTAAGCGCTTTGCTTGCATCTATTTTTCTTAACATCAACATTTCGAGAACTGGTTTTGATTTTGTTGATAATCTGATCAACATATCCTGGCACTTTGAATATATAAACACTTCTATATCATTTGGGGCCCTGATTTTAACAGTATTGGCAATTAGTGGTTTAGCTCATGCTATAAATATAATCGATGGATATAATGGACTTATGCTAGGCTACTCAATAATTGTGACATTATTGATTATCTTTGTATCTAGTACTCACGGTGACACTTTCTCCCTTAACATAAGTTTAATATTTCTAGGTGCACTTAGTGGCCTTTTTGTACTAAACTTCCCTATGGGCTATATTTTTACAGGAGATGGCGGGGCATATCTCATTGGATTTATGACTGCACTTTTATGCATTAGTTTATCTATGAATACGGATATATCTCCATGGCTCATCATGTTATGGCTTATCTATCCAGGGGCTGAGTTATTATTCTCTATGATAAGAAAGTCTCTGATAGAAAAAACATCTCCATTAAAACCAGACCCATATCACCTTCATTTAATTTTAATATACATATATAAAGATATATTTAAGAATCTCTCAAATAGACAATATCATGTGATAGTCACAACAACTTTATTAGGAATGTTTTTACCTATACAACTAATAAGTCTACTATTTCAAACTAAGACTATAATATTATTTGGGCTGTTTATCATGATGTCTATAGTATATCTAATAGTGTATATAATCTTAAGAAAAAAATACCATAGAATCACTAAAAGAAGATGATAAGTCTATTTACTATATAAATTATAATGCAATGGATTTCAACACAAAGTGAATTAGAATATAGATTAAATAGCCTCTGCAATAAGCCTTTACTTGCTATAGACACAGAATTTATATATAGAAATACTTATTTTCCTATACCTGCTTTGATACAAATTAGTGATGGCGAAAGTGTATTATTAATAGACCCATGCTCAAAAAAAATCACAAACTGGAATCCTTTAAAAGAACTCATAGAGGATGAAAATATTATAAAAGTTATACATTCTCTAAGAGAAGATATAAAAATTTTATATTTACTAACCAATTCCATACCAAAGAATATATTCGATACGCAAATAGCGGCTCATTTTTTAAATTATGGCGAACAGCTAAGCTATCAAAATTTATTGGAGATTCTGTTAAATAAAAAAATTGATAAATTACATACGCTAATAAACTGGCGTAAAAGACCATTATCTAATAGTGAGCTAAAATATGCATGTGAAGATGTTATTTATTTATCAGAAATTTATTATAAATTAATTTATACTGACGTCATTAGTTCCCTTATATACGAAGAAACTCAATACAATATAGTAGAAATACTAGATAGTATTAATAATGACGCTTCACTAAAACATCCTCATCTAAAATGGAAGCATCTTAATTTAAATAAGCAACAATCTTATTGGCTTAGTGTATTATTAGCTTGGAGGGATAAATTAGCAAAAAAAAGAAATATAATAATAAATAGAATTCTTTCAAATAATAAAATAAACTTTCTTGTTATTAGTGATAATATTGATATTTTGAAAAAAAAATTAGATAATGAAAAAATATATTCATTTTTTGATAATGATGTTGAATATATAAAATTTAAAAATGAGTTATACGATAGTATTCCTAATAATTTTATATATTTGGATAATACTATCGAGAGGCAGTTTATAAAAAATAATAAAAAAGTTATTAATGCTTTACAAGATGTAGTTAATAAAAAGTCTATAGAACTAAATTTACCTACTAATATAATTGCTAGAAGAAAGGATTTAATAGAATTTTTAACTTATCTAAAACATGAAAGCAAATTAACTAAGCCAAAAATTTTATTGTCATGGAGAAAGAAACTGATAGGAAATTTACTGTTAAATGTAGTAAAAGACTATCCTAATATTACGAATTTATAATTATGGCTTCTATTAACTATATACTTATAAATATTAAAAAAGTACTTGTTTATTTTCTAGTTATATTTATCGCAACTTCGTTTACGTACAAATATTCTAAAGCAGATGACTATTACCGTTCTGGTTTTTACTTTGGTGCTAGCTATATAAACAATTTATCTAGTAAGGTAGATACTGAGGATTATGATCTATACATAGAGCCAGACCCAAATGTCACATTTAGAGCAGGTTTTGATGTCGTACCCTGGTTATCTATTGGTGCTGTTTATGCGGGTTCAACTGAGATAATGGGTAAGCTTATATCCTCAAATAGCTCAGTCTTTACAACAGAAGAAGCTACTAAACTATATGATGTAGCGACTCTTGGCGCTGAATTAAAGCTCTACCCTAGATTAGATAGAGCAGTAGGTGATGTAGGTGACTGGCAACCGTATTTTAAGGTTGCCTATCATGAAAATACTTATGATTTAGTTCAAACATCTATTGCTTCTGAACAAATATCTGGATCATTAAGTGTCTTACAATATGGCTTTGGATTTGATTTCTTCTTTTTGCCTTTTTCACGAATAGTAGTAGAAGTATATAATGAGACAGTCTCTGGAGGTGAATCTGCATTAATTTCTTTTGGAGCGCCTCCTCAAACAGAAAATGACATTGATTCTTATAAACTAACCTTAGGAGTAGATCTTGTAATTCCATTTAACTCTGCAACAAGATATGCCTTAGGTAGTAGCAACCCTAGTGCTAGTTGTCCATTATCTCTGGCTGAAGAACCCAAATTTTGTGTATTGCCAGAAGACCCTGCATCGAGTGTAATATTCACAGATGAAGATATAAACCCTAATGATATCCCAGATGAATAAACCCAAATTAATAAAACTAAATGAATACAATTTAATACGCTAGTGATACTTTTAAGTTATTTAGTCAAGTATTATTACTTCGATAAACTTATATCCTATAAGCTAGTAAATATTCTTACATTCAAAAATTAATGACTTTATGTATAATGGTTATATTGCAGAGACAGTCGCTCTTGAGCTTAAGCAAGATTGCCCTTCAATAGATTTAACATCTTTACTTATACCTGCAAATAAAATATCAAGAGCTAAAATAATTACACGAGAAAATATGGTTTTTTGTGGAAAGCCCTATGTAGAAGAAATTTTAAACCAAATTAAGGATAAATATGGCTATAGACATGAGGAAAAATATCCTATAAAAATAGACTGGCAAATTGAAGAAGGCTCTTATGCATATGCAGGAGAAACTATATGCCACATATATGGTATTTCTCAAATACTGCTAACGGCAGAAAGAAGTATATTAAATTTTATACAAACTCTTAGTAGCACAGCCTCTATCAGTAGAGAAGCTTATTCTTGGCTACCTAAGAATTCAAAAACTATTATTTTAGATACAAGAAAAACAATCCCCTCTCTGAGATATGCCCAAAAATATGCTGTCAATATAGGTGGATGTGGCAATCATAGGCTAGGTCTATCTGATGCTTTCTTAATAAAAGAAAATCACATAATAGCTCTAGGTGGAATAGATAAAGCAGTCAATAATGCAAAATCTATAAGAAAAGACGATAAAACTTGGATCGAAGTAGAGGTTGAATCTATACCTCAGCTAGAAGAAGCGCTACTTGCTTGTCCAGATAGAATAATGTTAGATAACTTTAGCTTTGACAATATAAAAAAATCTATAGATATGCGCAATCAAACCAATCAAGAAATCAAGCTAGAAGCTTCAGGTGTAAAATTTGATAAAGAAATAATAAAAAATTTAGCACTATTAGGCATAGACTATATATCACTTGGAAGCTTGACTAAAAATATAAAAGCAATTGACTTATCTATGAGAATTATCGAATAGATAAAATATTATTTTTATCATTAAATATATGACTCTGACTAAAACTAAAATAAAGACAGATACGGCAAGTAAAGTAAAGAAGAAAAAGAAAGTTGACATGTCTCTAGGCAAAGCGCCAAAATACTGCTGTATATTGTGGGATGATAATGTGACTCCCATGGATTTTGTCGTAGAAATACTGATTATAGTTTTTAAGTTAACACAACATCAGGCCAATAGACTAATGCTTATGACTCATTACAAAGGGTCAGCAAAATTTGGCTCATATACAAAAGAAGAAGCCGAAGATAAAAAGAAACTAGCACTTTTTTTAGCAAGAACCAATTCATATCCCTTTCAAATAACTATAGAGCCTATATAGTTATTTTATATCTTTTATTTATCGAAAACAGCTTTTACTAATTGTAAATACACTTAGCTACGGAGAGGTTTTTACAACCTCTCCAATAAAAAAAGTTTTTTTTGAAGTTTATAAGTATCAATTTTCTTGGATAGAATTTCACCGACAAAAGAAGTAAGACCCTGTTAAGGGTTCTGACGAAAAATAAATACTAGAAAAGATATATAAAAAATATTCTTTCTTCAATAAATTATATAACAATACTCACCACTTACTTCTAGACCTCAAGCATACTACTCAATGAATGAAAATTTTAAAAATATTTGTATATATAAAATATATCTACGGTTGAGCTTCCTCTTGCCAATACAAAATAGGCCATTGACTATCACCCAAATATACCCATGGATTGCTGTTATCAGTGCCAAATTTCCAATCCACAAATACATCTACATTAGTATTACTATCGTCCATAGCTGAATATGTACCATCTCCGTCATCTCTTATCGTATTTGTTCCTTCTGTTGGGTTAATTCCAATTCCATCGCCGGAACTTATATTTTGTTCGCTTATTCCTATATCCCAGTAGCTACTGGTGATGACTCCTTCTGTTCGATTATCTCCTACAAGTCCTCCAACACTGGGAACCACTGCAGAGACACTTCCTATGGCATAGCTATTTTCAATATCTCCTCTATTATCTCCCACAAGTCCTCCAACGACAGTATCTCCAGAAACGCTTCCTATAGCATAGCTATTTCTAATAGTTCTGTAATTTCTTCCCGCAAGTCCTCCTATGACAATACCCCCACCGACTACTACTTCAGAATAGCTATTTTCAATATCTCCTCTATTCTCCCCTACAAGACCTCCTACATAAAACCTCCCAGAAACATTTCCTGTAATATAGCTGTTTGTAATAACTCCTAAATTAAAACCTACTAATCCTCCTTTATATAGATTACTAGAAATTGAGTTGCTATTAGTATTTATCAAGGCTATATTATTAAGCTCTGAATTTATTTCTGCATACGATATAAATCCAATATAACGATTATCGTATGTGATAGTGACATTCGATATTGTATATCCTCTACCTTCAATACTTCCATTAAATTTTCCACCAACATGTCCACCGATAGAAGAATCAATATCATAACCTATCGGAATAAAATCTAATCCTATCATGTCTACATCATTCATAAGCTCATAATCTCCTACTAAATCGTGTTGTATTCCCTGTACATCCTCCGATGTCTTAAGACTGTACTGCTCCTTATTTATTGTTTGATTAAAGTATTGCATTCTGTCTATGGATATACTCAAGTTAACTTCTCCGTCTGGCATGCTTTCATTGTTCATGCTATTAACCACTTGATCACTTCCGTTATTTGTACTATTCGGATCAACTATAGATATATCAAAATCATTTCCTACCGCCGTTGCCACTCCTTCTCTCTCATAGCTTCCTAAAGTTACTTTATAGTTATAATTTCTTGGCTCTATATTTGATACTGTAAATAAATCTTCTTTGTATAAGTCTCCTGCCCCTAGTCTATTTCCTTCATATGGATTATACGATACCACAGGGAATATTCCAACTGTCACCTCATATATCCTCTGTGTTCCGTCCTCTGCTGTTACTGTATAATCTATTGGATTAGTAAAGTCCTGTCCATCTCCACTTGCTGGCATCACCCTTGCTCTCTCGCTTAATGTTATCGTAGGTATTAGATTTGTTAATTCACTCCCTAGAGGCATACTTAACATTATAGTACCTACCTCATCATTTATAAGCGCCTCTCCTGCCTGGCCATCTATGGTAAAACTTGTTATACGTGCTTGACTTGACGCACCCCTAGAATTAGATGTGCTAGATGCCCCCCCCGCAAGAGATGATACCTATTGACAATATAATACTTAATGAAATTTTAACTAAGTTTTTCATATATCTAAACTCCTATATAAATTGATTTTAACATGCCTTTTTCGATTCCTTTTTTTGTATAAATATTTATTGGATTTGTTATTAGTTTTATTAACTAATATTATAGGATGATTATATCCTTATTCAATAGCCCTAAATAAAAACATATTATTTTGATACAGGCTAGCTATCTGGCTTAAGGATTAGACTTTTTATCCTTTAGGCTAAAAACAAGATATTTAATAAACGCAGGAATTTATTAAGATGAGGACCAAAACCTTCGCACGATACCTCCTACTAGTCAAAATACTATATTCAGACTATTAAAATGACATGATTGATGGAAACTAGGCCTCATCACATCATTGTAAAAAAGATGAAGAAGAAATGAAAGATTTTTTAAAAGCCTCTATTAAAAATAAAGTATATTAAATGAAATAGGTTTTTTAATAACACTTTAAACACTCTTATAATGCCTATCTATATAAGATACTGTCTCATCGATAGAATCAGTTACAAGAAACATATCCATATCTTCTGAGCTTATCATATTGTGATTTAGCATAGTATCCTTTATCCAGTTTATATAAGGCTGCCAAAAATATGTTTCAAATAAAACTAATGGTTTCCTTGGCATCTTTTTAGTCTGCATCAATGTCATTATTTCCATAACTTCATCCATAGTGCCAAAACCGCCAGGGAAAGCCACAAAACCAACTGAATGTCGATTAAAAACCATCTTCCTTGTGAAAAAATAGTCAAAAAACAATCTAACATTCTGATAAGAGTTAGGCTCTTGTTCACTAGGTAAGCTTATGTTTAAGCCTACACTTTGTCTACCAGCCTCCATAGCTCCTAGATTAGCGCCTTCCATTACACCTGGTCCCCCGCCTGTCATTATATTATAGCTTTTATCAGCCAAACACTTTGCTAATTCCTTTGCATCTTTATATGCTTTATCTTTAGGACTAAGTCTAGCAGATCCCCATATAGCTACTATAGGCTTAAGATGTGCAACTTTCTCATCACTTGTGTCAAGCTCATTTATTATAGCCCTTATCAAAGATACAGACGCTAAAAAGTCACCTTTTGCATTTCCATTAGCCATCTTCATTCCTCCTAGAATTAATTCATAAAAAACAATTTATTATATATTGATTTGTGAATAATTACTTAAAAAAGCATTCTTACTTTTTTATCAAACTATGAGAAGTCATTTCTTTAGGTATAGCCAATGACATAATATCTAACAATGTCGGAGCCACATTTGATATAGATGCCTCTTCATCAGAAAATTCGATAGACTTACTACCAAAATAAACTAATGGCACATAGTTTGTAGTATGAGCTGTATGTGGCACTTCATTTTTAAAATCCCACATATTCTCAAAATTACCATGATCAGCACAAATAAGAGCTTGCCCACCATTAGTATCTAGTGCATTTAATACCTTTTCTAAAGATTTATCTACAGCCTCAGCCGCTACTACGGCCGCCTCCATACTACCAGTATGACCTACCATATCAGCATTTGCAAAATTACAAATAATCATATTGTATGCTTTAGATGCAATTGCATCTACTAGGTTATCAGTCACTTCATATAAACTCATCTCTGGCTTTAAATCATATGTGGCAACCTTTGGAGAGTCTACCAGAATACGACTTTCTCCTGGAAAAGTCTCTTCTTTACCACAGCTAAAGAAAAAAGAAACATGAGGATATTTTTCAGTCTCAGCTATCCTAAGCTGTGTTTTACTTAGTTTAGACAAATATTCTCCTAAAGAATTATCTACAAACTTTACTTTATACAAGCTTTCTATATTAAAGTCATCAAGATATGGAGTCAATGTTACAAATTGATTCAAATTAGGGTGTATTTTTTTAAGTCTATCAAACTTAGGGTCTACAAATATTTTAGTTAACTGACGAGCTCTATCTGAGCGAAAATTCATAAATACTACGCTATCACCTTCAAGAAGTTTTACTTTCTCACCTATAGAGGTAGATTGGATAAATTCATCTGTTTCTGATCTACCATACGCCATTTCAAGAGCATCAATAGAATTACTTGCATAAAACTGCCCTTCTCCATTTACTAATAAATTATAAGCTTTTTCTACTCTTTCCCAACGATTATCTCTATCCATAGCATAATATCTTCCTATTATACTGGATATCATCAATACCTGCCCTTCTCTCCTTTTTTCGTTTAGAGATACTATAAGACCCTCTGTAGATTGTAAATATTTCTCAGCGCTACTAGGAGGCGTATCTCTACCGTCCAAAAAAGCATGTATATAAATTTTATCTATATTGTATTCACTTGCTTTTTTAACCAGTGAATGTATATGATCTATATGAGAGTGTATGCCTCCATCTGAAAGTAGTCCCCATATATGAAGAGCTCCTTTTGAATCTTTGCATTTGTTTAATACTTTATTTAATACTTCTCCTCCTAAATTATTATTTTCTACATCTATATTTATCTCTGTGAGCATTTGGTATACAATTCTTCCTGCACCTAAATTTATATGTCCTACCTCAGAATTTCCCATTTGCCCATCAGGCAAACCAACGAAAAGACCAGAAGCATTTAATAGTCTATGTGGATATTCTTGTAAAAGCTTATCCCAATTAGGTGTTTTTGCTTGGCTAATAGCATTGTAGTTGCTGTCTTGACGATATCCCCATCCATCTAAAATAAGTAAAAGGTTATTTTTATCATTCATATATATAAATTGTAGGCTTATTAAATAAATTTATAACAAAAATAATCATGTGAAAAATAATGATTATGCCGTATATAATTATATTGTATATACTTATATACTCTCTATCAAGAAATTTACTATAAAATATACTTATGTTTAATATAAAGCCAAAACAATATAGTAAAATAGCCATTTTATTATGGTCTGCGCCATTTGAAATACAAAATAGTATTGACATATGCCACCAATGTAAGTCATGGCTTGAAAATGGTAATACAGTGAGCCTTTTTGGTTATTATAATGGTGTTTTTCATTTTGCAAATAATCTACTAGTGCCTCCAGAGAAAGTCAATATACCAGAGCTTTGGCAAAGTATACATAACAAATACCCTAAAGCTATTAATTTTAAGGTATGTCTGAGCGCATGCTTAAAACGAGGACTAGCATCCTTAGATATACCTAAAGATAATTTATCTAAAAGTAATTTATATAATAATACTAGCTTATTATATAACACAGTGTCTGTTGGAGGAGTGGGTGATTGGGTTGAGATGATGTTAGAAGCAGACTATATATTAGAAATCTCATAACTATAAAAAATAGATAAAAAACATTACACTCATTCAATACAAAACTTTTATCTTGCAAAATAATGTAATATTTATTTAATAATATTATAAACACAACCTACAATCTACTAGATATAGTATTACAAAAAAAAAATTTACCTATATAGTCTTTTTTTTGTTTTTTTGATAACATTAATGTACTTAAGTTATTAATAAAGTTTTATCTAAGGATTTAGCATGAAGTTATCAAAGTTAAACGTAGGCGAAAGTGCCAAAATAGTCAAAATATGTAGTGATAGAGATTTCAAAGCGATGCTTATGAATATGGGAGTAACCACCGGTGAGTATATAAAGCTTGAAAGAAAGGCGCCGTTTAGTAATCTAAGACAATATACTGTCCGAAATATAGGTATAGCAATAAGAGAAGATAAAACCGACCAAATAGAAGTAATTACTGAAGAATAACGTTTAATTCCCAATAATCAAAATAATACAGTACTGCTAAAGTACTGCAGTAGTTTTGTCTAATTATATAATACTGTATTAGTAGTATTTTGCTTAAAGTTATAGGAATTGTAAATAATAACAATATAGAATAAATATAAATTAAATCACTAATCATTAATGAGTACAGAAAACTTAAATCAAAAAATAAATATAGCATTCGTAGGAAACCCAAACGTAGGTAAGTCAGCATTAATAAATGAGCTAGCAGGATCTAAATTAAAAATTGGTAATTGGGCTGGAGTTACAGTAGAGAAGAAAACTGCTACATTAACACATAAGAATAAAATTCTTGATTTTGTTGACTTACCTGGGACCTACTCATTAAGTGGCCATAATATAGAAGAAACTATAACTACTGAGTATATCATAAGAGACAAGCCTGACCTTATAATTAATGTAGTGGATTCAACTAATGTAGAACGTAATCTATATCTAACAATGTTATTAAAAGAGTTAGGTAGACCTGTATTGTTGGTTCTAAATTTTATAGATGAATTTGAATTACTTAAATATAAGGTAGATATTCAAAAACTAGAAGCTTACTTAGGTATAAAAGTAATAAAAACCAGTGCTAAAAAATGCATTGGTATCACTGAGGTACTTGACACATGTGCAAATTATGAGCTATTGCCAGCATACACAAATAGAATTAAATTTGATAATAATCTAGAAGATGCTATAGGCAAAACAATTGAGATAATAAAAAACGATAACAGGCTAGATTATATATTGAATTATTGTCCTGAGCATTTTTTAGCAATCAAGTTTTTAGAAAAGGATAAATATTTTGAATCTGTAATAAGAAATGACTTATCATTAAATATCAATGAAATAGCAGCACAAGAGAGAAATAAAATAGAAGCATCATATGAAGATGATATTGCAACCTTATTTGCTGAAGCAAGATATAAAAACATAAAAAATATAGCTTCAAAATGCCTTATTCTAACAAATAAAACAAGACTAGATATAACATCAAAAATAGACAGTCTACTTATAAATAAGTACTTAGGGTTACCAATATTTTTCATGGCAATGTATGTACTTATGAATATAGTATTTAACGGAGCAAATCCGTTCATCGACTGGATGGATGGATTTATAGGTTATATAATAAAATACACACATGTCGCTATATCAGGTATCCCTGCATGGCTAGAATCTCTTGTATTAGATGGGATAGTGGGCGGTGTAGGAGGTGTAATAGTATTTATCCCTCTGATGATATTTTTATATTTATTCTTGTCCATTTTGGAAGAAAGTGGCTACATGTCACGTGTTGCTTTTGTCATGGATAGAATAATGACTAGTGTTGGTTTAAATGGAAAATCTTTCTTACCCTTAATACTTGGCTTTGGATGTACAGTACCTGCTATTTATGCAACAAGGACAATTGAAGACGAAAAAGCAAGAAAATTAACAGCTCTAATGACTCCCTTTATTTCTTGTGGCGCTAGACTACCTGTGTATGGACTTTTTACAGCTGCATTCTTTCCTGACAATGGTGGTCTAATAGTAGCTAGCTTATATTTCCTTGGTATGTTTATTTCTATAGCAGTAGCTTTTTTATTTAAAAAACATCCTTTATTTCAAGCAGACAACAGTAGCACTTTAATTGAATTACCTCCTTATAGATTACCATCTATAAAAATAATTTGGAAATCAACTGTAAGTAGAACCAAAACATATCTAAAAAGAGCCATGACTATTATAGTAGGTATTTTAATTCTCCTTTGGGCTCTCACCTATTTCCCAAATCCAGATAATGCTAGTGATTCATATATGGCTTCTATTGGTAAATTTACTGCACCTGTCATGGCTCCTACTGGTTTTGGTGATAAATGGGAAGCTGTTTCAGCAATTCCTCCTAGCATAGCTGCTAAAGAAGTTGTAGTTGGTTATCTAGCACAGATATTACCTATTGATGAGAATGAAACAGATGAAACACCTGCATTTATGGAAGATACACTAGAACAATTTAATGCTCTACTATCCGCATTTAAAAATTCATTTCTAGGTATAATTAGTTTTAATATTGCTGGACTTTTCACTCCCCCTGATGCTGAAGAAATAGAAGAAGAAGGCACAGGTATAATTTACGCTATTTCGAATTTATGGGAAGATACTGCTTTAGGCGATATTAAATCATACTCATTTATGATATTTATTTTACTTTTAGTACCATGTATTGTTACACTAGCGGCAATCAGGCAAGAATTTGGAGGTAAATTCATGTGGTTAGTTGTGGGTGTTTGTTTACTTGTACCATACACTGCATCTACTGTGTTTTATCAAATTGCTAGATTATTAATATAAGTAAATAGGTTCTTATATGCTAAAAACACTCATAGTTCTTACAGCAGTTATATTTATTGGAATATATTCAGGGATAAATCTATTTAAATTATTTTTCTCAAAGAAGCAACCTAATGAGAAATGTAAAGAATGTTCACTGAAGAGTCTAAATTGCCCAGTTTCTAGCCTTAACCAAAAGAGCTTGGATCCATGTAAATACAATGAATTTAAAGATAAAGACTGTATTATAGCATCGTCGAAAAGTAAGAATAAAAAGAATGACAACTTAAAAAGATAAAATTAAAATCTATTACTTTCATATCCACCTTCTGGTTTTTTTAGTATACCCCTTAAAATCATTTTTAAATAATTCTTCCATAGCCTTTTCTTCAGGAATAATTTGAAAGTAATTCATATACACGACAAATAAAGGCAAAAAAATCCCCCCTGATACAAATGCACCTAAATAAAAAGTAAATGAAATCAACAAAATTAATATTCCTAAATACATAGGATTTCTACTAACTCTATAAATCCCTCTGGTCACCAAAGAGCTAGCTTGATTAGGTTTCATTGGATTTATAGTTGTTTTTAACTTTATAAATTCTACTAAAGCCAAAGCAGACACAAGAACCCCAAGCAGAAATATTATTAATGATATTAATTTTTGGTACTGAAAACTAAAGGTAAAAAAAATATCAGAAGTTAAATATATCAAGCTTACAAATATTAGAGCAACAATAGGCGGAGGTATTTTATTTTTTAAACTCATCGTATGATCAATTCACTATTATAACAAATGTATAAGCAAATAATCCTGTACTATATTAAATTTGACTATTTAATGAAATAAATCTTATTTATCCTTCTTTCTATTCTTTAATTATGTAAAAAAATAATAATTCCTATAAAAGCCATATTTTATAATATCTTTGCTAGAGAATGGTTTAATTTTTTTATAAATGCCTCAAATACTGAGGATCCATAAAATGCCATTACTCCATACCTCATACTGAGACAATAAATCTCCCTTAATCTTCGCTACATTGCGTGTCGTCTTGAGCTAATATCCAGTACTCTTCCGTTATATCAGAGCCTGTATCTTTATATGTCGTATGAAATACCAGTTTTAGAAGTTCAGGTTCTGGACTACCTTCATAAAAAGAGCAATATTGAGCAAACTCTTTTCCTAAATTCAGTGATAATGAGCCTATATTATTATCGCTAGAAAGCACCAAACTATTATAATCACCCTCTCCGTTATTTTGAAAAACTTCCACAGACACTGTTCTATCATTATTCTTTGCAGTAAAGTTTAGAATAATGTCTTGTGTTATAGTCAAATTATCGATATAAATTACAATATCATTTTCATCATCAATCCTAGCAGATGAATTTTCATTTAAAGATAAATTAGTATCTTCTCTATAAGCTAAACTAAAAGAGCGCATGTATATATCTCCAGCCTCACCGAACACTTTAAGAAGTATTTTACCTAAAAAATAAACATCTCCCTTAAAGTATGTTCTAACCTCCTCATCCAATTGCCCTATCAAATCACTCAAGTTACGACCTAAAGAAACTTGATTACTATTTATTTGAGTAAATGAAGGAAATTCACTTTCCCATTCTATATGGTCAATAGGAATACTAACATCATCTGTTCTAGCAGTGATGACTAAATCATCTTCCAATGTTGCCTCATCTATGACAATTATGTCACCTTCAAATGGAGGAGTAATGGTTTCTAACTCGCCTTTATAAGTCCAGTCAAGTGCTACCACAGGGGCATTTACACTAGAATAAGACAATTGAATCGGTATTATTTTGACACTTTGCCTATCCTCTGAAGATATTTTCAAATCATAGCTCTTTTGTGTCTGAGTGCCCCCCAAGCCATCAAACAAATAATCTAAGTCTATGAACACAGATGAATTATTATCTACTTCATAATTTACTGGCACCTCATCGACTTCAACGAACTGATTATTCGTAATATTGAGTCTTAAATAAGCATTATCTATAGTTAAATAGCTATGGTTGATATTAATGCTATCTAGATTTTGCGATGGTAGAATCGTATAATTATTTTCATTACTGAGCTCATAATTCAACTCAATTATATATGTTTTCTCTATCCCACCAGCTATGCTCTTGAGCTCATGAGTTTTTTGTACCATATTTTTTGATAAATCGCTTAAATCAACAGTTGGTCTAAACACAGCAGCAAAGTCACCTGTGCCGTCCTCATATCTAACAAGACTTTCTTCATCAAGAGATAGCTCAACATTACCGTTATTAGAATAGATTATCAATTCTGATTGATCTCTATTATTTTGTTTTAAGTCTAAAGACCTTATAAAATCGATATTAATCCTAATCCACCCTTCTTCCAAATTATAAGAAAAATCATTCCTTCTACAACTTTCACAAACTACTTGATAAATACCATCGTCAGAAGACGTTGGAGGATTAACAGAAGGATTAGATCTTTGCTCCTGCTCATCAGAGGAACAAGAAATAATAAAAACAAGAAATAATAAGTATATAAAATTACGATAAAGATTACTAATATACATATGCACCCCCTTGCTCATATAAAGATACAATAAACCATTTATCATTATACCATATATTAAAACTTTAATATTAAATATTATTAATTTTTCATACACTTTTCTCAATATATAATACCTGCTCTATTAAAAATCAAGAGGATATAAAAGCATTATAACTATTAAAGTAACTATTAAAAACGTCTTAACTAAAGGCTTGCAATGCTTACATAACCACAGCCTTTAATTAAACGAAATATCTCTGTTATATTTTTATTGATTAAGTCTTTGGTATTTTGCTTAGCTTTTTCTAGACTAATGGGAGAATTAATTATCGAAAAGCAAGCAGTTATATCATCATAACCGACCAATGAATCGTCGCATCGATTTACTTTATCTGCAATTATCCCAGCTATTGCTATGGTTTTTACTTTATTTAATTTTGCGACCTTGGCCAAATGAGGAATAACCTTACCATTAAATGACTGTGAATCAATACGACCTTCGCCTGTAATTAAAAAGTCACAGTTATTTAATTTTTGTTCTATATTCAAATGCTTAATGATAAGTTCAATGCCTGACTTAAGTTGCGCATTTAAAAATGCTAATATTGCAAAAGCTATGCCTCCGCCAGCTCCACTACCGCCAATCATAGAATAATTTTCACCTAACTTAGACTCAACTAATTGTGCAAAGTACCTTAATCCTTCATCTAATCTATTACACATATTTTGATCAGCACCTTTTTGCTTTCCATATACATAAGCGGCACCATTTTCACCATATAAAGGATTATTTACATCACAAGCAATGCTAAAATATGCATTTTTAAGTCCTCTATGACAGTTAGTACTATCAATGCTTAAGATACGTCTTAACTCCTTAGCTCCGAAACCTACATCTGTATTATTTTCATCTAAAAACTTAAAGCCTAAAGCCTGTAGCATACCTACTCCTGCATCATTAGTTGCGCTACCGCCGATCCCGATAATAAATTTCTGATATCCCAAGTCAAGCGCATGAGCTATCATTTCTCCAACACCAAATGTAGTAGTTAGCTCTGGATTATGATTACTAATTAAATTAAGCCCCGCAGCATGTGCCATTTCAATAATAACAACCCCTTCTTTTACTATATAAAACGTAAGTATCTTCTCACCTAAAGGATTTGTAACTTCTAAATCGATTGTTTTATAATCCTCTTGCATAAAAGAACTTATAAACCCTTCACCACCATCAGAAACACTTAGTTTTTCTATATGTGCAGATGGATAGACATTTAATACACCAGAGGCTACACTATTGGCAACTTCTATGGAACAAAGAGAGCCTTTGAAAGAATCGCTTGCGATAATGACTTTCATAGAATAAAAATTAAGCTAGTAAAGACTAAAACTAATAAATCCTAGTTGTCATCGTCATCGTCGTCGTCATCATAATACCCCTCTTCATCTGTTTTACTATCGTTGCTATCTTGCAAACCAAACTTAGCAAGATCTGCAGGGTCTAGGTTTTTTAAGCTAGGCACTTCTTGCGTATGCATATTTGGCATTTCATCAAATTCTCCTATATACAGCAATTTTTCGTCAATATCACCTATCTTAGGCATGATTAAAGTTTCTGCGCTCGCAAACTCTTCTGAATCAATCTCAGGTTCTGGAATAAGATCATCCTCTTGTTTTTCTATTTCTTCCTCTTTTCTATCAGCATAAAAATACTCTATCTGCTGCGCATTTTTAGATTTTAAACCAGGCGGTAAAATATAGGGTGCATTTATAGATTTTTCTTTTACCTTTTTATTAGCATCATCAAATTTTTCCACCAAAGATTTGATTTTCTCCTGAATATCTTCAAGTATATAGTCCTTGGTATAATAATTTTGATCACTTTTTACATTAAAGGTATTAGTTTCATTTTTAATATCCGTTATAGATTTATCAAAATTACTATAGTAAAATTTCGGGCTTTCTATTCCATGAATAGTTTTTTGTACTATATAATAATCATCTGCTCCATATTTAACTTTTTTGAGGTCTCTTTTCAAAGCTGATAACTGATATGCATTTAGCTCATTAAGCATAGTCTTTCTATCTTCTAGTCTAGAAACAATATAAGAGTTTGGAATAAATTTAGTCCTTTTATCGTAACTATCATTTTCTCCCGGATTTAATTTAAGTAAGTCTGATTCTTTTTCTGTATTTAAACCACTACCACTCTTAACATCAATAGCACCATCATCTCCTGTGTTCAATAAAGTATCAGATAGACTGCTTATGTGACTAGTGGAAGCTATTTCATTAAGCTGAGTATTATTCATATGAGGTTTTTTAAGATTCTCATTTGATACTTCAACACCTTTATAAATAATATTCATAGAGTTAATACCACTATGTCCTAACATTTCAGATGTACTGCCTAATTCCTCGATTACTTTATCTATTTTAGACCTAACTTGCGTTAAAGATACAGTATTTTCCTTATTTGATGAGCCTTCATTTTTATCAGTAGGATGCTCATTAATATACTGCTGCATAAGCTTACTAAATGGGTCATTTTCATCAAAAACCATATTTGATCTAAGTATTTTCGATGAAAGCATAAATGGAGTTATTGAGTCACTATTTTGAAGTTCTTCTTCAGCCACAATCATCCAAGAATTAACTCCCAAATGAGTCAATGATTGTTCATTAATAAACTCATCTCTATCTTGAGGGAGCTCTGCTTCAAAAACTAAATTCCAATGAACTTTTAAGTAAAACGTAACTAAGTTTATAAAAATATGAATATCATCAGAGTAAATGAATTCAAAATATTTAGCTAAACTCTTAAACTGTATTCTAACTACAATAACAGATTGAGAACCTACCACTATGTTACCTAAAGTAACACCTCCTAAAGAAGCATTTTTAGATAAAGTAGATAGTTTATCATTATCTACAAAAAAGGCATCTGTAGCTGTTTCATCTATGCTAAATGAAATATCAAATCCCCTTCTATAAAAATAATCTTCTAATATTCTATACAAATATCTACTACTTCTAAATGACTTCATGAATAAACGACCATATCTGAGAAAGTCTTCTGTAGATGTAAAATATTTTCCAAGTTGATTTATAGGAATTTTTATAAGTTTATAGATAATCTTCCTATATCTATTTATCCCAGCTTCATCAAACTCAATACACCTTATAGCAGTATTTCCATATAGTAGATAAGAAAAATATATCTGGTGTAACTCTGCTTGTAATATATCCAAAAAATGGCGAGGTGCTAAAACACCATCATTTTCATAATCAATTAAGTTAACAGTAAAACTCTCAGGCAAGGGACTATAAGGACCATATATAGCTAGAAAATTAGTCTCTATCTCAAAACCTATACCTATATCAGGGGTTACAGATAAGATATCTCGTTCATTATTTACACTATATAAAGGAGCTCTTACCATTATATGCCTCAATGGATCACCTCCTTGTAGCTCAGTTAGCCTTCTAAGTAATCTAATTATTTGAAAATATGACATTTTCTGACAGTTTTCTGTTATATATTTCAATAGTTGTTTGTCATTATCTGATAAGCCAATTTTCTTTCTAGTGTATATATTATCTGAGTCTTCTTGAGAGCTTTCTTCTTCGCTATTATCTTTTATCTCTCCTTCACTTTCTTCATCTATCTGATTGAAGTTATCAACATTAGATTTCATATCGCTAGAGTCTTTTGATATAAAAATATCAGAGCTGATATCCTCAACAGTTTTCTCATTTTTCTCATTTCTTTCGTGTGAATCTGTTAGGCTATTTTCTGTTTTTTGAGCCAGTTCATCTATCTCATTATTCACATCAGTTGAGCCACTATCATCTTTTAAAGTTTTCTGTTCTGCTACTGCAGAAGCTTCTGAGTACTCTGAGAGTGATAAACTAGTATCTATTAACTGCTCTTCTTGAACTATTTCTTCTTGTTTATTTTCATCTTGAACACTACTATTTTGCAATTCATCTAAGTTATCTATATTTACTTGACTAATATCGTCAGTATCAAGTCCTATATTATCTGGACTAGTATCTTCATCTATATCTGATGGCTCCAGTTCTTTATTTTGCACATCTCCGATAATCTCACTAGTATCAACATTCTCATCAATTAAAGAGTCAGTATCATCAGCTTTTAAGGCGATGTGGTTCCCGGTAACAGAAGCCTCTGAATACTCTGATAACCTACTATTTATTAATTGCTCTTCTTTAAGAATTTCTTCTTGAACACTACTATCTTGCAATTCATCTAAGTTATCTATATTTACTTGACTAATATCGTCAGTATCAAGTCCTATATTATCTGGACTAGTATCTTCATCTATATCTGATGGCTCCAGTTCTTTATTTTGCACATCTCCGATAATCTCACTAGTATCAACATTCTCATCAATTAAAGAGTCAGTATCATCAGCTTTTAAGGCGATGTGGTTCCCGGTAACAGAAGTCTCTGGATACTCTGATAACCTACTATCTATTAATTGCTCTTCTTTAAGAATTTCTTCTTGAACAATACTATCTTGCAATTCATCTAAGTTATCTATATTTACTTGACTATCATTATCAGTATCAAGTCTTATATTATCTGGACTATTATTTTCATCTATATATGATGGTTCCAGTTCTTTATTTTGTGCATCTCCGATAATCTCACTAGTATCAACATTCTCATCAATTAAAGAGTCAGTATCATCAGCTTTTAAGACGATGTGGCTCCCGGTAACAGAAGTCTCTGAATACTCTGATAAGCTATTTTCTTTTTCTACTAATGAGTCTTGCAAGTGCTCTTGTTTAGCATTTATTCTGCTACTTACTTCATCAACTTCTGGTAAATTAGACTTATCATTTTCTGCTATATTTTCTATATCATAACTATCATCAACATAATTGCTATCTTCTATTTTATTAGAATAATCGTATAACTCTTCTTCCAAATCTTCTCTAAGTTTTATTTCTCTCTCTTCCAAACTATTGATTACAAAATCATTTTTGTGCTCTTCTACAAAGTTAGAATCACCATCTATTATAAAATCATTGTCATGAGGACTATCATCAGATAAATCATCCAAATTACCTGCTTCATCAGATAAATCCAGTATAGGGTCAGTTCTATTAGATTCAGGCGATTCGGATAATATCTCTTTTAGCTCATTAGATTTTTCATCATAGCTCTCAGCCTCTGGGTCTAGTCTTGTATTATCTTGCATTTAAGTTTGTGGTATCACAAAAATTTAAAATATTAATATCCAAAATATATTGATTACCAAATTTTAAAAGTCCTCTACTTGATAAAAATATTATTTATAAACTGGATATTTACTACACAAATCTAAAACTGAATCACGAATTTTCTTTTCCAGCTCAGGATTAGAGCAGTCTTTAATTATATCTGCAATCCAGTTAGCTATTTTAACCATTTCATTTTCTCTAAATCCTCTTGTAGTTACAGCTGGTGTGCCAATCCTTATACCACTTGCCACGAAAGGCGGCTGTGGGTCATTAGGAACAGCATTTTTATTCACAGTTATATTCGCTCTACCTAAAGAAGCATCTACTTCTTTACCTGTAACCCCATTTTTTATTAGGTTTAATAATACCAAATGGTTTTCAGTCCCACCTGAAACTATATCTATATCCTGCTCTATAAGGCTATCTGCTAATATCTTAGAATTTCTCACTACTTGTTCTTGATAGATGTTAAACTCTGTTTTAATAGCTTCAAGAAAACATACAGCTTTCGCTGCTATAACATGCATTAAGGGTCCACCTTGTGTTCCCGGAAATATAGAAGAATTTAATTTTTTCGCTAAAGTATCGTCTCTCGATAGAATTAGCCCTCCTCTCGGCCCTCTTAGAGTTTTATGTGTTGTTGAGGTAACCACATCAGCAAAAGGAATAGGATTAGGATAATGCCCAGTTGCAACCAAACCTGCAACATGTGCCATATCCACAAGTAAAAATGCCCCCACCTTATCGGCTATTTCTCTAAATTTACTCCAATCTAAAACTCTAGGGTACGCACTAAATCCAGCTATTATCATCTTAGGATTTTGCTCCTTTGCTATTTCAAGCAATTTATCGTAATCGATTATACCCTGTTCATTAACTCCATAAGTCACTGATTCATATATTTTACCTGAAAAGCTAACTTTAGCCCCGTGGGTTAAGTGTCCTCCAGCAGATAAATCCATACCTAAAACTTTATCATGTGGTTTTAATAAAGCCATGAATACAGCAGAGTTAGCATTACTACCTGAATGAGGCTGAACATTGGCATAGGAAGCATTAAATAAATTCTTAGCTCTGCTTATCGCAAGCTCTTCAACTGCATCAACATATTCACATCCACCATAATACCTAGCTCTAGGGTAGCCTTCTGCATATTTATTTGTTAAAAGTGTCCCTTGAGCCAGCATAACAGCTTTACTTGCATAGTTTTCACTTGCTATCAACTCTATATGCTGCTCCTGTCTATTATTTTCAGATTCAATTGCTCCGAATACTTCAGGATCTAGATTTTTAAGGTAACCTACATCATTCATGACTTTATCCTCCATGGCTTTATTCTATAAAAAATTTGATAATATAACTCTTGAGTATAAAACATAAGCATCCAATAATATACACTAACTAATGAGCTACTAAATAAAAAAATAAAAAATAGTTTAAAGTAGCCAAAAAAATATATTGTTGATACATCATAATACATTATAAGTTTTATCAATCAATTATATATAATAAAGTTATATCATTTACCATTTTTAATGGAAATGATGAAAACAAGAAAGTAAGATGAAACTCTTAAGCATCTTCTCGCATTTGCACGAATGAGAGCCTCGTTCACTTAGACTCTAACTTAATATTATAAAACACCATTATTCAACAGTTTCTTAATAATAAAGAAAAAAATCATGTTCAAAATCAGTAAACTATCTAAATCATATGGAGATAAAATTCTCTTTAAAGATATTAATTTTAGTGTTACTCCAGGAGAAAAAATCGCTTTAATCGGTAGAAATGGCTGTGGAAAAAGTACCCTTTTTAAGATAATACTTGACCAAGAATCGCCAGATGATGGAGTAATAGAAAAACCAAAAGGTTATGAAATAGGCTATTTAGCACAGCATTTAAGTTTTAGCAAAAAAACTATTATCGAGGAGGTACTTCATTCTAGTAGAGATAAAAAGGAATATTTATGTCAAATGATACTATCGGGTTTAGGATTCTCCAAAGATGATATGAGCAAAGCACCAGAGTCATTTTCAGGTGGATTTCAAATAAGGCTAAATCTTGCAAAACTAATTTTAAGCTCACCAAATATGCTATTACTAGATGAACCTAATAACTACTTAGATATAATATCTATTCGATGGCTAGTGCGATTTTTAAGCTCATGGAAAGGCGAATCAATCATAATATCGCATGACAGAAGCTTTTTAAATTCCATTAGCACTCACACTATGGTTATACATAGACAAAATATCAAAAAAATAAAAGGTTCTACTGATAAGCTCTATGAGCAAATAGCTCAAGAAGAAGAAATATATATAAAAACTCGTTCAAACCAAGAAAAAAGAAAAAATGAGCTTTTACAATTTATCACCAGATTTAAGGCAAAAGCAACCAAAGCTAGAGCAGCAAAATCCAAAGAGAAACTTATTGAAAAAATGGAAGTTATGGATGAGCTTTATGATGCTCAATCTTTAAATTTCAAATTTTACGAAGCAGACTTTAAGTCAAAACTACTCTTAAACATAAAAGATATATCTTTTAGCTACGAAAAAAGTAATGCAAATTTACTTATAAATTCTTTATCTTTTGCACTAACAAAAAGCGAAAAACTAGGTGTAATCGGTAAAAATGGCTATGGTAAATCTACACTATTGAAATTAATTCATGGACAATTAAAGCCCTTATCGGGTGAAATTAAGCTTAATTATAATACAAAACTAGGATACTTCGGTCAATCCAATGTTCAACAGCTTGACTTAAATTTAACCATAGAAGAAGAAGTATGGAAATCAAATCCAAGTTTAACGAAAGAACAAATTAGGTCTATATGTGCAATAGTTATGTTTAGTGGCAATGATGCACTCAAACAAATATCCGTTTTAAGTGGAGGCGAAAAAGCAAGAGCATCTCTTGGGAAAATTATAGCAAAGCCAACAAACTTATTGCTCCTAGATGAGCCAACTAACCATTTAGATATGGAATCCATAGATGCTATAAAATATGCACTAAACAAATACACAGGCTCAGTAATTGTCGTAAGCCATAATGAAGACTTTTTATCTGATGTAGTAGATAAATTAATCGTATTTAAAAAACATAAAATAGATATATTCGATGGGACATATCAGGAATTTATAGATAAAAATCAATGGAATGATGAAGATGAGATATTAAATACAGATTTTACAAAACAAAAAAATATAAAAAATATAAAAAAAATAGAAAAGAAAAATATTAAATCTTTAGAAAAAAAATTATCAACTATAGAGTCTAAAACAAAAACTATTGAAAAGAAAATCGAACAAACCGAAATATCTCTAGCACAAGCGAGTGCAGGTAAACCAGAGCTATCTGATATACATAGGTTAGATAGTTTACTAAAAGACTATAAAGCAGAACTATCTAATCTTGAAAGTCAATGGGAAAAAAATTTCCTAGAGTTAGAACAACAAAAAACTATGAATTAGACTTAAATTTGTCAACAATAATGGAACTATTGAACAATGGCATTTTTAGCAACTAGGTGTCATTAGCTCGTCGTCATTCCTGCAAAGGCAAAAATATTCTTATTTTCCAAAAAATACCGTTTTCATGGGAATAACGAAAGTAAGCCTTAAATATTTAAGCTAAAAAAAATTAACTTTACTTAGGAGGTTTTATATTGTACTGTATTTTGATTTTCTAAAAATATAAACTTATGCAATACATCAAAGTAAAACAAAAATATCAAGTAACTAGTAACTATTCCAACTAGCGTTAGGAAAGATATAGGTATTCATGAAGGCGACACGCTTGAGGCAAAGGTAGAAAATGGAAATATTATTCTTGTGCCTCAATTGGTGCATGAGAGAAATTCAAAAAATAAGCATAATATCGATATTTCTCAATATATCGGTTCTATGAATGCCTCTTATGGCTTAATATATAAAAGAAATGGACAACTATATTCGTAAAGAACGAGATTCATGGAATTAACAAAAGTCATTAAAAATAAAAATATTTATTGACCAATATTTTTATTTATCTTTTATAAGGAAATAAAGATTTTATAAATCAATTTCAGAAATACAGATACTTATAGAAAGAAAAGAAATTTGTGTTTTTAGTAGTGATCTTATCTATACAGAATTTCTTCCTCCACGTGCAAAACAAACTAATATAAAACAAGCTATAGAATTTTTGAGTTAATTCAACATTTTGGCTCTAAGAAAAGAAATTCTCATTCATGCCGGCACCATTAGAGGTGAGATTGGTATGAAAACACCAGATAAGATACTATTCATATAGCCACTGCCATGTCTTCAAAATGTGAAATATTCTTGACAAATGATAAATATATAATAACTCCAAAACCCTGAAAAAAGCATTACTCTCTAATTACCAAGAAAATTAAATTACTTTTCTAAACTGCAAATTACTTACTAAAAATATAAAAGAAGCATCTTACATATCCGCCAAAAGTTTTACATGACCAAACATTTTAGTTTTTTCGTAATGTCTTCTGTCCGCTGTGATGAAATCACAACCATTAAGAATAGCTAAAGCATGATAGCTTGCATCATAAAAAGACGGAGAGCCTGTTTTCTCTGAGCCTTCTTTGCTGATTTCCAAAGCTTTGCTAATAATCTCTCTTTCTAAATTAAATATTTTGATGCAAGGTATGTTGTAGTAATTAGCTACAAAGTCTTCTATGGTCACTTGATCATAGCTATACTTTCTAAATACACCTATTACTTCACATAAAAAAATAGATGGTACTAGAATATAGCTTCCTTGCTCTACTATCTTAGCAAAAATACCTTCAGCTTGCTCTGAATCTTCTTCTGGAACAAGAAGTTTTACATACACAGAAGAATCAATGACAAAATTCCTATTTATCATTTACTTGGTAATTTGCTACTTGACATTTTGTTGCTAACTGATTCCTCTCGGATTTCTCTAATCATATCTTCACTTTTTATAATAGACTTAGGCATGGACTGCCTTTTTTTTCTGAGTATTTCGAGTTTTTGAATAACTTGCTGTCTTTCTAGTTTTTCTTGCTCTCTTTCAAGCTCGTGTTTTATAGCTCTATTTACAAACTCTGTTTGCTTCCTAGTAGGAATAATAGTCTTCATGAGATCAGTGTATTCTCGGTTTATATTGAAAGTCTTCTTATCGAATATAGGTTCTATAATTTTAGCCATAATAAAAACAAGTTAATAATAAAACTACATATATGGCATTATATATGGTTATTATATAATAACAAGATAATATTATTATTTTAACGGGTGTATTGAAAAATAATATTTTTCACAAAATCATATTTCATATTTCGATAAAATTTACCAAACCTATGATGAGTTAATCACTAATATTTTAAATACACAATCAACGCAAGATAAACAAACTATATTTCAAATACTTACTGTATTTGAAATAGGTAAAAAAAACATTAAGTAATGCCAATATTACTCATCACTATTTTTAGGTATTTTAATTGTTTGTCCTGCTATAAGCCCTGATGTGCTTGTTATACTGTTATATTCCATCAAAGAAGATACAGGGACTCCGAATTTTCTCGATAAAGAATAGAACGTATCTTTTGGCTGTACTAAATATTCAAAATCTTGCTCTGACTGATTTGAATCCGCATTACTAGCATTATCACTTTCTTCTGGTTGAAGTTCAATAGCTTCAATTATATCAGGCTCTAAATCATCATATGCACTTACGATTATTTCATCTCCATTTGTATCTTCTGATAATCTATTTTCACCATTTTGTGAAGAGTCTCTCTGCAAAACGTTACTTGTACCGTTGCTATTACCACTTTGATCTAATCTTATAACAGGCGCTGGAGCTTGAGAAGCACAGCCTTGTATGATAATAATAGCTGTAGCTATAAAAAATAAACGATACTTATACAGTATACTAATATATATATTTATGATAATATTTGACTTTTTTATACTCATAGGGTAGGACTAAAATATTTCTTGCCAATATTTGTTTAATTTTAAAAAATTAGTTTATAAATTATATCAGAGGTATTAATCAATTAGACTATATATTATATTAGCATGCTGTAATTTTAATATCAGTTAGTTTAATATAAATATTTTAATTTATTTGTTAATTTACGATTTTTATAATAAAATTAAGCTCGTATTTTATAATTGAATTATTTTTTGATATTTAAGGCATTAAATGCTATTTTTTAATATAATTTAGAAATCATAAGTTTATATAAAATATCTATAATGGGATTAAAAGACATAACTATAATTACTATAAGCTCTCATAAGAAATCTTATGCATTTGCTATGACTTATAGAGCTAAATGGGCACTATCTATTTTAGTATTTACTATAATAATTTCTTTTATTATGAGTATAGGTAGTGTTTACCTATTACAAAATGAACTAATCAATATACGACAGGTACGAGAAGACTTGTTGAATCAATACGAAGACATATCAAATCAAAATATATATCTAAACCAAACGATTGATATGAAAAATCTAGAACTACAGGAAGTAGCAAAACTAGATGACATTTTTAGCTCTCAGAATGGCACTAACCCTGGTATAAATAGTGAAGAAAATAATTCTACTAATTCAAATCATACAAAACACACCATAACTGAGCGTAGGCGTATACTACAAAATATACCAAGCGGCCCACCTCTATCTGTAGGTTCATTTTATGTATCTAGTCATTATGGAGTTAGAAATCATCCTATACTTGAAAGAACGGCTTTCCACCGTGGAATAGACCTAGCAGTTGCAACAAATACACCAGTAATTGCCACAGCTGATGGTGTAGTAGAGAGTGTCAGCTCAACTGGTTCATATGGGTTAAGAGTTACAATATCCCATAATTTAGGATTTTCTACTACTTACGCTCATTTAAACTCATATATTGTTTCTGTTGGGCAATATGTGAAAAAAGGCGAGTTAATTGCTTACTCAGGAAATACCGGTCGTAGCACTGGGCCACATGTACATTATGAAATAAGATATCTTAATAAACTACTAAATCCTAAATACTTTGTTTCTTGGAACATAAGTAATTATAATATTGTTTTTAATAATCATGAGAGTATAAGATGGAACAGTCTATTAAATATATTAATGGATCCAGTGCCGCTAGGACATCAACAATTATTAACGAAGGTAGTGAACTAGCAGGAGAATTTTCAGTCACTGGCTCAATATATATTGCAGGTCATATAAGAGGCTCAATAAATGCAAGAGCAGACATTGCAATAGGTAAAACTGGTAGATTTTATGGTGGCATAATGGAAGCATCTTCAGTTATAATAAGTGGAATAGTAGACTCTAAAGTAATTGCTGATACAATTGAAATATTAGACACAGGCTATCTAAAAGGTGATCTATTTTGTGATAACCTTAAAATTCACAAAGGGGGCCTAGCCTTAGTTACTCGACATGGTAAAAAAGATAGCAAATAAAAAAGATAGCAAATAATAAAAATCATAATATACTACTCAATTCTACAATTATTAACATAAAATGGAGAAATTATGTTTTTTGGAACAAATTCAAGCGATAAAAGTCAAAAATCCCTAGTTATAACTAAGCCATCAAGTAATGCTAGTGAACAAAAATTTAATAATATTATTGCTGAGGGCACATTCATCAAAGGAGTTATAAAATTTCAAAATACCATATACATAGACGGTATGATTGAAAGCGAAAGTGTATCACCTCAGTTATCAAATGATAGTAGTCTTTTATGGATAGGAGTAAAAGGGCATGTCATAGGTACTGTCCAAGCTAAAGAAATTCACATAGAAGGTCATCTCGAAGGCGACGCACATTGTGAAGAAAATATGATTGTTTATTCGACAGCTAAAATAGAGGGTAACTGTTTTTATAATAACATCTCGATGGAGACTGGTGCTCAGCTACTTGGCAAAATGCTACCAAAATATAGAACAGATAAATCAACTCTAGAAATACACGATAATGACAGCAATAACATGACCGTGGATATCCCAACTTTAAATTTCCAGAATGAGAAAGAAATTTAATACCATTTTTTCCTTACCATATTATCTATATTTTTTATATATTATGAAGTTTAATTTATATGGTAAGAGGTTTTGTTAAAAAAATTTTAATATATTTAGTATCCATTTCATTACTAATATCAATAATCTTTATAGTATTTTTATTCCAATATATAAACACTACTCTCAAATCTACTACAAAAATTTCAACCTCTCAATTTTTCGATATTGAGCCTGGTTCGTCAATTAACAGGATTTTTAGCCAGATGCGTGAATCAGGTATCACTGATAACACTAATCTACAACTCCGCATAGCTTTGTTATACTTTAACTTAATAGAATCAGATTCTAACAGCTTCCAAGCGGGCACTTATATAATAAATCCACAAGACACCACAAACAGAATATTTGATATGTTTTCATCAGGGGCAGTAGTGCAGGGAAGAGTTACTTTAATAGAAGGAGAAACCTCAGGTAAGTTCATAAATAAGCTTATTCAAGATGAAAACATCAATATAGATCACTTTCCTATAAATAGTACTCTAATTAGCTCTAGAGATAAAATCATCCAGCTAGTTCCCAAAGATATAGAGAAAGAGCTGATAGAGAGATTATCTATTCCTTACGATTCAATAGAAGGAATGTTTCTTGCTGATACTTATGTATATAAGTATGGTGATAATGCAATTAACATACTTAAAAGTGCACATAATATCCTAATGAGAGAGCTAGATAGGCTATGGGATAATAGAGATTTATCACTACCTTACAGTAACAAATACGAACCTCTCATTATGGCGTCTATCATCGAAAAAGAAACAGCTGTAGATGAAGAAAGGAAACTAATATCATCTGTTTTTATTAATAGACTAAATCGTAATATGAGGCTACAAACAGATCCTACTATTATTTATGGTATTGGTGAAGATTATACAGGTCGGATTAGATCTGTTGACTTAAGAACATATACTCCTTATAACACCTATAGAATAAATGGCTTGCCACCGACTCCCATTGCAAATGTGGGCTTAGCTTCACTTGAGGCTGCATTTTATCCTGATGATAGTGATTATATATTTTTTGTAGCAAGAGGAGACGGGTACCATCAATTTTCAAGAACTCTATCAGAGCATAACGCAGCTGTTAGGCAATATCAAATCAATAGACGCTCAGATTACACAAGTGTGCCTAACGATTAAAATTAAACATAATTGTAATTGGTATTTAATAAAGGCATCTTTAAAGCTAATTTCACTCTATTTCAAATAATAAAGACCTTACAGATCCACTTATTTTCTCTTTGATTAATTTATATCCTTCTAAGAACAAAACTTCTTGTTTAATAGGATACTCTACAAAAACTAAACTACCACTTTTAAAAATACTATGCCTAAATTTTAAGTGTGAAAAAATTTTCTCGTGTAGATTTTCAGTAAATGGTGGGTCTATAAATACTAAATCAAAAGGCTTACCATTATAGCTATCAAGCCAATCGAAGCTATTGGCACGCTGAGCGATGTAGCTATCATTTGACTCATTAAAACGCTTTATATTAGATAAAATACACTCTATATTAAACTTATCTACATCTAAAAAATGAACATACTTAGCACCTCTGGACAAAGACTCTATCCCCAAAGAGCCACTACCAGCAAACAAATCTAAGACTCTAGTTTTAGACCAATTCAACCTGAAGTTGATAGAGTTGAAAAGATTTTCTCTAGCAAAATTTTTAGTTGGTCGAATTATATTTAGATCGCGGGTATTAGGAAAAAATTCTATAAATTTTCCTTTATATTTACCGGATATTATACGTAATTTACTACCTTCACCTCTATTTTTATTAAATATCCTTTTTACCATATATCTTAGTAAATAACTTTTCTTTCTAATATTACTTAAAACAGTAATTTATATTTGAAGAAATTGGAAGAAAAAAGTAGATATCATGCCTTTACAGGAATGATATGAGTACATATATGTTGCATAATTAGGATTTAAAATATATTCACCAACCGTATGAGCTTGTGGATTCAATCGATCTTTGTATTATCTCCAAATCTTTAACACTTATATCATTAGCGAGAGCTTTTAAAGATAACTCACCATTTATATGACGATAAACAGCTTCTGATAAGCTAGTATGCGCATCAAACCAATCAGTATAACTATCAAGATAATCAGTAACACTACTCTGATCTAAATCAAATCTCTTTTGAACTGCTTTGAGATTCAATACCTGAGAAGCTTCATACAACCTCAATGACTCTATAGCATCAATAGAAACTTGAATATTGGAAACAAAGTTATCAGTATCTGTTATAACAACCTGTTTTTGATGCATTAAATTCATATCCTGCGCATCAACTTCTAACTTTTGTTCTTTAACTCTACTTGAGGTATTAAGCCCTGAAAATAATGGAATATTTACTCTAATTCCATAACGAGTTGTATCATAGTTCTGTGCTAGGCGAGACTCATCATTATATGTTCCATATTGCGCAAATAAATCCACCGTAGGATAATGTCCTGCTCGTTCTTTATCATATGACACCTGAGCCATTTCTTTTGAAATTTCATAAATCTTAATATCTAAATTATTTTCTAACGCTTTGGTTTCCCAGTCATCTTCTGTATTAGCTAGACGTAATAGCTGAGGTCTTATATTAAAAGGAACTTGATCGATAGAAATTCTTACATTTGTTAACAAAAACATCTCATTCAACCTAGTCCTAAGCCTTGCTTCTGCCTCGTTTAGTAAGTATCTTCTATTGTTTAAGTCACCTTGAATTCTATAGAATGTTATATTTGAATTACTCCCTATACTTAGTTCTGTCCTCGCTTTCAAGAATTCATTATTTAATGTATCAATTTGACCTCTAAGGCTTATAAGTTGAGACTTTAAGTCTATTGATTCTAGCCACATACTCACTATATCTCTTATTAAGTTATTACTTAATTTTAATAAGTCTAGTTTAGCTCTCTCTATTTCAAAATCAGCAAGGTCAAAATCTTTCCATGAATTTATATCTAAAATATTTTGTGATAAACTTAAAATACCATTACTATATGTATATGAATCAACTTCAGAGCCAGAGCCATTACCTGCCTCACCACTTAGATTCAAATTAGGTAAAAAACTGCTTCTTGCTTGAGTGTAACTCTCCATAGCTTGTTCTAACTTTATACGCGCTTGTCTTACATCAATATTATAAATCAGCGCACTTTCATATAAATCAAGTAAATTAACCTTTTTAGAGTAATTAACTTCATCTGGATCTATGGCATTAAGTGAAAGCAATTGATTATAGTAAGTTCGGGTTTCAGAAAATAACTCCGAAGTAGCATTTGTAGTAATATCTATATCGTCTATTATATAAGGGCCCAATATATTATCTGTACCCGCACTTTCTGACAGACCTTCATTTATTGGATCTTCTTCTATTAAGTTAAATGAATCTATATCTGGTGGTATGATGTTTACATTTACATCTGAAGTATCTGTATCTGTACTTTCTGTCGAAACAGGGTTGGATGGAGTACTTTCTATGACGTCGAGCAACCGTATTTCTCGAGTATCCGAGTTCTCATTTTCTACTTGATTTGAGATTGACTCTTGGGCATATAATATAAAGGATTTAGATAATAAAACTATCAGTAACGACATACCTATATATATTAATGGCCCTTGTAATTTAGGATTATAAAGCATATGTTAGGTGCGGATAATCATTAAAATAAGCTTTTAATCAGTGCTAAATTATACCATTTAACTAAACTTATCAATATACATCTAAATAAAAGTAATTTTAACACTTTCAACAATTATATATTTCATGACTTATTTAGTACCAAAAATTCTATCTCCAGCATCTCCAAGGCCGGGTAATATATAAGCATTTTCGTCAAGCATATCATCAAGCGATGCTGTATATATCATAATATTAGGATAGACTTCAGATATTCTTTTTACACCCTCTGGTGCAGATACTAAAGATAATATCTTAATATTTTCATTTTCTACCCCTCTTTCCTTAACTATTTTTATAGCAGATGTCATAGAGTTTCCAGTAGCAAGCATAGGATCTGTTATAATAACTCTTCTATTTTTTAATTTTGGAAGCTTTACAAGATAATGAATAGCTTCTTTACTAACCTCATTTCTATACATACCTATGTGCCCCACTCGAGCTAAAGGTATAAGTTCCAATAAACCCTCTGACATAGCAATTCCTGCACGTAATATAGGAACTATAGCTAGTTTTTTACCTGCAAGTATAGGTGCCTTTTCCATGACAGTCATAGGTGTTTCAATTTTTACTGTAGTTAAAGCTAAATCTCTGGTTAGCTCATATCCCATTAATAAAGATATTTCTTTTAAGAGTGTTCTAAACTCCGCAGTAACAGTAGTGCTTTTACGCATTATTGTTAGTTTATGCTGTATTAACGGATGCTTTAATACTATTAGATTCGGCGGAATGGACATATCGATAAAATTACTCCTATAAGATTTACAAATTTCTATTTATTTTATTAAAAAAACACTTAAATTACTAAAAAGGACTCAATTTAGTCTAACACAAAAAAACAATGAATTAAAAGCAATAAAAAAATATATAACCTAAATTGTATTCAATGAAGATTATCATATATTTGTTGTGCCATTTTTTTTCCAATTCCTTTAATTTTAGCTATATCATCAATTTTTGCATTTTTTAATACAGCAATGCTACCAAAATATTCCAATAAAATTTTACGGCGCTTTGAACCTATTCCAGAAAGGTCTTGAAGCTTAGATCTAGTCCTGTTTGATATTACAAACCTTCTTTGTGATTTTAATGCAAATCTATGAGCCTCATCTCGAATATGCCAAATCAAGCGTATCACTTCTTCTCTTTTAGGAAAATTATTAAGTGGCTTTACTGTTTTTTGACTAGATGAGGCTTCTAAATTAGGGAGAGCTACATCATAATGAAAAGTATATAGACTCTCCATTCCTACTTTTCTAGTAGGTCCTTTTGATACACCTAAAACCAACAATTTATGAGAATATTTTAGGCTATTTAAAGCTTTAATGGCAGAATTTATTTGCCCCACACCCCCATCTACAACTAAAATATCAGTTTTATCAAAACCTACTTCTAAATGGTCTCTAAAACGTCTATATATAGCTTGCTCCATAGCACCATAATCATCACCCTGAGATATATCATGAATACGATATGTTCTATAGTGCTTTTTAGCTAAAACTCCATTTTTAAATACAACACAAGAGGCAACTGTTGCCTCCCCTAATAGATGACTAATATCAAAACAATCCATCCTGTCTATTTTTTCTAATCCAAGCCATAAAGATAGATTTTCCCAATCCAATTTACTAAGATGTTCTTCATTAAAATCATTGATATAAATTTTGAGTTGCTCTTTAGCATTAGAGAGTGTTAGAGTATACCAATTTTTGTATTCTTCTTTTTGCTTCCAAATATTTTTGCTTTTAGCATTTAATACATAAACTAACCTATTATGATATTTCTCTATAGCGCTTTGAAGCAGTGGAGAATCATCAAACTCACAAGGAAAAAGCATACTATGAGGTATATCATCTTTTTGTATATCTAGATAATATTGTGGTATAAATTGATTTATAAGATCTTCATCTGATTCTTTCCATTCATTTTTAATACTAAAAACCCTCTGGGAAGAAATCTTACCGTCTCTAACCCGCATCAAAAGTAGTAGCCCAACCGTATTGTATTTTTCTATAGCCCAAATATCAACCTCACCTTCAGAGCTCATAATACTTTGTTTTTTTTGTATGATTTCCCTTAATGACACTAGCTGATCTCTATATGTAGCTGCCTTTTCAAAATATTGATTTTTAGCAGCATCTTTCATCAAAGCAGATAATGTATCCATTACTTCGTCATCTCTACCTTTGAGGAACAATTTAGCTCTATTTAAGTCATCCTGATAATCACTTTGACTAATCATATCCACACAAGGAGCACTACATCTTTTTATCTGATATTTTAAGCAAGCACGAAATCTATTTTTAAATTCGTGATCGCGACATGTCCTAAGCTTAAATATTTTTTGTAAAGTAACCATTATTTTTTGTACTTCCGCCATGCTCGTGTATGGACCTACAAATTCACCTGATAGCTTATTTATACGACCGTGAACCTGTCTCCTTGTAGCTATATATGGATACTCTTTATGGCCAGAAAAATATATGTAAGGATATGACTTATCATCTCTTAATAGTGTATTAAACTTTGGTTTATGTTTATGTATTAGATTTTGTTCTAAAAGCAATGCATCAACTTCGTGCTTTGTTATAATAGTTTCTATATTTGCTATATTTTTTACTAATGCATTAATCTTAGGCGATAGAGTTTTTTCATAAAAATAACTTCTAACTCTTTTATTTATATTTTTTGCTTTACCTACATATATAATCTCACCCTCTGTATTTTTCATAAGGTAAACACCGGGACTTTGAGTTAAGTTTAATATGATTTCCTTATCCATAAATTTATATATTTACTTATAAGATGTATGAAAATAATAATGACAATGTAAAACACTTTTTTAGTCACAAATACTCAAAAAAAAATTAATCAATATTATTGAGTTATAAACCTAGAGCTAAGATAGTACTAAAAATTATATTAGAATATAAACAACTATAAAACCTAATTCATTAAACTTTATTGATATCATGAAAATATACTTTACTACTTTTGCAGATCACAGAATGAAGCCTGCTCTAGAGCGAATAAAACAACAAGCAGAGTCTATAAATGTTTTCGATTATATTTATACGTTAACAGAAAATGATCTGGATGATAATTTTAAAAAATTATTCAAAAGCAAGCTCATAACTGCCTCTCGAGGCTTTGGCTATTGGTGCTGGAAACCTCAAGTTATATTACAAACTTTTAGAAAAATGGAAGAAGGTGATATCCTCATATACTGCGATGCTGGCGTGCATATAAACCCTAATGGAAAAAAACGACTATTAAATTACGTAAATAGTACTATAGCTTCATCTAAGGGTATGACATTTTTTATAATGAATAATTCAAGCCCCAAGCAATGGATAAAAAAAGATGCCATGGCATTTTTTGGATATGATGAAAATAAAGATTTTATAGCTACAAATGCAATAATAGCTGGAACATCTATTATTTTAATGAAATGCTCTGATTCCTATGAGATCATTGAACAATGGCTGAATATTTTTATAAATAACTGGAATATTGTAGATGATTCTGCTTCAAAATCAAAAAACTTTCCTGAATTTATAGAACACAGGCATGACCAAGCAATTCTTACCATGTTATCCTACAAATATAAAGCACGTGACTCCTTATTTAATGAAAGTGAAATACACTCTGGAAATTTTGAAACCCTCAAAGATAAACCAATTTTAGCTAAAAGAGATCGTGCTATGGAAACCAATATTTTAGATAAATTAATGTATCTTTTATTCTTACCAAAAAGAATACTTAGAAAAATAAAGCTTTCTCTAAAATAAATGTGCTAATTTATTACATTAAACTTAAGTATTATTTGGCTTGTATATCATTGATAGTAATTTCAAATATAAGTTTGTTATTTAGACATTTTTTATAGTTCTTAATTATATTTTTTATATTGATAATATGTGATAATATTACTTATATATGGTTTATTTAACTTTTTAATTTTTTTAATAACTAACTTATTTATAAAGGTGAGAGCATGCTAGGAGGAATTAGTATATGGCAACTAATTATCATATTATTGCTAATAGTCCTACTATTTGGAACTAAGAAATTAAGATCTTTAGGCAGTGACCTAGGTGGTGCGCTTAAAGACTTCAAAAAGAGTGTTTCTTCTGATAATACTGATACAAAGGAAGAACAGCAAAGTGTAGCTAATACTTTAGATATGAAAAAAGACGATATCAAAAAGGATGATGTGAAAAAAGACGAAACTAAATAGATATATTTAATATTTCTATTTACGAAAAATTACCTAAATAATTAAAAGATTAATCTATACCGCTTAGAATTGAGTTTATATGTTTGATATAGGTTTTTATGAGATACTTTTAATCTTTATATTAGCTCTTCTTGTTCTGGGCCCAGAACGTCTGCCAGTATTTGCTCGCTATGCAGGCTTATTTATCAGAAGAGCTCGATTCATGTTTTTCCAAATAAAAGACCAAATTGATAATGAAATTCAGCTAAAGAATGAAGACTTAAATGTGATTAAAGGTACAGTAAACAAAAAAACACAAGAATTTAAAGATGATATTCAACAAAACATAAAAGATACTTTTGTTCCAGTAAATTTAGACGAAATATTGAAGGATAAAACAAACAAAGTACAAACTAGCCAAGAAAAAGAATCCGAATCCGCTGAGAAAACCTCTATTGAAGCTAAGACACAAGAGCTTAAATCAAACAAAGACGACTCTGACAGACTTGATAAAATTGACCATAACAGTAGCAATAAAAACAGTAAATAAGTATTTATTACTATGTTATTAATAACTCCACTTTTTTTTATAGCTGCGTTAATCTATTCTGCTATAGGTTTTGGAGGCGGATCTACTTATACCGCACTGCTTAGCTTAAGTGATATATCATTTGAAATATTGCCTACAATAGCTTTGCTTTGTAACTGTGTAGTAGTATCAGGCAATGTACTAAGATATTATAAATATAATTTAATCGAGTGGAAATTAATAACTCCTTTTTTAATTACTTCTATTCCTTCGTCTTTCATTGGCGGACTATTTCGTATTAGCGAAGATACGTTTTTATTAATTTTGGGTGTTTGTCTTTTTCTGGCTGGCATTAGCTTATTTCTCGATAAATTATTAAAGCACTCTTATAAGCCTAAAACCACCACGCCACCTTTTTTTCTTGCGATAACTCTAGGAGTTATCTTAGGCCTTATATCAGGAATTACTGGTATAGGTGGCGGTATCTACTTAGCACCTTTACTATATTTTTTAAGATGGGGAGAGGCTAAACATATAGCTTCTTGCGCTTCCATTTTTATATTTATGAATTCTATTTTTGGCATAACTGGACAAATGATTAAAAACGGCATAGGAAACTTTGAAATTGAATATAGTTTACTTATATTAGCGGTATTATTAGGTGGTCAATTGGGAAATCACGTAAGCACTAAATACTTTTCATCGAGCATTTTACAAACACTAACTTCTTGTTTGATTATAGTAGCCTCTATAATAGTGTTAAATAGGTCTTTTAATTTCTAATAAAAGATATATTCCGTTCAATACTTCAATAAAAAACGAAAATTTTCTAAGTGAATGAGAAGCTGAATAATTAATTGTCATTTTTCGAAGATGCACAATTAAACGTCTCTACATGCTTCCAATATGGCTGAGCAAGTTTACAATATAAATTTCTAATAATTAGAACGAACTACACTAAAACTTATTTTCTTTGTTTCACCATTATTATTAATAATGCGTAAAGTATGCTCACCCCGCTCAAGCGATATAGCTATCTTATGATTTTCAGTAGTTTCTTCGATAAAATAATCATCTATATGCCAATAAATAGATTGATTTGCTGGACTAATAGCAGCTTCCATAACTATATCTGCACTATCTTTATTGAAGTCTATAGGAATAAAAATAATACTATTTGGATGCGGATATAAAATAGTCAAATTTTGATTAGCATTTACATCATTAACACAATCTTGTCTATATTTAGCAATAGTCTTATATTGGGGATGTGCTTTTTGATAAAAAGTTTCTATATTAGCTGGCAAAACGAATGTTTTTTTAGATACTATATTATCGATACTTTCACAAAAACTATTAACTCGCCAAGTCATTGTCTTATCGTACTCAATTAACTCATGATAAGGTGATACTTGTAAAGTGTTACTATTAAGCGGAACTGGTACATATTCAGTCTTGTCACACATATTGGTAGCTAAAAAACCAGAATCAGTACATATCTCTATATCGACCAAATCATAATCAGGCTTAGGAAAACTTGTAGTTTTACCTAAATAAGAAAACACTTCAAACATAACAGGAGCAGCCACAGAAGAACCTATGATTTCTGGTCTACCTTTACCATTACTATTCCCAACCCACACTCCAACAGTATATTCAGGACTTACACCTATAGACCATGCATCTTTATTACCATAACTTGTCCCTGTTTTCCATGGAATTTCACCTTTTGAGCTAAAATTCTCCCAATTGCCTTCAAAATTAGGTCGCTTAACTTCTATCATAGACTGTAAAGTTAACCAAGCTGCACCTGTACTAATATAATTTTTATCTTCATTTTTGTACTTACTTTCCAATAAATATGTAGGTGGAAAAAAAGCCTGCTCAATCCCTAGTGCTGTTCGAGCCAGTGAAGCATAAATTCCTGCTATATCAATGAGTTTAGTTTCACTTCCACCCAAAATCAAAGTCAACCCATAGTCTTGTGCTTTTCTATACAAAGTAGTCATACCCATTTTTTTTAGATTACTATAAAACAAAGGTTCTCCGTATTGATAAAGCATATTCACTGAAGGAACATTGAGTGATTCTGATAAAACTTGATAAGCAGGTACCAAACCTCTAAAATTCCTCGTGTGATTTTCCGGTGCAAAATTACCAAAGCGAGATGGAATATCTACAATTCTTTGTTTAGGATTGATTTGCCCACTATCTAGCATCAACGAGTACAATAGAGGTTTTAACAGGCTTCCTGTACTCCTATTTGACTGAATAATATCGACAAATGGCCCTTGAGTCTTTATTGCATTAATATCATTTCCAACATAAGCCAAAATTTCCGAAGTTGCAGTATCCATAACCAGTACTGCAATATTATTTACGTCATATCGCCGATAAAGCGAGCTATATTTATGTGCAATTTTATTGACATTATTTTGCACTTTCACATCTATAGTTGTATTTATCTTGCCTTCGTTTTTTAATTTAGCATCTATTGTATCGAGCAAATGATATGCTTTTTGTTCGATAGACTTAGGCTTTTGCGGAATTGACTCTTTCTTTGACAAGCTTAATGTTTCTAAGTCAATAGTATCATTCTCGTAAAGTTTATTTAATAGAGTATCTCGTTTTTGTTTGAGTACATCTCTATTTTTAGCTAGATTGACATTGCTTGGATTATTTGGTAGCACGCTAAGCAAAGCAACCTGTCCCCAAGATAGATATTCAGGAGAGTTACCAAAATAACGCCAAGAAGCAGCCTCAAATCCAACTATATTACTGCCATAAGGAGCGTTTGATAGATACATCTTTAGTATCTCATCTTTAGAATATTTTAACTCTATAGCAATGGCTGTAAAAATTTCTTTGAATTTTTGCCAATAAGTTCTCGGTTGGTTTTTATAAGCCATTCTTGCGACTTGCATTGTTATGGTGCTGGCACCACTGACGATTCTTTGTTCTAAGAGATTGTCTCTAATTGCACGAAATAAAGCTAATGGATCGACTCCAAAGTGATACTTAAAGCGCTTGTCCTCTGCTATGATAATGGTAGTTTCGATATTAGAAGGTAGTTTTTCTATTGGAGAAAATCGCCATTGCTGATCTTGAGCAATTTTCGCTCCTAAAATATCACCGGAGCGATCATAAATAATCGTAGAAAATGGATTATTAAAAAGCTTATCTGGAACGATTAAATACGAAATCCTAAGAATAAAAAAAACAAAGCAAATAACAAAAATAAAAGAAATAAAAAAGTATTTTACCTTAAAAGTTTTGCTAATATCTCTAATTTTTTTTATTAAAAATACTATTGTTTCTATTATCAATATTTTTTATTTTATAATATTTAATATCAAAATCACATTTTAATTTTTAACAACAAGCGTTTTTTAGAATATCTTCTAAATATAATTAACAGAACAGACAATATTACCAGAACCTCACTATAAATAAAACCACCTGACTTATTTTCGCTGATGTTATTTTCATCGGTATTATTGGCAGTATAATACATTATTAAATCATGCACTTCATCATCTGTTAGGCTATAGTTCGATATACTCAACATTTCATCATTTGTCATATTAGATAAAAGCTCTGATATTTCATTATCTGTCATAACAACATCTGACGATAGATTCTTTACCCTATAAAAAGCCAATATTTGTGCCATATCTTCATCTGTCATCTCGGGACTTAATATAGGCTCTTTTTCTTCCTCTGATAAGTTCGATACGATCCCTTGAACTTCGGCTTCTGATAAATTATTTCCAGTAAATCTATTAATTTCCTTACTAATAAATTTATCTTTAGTAGTCTCAATTACTGCTAGTGTATCCATAGGTCCTACGCACCACTTATAATGTGGACACTGATTATAGCCTAGCACTTCGCTATATCCAACATTTTCAGTAAAATGAGTAGAATATATACTAACTATCTCTTCAAAATTAAGTGTGTCATCTACACTTAACATAAGTGAAAATAACCCAGTAGCCAAAGGAGCAGCAAAGCTTGTGCCGTGCATTCTTACGTACAAATCATCATCAGTTCCTGCAAGTAATATCCTATCAATTTCTTTATCTCCTGATCCTCCTGGCATTGCTATTAATCTATCTTCTCTATCGCTCCTCCAATTAGTATAACTAGCTAAAAAACCTTCTTTCTCCAAAGACATTACAGTAATGACACCCTCACAACTAGCTGGAACATAGTTATTCAAACCATAGTTATCATTTCCTGCTGCTGCTACTAAAACTATTCTTTTTTCATTAAAATCTTCTATAAGCTCCCTCCAGATTGAAAAACCACTATAATTACAGCCACTACGGCCAATATAAGAACCTAAGCTCATATTCACTAATTTAAGTTCATTTCTATATGGATTACTATCACTTAATAACCAAGATAAGCCATCGGTTATAGAAGCTAAGTCACCACTACCATATTGATTTAATACCCTAATTGGTTGTATCCTAGCCTCAAAGTTAACACCTAGAAAATCACCATCACTTGCTATTAAACTAGCTACACCAGTACCATGACCATTAGGATCGCTAGTATCATTTGTATCTTCTGTTATAGAGCTATATCCACCAACTAATCTATCGCCAAATATTCCTAAGGGCTCTACACCAGTATCAACCACAGCCACTAACACATCAGTCGCACTTACTGTCTGCCAAAGAGCAGGTATATTTAAAGAAGTTATATTTGTAATCTGTTTATTTATACTATTTTCATCACATAAATTAAAATCCCTACATATATCCATTACGCTATCTAAATACCATTGACCGCTGTGATAAATTTCATTACCAATATTATATTTATAGTCACTATAACCATTATCTATTCGTCGAAAAGCACTACTTCTATTTATTTTATCTGTGATATAGTTTTCGTTATAACCTAAACTTGTAGTCTTATATTTATAGTTAGGCGATATAGATTCTATTATTTCATTTTGTTCTTTGAGATCTTCTATATATACCATCAGCTCTCCCAAGCTCATAGTATAAGGTAACTTCACTAAAGCAGTATCTCTAATTAATAAAGAGCGCTCTAGGCTTAAACCATTATTTACATTAGCGTTATAAGTATTAAAGCTCTGAGTATTATTAATATTTTTTATGTATTCATCTAATATAAGTGGGTCTGTTTGCTTATACTTATTAACTTCGGTATAGCTTTTTACTGAAACTCTATCATCTTTGAACCTAATTATAATTTCATCGAAAACTTCTTGTTTAGCATGAACCTCTGGTAAAACACTCACTAAGAACATCAAAAATATATTAATAAAAATTTTTTTCATAATTAACCTATATATTAAAAATATACTTTCCATTATAGCAACAATTCATTGATAAATATAGATTAGGGGACAAAATATCATTTCATACTCCGTAGGTATACTCAGAGGGATTTATATAGCTTTTGCTATTCTTGCGAGAGTAACGATCTTATAATTTTAAAGATGTAGTATGCACGCTATATCTTTAAAAAGTCACTCAATCCTAATCCACTGTCCTTGGGTACTGGCATGAATACTATTGTCGTACATTGAGATTACACTTGAGCTTGGTAGGTAATAGTCACCATTATATGATGCATTAACTCTGATTTTATAAGTAAAGTTACCTATTTCTCTCATATCAAAATACACTAAAGCTCTATCGTCTCTAATATCAAAATAATCTATATCTTTTGTATTACCTAGTGTATTTCCGGCTAATCTTTCATTGACGATTTCCCAGCCTGATGGAATAAGTAACGACAGCGCCATATTGTTAAATATTCCAGCTTGAGATATTTTCCTTACATTAGCCTCTATAGTTATATCCTCTCCTTGTCTAATATTGGATATATCTTCTATGACTTTACCTAAACTATCTAGATATCTTATATTTAAAGTTACTTTAGAGTTATCTACTTTTTCTTCGCCTAGATCTGGAATTCCTGAGTTACTCGTTTGTAAGAATATTTTAGATGTACCATTATTTTTAACTTTGATATTTAGAGATTCTCCATCGAAATATTTTTGAGTCTGAACAGAAACAGCTTCACCTTTAAGAGACTCTACATCTCCACCCCACTCTACACTGAAATCGATATTTTCATTACTTCCAAAATTTAGTGAATATTTTGCTAAAGCCATTAATGCAAATGCCGCTGTTTGTGTGCTCATCCATTGCTGTGAGTTTAAAGTATCAGAAATCTCTTTTGCTATACCAAATCGCCCTTCTTTTATACCACTCTCTAGCATAGCTTCGAGAATGATAGCTTTATCTCTAGTATCAGAGCCGAAACTTAAATATCTATTTCTATTGTAATCAGAGCCACTATAGAGGTATTCTACTGAGTTATTAATTATATTTTCCGCCGTCTGCCTATTGCCCATATTAGCATAGCTAGCTACAAGATACCAAAGAGCAGTTTCACTATCTAACTTCGATTCTCTAAGACGATTCATTGACGCTAAATCTCCTCTACCATATAAAGCCATAGTATAGAGCCTATAAGCTTGGTGCAAATCAGTCTCTTTATTTCTTGGATATTGTGTTGCCATTTTGCTTTGATAATTAAACCAATTTTCAAGCGCATTATTGGATACTGAGTAGCCTTGTTTACGCGCTTCTATCAAAAAATGCCCAGCGTAATTTGTCGCCCATTGGTTTGAGTGTTGATTTGAAGGCCAATACCTAAAGCCACCATCTGAATTTTGAAATCTGGATACTAATTCTCGTATAGTACGATTTACATTACTCTGGGTTTGATTTAATTTTTCTTGTGATAGGTCAACAAGTTTGTGTAAATAAATCTGAGGAAATGCAGCCGAAGTCGTTTGCTCGATACAACCGTGCGGATAATTTACCAGATAATCCAATCTATGATTTAAGTTAAGAGGCAGTGAGGCACTTACTTCAATAGCTGCGTAATTAGCTCCTGCCACTCCTATGCTTGGTAAATCGATTACTAACTCCTGCGCCACATCTAATTCATAACTCATGGTATTTGTAATTTGAACATTAGGAACGCGAACCTCAAAGTCAATACTACTGAAAGAGCTCTCAGAGCCACTCACTCCCTTAACTATAACTTTACCAACACCTGGTACTGATCCGCCTTTGATTTTGAAATAAATAGTTTCTTCTCCATCAGAGCTAAAATTAACCTGCTGTTGAGATTGTCCGATAATTTCTACATCACCTTCAGCTTCCAAACTAACCATGACATTTTTAGCACTTTCCGTCATAGAAAATAAAGTTACTGGAATGCCAATTTCCTCCTCTACACTAACCAATCTAGGCATATCGGCAAGAACCATTATAGGTTGCCTAATCAGTATATTCTTATCAGTCGAACCAAAGTCGGTATCATTTGCAGCTATCAACATAACTCTGGCAGCACCAATATAATTTGGAACTTTTATAGTATGGCTATTAGTAGCCCCCTTTACTAAATTAAAAGGCCCAATAAACTCAACGAATGGCGGAAAACGCTCTAGCTCTGACTGATTATTATCTAATTCTTCACTAAGTAAAGAAATACCACCACCTATGGTTAAAAACTGATCTAAATCACCTCCATATAAAGATACAAGATAGCTATACATATCCCATAAATTCAAAGTAGAAGGTTCTTTTGTGTTGTAAAAATAACTCCACGGCTTAGGTGTATTAAAGTTAGTCAATGATAACAAGCCTTCATCGACTATAGCAATCGTGTAACCCATTTCCTTATCACTAGCTTCTTCGACTTCTATGGTAAACTCAGAATTTGGGCGAGCTTCTAATGGGGTATTTAAAATTGGTTCTAACTTTGTCGCTGGATTATTAACTGATATAGGAATAACTCCATACATTTTCAGTGGTCTATCGTTATTTTTATTTTGCAAATTTTGTAATAATATTGCATGTACATATATATTAGGAGTCATCGACTCATCCACTGGAAGAGTATATATAGTCTGCTCTTCGTTACTACTATCTAACCATTGTTCGTGAATGACTTTTCCTGAATTTTCGATTTGAATTAGTATTTTCGATTCTGGTACAGATGGTATAGTGACCTTTAGCTCTTCATCAATTGAGTATGTATCCTTTTCAGAACTAAAACTCAATATACTCGCACCTTCAGTGTCTGCTAGGTCGCTTGTTACCCCCCATCTGTAGAAAGGCACTACTAAACCACTACTATGCTGTCCCATTGAATCACTAACTCTAATTAAGTATCTGCCCCAGTCATCATCTAGTATATTAATTTTCCAAGAGCCTTTTCCATCATTGATAGCTATTGTATCAGTGATAATTCTTTTAGCTTTTTCATCCTTGATATAGTTGGCTACAGCGCTATTACTACTGCGCTCCCACCACCAAGACCATTCCAATTTATATACCTCAATATCTAAACTCTCAGAACTAGTAATAGGCTCACCTGTATTGTCAACTAAAGCAATCAGTATTTCATGCTCTTCACCAGTTCTATAATAGTATGAATCCTGTTTAGCCATTCTCATTCCAACATATCTAGTATAAGGCTTATAATCTAAAAACTTATTATTAATCGAAAAACCACCACCTCTTTCAAATACTTTTGTTTCGAAAAATAACCGAAGATTGCCCGGATTGCTAGATACTTCAGGAAGTGATAATTCAAATTCACCGTATCCACTTGTATCTAAGTTAGTATTGAATACAGTTTGTTTATGATAATTTTTTTCTCTAACTAAAGGATCATTAAATTCATAGCCTGAATATTGGCCAAAATAGGTTTTTGCTTGATTTATACTAAGCTCAACTTGAGCCCTTAGGCTATTTGCAGGTTCACCGTGTAGCCAAGCAGCATCAATTGATATAACTTGATTTTGATTTTCAACAAACCCACCATTAACATCCTTAGCAAGTTCTATTTTGATTCTATTTGGTCGAATCGATTCAACATTAATTGAGTGATTAAATTCATTATCTCCTATGGTTATGGTAGCAGAATAAACACCTGTGATAGATTCTTTTAGTGTTTTGGTATTAAATCTAAAAAAGCCTTGAATTTCATTTTTTGTAGTAACTCTATCGACTACATGACCTTGCGGATCTTTAAGCTCCATAACCGCTGGGTGTCCCTGAGTCAAAAGCGATGTGTAATCTTTAATAATTAAATTAAGATAAATATCATCACCAGGGCGATAAACTCCTCGATCTGTGTAAGTAAATCCATCTACAGCCTGAGTGCGACTAATTCCACCGACATCAAAATGCGATGTGTTTATGACATCGCTACCACGGACTCTTAAGTATGTAGTTTGGCCATTAAAACTTGCTTTAATGATATAGGGTCTATTATCAAAACTAGCTGTATACTCATAATAGCCATTTGAGTCACTCACTCCCGAGCTAAGGAGCTCTTGCTGATAATTATATATTTCAACATAAGCAGAGGAGATAAAACCTCCATCCATTAAATCATTTAGGTAAATTCTATACTGCCTATGGCTATCACTACTAGAGATTATACCTATATCACTAACCATTATATTAGTATTAAATGAATTATCATTACCTGCATAAGTTGAGTAAAAAGCCCTTTCACACGGGTTATTTCTATTTTGCCAGTTATGAAAGCGAATACTTTTCAGATATATAGTTTCCTTATTACCCAAATCATCTACAACTTCTCTTTGAAAGAAAGGATCAGTCTCCTCACATTCATAGATAATATTATCCCTATCAAAATAAACTCTAACATTGAGTATGCCACCGTTATACTCATCTAATAGAGGCGATATATCCAATGCAGAAAATTTACTGGTATTGAGATCATATACTTGCACACCTAAATCATACTTTTTTCTATGCACGACATTAGCAACACGCTCCAATTCTTTTAGTTTGTCATATTGATTTACCTGAAAAAATTGTAATATATTCGAAGTATTGATATATGAAACTTCGACAACTACTTCTTTTACATTTACTGTTTCAATAGAAATAACTTTTTCTCCATTTAGTGTGTAAATATTGCCTTTATCCAGTAGATTTATACTTGGCTTTTTAGAAGCAACTATTATCTCTTTTTCAAATCTTTCCAGTATTGCCCCTGAGTGACTTTCGATATTTTCCAAACTAACTTTTAGTCTTTCTGTATTTGTATAGTTAAAAATTTTCAAAATATTATTTTCAATTAAAAAGCGTAAGTCACTACTATCATTCACCCTAACTAATCCTAAAATATCTTTTTGAACTATATTTTCGCTAAAAACGACTCGAATATGATTACCAGAAGTATCTTCATCTACACTAAGCTCAAGAACATTAAAAATATCTTTTGCAGGCACTGCTACTAAAGCATTAACTGTTTCTCTAATAACTTCTGTTTCATTTAATGTTATATTTAAAAATGACTCTTGACTTTGCCTTTCAATTCCATCAATTACTAAAGTATAATTTAGTCTATCACCGCTATTAATAATCGTTACGTCCTTGATATTATCATTTTGCTTTACTTCCAGAGCCTTAGACAATTCTGACTCATCAATAAAATCTTCAGCTACAACTTTGACATCTAACTTATATTGATTATCTGCAGTAAACTCAAGTGGCTGTGGCTGTAAGTAAATATGTAGCTCTCTAATGGTAAAATCAAAATATATCTCTTGCAATCCCTCGGGTAAATTATTGACCAGTTCTGCAAAATATAGTACTCCTTGATAAGACTCCCCTTGTTCCAAAGTGTCATTTGTATTCCACTCAAGAGTATATCTATCCTCCCAAATAGCCTCACCATCAAGTTCAGGGGTAAACTCAAGTATGCCACTATCTAGCTGAGAGCCAATCTGATCTTCAGTGATAATTGGGTCTACAAATATAATCGATATAGTGCCTTCTCTTGAGAGATTATCACCTGGCAAATAAGATATATAGTCGCTATATATGGATGTATCTACTTCATTCTCAGGGTATTCATCACCACTACTACAGCCTAACAAAGAAACTATTAATACAGAAAATACAATAAAATATGGCTTGTGAAGTTGCATTTTTTCTACCATCTAAGTTTTTTTAAGATATAGAGATTTAAGCCCTGGTTATTTAATCAGTTTAACCAGTTAAGTCTAAAGTGGATTAATAAAAGTTAAAAACAGATATATTATATGCCTAATATAATAGCACAGTGACGTTCTTTTTACATTAGCTCTTTTTTATATTTCATATTATAGCAAGATTTATATACGTCTAATTTGTGCGTATATAAAACAATTTCTTCTTCAATACTTCCTTTATCTACTCTTTATCTTGCTTATCACTGGTTAACAAACTTACTGAAACAAACAGTATAAGGTTGATAAGTACTCCCCATATAACAGGATTAAGCGATAGAGGCGGATTTAATGGAGTCAACATAAATAGCGATACGACCGATAAGCCTGCTATAAGCGATGTAATCGCTCCGTATTTATTAGATCTTTTCCAGAATATAGCCCCAACCATTGGTATAAACAGCTGTGAACCAAATGGAAATATTCCTTTAGTTATAAGACCTACTATATCACTTAACTGTAATACAGCTATAATATACCCAATTATAAAAAGAATTATGACACTAAAGCGACCTATTTTGAAAGCTTTAATATCCTTTTCATCGCTACGGTCATCTACTTGTTTCATAAAATCTCTGGTTATTAATGATGCAAGAGTTATATATTGGCTATCTGATGTTGACATAGCTGCTGCTATTATTCCGCACGCCATCAATGCCGAGACCCATAATGGAAGATATTCAATTACTAAAAGCATAGAAAATTGATCACCCGCACCAGAGAGGGTTTCTGGCATTAAATCTTTTCCTACTAACCCAAATACTGCCGCAGCTCCATAGACTAATATACCGTAAATAGGAAGAGCAACAAAACCCGGACGCATTGCCTCCACACTTTTTGCTGAAAAGAATTTCTGAACTATATGAGGTTGTGCACACATTGCAAACATGAATATAAGCCAGCTAAACCATGCGCTTTGTGTCCAAACACCAGCTGTCCCCGGCACAGTCAGCATTCCTGGATCATTCTCTATGGTCCTTATAAATAGACCTGTAATCCCTCCTTCTACTTTTCCAAGTAAAAGAGATGCTCCTAATAAAAGCACTAATAACATAAGAATTCCCTGTAATACGTTTGTCCACGCAACGCTTCTATAACCTCCTATTACTATATAAACAGCCATTACTAAGCCTAGTATTATTGAACCAAGCCAGAAAGGGATTTGTCCCCCAGAGAAACTTAGCATCAAATTACCAAAGGCAGTTAGCTGTATTGCTATATATGGTATTGTGATAAAAATTTGCACTACGCTTATCAAACGTCTTAAAAATAGGCTTTGATATCTGTCTTCTATTAAATCTCCAAGAGTTATATATCCTCTTTCTCTCCCCAGCACATTTAGTCTCGATGCAATTATAAAGAATAAAAAAGCCTCGAATAGGGTCACTATCATAAATATCATCGCGCCCATTCCAGTATTAAAAAAGTTATTAGGCGCTCCCTGCAATGCAAAAGCACTAAAAAGAGTGGCAGCAATTGCAAAGAATGAAGCGACGGAGCCTATAGATCGACTGCCTAAGAAGAAGTCTTCTATGCTATTTCCTACTGATTTACGATTACCTATTACTCCCAATGCTAACATTGCGACGCAATATAGTCCTATAGATATTAGATATATTGAAACATTTTCCATAAGTACTAGAAACCTTTACCATTATTAAATTTGTATATAAGAAATGCCAGTCCTACTATGCCTACTACTGTATATATAAATAGAACTAATATTCCATTTGGCAAAAATCCTATTAGATTAGTGCTTGCCATTGCTGGCCACACGATGAATACGAACCCTAAGAAGTATAAGCTCCCAAGGATTATTATGAGTAATTTTGATTTCATGTTTATTCTCCTTTTACATCTATGACATTGTCTTTATCATCTTTTAATTGCAAATCTAATGGGGCAATGCTTGCTTAACATTATCGATATTTCACAATATTTACTTTTCGATAGCTATATCGCATTGACTATTTAAGATTCATATTCCCTTATGTCATAGCTACTAAAGCTATAAACTATCTTTATTTCAATAAATACTTTGGGATCTGTTTCTTCCTGATCGGCCTCAATGCTAATATTGAAGCATTTTAATTATATTCGTTTTTTCTTGAGTTTAATCATAAATTTAACATCTTTTTATTTTTATTACTCTGCAATAGCTCTATATTAATTCCACCGAGGTGTAAGTTCATATGATTGAATGTATACTCATAAAGTCCTTTCAATTCACAAGCTTAGTAGCTACGCTCCAGCAATTGCCGACAAAGTAATAATTAAAACAACTGCATAGTCGACATAACAACTCCTAGCCCACTACTAGCTAATACTGAAGGCGTGGCAGCACTTAATGGTATGTTGTTGGGTTTAGGCTATGATAATAGCAATGGAGCTATTGGTTTATTAGTTAATTTTACTGCTTTTGCTAAAAAAGACGAATGGAAAAAGGTAGAAAATGCTTTAGCTGAAACTACTAAAGAAAATAACACAGATCCTTCTTATAGCTTATTATCGTCCTATTAATGACCTGACAATAGGCGCCAAGCATTATTTAATGTTTTCAATGAAAAATATTGGTAATATCAAGACCTCAAAGGTCAAGCCGTAGACACACTCTCAAATTTTGATAATCAACCAAGATGTAATTGGAAAGTATCTGCTGAATATTTCTTTCTTTTAATACCTCTACAATCTATAAGTCCTATATGATGTACTTTTATTTAAGTGCACCATACAGGACCTTTTATTATATAGAACTTACTATTATAGGTGTAGATTCAGGGCTTTCAAAGTAAAGTGTATCATTGTCAACTTTATAGGAAATCGATTTTTTGTCAAGCGTGGATTTTATTTGCTTGGTATCTAGTTTAAACTCCAAAGCCGTAAAACCATATTCGTTTTCAGAGGTATTCTTAAAGCTATATTTTTCGTCCACGAATGTTTGAATTTCCAGATAGGTATATTTTCTTTTATAAAGCCATTCTCTATTTTCTAACGCATCTATATCATCTGAAGGTGGTTTATCATCTCCAAATATTAGAAAATAAAGATGAAAGCCATAGTCATCAACCTTCTCTCTACAGACTAGTCTCATTCTAAGAACATCACAATAAAATCTCAAAGCAGCATCGATATCGGTATATCTTAGGGTAACCATGCCAAGGTTAATAGAATTCGAATAATTCTCATTAAATTGTGCAAGAATAAAATTCTGCTCAAAACTCTCTTGCAATAACTCTATAGTAAAGCCTTCGCTATCGGCTATATGAGACATAAACCCAACATCTATAAACTGGTGAGGTGTCGATGCACTAATGCCTTTACTACTAATATTTTCCACTAAAGAACTAACATCATGCATAGTAAAACCTAACTTCCAATATTTTTTATCTCTTCCAAGGCAGTAGCCTATAGTATCCTTATCTGTATTAGAAAGTATAATAGAAGCACAAGGAAAAGGAGAATTAGAATCAGTATCGAAGCTAATTTTGTAACACCCATCACTTAATTTATCTACATTTAGCTCTAGTATTTTAAGGTAAAATTCGGATAACTTTTCACTGTCTTTTACTCTGTAGTGAATATTGCTTATCATTAATGCTCTCCTTGCTCAGCTATATTTTAATATAAAATGGATTAACAAAAGCTTAAAAAATTTTCTCAAAAAGTGTAAGTTTTAAGAAGACATCTTTTATTTTCTATATCAATATAGTAGTATTCATCACTTAATTTATCTATATTTAGCTCTAGTATCTTAAAGTAAAGTTTAGATAATTTTGCATAATCGTTTACCCTATATTGAGTATTGCTTATCATTAATTTCCTACTTGTTTAGACTTTTTTTGATTAAGAAACTTCAAATATACTCTCTATTTCTATAATCTCAGTAATATTTTTATTTATATGTAAAAAGCGTTCTATATATATAGAACGCTTTTATAGAATGATTTGATTAATTTTTTATATAGAGAATCTCTCTCTCATATTTTGAACGAATTTTTCATCTCCATCTTTTTCTCTTTCCAAGATTAGTTTGTTTGCATCTCCTCCAGAGACATATCTTAGTTTTGTAGTACCATCTGTTGCTGCTTCATATATTATTTTTGCAGTGTTAATTGGAGGAGCTGGGGTATCAACTACAGTTGGAAATTTCTCGAAGAAAGCAGTATTAAACCCTTTGTCATATGCCTTATTTGTTTCAGAGCTTGTTACAACTAAGGAGCGTCCTCCGAAGTCAGTAGCGACAGCACCCGGCTCAACAATTTTCACCTTAATACCAAATTCTGCAAGTTCATAATAGATTGTCTCAGAGAAACCTTCAATAGCAAACTTAGAGGAATGATAAAGACTCATATAAGGAAAGCATAATTTACCCCCCACTGACGATATATTAATAAACATACCACTATTGTTGCTTCTGAAATGGGGTAGAAAAGCTCTAGTAACATCAAATAATCCAAATACATTTACTTCATATTGATACCTGACTTGCTCATCAGTAGCAATCTCAAAAGTACCCAAAAGCCCATAACCTGCATTATTTAACACAACATCAACTTTTCCGAAATCATCGATAATCTTTGCTGTAGCACTCTCTATTGACTTTTTGTCTGTAACATCTAACTTATATAGAGTCACATTTTCTATATCACTTAGCTCGGCTTCTTTTTCAGGTTTCCTCATAGTTGCAGCTACTTTCCAGCCTTTTTCTGCAAAATACTTTGCAGTTTCTTTGCCAATTCCAGCACTAGCACCAGTAATAACGATTGTTTTATTCATAATTTTACTCCTTAAATTGTTAATATCATCTAATTAAATTAATAACATTCATTACAAATTATCCTCTTTAAGGCAAGAGTATCCTTAATGGTAGTAGCTATTTCCTAGAAGTCAACAAACTTTTCAAAAATTTACATTTAACCAAAAAATAGCCTTGCCAGAAACTTATTAAAAACAAAAATCCATAAAAATGCACAAATCAAGAGCTAGTTTATTGCAATTTAAAATTCTAGCTTAGATAATTTTACTATAAAGCGATTAAAACCTTTGCTCCAGTCATTTCTTTTGAGTATTTCTTTATAGCTTCATTAGCATTTTCTAGTGATGTAAGAGTGTATTCAGATTCATCAAATCGTTGATTTACTAGATGTCTTTGTATTTCTTTAAATGTCTTTAATAACTTAAGAATAGATTGATTTGCTACCCATTTACTCAGCCAAAAACCTTTCAATGTCTTATCTTCAAATATGAGACTAATAGGACCTGCAGGAATATTTTGAGCAGATAGACCCCCATAAACGATGACCTCTGTACCAGAAGGCATTGTCTCCATCAAATCGCCGGCAAGCTCTCCAGCCACTGCATCAAAGGCAATAGAGACGCCTAATTTTTCAAATGTTTCTTTCATCTCTTTTTTATAGTTTGGATTACTTGTATTAATTATATGTTTTGCACCTTTGCTTTTTAATAGCTCAGCCTGTGATTCTTTGCGAACTATATTAACCAGCTCCAAACCTTTTGTCTTTGAAATTTCAACCATAAACTGCCCTAATTTACTTGCTGCTGCTGTATTTGCAATCGCTTTAGCTCTTGATTTAAGCGCTATATCAACCATAGCCATAACAGACATGGGATTTATAAGCATAGTAGAGCCTACCTTTAAATCTAGATTACTAATTAATGGGACTGCTAATGTATTTGTTGTAACAAGATACTCAGCCCATGAGCCTTCTCCATCGCTTTGTGCAAAAAAGGCAACTTTTTTCCCCAATAAACGCTTAGACATAAAATTGTTTCCACTATCGACAACTACTCCACTTCCTTCAAAACCAGGAGTACTAGGTAGTTTTTTTTGCGATGAATAATTCCCATTCAACCAACTCAAATCAGATGGGTTAACAGGTGAATAAGATACTTTAATAAGAACCTCGTTATTTTTAGGTGTTGGAACCTTTCTTTCTTCCAGTTTCATTTCTTCCCCATACTCATGTAAAACCAATGCTTTCATAGAATCTGGGATATTAACACCTTTAACTACTTTCATGTTTTTCTCCTTTATAGAAAATAAATATATTTTATTTTAGTAATATTGGTCATAAACAATAATTAAGCACTTCCTTGTTTTTCTTATCACAAAGATGGGAATGATATTTATACTTCCTCCACTTTTAGATTATCATAAATTTAAGGCATATTAGCTCTATTAAAGCTATCTAAATCCTTAATTATATACTTATATTTATACCATATAGTATAGAAGTATAAGCGTATAAAAAAAGCTATTTTAATTTTTTGAAAATTAAAATAGCTTTTTTCTAAGTAAACTATACATTTTTAATTGAAAAGACCTTCAAGTAGTCTTCTGCCCTGCTCTTCTAGCTGTTCTTTTGCCCTATCTGTCTCTTGTTGTAACTGTTCTTGTATTCTCTCACTTGCCTCTTCTTGCTGCTTTCTTATTTCTTCATTAAGCCTATCTTGCACTCTTTCTTGAGATTCCTGTAATTTTCTATTAGCAGCTTCCCTAGCTATATTTGATATTTGTGACCTAACCCTACTATAGTCTACATTACAATACTCAATCGGCGGCGATGATAGCTCAGAATTGCATCTAACCGGAAACACAAAATCCCTTAATATAGGATTTACTTCACAATTCTCATCCAAAGAATTCCCTTTTATACTCAAGCCTGCTCTATAATCAAAAGATAGCTCTATCAAATTAAATATCCCATTTCCTGTAGCTTCAAAGTCCGTAATATCCATAGTGAAATTTTCATTGTTTATAATTCCCCCATTTATCTCAATTACTGCTAATAATTCTCTTATATTGGTTTGCGGAGGCAAATTTAGAATAGGTGTTTCCTTTTGCTCTAGTGTACTAATTACCCTACACATCTGTTCTGATAAATTCACTCCATAGATAACTCCATTTTGTACAGTCAAAGTCATGTTGCCATTTGAACTTGCTATTAAAGGATCTATTTTATTACCTACAGAATTTAAGTTTCCTACTAGAAATAAAGATCCTTCACCATAGTCAAAATCTTCTATAGCAACACTAGCTGCTTTCTTAAGATTAATATTTTTTATATCTAAATTACTACGCCAAGTAGGGTTATTAGATTTTCCATTAATTCTAGCGTCGGCATATACAGAACCGTCAAATATATTCATAAATAAATTACTCAAATTTATATCGCCATAATTAGCGTTTAAACTAACAGATATATTATCAACATCAGTTTCCATAATTTGTAAATTTTCCCAATTAAAATCAACCTCCACCGCATACTGTCTTATTAGCTCCAATGGTAGTAGTTCCGCTTGTTCTGGTTGACTATCAGTTGACGTATTTTCCTGTACATTTTGCTCTTGCTCTGTGCTCTCCGGTGCTGGTGGAAGATAGTCATCTAAGTTTATCCTATCTCCTCTTATATCAACTCTAGCCGAATTTCGATTTAGATTATAAGCCACAAAACCTGTTATATTAGTATCATCTAATGATATGCTATCTAAATTTGCTCTTATAAACTCATCCAAAGAACCAGATAAACTGATTCTCAAACTCGCTCTTTCTAAAACATTTGGGTTTGAGGTTTGTATCTCTATAGGTACCATAGCCATTAGATCTTTAGGGTTAAACTCATTTGTCGATATCCTACCTGATATTGACTGAGAGGCAAGTAAGGGTCTGATACTAATTGAATCTAATAATATATCTATTATGTTATTTGATATTTTAATACTTGGCACTTCCAAAAACGAATTATTGCCTATATTAGCGTTTAAACTATCTATATCTAAATTTAAAGTATCTTCCTTTATGGGACTAACTGTCAACATCAACTGACTCAAGCTTACATCTTCGCCCATATAGTTCACTTTTCCTATTTGTATAGAGTTATTTATATCAGAACCAAAAATAGGCTCTAATGTATCACTTAATCCCATTATTGAGCTGTTAACTTGATTAGTAATATTTATAACCTCCACACTTGCAGAAATATCTCCAGCATAATTTAAATCCACCTGTGAGATCGATATATCCGAAACTACTAACCTATCACCATTATTTATAGATAAATCAATATCTTCAATATCTACAATAGAGCTAATCCAATCTACTCCCATTTGCTCTATAGCAAGCCCTAAAGCAAGATTATTATCTAGTCCTTGTTCTGATAAAAGTACGCTATCTAAACCTAAAGCCAAATCAAAATCTCTAATACTAGCACGCCCATCTGGTAAAGATAACCTGAAATCCAAAGAGGCATCGAAGTTAACCATGGTTTGCTGCTTTTCAAGCTCTAGCTCAAAAGCTATATAAATGGGAAAAAAATCTATTAAATTTATGCTTGAAGCCTGAAAGTTAAATCCTATTAAACTAATTTTTTCTCCAAGCACCCTATCATCAAAGACAACATCTGTATTTAATATCTCTATTGTATCTATTAAAACAGCTAAATCATTTAACTGATTTTCTGAGTTAAACTCATCGTCATTATTTGTTAAGTCATTATCTACCTCTGGTATTTTTGCGCCAGGGGCAAGGCTTGACGCATCTACTTCAGATGAGCTACTAGAGCTACTAGAAAAACTATTTATCATAGTTTCCCAGTTTGCTACATTTTGAGGAGACCTATACAAATATATGTCAGCTCCTTCTATAGATAACGTATTAACCTTAATTTCTCTTCTAAATATAGCAGCAGGTATATTCAAAGAGCCTCTTATATTACCAACTTTAAAAACCGAAGTATTCTCAAGATCATCAGGCGTTTGTATAACTATCTCACCAAAATTTATACCTATATTAGGATAGAAAGACCAACTTAGATCACCGTTTATTTTGAGGTCTATATCAAAATTATTTTTAGCGTAATTTTCTATATCTGATTTGAAAATATTTAAGTCCAAAAGAAGTGTAACTGCAACTATGATTCCTACAAACAAAGCTACAATAATACCAACAAAAATACCTAATATTTTTAGTATTTTTTTCCATAACTTATTTTTTATCATTTTTTAAGGTCCCCTAATTTAAAAAAGCTACATTCATTATACTTCAAAAAGTATATTAAATAATTTAATTATATGGAAATTAAGCCATTATAAATTTTCCAGTTGCTTTGTATAAAAATCAACTAGATCATTCTTGCCTATTTTTTTGTTTAACGAAATTAATAAATTAAAAGCTTCATTTTTATCTGGTACATCTAATCCTAGAGCATGTGTAGCCATTGCAATAGCCTGCTCCGTATCACCCTGCGTATCAAGACTATGGCTATATCTTAAATAGGCACTATATATTCTCTGGTCTATTTGATGCGTATCTTCTAAGCTTCTTCTTGCTTTTTGTAGATAGAATATAGCTCTATCCCATTCACCTTTTACTTGGCTCATATGAGCTCTTAACTGTAATGCTTGAGCATTTTCAGGATCATACTGCTCTGCTTCGTATAGATATTGCTCTGCCTTGAAAAAATCACCTTCCTCGATACTACTAAGAGCCCTTTGATTATTTAAGCTTGATAAAAAAACTCTATATTCTGGCAAGTTTTTATATTCTGCTTCTACGGATGTGTCTTTTAAGTTTTCTATAAGAGAGTCTATATTGTCTGATATAAGCCTTAGCTGTAAAAAGTTTGTATTTCTCAGCTTTTGGTCTAAATTAATTGAAATACTATTAGATGAGTCAGCTGCCCTCTTCCAATAACTATTCGCAAGAATTATATCCTTTTGGAAAAATTTGATATCTCCCATTCTCTCATATATTTTTGCTAAATTATCCCTGTTATCATACTCACTTAAACTCTCATAATATATAAAGGCATTTTGGTAACTTTTATCTTCAAAAAAACCATCTGCAATTTCTAAATACATATAATATACCTGCTGCCTATTTCTTGCAGATCTATCCAATTCAAGTGATTTTTTGGTCCAATTGACCGCATCTTTCCAGTTTCTCTGTTTTATAGCCTCTACTGCCATTAGATTGAAATCCCTAAAGCTCAATGTTGAAGCATTATTATTAGAATTATTATCTGTATCTAAAGTATTACTTGAACTGCCATTTAAATTCTCACTTTGAGAAATATCTATCTGAGAGCCACTAGATGTAGTAGTATTAGCTAATCCAGCTAAGCCTATCTGATCATTATTAGCAGTACTTGTATAACTTTGCGCTTGTTCACTTTGTACTTCATCAGTATATATAGTGCTTGTACTTTGTGCTAAGTTATCATTAGAGTTACCACTTGATAAAGACTCATTTACAAAACTTACCCAGTAGATATATCTATCTGGCTGTATTGAATCCCTCATGGATGTGAAATACTCAATATCTGCTCCTAGTTCATGTGCACTTAAAATATTTGATTTAGCTAGCTCATAGTCATTTTGAAATTTCCTAATAGCAATTTGAGCATATGCATATCTAATTTTATCGTTATCTCTAGAATCTAAACTTTCAAGTAAATTTACTGCCTGCTCATACTGCTTAGAATTATAATATGCATTAGCAAGCAAATAGCGTACATCCTCGCTATTTTCAAGGCGATATGCTAAATTTAAATAATATGAAGCACTAGTATATTGCCTCATACCCATATTTTCTTTTCCTTTGCTCAAGTAAAAATCAAAATTATCAGGTTCATTATGATTTCTATTAAGCTTATTAGCCACGTCACTAGCTTGAGCTGACTCTACACCAAAGCCATAGTCGAGGAAAAAGGTAGAGATAGTTACACTGTGCTTTATATAACTACTATTTAGAGAACTACTTACTAGTATCTTATCTATATCTAGACTATTAACCCTATTCCACACTTTTTTTGCAGTATCAGGTCTATTTAATCTAAGATATGATTCGGTTATCAATAGATATGTTTCAAAATATATAGATAATTCATACTCTATTGTATATATTTGAGCTATTTCTTCAAATTCTTCCAAAGCATCAAACCAATTTCCATTTTCATACTCATCTAAAGCAGTAAATCTCCTTGCAAAAGCTAAGAATAATAACGATTTATTATCACCTTGTGAGCTCAGAATCTTTAAAATAGGTATAGCTTCCTCATACCGCCTAGCCATAACCAAAGCTTCAGCTTGATTTCTCATAAGAATTAAACTACTCTCATAAGATAGTGCGTTTTGTGTCGCTGATATAGCTTCTTCATATTTTCTATCTCTGATAAGATTGCTTGTGTATTCTTCAGAGCTTCTGACAAAATTAGTTTTATTCTCTGAAACATTGTGCCCAGAGTCTATAAGCCTTTGATAATTACTCAACGCATCGCTTAAATATCCTTCTTGCCTTTGAAGTGAGCTCAATAGGCTCAACGCTTGATAGTTATTTGGATCTATCTCTAAAGACCAAGTCAAATATCTAAATGCTGTCTCTGGATATCTTTTATGCCTATTTGCAGCATAATTGTAAACTTCTGAAATAGAAGTAAATGATATGTTATTAGATATTTCTTTATAGTCTAAAACTCTATAGTATATTTTTCTTTGCCTCTCAAAGCTAGAATCTATTCTTATAATCTCATAAATAATATTTGCTATTAAAGATACTTGCCTTACGCTAGGATCGATTTCAAATGACTTAGATAAAAGAGAATCCAAATTTTCAATATATTGTTCACTATTTGTATTAAGTTTATTTATATTTTGATATGCACTAAAGGCAGAAAGATAATCACCTCTTTTAACCGAAATATCAGCATAAATTAGATAATTATCTATATCAGGGTGAATATTCAAAGAATTAGCTATGGATATGGATGCAGAGTGTATTAATAATTTATCATACTGCTCTCTAGCCAAATTAGAATAAGCATCTGCTAGTTGCTTACTATTGCTAAATGAGCTATTTTCTAGATAGTTTTGATAAATTTTCTCTGCATCATTATATTGTCCGGATTTGATATAAATATCAGCCTGTAGAAAATCTGCACTGCTATTATTATTTAACTTTATGTCATTTAAGTATTCTTGTGCCATGTCCAGTTGCTCTGTAGAAAGCAGATGGCTTATTATTACTTTTGCTCTATCAGAAGTAGGATTAGCTTTTTGTGCCTGCTCTAGAAAAAATAATGAGCTATTCAGCCTTCCCTTTTGTTCATAAGATGATGCAAGAATATCAAAAATCCCAATCGCACCTGAGTCTAGCTGTAAAATACTACTACCATATATTATTCTATCTGTGTGGTTATTATTTAATATTGCATCGTGAAGCTGATCACTCAAAATTTCTTTCTCTTGGCTAGTAACATTAGAGCTATTATTTAATATGCTTTCAAGCTGTAGCTTTTGTAAATTGATTTCATTATCTAAGCTAGATTGATTGGATAAAAAATCTCTTAATAGTATATTTTCTTGATTGGACTCTAATGCATAATCTCTCTCTAATATTTGTGCAGAGGAGATTAATAAATCATTTCGACTATTTTTAATATAATCTACGTACTGCCTCATATGAATAAAATCTTTGTCTATATAGGCATGTAATCCTAAATACCAATAGCTATATCCATCATATTGAATAAAATTAAAATTTTTATGCTCTTTATATATTCGTGAATTTGCCTCTAATAAGTTTTGTTTGCTAATTAAAACTCTGGCGCTACCTATTAGATCGTTATTAGTTAAATAAATATCTTCTTTTCTTAGCTTATCTTTCTTATAAGCAAGCCAATAAAATATAGCATCGAAACCTTCTTTATCTATATTGTGCCCATCACCTATCAAAATAGGAAGAAGCTCTTCTTCTATTTGACTTGCAATGTTTCCTAAAGTGTTGTTATCTCGCTGCGAAGTTATGCTCCTTTGAGCATTAGGGTTGAAGTTACCTAAGTCAATAGTATCAGACCTGGGCGCATCTATTATGCTTAGGAGTTCTTGAGAATTAACAAAATTTAAGCTTATAAAGCTATAAAATAAAACAAATACCGTAAATCTAAAGACGATAGTTCTCAGCGTAATAAGTACAACCCACATGTAGTAAGCGACATATTTCATATCTTTACTATAAATAAAATAGATAGAACTAAATTATAGTATAAAATATTATATATTACTTAATGCTATGTTTAAATCCTTTATTTAAACCATCATCTATCTTAGCATTTAATGTCTTAGCATGATCTTCAAACTTAACTATCCGTTCCTCCAACTTTTGCATTTTCCTCATCATATTTATAGCGTGAAGCATTATTATCTTCTCGTTAGGTGCATGAGGATATTTCTTTTTTATATGTAGTAGTTTTTCTTCTAAAGATTCAACAATAGATCTAAGATTAGTTTCATCATCTACACCACATAGTATACGATAATCTGCTCCTAAAATCTTAAGCTCTACTTCATTCTGTTCAAACATTTCTTAAATTAGTTTAAGCTAATTGTTAATCATTCAAATGATGCAGTATACTACATCATTTATATCACCTTTAAAAGGTGATATAAAAAATTTAAACTCAAATAAAAGCTTTCTTACTGATTTTCCTGTACTATCCCATCTCTATCGACATCCTCCTCTGGAAAACTATCCACTACTTTAAATAGTCTGTCTTCAACTACTTGAAGCTTACTTACTAGCTCTCTATTTATTCTTTTTAAATTATTCATTTCTTCATGAAGTTTTCTATTTTGAACCATTAAATCTTCCTTTTGCGCAAGTAAAAATTCAATTTTTCGTTCTAGTTTCTCAAACAAGACTTCCATTTAATATATCCTCCTAAATCAAAATACATAAAAAATATATAACTAAAATAAAATTTATAATTCCAATTATCATAAACTATTTATAGCTATAAAAACAGTAGTAAATAAAAATTAGCATCTACGAATGTAAAATCTATTATATTCACTGCACATTCTCAAAGCTATCATTATATCCAACATTATTGACAACACTCCTAATACTGTCGATTTGTTGTAAAAACTTAGGTTTCATAACATTATAAAGCAAAGTATAAGGAATAATAAAGCTTATAAGTCCATCTGAATATGAACTTATCTCCCCTAATGCATAGCTAAATAATAAACCATCAGGCTCAAATCTGAATGAATAATCATTGCTAGACAAAGCAAACTTATTATCATCAAAATTAAATCCTATGCCATTTAAGCTTTCATCTACTGATACATTGAACTTAAAACGAAATACATTATCAGCTATTTCTAGTAAAGTATCAAGCTGTCCGTCTACTATAATATCTTCAAGTTTTAGTAGCTGAAAATTATCATCATATATAAACAAATTATATGTGTTTAAAATAGACTCGCCATTCACACCTCCATAATATAAATATGTTATATAATCAATTATTACGAGGTTATTCGATGTATTAGTTATTGATATATCTATTTGCTTTTCGCACGGTAATACTATTCCTTCAACCTCACTAATACCACTTTGTAAACTAACACAAAAGTCTAAAAATTCCTTAGAAGTCTTTTGAGAAAAGGCTTGCACACTTTCACTCTGAGCGATAGCTTCATTTATATCATAGTTTTCATATGGAATAAATGAATCTTTATCATTAATTACAATGACATGCTTTATCATTTGGTTATACAAATCACTTTTTTCATCAAAAAATACTGGAAATACAATCCGATAACTATTAGTTCTATCTTCAGAGCTATCAGAAACAGTTTCATACTTCCATGATAATCCTGACATTTGAGTAAACACTTCTTCTTGAGGATCAACGAGAGCGTCAGAGCGCTCATCCAAAGATACATCTTCACCTAAAAGATTATATGTATATAAAGTTATAGCTAAAATACCAGCTAAAAAAACTAAAAAAACAGCTACTATAGTAAATTTTAGTCTTGACATAGGAAACAAATTATAAGGTAGAAAAAAAATAAAACTACATGTAATCGAGAAAATCTTTAGTCAAACTAGTCTTAAACTTTTCTACACTTAATTCACAGGCATCATTATAAACATTCTGATGTGATGTAGCTACAACCATACCTCCATTATTTATATGTGCTTTAATTATATCTATAAGTTTAATCACTCCTTTACTATCTACAGAAGCAAACAACTCATCCAATATCCACAATTTATATTTCTTTAATAAAAATCTAGAAAATGCTAAAAGTTTTTTTTGCCCAGCCGATAAATCCTTAGCTAATATATTTCTTTGCTTCGATAAGGATATTTTATACAATATCTCATCTATATTTACTTTTACATCGTAAATATTCGAAAACCAAAGCAAGTTTTCCTCAACACTAAATAACATTTTTATCCCAAGTCTATGACCTAAATAGCAACCTGAAGATACAAACTCTTCGTTTTTAGGATAGATATTTTTACCATTCCAAAAAATCTCTCCCTTATAAGGTGGTGACAGCCCAGCTAAAGAACGTAATAATGAAGTTTTTCCTATTCCATTTGACCCAGTTATAAGCTGAAACATTCCAGAGGTTACATCAAGATTTACTCCTTCCAATAAAATCCTATCACTATAATCTACACTTAAATCTACTAATCTTAAACTATTCATTTCTATATTCTATATTAGTTTTTCTTTGCTAAAAAAATTTAGTTTTATTTATAGTTTATATCTAAAAAGTTTACTACTCACCATAATTTTAATAAATTAAATTCTAACTTGTTTTACTAGCTTAATCTATCATTTACGAAGATTTAATAATACTTATAAAAAAATTAGACTTATTTTCTTGAAAAATAAAAAAGTGCTTCCATATTAATATCTGGCGGAAGTATTAATTTATGTCTAAATATTAAATTTATGTTCTAAAAATAAGATATTTTAGCTTTGTCAAAACCTAAATAGCATAAATGAAAGCCATAAGAAATGCTTTCGAAAAAATTAAAAATTATTATTAAAAGAAATTTATTTTACTTTTTTTATTATTTATACAATTTAAGGAGTACCTTATGAAAATTCGTCCACTTCAAGATCGTGTCGTTGTAAAACGCATGGAAGAAGAAACTAAGTCTGCAGGTGGTATAGTTCTGACTGCATCAGCTACAGAAAAACCATCTCGCGGTGAAGTCGTTGCAATAGGGCCAGGTAAAAAACTAGATGATGGCAATGTTAGACCTGTTGATGTTAAAGTTGGTGATACAGTGGTTTTTGGTCAATATGCTGGCAATACTGTTAAGCTAGATAATGAAGAGTTTCTAATTATGAATGAAAGTGAGATCTTTGGTGTTGTGGAAAAATAATTATCTTTAATTAACATCTCTTATTTTTATTTAAAACATTAAATAATTTACGTTTATATTTAACTTTATAAATATTTTATAATTTTTTTATTTGGAGTTTTTATGTCAGCTAAAGAAGTAATTTTCGGTGATCCTGCCCGCAAGCGCATGCTTGATGGAGTAAATATACTAGCAGATGCTGTAAAAGTTACATTAGGTCCTAAGGGGCGTAATGTCGTCCTAGATAAATCTTTTGGCGCACCTACTATTACTAAAGATGGTGTATCTGTAGCTAAAGAAATAGAGCTAAAGGACAAATTTGAAAATATGGGCGCACAAATGGTGAAACAAGTAGCATCACAAACATCTGATATTGCAGGTGATGGTACTACCACAGCTACAGTCCTAGCTCAAGCAATCGTAACAGAAGGATTAAAATCTGTTTCCGCAGGAATGAATCCTATGGATATAAAAAGAGGCATAGATAAAAGTGTTTCATTAGTCGTTAAAGAACTACAGAGCCTATCTCGTCCTTGTAGTGATAGCAAATCAATCGCCCAAGTGGGAACCATATCCGCAAATAATGATAGCGAAATAGGTGAAATAATTTCTGATGCTATGGATAAAGTAGGGAAAGAAGGAGTTATCACTGTTGAAGAAGGAAGTGGCTTTGAAAATGAATTAAGCGTAGTTGAAGGTATGCAGTTTGATAGAGGTTACCTATCTCCTTACTTTATAAATAATCAAGACAATATGAGTGCAGAGCTAGATAATCCTTATATATTATTAGTTGATAAAAAAATATCCAATATACGTGACATGATACCTCTACTTGAAAACGTAGCAAAAGCTAGCAGACCACTTGCTATTATCGCCGAAGACTTAGAAGGAGAAGCTTTGGCCACTTTGGTTGTTAACAATATGAGAGGCATAGTTAAAGTAGCTGCTGTTAAAGCACCAGGATTTGGTGATCGTCGAAAAGCTATGATGCAAGATATTGCAACACTAACTAGTGGTACTGTTATAAGCGAAGAAATAGGTTTAACTCTTGAAGCTACTACTCTTGAGCAACTAGGTTCTGCTAAACGTATTGTTATGACAAAGGAAAACACTACGATAATCGATGGTCAAGGCGATGCGAAAGACATAAAATCGAGAGTCGATCAAATACGCAAAGAAATAGAAATATCTACTTCCGATTATGATAAAGAAAAACTTCAAGAAAGAGTTGCTAAATTATCTGGAGGTGTTGCTGTAATCAAGGTTGGAGCCGGCTCTGAAGTAGAAATGAAAGAAAAGAAAGCCCGTGTTGAAGACGCCTTACATTCCACACGCGCAGCTGTAGAAGAAGGTGTAGTCCCTGGAGGTGGTGTTGCACTTATTCGTTCACTTAAGGCTCTTGATACCCTAAAAGGCGAAAATGAGGATCAAAACGTAGGCATAGCTCTTGTTAAACGTGCTCTTGAATCTCCTATGCGTCAAATAGCTGAGAATGCTGGTTTAGAAGCATCTATAATAGCTGATAAGGTTAAACAAGGACAAGGTAATTTTGGTTTTAACGCAGCTTCTGAAGAATATGGCGATATGCTAGAAATGGGAATTCTTGACCCTACAAAAGTAACTCGCTCAGCTCTTCAGCATGCTTCTTCTGTTGCAAGCTTAATGATTACAACTGAATGTATGGTTTCTGAATTACCTGAACCTAAGGCTCCTCCTGCTGCCCCTGGTGGAATGGGAGGTATGGGTGGAATGGGTGGAATGGGAATGGATTATTAATCCATAACTTACTTAAATAAAAACCACATACTAGAAACTAAATAGTAATAAAATCATAAAAAAGGTGGCCTAATGGTCGCCTTTTTTTGTTTTAAAGTTTTAAGTATAAAAAAAGATACCTTACCTACTAATTACTCAGCTCTATAGCTCTAATGTAAGCCCTAATGTAAAATTCACTTAAGCTACACGTAAACGCTAATTTAAATTTATGAAATATTTTCTTACAACTTAAGAGTGTAGTACAATTTAATTACTATTTTTAGCTTGTTTCACAAGTGTTTAATTAAAGTAAGCCTATTTGATTAATAAAAGTCTAAATAAAATATCTTAGGAGTTTATAGTGTTTGCTTTTTCTTTTATGCATAATAGAGTTACTTATATTATCCAAAGTTTGGCAGAGACTTTAAAGATAAATGGGACAATTTTACTGCTAATTATATTAGACCATAATCTATGAAAAATTTTATAGTAATAGGGAATCCTATAGAACACAGTCTATCTCCGCTTATTCATAATATATTTGCTAAAAATACTAATATAAAGCTGAATTACCAAAAAGCTCTGGCATCTGAAGATAATTTTAACTCAACAGTGATATATTTTTTTAACTCCGGAGGAGTAGGAGCAAATATCACAGCCCCTTTTAAGCCATTCGCATACAATATATCACAAGTAAAAGATACTTCAGTTATAAATTCTGAAGCTGCTAATACTTTGTATATAAAAGATGCTCTTATATACTCTTACAATACTGATGGAAAAGGATTATTAAATGATCTAAAAGAAAATAATATACCAGTCAAAGATTCAAAAATACTATTAATAGGCGCAGGCGGAGTCGTGCGAACTATACTAGATTCACTAATACATCAAAGCCCTCATAGCATAAGTATAATAAATAGATCCATAGATAAAATCGAAAGTATAATTAAACTATGGGAAAAAGACTTTACCATAGAAAAGTTTGATTTAGATAATCAAATAGAGTTTGATTTGGTTATAAATACAACTAGTATTGCAGATACATCTTATTTTGATAGATTTTTATCTAAAATATCCGTATCAAAAAATAGCTGCTTCTATGACATAGTTTATGCTAAAGATAATAAGACTCCTTTTTTGCAATGGCTTCACAGTAGTAAAGGCTTAAAAGGCATTGATGGAGTTGGTATGCTATTTGAGCAAGCTTATGAAGCCTTTTACATATGGCATGACGTTCTACCTGATAAAAAAATATGTAAAAGTCATTTTTTAAATGCTATTGGAAGGTAAACTTTAATCAGCATTATTTTTATATGACAATTATATAAAGGAACTGTTGAATAATAGCATTTTTAGCCATTATCAAAAAAATTAAATCTATTTAACAAATTATGAGGTATGATTTTAAAAATCATATTTCATAATATATTCTCAGAGGCTAATAAAATAACTAAAATCTGCCATTTATATTTATAGACACATATGGGTCAGTATCGCCATTTTCAACATTTACTAAATTATACCCAATCATAAATTCAAAGGTTACGTTTACCCCTCTTGGTGCTAAGGTAATACCTGAAGCAACTACATTGGTAGCTGAATCGAAACTAAAGTCTTCATTATGGAAAAATGCATCGGCTGACTCAAATATTAAAGGAATATAAACCTCTGATTTAATACCTTCTATATTGAATAAAAATAAACTATAACTTGAGTTAAAGTAATATCCATAATTACCTCTTATAGAACCAGTTTGTACAAAACTTATATGACGATTATTGAGTAAAAAAATATGCTCATCATTATAATAAAATAAACCAAGCCTTAAATTTAACTGGCTTTTCCTTATTATATTAAATGTATTTGTATCTAAAAAAGGTGCTATATAGATATTATTTATATTTCTTGCTCCATATCTTGGGTCTTCATCATATATAGGTGCAACATCAAGTATATAAAATAGCTCGTACCCTCTTTGATTAAATCCTATAGAATCAAAAGTCCCTACTACAAATATTGGTAATAAAACATAACTAAAACTTACATCCTTAAGATTTATGCCTATTCTATTTATCTCATCTGTATATTCTTTACTAAAAAGTAAGTTCATTGCACCTATTTTTAGGCTCTCATCATCGTTTAATGGCATTAACCCACCAAATAAGCCTCCTCTTACATTTGCCCTTCCCTCGTATAAAATTAACCCTGATGGTGTAGTTATAAACTCACTTCTATCTATATAAAAACCAGTACTTGTGAAATTGAAGTCGGTGCCAAGAAAATTTTTGTCATTATATACTACAAGCAAAGCAGTTTTATCATCATCATACTCACCACTGATAACAAGATTTTTATTGTAACCAAATAAATTTGTCTCTACTATCTTTACCGATACTCCTAGTCCAGATACTGTATCGTAATAAGGATATGCAACAGGCACTAATGTCCATTTCTCTGCCACATCTACAGATACAGTTATACCTCCATTTACTTCTTCATATTTTATATCTACTGTTTCTATGATATTTGTATTCAATAAGTTTTGAATACTTTCTGCAAATTTCTCTTCTAACTCATCTTTACTATATCTTTCTCCTTCACTAAATTCTAACTCATTTACGATAACCGCTTCTTTAGTTCTTTCTAACTCAGATATATCAATACTCAATATAGTAAGCTTATCCTCCTGTGCAAACAAACCCAAAGATATAAAACTAAATATTAAAAATAAAAAATGAATTTTATACTTCATTAAAGATTATTAATTTAGTGTTAAAAAATAACTAAAAAGTCAACTACTTATATAAATTCTACAGATAAAAAAATTATAAAAGACGTAATTTAATTTTAAATCAGCGCCACATATACAAAGCATTACGTCTCTACATGGCTCACCACTACTATTACTCACTTAGACAAGCTCAGTGAACAGTAAAACTATTCCTGCGAAAAGAGGAACAGTACTAAATAAAAGTTTATTTTAAATAAAGTATTTAAAATAAACTTTTATTTTCTATATTTCGAATCTTTGATTTCTACCTTATCACCATCTACAAAAGGAGATAATACAAAAACAAGCTTGACAGGCTCATCGTAAGGATTTATAAGATAATGTCTTTCTTTAGGCTCAACATGCAACATATCTCCTTCTTCACATATATGTTTTTCATCATCCACATATATATCTATTTTACCCTCAAGTACAAGAAAATTCTCCTCCATATGATTATGATAGTGCTCAGGAAAATCATCTTTCGGCTGAAATAAAACAACCCCTATACCCGCTCTGGGTCCTCTCATTAGGTATTTAGGACCACTATTACCAAATCTATATTCTTTTTGTGATTCTGAAACTTTAAACAAAAGAACTCCTTTTTTTTATAACCGTTAATAAAATATACTTTTTTGATAAGCCTTATTTAAACAAATTCCACTTCGCCTTGGAAATAGCTATAGCTTTTATCATCTTATACAATACTAAATTTTAAGCTATCTAATCAAAAACTTAACTCAAATTAGCCAGCCCCCTTATATTACTATATCTTGAAATACGAAGAAACAGAAATATCAAAAATAAAATTGACTATTTAAAATATGAGTATGTATCAAGGGAGATAAATATGAGTTTTTTAGGGGAGTTGTTGAGAAAGCGCAAACTATCTGTTATAAGCAACATGAGAATGTTCTTTTATTTTTTTATTGTCATACTTATATTTGCTTTGCCATTTCGCCACTGTTTTCAAATCTCTTTCCTTTTAATCAACAAGAATAGTTGGTAAACAGTAAAAATACTTCCTTTAGTGTTGAGGAAATGCCAAAAACACGACATATAAGATGCACTATATTAATATAATGTTTTACTATATAATTGGTAGTCCAACAGATAATAAGCTATAAAGCCATCTATTTTGTTAGAAGGATTTTTTGCTTATTGCTCAACCTTGTCAAATTACTTTATTTTTTAATTCATGCAAAAAGAAATATTAGAAGGTCCGATATTAAGGAATCTTATAAAAATAGCCTTACCTCTTAGCATAGGCTTCTTTTTTAGGACTATGTACAATGTCATTGATACTTACTTTGCAGCTAGAATATCCGATGATGCTTTATCAGGAATAAGCTTAACATTTCCATTTTTTCTAATTATTTTGACGATTAGTATAGGATTTTCAGCTGGTATAAGCGCTATAGTTGGTAATGAATTGGGTAAAAAAGAGTATAAGCGTGCTTCATTTTATTTTGCCCAGTCGATTGTTTATGTTGTGATAATTAGTATTATTCTTTTTAACATTATCATGTCAAATATTTTTTTGGATATACTCAACTGGATTACTCACATTGAGTATTTAGACGATGACTATCTTTATGTAGAACCACTACCACATTTAACATATGTGCAAGAAGCACAATCATATTTGATAATAATATATATGGGTGCTATTTTATTGATACTGCCGGAGATATTATCAGTTGGTTTAAATGTACAAGGCTTGACTAAATACACTAGCATAAGCTTGATTATAGCTACTATTCTAAATTTTATCCTAAGTCCACTATTGAGTTTAGGAATTATCCCTATTTTAGAGATAAAAGTGCCTATTCCTGAGTTTGGAGTAAAAGGAATAGCAGTTGCTACATTAATATCAAACTTTATAAGTTTTATATTCTTATTATACGTATTAAAAAATAAATCTAGCTTATTAGACTCTTTGTCTTTTATAGACTTTAAGCCTATTATAAAAGTTTTCAAAGAGATAACTAAGCAATCTGTACCAAGCTCACTGAATTTTTTGGCATTTCCATTATTCTTTTTATACACTAATTATTTCATAACATTATATGGAGCTAGTGCAGTCGCAGCCTATGGTATAGGTCTTAGAATAGAGCAAATGATACTAATACCAGTATTTGCAATAAACGTAGCAGTTTCAAGCATGATATCCCAAAACTACGGAGCCGGTCAGATTATTAGAGTCAGGCAAATTAGAATAACTGGAATGCTTATGTCCATGTTTATACTATTTTTAGGTGGCTTATCACTGATTTTTTTTGGAGAATATGTAACTAGACTGTTTGAAATTAGAAATGAAGAAATAGTCCATCTTAGCGTGACCTATTTATTCATAGAAGGTTTTATGTTAGTTGCATATGGGATAATGAATATAAACTCTGGTTCATTACAAGCTATAAAAAAACCTCACTTACCTATGACTGTAAACCTAGTAAGGCTCTTAATATTACCACCTATATTTTATTATATATTAAGAAATATACTTGACTGGGGGCTATTAGGTATATGGTGGGGTAACTTTTTTAGTGTATGGTGTGGAGCCATTATGATGTTTTTAATTGCCCAAGCTAGCCTTAAAAAGAACCTTGCTTCATAGAAGATAAATATGCCTATCAATTCATCTTAATTTCATCTGCTTTTTAAGTTCTATCATATTTTTTATTCTTCTTGTTTAAGTCCTTATGCTAACTTGATTTTTAAGCCTATGGAATTAAAATAGTGTAATATGCGCTTGCATATTATTTTTTATTATTTTAGGAGTAATTCGATGAATGTTCGAAATATTAACACAATAATGACAACTTTAATGCTCATATTTTCTCTAGGTACACCTTTAGCTTCTTTTGCTAAAGAAGGATTTTTCGTTGGTATAGAGGTTGATTTATTTCCGTCTATCGACCTAGAGTATGAAGATAGTCCTACTGTTTTGGATTTTGAATCTGATCCAGAAACATTGATTCCCCATCTAACTTTAGGCTATACTATAGCGGATATAGCAAACGGTAGTATTAGAGCTGCTTTAGATTATCAATTAATCGATGGAGATTATAGTATTGATAAAGTCTCAGAAAGAGTACCTCCATTTGATACTGCAAGCTATAGCTCTTGGGGGCTATCTGTGGACTACATTTATGACTTTGCTGAATTAGTAGGTGGTTATATTGGATTAAATTATCTTAATTTAATCGATGAAACTGATTTACCTGATGGATATATTCCTGACGGAAGCGTGTATGGTTTACAAGTAGGAGCAGTATTTGATGTCTTAAACGAAAATATCAATATAGATACTGGGATTAAATACTACATTACTGAAACGATTGAAGATGTTCCTAATACTAATTATACCGCAACGACTGAACTCAATGACCCATTCATATTTCAAGTATCATTACATTATTATTTATTTTAAATAACAGTTTATTATAAGTCACAACTCAAGACATAGGTAATAACTATGTCTTGAAATTATTAGTAGTTAATGAGTTTTAATTTAATAATTACTCAATCTAATCCAAGATTTTGGGCATAATGTTTTCGACTGTAGGTTTAGTTTAGCATCATTAAACCAGTTACTAGGAGTAATTATTATTTTATTGGAATTAGCGCTAAGCCAAGCTCCCCACCAACTGAAAGTACTGTTGGCAGTTATATGGTGATCACATCGGCTAATTAACATCATGTCATTTTGGCTATGATGTCCTTGTTTATTTATATCAATAAATATGCATTGATAAGGAAAATTTATTACATCCTTAGCATAATCTAGTTCATCAGAAAAAATTAAAAATAGCGGAGTATAGCTTTTCTTTGATAGAGCATCTGCTATTAATTTTACCGATTTTGCATAGTAATCGAATGAGCATATTTTGTGATCCGAGCTTTTTAAATAATCACCTCTTCTTAGATGAATACTTACTAAGGAGTAATTTATATTTTTAGAACTAAGCCTATTATCTTTATACTCTTTTAGGTTCTTTAAAAAATTATAATTATCAAGGTCATTTTGGCTATAAGAATCTGTTTCATTAGAGTTTTCATCTACTTTAAACTTAAACTTATCCCTAATAGTATTTTCTATATCCTTGAAGTATAGCTCACTTTGCCAGTAGCCTATTAAGTGCTTACTACTATTAAAATTTATAATAGGCGTATAGTTTAAAGTTTTCTCTGAAAATATACTGGCTTTACTTATATCTAAAGTATCGGCTATGGTTAATTTTACATTTGGGAAAGTTTCTAAAAATAGCGATCTAGCTTGTGGTTCTTTAAAATATTCCAAATTATATTTAATATCTAGATTAAATTTATTGGCCAGAGCATTAGCCATAGCGTACTGAAACATTTGATTGCCTAAGCCACCAAATATTTTCATTATTAATGTTTTTTTTTGAGGTTTAGAAATCGGTTCAATACCTCTTAAAAAACTATGACCACCGAAACTAGACTTGTCTTTGACTCTAATAAGTGGCTTAAATGGAAGATCGTATCCATCTGGGTATAAAAATCCAGGATGGAGAATCTTAACTACAAAATCTCTATTAGTGTTTTTTTGCAAATCCAATAAATATCGATTTATATGCGATTCATCGTGCCATTTGGCAATAACACCATTTTTAAGATCATAATCGATATTGTTATTACAGCGCTCAATTAGCTGCCAATATAGCTCAGATGTTCCACCACTCAATCCTCCTGCTACGTATATAGCTCCTTTACCATAGGGTATAAATGCCTTAGATTTAGGATTTCTATCATAAGGAAGCTTATTTGGATCTTTATTATACCAGTATCCAGGATGCTTTGTAAAAGCGAGATACTTGTCGTTATTTTCTGGATGTATATCTTTATAAGTGATTATGTCAAGTAACTCGGTGTTTGCATTAAAAAAATAAATATAATCAAATCCAGCTGAATCAAAAAAACTCTGAACATAATCCTTAATACTATAAAAGAACTTAAATCTCATCAGTGTCGGTAAAGGCCACTCTAGTGCTTTTTGTTTTATTATGTGTACCCTTGGGTTATCACAGTCATTTAAATCAGTGGAATCTGTAAATACGAAATAATGTTTTTCATAAGCATACTCATAAGAGTTAGGTAAAAATAATAACTCTGTACTCTTAAAAAAATCATTCCAGAATGTAGAGTATTTGCCTGTGCATATATAAAAGATGGCAATATGCTTTTTGTTTATATATTTTGTTGACACTGAATTGTTTTTTAGTGTCAAAGATATGTGGTGGGAATTTTTTTTAGAGATATGCTGCCTTATAGAACTAAACAGCTTCTTTGGTAAATATAGCTTATCCTCATCTGGTATTTTTGCTATAAGATAGTCTAGGCTATAAGGAATCTTATCTAAGTGTTTTATTAGAGTTTTCCATATATCATGCTTAGTTTTTTCATTTAAAAGATTATATTTTTTTAATGAATTCCAATAAATATATAACCACTGTGGATATGCAATGTCAATTATATATAAATACTCATTAAAACTATTAAATAATATATTTATACATTCTGTTTTTTCATTTTTATTGGTTTGAACCAAAAAATCCATCATAAGCCACGAAGAAGATTTAGCACAAAGCTTTTTCCATGACGCATGGCTACAAGCGTATAGATTTTTATCTATTATGAACAATAAAAATTGACTATATGTATAAAAATATCCTTGAAATTTTGAAATGATTGAATTTAAACCTTTTTGGAAGCTTATCGAATCAGTTCCATCGAATTTATATATATATAAAGGAACATTTAATATTACGATTTTATCTGCATAGTAAGCTAAATATATGGCAGGTAAAGCATCTTCCATATAGATATTGTTAAATTCTATATCATACTTTTCCCAAAAATCCCTTCTATATATTTTGCTCCATGCACTGAAAAACAACCCTCCAGGCTCAAAAAAAGACCCCCATAGAGCCTCTTTTTTGTTTTCTAAAACTATAAAATCTTTATTATGATTTACCAGCAATTCTTTATTATGGATAGATTTCTCTCTAAGTACATTGCACTGGACCATATCTGCTTGATATTTTTCAGCATAGTCTATCATAGTCTCAAACATCTTATAATTGACTCTGTCATCTGAATCAATAAAGCCAATATATTTACCTGTAGCATATCTCACACCTACATTTCTAGTAGGACCTAAACCTAGATTTTTATCATTAGAGATTAGCTGTATGTGAATGTTACTTATGGATAGCTTATCTATGAAATCATTTATAATATTTAAACTATTATCTGTAGAGCTATCATTTACTATGATAAGTTGTATTTTTTCTTTTAGTGTTTGATTTGCAATAGAATAAAGACATTTCTTTAGGTAGCTAGAAGTATTATATACTGGAACTATTATGCTTATAATATATTCGTAGTGGTCTTTATGCTGTTTATTATCCATAGGTATTGTATTTTTATGTGCATTGAATCCACTATAATTATCAAATCATAGTGTTTCTATCATATATCAATTTAGTGTAGATTTAAGAGTTGTATTTGACCCAAGTAAAGCAGTAAATTATATACTAAAACGATTTTTTTTATGTTATTGTGTACTATATTCTAGCTAATATTTTATATTTGATAAAATAGGTTTAGTATGTTTCTAAAAGAACTATTATTAGAATTAGAAAGCTCTGAGGAGCCGGTCTCTAAAATTATGTATGAAAGTAATGATACAAGGATGCTTGCTATAGCATTTAAAGAAAATATGTCTATTGTAGATTGTATAATACCAGATGATGTGCGTAGTGTTAATTTCCACATAATACAGGGGAGTATAGAGTATAAGGAAGAAACATTATCTGTTATGTTAGAGCATTATGATGATTTTAAAATTCCATTAAATAATAAATATTCTATAAATGCATTATCTGAGTCAATTTGTTTAATTGTTTATGGCTTATGATAATGTTGCTTGGGTAAAAGGTTATTTATAGTTATTCAATATTTAGCATGGAGTCAATTTTTTACAATTAATTTTTTTAGTATGCATGTTATAATAGTACAGTTTTTTTATAATTTTAACATCTATAATTGTATTATATTTTAGAGTGGGCTTTATCTAATATATAAATATGGAGAAATAGTATTATGAGTAAATGGTCGCTAAAAACTGATTCTAGATTTGTTGATAACACTGAAATAACCATTAATGAAGGTTCGATTTATGTCGGAAGGGATTCATCTTCTGCTGGTTTAGTTATAAAAAAAAATGAAATTTCAAGGCAACATGCAGAATTAAAGCTTGAAAATAATGTTTTATATATAAAAGATTTAGACTCATCTAATGGTACATTTATCAATGGGGCAAAAATACCCCCAAATAAAGATGTGCCTCTCAGCCCTTCTTCTAAGATTAGCTTTGAGGAAGTTTCTTTTGTGGTACATGGTCCAACTATATCTCCTTCTATGCCCACATCTGTACGTACTTCTGTTCATCAGGTAATACCAAATCATTTAGATGCCATGCCAAATGTTAATGGAATTGCATCACCGCAAGTAACTGCTTTGCAGACAGCTGTGGATGTTATGGTGAGTTTGTCATTAATAAGAGGATTTAGCCCAAATGGTCAGGTGTTCAATTTGGATGGATTGTCTTCTTTAGTTATAGGACGAAGTGTTAATTGTGATATAGTATTGAGCGATCCCACTGTATCTGGTGAACATGTCAGATTAAATAGTATAGATTCTAGTTGGGAAGTAGTAAACCTAAGTCATACAAATGGTCTTTTTATAAATGGAAATAAAGTACTTAAAACTTTTTTAAGGAATAATGATGAACTTGCTATAGGTGGGTGTATATTAAAATTTTCTTCTAAAATATCCACTGGCATTGCAGCTGGGAGTGCTAAGAAAATTCCAGATTGGATGCGTAATCAAGCTTAAAAAAATAACAATTAGCTATTTAATTATTACTTTTCATTGTAATTAAAACATAAGAAACATACTCATTAGAAAATATGTAAAATGATAGAAATACCAGGGTATAGTCTTATAAAGCTGATAGGCTATGGTGGTATGTCAAAAGTCTACTTAGCGCAATCTGAAGATTATACAAAAGTGGCTGTCAAAATAATGAGTGCTAAGTCAGATCAGAATAACTTTAATGTATTAAGACGTAGATTTTTAAAAGAAGGAGCTATTCTTAAGAAACTATCACATAGTAATATAGTAAAAGTTCTAGAATATGGTGAAATTAAAGGGAACTGTTATATTATTATGCAGTTTATAGAAGGTAAAGATTTAAAATATTATATAAAGAAACAACTATCTATATCACCACATGTAGCATTGAACTATTTATCTAAATGCGCCCAAGCTTTAGATTATCTACATAGTGCAAATGTTATTCATAGGGATATAAAGCCCGCTAATATAATAATAGAAAAAAATTCTGATAATGTATATTTAACAGATTTTGGTATAGCTAAAATATCAGATCAAGGTGTATTGTCAGATAAATTAACTGCAACAGGGATAACCTTGGGTACTCCACAGTACATGAGTCCTGAGCAAATATTCGGTGAAAAAGTAGACGCAAGAGCTGATATTTATTCACTAGGAATAGTTTTTTTTGAGATGCTAACAGGGGAAGTCCCCTGTAAAGCAGGAAATGTTCATAAGGTTATTTTAAATAATAAACGACCTAATTTACCAGAGTATCTATCTAAATATCAGTATCTTATCGATAGGATGCTAGAAAAAGATATTAACAAAAGGATTAATTCAGCTTCTGAATTATTATCTACAATTCCACATTTTTTGCCTAAAAGTAAAAACTCAGAAAAGGGCACATATAAAAATATTAATTATTTATTCCAAAAAAGCTCTAATATCTCTAATGTAAATGATAGGCTCAATCATAAAGTAAAACATAATAAGTCATCACGTAAGAATCAAAATATAAGATATAGAAAGAATAAATTAATCAAAATACGCTACTTACTTCTATTTATTATTTTACTTATTTTTTCATATTTGCTTTTTAGTTTTTATGAAAAAGACGATACTTTTAGCGTAAATTCTTCTAGTGATAGAGTAAATAAAATTGTATCTGATGCAAAAGTTCTTTTTAATGCTAATCAAATGACACCTCCATTTAGTATAAATGCTTTAGATAAGCTAGAACAAGCTTATAGCATCGACTCTTTTAATATAAAGATACAAGATGCAATGAAATATGTTATCTTAGAGGCTATAAATCATGATATAGAAAGTGGTAAATTTGATTTACCTGAAAACGATAATGCTTTTCAAAAGTTAAATTTATTGAGAAACTATTTTCCAGATCATTTTCCTGAACAAAAAAAAATATTAGTTATAGAAATGGCTAGATTGGAAAGCGATCTTAAAAAAAAGCTAGAAATTTATTATTATAATTTATTTGATGAGCAGTTGGTAAAAACCAATCTAGATAGACAAAGCTATATTTTCTTTAAAAAAGACAAACAAATAAATAATATAATTAACTTATCTTTTGACATATATACCAGTACTTTGAAAGAAACTACTATTAAGAATCAAGAGTATAGAAATGCTATTAATAATCTAAATGAGCTACTAAGTTTTTATCCTTCCTTTCAAGAGAAATATTCATATTTAATAGACGAATGGAAAATCAAAGAAGCTAATAAGGAATTTTTATCTTATACAAATGAAATGGTCGATATCCCTTCAGGATGCTTTATAAACTCTTTTAATGCAAAAGAAATCTGTTTAGAAAGCTTTTCTATAGGACGATATGAAGTAACAAACGGAATGTTTGCTATGTTTATCGATGATAACCCTTCTTATAACAGTCTCTCGAAGATACCTGACAAAGACTTTGATAGTCCTGTAACCTTAGTAGACTGGGGTGTTGTGAATGAATATGTAAAATGGATTAGTGAAAAGACTAATAAAAATTTTCAGCTACCAACTGATGCACAATGGGAGTATGCAGCATTAGCTGGGGTTTCATGGAACGATTTAGAATATATAAATACTTTTGCTAACAAGCAAGCTCACTGTATAGATTGTACTTTAGAGCCTCCAATTGATGTGAAGCAAATTGGAAGCAGTAGCCCTAATGCTTGGAGTATTTATGATATGATAGGAAATGTTTGGGAATGGACATGTTCAGACATAGAAGATTTAACTGAAGATAACTTAGATACTTGTTCTAATGCTGGTTCCGATAAAGTTATCCGAGGAGGTAGCTGGAGCTCATCTAATGAAAAAAATAATTTGTATGCTGTCAGAAAAAGTGTAACTGTTTCGACATCAACAAATGATTTAGGCTTTAGATTGGTTCTATTACATTAAGTGCTTTGGCTTAAAGTATTCTTTTTTAATTATTTCTTAGGCTATTATTTTTCATTTAGTATTATATTTTTATAAAGATTAGTTATATTAAAATATGAAAAGAAAACTATCATATTTACTCAGAAACGTTAAAAGTAAGATAGAAAGTATTAGTTACTTAAGGTGCCTATCTACAGTATTTTTGCAACATGATCTGTGGCATATAAATCATCGTAGCGTAACAAAAGGGGCTTTTATAGGTTTATTTTGGTCTATGATACCTATACCATTTCAGACTATACCTGTTGTATTGAGCTCTATTATAGCAAGGGCAAATATCCCTGTTTCAGCAGTATTAGTTTGGGTGACCAATCCAATTACTATTCCACCTATATTTTACTTAAACTATAAGATAGGTACTATTATTTTAGGACAAAAGCCTAAAGTACCTGATAACTGGAGTATTGATGGCATGATTAAGTTTTTAGGTGAGGCTCTTCCTCCCTCTATTATGGGAAGTTTAGCATCTGGCATATCTGTCGGTATTATAGGTGCTATTATAGTCCAAGTTATTTGGAGAATTTATTTGATTAGGGCTCGTCAAAAAAATAAATCTTAACTTCCAATAAAATATTTTAATAAAGTAGTTTTTACATAAACCGAAATTATTAAAACTGACAAACCATAGGCAAAGGATATGAAAAGGAAGTGTATTTTTAACAATATAAATATAGATAGATTTTCAACATTTAATTCATTTAATATAAAAAACCTTGGTTTGATTAATCTAATCGTAGGAAGAAACAATGTAGGCAAAACTCAACTACTTAAATATATAAAGTCAATCAGCCTAGAAAATACAATATATATAGATAAAGGGATTAATAAAAACAAGCTTGTAGAAATATTTAAATCAAGTTGGATAAAAATCAGTAATAAAGAAAAGGGGTATTTGTTAAATATCTTCCAGCAAATTGACCCAGAAATATCAGATATACTCTTAGACGATAAAAAAGATATAAGAATAATACTATTAAATAAACAACAAATACCTTTGCAATATTTAAGTAATGGTATTATGAGCTTTATAAAAATATATTTTGCCATACATAGCTTAGAAGATACTTGTATTTTAATAGACGAAATAGAGACTGGAATTCATGTTAGCATATATGATGAGCTATTTGAATTGATTGCTAATTTAGCTGATAGACGATGTATTCAGTTTTTCATTACTACTCACAGCATAGATATAATAGAAAGCTTTTTGAATATTTGGCAAAAAAGAGGAGATAACTTTTGTTCGTTTAAACGTTTATATAAAAAAGATGGCCATACTCATTCCAACGAATATTTTAAGGATGAATTAGAAAGCGCTATATATGAGAATATAGATGTAAGATAGCCTATAAAAATAATGATATATTTTTATTGCATTTGTAGTTTTAAGTATATATTTGTAAAAAAATAATGGTTGATTTATTTAATCAAAAGATACATAAAAAAGTATTGCTAGTAGAAGGTCCTACAGATGAAGAAATAATAAATTCATTGATGCATAAGTATAACTGTAAGATTCCGGCCCTTGGAATCAAGATTTGTAGAGGAAAAGAAGGGGTCAAAAAATCTTTAAGTAGCTTACTAAAGAATTACGATATTCCTAATTATATTCAAGCAATAGGAGCTGTAGTAGATTCTGACTCTGATTCATGTGATACATATAAAGATGTGCAAAATATTATTACAAGCTTTAGCTATCCTCATAAGAAGCTACCAAAAGAAGGCCTTATTGTGCCTGGTGGGCATAATAGACCAAAACTAGGAATATGGCTAATGCCAAATAATAGGAATGAAGGTAATTTAGAGAACTTTTGCTTGAATTTAATAAGCGAGCAGAATAAAGAGTATCTATTTTACCTTAAAGAAAAAATAAAAGACCTTAAGGAAGAAGGACACGCTTTTTATAAAGATATACATTCATCTAAGGCTTTGTTATATACTTATCTTGCACTACAAAATAAGCCAGGAAACTCGCTTGGGTTATCTATTATAAGAGGTAATATTCCGGCATTTTCAAGCTTGGCAGATAGCTTTATCTTATGGGTTAAGAACCTCATGAAACATTGAGTATATTAATGGCTTAAGCTTGCTTATCTTGCTTTTTATCTATTCATTTTTCATAAATCTAAATCACTTTTCTAACAATGATTAGTATAATTTTTTTAAAAAATTTATTTTTCAACTAAACTTTATTAGATAGAATAAAAAAATACTTTACGTATAATGAAATTGATAATTATAACATGCATAATGATGCAAAGAATTTAAATAAAGCAGAGCAAAATAGCTTTTGGGTTTTAATGCCAGGGGCAGGTTTGGGAGAGAGATTCGATAGTGAAATACCAAAGCAGTATCATCTATTAAATGATAAAACAATAGCAGAAAATTCGATAGAAAGACTATTAAATTATAGTTATATCAAAGGAGTTATAGTAGCGCTTTCACCGTCTGATAAACATTTAAGCTCTTTATATGAAAATGGTACAGATAAAAATACCATACATAAAGATAATTCAATTAATAATGAACACTACAAAAAGCCACTTATTTTCATAGAAGGAGGTGCTAATCGTTGTGAGTCAGTTATTAAACTTCTATGCTTTTTTAGTCAAGAAATACTACCACAAGAACATATCGACGAATCAGACCCTTGGATATGGGTTCATGACCTTGTAAGAGCATGTTTTAGTTTTGACTCTCTAGATAGATTAAGAATGTGTTTATCTAAAATTGATAAAGATAATTATCGTAATAATTTAGACGATTCCAAGATTAAAACTTCTGAATATGACGGTGCTATTTTAGCTTTACCTATCAGTGATACTTTGAGAAAAAAATCATCAACTGACGATGGAGTTATAGATAACTATCATCAAATTGATAGAGGTAAAATTTTACAAATACAGACCCCTCAAGCATTCAGGGCGAATGCTTTGCTTAAAGCTTTGAATTATTGTAAAGCTAAAAACTTAACAGTAACCGACGAATCTAGTGCTATTTCAGCTCTTAATGGTAATATCTATTGGGTTTTAGGAAGCAAGTATAATATTAAGATAACCTACAAAGACGATTTAGAAATTGCAAAGCACTTTATTAAAATTATCTGATAGAATGAATTGATTAATTTGTTTAAATAGTTATTTTTCAAGACTTAGGAATTTAATTATAGATGATACTTCGGCTGTTTTATTTAATTTATGATGTTCTTTTAATACTGGTAATCCCCCTACTTATCATTAGAATAATAAAAAAGATTTTCTTTAATAAGTCATACTCGATAAATCTTTTTACTAGGTTAGGTTTTATAAAGGTAAAAAAAGATTACACATATATATGGGTACATGCAGTTTCTGTAGGTGAAACAAAAGTTGCTATCTCTGTAATAGACTCTCTTATGGAAACACTACCTAGTAATTATGCGTTTATAGTAACAACTGCCACTCCCACAGGATATGATGTTATAAAACCAAAACTAGGAGAAAGAATAGACCATGCTTTTATGCCTATTGATATGTTTTGTGTTATGAATATTTTTCTAAAAAAAGTTAAACCTAAATGTATCTTAATAATGGAAACTGAGATATGGCCTAATTTATTGAGGATAGCAAACAATAAAAAAATACCTACGATTTTGGTTAATGGAAGATTATCTGAAAAATCTACCAAACGTTATCTATACGTTAAATTTTTCTTTAGTAAGGTTTTAAATTTATTTACGAAAATATTAGCTCAAGGAATTAGTGACTACGATAATTACATAAAGATAGGCTATACAGGACCCATAGAGTGCACTGGAAACATTAAATTTGATGCTCCTATTAGAGAAGATCAGCGAATGAAAGGTTTAGATATTAGAAATAATAAGCTTCGAAGGTCTTTTGTTTGGAGTGCTGGAAGCACTAGAAAAGGAGAGGAACAAATACTTTATAAAGTACATAAAACTGTTATAAATGAATGTAGTGATGCTTTATTGATAATTATCCCTAGACACCCTGAAAGGTTTAAAGAAGCTTATAGCTTGGGTATTAACAGTGGCTTAGAAGTATGTTACTTTTCAAATATACAAAGTGACTTCAAAGAAAGCACACAAGTTATAATCGCTGATGTAATGGGTAAGCTACCTATATTTTATGCCTCCAGTGATGTAGCTTTTGTAGGTGGAAGCCTTGTTGGAACCGGAGGGCAGAATATAATAGAGCCAGTTTCACTAGGAATTCCTTCCATAATAGGTTTTTCTTATTTTAACTTCAAAAGTATAGTTGAAGTATTTAAGGCAAATAACATTATAACTCAAGTAAACTCAGCAGACGAGTTATCTGATGCCATAATCAAACTATATGTATCTGAGGACGAAAGACTAAAAATATCTAAAGCCTCAAAAGATATTATTTTATTTAATAAAGGAGCTCTTAGTAAAAGTTTAAGAGAAGTGGTGAACTTCATTTAAGAAGGCTTTTTAGTTATTTTTTGTGGTATAATCCTGACGATATTTATTTTACTTCTTTTACTTCAAATTAGTTTTGTTTAAACACTAGCGGATAGTAATAGTTAATTTTATTTAAATTTATGTGGAGTTTTTTTGTTTTTTGCATGAAGGAGCACTGGTATAGGAGAGTTAGGCTAATCGAGGTCAGCTTTTTATTTTTTAGTATTTGTGCACTGTTTGGTTTTGTATTACCCATATCAAAGGAATTATTTGCTGACATAAGCTTAGGCATTGTTTGGAGCACTACTTTTCTAACTTTACTATTAGGCTCTGATAAAAGTTTTAATAGAGAATATCAAGATGGCTCTTTAGAGCTTATATTCCTTTCAAATCAGCCACTATTTTTTATAATGCAGATACGCATCCTATCTCACGCATTAGTATATTCTGGCTTGATGTTATTTCTTATACCTATTGTATCTGTGATGTTTCAATTACCATTTGAAATGTTGCCAATGCTTTTATTGACTACTATTATCGGCAGTTGGATTTTTTCTTACTTGATTACTCTTGTGGATGCCATGCTTTTACACGCTGACCAAGGAGGATTCTTGTCATTTATATTACTCTTTCCGTTTTCTATAGCAGTCGTTATTTTTGCAATAGATGCGACATATGCCATTGTTCAGCATAGGGACTTTAGTTTTCAAGTATCTATGTTAGCTATTCAACTTCTGGTAAATGTAATAGTTACCCCTTGGTTAATTATACTTGCGCTAAGCCAAGCATTAAAAAATGTCTAAAAATTCAATACTAAAAAATTAAACTATGAATGAAATAAAAAATAATAAATTAAATAAAAAACCGAATTTTATAATGAGATTTCTTCATTATTTAGCATCTCCTAAAAACTTTTATTTTTACTCAAGAAAATTAATACCTATTTTTGGTTTACTAGCGTTACTTTGTATAACTGTAGGTACTTACTGGGGGCTCTTTGTAGCTCCTATGGACTATAGACAAGGTGACGCATTTCGAATTATCTACATACACGTACCTTTTGCTATATTATCTCAAGGTATATATGTAATGATGACAACTGCTTATATTGTAGGTTGGGTATGGAAAATTCGCCTATCAGATATATTTGCTCAAAAGTCAATAGATTTAGGTATGATAATGACAGCTCTTGCTTTATTTACTGGGGCTGTATGGGGTAAGCCAATTTGGGGGGTGTATTGGGTGTGGGATGCTAGAATAACATCCACTTTTATTTTCTTATTGATATATATAGGTATTTACCTGCTACAAAAATCTATTACAAACAAAGAATATGCGACTAGAATAAGTGCAATTTTATCTATAGTAGGGCTTGTAAATATACCTATCATAAAATACTCTGTTGACTGGTGGTTTACACTTCATCAAGGAGCAACTTTTACTGTGACTAAAGCTCCTAGTATGCCGTCAGATATGTGGCTTCCTCTTTTGATAAATCTTATAGGTTTTTATTGTTTATATTTATATATAGCTCTAGTTAGGACTAAAAGTCAGATTATATATTACTGGCAAAAAAAACAAGAACTTAAATCTACAAGTTAGATGAAGTTATTGTTATAAATTTAGATTTTTATAGGTACTTATTTCTATGCAAGAAGTTATTTCGAATATATTCTCACAAGGACACTGGTATTATGTGTTTTTATCTTATAGCGTTAGCTTTATAATTATTATTTATACTACTTTATCTTGTATCCTAGAGTATAAAAAAATCTCTAAGTTATTTAAAGAAGATTATTTTTTTAAGCAGAGCAAGGATGAGCACTGATAGAATAAGATCTAGTTGTGTTATAATGCAGTGATTTTATCGCTCATCATATTATGTTATCGTACATCTTATGTTATGTATTATCATAAAAAATTAATTCAGGTTTATTAATTAAATTTATATTTATTTGTATGCGAAAAAATACAAAATATCGAATATCCATAATAGTCTTTATCTTATTTGGAGCTGGGATATTAACTTGGCTTTTGATAAGTGTGCTAGGTCAGAATATAAATTATTTTTATTATCCTCGTCAAATAGAAGCAGGTGAAGCGACAGTAGGTGAATACATAAAAATAGGTGGCTATGTTGCAGCTGATTCACTTGTACAAAAGGAAAACTCTTTGGACTATACTTTTAGAGTTATAGATAATATTGGAGAAATAGTAGTTCATTATACAGGTATATTACCTGACTTATTCCGTGAAGGACAAGGTGTGATAGCTTTAGGCATCCTGACAGAAAATAATGAAGTGCAGGCAACAGAGATAATTGCTAAACATGACGAGACCTATCTACCGGCTGAATTACAAGATATAGAAAATCCTTATTAAGTGTATTTTATTTAAATTTATATAAGCTAAGATTTTACTTTTTATATGACAAATAAAGATAAAAAAAATGTAATAATGAGGCTTATCACTTTAATCATAATACTAAGCTTCATTGCAACGTCTACGCTTATGTTGTTATTAGCATATATTCCGTTAGATTTAAATGTGCCTAGTGTGAGCATAGATGACTCTGTAATAAAGAGAACTTTTGTTATCTTTTATGAGCTACTTGGCTACGTAGCTTTTTTAATACCCATAATAATGTATTCATATGCTTTTTTATTACTTGGGCACTTAAGAAAAATAAAACACAAAAATTTAATCTCCAGCATAAGAAAAAAAAAAACCAGACTGCGCTCCAACTTTCCTGTAGGAGTACTTTTACTTATAGTTTCACTACCGCCTTTATTTGATTTACACTTCGATCCTAATATTTGGAACCTACCTTTTTATGGCGGTGGGATTTTAGGAAGTCTTATTGCTGATTCTCTAATAGGCATTTTAAGTGAATTTCTGGATAGCATATATGCATATTATTTACTCACCTATATATTGATGTTTATTGTTTTTATTGGGATTAGAGTACTATATCCATTTTCATATATTGAAATAGCAGATACAGTAGGGGCTACTGTTTTCGACTTTATAAAAAACACTGTAGCTAATTTCGCAGCTAATAGAAATCATACAAGAATAATGCGAACAAGATTTGATGAAACAGACAGTGGCGTAAATGATGATTTTATCTCTAGAGATAATCTTAAAAAAAAGAAAAAGACTGATTCTAGATTTAGGCAATTTTTTAGTTTTTTTCAGGATAGTAAACCAGACAATGAAAGCAGTAGAGATAACACTTTCTTTGATGATCAAATTATCATTGATAATGAAAATCATAAAAGTATTAAATCTAAAGATGACAGAATATATGACAAAAAACAAGTATACGACCAAGCTAAAAGCTCTGATAAACCTATAGTAAATAAAGAAAATACCTTCCATAACATAAATAAAGCCTCTATAGACAGAACCTCTAGCAATAAAACTATTGATGAAACTTATGTTGAAAAAGATAAAACAACAGTAAGAAAAAACATTAAACAAGTATCTGAAAAGGAGGATAAAAATCTCTCAGAAAATACAAAATCTGATACCGAAATTAACTCTGTTAGTGATAAAACCCAAGATAAAAATGTAGATGAGAAAAAGGAAGAAAACTCTGCATTTGATATAGACTATATAGATGAAACCCAGAGTAATGATAATGTTAGAAAAGGCAATGGTGCTGATGATGCTACTAAACCAGTTTTTGATTTGGATGACCTGCAGACCATAGAAGATATTACAGTAATTAGTAATGTGGAGCTTAAATCAGCATTTGACTTAGCTAAAAAAATAGAAGAAAGAGTCACTAGTAATGATTTTAATAGCAGAATATACACTGATTCTGAAAGCGATTACATAAATCCATCAAAGGAGAATTATATAGTAGCAGATAAGCTATATAAGAATCCGCCATATCAAGACGTATCTTACGATGATAGCTTAAATAATGAATTAAATCAGAATGGCCGTAATAGAAGCCATCATACTGATACTACTTACGATAGAATAAAATCGCTGGAAATTAGTCAATCTAAAATACTAGAGCAACTAGGCCAAATAAAAAATAGTGATAGTTACAATGATGTAAATAATAAATTAGATTCAAATATTGAGCCAGAAAATACCTATGATTCTATAGAAAAAAGTAAAGCGATTAAAGAAAACTCATTTATTCAGATATCTTCAGCAGATAATAAGGATATAAAAATCCCCCATGACGATAACAGCAGTAATGCAGCTAGTCAAGATGGTAGCTATAAAGAAAATATAACAAACTTAATAAATGCTTGGGATAGTATGGGAGGAGACTTACCAGAGTCTATTAAAAATATAAATATTCACAAAGCTGATAAAGAAGAGCTAGAGCATCAAATATCAGATACACAAGTATCAAATGAACAAATATTTGAAAATCAAGAAGATAATAACTTAGATTATTTAGAAAACTCAGAGAAGCAAAAAAATAACTTAGAAGAAGAACAACATCATAGTGATGAAGAAAAGAATGCAGTCTATCAGTATCAAAATTATGGATATAAACTTCCGCCATATGAAATTCTGAATCCACCTTCGGAAGAAGATGACACCAGTATAAATGAACAAGAAGCCATAATAAAATCAAAGGAGTTAGAGAAGGTTCTAAGTGAGTTTGGTGTGGAAGCCAGTGTACAAGATGTTATCATTGGTCCTGTAGTTACGATGTTCTCTATCATGCTTGCGCCAGGAACTAAGGCTTCGAAATTGCAAGGGTTAGAACAAGATTTAGCTAGATCTCTTTCGATTATGTCAGTTAGAGTTGTCCCTATTTTACCTGGACAACCGTATATAGGCATAGAAATACCTAATATAAATAGAAAGAAAATACTACTATCTGAAGTTATATCTTCTGAGGATTATAATGATAATAAATCTAGATTATCACTAGTTTTAGGAAAAGATATAAATGACAACCCTATTATAGGTGATTTAACAAAGATGCCTCATCTTTTAGTTGCTGGCACGACTGGATCAGGAAAGTCAGTAGGGATAAATGCTATGATTATGGGGCTTCTTTATCGATATGATCCAGATTATTTAAGATTATTATTAATAGACCCTAAAATGCTGGAGCTAAATTTATATGATAGCAGTCCACATTTATTATCCCCTGTTATTGCTGACATGAAGAATGCTCTTAAAGCACTTCAGTGGTGTTCAACTGAAATGGATCGCAGATATCAAATTATGGCAAGAGTAGGAGTTAGAAATATACAAGGATTTAATGCAAGAAGGCTGCAGGCTCAGAAAAAAACAAATGACGATAGAAGCAATATAATAATTGAAGATGAAAATGGCAAAGAGGTATTCCTATCAGATATGCCTTACATGCCTTATATAGTTATAGTAATAGATGAGTTTGCAGATATGATCATGACTTTGGGGAAAAAAGGTGAGGAAGTTGTAGTCAAAATAGCGCAAAAAGCCAGAGCATCTGGTATTCATTTAATCATAGCGACTCAGAGGCCATCAGTGGATGTAATAACTGGGCTGATAAAAGCAAACATCCCATCTAGAATTGCCTATATGGTCTCTTCCAAGATAGATTCCAGAACTATAATAGACCAAAATGGAGCAGAGCAACTATTAGGGCAAGGAGATATGCTATACCTAGCAATAGGAAGTATGCTTCCTGAACGTGTGCATGGTGCATTTGTAGATGAATATGAGATTCAAAAAGCTGTAGAATTTTGGAATAAACAAAATCCTTCGAACTATGATGATGTTTTGATGAGATACTTATCAGGAAGTACATCGGAAGTATTAAATATATCTGATAAGGAAAAAGACCCTATTTATAATGAATTGTATGAAATGATTATATCAGATCAGAAAGTACCTAGCATATCTATGGTACAACGTAAGTTTCAAATAGGATTTAATAGAGCAGCCAGACTTTTGGAAGACTTAGAATTAAATAAGGTAGTGTCTCCTGTAGATAATAGAGGTAAGCGAACCTTGCTGTAATTGTCAGCGCTTGATATGGCTTCTAACTCTCAGCTTTTTCTACTATGACATATAAATTATTTCATATGCTTAAGTACTTTTTTTTTATTAAGATAATTATTGCTTTTATATACTCTTCTTTATCCCTGGCAGATGAGCATGAAACTAGCAATGAAAATAACTATACGCATATTTCTCAGAGAGAAAATTCTAAGCAAAATCAACATGATTACTTTTACAGTGACGAATTATTATCTATATATAACTTTAATTATATAATGCCGATTACATATTCTGCAAATGTAAACAATAGCATTGAAACTTCTAGCTTTGAATATCCTAACAGTGATATCGAATACAGACCAGAGCAACTAGACTTTAATTTTAGTAATGTAGAAATAAAATATCAACTAAGTCTATTATTATTGACTTATAAAGGAAATGGATGGAGACTATATACTTATTATGAGCAGCTTTCTTTCTGGCAAGCTTACGATAGGGATAATTCCAGCCCATTTAGAGAAATTAACTATAATCCTGGTATATTTATACACACCGAAGGAATAAAATTATCTAATAATAGAGTGATAAATTTTAATCTAGGTTTAGATCACGAATCAAATGGCCAGGGTCCACTACTATCAAGAAGTTGGAATAGAGTTATAGGTTCTGCTAATCTATGGATTAATCGCAATGATCACCTGCAAATTGCTCTATGGTATAGGCTCGAAGATAAAAAGGATGACAATCCAGATTTGGTAAATTATGTTGGTATAGGAGAATTTTCTTATGTAAATACTACTGATATTATTACATTTAAGATTAATGTAGGAGGTAATTGGATAAGAGGCCATCCTTATGGTGAACTAAACTTAGGCTTTCGTTTTAACGAAAAAAAAGATACAGTTAATGCAAATTTGTTCTTTCAATTATATGTCGGTTATGCAGAGAGTCTTATAGACTATAATCACTCTATAAGTAGGATTGGTATGGGTATTGTCTTAAACTAATCTAGGTATTTTATAATTTTTTAAAAACTATATTTTATACACCCTCAAAGCATCTCTATGAATAAAAATTTTAAAACTTATAAAAGAAAATCTGCCAGTAAATTAATACCAAAATACTCATAAAAAATTACGGAAACACAATATATTGTATTTTTTTTTAAAAAAAACCTTGTATAATGCATTATTCATTTATAAGTGATTATATTAATGCCGATAATTTTTTAATTTAAAAATGTAAAAAAAGGAGAAATAATAGTGAAAAAAAAATTAGTTTATAACGTTGCGCTTACTTTGGGATTATCCATGCTTTTTGCTCAAATACAAGCAGAAGAATTAGTTATCTACTCCTCCAGAAATGAGCAACTCATAAAACCAATTTTTGATGCTTATACCGATGAAACAGGCGTTGAAATAAAACTATTAACTGATAATGATGGCGCAATAATACAAAAACTTAGAACAGAAGGCAGTAGGACAAGTGCAGATATACTAATGACAGTTGATGCAGGAAATCTATGGCATGCAACTGAATTGGGTCTCTTACAACCAGTTGAATCTGATGTATTAAATGACAGAATACCATCACACTTAAGAGATCCACAAAATAACTGGTATGGTCTATCAGTGAGAGCTAGAACTATAATTTATAACACAAATGAAATAAACCCTGAAGATTTATCTACATATGAGGACTTAACAGGTGAAAAATGGAAAGGAAGATTTTGTTTAAGAACTTCTAAAAAAGTCTATAATCAATCATTAGTTGCAGCAATGATAGCGCATCAAGGAGAAGAAAAAACAGAAGAAATAGTTCGCGGATGGGTAAATAATTTAGCAACTGATGTCTTCTCAAGTGACACTACTTTAATAAAAAGTATAGCTGCTAATGAATGTCAAGTAGGGCTTGCAAATACATATTATTTAGCTAGATTATTGGCTGAAGATTCAGATTTCCCTGTTAGCGTATTTTGGGCAAACCAAAACGATAGAGGAACTCATGTAAATATATCAGGAGCTGGTGTAAGTAGATACAGTGAAAACATTGATGCAGCAGTGCAGTTGCTTGAGTGGCTTGCAGATGCAAAAGCACAAAAAATGTATGCAAATGTTAACTATGAATATCCAGCAAACCCAGATATAGACCCACACGAAATACTAGCTAGCTGGGGTGAATTTAAACAAGACCAATTAAATGTATCTAAAATGGGTGAGCTACAAGTAGATGCAGTTAAGCTAATGGATAGAGCAAACTATAAATAACTTACTTAAAAACAATAGTTGACGTGATAAATAAAACAGCTTTATCAACTATTTATTAACAGTGCTAAATAATTATTTATTAACAGTGCTAAATAATTATTTAAGTAAAGCGAAAGTATTATCAATATCATTATTGATAATACTTCCTCTATCGTCAATATTTTCAGGTATTTTCGACTTTCAAGCCGATAACTTAAGTCACTTGATATCCTACATATTACCAGATGTCATATTAAATACCTTGATACTACTTATAGGCGTTGCTTTAGGTACTTTAACGATTGGCGTATCTTTAGCGTATTTAACTGCAAACTATAATTTCCCTGGACGAGATATTTTTGTGTGGAGTTTAATATTGCCTTTAGCTATTCCTGCATACGTTTTTGCATTTGTATTTGTTTACTTATTTGATTTCTCTGGCCCCATTTACTCGATTATACGCAACACATTTGGTAGCTCGGACTTTCTGCCAAAAATTAGATCTACATACGGAGTTATCTTTACTCTGAGTTTAGCATTTTATCCATATGTTTATCTCTTATCTAAAAATGCCTTTTCCACTCAAGGCTCACAAACTATAGAAATGGCACAAACATTCGGCTACTCAAGAATGCAAATATTTTGGATAGTATCCATACCTATGGCAAGACCTTGGATACTAGCTGGGCTAATGCTTGTATTGATGGAAACATTAGCAGACTTCGGCGCTGTTTATATATTTAGTTATGATACTTTTACTACCGCTATATATAAATCATGGATTTCATTGTTTGACTTTTCAAGTGCTGTCCAATTAGCTGCAATAATGATTTTATTTGTATTTTTTATTATAAGTACCGAGCATTTCTTAAGAAAAAATAAAAAATACAATATGAAAAACCAAAGCAAACACATAATAATAAACCTAAATGGATACAAGAAATGGCTTGCTAGTTTGGCATGTTTGTGCACCTTACTTATAGCATTTATAGTACCGCTTTTACAGTTAAGTATTTGGGCATTTGAAAACATTTTGAAAAACCCAGGTATAGATCCCAGATACTTAAGTTTTTTTCTTAATTCTTTGGCAATTGGTATCTTTACAACTGCGATTATAATATTTTTAAGCTTAAATTTAAGCAGTAGTAGGCGCTTAGATAAAAGCCTATTTACACAGACTTTTGTACAGATATCCAATCTTGGCTACTCTATCCCGGGCTCAGTTCTTGCTATTGGTTTTTTTATAACTATAGTTATGATTGAAAACTCACTTATATATACCCTATCTTTAATTGGTATTGAAATAGATATAGTAATTAGAGGCTCATTACTGGCTATGGTGCTTGCTTTATCTGCTAGATTTTTGGTAGTTGCTTTTCATCCTATAAATTCGGCAATGGAGAGGATATCAAAGTCACAAGAAGAAATAGGTAGATCTTTTGGACTTACGCCTCGTAAAATAATATGGCTTGTACAAATCCCTATTATCAAAAGTAGTATAATAAGCGCTTCTCTTATTACATTTATTGAAGTGATAAAAGAAATACCTATAGTTTTGATTATAAGACCCTTTGACTGGGATACACTGTCTATTCGTATATTTGAAATGACGTCTGAATCAATGTGGGAAGAAGCATCTATACCTAGTTTACTTATCATCATCATGTCTATCATTCCTTTAGTTTTTCTGGTGAAGAAAGCATCTAAAGGAAAATAAAAAGATAAAAATATATGCAAAATACAGATAATATATTAAACGATATCGTATTAGAAGTTAGTAATATAGCTATATCTTATGGAAATAAAAAAGTAGTCGATAATATTTCTTTTTGCCTAAAAAAAGGAGAAATATCCTGCCTAATCGGAGAATCAGGAGTAGGTAAAACCACTGTATTAAGATCTATAGCAGGATTTGAACCTATAACGTCAGGAAATATAAAATTAAATGGCAATATAATTTCATCACCTTCAAAAATAGTAGCTCCTGAAATGCGTAAAGTAGCCATGGTTTTTCAAGACTATGCATTGTTACCCCATCTAAATGTTGAAGAAAATATATCTTTTGGTATAAGAAAAATGGATACTAGAAAAAAACAACAAAGAGTGCAAGAAATGATAGAGCTTGTTAAACTTAATAGGCTAAATCGATACTATCCTCATCAGCTATCAGGTGGACAACAACAAAGAATCGCAATAGCACGAGCACTAGCACCTGCCCCAAAACTATTGCTTCTTGATGAGCCGTTCTCAAATCTAGATCCCAACCTAAGAGAAGAAATATCTATAGACATATACGATATATTAACTAAATCACAAACAACCACTTTACTCGTGACTCACAGCCAAAAAGAAGCATTTGCATTAGCAGATAATATAGGCGTCATGGTAGATAATTTTTTTCAATGGGACAGTGCATATAAAATTTATCATGAGCCAGAGACTCATAAAATAGGAGCATTTGTAGGAGGTGGAGCTTTTTTACCCGGTAGAGTAAATGCCAATAATTGTGTTGATTTAGAACTAGGACTTAATTATCAGTTAACCAATAATTTTCCAAAAGATATGCTAGTCGATGTACTAATCAGACCTAATAATATACAGCATGACCCTGAAAGCTTATATAAAGGAGTTATAAAATCATCTATATTTAGAGGTCCTAGTTTTCTATACACATTATTACTCGTATCAGGAAGAGAAGTAAAATGCTTATTACCTAGTCACCTCTACTACAATATAGGCGATAGTATCCATATTTCACTAAAAAGAATGCCATTAAAAGCCTTTCCAAATATAAAATAAATGTTTAGAATATAGCTTTAGATAATTTATAATTATAAAATTATTTAAATTAGTTATCTATTATTTTTTAGAAAATGTGAAAATGTTAACTATATAGGAATATATTAACTATTATGTATAAATTGATTTTTTTGATTTTAACATTATCGATTATTTTATCTTGTACTAAAAAAGATAATGTAGAAATATCAAGTATAAATAATAACTGTACATTGGATTTGAGTGAACCAGATACATATGATAAAGATGAACTTGTATGGATACCTTCTGGATACTTCACAATGGGAGCTGACAAGGAAAAGGAAAGTCTATTAGCGAGACTCGATGAATATCCTAACCAAGAAATATGTGTTAATGGATTTTTAATGGATAGGGCTCCTGTTACTAATCGGAAGTTTAAAAAATTCGTAGACGAAACTGGATATATCACAACAGCAGAGCAAGAAATAGACTGGGATGAACTAAAAAAACAATTGCCACCTAACACACCAAAGCCCTCAGAAGATATATTAAAACCGGGTTCTATGGTATTTGTTAAGCCTGATGAATTGAATAATTTATCAGACTTTTCTCAGTGGTGGAAATGGACTATAGGAGCTTCGTGGAAGCACCCGGAAGGTCCTGTAAGTAATATAGATGATATTATGGACCATCCTGTAGTACATATATCATGGTATGATGCACAAGCTTACGCACAGTGGATACATGGTGAGCTACCTACAGAAGTGCAATGGGAGTATGCTGCAAGAGGAGGCGAGAAAAATACTGTTTTTTTCTGGGGTGACGATGAAAGTAAATTAAGTGAAAATGCAAATACTTGGAGTGGTCCATTTCCTTACAATAAAGAATTTGGAATCGATGAAGAGCTTGATGGATATATAGGTACATCGCCTGTAAAATCTTTTCCTGCCAACCAGTACGGTCTTTACGACATGGCTGGAAATGTATGGGAGTGGACTGTTAGCGTATATACTCCAAATCTAAATAGTGTAATGGAGCACCATAATATATCTAAGTCTATAGATGCTAGACAAATCAGCACTAAACAAATGACAGTTAGAGGTGGTTCTTTCTTATGCCATCAATCATACTGTGCAAGCTACAGACTAGCAGCAAGAATGAGGAGTTCTCCTGATTCTGGTCTTTCTAATGTAGGTTTTAGAGTTATTTACCCTGTAAATAATTAAAAAATAATGATATATTTTCAGATACGATAACTAACGAGAAAACTTATTATGAAAGAACAAATTATATCAATCCTAAATGATGTACTATATGATATCATTGATGAATACGACATAGATTTTCCATACTCAAGCATAACTGTAGATGTACCAAAGTTTGACGAGCATGGCAACTATACCACAAACCTAGCAATGCTTTTAGCTAAACACTTAAAAAAAAAACCTACAAAAATTGCTGAGGATATAGTTAATTCATTAGAAAAATCTATAGAAACAAAACAGCTTTCATGGATAAATAAAATAGAAATAGCAGGTGTTGGATTTATAAATTTCTTTATAAACTATGAATCATTATCGCATCAAATAATACAAGATATAGTTTCAAAAGAAGGAAAATACGGACATAATAATCTAGGAGAAGGACAGAAAGTATTGATAGAATTTGTATCATCAAACCCAACAGGACCTCTACATATAGGCCATGGTAGAGGTGCAGCTATTGGTGACTCTTTGACAAGATTATATAGAGCGTGTGGATATAATGTGTGTGCTGAATATTACATTAATGATGTAGGTCGACAAATGGACACGTTGACTTTGAGTATTTGGCTTAAATACCTTCAAAACGTAATGGAAATAGATATTATATTTCCCAGTAAATGCTACCAAGGCTCTTATATAAACGATTTAGCTTTACTATTAGCCACAGATTATGGCGATGAGTTTAAGGTAAGTACACTTCATAATTTGCTTGAAATAGAGCTTAACCTAAATGATTTAAGCGAGAAAAAAGTAGAGCAAAAACAAGAAGAAACCATAAGCAATTTGATAGCCTGGGCAAAGCGTACCTTAAAAGATAACTATCAGAAAATATATGACTTTGGATATGAAAATATCCTTATAATGATGCAAGATGACCTGAGTGAGTTTAATGTAGAATTTGACAGCTGGTTTTCTGAAAAGTATTTATTGGATTCAGGTTATATAGAACAAACTATCAATAAATTAAAAGCTAAAAATATGCTCTATGAACAAGACGGAGCTACATGGATAAAAACTAGCTCAATAGGAGACGATAAAGATAGAGTTATATGTCGCTCAAACGGAGAAAATACCTATTTTGCAAATGATGTAGCATATCACTTGAATAAGTTTGAAAGAGGATTTGATAAACTTATAGATGTACTTGGTTCTGACCACCATGGATATGTTCCAAGAGTTAGAGCAGCATTAATAGGCTTAGGTTATGAAAGAGAAAGATTTGAAGTATTAATGTATCAACAAGTCAATCTAATCAGAGATGGCGAATTAGTTAAAATGTCAACTAGAGCTGGAAATTTTGTAACGCTTAAAAGCATTCAGGACGAATTAGGCGTAGATACTTCTAGATATTACTATATCATGAGGCATTCTAACCAGCCAATTCAGTTTGATGTAGAACTTGCCAAATCTAAATCAAAAGATAATCCAGTATATTATGTGCAATATGCCCACGCTAGGATATGCTCTATACTAAAAAAGTTTGATTCAGAGCTTGATAATAATATTTATAAAAACTATAGCTATAGCTTAGAAATAGAGCAAAAAATTGTAGGAAAATTAAATCAATTTCCAGATATTATAAAATCAATATTAAAAAACTCAGAGCTAAACTTGATAACTCTCTATCTGTCAGAATTAGCCACTTTATTTCATAGCTACTATGATGAAAATAGGTTTTTAGTAGATGATAATAGCATAATGCAAGGAAGACTGAGGTTATGTATCGCAATTAAACAAGTAATAAATAATGCATTATATCTAATAGGTGTTAAACCTTTGACACAAATGTAAAAGCTTCTTTTTAATATAATGGAGGAATATTTATATGAAAGAAAAACAAATAATGAAAGCTATAGAAATACGAATAGAAGGTAAAGTTCAAGGAGTAGGCATGCGTTTTTTCCTACAACAAGAGGCAAAAAAAGTCAATATAACAGGACATGTTAGTAATTTACCTACAAAAGATATTTTAATTATTGCAGAAGGAACTGTAGAAAGTATAGAAAAATTTACCAAAATATGTCAGCTAGGCTCATCCAGGTCCGTTATAAATAAATTTAATATAACAAATATTCCATACACTGGTAGCTTCAGTAGTTTTAATATCAACTATCAAAAACACTGACTTAATAATTATTTTTAGAAAAAAATCAAAATGAATAAATGGTTTTTAAAAATCTTTTCAACTTCAAATGAAGATAATACAGATAAAATGAACAATGTAAGTGCACAAGTTGAAGTAACTTCTAACTCAATCATTTCATTTTTGGGAGGGAGAAAAAATATCTTAGAAATAAATACTGATAAAAAAAACTATCTGAACTTTAAACTAAATGATCCTGAACTAGCCAATCATAAAGCAATAGTTGAAATAGGAGCATTGTCTGCTATAAATATTGGCGAAGGCAGATTTAGTATCGTTATAGATAAAACCATACAAGATTGTTCAACATCAGATTTATCAGATAGTATTAAATCTATTATAAAACTTTAACATTGCTTATAGTAATCATGCAAGAGTAAAACTGTTAATGGATGTGTGTTAGTAGATAAATGAACCACTTTAGTGTTAAAAGAGTACATTTTTTTAAATCTGCTTCTTCCTTAAGGCTTTCTAAAAACAACAAATTTCAACATCAATATATACTGCTGACAATTGGCAACTATGATGGTGTGCACATAGGACATAAATTTGTCATAGAACAAGCTATAAACACAGCTAAAAAAGAAAATCTAATCCCTTCTGTAATACTGTTTGAACCCCAAACACATGAGTTTTTTGCAGATGAGCTAAATAGAAATAGACAAATCAGAATTATGTCACTTCAAGAAAAGCTTATGATATTGAAGATACTTGGCATAAAACAAGTTTTAATAGTAGGTTTTAATAAAAAAGTATCGTCTATTAGCGCCTATGAGTTTATAGAAATACTAGTATCAAATTTTGGATTAAAACACTTAATCATAGGCGATGATTTTCGTTTAGGCCAAAAGAAAGAAGGCTCTCCTGAGATGATACAAAAGCTTGCTGATAAATGGAAATTCACATTTACCCATATTCCTGCAGTATTTTCACAAAATATAAGAGTCAGTAGTACTAATATAAGATACCTACTGGAAAACCAAGACCTAGACAAAGCAAATAGCTATATGTATTTACCATTTTATATATTGGGTAAGGTAATAGAAGGCGATAAAATAGGGAGAAATATAGGTTTTCCCACTGCTAATATCTACATAAAAAAGAAAATAACACTTAAAGGAGTTTTCAGTGTCTCAATAGTCAGACAAAATAAAAATAATAAACATTTATTATCAGGGATTGCAAATATAGGAGTTAGGCCAACGTTTGAAAATGTCTCTGGAAATAAAAACTACAAATTAGAAGTCCATATATTTGATTTTCATGAAAATATCTATGGAGAGAAAATAACAGTTTTTTTCCATCAAAAACTAAGAGATGAAAAAAAATTTACTAATAAAGATGATTTAATAAAACAAATAAACAAAGACATAGAGTTATCAAAATATTTCTCAAATAAAAATCACTCTACACTATTAAATAAACTAAAAGATACCTCACCAAAAGAGCTAAAAGAAGATTAATATTTGAGGACTAAATTGATATTTCAGATCTCATTTTTCTTATATAACCTATTATACTAAAACACTCTCTAGCAGGAATTTATAAAATAACATGATGCTATTTTGCCTCATATCTTTAATATGTGGTAGAGATGCACTCCTACACTAACTATTATATATTTTTCTCTTTACTGGCTTTATATCAAACCTTTTTTGAATTGTAATTAGAAAATCTTCGGCTAAGTATGCCATAGATTTATAAAAATAAGTCCTTGCTTTTTGTTGCTTGGATTTTAAACAGATAAGCGCCCATGGTAATAAATTGTAGCCTACAAACTTATCTAAAGTTCTTAAAGCTATATCCTTGTCAGAGCTGGCAATTTCTTGAATTAAATAGCCAATAAATCCAAATTCAAAAGCTAAATGATCTTCTGGCTCTACTCTATTTGCAACCATATAGCCAAGACTTGCATATAAATTCTTGACATCTATCGATTCTTCTGAATAAATTTCTCCTTTAGGATCAAAATAATAAGAAGCATAAGGTGGAAACTCCAGGTACTGCTCTTCACACATAAAAAGCGCAGTAAAATCCACTAGGATATCATCAAGCTTATCTTCTTTAAATGAGCGTGCAAGAAGAGCTCTACCCTCTTTGCCACAACTATTGTCTGTTTTTAAGACCCATTCAAAAGCATTTTCTGAAGATAATCCTCTCCAAAAATTCTCCGATATAGGTTCAAAAAATATATGATAGAAGAAGTCGGATAAAAAGCTATATACCTCGACTTCCTCTGTATTTATATTTGAATTCATATGTAAATGAATATATCCCAAGTATTTTCCAAATCTTCTAGATTCTATAAGAACATCTGTGTATTATTTAGCGCATAAAACATAACTCTAAATGCAACCATTCCTAAGAATACCGAGAATAATATGATAGAGAATAGACCTAGACCTAGCTCTACTTTCTTATTTATCAGCCAATTATAAAGTAGTATCAAAACAGGAATAGCTGTAAATATTATTCCAAATATTTTTATAGAATTATAGTATCCATAAGTTAATGCAAATATATTTTCAATTCCTGAGATTTGTAAAGCTCCCACAAAGCCATCGTGCATAACTAATACTATCATTAACCCTATATACGATAAGCTAATTATATATTTTGACTTCTCATCATTGAATATAGCATAGGCTAGAAAACTTCCTAAAAACAAAGAAGAGAATAAAAATTCACTAAATACTATGGTTGAATCTCCCCATACCAACGCTGTTTCTCCCATTGATGTATATATATTCACCATGAAAACTACGCCTAAAAATGAACCCAAAGGTAATAGATAAGATAATTTTTTAACTAGCTCATCATTTTTTCCTTTAAAAGCCATCCAAGAAGCTACGATACCTATAACTAAAGTAATACCTAAAGTGATAATCTCTAGAGGCAACCAACCAAAATACATATCTCCATTGACATCAAAATATATTCTCGATAATACATTAAGCAAAGCAATAGGATTAGGATTACTAAGGTGTAATACACCTATTAGTAGAGCTAAACCTAAGCAAGATGTAAAAGTGTATAAATAATTCTTAAATTTATTTTCGGGAATTTTTTTGAAGTAACTCAGGCCGGTATAGACTAAAGCTAATCCCATAGCTGCTTGTGCAAGTAATGTAAATAATACTAATTGCCACTCAGAAAAAATAACTTCATACAATGTCATTTGTAACCTCCTGATATTTATTCGGTAAATGTGATATACCAGATTGATCACTTACTCCTCTAGAATTAGAGCTAGTTTTTATGATTAAATTTGGATCTGTTATTCTAGCATCTGGTAATGGTGCGACACCTGCAACACTTCCATGCTTTTCTCTTAACTCAGATACATCTCCTGCAAATAATGCACGATAAGGACACGATTCTACACAAATTGGTTGAAGATTTTCTTCTATTCTTTCCAAACAACCATTACATTTTGTCATTCTAGCTTGTGTAGGATTATACTGTGGTGCTCCATAAGGACATGCTAATGCGCATGATTTACATCCTATACATTTTTTAGGGTCTATATCGACTATTCCATATTCAGTTTTATGCATAGCTCCAGTAGGACATGCTTGTATACAAACTGGATTATTACAATGATTACAAGATATAGATGTATAGTATGCAAATACTCCTTTTACTTCTAGTGTTTTATCTGATTCATTATTTATCCAATTTCCTCCTTCGTACTCTACCACTCGTCTATAATTTACTCCTACTTCCGAATAATTATAGTCCTTACAAGCCATTTGGCATGTTCTACACCCTATACAGGCTGATTGGTCGAAAAAGAAACCAAACTGTCTAATTTTTGTTTTATCTAGTTCCATAATTTTAATCTCCTAATCCTAAATAGCTTTTTCAATTTCGATTAAAATCGAATGCTGTCCATTACCTTTTGATAAAGGAGTTGGTTCTTGAGATGTCAGAGTATTAACGCTTCCACCAACATCTATATCGCCTTCTGGTTTATACCATGCTCCTTGTCCTAGACCAGTGACCCCTGGCATCATTCTAGCTGTGACTCTAGCCACTGATAAGATTTTTCCAAAATCATTTTGCATAATAACCTTATCACCAGTTTTAATACCCCTAGCTTCAGCATCCATTGGATTAATCCATACCTCCTGCGGATTAAGTTCTCTAATCGCTTCATTTTCCCAATATGACGAATGAGTCCTTGCTTTATAGTGAAAGCCTACCAGCTGGAGCGGATATTTTTCAACTAACGGATCTAAATGTGTTTCTCGAGAAGCGATAAATTCTGGCACAGCAGTCAGCTTCTGCCCTGGTTTGATATTCCATGTTCGTTGTTTTTCTTCTATACCTAAGGAATATATCTCAATCTTTCCACTGGGTGTTGTCAGTGGATTTGCTTCAGGATCATTAATATAATCTTCAAAAACTATAAAAGGATTAAGATTTCTAGGAGCTTTATAAATACCTATTTCTTTCATTCTTTCATAGCTTGGCCATGATGGGTTACTAACTCGTGCATCTTCCCAAAGCTTTTCTAACCATTGTTCAGCAGTTCTATTCTCAGTAAAGGCACTTCTTAGCTCGTCTCCACCTAAATGGGAAGAAAGCTCAGAACAAAATTCATACATATTTTTAGACTCACCAACTGGATTTATAGCTCCTTGAGTTAATATAACGTATGGCCTATCGGTTGAATAGCCACTTGCTATTGCAAAGTCAACCTGCTCTAAGTGACTAGCATCAGGTAAGATAATATCAGCATAGCGATTAGAAGGAGTTCTAACTAAATTAATATCTACTATCATCTCACACATAGACTCATCCTCTAAGATTCTAGCTGTTTTATTTGAGTCTGCATGCTGATTAATCAAACAATTACTTGCATAATTCCAGATAAATTTGATAGGTGCAGTGAGTCTTTCACCTCCTCTAACTCCATCATCTACATCTGTCATTTCAGTTCCTCGTACGATTGCATCAGTCCAAAGAAACATTGAAATTACTTCTTTTACTGGATTTTCAGGTATCGGAAAGCTATGAGGAGCTACATCTCCAGTAGGTCCTTCTCTTGCTCCCGATGCACCTCCAAGAATACCAACATTACCAGTCATACAAGCAAGTGTTGCAATTGATCTACACAACTGCTCACCATTTGAATGTCTCTGTGGACCCCAGCCTTGTGAAATATATGCAGGCTTAGCCAGAGCTACTTCTTTTGCTAAGCGTATAATAGTTCCTTCGGGAATGCCTGTAATTTCAGAAGCCCATTTAGGTGTTTTTTCTGTTTGATCTTCACCAAGTCCCATTATATAATCTTCATAGGAGCCATTGGTTGGTGCACTATCTGGCAAAGTATTTCTAGAAAATCCTATGCAATATCTATCCAAAAACTCCTTATTATGCAAATTATTTTTTATTATCACATGAGCCATACCAGCGACCAAAGCCGCGTCTGTTGCAGGTCTTATGGGTACCCATTCAGCTCCGCCAATTGCTGCAGTATCAGTATATCTTGGGTCAATCACAATTAATTTCTTCAAAGTTCCTTTGTTTCTTCCTCTTTGTAAAGCATTAACAAAAGAGTAACCAACACTACTTCCTCCCATACGAGTTTCAAGCATATTATTACCAAATAATATAACTAACTCTGAATATTCAATATTTGCAATATCACTATCCCAAACCCATCCACCATAAAAATGATCAAGTCCATCTGCTATGTTTGCGGTAGAATAGTCATTATAATGTGCAAGATGACCTCCCCACAGATTCATCATACGAGCTATAGGAGAGGAATAAGGAGGCCAGCTTCTTGAAAGTGTCCCCCCCAAACTTCCCGTACCATAATTAATATAAAAACAACCATTACCATATTCTTGCTTTAGATCTTTCATTTTATCTGATATTTCTTTGTATGCTTCTTCCCAAGAAATACGCCTAAAATTACCTTCCCCTCTTTTACCTACCCTTTTTAATGGATATGTAATCCTATTAGGATTATAAATACGATATCTATTAGAGCGACCTCTTAAACAAGCTCTGACTTGGTGCTGACCATATTCATCACTTCCTTCATTATCAGTTTCAATCCATTGAATCCTCCCATCTTTTACCACAACTCTCAGCGGACACCTAGATCCACAATTTACAGCACAAGCTGCCCATTTTACACTATCAAAATAGTCATTATAATTTTTAACTTCTTCACCATCTTTTAAGAATGGAACAGCATAAGAAGAAAAAGCATAAGCACTACTAGTTAAAGCCGTCCATTTTAGAAACTGCCTACGATCAATTTCAAACATAAAACCTCCTGAATCACAATTAGAGACTATAAGCATAATTTAAAATATAGTTATTATATATTCATATATATACAATATATAATATATAATATATATTCATGCAAATTCTATAAATCGAACCATACCCTAAATATTATACCTTTGTTACATATAATATGAAATTATAACAGATATTTAATTAAATATCATCTATTTAGGTAAAATTAATCTAGGCTCAATCGAAAAAATAAATAAAACACAGGAACTAGATGCATAGAATTTTTTTTCAAATGCATTTTCCTTCAATCTACATAAGATTTAATTGATATTGGATAATAGAGCGTTTCATCTAGTATCTAGTACTCCATGAGACTATGGAAGGCATAAAATAAAATACACTACAATACTTTTATTATTCATTCTTATCATATCCTTCATAATAGTAGGACTGCTCTATTCCTTTAAAAATAAGCTCCTTATTATCTATTTCATCAGTTACATTAGATAAAAGTAATGTCCTTATTTCCAAGTCATTAACAGGGCTACGCTCCATTGCTTGTAAGTAAAGTATTTTGTCTACACATTGCCAGTTCACTACCTTCTTGAGTCTTGTCTTTAGTATCATATCCAACCATATACGCATAGCTCTTCCATTACCTTCCATAAAAGGATGGGCTATATTCATCTCTACATACTTAGCTACTATTTGCTCAATGGTAAATTCAGGCATACTTTCTATCTTAATTAGTATTTCATTAAGGTATAGTGCACTAGCAAATCTAAATCCACCCTTTGAGATATTATGTATACGTATCTGCCCAGCAAATTCATATAGTCCATCAAAGAGATACTGATGTATCTGTTGCAGTCCTTGAACAGTACCAATTTCTATTTTATTAATATCACCTGTTTCAAATAGTCTATATGCATTCTCCAAGCTTTGCTTATCTATGCTTTTCATGTATGTAAATTCTCCTTATTTAGTTAATTTACCTTTAAATCTGCTCCATTGCTTCTATAGTATATGATAGTATTTTGACGATGTGGCTGATAGTTTCGCGCTCTTCTAGTGATAGTTTGCGTCCTTTGCGACTCTTTAAGTATTTATCTATGACTTGATAGCCGCCTATATAAAAGCTCCAAACTTCTGGCGGTACTTTATCGAAATAGTAGGATTTATTGATATAAAGCCTTTCTCGCTTGTGGTCATAGTGTATCTTTTTTACTAGATGCGCTTCTATCTCGTCTTTATTTACTGATTCATCTATTTCATAGCTACCAAGCCCGGGGTATTGCTTATTGAGAAAAGGCTCTACCTTCATCAAATGCACTTGGATAAGGTCGATACCAATATTTGATAACCTTTCAAATTCAATAATATCATCAGTAAAAGGTATACGTGGAAAGTCTATTTTAAGCAATTCGGCGTATTTCTTGCGATAGCTTGGATTGTGTAGCACAGCGTAGATATAGCCTAGTACCTGCTCAGGGCTGTAGTCTTTTCCGTATAGTTTTTTTATATACTCTCTAAATTCCTTACTAAAATTTTCGCGCTTGGCTTGATATGGTTCTTGTTTTTGTTGATCTTCTATAAGTAAATCCCCTGTTCGCTCTTCCCATTCTTCTTTGGTTTCATGACGATAAAGAGGGAATAGATAAGTACCTGCTCCTGAATATGCATCTCCTAAGCTCCTATCAATTATATTATTAGAAATAATACCATGCTCAAATCCTCTATTACCTTTACATAATCTTGGAACTACTAAACCTAAATTACTTTTCATATCTTCACCTCGTAGCATGTGTTTCATGGTATTGATACGATCTCTACCTACTTTTGCTCCATCATAATAAACTAAACGTTTATCAAAAGGTCGGTAATATATTTCTTTCACTAATCCTTTATTATATGTATCATTATAATATCCTTCTACCAAGTGTTTTAATCCATCTTCACTAAAAGCTATAAGCACCTTGTCATTTTGTGTTTCTATTCCACTATTATAATTAAAAAATATATCCTTAACGCTCCATCCTTTTTCATACTGGTTCCGTGCAGAAAAATCTTTTGGAACAAAAAAATAATAAGGTGTTTCAAGAGGTAGTTCTTTCCAGTCTATACTATTTATTGTTATTTGATTGAGAGTATTGTACTTATCCTTACGCAACCCATATAGGTCACTGTGATAAACCTTTGCTAGCTTCTTACTTTTCCTATACTTTACAAATATAGCTATGGATACCCCTTGCTTTATGTCAAAAACATTTTCATCCTTAGCTCCTTCTAGAGCAGTCTCTCCTATGTTGCTATTACCGTGTAAATCTACTATGTAGATACTATCAAAGCTCTCCAACAAACTTTTACGCATCTGCCTGTGTATTATTCCTGACAAATAGGAATTATTGGTAATAACTCCTACTATTCCTTGTTCTTCATTTTCTATCTTGTATTGAGCAAAACGGATAAATTTAATATAGTCATCACTAAGTGGATTAATATTCCTTTCATTCAATCCTTTTTTATAGCTCTCTAATAAATCTATAATCCATTTACCTTTATTTTTTGATTTAACATTATATGGTGGATTACCTGTAATAACTAGTATAGGACTTTCTTTAATCTCAGCTGCGTTGGTGATTTCAGCAGTCAGTTTGGGAAAGCCTAGTATTTTGGTTTGTCTGCTAGTTGGCTCCAATGTATTAGTTAGATATATTTGCATTCTTTCGTTATCATTAAAACTATAGCCTACATTTTTTAGCTTTTGTGATAGTTTCATGTGTGCCACTACGTAAGACGCTATCATAAATTCAAAACCATATAAGTTTTTTAATATATGCTCACGTATAATGTCGTCGCGATTACCACTGCTTATACTAGCTGATGCTAATATCCGCTCTACCACTTCAAAAAGAAATGTTCCTGTACCTGTAGCAAAATCTAGTAAGTTAATCCTCTCTCGGTCAGCAAGTCCCGCTGATATGCCAAAGTCTTTTGTCAATACATCGTCTATGGCTCTAGTGATAAAACGCACTACCGCAGGTGGAGTATAGTAGACTCCAGCACTTTTGCGTCTGGCAGGGTCGTATTTACCTAAAAAATCTTCATAAAAGTAAAAATAAGGGTCGGCTTCTCCGTTTTTCGTTTGAAAACTCAAACTTTGATAAACTGTTTCTATATCTATATGATTAATGATTCCAAGTATCTGATCGAGTATCCAGTCGAGGCTTTTGTATTCACTATCTTGTAGATTTTTCAGGAAATTGACCATTTCCCTAATCAGAGGAAAGGTATTAGGTATAAACTCATCGGGATTGCGTAAATTTATTTTTTTCGTATCTGCATCGAGTTTTGCCAAAAAGAGCGAATAGGTGAGCATCTGTGCAAAGTTATCGCAAAACTCGCCTATTTCTATTTCATTAAAAAGGTGTTCCTTAAATATTTCGTATAAACCACCTATTGCCGTATCATTGAGTTTCCCTTCCTCATAATACTCATGCATTATGGTTTGTAACTCTTCTTTTACTATGCGAGTTCTTTGTGCAAGTGCACTTGCAAGCTCCTTGACATCGCCAATTTGTGGTGGCTCGACAGCAAAGAAACTTTTGAGCATAGAGTCAAGCTCGTTTATATTCTCCTCAGATAGTTTTTTACCTTTGCTTTGTAACATCAATAAAGATGCTAGACTAACACTAGTTTTAATATCTCCGTTATACAGCCAAACCCAATCGATATAATTGGTAAGAATAATATTGTGGCTTATTTTTTTATATTTCTCTATCTGCTTAGTTTTTAATATCTTATTTAAATCTTCTCCTACTTTCTTATTCTCTACTATCCCAATCGTTGTTTCGTTTTTTTGTATTAGATAGTCTGGAGAACCAAGCCCCTTGCTGTCACGCTTTGGCTCATGTTTTACAATTATTGCCTCATCAGGACAATATGCATTCAATAACCCTTGTAATACCAAGCGGTGCGTGTGCTCAGTGTCCGTATCGGGATTATAGTTTTTTGCTAATGTTTTATAGTATTCTTGTATTGTCATAGGGGCTTATTTTTCGTTTTCTTAGCTATACTGTTTATCTATTATAATTATGGCTGTTTGAAAAAATTAGCATATACTTTATTTATTCATCTTTTTCATTCTTTTCATCTTTCTATCGACTTAAGCGACATTGCTTGTTCACTCTAAATCAATTGTAACTAACGAACAGTTATCAATGTTTTCTTTCAAAAGGGGATATTTAATTAAGTTATATACTATGATATCCGTTTTCAGGATAAGACTAGATTCCATAAAATTAGTATGAATCCTTGCTTCGTCCTCTTTTGTTAAGTTACCGTAAAGTACAATATCGATATCAGAATTAGCCCTGTATCTTCCATTTGCTCTAGAACCAAATAAGGCGACTTTGTCTATGCTTTTACTAAAAGGCAAGAGAATACTTTTTACTATCTCCAGTTGTTTGACAGAAAGTCCATGCCTATTTTCCATCAATGGTTTCACTCAATAACTTTTCATAAAGATACTCAAATAATGATAGATATTTATCCTTTATTTTACCTATTACCTTATTGAACTCCTCTGCACTATATACATGAGACATTTTATTACGGTCATCTAAGGCTTCCATCCAAATATCCCCGTCTGTAATAAAACCTACAGCAAAAGCTTCTCTGAGCACTGCCTTTGGAGTAGCAATACTGATTATTATACCTTCTGAGTCTAAATAATCCTTTATTGTCTTCCAAGCAAGCTCCCAGCAATATTCAAATCGCTGAATTAGCCCTTCACTCTCCATACTATTTAGGTCTCTTTTCCATGCTTAACTCAACCCTTTCACGCAACAACATAAATGCACGTTTGTAGTTATCGAAGCGATACTCCCACCTTTTCTTTTCATATTTCATATTATTACTTTACTTATTATGAGCGTATTGAAAAAAGTTTCTTAAAAAAATGGATTATGAAGATAATTTTTGTTTTCTAGTCCATATATTTGCCATAATAGAGCCAGATATATTGTGCCATACACTAAACAAAGCCCCTGCTATAGCAGCCGATGGATTAAAATGAGCAACTGCTAAAGAGGTCGCAAGTCCAGAGTTTTGCATACCTACTTCTATAGATACAGTTCTACTTTGTTTATTATTTAGTTTTAATAATTTTGCTCCGACATAACCTACACCATAACCTAATAAATTATGCAATATAACTACTAACATAACCAAAACACCACTACTAGCTATCCTATCTGCATTCGCCCCCACTACAGCGCCAACTATCAATACTATCCCAACCAATGATACTATAGGCAATGCCTCTGTAATCTTAGATACGATTCTAGAGAAATAGTGCTTTAATAATATTCCTAATATAACCGGAGCCAGAACTATTTTTACTATAGATAAAAACATTCCATAAAATGGAATTTCAATCCATTGACCAGCAAGCAAAAGTGTCAATGCAGGTGTAACCAATGGCGACAGAAGAGTCGATACTATAGTCATAGAAAGCGATAAAGGTACATCCCCTCTTGCTAAATAGCTGATTACATTTGACGACGTACCACCTGGACAAGTCCCTACTAATATTACACCAATGGCTATTTCCTTAGGCAAACCAAATATACTGGCAAGAGATAAAGCAAGTAACGGCATGATACTATATTGCATAAATACACCTAGTATCACTATTTTAGGTTTTTTGATTACTGCCTCAAAGTCCTTAGCGCTGGTCGTCATACCCATGCCAAGCATGATTACGGCTAATAAATTACCTATCTGCGGTATAGCCCAAGTAAAGCCACTTGGTCCAAAAAAAGCTATAATTGCAACTATTAGTACAATATAAGCCATATTACGCCCGACAAGATTACTTATAGTTTTTAACATTATAAATTAACTCCTTATATTCTACAAAAGGTTATAAAATAGCCCCAAGTTTGTTTATTAAGACTAATTATTAAGTCTACTTATCAAAATCAGCCTCATCCAATAAAGCAGTAGCGCCTCCTTTTATCGAAAAAGCTTGCTCAAAGCCACTGGCTCTTAGCTCTTTCACTTTAAATAAACTACTATACCCCTTTAGGCAAACTATGCCTATATTTGCCTTTGAGCTCAAGTCAATTTTCTCTATAGGTTTGATATTTACACCAAGTTTATCTTCTAATTGCTTGACTACATCCGGCTTAAGTACCGGCATAGAATACCAAAATAGTTTTTGCTCAATTGCCTCTTGTGCAGTTGTCTCAAACTTAGATAAAGCATGCTTATCTATAGCTTTTTCTATGGATTTAACATAAGCTTTATCGCTACAGAGCATACAGTCACTACTTGGCGCAAACCTCATAATTCTAGTTGAATAATTTATAGGATCTATAAATATCTGTTTGCCATTTTCTATAGGACTAGTCCCACTTAGGTAATTAATAGCTAAATTAGCTTGATATAAGCCCACTATACCTGCATTTACTCCCATTATGCCTGATAGACTACAATCTGTACATTTATTTTTTGGCTCTTCACTGATAAAGCACCTAAAACACGGTGATTTTTTCTCTTTGGAAAAGTCAAAGCCATAAATCAAGCCTTCAAACTGATAAAGTGCGCCTTGAATAAGTGATTTATTTAAGAAATAAGCGATATCATTTACCAAAAAGCTAAGCTGAAAATTATCAGCACAATCGAGAATTAAATCATACTGATTCATTATCTCTAATACATTGTCTGCTGTTAAGTACGTATCAATTGGTTCGATTTCGATAAATGGATTTTTTTTGCGCAAAACTGCTGCTGCTACATATGCCTTACTTTGCCCTACATTATCGTAATCAAAAAGACTCTGGCGCGTCATATTAGAGTAGTTAATAGTATCGCCATCACATATACCAATTTTACCAATTCCAGCTAAGCTTAAATAAGTAAGAACCGGACAACCAAGCCCCCCAGCTCCTATAACTAACACCTTTGATGATTTAAGTTTGTATTGCTTATCTTCACCAAAATTAGGCAATAACATGTGATTTTTATAATATAGCTTTTCTTCTGCAGTAAAATCCATTTTTTATTACTTTATTTATTAATGGTTATAAACAAAAATATTTATTTTTTATTAAATTTTTTATTAAAATGCTTAATCCTAAGAATTTGTATTTCCCCTCACCCACTGGCTATCACCTCCATCGTAGCGCTCTTTTTTCCATATAGGCACCCTTTGTTTTAACTCATCTATGATAAATCTACAAGTGTCGAATGCATCTGCTCTATGAGCCGATATAACAACTATTTTAACAGCGATATCACCTATATTTAATTGCCCTATTCTATGGTAGGATTTTATGTCTATAATGGAGAACTTTAATTTTGCCTCTTCGATTACCTTCAAGCCTTCTTTTTGTGCCATTTCAACATAGGCCTCATAGTATAATTGCTCTACTTTCTTGCCTTGATTATGATTTCTCACTTTACCTTCAAATGAAACTAAAGCACCAGCGCTTTGGTGCGAATGAGAGTCATAAATACTCCTCCACCTCTTGGCATCATCTTCACTATTAAATATTTCAAAATCAGAAAACTGCATAATATCATTTGTAACATCATCATTCATAACATAGCCCATACCGCCCCCTAAACAAACAATTTCATTTATAATAAGATTATTTATTAATTGTAACTATTAATTAAATCATCCACCGGCCACAGGAGGAACAAAAACTACAGTGTCGCCATCACTAAAAACACTTTGGAAGTCAGCATAAACCTCATTAAGAGCTACTTTTATATCCTTATAACCAAGAGTAAAAGAATATTTTTCTTGTAGCTCTTTATATAAATCCTCTAGTGTATCTTTTTGCGTTTCAAAATATTCTTCAGATTTATCAGATTGTTCTCTAAGCGCCGCAAAATAGATAATTTTAACCTTTTTTGTCATGAGCATAATTATTCCTTCAATTTCTTAAATTATAATTCCTTTATATTTTGTCCTGTAACTGCTAAGTACTCCTCTGGTGTATTAGTATTAGAAAGCTCTTCCGTATCTTCCAAATCGATAAACTTAACTCCTTGAGTCTTTCCAAGCAGCCCTGCCAAACAATATTTTTTATTTTCTAAAGAGTCCTTTATATCATCCACAATACGACTAGAATAAATAGCACATAGTGGCTCAGCATGATTCCTTTCATAATTCCAATAAGATAGAGCTTTAACAGCGCTATTACTTACTATAATTTCCTGCCAGGCTTTCACTAGTCTTTCAATAGTCAAAGCTTTAATATTTGGTAAGTCACAAGCTAAAACAAACCATGCAAAATCACTCTTTAACTCCAATGCAGAAATCACACCACCCATAGGACCTAAATTCTCTTGCGAATCTTTAATTTTAAGATAACCTTCTAAATGGTGCTCTTGCTCTTGAGAGGCTCGACACGAAAAGTAAACCTCATTACAAAAGTGCTTTAATATATCATAAAGCTTATATATAACCTTTTGTCCTTGTGGAGCCAGTGTGCTCTTATCTACTCCCATTCTAGAGCTCTTACCACCTACTAGGATAAGTCCATTTAGTTTTAAGTCTAAGTTATTATTTCCTGACATATCAATTATTTCAATAATATAAACAAATTTTTTAAGTCTATTTTAATTAGACTAAATATATAAGTTATAAATAAAAATCCTCTTTTCCACCAATCTTTTTCACAAGCTTGAGCTGCTCTATCACCATATCTCTACTACCCAAAGCTTTACACATATCATAAATTGTAAGCGCCGCGATACTTGCTCCATGCAATGCCTCCATTTCTATACCTGTTTTAGCTGTAGTATAAACACTACATTTTATATTTACGCACAATCTATTAATTTCTTTGTGAGTCTCATCAGTGACTTTTATGAAGTTTCGTTCAAAAACTATATCACAACCTTCTATTGGGATCTGATGGCACAATGGAATAGTTGCAAAGGTTTGCTTTGTTGCCATAATCCCTGCTAATCTGGCGGTTTGAAAAATCGCACCTTTTTTAGTTTGAATATCGTCATTTTGTATATGCGCTTCTATCCCTATAGGCAATAGAATATTACATACTGCTACTGCTTCTCTAGTGCTAAGGTTTTTATCACTTATATTTACCATAGATGGATTATTATACTCATCTATGTGAGATAGCTTATTTTTTCTGGAGTTATTATTTTCTAACATCTAATACTCAAATTTATTAAATCAATATTATTATTTCTTAGTTCTTATTTTTATTAAAAAACTCATAAGTTAAAATAGTTTTAGATACTCTTGATGAAATTGTTCTGCCAACATTTCTCCTTGTTTTATAGGAATAACAGTCTTAGGTTTTGGCATAGAAAATACCGCAAATGAGAAGCGCTCTTGTATCATATTCTCAGGCAAATCTACCTGATGTTCACTACTTGAAGTTTGTCCATCCAGCAGCTCCAAATAATAACCTGTTTGAACAACAATATGCTTATTTTCTTCTATAGAAATAGCCTCTTTATCATGATTAAGATATGAGAAACCACTTGGCACTCCATAAGGGAAAAAAGTGAAAAATGAACCGTCTTTATGTAGTGAAAGGCGAATATTATTTATACACCTTTGCTTATTTGTTACCGCAGGGTAATAGTTATACGAGACACTATGACAAATATAATCATCGTAATACTCACTCAAAAAGTCCAAGCCATATTTCATAAAGTAAGTCCTTTCTAATACTCCGATAATTTCTAAAACTTTTGGTAATTCATCTCTAATATAGGAGTGAAATTCCTGAGGCAAGATATCCAATGGTGCTGTGTCAGATAAAACAAAAGAGTGTAATAAATCCTTATCATACTGATTTAAACTATCCTTTTGTCCCATATATGAATACCCATCAGACGCGGATGTATTTAACTTTCTTTGTAAAAATTGATATTTATATGTCTTAGGTTGTTTTAGAAATGAGCGAAGTCCTTCAATTAAGGGTGTTACATCTAAAATTGGCTGTTGTGTTTTTTCTAAAATAAAGCGCATATTCATATTACATTTATTTTATTTATTTGTCTTTAATTTAACTAGCTAAAGCTGTGTCATGTTTTATTTATATAGTACTTTAAGAATAAATAATTCTTGGCTGTTTACCAGCCTATATGGCTTTATATTATTATATAATACGAGCAATCCTTATCCGCCTATCCGCCTATTTTATACATTGGCTCTTCTATATGCTTAATTCTATGAATCGGTTTGAGTAGTTTAACTTGTTCTAAAACTTCAGGATATTTCTCAAAAGGTATGTCCCTTATAGAATATCCACTTGACTTGAAAAGACATGCGCGTAAAAACCCTGTAGATGATAAGCGTAATCTTGAACAACCAGAGCAAAATGGCTTACTTTCAGATGCGATAAAACCTATACTTCCACTATCTCCCAAGCTAAAATTAAATGAAGTACTATCTACTTCATCTTTAAGCGCACTAAGAGTATAGCCATGCTCTTTTATAGTATTTATCATATCAGATGAGCTGATAAATCTCTGTTTAAAGTGAGCTTTCATAATACCTATATTCATCACTTCAAGAAACCTAATATTTAAATCATAATCAATTGCAAACTTAATAAAATCTACCAATTCATTATCATTAACTCCGCGCATTAAAACACAGTTTAATTTTACGTTAAAGCCTAATTCTTTCGCTTTTTTTATGTTGTTATATACTTTGTCAAAAAAGTCCACCCCTGCTATAGCTTCAAAATTCTTTTTATTTAAGCTATCCATACTTATATTGAGATATTTCAAGTTTGTATCAGTAGCTAGAGGTACAAGTAAATTATCTAGTCTGTAAGCATTTGTAGTCAGCGCAAATTTTTTTAATGGTATATCAGAGAGCCTCTTAGTTATTTTCAAAAAGTCTTTCCTCAAAGTAGGTTCTCCACCTGTTAATCTTACTTCATTTATACCTAACTTATTTAAGTTAGAGACGATGTTGTAAAATTCATCAGCATAAAGCAATTGCTTCTGCTTAAAGAAAACTCTTTTTTCTGGCATACAATAAACACATTGAAAATTACATGCATCTGTAAGAGAAACTCTTAGCTTAGTTAATTCTCTGCCGTATTTATCTATAAGCAAGCGTTGATCTATCATAGTTTTTTATTACCCCAAGAATAAAACCTAAGATATGTCCCTGAAGGAGATTCATTAATATTAGCTGGTAACTCTACAAAACCATCACTTTTGGATAATGAAATGACATCACCTGAACCACTAGAGTGAATAATTTTAGCAGAATTATTTTCACTATATGAAACAAGATTAAATAAAGTTAAAGGGCGCTTAAAATATAAATTACCTTCTATCCTTATGCTTTGCTTAGGGTAAAGTGCTTCTTGTGCTCTTAATATAGATTCTATAACATAGCACCTCAAACACACGGCTGCAGAGGTAGGATTACCTGGTAACCCAAAAACCATCTTATTTTTTACGTTTTTTTTATTGCTAAATACACCAAAATATAGTGGTTTACCTGGTCTTTGAGCTATCTTGTGAAAGCGCTCTTCCACCCCTAAGGATTCTAGTATAGAAGGTACAAAATCTTTTTTACCCTTAGAAACTGCTCCTGTTAACAATAAAATATCAAACTCTCCTAGTAAAGCCTCCTCTATATATGATCTCAATAGGTTTTCATCATCTTGAATAATTTTATATTCAAAATTATTTAGCGCATGTGCTCTTAAAATTGACCCTAGTGTGTACTGGTGAGATGCTCTAATTTGGTGGCTCTGTACAGTTTCGTTGACATTTACTAGCTCAGAGCCTGTTATAAATAAACATATTTTAGGAGAGCTTTTTACATCAACAGTTGATTTACCAACCGATGCTAATAATCCTATATTTGCTGAAGATATTATTGTTCCTTTTTTTAATAATACTTCATCATTTTTAAAATCTGTGCCTTGACGGTGTACATTTTTCCCTTTACTCAAAGGCAAAGTATTTATAGTCACTTGCTTTGAAACAATAGATAAGTCCTCATATGGTATTACGGTGTTTGTACCTATGGGCATGCATGCTCCTGTCATGACTTCTATAGCGCCACCGATGTTATTTTTTAACGTTTTTGCCCTCTCCCCTGCATATTGAATATCTTCTATATCAAGTACATTCTTTTCAGACTTATCATAAAGCACATCAAAATCTACAGCTATGCCGTCCATAGCTACTCTGTCAAATGGTGGGCCATCTCTATCTGAGATTATGTCTTCAGCAATAACTCTACCAAGCGAAGCATCTAAGCTTATTTGCTCATGTGAGTATACGTACTCCGATAGTTTAATTATAGACTCTGCTTCTTCTGGAGTAATCATAAGCAACTTAATTGAACTGATTTTTTACAAAACAGATTATTTTTTATTTAAGCCAAATGTTTCTATAGCTAGCTTTAGATTATGATTATCAGAGCTTCTGGTTAACTTAAACAATGCATATTTCGATAACTTAGACAATTTTTCCCAAATTTTCTCATCTATATAACCACCATTGGCAGTTATAACACTGCTCACATTTTCAGGTAAACTACTTAGCCATAAACTTTCATCTAGCTTATCTATTTTTTTTATAGTCTTTCCAGAGGCTTTAAGTACCGCATTTGTTAAATCGTTTTCAAACTTATCCAAGTTTTCTTTTTGATCAAATTTATAATGTAAATAACTAGATCTACTATCAAAGTCTAAATCTTGCCAATCCTTTAAGGATAACTTTATTCCTGTCAAATCAAGCCCTAATCGAACATAAATAGGAATAAATTCTAAGCTATCAGCATAACTTGATTCAAATGGGAATAAGAAATTTCTATAACTATCTAGTGCTTTGTTCAAGACATAGTTTATATCACCAGAATAAGTAACCTTACTTTTATCAAGAGGATCACCTATAAGTGATTTAGGTATATCGTCTTGTTTCTCTAATTTAGATTTTTCTTCTTCTAGCTCTTTTTCACTATAACTCATTATCAAACTGACAGATAAAACACCTTCTACAGCTTCAAGCTTTGTTAACTTAAATGCTTCTTCAGAACTATCCTTACCTTCTATAGTAACAATAACTTTACATGTTTTATCATCGTGTAAATGATAATCATAGTGACTACTATGCTTTATATGCTCGATAACCTCATCTAATTTATCAGGCACTACTTGAACTACTGCACTAGATATATTCATATTTTTTTATATAAAAATAGTAAATAAAACTAATTTTATTTGAACCATTATATTTTTATATAGATAAATTCTATATAAATAATTAAGATTAAACATTAACAATCCAAATATGATTACTTCACTCCTTCATTCACAATTTCATTTAGATTTGACCTACTCATAGATCTATCATCTCTAAAACCTGGAGTAAAATCATTGTTGATTGCATCAGGCACATTTAATTGCTGTACATGACATAAGTTGCAGTTATATCTATTAGGTTGTAAAGTCTTGTCGGATGCGCTAACTACATGAGAAAGTGGCGGCTCTAAAGTACCGAATGCAGATGCAGCATCTGGACTATGACATGCAACACATGGATTTACATCTCTAGTAATTACATTAAAACCTTCTAAAGAGTGAGGAATCATAGGCGGTGCATTTTCATAAGACCTAGTAAATGTCTCATTTCTTCCCGGTATTTCTAATGTATAAGAATCTTGCGAAACAGGATTATCAACATCGTTAAAATACAATGAGCCATTTCTGATTATCTCTAAGCCATCCTCATCAAGCGTCTTTGCAATATTATTAAGATCGTCATCTGATGACGAAGAACTAGCACTATCTACATTACCTGAACATCCAGAGATAAATAAAGCTGCAATAGAGCTAAAACTAATAATGGTTATAACTTTATAAATATTCATAGAAATTACCTCTAAAATTAAGCTTTGTAAACTTTAACTGCACACTTTTTAAAATCTGTTTGCTTAGATTGTGGGCAAGTAGCATCCAAACAAACTTTATTTATAAATACTTTCTCATCAAACCAAGGCACATATACCAAGCCTTTAGGTGTAGAGTTTCGTCCTTGAGTTTCAACCCTTACCTTTACTCTACCACGTCTACTTTCCACAAAACAGAACTCACCACGACTGAGTCCAATGTTAGCAGCATCATCCGGGTGCATATAACACAAAGCTTCAGGGTAAGACCTATACAACTCAGGAACACGCATAGTCATGGTTCCGCTATGCCAGTGTTCTAATACCCTACCTGTAGATAACCAGAATGGATATTCATCATTAGGCATTTCAGGCGGATCAATATATGGTCTGAAGAATATCTTAGCCCGATTTGTCAAATCAACTTTTTCTGAACCAGGATTAGATAAGTCTCCTCTAGGAATATTCTTAAGCAACTTTCCATAAAAAGCAAAATCTCCACCGTCACCATACTTTTTAACATATGGATCATATTGAGCATTAAATCTCCAATTAGTTTCTTTACCATCTACAACTGGCCATTTCAATCCTCTAACTCTATGATAAGTATCAAAATCAGCTAAATCATGGCCATTTCCAGTGCCAAATTTTCTATATTCTTCCCAAAGATATTTTTGTACAAAGAAACCATATCCTTTCCATTCATTACCATCTTCTCCTCTTACGCCTCTTGAGTCACCGAATACCTCAGTATTATCAAATCCTTCACCTATAGAGTCATTTGCTTGAAAGCTCATAGCATCATTATTTCCAAACAATACATCATATAGAGTATTATCCGGAGAATATCCCATAGCTTCAGCTTCAGCTAGAACATCTGGTAAACCTCCCTCTAATCCAGGTATATTTTTAGCTCCCCAAACTTCACTTAACCTAAATCTCTTACTAAACTCAATCCATTGCCATGTATCACTCATTGCTTCTCCCGCAGGCTCAACTTGTTGTCTCCAGTGTTGGGTTCTACGCTCAGCATTACCATATGCCCCCCATTTCTCAAATATCATAGCAGATGGAAGGACTAAATCAGCCACCTTAGCAGAAATACCAGGATATGCTTCAGAGCATACAAGGAATATTTCTTCGTCTCGTACAGCCTTTATCCAATGATTTGCATTAGCAGTATTTTGGTATGGATTACAAACATTTACCCATGCCCATTTAATTTTTTTATCCTCTATATCTCTATTAATCTTAGTGAAGTGAGAACCTGGTTTAGGGTTTAGGGTTCCTGCTGGGATTTTCCATAATTTTTCAGAAATTTCTCTATGTGTAGGATTTGCAACTAACATATCAGCAGGGAGTCTATGTGCGAATGTACCTACTTCTCTAGCAGTTCCACAAGCAGAAGGTTGCCCTGTCAAAGAGAAAGCACCATTACCTGGTTTAGATTGCTTACCTAATAATAAGTGAATCATATAAATTTGTTCATTTACCCAAGTACCTCTGATATGCTGGTTAAATCCCATAGTCCAAAATGAAGCTACTTTACGATTTTTATCTGCATATAATCTAGCCAGTTCTTGAAGCTTACTTTTAAAGCTGTCGATTGATTCTAATTCATCTCCTTTAGCTAAATTAGCCACATAGTCTAGAGTGTATGGCTCTAAAGCTTTTTTAAAGTCTTCAAAGCTAATAACCCAATGAGCCCCTGCACTAGAGGCATGTGCCATCTCCATTGTATCTCCTGCTTTATACCCTAGATAAGCTAAAGAAACCCCTTCAGCCTCAGATATAATCTTACTTTTTTCTTTTGATGCAGTATCAAGTTCACTTTGTCTATATTCAGAGTGATTAACTTCGGTACGCAGCCCATAACCAGTATCAGCCCATCCAGTAGCATAGGTTGTGTATCTATTTACAAACTCTTCATCTATAGAATCAGGATATGTATTAACTATTTCTCTTGCTATATAGTTCATGATAGCAAGGTCAGTATTTGGTTTAAAAATAATCTCGGAATCTGCTAGATCTGATGTTCTATTACGGAAAGTAGATAAATTTACTATTCTTACATTATCGTTAGTTAGTCTCCTATCAGTCATACGAGTCCACAGCACAGGATGCATTTCTGCAACATTTGCGCCCCAGCTCACTATGGTATCCGTATTCTCTATGTCATCATAGTTACCAGCTGGCTCATCAACTCCAAATGTTTGATAAAAGCCAACAACAGCACTTGCCATACAGTGACGCGCATTAGGGTCGATATTATTAGATCTAAATCCAGCTTTCATGGTTTTTACTGCTGCGTAACCCTCTTGCACAGTGTACTGTCCTGATCCAAAAACCGCTACACCATTAGGACCTAATTCGTTATAAGTTCTCTTAAATTGCTTTTCCATCTCATCAAAGGCTCTTTGCCAACTAACAGGCTGAAAAGCTCCATTTTTATCATACTCACCATCAGCATTAACTCTGAGTAAAGGCCTTGTTAGGCGATCAGAACCATACATAATTTTTGCATTAAAATAGCCTTTCACACAAGTAAGACCTTTATTTACAGGATTTGCCGGGTCTGCTTTAACTGCAACGATTTTACTATCTTTAGTTGCAATCATAATACCGCATCCAGTTCCACAAAAACGACATACCGCCTTATCCCAACGCCAGCTAGAATCTCCTTCTGAGCTGGCTGCTATAATCTCAGGAGATAAAGATACTCCTGCTACAGTTGCAGCACTCGCAACAGCAGTCATTTTTATGAAATTTCTTCTTGAAGCATCCAATGTCATATAAAACTCCCATGTAATTATTAAGAATAAATTTTATAAAAGAATTTAATTTTCAAGTAAAGACAAAAAATTAAATTATAAACAACGATTTGCTATGATATAACTTATGATTTAAATATAATATATAATTATTATGTATAATTATTATTGCCCATACAAAGCAAATTATTAAAAAATAAGCTCAGACATAAAATTTAATTAGTCCTAAAAACTAATCATTAGGATTGTATCAGAATATTACATTTTAGTATTACACTTTTTTACATTAATTTTAATTGTATAAAAATTAACTTGTTTACTATACTTTCTAATTACTGTAGAATATTTCATATTTCATATTTCATATTTCATATTTCATATTTGGTTTGGCTTTTGCTATTTTTACTTTTTTAAGTTTTATTTAAAATAATTGGAGGATTTATGATACTGCTTCTAGTATTAGCTTTTGCTTTGAGTGCTCTAGTGGCTTGGCAATTTCGTTCAACTGTTTCAAAATATAAACAATTTGCTTTCAAATCAGGTTTAACAGGTAAAGAAGTTGCACAAAGAATGTTAGAAGACCATAATATTTATAATGTGAAAATTATATCTACACCTGGATCGCTCACAGATCACTATAATCCACTAAATAGAACTATCAATCTAAGCGAAGATAGCTACAATAGCAATAGCATAGTAGCTGTAGCTGTGGCAGCGCATGAGACAGGACATGCAATACAGCACGCTAGGTCTTATTATTGGCTGACTATAAGGTCTGTATTAGTCCCAGTCGTTTCCTTTTCCTCAAATATAGTTCCATGGATTTTGATTGGCGGAATCTTAACTATTAGTGCTTTTCCTGCTCTTATATGGATAGGTATTGCTTTATTCGCCATGACCACCTTATTTACTTTTGTCACTTTACCTGTTGAATTTGATGCAAGCAAAAGAGCTCTAAACTGGTTATTAGGCTCAGGACTGTTAATGCAAAACGAACATCAAGCCGCATACGATACACTAAAATGGGCAGCTATGACTTATGTTGCTAATGCTTTGAGCTCACTTTTTACCTTACTATACTATGTCATGATAGCATTGAGTGCTAGAAGGTAATTACATAAAAATAACTAAATAAATTATTTAAAAACGGCTTGTAATTAGCACTCCCTTTTTAAGTTTACATTTTATAATTATGAAGATATTTCCTGTTGTATTATGTGGCGGTATTGGAAGTAGATTGTGGCCTACCTCCAGAGAAAGTATGCCTAAGCAATTTCAGTCATTTTCCTTTGAACAAACTCTCCTACAAACAACAATAAAAAGACTCTGTAAGCTAAACTGCGAAAAACCTATAATAATAAGTAACGAAAAATATCTATATATAATACAAGAACAGCTATCTTCTATAAATATCTGCCCGGAAGCTATTATTTTAGAGCCCTATAGCAAAAATACTACAGCTGCTATAACTTTAGCATCTTTATATCTTAAAAAGCATTACAATGAGCATAATATACTTATGCTCACTCTGCCTGCAGATCATATAATAAAAAACACTGAGTTATTTATAGATAAGATTAAAATGGCTACAAATTTAGCTATAAAAAAAAGGTTTATAACATTTGGTATAAACCCTGAGTTTCCTGCTACAGGGTATGGATATATTGAGTCAGGTGAAGAACATACTGATATAAAAGATGTACAAAAAGCATTTATAGTAAATAAATTCACAGAAAAACCAGACTTAGAAACTGCAAAACAATATATTGATACTGGTAATTATTATTGGAATAGTGGCATTTTTATGCTACCAAATGAGCTTTATATACAAGAGTTAAAAAAATATCGAATAGATGACTTTAATAATATCAAAGAATCATTTGATAATTCATCGCTCGATACAAACCAAAAATTTGAAAACAAAACTTCGATAATTAGACCTGAAAAAAATTCTTTTATAAAAATAAAAAATGAGTCTATAGACTACTCTATAATGGAAAATAGTAGCTTAATTAGTATAATGCCTATATCGGTTGGTTGGTCTGATATAGGCTCATGGAGCTCTATAAAAGAATATGGGAACAATGATGACAAAAATAATGTAATAGTAGGCAACTGTGTTTTATTAGACACAGAAAATAGTTATGTACATTCTACTAAACAGCTTACTTCTACTGTAGGTATAAAAAATCAAATAATCATCGTAACCGATGATGCTGTTTTAGTCACTAAAAATGACAAAGACCAAAATGTAAATAAGCTAGTAACTCTTATAAAGGAAAAAAATAAAAAGGAAGCTACCGAACACTCCATAGTTTACACTTCTTGGGGATGGTATAAAAAAATATCAGAACCTTTGCATAGTGATAGCCAAACTACTTACTTTCAAATAAGAGAACTAGCATTAAATCCCGGACATAAGGTTTCTGAGCCCCAAAACTCCTCAAATAAAAACCTAACGCTTACAAGAGGCACTGTAAAAATTACAAAAATAAATGAAATCTTATCATTAGAAGAACAAGATACCCTAGCTATCAAAGAGAATGAATATTATGAAATAGAAAATCTCTCATCTTCTCCTGCCCATATTATAGAAGTAAGTACTTTTACAAGCTTCGATAAATACAAATAGTTAAATAATTGAAAAGAACAAAATAAGTTTATTATAAGATGAAAATATTAGAGCTAAACTTTGAAAGAGGATGGCGAGGAGGAGAAAGACAAACATTATTCAACATGATAGGTTTTAGAAATATAGGATATGAAGTATCATTGTTATGTAGAAAAGATTCTCTATTATCTAAAAAAGCCAAAGAAAATAACTTTAGTATTATTTGCTTCAAGAACTTTATTAGTGTATTTATCTTTCTAATCAAAGAAGGGCATAACTACAATATTTTACACGCTCAAGGCTCAAATATACTAAGTATATGCATTTTAACTAAACCATTTCACAAAACTAAGATTATATTCACTCGTAGAGTAGATTTCATTCCCAATGGCATATTTACAAAATATAAATATAGGAAGGCAAATGCTATCATCGCTATTAGCTCTACTATAAAAAAAATCTTACAAAATTTTTGCCACAGAGATGACATATATACCATATCTTCCATAATTGAAAAAAAAGAGTTAAGCAAAGATAAAGCACTTTTTAAGATAAACAAACTAAATATATCCCCAAATACATTCATAATAGGGACAACTTCTGCTCTAGTAGAACATAAGGACCCTATGACTATGGTTGATGCTATATATGAATTATCTCTTATAAGGAATGATTTTGTTTTCCTGCATTTTGGTCAAGGTATTCTATACAATCAAATTAGCTCAAGGATTAAGCAGCTTAATATTGAAAAGCACTATAAACTAATGGGATTTCATGATAATGTAGAGGTCTTCTTCTCTATTTTTAACGTATTTGTGATGTGCTCTATAGAAGAAGGCCTTGGAAGCAGTGTTTTAGATGCATTTATTTATAAAGTACCCGTAGTTTCAACTACTGCTGGAGGATTGATTGACTTAATTTCAGACAATCGTGCTATACCTTGTAAGATTAAAGATTTTCATGATATAAAAAATAGGATAAATAATATACTAAATGACCCTGATGAATATAAGCCTATGATAGATAATGCCTACAAATTTGCAAAAGAGAAGCATAGCATGGAAAGCATAACAAATAGATATAAAAAACTTATAGAGTCATTATGATATGTTGCTAAGCTATTGATTTTTTAAATCTAAAACAGCGATAATTGTTTTGTTTTCTTATCAATTGAGATATTATTTTGGATATTAAACAAATTTTTAACTCCTAAGCCTAAAAGCCTTATGGGCTTTATGTTATTTTGAAGTATTTGGTTTAACACAAGTACACTATTATCAAATATATCTTTACTTTCCCTCATAAAACTATCCTCTATAGAATAACTTTTAGTTATCACCTTAAAATCACTGTATTTAATTTTTAAAACAAGCGTTTTAGCTATAATTTCTCTTTCTTTTAGTACATTACTCACTTCCGTACACAAGTCACTAAGATGTTGCTTAATAATTTCTGGATTTATTATATTTTCTTCAAAAGTGCATTCTTTACTAATTGACTTTGGAGGACTATAGCTTATAACTTCTCTATTATCTATACCACGAGCTAAGTCATAATAATAAGCACCTACTTTACCAAAATGACTTATAAGCTCGCTTAAATCAAACTTCAGTAAATCAAATCCATTTAAAATATTAAGTCTATGCATAGTTTTAAGCGTAACTTGTCCTACTCCATGAAATTTCTCTATAGGTAATCTTTTAATAAACTCAATTCCTTGCTCTGGAGTGATTACAGTTAATCCAGCTGGTTTTTTATATCCTGAACCTACTTTTGCTAAAAACTTATTGTACGAAACACCAGCTGAGGCACTTAGATCTAATTCTACTTTTATTCTATGTAGAATCTCTTTTGCAATTAAGGTTGCATAGGGTATAAACTTTTTATTTACGCTTACGTCCAAGTAGGCCTCATCTAATGATACCTTTTCTATTTTATCTGTATAATCTTTGAAAATACTCCTTATTTGAGACGAAACTACTTTATATTCATTAAAGTTTGGTCTTATAAATATTGCTTCAGGACATATCCTATATGCTTTGCTCGATGGCATAGCTGAGCTTATACCAAACTTGCGCCCTTCATAAGAACAAGTACTAACTACACCTCTGCTGTGAGGGTCGCCTCCTACTATAACTACTTTACCTTTTAAGCTTGGATTATTTCGCTGTTCTACGGCTGCATAAAAAGCATCCATATCTATATGTATAATTTTTCTACACTTTGTTCTATACTTTTTATCCATTAAGCAATTGATAAATATATAAAAAATATTAATATATCTCTTGAAAATATTTATTTAATAATAAATATTTTATACCTCACAATATATCACTATCTACCGTACATCTTCTTTTACATTTTTAAACAAAACAATTAAAATAAAATCTTATGAAAATATCCACAAAAAAACTACTTTTATTAATATTTTTTATGTCTAGTTTTTCAGCTTTCGCCAATGAACACCATGAGTTCAACTCTGATTTAAATTTCGCCCAAGTACAATATGTAACACTAAATAAGCTTCCAAATAATAACTACAGAATATCTGTACAAGTTAGGCATCATGACCAAGGATGGGATCATTATGCTGATTTATGGCAAGTAGTAGATGCGAATACAGATAAAGTCCTAGGCGAAAGAGTTCTATTACACCCTCACGATAACGAGCAACCATTTACTCGCTCTATAAGCTCATTAAATATACCTATTTCTACAAAAAAATTATTTATAAGAGCTAAATGCAATCAACACGGATTTGAAGGGAAAGAAGTTTTAGTTGACTTAAATATCAAAGAAGCTCCTGACTATATAATAAAGTAATACAGTGATTAGCTTACTAGTAAATAGAAAAATCTAACTTAGTTCCACCATTGTCGTGTGGGTTTCGAATCTCCTTGTTATCGTAGCTATGCTAAAGTTGTAGAGATAAGTTCTGTCTTGTTTCATCTACTACAAACAATGAATGTATAAAACGCAACAGATACGTCTATACAGGTATTGTTTTCCCTATCCCGCCAATGTTATCTGTTATACAGGTTTTGAATTTTCTTTTATTATTTTCAATAATTTTTTATTGTGGTATTCCGAGGTATATCCTTTGGCTAAATTCGCACATTTGGCCCTCATATTATCGATATTTTCTTTATCTATTTCTTTAAACTTAAGTATTCTCTCTATATTACTTATAAAAAGAGATGCTTTGACACCTTTTGTGACTAGTAAATCTCTTAATTCAGTGTCGTTTATCACTTCACTAGCTCCCACATACTCAGAAGTAACAACAGGAGTTCCACAAGCTAAAGACTCTAAAACAACCAGTCCAAACTCCTCAAAATAAGCGCTATGAACTAATAAATCTATTGCATTATAGCACTTGTATATATCATGGCGCAAAGGAGATATGGTAACTTTATCTCTTAAATCATTTTCAAATATAGAAAACTTTTTCATCTCTTTAGGATTTCCAACTATCAATCCTTTTATTTTCGGATCATCATTAAAATATTTTAATATTTCTATAAAAATATCTATGCCTCGCTTCTCTAAGTTTCCTGATGTTATGAAACCAAGAATAAAATCAGTTTTTTTAAACCCAAATCTAGCTCTAACACTTTCTCTTACAGATTTATCATAATAAAAAACTTTATCATTATATCCAGGGTATAAATTATAAATTTTTGACATAGGTATCTCATACCTACTTGATATATCTTCTTTAACCATGTTTGAGTTTGAAACTAATACCTTAAAGCTATTATTTAATAATATTTTTCTTTGAAAACTTATGATTTTATTAGGTTTACTATGTGGAATACGCTCAGCAGCCATAGCAACATTATTATGAACAAAAAATATATCTTGGTTTAGTGAATTACCATGACCTATAATCAAATCATATTTATTGATTTTAAAAAAAATATTAATCAAAAATGAATATATATACCTTTTAAAATTACCGCTAAAAAAAGGTATATAGCTAATCTTGGTTATCTTAAAATTAGAATAATAGTCCAATGTACCTTCTTTTATTAACTCTAAAACTAAATTGGATACCTTGACTGTATACACATGAACGACATATTCATTTTTTAGTAAAAATATAATATTTGATATAACAATTCTAACTGCCCCTGTGAGAGTAAAGAAATCCCTAATTTCTATGGCTATTTTACTTTTGGCTATTTTATTTTTACCGATAGTATTCATATCATAAATTTTAGTATTTAAGTTTAATTTATTATCATTTGATGCGGACATAGAGCCAGATATATATTTTAATTATCTTGGATTAACTAAAGTATCGCGTCTTTATAGTACAAAAAAATCATTTATCAAAGATTCCAAATTATGCTTAGTTTTATATATCTTTGACTTATTAGGATAATTTATCTCAAGATAAGATAGATAAGACTCAAGCTCCTTTTTGTATAACGTGGAAAGTCTTTTTATAAAGTCTCTTGCTAATGGTGGTTCTTGCTCATACATAATAGAAAACTGTTGTTTGCGTATATCTATTAATTCATCAACATTCTCAATACTAATATTTTTAGATAATGAATTACTTCTATGAAGATAACCATAGGTCACATCAGGTATTACTATCATTCCATGCCCTGATAGAATAGTTTTCCAGTGAAAAAGCTGATCCTCAGACCAAGTACTATCAAATAATATTCTATTTTTATCTAAAAAGTCCTTTCTATAAAGCTTTGCCATTATTAAAGGAGTTTCAAAAAACTTACTGTACTTTAATTCCAAAAATGCTTTCACATAAGTTTTATTATTATATTGTTTCTTAACATTCAATATATTATTTTGATAATAATGCACAACATTACCTGCTGTGATGTATTCATTGGTTTGCTCAGCTGATAAATATAGCTTTGCCAATGCATAATTGGATACTAAAAAGTCATCACTATCTACGAATGTAATATACTTACCTTTAGCATTTTTCAGTCCTACATTGCGAGCAGGACCCAGTCCTATATTTTTTTGGTCAATTAGTATTATATCAGGATATTTCTTTTTATAGTCAATCAGCAACTGCCAAGTGAAATCAGAGCTACCATCATTGACAACTATTATTTGAACATTCTTTTTATTTTCTAGATAAAGAAGCTGGCTCGTTATAGATTCAAGACATTTATAAACATATTCGCCTACATTATAACAGGGCACTACAACGCTTATATAAGGCTTGCTCTCCATTGATATTTTTGCGGTTTTTTAAGCAAAAAACAAGTTTATAAAAGTTCAGTATTTACTATAGAGGATTTAAGAATAAAGCTATATAGTGTCATTTTCTAAGCTATTATCTATGTTTTCTCCTTCATTTGGATTATTAATCTGTATAGGATTTACAATAGAGTTAGTATAGGTATCAAATAAATTAATATACCCTGAACTTCTATTTAGAAAATCATTTAGCTTGTCTCCTTTTAAAGCTGGTAGCTTTTGAGATAATCTAACAGTTAATGGATTTCTATGTACACCATTGACTAAAAACTCATAATGCAAGTGAGGCCCTGTAGATATACCTGTAGACCCCAGATAACCTATAGTTTGTCTTTGTTTTACTCTTACTCCTTTTCTTATTCCTTTTCTTATAGATCTCATGTGAGCATACAGTGTTTGATAGCCATTACCATGATCTATCTTAACTACATTGCCATAACTTCTACTATACCCTGCCCTTACAACAACCCCACTAGCTGTACTAAAGATAGGTGTTCCAAGCGGAGCTGCATAGTCTACTCCTCTATGCGGACGAATTTTACTTGTAATCGGATGCCGGCGGGCTGGGTTAAAACGAGAACTTACTCTTGCAAAAGCTATAGGCATTCTCAAAAATCTACCTCTCTGACTTTCACCTTTTTGATTATAAAATCCTATAAGCTCACCACTTTTATCTTCATATCTATATAGGTTAAATTCATTTCCTCTAGTCACTATCTGAGCTGCTAATATTTCTTGGCTTATAAGTATATTTCGTTGATTGTAATAATTTCTAACCATAACAGCAAAACTATCACTTTCCCTTATATCATTTATAAAGTCTATTTGCCATTTAAACAAATCAACTGTATTAAGAAGTAAAGTATCACTCATACCCGAAGCTATACCGTCTTCATAAAAAGAGCTTTTTATACTACCATTAAAAAATAATGTCTCTTTATACGCATTATCTAATGTATTAACCTCTATATAAGTATATTCCATTTCTTCATCGATAGAATTATCGCCAACAGAATCGTCATCTGCGGAAGGATTAGCTGTAGACACATCATTTATGGCAGAATTAACACTTGTATATTGGTCAATATCAGCTTGAGCTGTTACATTTGCATATGGATCATCATCGTCTTCTTTGTCAGTAACTAATTCAAAATGATGCTCAATAACATTTCCTGTGGGCATATAGCTCATACTAATAAGTTTTTTATCTTGCGAAACTTTAATGGCAATTGTATCGTTTATTTTCATATTGCGAAAAAGCCTTTTATTGGTTCTACCACTTGGCAAACTCTCGATTAGTTTATAAGACACCAAACTACTATCTTTTATGCCATTATTATCTAATATATCTGAAAGAGTTTCGTCTTTCCTTACAGTTATTTCTATATCTTCCACTAATGGAGCTTCCTCTTTTACAATATCTATTGTATTTGTAATTATTATTTCATTATCAGATGCAATATAATTTTCTTGTATATAGTCGAAGCTAATCAACGAAACTAAAAACAAACCTAAAAATAATGAAGTAAATACTGTAATATTACGCAATCTCCATCTACGTTTAATAACTTCTATTTTTTTCATACTGAAACTTTACAAAAAAGTCCTATTAGCCAGAAAGAACAAACCTATTTTCTTAATATTACTATTTGTTCTCTGATAAACAATAAACAAGTAAACTCTAGGAAAGATTATTTTATATAATACGCAAAGATTTATCAATAAAAAAATAAAAAGATACAATTTAAAAACTCTACGCTTTAGCTTTATTAGATCTCTACATTCTTACCTTTATACTCCAATGCTCTCTCAATCATAGAGATAAATAATTTATGACCATGCTGTGGCCTAGACGTAAACTCAGGGTGAAATTGGCAACCAACAAACCATGGATGTAAATCACTATCTAGCTCTACCACCTCTACTAAGTTACCTGAGCTTCTACCCACTACATTCATACCATGCTTTTTTAATATGGGTACATAATTCTCATTACATTCATATCTATGTCTATGGCGTTCTTTTATAACCTTGCTCTTATAGGATCTAAAGACTATGCTTTTTTTATCAAGTACTATATCTGAGGCTCCAAGCCTCATAGTTCCACCGAAGTAATCTGTGTTTCTCACCTTCATGATACCATCTGAGCTCATCCATTCTTCAATTAAACCTACGATTGGCTCACTAGGAGCCTCTTCAAACTCTGAGCTATTTGCGCCATTTAGTGAGCATACATTTTGTGCAAATTCTATCACACAGAGCTGCATGCCAAGGCATATGCCTAAAAATGGTATTTTATTTTCTCTTGCATAATTTATAGCTTTTAATTTTCCTTTAACTCCTCTAGAGCCAAATCCTCCTGGGATAATTATAGCATCAGCATCTTTAAGCATCTCAACCGAATTATCAATTAGAGTTTGGCTTTCTATTAATTTAACGTCAACTTTCACAAAACAGTGAATACCGGCATGGTCTAAAGCTTCAAATAAAGATAAATAAGAGTCTTCAAGGTCAGAATATTTACCTATTATACAAACCACTACTTTATCTGTACTATTTTTCTTGCTATTAATACATTTTTGCCATGGTGATAAATCTACTTTTGCACTATTACTTTCGAGCTTAAAGTGTTTCAAGACTATCTCATCTAAGCCACTATCATGGACCTTAAGTGGAATTTTATAAATAGAATCTACATTTTCCATCCCTATGACCTGGTCCTCGTGCAAGTTAGAAAATAGCGCTATCTTTGACTTAGCTTTTTCATCTATTATTCGTTCAGATCTACAAATCAAAACATCAGGCTGTAGACCTATAGAACGCATATCTCTTATAGAATGCTGTGTAGGCTTTGTTTTAATCTCACCAGAGCTTTGAAGATAAGGAACATAACTTATATGTAAAAATAATGTATTTTCATATTTTAAGTCAAGCTTTATCTGGCGGATTGACTCAATAAAAGGCAATGACTCTATATCTCCCACTGTTCCACCTATTTCAACCACACTTATATCATAACCACAACATGCTTGATATATTTGATTTTTTATCTCATCAGTAATATGTGGTATAACCTGCACAGTTTGCCCCAAATAATACCCCCTTCTTTCTCTATCTATAACTTCTGAATAAATTTTACCTGCAGTACACGAGTTAATTTTTTTCATGTCTATATTACAAAATCTCTCATAATGACCCAAATCCAAATCACTCTCACAGCCATCTATTGTTACGAAAACCTCTCCGTGTTGAAAAGGACTCATAGTTCCTGCATCTACATTAATATACGGATCTAACTTCATCATAGTTACCTTAAAATCTCTTGCTTTTAATACAGAGGCTATACAAGCAGCTGTTATACCTTTACCTACAGAAGATACTACTCCACCTGTAACAAAAATATATTTAGTATCAGACTTTATATTTGATTTATTATTGGACGTATTAGTTTGTTGTTTATTTGACATAAAAAAATAATAACTTAACCAGTCGTATATTAGAACTGGCTAAAATTAATTTATAGATAAAATATAAGCGAAAATTTGTAAATGAAAAAGTTAATTAGATTTTATTTTACATATAAAGCACTGAAGTTTAAAGCAAATTGTCTTTTTATTTAAGAACTCGTTTTTTATATATTGTTTTATACGTAAATATAAAGTAAATAGGACAAAAGGAAAAATAATAAGTTATAATCCTCTTAGCTGACAATAAAAATGAAGTTATGATTTATTTAATCATATTTTGTGAAAGCTTAGGTTTATAAGCTAAAATATTTTCAATTTACATACTCGATAAACTTATTAAAGCATGAAAATAAAAAAAATATCTGTACTATCTTTATTTGCTATTTTTTTAACAAACATAAGTATTTCTACTATCTCCATAGCTAATGAGTTTTGTGAAGCATCTTATTTAGAGCCAATAGGCGATACACAAGGAGCTATAAAAAGAAATAATAACTTCTATAAGCCAAAACCTTTTTCGATAGAGCTAGAAGGTGATGCAGATTTTTTTCTTAGTATATCAGGTGTTGCAAAGCAAAAGCTTTATAAACAAGAAAATACTTGGATATATGAAAGTTCTATAGAAGCATTAAATCATGTATCTAAAGAGATAAGCTTTTTCACTATAGGAGAGCAAGGAGAGATAATTCCACAAAAATACATTAGCACGCTCTCAGGATGGCTAGTAAGAGATAGAGAAAATACTTTGCTTTTTGATTGGGACAATAATCAAGTTACTCACGTAGAAGAAGGGAATTTTTTCGATGTAGAAAAATATAGCTATGACCCTAATTTACTACAGCTGATACTAAAATACGAAATCATAAATAACTTAGATAACAATAATGAAGATACTTATAAGCTACTTTATTCAGTACCCAGCTTTAAGTGCAGAAATAGAGGGACTTTATTCACATTTACAAGTGAAAAAATAAATACCCAAAAATTTGGCGAGGTCGACACAAAAAAAATATATTATGAAGCATGGAGAGGAAAAACTAAGGTTTCATCTTGGTATGCAAATGATTCAGACGCACATATTTTAAAACTGCATTTTATTGACCCAAATACAGAAGTGAATGTAGAAATATCCACAGTTGAATAAATAATAATAGTTATAATATAGCTATTTTAGGGATATTTTGGTATCCTATTTGCTGTTGCTGACCTTAATTCATAATGTCACTAATTAGTGATAGTTATAGTCATTATGCTTTATATTCATAACTATTATGGATAAAATGCATTTTAAAGAATTCGAGCATTTTAATTTTTTAAATAATATTAATTTCTTAGAATTTATTTTTAATAACTTCTTTTAGGAGCCATAGTATGAAAAAAACCTTATTGGCCTTGATAGTATTTAGTGGCTTTACTAATCAGGCCTTATCTGAAGACATAAAAATCGGTATAGCAGGTCCTTTTACAGGTCCAGTTGCTGATTATGGTATTGGTATGATAGATGGTGTTAACGCTGCTGCAAATATTATAAATAGCCGAGGCGGTATTAATGGAAATAATATAATTATAATTCAAGGTGATGACGTTTGCGATCCAAAACAAGCCGTTGCAGTCGCTCGCAAACTATCAGAACAAGATGAAGTAATTGGAGTAATAGGCCATCTGTGCTCTTCTTCTACCATACCAGCTTTTGATATTTACAATGAAACAGGGGTCATAGCATTAACACCAGGGTCTACTAATCCTGAAGTTACAGCTAAAGGCTATGATAATATCTTCCGTGTAACTGGAAGAGATGACCAACAGTCTGTGATTGCTGCTGATTTCATAACAAAAAGAGAGTTTAAAAATATAGCTATTTTGCACGATAAAGACAGCTATGGAAGGGGAATCGCAGACCAGCTAAAAAGCAACTTAAATAAATCAGGTTTAAACGAAGTTATGTTTGAAGGTATTAATCCCGGTGAAAAGGACTATAGCACTATTGTAACTAAAATGCGTTCTATCAGACCAGATGCTCTTTTCTGGGGAGGATATCATCCGGAAGCTGCTGTCCTTATCAGAGAAATGCGCAAGCAGGGCCTTGATATTCCATTCATAGGTGCTGATGGCATATATGGTAATTTACCTGATGTACTAAGAGATGATGCTCTTACTAAAAATGTATTTGCATCATTTAGTAAAGATTTTACTAAATTACCTGAAAATAGAGAAGTCCTACAATACTTTGAGGATAATAATATAAAAATAAATGCCTTCACTCTACCAAGCTATGCTGCATTACAAGCTTTAGCAGAAGCATTAGAAAATGGAGAGACTACAAATGGCGCTATTGACTATCTTCACAACAATGAGTTCAACACTGTGGTAGGCAATATAAAATTTGATCAAAAGGGTGACTTAGTTGAATCGGGGTACGTTATGTATGAATACATAGGCTCTGAAATGGTTGAAGTAGAATAAATTTTATTTTTTATTTTTTATTTTTATCATTCATAATTCACTTTATAACGCTAATTTAGTAATCTTAATTAAATAAAGAAAATAGCCTTTAATAAAGGCTATTTTCTTTATTATAAAAATATACTATAAAAAATTTAGTTATATATATCATATATATTGAATAATACTAATTTGTGTTCAAAACTACTTAATAAAACTACCTTAATATTATAGATTTATTAAAATAACAAACAGACACTTAATGAAGCCAAGAAAAAACTTAGGGCAGCATTTCCTGATAGATAGCTCTGTACTACATATCATAGCAAAAGCTATCTCTACCTATAATAAACCTCATATCGTAGAAATTGGACCAGGATTAGGCGCTCTGACAAAATTTTTACTACCAGCTAAAAAACTAGAATTAATAGAACTAGATACAGACCTTGCCAATAAACTAAAAAAAGAAGTCCCGCCACATGTTAAAGTACACAATTGCGATGTACTTAAAGTAAAATGGGAAGAAATCGTAATAAAAAGCGAAACTCAAATAGTAGGAAATTTGCCATACAATATAGCATCACAAATTATTTTACAAATATTAAAGCTAGATATGGATTTATTGCCGTGTGTTTTTCTTATACAGCAAGAGATGGCAGATAGAATCTTAGCTCACCCTTGCAGTAGTAATTATGGCAGATTTAGCGTAATGGTTCAATTCTTTGCAAATGTATCATATATAATCGATATTTCTCCTTGTTCTTTTGACCCTCAACCTAAGGTAGACTCTGCTGTAGTTATGATACGACCATTTACCCGTGCAGAAAAAATGGCACAAGGGAAATATGATATAAATTTTGATAATTTTTCTTCTATTGTAAGGCAATCTTTCTGTAATAAAAGAAAACAATTACACAATAATATCAAAAACCTTATCTTAAAAGATGAGTTAATATACCTATTTAATAATCCTAAAATAAGAGCAGAAGAGCTCAGCGTACATGACTTTATAAATCTAACTAAATTTATAGAGTCAAAACGTAAGCTAGAGCTAAATACATAACCACTATATTATTAATAAGCTCTATTTATTATTTTCTAAATTTCTTATTAGTTCATCTTTATGTTAAAATACATACTGTTTGTTTGCTTATTTAATGACCGCATTAAAAACGTTCTTTTTTAAGCTATAAAGCTTAAAAATTAATGACATTCAGGGCAGTAAACTTATATTTTTTTCCATTTAAGTCAAAAATATTACAGCCAAAGCTAGTTATAACTATCTATTTTTTTAGATATTAATAAAAATAAACCTTGTCGTACTTTTGCTTATTTAAAATCTTTAATTTTATATTTAATCATTAGGAATAAATTAAATGAATGATGAAATTTTTCCAAATAAAAAAGAACAAATCTATATAGAAGATGAAATAAAAAAATCCTATTTAGATTATGCTATGAGTGTTATCGTAGGAAGAGCCTTACCTGATGTAAGAGATGGACTAAAGCCTGTTCACAGAAGAATAATCTATGCTATGCATGAGCAGTCTAATTATCACAATAGACCTTATAAAAAATCAGCTCGTATTGTTGGTGACGTGATAGGTAAATATCACCCTCATGGTGAAAGTGCTGTATATGACGCACTTGTTAGGCTAGCTCAACCATTTTCTTTACGCTACCCGTTAGTAGAAGGACAAGGTAATTTTGGTTCAATAGATGGCGACCCTCCTGCTGCCATGAGATATACCGAAGTTAGAATGCAAAAAATCACAGATGAGATGATAGCCGACTTAGATAAGGATACAGTTGACTTTGAACTCAACTACGACGACAGAGAAACTATGCCTTCTGTTATGCCAACTAAAATTCCTAATCTACTTGTAAATGGCTCATCTGGAATAGCCGTAGGAATGGCAACTAATATTCCTCCCCACAACCTAGGTGAAATCTTGTCTGCTTGTCTTGCTTTACTAAAAAATGAAAACATAAGCATTGATGAATTAATGGAACATCTTCCTGGACCTGATTTTCCAACTGGAGCTACTATAAGTGGCACACAAGGAATTAAAGAAGCATATAAAACCGGTAAAGGCAGGTTAATAATTAACTCAAAATACCATATAGAAAGCAAAGGGAATAAGCATAAACTAATTATCACTGAGATACCTTACCAGTTAAATAAAATTAGGCTACTTGAGCGTATTGCTGAATTAGTTAAAGAAAAAATAATAGAAGGTATCTCAGAGCTAAGAGATGAATCAAATCATGAAGGGATAAGAATTGTTATAGAATTAAAAGCAGGTGAAATACCCGAGGTGGTTTATAATAATCTACTTATTAACTCTCCTTTGAGAACTTCTTTTAGCATCAACATGGTGGCATTGGTTGACGGCCAACCACGACAGGTAAACCTAAAAGATATACTAGAGTCTTTTTTAAAGCATCGTAGAGAAGTAATAAGTCGTAGATCTATTTTTGAATTAAATAAAAGCAAAACACAAGCAAACCTTTTAGAAGGCCTCACTGTTGCTCTTGCAAATATAGATCCTATTATAGAAATGATAAAAGCCTCTAGCTCGCAGCAAGAAGCTAGAATTAATCTAGTAAGTACCACTTGGAAAGCAGGTGATGTAATTCAAATGATAGAGCGTGTTGAAGACGACATACATTACTTAAAATCAAAAAAATCTGATATCAGTTCAGGACTAATAGGAGATAGTTATAGGCTATCTGAAGCACAGGCTCAGGCTATACTTGATATGAGATTGCACCGTTTAACTAGCATGGAGCAAGAAAAAATATTCTCAGACTATAGATTATTGATTGATACGATTAAAGATTTAATAGACATATTATCAAACCCTGATAGATTAACTCAAATCATAGAAGATGATTTGACTATGATTCGTAGCAATTATTCTGACAATCGGCTAACTGAAATCATTCAAAATCACGAAGATATTAAAGACCTTGATTTAATCGTAAAAAAGACAGTTGCTATTACACTATCAAGAGAAGGATATATCAAGACTCAAGATATAGATTATTTCAGATCACAAAAAAGAGGAGGAAAAGGCAAACTATCTTCTAGTCTAAAAGAGGAAGATATAATTGAAAATCTTATAGTGACAGACAACCATACAACACTGCTTTGCTTTAGTGACTTAGGCAAAGTGTACTGGTTGAGAGTTATAGATATACCTTTTGCATCTTCAGCTGCCAGAGGCAGGCCAATAATAAATTTATTAAAAATAGATGAAAATGAAAAAATAACAGCAATATTGCCACTGTCAGATGGTTTAGATATAGATAAGCATTATATAACTATGGTAACCAAACTAGGTACTATAAAGAGAACTGTAATATCTGAGTTTTCTAGACCTCGTAATTTAGGATTAATTGCTATATCTCTAGTTGAAAATGATCAGCTAGTAGATGCAATCATAACAAATGGCCAAAAAGAAATTATGTTATTTAGTAGTGGAGGTAATGTAAATAGGTTTCAAGAATCCAATATACGAGCTTTAAGTAGAAACACCATGGGTGTCATAGGTATCAGAATGAACCCAAACGAAAGAGTAGTGACAATGCTAACTACTGATGAAAATAAGCATACAAATTCTCAAGCAGAATCACAAAGCTATCATATAATAACAGTATGTGCAAATGGATTCGGTAAAGCCTCGCCGATAGAAGACTTTCCTACAACTAGCCGTGGAACCAAAGGAGTAATAGGAATCAAAACTTCTAATAGAAACGGAGAGCTTATAGGAGCAAAAATACTTAGCTCACAATCAGAAATGCTACTTATCAGCCATCAAGGAATCATTATCCGAATAGATACCGAAAGTGTTCCAAAACAAAAAAGAAATACCCAAGGTGTAAAACTGATGAATCTTGATGATAACGATTACATCATGGGCTTATCTCTTCTATTGGACGAAGAAGATGACGTCGATACAGACAAATGAAGTAACGTAAGTGATGTAGAGCTCGCCACACGTGCATCTCTACACCACCAAAGCAACAGAAGAAGAGTACAGGAATATTCACTCCACAATTTCTGCGTAGGGCAGAAATCCCTTTTCATATATACTTTTTTTATATTTTAAATTAAGCACCTCTTTTAGCATAGCCAGATTCATACAAACAATTACTACATTAGCACCTCTTAACTCATAGCCCACTCATTCGACACAAGTTAAAATAATTGCCAACAGATTTGATATTGAATACGATAGTTTTTATGATGACTAATATAATGTATGGATTGGCTCATAAAAATTGATTTTATCGCACCTTTTAGATACTTTTTATATAAGTGTTTATTTGATTTTATTATTAGTTTTTAAGAGATATTACAGGATGATTATGCACTATTTTATTTTTTTCACTCATAATGCTATTATTCAACAGTCCTTAATTTAGCTCCTAAATTACTAATCACCGTTTAAGAAGGGGATTAATTTTTGTTTTTCTTCTCTTATTTCAATTACTCCTAGCTCCATCTCTACTATTACAGATGCTTTTATAGTTGGTGGAGATATAGATGTTTTTCCACTTCCTTGCTTTTCATACTCTACAGGGTTATTTTCTGTGTAAAAATCATCTCTGGATACTTCTTCTAGCCTTTTTATCCCAATCGTTAATAGATTCGACGCTTCAGATATAGTATTAGCTTTCTCTAAGGCATCTATAACAGCTTTTGAAAGAGCGGTATTGTAATAACCTGTGCTATCACTAAGGTGTAAGCTATTTTCTATTGATGATATTGGCAAACTAGAAAATGCTACAAGTAACTGTCTGTATGAAGTACTTAACTTCATTACCATAGTTAAGTTACTCAATATAATATAATTATCATTATAATGACAGTTATAATAATAATTATAATTTGCGTTTTCAATTGATATTTCATTCCTATCATAGAATGGTTTTACTTCTACTACAGCTGGATATATATTTTCATCAGATACTCCATGTGATTTTGCTATTTTGATAGCATTCGATATTGTGTCATTCATGATTTTGATTTTTTCTTCTAGGTTATCTTGACTTGAAGTCTCTTGAAAAGATGCCTTTATAGTAGCAACATCAGGGTTGACTATCTCTTCACCGTGACCGAATATTTTTACTTGTGTTGTAGGTACCAAAACTTCATTTGTGGCGACATCGGTAAAGATCGAGCCTAATAGCTCATTTGCAGACTCTACGCTATCTAAAGCAGCATCAGGAGATACGGAAACCTGAGCTGATGCAGGTAAGCTATAAGATAGATTAAACAAAAAATAGGCAGCTAAATAAAATGCAGGCAGACTAAAAACTAGCCTATTAACACAAAAATGAAAAAATGAAAAAAAAAGCATGTTTTTATTCATAGTGATTTCATAACTTACGATATAGTGAATATAATATATTTATTAAATGATTTTATACATATATTTTTAATTTTTACTATAAAATTTTACATTTCGTATTATTTTAGATTTACCTTTTTGAATTCTATGTAAATTGGCATCTCTTAAACTATATACACACCCGCAGTATTCTTGTTGGTAAAAATTTTCCTCCTTAGATAACTTTATCATTATATCAGAGCCACCGCTTTTGCGCCAATTCCAATCTAGATAAGATACATCCTTATATCTATTTGCGGCTTTAAAACCAGAAGCATTGACTTGATCTAAATCTTTCCATCGTGAGATACCAAGGGATGTGGCAAAAATCTTATAGCTATTTTCATGCGCGAATAAAGCAGTGCGTTCAAATCTCATGTCAAAGCAAATACTACAGCGAATGCCTCTTTCTGGTTCATGTTCCATACCTTTGACTCTTTTGAACCAGTTATCAGAATCATAGTCTAAGTCTATAAACTCTATTTTCAATTTATCTGCATATCTTTTATTTTCGTTTTTTCTTATTTCGTATTCTTCTCGTGGCAGTATATTGGGGTTATAAAATAAGACCAATTGTTCGATTCCCTGCGATTGTAATTTCTTCATAATACCTGCAACACAAGGAGCACAACAAGAGTGCATTAATAGTTTATTATTTGCTTGCTCTGGAAGCTCTAAAACTGGAGATTGTTTTTTTTTTCGTCTTCTTTTTTCATTTCTTTCATTTTTCTCATTTTGTGTATGTTCAAATTCTTTTGGTATTAAAGGTACTTGATTCATAAACTATATAAATAAATGATGATAAATAAATCGTATTAAACTTAGTCTAATAAATTATGTGTTAATTTGTATAAGGTTTTTAATTCATTTTGCATTTCGATTAGCCTTCCATGAAAGAAATGCGATGCTTTATCCAACCATATCATATTTATATCTCTTTTTTTATCGTTATCTTTGATGTGATGGTAGTAATCTTTAACAGAACTGGAGCTTAATACTTCATCATCTGAGCCTTGTACTATAGTTATAGGGAAACTTTCAGGAAAAATACTTGGCAATATGTATTTTGTGTATGCATCCAGTCTTACATCAATTGGCGGGGCAACTAAAGTCAAGTGAATAATTTGTGATGAAAAATAATGTTTCGATACATTAGCTACTATAAAAGAACCAAAAGAAAAACCAGATAACCATATTTGTGGCACATTAAATTTTTGATTCATAAAGTCTATGACTTCTATTAAGTCGTTTTGTTCGCCTACGCCATTGCCATATTGACCAGAGCTGTTTCCAATACCTCTAAAATTAAATCTTATAGTAGGAATACTAAATGAATCGAAGATTCTTTTTAATGTGATTACTACTTTATTGTCCATATTGCCATCATACAGAGGATGTGGATGACATATTATCGCAATTTGATTTTGTTTATGTTTATCCTTTGGGTGAGATATTTTGCACTCTATTGTATTGTCTTCTTTAGTTTCGATTAATATAGTTTCTGCTTGTGGCTTTGACAAATTCATATTTAATTACTCCTAAATTTAGAACAACAATATACCCTATTTAATTAATTCAATCAATATGCCTACTTTAAAGTTATACTTCCATCTGAACCTCAGTAAATGAGGTTATTATTCATGTACAGGAAATGTTGATCTTATCGGAGTATAGGCCCTTGAGTCGCCTTCTATAATGTCATTACTTGATGTAAATACCTCGTCTTTATAAAAATACCAAGTTCTTATAATTTCAATGTAGTTATATTGACTTGCTAAATCCTCTGGGAAAGGCTCAAAAGGAGATGCTGCATTTACTATATTTATAGCAGCACTATCTAAAACCTCAAAGCCTGACGATCTAGTTATATCAAGATAGCTTAAAACTCCATCATGTCTTAAAACAACTCTCATTCGTAAATGCCCCCAAATATCCCTTTCTATTGCTTCTTGTGGATAGGCTTGAATGGCTATTTCTTCAATTCTTTTTATCCAGTTAAATATATATTGTGCTTCGTTTGAATAAGTTGTATTTGCCGATATAGGCCGTCTTACGTTAAGTAGCTCTGCACGTAGCTTTTGTTCTGTATCAATTCTCGACTGTAGGGATGATATTGTTTCTGTATTATAAACTATGTTATTTATGAACAATGGAGTTTCTGTAAGTAACATTTCACTAAGAGGTTGTTGTTCATATGTAGTTTGACTCGAAACAGCAAGTGTTACTAATAATTCTTGGTGTTTCCTCTCAGAGGCCTCTTTTTCATCTTCTTCAAATTGGGCTTTATCACTTACAATTTTTGGATCTGTTGCGTTTTGCAGTGCTACCCTGAGTTTATCATCTTCTATAGGAGTATTTGCTATAGTTACTTGTATTGTTTCATTATGGACACCTGAACCTTCTTTTGAAGCTTGAGCTAATATATCTGCTGCATTAATTCGTTTGTTATCTGATAGGTTTACAAGTGTTATCTCTAAGCTATTTTTAGGAGTACTCAATATTTGATAAGAAAAAGTGACTGAGAAAATTATAAATAAATGGAATAAAACACTAAGAACAAGACTATTAGTTGTTCTTTTATACGTATCATAAAATGCTATATGTTTCATTGTGTATTGCTTGATAAGTCTATAAATCTATAGTTTTTATAGTTTAGGTCTTTTTATTTTTTTATTTATAATTAGAACTGTAATTATCAAATTACAATATTTATAATTTAAATTTACCATAGGTTAGCATCAGGGTTTTTATTGGCTAAAAGATATTTTATTCTACTAGTCATTTTTGCAAAATCTAGCCCTCTATCGTGCCAATCGTAGTTTAGTATAATTTGATGTATAGATTCACGTTTCCTCTCGATAAGAATATCTATATCTTCTATAGCTTTGATTCCGCCTGCAAAAGATATTCTTATTTTGTGCAGGTGTTCTATAGCTTTTTCTGCTGTCAGTATAGTTGACTCTTTAGTGTCGCCATACATTTGATTGCAGGCTATTATAAATATGCCAGCTATATCAGGCACTTCAAGAAGAGGCTTATACTGCTCAAGCTGATTATATAAAGTACCTTTTCTAAAAAATTTATCTTCTATATACCAGCCTAACCAAAGTCTATTTGGTATTTTTTTAGTTAGTTTTTCTAGCTTATCTTTTCTACCTTGCCAATCCGATATATCCGATATGATTTCATGCTTTGGTGTATAGCTACGAAAAAAATTTATAATTTTCTCTGTAATTTGATTAAATATTGCATTATCTTTATCTTCTGATATTGGATCGCCGTGAGATAAAATATTATCAAAAATATCTGAAGAAAGCTGTATCTGAAGTTTATGGTTTTCTAAATAATGTGATAATTCCGGAAAATTTTTAACTATATCTGAGATATTACAATTTGCATTAGTGATAAAAGCGCTCACATCATTTTCATTTTTTTCACTTTTTTCATCTCTTTCATTTTGTATATCAATTTTAGATATTACATCATCTAGAATTGATATAGAGTTTTTTTGTAAATTTACGCTTGGGATTAAAAACATAAAAATAAACTAGAATAAATCTGATTTGTAGTTTAAAGTTCAATATATAAAAATATAGACAGACATATAACATTTTACACGCTATTGAATATTTATGGATAAAAATTTATATCCTTTAGAAAGGAATAAAATAGAGTTACTTTCTCCAGCAGGCTCGTTAAAAAGTATGCAATACGCTTTTGCATACGGAGCTGATGCTATTTATGCAGGAAAACCTAGATATAGTCTAAGAGTGAGAAATAATGAGTTTGATATAGAAAACTTGAAATTGGGAATAGAGCAAGCCCACAAACAAAATAAAAAGTTTTATGTAGTAAGTAATATACTGCCTCACAATAGCAAAATACTCAATTATATATCTGATATGAAAGAGATTATAGAATGCTCTCCTGATGCATTAATAATGGCAGATCCGGGATTGATTATGCTAGTTAGAGAGAGCTTTCCAGATATACCTATACATTTATCAGTTCAGGCTAATACTATGAATTACGCAGCTGTTTTGTTTTGGCAAAAGCAAGGGGTGGAGAGAGTGATTCTTTCAAGAGAGTTATCCATAAATGAGATAGAGGAAATTAAACAAAAAGTTCCAGATATCGAGCTTGAGGTATTTGTACATGGAGCACTTTGTATGGCACATTCAGGTAGATGCCTTTTATCAGGATATATCAATCACAGGGATGCAAATCAAGGAGCGTGTACGAATGCTTGCAGATGGGAATATAAAGTTCATAGTGCTTATCAAAATATAAATGGTGATGTAGTATTAAAAAACCAAGATATGCAAAGTAACATAGAAGATATTATGCAAAAGGACATTCCGAATATCTACTTATTAGAAGAAACAGGTCGTACAGGTGAGCTTATTCCAACTTTTGAGGATGAACATGGAACATATTTTATGAATTCAAAAGACCTTTGTGCCATAGAACATGTACAAAAGCTCATAAAAATAGGAGTATCATCGCTTAAAATAGAGGGCAGAACTAAATCGTTTTATTATGTTGCAAGAACCGCTCAAATATATAACCATGCTATAAACGATGCATTAGAAAATAAACCTTTTAATAACCAGCTACGTCAGTCACTAGAAAAGCTTGCATCAAGAGGTTATACAGATGGGTTTTTACAAAGGCATAGACCAGAGTTTTTACAAAATTATGAAACAGGGCATTCTTTATTTAGCTCACAAAAAGTTGTTGGGACTTTTAGTGGTGAAAAAAAGGATGAAAAAAATGATATGTTTGAGCTAGAAGTTAACAATAAAGTTTTAATTAATGGGAGCTTTGAGCTTATGACTATATCTGGAAATAGAGATGCTAATATATCATACATGGAAGATATTTATGGTAATACCATAAATAATGCCCCAGGTTCTGGAAGAAAAATTTACATCCGCTTAGTAGATTCAAAATCTAATCAGCCTATAGATGATATCGATAAGTTTTCTATTCTTATATCTAATTTAGATGGATAACCTGTATAATATCAAACTCTATTAACGGTTTATAAAGTAGTGTTTTTATAAATTGGATCGAAGCTTAATCTAGCAAATTTTAAAATAACTATAAAATACAAGTTTTAAGTTAAAGTAAGTTAATTTTTAGCATGACATTGAAGATAGATAAAAATTGTGTAGGCTGCGATATGTGCCTTCCTGTGTGCCCAAATGATGCTATACATGAGCAAAAGAGTATGTATATAATTAACCAAGATAAATGCACAGAATGTATTGGATTTTATAATAAACCTCAATGTATCGAAGTATGCCCTATTAATTGTATAGCCATAGACCCTAATTATATTGAAACTAAAGAGCAAATATTAAATAAATTAGATAGAAATAAGCTCTAAGATGACTTAAAAAAAAGAATATAATGTAAGCGTGAATGAAGCTACAAATAATTACAAATAAAGAGCTAATATATATTTGATAGTTTAAGTTTAAATTTAGTTCTGATATGCAAATGAAATATATTAAATATATAAAAAGAAAATGATGATATTTAATATATTTTATATTATTTGTTATAATGATATAAAATATATTTGACTTTACATAGAAAGTTTTCAACTTTTTGATTTTCTAAGGATATATAAGCTATAGCAATTGAAAATACATGGAGAATTAAGTTTATGACTAAGCAGAAATTAATACTACTAACATTAATAGGTACATTTAATAATTTATATGCAGGTGATGATATATTTGCTCCAGGGTTGACAGAAGATGAAATAGTAGAATTTAGAAAATATCTTGATGTTTTAATAGACCCTAATCCAGATGATCTATTTGACCCAGAAAACCAATATGTCCTTGATTTAGAAAGAAATACTAAAATCTTGCTGGAAAAAGCACCTTATAAATCTTTAACTGAGGAAGAAATGGAGGTTTTGGATGAATACAGATACGATAGCTTGACTTTAGATCTTAAGAGTGAACTTGTTAGAGTTAAAGGTAATATATCTGAGTTACCAGAGGAGTTAAGAAATAAGTATAAAATATTTATTTCTGCTATAGAAAAACAGGAAAAACTAGGCATGACTACTGATATTACTGATTACAGCGATTATCCATATGTTTTCGCTGCTAAGTTTGAAAAAGAACCATTTGTAGCTAATGTAGGAGAAAGTAGAGGCATTGATGTAGGAGATTATGTTACCTCGATACATTTGTTTCTACTACAAACTCTAGGAGAATATACTTTAGATTTAGCATGAATCAAAATAGGAGTCTTAAACTAGCTATAAAAACTAAAGGTAATAAATTTTTACTAGAGACAGATTCATTAGATAAAATAAGTTATACTGAAGGGGAAGTTATTCTCAAGCCTAAAACATTTTTTAGAGTAGTAGCAATTCGTCAAGAAAGTGAGCAAAATATAAAAGTAGTAATGGAAGAGATAGATAAATCATCTAGTGAATATAAAAAATTATATGCTTCAGGGACAAAAGCCAAGGAACTTATAAATGGAGAAGAGAAGGAATTACCAGAGCCAGAAACTAATACAGAGGAGTTAGAAGGAGCATGTGCTTGGTAAAAATTCCTAAATTAGTATATTTGACATTCTAAGCTCATTAAATGATTAATGGTGTAACTGTAGTTTACACATGGGATAGAACAAAAAATATGCTTAACGAAGGATCAGCTAGAAAATATAAACATCCTGCAAGATTTTTGCTGAATTACGTTATAAATTAATTTATAACGTAACAATTATTTATTTTAATTTATATGACAGGAAGCCCTACAACACCTAATTTACGTTCTATGCTAAATGTTGCGATACCTATGATAGTCTCGCAATCAACTGAGTCTATAATGCTATTTTTCGATAGAGTCTTTTTATCTAGACTCTCCCCCATCCATTTAGCAGCGTCTATGTCAGGAGGGTTGACATCTTTTATGATAGCTGCATTTATGCTGGGAATGTTAGGATTTATAACTCCTTTGACAGCACAGTATTACGGTGCAAAACAATATAACCAGTGTTCTAAAATACCCATACAAGGAATTTCTTTAGCAGGAATATATTATATATTTATGCTTTCCATGATACCTTTTGCTCCATATGTTTTTTCTATAGCAGGACATTCAGCAGAGCAATTAGAAATAGAAAGCTTATATTTATCCATTTTATTGGCTGGGTCGTTTTTTCTGCTTGCAAGCAGTGCAATAGCTTCATTTTTCGTTGGTATAGGACAAACCAAGATAATAATGATTGCTAATCTGATAGGGACTGTATTAAATATATTTGCAAATTATGTTCTGATATTTGGTCATTTTGGTTTTCCTGCCTTGGGGATAGTAGGGGCAGCAACAGCTACTATAATATCCAGGTTTGTAATCTTTCTAATATTGTTCTTTAGCTTTATAAATCATGATATTTATAGAAATAACCCTTATAAAGTATGGAAGGTAGATAAAAATATTTTAAAAAAGTTATTTAAGTTTGGTATCCCAACTGGAACAGAGTTTTTCTTATCTATAGCTTCTTTTAATGCTTTTATACTTGTAACGCATTCTTATGGAGAATCTATATCCGCTGCCGTCACTGTTGCATTTAGCTTTGACATGATATCTTTTATACCTTTGATAGGAGTTAGTTATGCTGTAAGCTCATTTGCTGGCAAATCTATAGGAACTGGAGACCCAGATGGGGTGAAAGGGACAGCTTTGCTTGGGTTTAAAATCACTTTGGTATATACGACATTCACGTGCTTATTATTTTTATTTGGCACAAACTATATAGTAACTATTTTTACACAAGAGGGTAGCTCATATTATGACTTATCCATTATTCTGGTTAAGATGGTAGCTCTATATACGATTTTTGATGGATTATCGCTTGTGTATTCTGGAGCTTTAAAAGGAGTAGGAGATACAAGATGGCTTATGTTTACATCTATTATATACCATTGGGTATTTACTATAATTGCTATAATATTAGCTAAATTCTTTTATATTGGAATTATCCCTATCTTCTCACTTTTTATCCTTATGATTTTGAGTTTGGCTATAACTTACTTGATAAGATTTTCAAAAGGTAAATGGAGAAGTATCAAAGTAATCGAACCTGTTTCACCTACAGCGGCACTGGATGATTTCCACGTGTAGAAAAATATATTATATATTTTGCAACTATAAAATTGTTAGTAATAGATGGTTTTCATGCGTAGAAAATATTTTATATTCTTTACGTATGTCACGTTTTGAAAAATGATATTTAATTTTTTTATTTAAAAAGACTTGGTTATTGAAAAAAATAGAATAAGTAGATTTTTAGTTTACTCACATAGCAAGCTAAAAATAAAGCACCCTGATAAATATAAATTGCTCGAAAATTTATCACAAGAAATGAATCTGATGTTTTTTGATGATATTAACAAGCTACATAGTTATCTACATAATAACAAGAGTAAAAAATACACTAGAAATAACCTGATAATCAGCTTTTATCCAGTGCTTGATAATGTAAGTCACAGCTGGGTTAAAAACGACTATAACTATAAAAATCATGACCTCAGAAAGCATCTTGAAAATAGTTTAGCGCTGGGTATTTGTGACAAGCCTAAAGACAGTAAAAATGCAGTATATGTAAACTTTTTAGATCCTAAGTTACTAGCCAGAGCCTCTAGACCTAATAGTGAATATCTAATCAAAGCACTTAAAAACAAAAGTCAGCCGCATAAAAAACTAAATATTTTAGATGCAACTTGTGGTATGGGAGTAGATAGCTTTTTGATGTTCGCTCAAGGTCATGATGTATTTGGCATAGAACAAAATCTGCTTGTATATAGCATGCTAAAAGATGGATATGATAGATTTAAATTATTTTGTAAGTCGTTTAGTCATTTAATACAATTTTGTTTGGAAGGCTCTTTAGTAATAAAAAACGAAAATTCTAATGAATATGTACATAATTATCTAAGACTTAAAGAACATGCACTAAATAATATTCAGTATCCAAATTTCGATGTTGTATATTTAGACCCTATGTTCAATATACGAAATAAAAATAGAGCTCTGCCAAATAAAAAGATTCAATTCTTAATAAAAATTTTACTCCAAACGCAACCTGATGATAGCCCACTAATATCACAAAAAGAATTATGTCAAAATTCATATTTAATAGCTAATAAATTGATTATTAAAATGAATAATAACAGCTTGAAAATACTTGATAAAAAACCAACTTATAGGATAGGATCTGGAAAATCGTGCTATTTTGATGTATTTTTAATTCAGTAAAAATAAATAAAATGCATTAAAATAATAAAATATTGTATATTAAAGTATATTTATATTGTTTTATTTGTTTTTTATGTTAACATTCACTTCCGTTTCATATATTTGTTAAGTTATTGAATAAAATAAGCATTATTAAAAATAATGGATAAAAATGCATATAATGATGAATTGTAGTTTATTTTTCACAGGTTAAATTATGGAAGTTCATAAATCTAGAGGCGTTAATATATCTAAAGGATTTGAATCATCAGGAATTCACTGCGGACTTAGAAGTAGAAATAGTCTAGATATAGCCATGATAAAAACTGATAACTCACAAGTATCAGCTGTATTCACCCAAAATATAGTAAAAGCAGCGCCTGTAATATATAGTATGAGTTTATTGGAAAAAAAATCTAATTTTAAGGCTATAGTAATAAATAGTAAAAATGCAAATGCCTGCACTGGTAAACGAGGAATTGAAGACACACATGAAACTGCTAAGATCGCCTCTAAAAAGCTAAAATGCAACCCTGATGATATTTTAGTAATGTCTACAGGAATTATAGGTCAGTTTATGGATATGGGTAAAATATCAAAAGGAATAGAACTTTTAGTAGATAAGTTATCCAATAGTATAGACTCTGAAAAAAATGCAGCTAAGGCAATCATGACAACAGATACGGTACCTAAAGAAATAGCTGTGAGTATAGACATAAATGGTATTACGGTCAATATAGGTGGTATGGCAAAAGGTTCAGGGATGGTTCATCCAAATATGGCAACTACTCTTGGATTTATTACTAGTGATATAAATATAGATTATGGTTTACAAAATGAGGCTTTTAAGGAAGCTATAGATGTTAGTTTTAATATGATATCTGTTGATGGTGACACTAGCACAAATGATAGTGTTTTTCTTATGAGTAACGGACTATCTGGGAATGAAAAAATAACATCTAAGGATAAAAACTACAAGAAATTTAAGGAAGCTTTGATATATGTATTATGTGAGCTTGCAAAAATGGTTGCCAGAGATGGAGAAGGAGCTACTAAACTAATTGAAACTAAAGTTTTACAAGCTAGAACCTATGATGATGCTAAGCTTATAAGTAAAGCTATAGTTGCCTCAAGTTTAGTTAAAAGTGCTATCTTTGGTAAGGATGCAAATTGGGGTAGAGTGGTTTGTGCAGCAGGGTATTCAGGAGCTAATTTTAATCCAGATAAAATAAGTTTATATATAGGAAATACTACGAATAGTATATGCCTTATGCACGAAGGTAGTGTACTCGATGAAGATATAGAAGAGTCTAGCAAAATACTTGAAGAATCTACAGTGATAATAAAGCTATTATTAAATGATGGAGTTTATAATGCAACTGCATGGGGTTGCGACTTAAGTTATGATTATGTGAAAATAAATGCGGAATATAGAAGTTGAAAAAATATTATGAAAAATAATATATTAGAAAGGCTAAATTTATAAAATCATTATTTTGAACCACTGCCATAAGTTTGTAGTATATATTTAACTTATACCAATTACTCATTACTGAGTAACCTCATTAACACAAAGGTATTTAAAATACTCAAATCTAATACTTGAAAGCACTTTCAATTTATTTCATTGTAAAAATGTGTAAATTTTAGGTATAATTAAAAAGTCGAGAATATATATCTTCGACTATTAAAATTTAATTAAAAAATATCCTCTTAGCTGCTAAGAGCCAAAAGAACAGGAAAAAGTTATGGAAGAAAAAACAAATAAACCAGAATATTCTAATTTAATATTTAATGAAGATTCGGCAGACTTTACTTTAGAAGGCGCCGACTACAACGATTACTTAAAAAAGGAAATTAAAATACAAGACATGAAAAACTTTGATAAACGTTTTATCAATTTTGTTTACTATATAATAAAAATTACTCATGAAATATGGGAAGAGAAAGGCATAGGTGTAATTTATGACACCTATCATAATAATGTTATTATGCATTTTGGCTCATTTAATACAGTAGGTATACAAGGAGTCATTTCTGGGACCTTATCGACCTTATATTCATTTCCGGATAGAAAGCTAATTGGGCAGAATGTCATTTGGTCAAAACATAAAAAGAACGGCTTCTTATCTTCTCATCGGATAATTTCTACAGCTACCAATCTAAATGACAGTACATTTGGTCCAGCAACAGGTAAAAAAATAAATTTCAGGACTATGGTAGATTGTGCTGTTGAAAACAATCGGATTTATGAAGAATGGCTGGTAAGGGATAATCTGTGGATAGTAAAGCAATTAGGATTTGATTCACATGAAGTAGCTATGAATATGGCTCAAAATAGTATTGCTTCTTCCGAACAAGCTTCCTATGGACTAGGAGAAAACACGATAGGTCAAATATTTCCAGAGCATTATAATGCAAAGGATTCAAGTGTCGGAGAATTACTGCTAGAAATGCTGAAAAACGTTTACGCCGGTAGATATTTTAATAAAGTTACAAAATATTATGATGAAAAAGCAACTCTCCATTACATATGCGATAAAGATCTTATAGGACACTCACAAATACAAGGAATGTTAGTTAGCTTATTTGCATCCTTTCCTAACTCTAACTTTTTAATAGACAGAATTACTTGTAATAAAAGAGTAGAGGAAAATACTTATGATGTGGCAGTAAGATGGAGAATAATAGGATTACACGAAGGTTTTGGCATGTTTGGTTCTGCTTCAAATAATATGGTGGAAATCTTAGGTATAAATCACTATATTGTGGAAAATAACAAGATAATTGAAGAATGGATGACTTATGACGGATTAGATATTCTTCGTCAGATATACTTAAATAGGTACAATAAAGATTTTGAAAAAACACAAAGCGAAGATATATGTTGCCAAAAATCTGAGTTTGAAAAGGAGAAAAATGAAAATGAATAATGAGAATAAATATATTGACGACAATGAGATTTTATTAGGAGAAGATAAAAGTACTACTCAGAGAATTATTGCTGTATTGGCTATTCTGGTAGTCTACTTTTTTTATTGTTATAATTTTATGTTGGGAACTTTTGTGCGTCCCACTATGATTAAAGCAATTGATGAAGGAGGCTTTGGTTTTGATTTAACTCAGGCTTCTTCTATTTTTGCAGTTTTATCTTTTGGAACTATACCAGGAACATTATTTTTTGGTTGGCTGACTTCTAGATTAGGCAAAAAAAATACCCTAATTATTATAGCTATTTCTTTTGCAGTGATGACTTTTGTTCCTCTTTTGAATACTACTTCATTATCCCTCTGGAGAGCAGCTAGACTCATGGCTGGTTTTTGTCTGGGTGGCGTTTTTGGAACAGCTATACCATTAGTAATAGATATGTTTCAACCCAGATACAGAGGAAAGTTAGCTGCTCTTTGTACTAGTATGTTTTCTATAGCTATTATTTTTGCAGGTTGGTTGTATGGGATACTAGGAAATGAAAACTGGAGAATACTTGTTTATACAGCTATTGTTCCTCCTCTTATAGGAGCGGTGTTGATTTATTTCCTTGTTCCTAATGACAGAGAACAGACTCTTCAAAAACAAAAAGAATCTATAGAGAAAAAAGGTGAAAGGATTAATTATTTTAGTATGTACAAAGGAAAATATCTATTTATAGGAATAGGTGTAATTTTTTTATCAGGGATGAACTTTACAGGATACTCTGCTTTTTCCAATAATTCTACCACTTATCTGACAACTGTACTGGGTCTTAGTGCTGTAACTGCCGGGGCTATTTATAGTTTACAGGGAGTAGGACAACTTGTAGGTTACTATTTATGGGGATTTATCGCAGATAAATTTGGGCGAAAGGTACCAGCAATAGGAATGCTTTTATGTGCTGTTGTAGTATTTATTTATACAAGATTAGGTCCAGAGAGTGTCGAGACTTTTAAAATAATATCCATCTTTTTTGGTTTATTCGTAGGTTTTTCTGGAGCTTGGGGCGCTTATTATACTGAGCTCTTTCCTAAAAGGTTCAGTGGATTGTCAGCAGGGATATCTTTCAACGGTGGTCGTATAATCTCATCATTTGCTCTGCCAATGGTTGCTGGAGTCGCTGCAACATCTTTGGGTATGGTAGGAATATTTTTTGTAGTTATGGCTATATTTATTATAGGGTCTTTCATATGGTTATTTTTACCTGAAACATTACATAGAGAAAGAGAAGAATAGGAGAACAAAAAATGAGCTTCCAAAAAGAGAAAAAACTAATACTAGACTATTTTGAAAAACTGGATGAAGTAAAATCCAATGGAGTAAAAGAAATACTAAGTGAATTTATGAGTAATGATTATTTTTTTAGAGGCTCATATCCTTTCAGAGAACAAAAAGGATATGAGGCTGTCTCGGATATATTTTGGATACCTCTAAAAGAATCATTAACAAGAATGCAAAGAAGACAAGATATATTTATAGGAGGAAATAATCAGATAAGCCCTGGTAAGTGGATTATGAGTATGGGGCACTTTATGGGTTTATTTGATAAGGAATATTTAGGAATACCTCCTACAGGTAAAATGGTTAATCTTCGTTACGCAGAATTTAACTGTGTGGAAAATGGAAAAATCATTCAAACTGGGCTTTTCATTGATATCATAGGATTGATGCAACAATCAGGAATTAACCCTTTACCCATTTCAACAGGAAATTATTTTATCTACCCTGGTCCGAAAGATCATAATGGTATATTATTTGACGATGCTCCTCAAGAGGAAGCTGAAAAAACATTGGCGCTAGTTAATGAAATGGTAGATGACTTAACTGCGTTAAATAAAAGTGGCTCTATGGACTGTCCTCCTGAAATCTTAGAAAAAACATGGAGCAAAGATATGATATGGTATGGACCTGCCGGTATAGGAGCCAGCTATACTATTCCTAGGTATCAAAAGCAACACCAACTTCCGTTTCGTAATAATCTGATAGATAAGGTTTTTAATGGCCATATCTGTAGATTTGCAGAAGGTAACTTTGCATGTTTTTTTGGTTGGCCAAATTTATCAAATACTCCAATTGGAGGATTTATGGGACTACCAGGTGGAAAAGTTAAGGCAGATATGCAGGTTGTGGATGTTTATTACAGAAAAAAAGACAAATTATTTGAAAATTGGGTCTTGATAGATATCCCTTATTGGCTGAAACAACAAGGACTTGATATTATAAAAAGAACTAAAGATATAGTAAATCCAAATAACTAGTATGATTTCAACAATAGATACAGTAATTATTATTGTATATATCTTTTTGATGTTTACTCTAGGATGGCTTCTAGGTAAAAATAATAGAGATCAGAAAGACTTTTTCCTGGCAGGTAGAAAAATGCCTTGGTTACCGATTGCCTTCTCAGTCGGAGCAACTACAATAAGTGGGAATGGATTTATAGGTGCTCCTGGCTGGGCTTATAATGACGGGATAGCTCCTTTTATGATTCAAGCAGGAATTCCTCTTGCTATATTCTTTGTAATGTTTACGACTATACCGGTTATATATAATCTTAAAATAACCTCAGTATATGAATATATTGAAATGAGATTAGGAATCTATAGTCGTTTACTATCTGTATTTGGCTTTATAGCAAACTCCCTCATTCAAATAAGCTCAATGGTTTTTATAGCATCCTTAGTTTTGCAGTCTATTACCGGATGGGATTTGGAGATTATTGTTCCTTTAATTGTTATATCTGCGCTTATTTATACTATTTTAGGTGGTATAAAAGCGGTAATATGGACAGATTTTATTCAAATGTTAGTGATGTGGCTAGGTTTAATAGTAGCTTTTTTTGTCATATTAAATCATCTGGAGTTAGGCTTTTTGGATACCATTGAAAATCTAAGAGGTCAAGGGAAAATGCAGGCTTTAGACTTCTCTTGGGATATGTCGTCCACCAATACATTTTGGGCTACTCTAATCGGAGGAACAATAATGTGGATACGTTATTTTGGGTTTGACCAAGGACAAGTACAAAGAGTTTTGACAGCAAGGTCAATCAAAGATGTAAAAATATCGTTTATGTTGAGTGCATTCGTACTGAATCTGCTTTTCTTTTTCTTCATGATAATAGGGATACTTCTTTTCGTTTTTTTTGATAATAAAAAATTCGATTCTGCTAATAACGTAATGATAGAATTCATAACTTCTCATCTACCTGTAGGAGTCATTGGATTGCTGATAGTCAGCGTTTTTGCAACTGCAATGTCAAGCGTGGATTCACTGTTAAACTCAATGACCACTGTTTACGTAAAAGATATACACGAACGTTTTTTCATAAAATCAAAAGAAAAAGAATTATCTTTGAAAGCTTCTAGAATAATCGCAGGAGTCATGGGTGTCTTTATTGTAATAATAACAATATTAGGATTTTCAGGAACTGCAAAGTCAGTACTTGAAGTCGTAGGTAGCTACATATCATACATAACAGGACCTATGGTTGGGGCTTTCTTTCTTTCATTGTTTACAACAAGGGCAAATGATAAAGGTACTGCTGTAGGATTCATACTAGGCTTTATCTTTATCTTACTATTTGGCAACCTAACAAATGTAAGTTGGATATGGCGACCTATTATAGGTGGTGGTGTTACATTTATTGTAGGATATATAGCATCTTTTATTTCAAAGTCTAATAAAACTAAAGAAGAAATCGAAATCTATACAGTTATAGGACACAAAAAAAGTATTAGTCATAATCACACAGAAGATGGAGTGTCAATTCAACCTCTAAGAATGGATAAATACACGCTAATAACCCTTATATTTTTCTTTTTACAGTATATTATACTCATGCTTATAGCATAATTTTAAATATGTAGATATTTAAAATTATAAGCCGCTAAAACTTATTCGGTTAGATATACTGTGTTGTCCTATGGTTTAGCGACAGGAGCTCATCTTGGATGTGTTTGCATGGTTTGATACTTGCCTCATATACAAGAACTAAGTATCATAAAGGAAAACAAAGAATTGTTATATAACTCATAATTAAATTTTATGAGTTATTTTATATTTCTCAAAATATACCTATAATAATCGGTAGCATTAATATTCACTAGAGAAATATACAGAAAACACTTATTATGGTTATGTTTCCTCTTGCCAATAGAGAATAGGCCATTGTCCGTCTCCTACATATACCCACGGATTATCGTCGTCAGTGCCAAAGTTCCCCACAAATATATCTACACGTGTAATGCCATCGATACCAATGGCAGAATATGTACCGTCTCCATCGTCTGTTATTGTGTTAATTCCATTTACCTTATTGATTCCTACTTCAGTGCACCTCCGCTTGTACTTTGACCACTTGTTCCGATATCCCACCCAGTAGCTATTTGTTACAGAATTGGATACTAAAAATCCTATGTAATCATTTCCCGACCTATTTATCGTCAGATTCTCGACTATATATCCTTGTCCATACAGATTACCTTCGAAATGGCTGAAACGATCTCCAATGGGATTAAAGTTTTCTATAAACCTCATGTCAACATCACTCTCAAGTGTATAGCTTCCGGCTAAGTTATGCCGCATCCTTTGTATGTCGTTTGTTATACCTGTGTTAAATTCATCGTAATTAGTCGCTAAAGAGTTTTTCACATAGAGCTTTAATTCTCTATCTGCCAAAGTATTCCATGTTGCTACAGATATCCCTGAAATATCTATATTATGACTTGCTCCTGTAAGAGTTATAGTCTCTTCGTTTGTCATATTATCCCATACTCCAAATCTATAGTTATATTCTCCATCTAATATATTACTGATTGTAATAATTACATCTCTTCCTATATCTCCTGCTCCTATTCGCTCTGTACTTTGTAATCCTGTACTACTTAATATAGGGTTATTTATAACCGTTACTACATAAGTATTTATTGTCTCTCCATCCTCTGCTGTTACTGTATAATTTACTGGATTGCTAACTGAGTTACTAAAATCCTCCTCTTCTCCACTTGCAGGATTAACTGTACCATTATCACTAACTTCTATTGTTAGTCTAAGCCTTCTTAGATCTGTTCCATACGGTAGAGTAAGTGTAATAGTACCTGCCTCATTGTCTATTTCTCCACTCTCTCCGTTTATTATAAATCTTGTTATCAGGGATTGGCTCGTGCCTCCTTCAGAGTTAGGTGTACCAGAGGAATCCCCCTCCTCCACATGAATTAACTCCTATTGATAATATAAAGATATTTAATAAAAATATAATTATTTTTTTCATATTTTTCATACATCCTTTCCTATAAAAAATTTATTTTTATCAAAGATTTTTTATTTGTCTTATTATACTTTTTAAAGTAGTTATTTTAGGGATAATTATACGTTATCTTATATTTTTTGAAATACTTCAAAGTTTAAAAGATAAAAGAAGATAAAAGAAATAAAGCTTATAGTAAAAAATTATCTTAATATTTAGAGGTTTTTGCATAAAAGTTTCAATATGATTAATTAAATAAGAGTATGTAAATGAAAAATGAAAAAAATTATGGGGAGATATGAGAGGAGTATTAGCAATAGGTTGGCATAATAGTCTGGAGAAAGTGTCAGAGAATCTAAAACAATATTCTGAGTATATTATAAGAAGATAAGATAACTTCACATATTAAATTGTGTTCTTGTGTTCTGTATTAAATGCTTTATTAATTAAAGACAAAGCATTAAGCGCATTGTCCATATATCTAATCTACATTTATATATTCTATCAGCTCATCGTTGCGCTTTGCCTGTTTTGAGAGTCCATTTTAATGCAGGTCGCTATTGTTGAATTGACAATAGTCTGTTTCGAATTGAAATAGTACGTTCAAATAGAAACGTAAGAGCCGTGCTTTCTCTAATGCAAATTAGACATTATATATAAGATATCATTACATTTTTTTGTCAAAAATCTTTCCTTTAATAGGAAAAAGTAGAGATAAAGAGGGATATTAGTATAATGATAAAGAATAAGAAGGACCTTGATGAAGACCTACTTTCACATGGAAAAACCACACTATCATTGGCGCTAATAAGTTTCACTTCTGAGTTCGGGATGGGTTCAGGTGGTTCCTCATTGCTATGTTCATCAAGGTTATTCTTTAATTTTCTTATATTTACAAATTTAATATTTAAGAAGAATTAATAAAAGAAGGATATTTTTTCATGATTAAGCCTCACGAGCAATTAGTATTGGTTAGCTCAACGTCTTACAACGCTTACACATCCAACCTATCAACGTCCTAGTCTTGAACGGCTCTTCAGTGACCTTTAAGGTCATGCGATATCTAATCTTAGGGTGGGCTTCCTACTTAGATGCTTTCAGCAGTTATCCCTTCCGAACATAGCTACCCGGCGATGCCATTGGCATGACAACCGGAACACCAGAGGTTCGTCCATTCTGGTCCTCTCGTACTAAGAACAGCTCCCTTCAAATATCGATCGTCTACGGCAGATAGGGACCGAACTGTCTCACGACGTTCTAAACCCAGCTCGCGTACCACTTTAATTGGCGAACAGCCAAACCCTTGGGACCTGCTTCAGCCCCAGGATGTGATGAGCCGACATCGAGGTGCCAAACACCGCCGTCGATATGAACTCTTGGGCGGTATCAGCCTGTTATCCCCAGAGTACCTTTTATCCGTTAAGCGATGGCCCTTCCATTCGGTACCACCGGATCACTAAGACCTGCTTTCGCACCTGCTCGACCTGTACGTCTCGCAGTTAAGCACCCTTTTACCTTTGCGCTAACCTCACGATTTCCGACCGTGATTAGGGTACCTTTGCGCTCCTCCGTTACTCTTTAGGAGGAGACCGCCCCAGTCAAACTACCTACCATGCAATGTCCTTTTCCCAGTTTATGCAAAAAGTTAGAAACCCAATTATACTAGGGTGGTATTTCAAGGACGGCTCCATAACTACTTGCGTAATTACTTCAAAGCCTCCCACCTATCCTACACAAATACAACCAAGTCTCAATGCAAAGCTATAGTAAAGGTTCATGGGGTCTTTCCGTCTAGCCGCAGATACACTGCATCTTAACAGCAATTTCAATTTCACTGAGCCCCAGGTGGAGACAGTGCCGCCATCGTTACGCCATTCGTGCAGGTCGGAACTTACCCGACAAGGAATTTCGCTACCTTAGGACCGTTATAGTTACGGCCGCCGTTCACTGGGGCTTCAATCCAGAGCTTCGTTTTCACTAACCCTTTCATTTAACCTTCCAGCACCGGGCAGGCGTCACACCTTATACTTCCTCTTACGAGTTCGCAAAGTGCTATGTTTTTATTAAACAGTCGCAGCGGCCTATTATCTTCGATCAGTTCTGGCTCAGTTCGTACAAACTTCACCTTCTTTGACACACCTTCTTCCGAAGTTACAGTGTTATTTTGCCTAGTTCCTTCACCTGGGTTATCTCAAACGCCTTAGTATTCTCTACTTGACCACCTGTGTCGGTTTAGAGTACGGGTATATATCATCTATAGCTTAGAAGCTTTTCTTGGAAGCTTGGCATCAACTACTTCGCCTCTTTATAAAGAGACTCGTCATCACATCTCAGCCTCACGAAATCCGGATTTTCCTAAATTTCAGCCTACTTGCTTAAACATACTCTTCCATCCGTATGCTAGCCTAGCCTTCTCCGTCACTCCATCGCAGCTAATATATAGTGCAGGAATATTAACCTGCTTTCCATCGACTACGCTTTTCAGCCTCGCCTTAGGCCCCGACTAACCCTGCGTCGATTACCGTTGCGCAGGAATCCTTAGTCTTTCGGCGAAAAAGTTTTTCACTTTTTTTATCGTTACTCATGTCAGCATTCGCACTTCTGATATCTCCAGCATCATTCTCATGACACCTTCTCAGACCTACAGAACGCTCCTCTACCGCTTGTAATTTCTTACAAACCCGTAGCTTCGGTGTGTAGTTTTAGCCCCGTTAAATCTTCCGCGCAGACCAACATCGACTAGTGAGCTATTACGCTTTCTTTAAAGGATGGCTGCTTCTAAGCCAACCTCCTAGCTGTCTAAGCCTTTCCACTTCGTTTTCCACTTAACTACTACTTTGGGACCTTAGCTGACGGTCAGGGTTGTTTCCCTTTCGACTACGGACGTTAGCACCCGCAGTCTGCCTCCCGAGCTCAAGTTAGCAGGTATTCTTAGTTTGCATCGGTTTGGTAAGTCGCAATGACCCCCTAGCCGAAACAGTGCTTTACCCCCTGTAACCATACTCGAGGCGCTACCTAAATAGCTTTCGAGGAGAACCAGCTATCTCCGAGTTTGATTGGCCTTTCACCCCTATCCACAAGTCATCCCCGACTTTTTCAACAGGCGTGGGTGCGGACCTCCAGTTAGTTTTACCTAACCTTCATCCTGCTCATGGATAGATCACTCGGTTTCGGGTCTAACTCTAGCAACTAACGCCCTTTTCAGACTCGCTTTCGCTTCGCCTTCCTTATTCAGTTAAGCTCGCTACTAAAGTTAACTCGCTGACCCATTATACAAAAGGTACGCAGTCACAAATTTCTTTGCTTCCACTGCTTTGTATGCATACGATTTCAGTTCTATTTCACTCCCCTATCAGGGGTTCTTTTCACCTTTCCCTCACGGTACTTGTTCACTATCGGTCGACTGTTAGTATTTAGCCTTAGAGGATGGTCCCCCTTTCTTCAGACAGGATTCCACGTGCCCCGCCCTACTTCTCTTGCCCCTAGTTCCATATATTTGTTTTCGCATACAGGACTATCACCTCCTTCGGTCAGATTTTCCACTCTGTTCCGCTAACAAATATACTATTTGACAATGGCTACTCCCGTTTCGCTCGCCACTACTCCGAGAATCTCTTTCGATTTCTTTTCCTATAGGTACTTAGATGTTTCAGTTCCCTACGTTCGCCTTGTTATACTATCTTTTCATATAACAATATCTGCCTTAGCAGATGGGTTCCCCCATTCGGATATGTACGAATCTCAGCTTATAGCCAGCTCCTCGTACCTTTTCGCAGACTAACACGTCCTTCTTCGCCTTCAGTCGCCTAGGCATCCCTCGTATGCACTTTCTCTCTTAATCATGAATATAAAATATCCTTCCTTCCTTCTCTTAAAGATCATTTATTCTATAAATGAATAAAAAGACTAGTAGATTGTGTGGGCACCTGAGTAGTAAAAGTCGATATAAATTAATTAAGGAGGTGATCCAGCCACAGGTTCCCCTACGGCTACCTTGTTACGACTTAACCCCAGTCATGAAGTTTTCCGTTGTAAACGCCCTCCTTACGGTTAGGCTATCCACTTCAGGAAAAAGTCACTCCCATGGTTTGACGGGCGGTGTGTACAAGGCCCGAGAACGTATTCACCGCAGCTTGCTGATCTGCGATTACTAGCGATTCCGACTTCATGCACTCGAGTTTCAGAGTACAATCCGGACTAAGATTGGCTTTAAAGATTGGCTCCATTTTGCAACTTCGCTACTCGTTATACCAACCATTGTAGTACGTGTGTAGCCCCACTTGTAAGGGCCATGAGGACTTGACGTCATCCCCACCTTCCTCTGGTTTGTCACCAGCGGTCTCCTCAGAGTCCTCAGCTTTACCTGTTAGCAACAAAGGACAAGGGTTGCGCTCGTTACGGGACTTAACCCAACATTTCACAACACGAGCTGACGACAGCCATGCAGCACCTGTATTAAGGCTCCTTGCGGCACTTCTACATCTCTGTAAAATCCCCTATTATGTCAAAAGTGGGTAAGGTTTTTCGGGTTGCTTCGAATTAAACCACATACTCCACCGCTTGTGCGGGCCCCCGTCAATTCATTTGAGTTTTAATCTTGCGACCGTACTCCCCAGGCGGGAGACTTAACGCGTTAGCTTCGTCACCGATATACACCGACAACTAGTCTCCACCATTTACAGCGTGGACTACCAGGGTATCTAATCCTGTTTGCTCCCCACGCTTTCGCAACTCAGCGTCAGTTGTAGCCCAGATGGCCGCCTTCGCCTCTGATGTTCCTTTCAATATCTAAGCATTTTATCACTACACAGAAAATTCCGCCATCCTCTACTACACTCTAGATTAGCAGTATTGTATGCAGTTCCCAGGTTGAGCCTGGGGATTTCACATCCAACTTACTTATCCGCCTACTTGCCCTTTACGCCCAGTAATTCCGATTAACGCTTGTACCCTCCGTATTACCGCGGCTGCTGGCACGGAGTTAGCCGGTACTTTTTCTATTACTAACGTCAATAATATAACTTATTAGTTTATATCACTTCTTCATAATTAAAAGTGCTTTACAACCCTAAGGCCTTCTTCACACACACGGCATGGCTGGATCAGGGTTCCCCCCATTGTCCAATATTCCTAACTGCTGCCTTCCGTAGAAGTCTGGGCCGTATCTCAGTCCCAGTGTGGCCGACCATTCTCTAAAATCGGCTAGAGATCGTCGCCTTGGTAAGCCTTTACCTCACCAACTAGCTAATCTCACATAAGCTCATCTCTTGGCATGAGCTATTGCTAGCCCACCTTTTATCCTTAGACTTCATGCGGTATTAATTCGAATTTCTCCGAGCTATCCCTCTCCAAAAGGTAGATTCTTATGCTTTACTCACCCGTCTGCCGGTCGCCATCTATGTATAAATACACTATGCTGCCCCTCGACTTGCATGTTTGAAGCCTGCCGCCAGCGTTCAATCTGAGCCATGATCAAACTCTTCAGTTCTTTTTCTTTCTTCTTTTATTAAATATCTTAATTATTTGCCTTAATTTGCTCTTAATCTTAATATTTAACTTTCCTTTCTTATCTTTCCTTCTCTTACTTCTAAAATTAAGTCTCTGATTTTACTCAATTCATCTCAGATACCCACACAATCTACTATCTTCCTATACTCTTATAGAACAAACGCCACCTATAATTTTCAGTGACACAATATGAGTAGTATTCTATAGATACTTTTTTGCTTGTCAATAGATTAATCCATATTTTTTTGTTTTTGTTTTACTATAATTTTCATATACTGAAATAACTTTACATATTTTTGCACAACCTGTGTATTTAACAGATAATTTATTAACTTGTTAACTTGTTAAAATTAAATTTAAATTATAATACTTATACTACCTATAATCGTATACTACGATTACACATTCAGCGTTTGGATAATATTTAATGTCAGTAACGTTTGGAATTTAGATACTTATATGTATAATTACATACTCTTTTGTTTTTTATATATATAATTAATTAATTAAAGAATATAGAACGCACTGTTTTTAGTTATTGTTGTTGATGGTAGTATCGAGAATTTAGCTTTTGAAAATAATCTCAATATCCAGTCCATCAATTTTTTTAATATTGATCTTATTTTTAACTTATTTAGGAGAATATAGAGAATGATAGCAATAGATGATAAGCCTAAATCTCACATACTTGGCTATCCAAGAGTAGGCCTAGATAGAGAGCTAAAAAAAGCTTTGGAAAAATATTGGAGTAGAAACATTTCAAAAAATGAGCTACTTGCACAAGCAGATGAATTAAAATTAAGGCACTGGAATATACAAAAAAATAGAGGTCTTGATTTTGTTTCTGTGGGAGATTTTAGTCTATATGACCATATGTTAGATCATGCCTTTATGTTTAATATTATCCCTGAGCGATTCATTAAAGGTTCTTCAAGTGATGATTTGGATAATTTCTTTAGAATGGCTAGAGGGAAAGCTCCAACAGGAGATGAAGCACACGCTTGTGAAATGACAAAATGGTTTGATACTAACTACCACTATATAGTACCTGAACTAGTCAGCAATACTGACTTCAAGCTAAACAATCCTAGTATAATAAATGATACAAATAAAGCTATTAAAGCCGGATTTGAACCAAAACCAACTATAGTCGGCCCCTTAACTTTCTTATATTTGAGTAAAACTAAGGATAATTCAGATAAATTAGAATTTTTAGATAAACTACTACCTTTATATATAGAATTAATCAAACTTATAAAACAAGCAGGTGCAAAACTAATCCAAATAGACGAACCAATACTTGGTTTAGACTTAGATGATAAATGGCTAAATAAAATGCTTCCTGTTTATAAGGAGCTAAATAATGTAGGCCTTCCTATATTATTAGCATCTTATTTTTCACCTATACTTAATAATTTAAATACGCTCTCTTCTTTACCTATAGTAGCTCTACACTTAGATTGTGTTAGAGGGGCTGAAGACATAGAAAATTTAATCAATAATAAAATATCTCTACCTAAAATTCTATCCTTAGGTGTGGTTAATGGTCGTAATGTTTGGAAAAATAATATATCTAAGAGCTTAAAACTGATAGATTCAGTTGCTAAGGCTTACCCTGAAAAAACTTTATGGGTAGGCTCTTCTTGCTCTTTATTACATAGCCCTATAGATATTGAATCCGAAAAAAAAATAAACGCAGAAGTGAAGTTATGGCTTGCCTTTGCAACTCAAAAAGTAAAGGAAGTAGTCGATATTAAATCAATTTTATTATCACCTGATAGCCAAAGCTCAAAGCAAATAATAGATGCCTCAGATAAAATTGTAGAATCTAGAAATTCTTCTAGTTTGGTGAACAATTTAGTAGTTCAAAATAAAATCTCTAAAATAGATGAACACACTAAGAAAAGATCTCCCTTTCAAAAAAGAAAAGAAGCTCAACAAGCTCTCTATAACTTGCCATTATTGCCAACAACTAGTATAGGTTCATTCCCTCAGACAAGTACTATTAGGCAAGCAAGAAGGGATTTTAAATCTGGAAAAATAAGCCACGAACAATATACAAACTATATGCACGAAGAAATAAAAAATGTAGTAAAAGTGCAAGAAGATTTGGATATGGATGTATTAGTTCATGGTGAAGCCGAAAGGAATGATATGGTAGAGTATTTTGGAGAACTTCTATCAGGCTTTGCCTTTACAAGTAATGGATGGGTACAAAGCTATGGTTCACGCTGTGTTAAACCACCTATTATATATGGTGATGTACAAAGAACTGAGTCTATGACTGTAAAATGGAGCACATACGCTCAAAGCTTGACAAAAAAGCCTATGAAGGGAATGTTAACAGGACCTCTAACCATTTTATGTTGGTCTTTTGTAAGGGATGACTTAACTCGTGATAAAGTATGCTATCAAATATCTCTTGCTATTCAAGAAGAAGTTCTAGATTTAGAAAAATCAGGAATTACTATTATACAAATCGATGAACCTGCATTTAAAGAAGGAATGCCTTTAAGAACAGCTTCTCAAGATGCTTACTTTGACTGGGCAATAAAAAGCTTTCATATAACAGCAAATTCAGTTAAAGACACAACTCAAATTCATACCCACATGTGTTATAGTGAGTTCAACGATATAATTAAACCAATTGCTAAACTCGATGCAGATGTTATATCAATTGAAACATCCAGATCAGATATGGAACTTTTAAATGCATTTGAAGATTTTGAGTATCCAAATGACATAGGCCCAGGAGTATATGATATTCACTCTCCTTTAATTCCAAAGGTTGATGAAATGGTAATCCTCATAGAAAAAGCTATAAAAAAGATAGATATCTCATATTTATGGGTTAATCCAGACTGTGGCTTGAAAACAAGAGGTTGGCCTGAAACAAAACAAGCTCTAGCAAATATGATGGAGGCCACTGATATCATTAGAAAGGCTCACTGCAAATAATAATAGCCAAGTAAATATAATCTTTACTTATATTTACTTGCTACTCTCTTATGAAAAACGATTAAATTACGTATAATTAAAAAGGTTAAGCTGTTAGCTTTTTTATTTTTTCATTTGCTGTTAATATTATTAGATACAAAAGTAAATACGATAATGTTTAATTATAAAAAAATTTATTTTTATATTTTATTTTTATTATAACCATCTATAGATGAATCAACTTTTAAGTAATTCACAAACGAATCATTTCTCTGAATTAACTAATTTTATAGTATCATCAGAGACAAGAGGAATTAACCGTTCTGCATCTCATCAGCAAATTGAAGCAAACAATGATGAAGATGCTATCCGAATTTGGTTAGCTAGGGCCACAGGTTCAAAGCACACTCTGAGGTCATACTACAAAGAAATAGAGAGATTTTACTTCTGGGTAAACAAAGAAAAGCAAAAATTCTTTTCAGATATTGTCTTTGAGGATATATTAAGCTATATTGAATTTATTAAAAATCCACCTATTAGTTGGATAGGTCCAAGAAAGCCTAGAAATAGTAATGAATGGAAGCCTTTTGAAAAACCTTTATCTCCGAGAAGTTGTAGATATTCAATTCAAGTTATAAATTCTTGTTTTAACTTTCTAGTCGATGCCGGCTATCTTATAGGTAATCCATGTAGGCTTTTACAAAAAAAAGAAATATCTGATAGCACTGCCAAAGCAAAAATTGAAAGATATCTAGAACACAATACCTGGAACTTGTTAGTAGATTACCTAGAAAAATTGCCAAGTAATAATAAAAGAGAAAAAAATGAAAAAGCTAGACTTAGATTTTTATTTCATTTACTTTATTTACAAGCACCTAGAGTTAGTGAAATCGCTCAAGCTTGCATGAATGACTTTTCCAAAGAAAAAAATTCATGGTGGTGGCTAGTAAGAGGAAAAGGGAAAAAAGTATTAAAAATACCTGCAAATAAAAAAATGATAGATGAACTAATATCATATAGATTACATCTAGGCCTAGAACCTTTACCTTTACCACAAGATAATTCACCTCTTATACGCAGTATTAACGGCACAAATGGCTTAACTGATAATATGATATATCGAATAGTAAAAAAGACAGTTAAGTTAGCAGCTTATGAAATAGAAAAAAACGATCCATACTCTGCATTCCAGCTAAAAAAAGCCTCAACTCACTGGTTTAGACATACATCCATTACACATCAAGCTGATTTAGGAATAGATATCCGCTATTTACAAGCAACAGCAAGACACTCAAGCATAGAAACAACTCAAAAATATCTTCATATAAATGATAATAGCTGGCATGATGCGATTAATAAGCATAAAATCTAAGCTACAAAGTTATTTTGATGCTTTTTTATTAGCTATACAATATAGCAAATTGAAACGTTATTTAAGCTATTTAAATAATAAATACGTAAAAGGATTTTTTATATTCTTATTAGTTTCTATAAATACCTTTATTTTAGCTAAAAGTTTTTGGCTTGTATTTTTGATTTTTTATCCGGTATATTTCTCAAATCCTTTATTCAGTCTACTAAATAATCAAGTAGCTCAGGATAACTCCTGGAAGTGGCTAAATGATCAGTTTAATAACTCTGTGGCTTCAAAACGAGAATATATATTCCCTAGACTAAACATAAAACTAAAGGGAATAACCTATAGTAGCGCTGGACGTAGTGCCGCTATAATCGATAGCAATACTACAGTAAATCAAATAATCTTGGAAAAAGAAGAGTTATTTGGTGAGATAATCGTTGACAAAATATTCATTAATTCTGTTAGGCTCACAGAGGCAGATCAGACATTTTTAATTGAACTACCTCCTGAAAACGGTATAACAAATTTATCATCTACCCCTAGATCAAATAATAGCAACACTCCTCCCTCATCGAGAACATCAGTTATTTCTCAAAATCCAGAAGTGGCAAGAATCGCAGCACAACTAGAAGAAAAACCCATAGATATATTCAGGTATATTAATATTAAACAGATAATTGACAACGGCTCCCTATCTGGAGTTCAGTTATCATTAAGACGAGAAAAAGAGCTTTTTGAAGAAATTGGATTTGCAGATCAAGATATAATCACACATGTAAATGGCACACCTATAGCTGATTATGTTAGACAAAATAGAGATCCTTATAGAATAATCAATTCAAGTGAAGTCACATTAACCGTTTTAAGAGACGGTGCGTCTGAGACATTTACAGTTACCAGATAATAATTTGATAAACCTATTTATGTATATACGAGTATTAGTTTTATTATTATTTTGCCTACATTTACCTGTATTGTACGGACAGACTTCTGAAAATTCAAATCTTGAATCAGAGGAAATATCTATTAATTTTCGCAATGTTGATATAAGAGTCATCATAGAGAGCTTTGCCAGGATATTAAATAAAAATATAAGTATTGACCCTAGAGTTAGAGGAAATATAACCATTCTAGCCGAAGAGCCTATTAGAGGCTCTCAGATGTATGATGTATTATTAATGATTTTGAGCTTAAATGGTTTTGCCGCTGTAGAAAACGAATATGTGACCATAGTTATCCCTACACCTAATGCCCCTTCAATAGTGCCTAAATCTGATACAGGAGTAGGCTATGAGAGAATTATAGAAATAATAGAAGTTGATAATGTTCCTGTAAATTCTGTCTCTCAAGTATTACAGCCATTTATAAGTCAACAATCTCTTGTACAAATAATCCCTGGTAGTAATAAAATTCTTATATTTGAAACAGCTATTAATATCGAACGTATAAAAAAAATCATAGATGATGTAGATAAAATATCTATCTCAGAGTATGATTTTATTAACTTACAGTATGCCTCTGCGTCAGAGGCTCTGAGAATACTTAGAACTGTTTTTTCAAGAAACCCTGCTCTTAGGCTAGAAATAGATAGAACTAATAATAGATTGCTCGTTATCAGCAATAGTCTAGAAGCACGACTTGCTATACGGGCTATGGTTTCAGAAATAGATATACCTCCAGAAGGAGACAGTACAACTGGGAACCTAAGAGTATTTTATCTAAAATATGCTAATGCAGAAGAGTTAGCACCAATAATCACATCACTTGTAAATTCTGATGCTATAAATGCGCTTCAATTAGATAATGAAGATAATAATCAGCCGACACCTACAATCCCCGGTCAACCTAGTCCACAAAATAGACCTCCCCCTCCTAGAACTCCTACAAGGCAACCACAACAAGTTACAGATATTAGAAGTACCAGAGAAAGACCAGTTATATCTATACAGGCAGACGAAAAACTAAATGCGCTTATAGTAGCAGGTGATACTACTGTAATAGTCATCATAGAAAGGCTATTAGAATTACTAGATATTCCTAGAGCACAAATACTAATTGAAGTTATTGCAGCTGAAGTATCTGATAACTTTCTTAATGAACACGGATTTGATTTTGCTGTTGCATCAAATAATGGAGGTGCGGTAGTTACAGATCTTACAGGAAGATTTAATTTATCTGGTTTAACTGATGCAGCAGAAGCAGGTGGTTTATCAACTGGAGTATTAGCAGGAGCATTACAAAGTTCCATAAGTGGAGGGAATCCTGGTTCTGGAGCAGTTGGCATAGGAGGAGCCAATTTTGATAGTAACGGAAATCTTCGGTGGGCAGGAATACTAGCAGCTATACAATCTGACTCTCAATCAAATGTTTTAGCTACTCCATATTTAACTACGCTAGATAATGAAGAAGCTTCTCTGAACGTAGGTGAAGAAAGACCTTTTGTAACAGGTAGCTATACCTCATCAAATGGATCTGTAGATAATCCTTTCCAAACTATAGAAAGAGAAACAGTAGGAATAGAAATAACCATAACACCTCAAATCAATGGCGACAGTACTGTAACCCTACAATTAGAACAGATATTCTCTGCTGTACAAGATGATACACAGCTAGGTGTAATTACAACAAATAGAGAAATCAGAACCTCTGTTACAGCACCATCATCTGAAATTATCGTAATGGGAGGGTTAAAACAAACAATTCAAAATAATGTTATCCGTAAAGTACCATTTTTAGGTGATATACCTTTACTTGGATTTTTTTTCCGCTATGAAAGAGTTCAAGAAATTACCACTAATTTAATTATATTTATGAGACCTACTATACTTGACGAAGGAGAAGATATTTTTGATGCAAATTATCAAAAGTATAATTCATTTCGAGAAGACTTTAATTTAACATTTCCTCCAGATCATCCCGTGTATAATTTTGTAGATCAATTTTTCGCGACTCCAACAATAGGTGCTACTTCCACAGTCGTAGCTTCATCTACTGTTATATCTTCTCCTACAGCATCAACTAGCAATAGCGACAGTGTTGATAATGAAAATTAAAAAGATGAATCCTAAGGAATAAATTTATGGATAACCAAATAGATATAACTAAAGAGCTTTATGCTAAAGGAAATATAAACCGTGATAGTAGTAATGAATCTACTAAAGGCTTTAGCGACTCTTTTGAGGATGATCTTTATGGCAGAAGCCCTAGTGTAGATAATGATGTTACTAAATATGAAATTTCATTAAAAAAAACGAAAGAAAAACATAAATATAGCGCCATAGAGCAACAAAATGAAGATACTAAAACATATGTAATTCCCTTTGCATATGCTAATAAGCATGGAGTGTTTTATCATAATCAGGAAAATTGCATGTATCACAAAAAAAATCTAAATAGAGTTAGTCTATTAGAAATACTAAGAGCGATTTCCCTACCAAATGATAATCATAAATCTATAGAAATAAAAAAGTTAAGTGATGAAGAATTTGCAGAAAAGATTGAGCAATTTTATTCACAACAGTCACAAAACAACAAAATGGCAGACGCTTTGGGTGATGAGTCTGAATTTAGCTTTGAAGATGCTGTTGCTGCAATAGAAGAGCCTGATGACCTTTTAGCTAGTGAAGATGAAGCACCTATAATTAAATTATTAAATGCTATATTTTTCGAAGCAATAAAAGAAAAAGCCTCCGATATTCATGTAGAAGCATATGAAAAAAATTTATTAGTTCGTTTTCGTATAGACGGCGTATTGCAAACCAGACTTACAACAAAATCTATATTAGCAACACTACTTATTACTAGAATTAAAGTTTTAGCACGACTAGATATAGCAGAAAAAAGACTACCTCAAGATGGAAGAATAGGCTTAAAATTAGGTGGCAAGCTTATAGATTTACGTGTTTCCACTATACCTACAGCATATGGCGAAAGAACTGTAATGCGTTTATTAGATAGACAAGCCAATAAACTAGACCTAGAAACTCTAGGTATGCCAAGTAAAATATTGAAAATAATTAAATCATCTATAACCAAACCAAATGGAATAATTCTCGTCACTGGGCCGACTGGCTCAGGAAAAACAACTACACTATATGCTGCACTAGAACAAATGGATCGTAAAGAAAATAATATCATGACCATTGAAGATCCAATAGAATATTATTTTGATGGCATTAGTCAAACTCAAGTAAATACAAAAGCTAACATGTCTTTTGCCAAAGGCTTAAGAGCAATTTTACGTCAAGACCCTGATATAGTGATGATAGGAGAAGTACGTGATTCTGAAACAGCTAAAATCGCTGTTCAATCAAGCCTAACAGGACATTTAGTCTTATCAACTGTCCATACCAACAGTGCTGTTGGAACTATAACTCGCTTGATAGACATGGGTGTAGAAGAGTTTTTGCTTGCATCAACTTTAAGGGTTGTATTAGCTCAGAGACTAGTTAGAAGGCTATGCCAACACTGTCGTAAGGAAGTTAAGCTAGATGAAGGAGCTATATACCTTATATCAATGTCACTTCCTGATAGAAAGCTTGATAAAACATATATTGCTAGAGGGTGTAGTAAATGTAGCAATACTGGATATATAGGACGCTTAGGGGTTTATGAAATAGTTACAATAGACGATACTGTAAGGCAAATGATTACCGAAGGTAAATCAGAGCTTGAAATAAGCAAGTATGTTTTTGATAATAAATACAACCATAACTTACGACAAAATGCATTTGAGTTAGTTCTTGAAGGTAAAACAAGCTATTCTGAAGCAGTGAAGATATCATTTTAAATAATCTAAAAATTAAATAATGCTGTACAAAGATAAAGCAAAAATTAAAGAGCTAATGAAACAGCAATTTAGCCCTTGTGTTGGTCGTTGCTCTACTATATATGGTGATAATACATGTAAAGGATGCAAAAGGTCTTATATAGAAGTTGATAATTGGCAAAGCCATCAAGAAATTCAACAAGATACATGGCTAAAATTTGCTAGACTGACTCCTAGTATAATCGCACATTGTGTATTTATACAAGACTTTAGCAAGTTTGAAAGAAGATTCCAAAAAACATCTCTACTTATACCTAGTTTCTTAGGTTTGCCCGATAAACAAAAGCAATTCAATATTGACGACTTTTCTCTGTCATTAGATGAGTCTTCTGGTACAAAAATATTCAACATAAATAATTACTTCTTTGTTTGGCTATATTTAAATAGGTTTGGTATAAGAATGGGTTGGAAAGACCTAGATTTAGCAGGTCTAATAGCAGCCAATGAAGTGCGTATGTATAATAAAATTATTATCAAAAGAAACTTTATCTCATTTTATGATTGGTGGCATGAAATAGATTCTTATATATATGAATTGTTAAATATTATAAATAAAAACGAGCAGTAAAATACATCATATAAAAATACACTTATAATAGCTTAATTCTTTTTGCACCATGCCAGTAGACTTTAGTTTTTTTAAAAATTACCTTCTTCCTATCGACACAGGTAAAATAAAACCATTTAAAACGGATAAAGTACTAAAGATAGATAAAGTTAATTCGGAATATATTCCCAGTAAAGTAGTTCTTTATTTAAAAAATAAACATAATTTATTTGATTATATTTGCGTCTGCGTCGGTGAAGAAGTAAAAAAAGGCCAAATTATAGCTAAAAATCTATTATATGCCCATGCTCTATACTCGACATTTGATGGCAGTATATTAGAAATTAATAAAGACAACATAGTAATTAAGCCAACTAGCAGTATCAACGACGATACAAACTGCCTTTGTTTTAATCCTTTAGTAAATGATCCCAATGACTTAAATGAGTTTTATAACTTATTATATAATAAAAATATTACTAGAGAAGAGCTAATTAACAATATCACCAAATCAGGATTAGTAGGCCTGGGAGGAGGAGCATTTCCTACATTTTTAAAGATAGTACCTAATATAAAATATATAATAATCAATATTGTCGAATGCGAACCTTATTTAAGTGCTGATAACACTCTAACTCAAAACTATGTAGATGATATTATAAAAGGTATCCTCATATTAAATAGAATATTATTTCCATATAAATGTGTAATCGCTATTAACAATCAATATAAATTATCTATTAAAAAAGTAAAAAATGCTTTAGAAAAATATAAATTCAATAATTGTATCGAAATAACACATATATCTGGAACATACCCCCATGGAAGTGATAAACAGTTGATAAAAACTATATTTAACTATGAAATACCAAAAAACTCGCACCCATCTCAAGATGGCTATGTTTGTTTTAACGTAGGAACAGTATTATCAATATACAAAGCTATATGCTTTGGTGAACCTTTAATTAAAAGACTATCAACTATATATAACAAAAATACCAATGAAAGCTATAACGTTTGGCTACCATTTGGAATCCCAATAAAAGAATTTCTAAAAAATGCAATGGGATTTAGAGATACTAAACCTATTTGGCTAGGTGGGTTAATGATGGGTAATCCATTAGAAGATGAAGCATATTTTACACCTTCTATGTCGAGTATCTTGTTATCTAGTGAAAAAAAAATAGAAGAAACACCATGTATTAATTGTGGTTTGTGTATAGATGTTTGCCCTGTTAAATTACAACCCCAGACACTACTACTATACTCAAAAACTCCGCTAAAACAAAATAATGAAAAACTAAAAGAGTATGGTCTTACAAGTTGCATTGAATGTAATGCATGTACATATGTTTGTCCTAGTGAAATTAATTTAGTAAGCTATTATAAAGATGCAAAAAAAAGGTACAACCATGATATAGAAAAAATAAATCGCTCTAACCTATCTAAGATAAGGCATGAAGAAAAAATAGCAAGATTAAAACAAGAAGAAAAAACTCGTTTAGAAAGACGGGAAAAATTAAAAATAATATCTAATCCTAAACAAGACAAAGTGGAAAATACACTCACTAATACAACACAAAATAAACAGTTTTCTGAACAAGAAAAAAAGAAAAAAAGTAAAATAATATTGAGTATACGTTTATTAGAAAACTCTCTCAAAAGAGCCATAGAAAATAATGATCAAGATAACATAAATAATATGAAAAAATCTATTAAATCACTAGAAAAGCAAATAAAATAGTAAAAACTAATAAACTTAACAAGGTAACACAATGATAAAAGTAGGGATCGGGCAGGATTCTCATAGATTTAATTTTAAAAGTAAGTCTACTGCTCTAATTTTAGGCGGCTACACTATTCCCAATGCTGTTTATGGATTAGATGGTAATAGCGATGCTGATGTAGTTCTTCATAGCCTAACAAATGCTATCTCAAGCATTACTACAGTAAACATACTAGGAAAGATAGCCGATAACCTATGTAAAGAAGGTATTACTGATAGTAAAGTTTACTTAAAAGAAGCGTTAAAATACTTAGAGGGTTATGGTATAGAGCATATAGCTATAAGTATTGAATGTTTAGTTCCTAAGCTATCCGAGCACATTGAGCCTATCAGAGGTAGCGTAGCAAGCATATGTAATATTAATTTAGATCAAGTAGGCTGTACTGCTACAAGTGGTGAGAATTTAACTCCTTTTGGGCAAGGAGCAGGGATATCATCATTGGTTATTTTAACTGTAAAGAAACAGCTTATAACTTAATTTTAATTTTTTTCGTCTATATGAGCGATAAATCTAGCAATATAAAACTATTTAATGACTGGCTTGATATATTAAAAGAAGAATTTACTAAAGAATATATTCAAAAAATAAAAATATTCTTACAAGATCAAAAGAAACAAAAAAAAGTCATTTTTCCAAAAGGAAACGAGATTTTTCAAGCCTTAAATTATACAAGCTTTGAAAATACAAAAGTTGTTATCTTAGGCCAAGACCCATATCATGGTGAAGGACAAGCTCATGGTTTAGCTTTTTCTGTAAAAAAAGATTGCAATATACCTCCATCTTTAAAAAATATTTACATCGAACTCAAAGAAGATTTGAAAATAAGCATTCCAGAGCATGGTTGCCTAGAAAATTGGGCTAAGCAAGGTGTTTTACTACTAAACACTGTTTTAACCGTTGAAAAGAGTAAAGCAGCCTCACATGCAAATTTACTAGGGAAAGGCGAGGGCTGGGAAACTTTTACAAGACAGATAATAAAAATATTAAATAACAGAAAATCTCATCTAGTATTTATACTATGGGGAGCATATGCTAAATTTTATCAACAATATTTAGATCTTGATAAGCATATGGTTATATCTTCATCACACCCTTCTCCATTTTCTGCGCACTATGGTTTTTTTGGATCAAAACCTTTCTCTAAAACAAACAATTACTTAAAAGACAAAAATATTGACGTTATAAACTGGGTAATTCAATAATTTTTTGTATATATTTTTATAAATTAATTATATCTTAAGCTTGGAAAAACAAGCATTTCACATAATATCGAATGTATATTTGACATTTCACTATAAGTTGTGTATCTTATATGGGCTAAGTGTATGAGTCTTATGAGTTCGTAGCTTTCATATAAAACACTTAATACACTCTAATAAGTAATTTGATTCTTACCTAGTCAAGCTACTTTTTTATCACATTTTAATAAGGTAATAGAAAGTATGGAGTTTAGGTTTAGTCAATATCCATGCTTTATGGAGATCTTTTCTAGCACAATTTGATGCTAGATGTTTATTCACCGCTAGATTAAAATAAAAAAGGTAATTAGCTTAAATAAGTACGATTAACTGTATCTATGACCCTACTTTATTTTAATATCTAATTCGTGTAAAAACATTTTTAATAGGAGACTTGATATGATTAATACTATTAAACAAAAAATTTTATCCAGTATCACAATTACTACTATTATTTTATCCACATTTTTATTTTCAAATTTCACACAAGCACAAGAATGCCCTTCTAGAGAATCTATAAGAATTGGTGATCTTAATTGGGATAGTGCAAACTTTCATACTGCAATAGCAAAAACAATATTAGAGAAAGGTTACGGCTGCGAAGTCGAAGTTACAACAGGCGATACTGTACCAATACTGGTTGCGCTATCAAAGAATGATGTAAATATTAATATAGAGTTATGGAAAGATCTACTTGGAGATAGCTGGACTAGGTTTAGAGATCAAGGAGTTGTTGAAGAAGTAGGCACTATTATACCTAATGCATATGATGGTTGGTTTGTGCCAAGATATCTTGTCGAAGGGGATTCGACAAGAGGCATTGAACCTACTACTCCCGAACTAAAAACAGTTTTTGATCTAAAAAGATATAAAGAAGTATTTAAAGATAGAGAAGATCCAACTAAGGGTAGGTTTATTAATTGCCCTATAGGTTGGGGTTGTGAAGATATAAGCTCTAAGAAATTAATAGGTTATGGTCTTGATGAAGATTTTACTAATTTTAGAGTAGGTACAGGTGCTGCACTAGATGCAGAAATAGCGAGGAGTTTTAAGTTAGGGCTTCCTATAGTATTTTACTATTGGGCTCCGACTTGGGTCTTATCAGAATATGACCTAATCAAGTTAGAGGAGCCTGCTTATAATAAAGAAGTATTTGAAGCTATGAGATCCTCAAGAAATCCCACTAGTGCGACAGAAACTCCTCCTCAAAATATAGGAATAGCGGTAAATACTGAATGGGCTAACGCTCAAGGTAATGACGAAATAATAGATTTCCTAAGAAAATATACTATGAAGTTAGAAGACGTCAATGAGGCATTAAATTATATGAAGCAAAATAAGGTTAATGCAACAGAAGCGGCTAATAATTTCTTAAAAACAAACTCTTCATGGCATCAGTGGGTTGATGAAGGTATCAGAGATGCTGTCCTAGCTGGACTTTAATCCTACATACAATTACTAGCTTAAGTTATACTTTTTATAACTTAAGCTTATCTTTATTACATAAAAATATATCTAATTAAATTCTCTCAAATGGTTCAATTATGAGTTGGTTAAGCGAAATACCCGAAGATGCGTATATAGATATAGTTGATCCTATTAATGACTTTGTCGACTATATAGTGATAACATATGCTGAAGGCATCGGAAGATTTAGTGATATTTTAACTACATTACTAGTGTGGATAGACTCTGCACTACTATCTACTCCTTGGTGGATAATAATTGCTGTATTTGCAGCCCTAATATGGAAATATACTAGAAATTATATTTTAACAATAGTACTTTCTATTTCATGGTTTCTTATAGGCTTATTTGGCCTTTGGGACTTAGCAATGCAAACCCTTAGTTTAACAATACTATCTACGATGATATGTTTTATATTAGGCTTACCTATAGGGCTATTGTCGTCACAATTTCCAAATTTTAGAAAAATTTTAATACCTATATTAGATACAATGCAAACCATGCCTATATATGTATATCTAATACCTGCGCTTATGCTATTTGGTCTTGGAAAAGTTTCTGCTGTTCTAGCAACTGTTATATATGCTATTCCTCCTATAATAAGATTAGTAGATGTTGGAATATCTCAAGTCAATCGCGAATATATCGAAGCAGCTGATGCTTTTGGTGCAAATAAAATACAAAGAATAACAAAAGTACAAATACCTTTAGCTTTACCAACTATAATGGCAGGAGTAAACCAAACTACTATGCTAGCGTTATCAATGGTAGTAATAGGTTCATTGATAGGAGCCAGAGGACTAGGAAATGAAGTTCTAGCTGGAATACAAAGAATAGATATTGGCAGAGGGCTATTAGCTGGAGTTGCAATAGTAATAATAGCAATTACTTTAGATAGAGTTCTACAAGGAATTGGTAACCCTAAAAAATAGGGTCCCCTTCAGTTCTCGGCGTAAATAAAATAACAAATAAACAAAATACTAAATACTATAAAATAAAAGAGGTATTCTCTATGCCTAATAATATAATCTCAGAAGAAACAGCGAATCATCAAAAACAAAACTCTAGCGAAGATACAAACATAATAGAACAACCACAAAAGAAAAAAGGTTCTGTAAGAAGAAAAAGAAGAAAAAGTAAAGATATACCCATAAAAATCAAAATAGAGAGGCTATATAAGATATTCGGTAAAAAGCCTCATGAAGCACTAGAAAAGCTAAAAAAAGAATATGTATCTAAAGATGATTTTCTAAATGCCACAGGTCATACAGTCGGCCTTTATAACATAAACTTAACTATTCCAGCCAACAAGATTACTGTAATTATGGGTTTATCAGGTTCTGGCAAATCAACCTTAGTAAGGCATATAAATAGACTTTTAATGCCAACAGATGGCTCAATTATAATTGACGGTCAAGATGTATTATCTTTAAATAAAAATGAGTTAATAAGCTTACGCAGAGAAAAAATATCTATGGTTTTTCAAAAGTTTGCATTATTCCCACATATGAGTGTTTTTGAAAATGTTGCTTTTGGCTTAAACATGAGGAAAGACCCAAAGAAAAAAATCGAAGAGCAAGTGGAAAAATGGCTAAGCTATACTGACCTTTTATCTTATAAAAATAAAAAACCTCATCATTTATCAGGTGGAATGCAACAAAGACTTGGACTTGCAAGAGCATTATGCACGGATACAGATATTATACTAATGGACGAGGCTTTTAGTGCATTAGACCCTATCATAAGAAACAATATGCAAAATATATTGATTGAGATACAAAAGGAGCTACAAAAAACTATAGTTTTCATAACACATGATTTAGATGAAGCACTGAAATTGGGAGATCAAATAATTATACTAAGAGATGGAAGAATAAACCAAATTGGTTCACCTGAGAAAATAGTATTAAAACCTAGAAACGAATACGTAGCATCTTTCTTAGCTAATGTAAATAAACTACAAATCATGAAAGCAAAGCATGTTATGGTAGACCCTAATATGATAGCCAATATTGATACTTCATTGACAGAGCTAGTAGAAGAGCTTAATAATCAAGATGAAGAGGTAATAAACGATTTTATATGCATAGTTGAACCCGAAACTGAGCAATTTTTAGGCATTTTAAAATCTCAGGATATTCTAAATATTCCTAATGAGGATTTAGAAACCCAAACTGTCAGTGAGTTTATGATACAGACACCAACAGTAAATGAAGATGATTTCTTATCAAAAATTTTACACACATGTATACAAAATTTAGTAGATATTGCAGTGCTTGATAATCAAGGAAAGTTCTCTGGTATCATATCCAGAGGAGAGTTAGCTCAAGTTATTTACAACAATGAAGCCATTGATGACAGTGCACCAACTAATTATTAAAAAATCATAAAAAGCTTATATTTATTTAATATCTAAGCTTCTTATGAAGTATCTATTGCCTAGCTTAGCTTATTTATCAAGCCTGAAAAAATCAAACTGTGAAATGGATATAAAATATACCAGTATAGTCGCCCGCCTAAACCTCTAGGTCGAAATATTGCTGTTTGATAAAGCTTATTATCTATTATTTTAAATTCGAGCCAAGCTTCACCTGGCAATTTCATTTCAGAAAATAGTAACAATCTACCCTGCTGCTTATCTGCATGAAGGACTCTCCAAAAGTCAATTGCATCTCCTATAGATACATCTCCTTTATTTGTTCTACCTCTATTTAAACCAACACCACCAAACAATTTATCTACAAATCCTCTTATTTCCCATAAGAAATTTGCATAATACCAACCCTTACTACCGCCTATTTTCCATATTTTTTCTATGGATTTTATTTTATTCTTTATACTTGTAACTCTTACGTCCTTAAAACATCCATATGATGGAATATCTATAAGCTCTGATACATTTACTGATAGATTACCGCTTACAAAAGAATCTTTCCAACTAGATAGAATATGTTCATTTTCAATTTTTCTGAAAGCCCTTTCTATCGCATCGCGGTAACTCAAATTTTCTACTTTAATTATTTCTTTTATAGAGTTATCCTTACATACCACCTTTGTTTTCATGCTACTTACTAAAGATTTAGCAAGCTTAAATGAAGTAGATGTAATAAAATACAGCCAGTATGACGAAAGTTTTGGTGTAAGAACAGGTATTGTAACTATGATTCTCTTAAGAGATCGAAACTGTGCTAACTGTAGCAACATTTCTTTATACGATAGTATATCCGGTCCACCTATATCATAAGTATTATCATAAGTTCTCTTATCAAATAGCACCTCGGACAAATAGCCTAGCACGTCGGCTATAGCAATAGGCTGAGAAAGAGTTTTCACCCATCTAGGTGCTACCATTATAGGAAGCTTTTCTACAAGATCCCTTATGATCTCAAAAGATGCGCTTCCTGAGCCTATAATAATTCCAGCCCTTAAGATAGTTAAATGATATTTGCCTTTAGCTATCTCATCCCCTACTATTTTTCTGGAAGACAAATGCTTTGATGTGATATCTTCTTCATTGTACAGTGCACTAAGATAGATAACATGTTTGACATTAGTATTATTAAGAGCTTCTCTAAAGTTTATAGCAGAATGTAGTTCTAACTTATCATAGTCATCACTGAGCGCCATAGAATGAACCAAATAATACGCAGCGTCTATATCCTTAGGTATATTTTGAAGTGTTTCTTTTTTAGTTAAATCCAGCTGTATGACTGCTACTTTTGGAAGCAATGAGTATGGTATATTTATTCTTTTAACATCACGCGCAGCGCAAATTACCTGATATCCTTTTCCAACTAATATAGGAAGTAACCTCTTTCCTATATAGCCTGTTGAGCCTGTCAGTAAAATCTTCATATTATTCGCCTTTACTTAGTTATAGAATATACTTTCAATATGAGCTATTATATATTTTTTACACTTTGTTTTTTAATTCTTTTGACTCAAAAATTAGTTAAAATATAAAAATATATAATATATGTTAAAGAGTTTAGCGCAAAAGAAATAAAAAAATAAAAGAAATAAAAATCAATTAATTTATATCACTTATAGAATTTTTAATATAATAAATAATGAATTATATATACATAGCCGTTAGTTTGGATGGGTATATAGCAACTGAAGATCATGGTGTAGATTGGTTAAACGATATACCACAAGGAGAAGGAAACCTTTATTCATTCACAGACTTCATCGAAAATATAGACGCTATAGTAATGGGATGCAATACTTTCGAAACTGTATTATCATTTGGTAAATGGCCATATACAAAAAAAGTCATAGTCCTTAGCAATGCTCTTAGCAAAGTGCCAAATCACTTGCTAAACAAAGTAGAGCTGATGCAAGGAAAAGTCGAAAATATATTAACCACATTACATAACAGAGGATATAAAAATCTATATATAGACGGTGGGAATGTGATACAGTCCTTTCTTAAGCAAGACTTGATAGATGAAATGATAATAACAACAGTACCTATTTTATTAGGTAAAGGTATAAGTTTGTTTGGCTATCTAGATAATCCTATAAAACTAAAACACATAGAAACTATGGTAGATACAAACTCACTTGTTATGAGCAGATACACAATAGATAAATAGATATGGAGAAATAAATTGAGAATATGGTCACTGCACCCAAAATATCTAGATACTAAAGGCTTAGTAGCACTATGGCGAGAAACATTACTAGCAAAATATGTCCTGGAAGGAAAAACTAAAGGATATATAAAACATCCACAACTTATAAGATTTAAAAAGCATTTAAAACCACTAGAGAGCATAAATTATTACCTCGAACAAGTATATATAGAAGCAAAAAGCAGAGATTATAATTTTAATAAAGATAAGTTTATCTCTAATATAGAAGTGCCTAAAATAGAGGTGACTACTGAACAGCTAACCTATGAGGTCCAACACTTGTTAAATAAACTAAATAGTCGCGATATAAACAAATTTGATAAGTTAAGTGCTATAAAAGATATAGATATACATCCACTTTTTGTATTAGTGGACGGAGGCATAGCTAAATGGGAGATATTATCAGATATTTAACATATGGATTAAATAATTAAATGAGCTCATCGTACTTTAACTGATGTAAAACTTAATTAGTATATATGTCAATTACAGTGAGGGAAAAAGTTGACTTTGAATAGACTCTAGTCTTAGCTTACTTGCATTAAAATAACTATGTTCTAATTCAAAGCCTATAAACTTTCTATTTAATTCTAAACTAGCAATTCCTGTTGAAGCCACTCCCATAAAAGGATCTAATACTATATCGCCTTCATTAGAGGCAATTTTTAATATATGTTTTAATACTTTTATAGGTTTTTGAGTGGGATGCTTAGGGCTTGTGAGTCTTTCTGAGCCCATACATATGGGACTTTCTATAAAATTGTGCATTTCGTTCTGTTTTCCAAAGTTCCATGTATATCCTTTATTCCAACAACATATGATTAACTCGCAACTATTAAGAAAACCAGCTTTATAAATCTTTGGTGCAGGGTTAGTTTTGTGCCATACCATAAACTGAAAGGTGTCAAATTCACTATCAAAAGCATTATGCCATTGACCTAATAGGTTATAAGAACAAAACGCAAATAAATTTCCAGTCGGCTTTAATATTCTTAGAAAATCTTTAGTCAGAAGTTCAGGTTTAAAACTTATAGTATCCCACTGTGCAAGATCATTATTCATATCCTGCCTCCAACTCATCTTTATATTGCCTGTGGAATAGGGACTTAGATTATATAGTGGGTCTGTAAGTATTAAGTCTATTGAGTCATTTGGAATATATTTTAGAAGATTAAAGGCATCTCCTTGCCTTATATCATATCTATCTATCATAAGTATTTATTTTTTATACTGTTTAGTGCATTTATAATATGGTGTGCATTATTTCTATATTCAAAAAGGAATCATTTCTATTAGTTTTCTTAGAGCTTTTAATATTATATTCGTCGCTTAAATTTTTAGGTAGCATAATTTGTGCAATAATGTTAACATCTATATGTTAATTATATGTAAGTATCATATTAGCCCTATTAGTTTTTAAACAAACTGTCTATGGTTTGTAAATAATTAATTCATGTTAGCAAAACTCAAGCTTAACACCAAAGATGAAACTCTAAGAGAATTACTTAGTAACGGAAAGAGATACTATGTTCCAAAATTCCAACGCGATTATTCTTGGAATCTCGAGAATTGGGAAATACTATGGGAAGATATTAGTGCAATAATTAATAATGAAGAAGATTATCACTATATGGGATATTTAGTGATACAGGAAGGGAAAGAACGCAGATATAAAATAATAGATGGACAACAAAGAATAACAACATTTTCACTTTTAATACTAGCTGCGATAAAGAGACTAGGAGAAATAGGAGGTGAAGAAGAGAGGCAAAGCATACTCAAAAGAGAATTTATAGGAAGTAAAAATGCAACTACACTGGAAGTGCAAAATAAACTAGAACTCAATATAAATAACGGCTTTCATTATAAGAGAGTAACAGATGGTATAGAATTACCAAAACGTGGTGAAAAAGCTACAGTAATCAGTATGGGAAAAGCTATGGAGTATTTCCTTAATGTATTACAGAAATATACCAAAGGCAAAGACGTTAGCAAAATCATATATAGTATAAGTGATAGACTATTGTTCACTACAATATATATAAGCGATGAGTTGAATGCATATAAGATATTCGAGACATTAAATGCAAGAGGCATAAAACTATCATCAAGTGATTTAGTCAAGAACTATATTTTCTCTTCAATTGACTCAGATGATAATATACCTCAAAGTGTTATAAATGATTTAGATGAGAAATGGAGCTATATAGGAGTAAAAATCGGCTCTGAAGCCTACACAGATTATATACATGTACAGTGGAATGCTCGAAATAGCCTTGTCAGGCAAAAAAACCTATTTAAACATATAACAGAGGAAATAAATAATAATAAAAGTAAGGCAGAACATTATTTGAATCAACTATACGAGCATAGCTCAATTTATGAAGGTATAATCAATCCTCAAAGTGAGTTTTTTAAAGATCACTGTGATTATAGTGAAATTAAGAAATCTTTATATTTTCTTGATCTTTTCAAAATAAAACAACCAAGAAGCCTAATACTAATAAGCTATATTAAACACAAAAACGATTTTGCAAAGATACTCCGCTGGATAAAGATATTCTCTCTAAGGTACAACGTAATATGTAACGCTCATCCGGGAGAACAGGAAATTTTATATAACAAAATTGCTCTAGCAATTAGTAAAAATTGTCAAATTGGAGATATCAAAAATGAGCTTCTTAGACTATATCCTACAGATAATAAGTTTATGAACGAGTTTTTAGACAAATCTATAAAAACTAACCACTCAGAAAAGAAGGCACGCTATATTTTAGCTAGGCTAGAAGAACACAAATCTAATAGCAGCATAGATGAGTCAACCCTTACTATCGAACATATATTGCCAAAGAAACCAAATGATAACTGGTTTGATTACTTCGGCAAAGACTATAATTTATTTAATGATAGAGTAGGTAATTTTGCTCTTGTAAGCAAAGCTGTTAATAATGACTTGGGACAAAAAGGCTTTAAAGAAAAACAGAAAATACTAAGTAAATCAGAATATAAAATAAACAACATCGATAATTATATTCAACGGTCTCCTCAAACAATAGAGTCAAGGCAACAGCAATTAGCTAAAGTTGCCACTCAAACTTGGAGAATTGACTAGATACTTAAGGATTGATATAAAATATATAAAGATATGGCAATAAAACACGAGTGTGGTGTATTTGGGGGCATAACTAAAGATAATTCTCAAATAGCAAATATGATACGCTATGGCTTATTATTGTTACAGCATAGAGGTCAAGAAGGGGCTGGTATATGTTGCTACGATGGTAATAAATTTCATCTAGTTAAAGATAAGGGATTAGTAGATGAAGTTTTGACTGACCGAGTGACTAATATTACGCAAGGAGATATAGGCATAGGTCATGTTCGTTATTCTACTCAAGGAACTTCTGATTCGATACATACTCAGCCTTATTTAATAAGATACCTAAATGAAGAGATTGCCATAGCTCATAATGGTAATATAAAAGATGCTGACAATATAAGGTATAAACACGAGATAGAAGGCGCTACATTTATAACCCTTTCTGATACTGAAGTTATATTAAAGCAATTGATAATAGAGCTCAAAAAGCCTATGTCGCAGTGGAAATTATCAGAAGTCAGTAGTATATTAATGAGATATTTTAGCAGTGGTGCTTGGTCTTTATTGTTATGTTTTAAGGATAGGATTATGGGGTTTGTTGATCCGGGTGGTTACAGACCTTTGGTATTGGGTAAAGCTAAAGAAGGGTTGTTTCTAGGTTCGGAAGATTGCGCCTTTCATATGCTCTGTGATGTAGAAACAATAGAAATTAATCCAGGTGAGGCAATAGAAATCAGCAAAGAAAGTTATGCTATAGAGAAAATGCCGTCTAATAAAGATATAAAAGCTACTAGGTGCGTATTTGAACACATATACTTGGCAAAATCTACTTCTAATATATTTAACCTTAATGTGTATAAATCTAGGCTACTATTAGGTGAGTATCTTGCTCGAGAATACCCGATAAAAGCAGATATAGTAGTGCCAGTCATGGATTCTGGACTCACATGTGCACTTGGCTACTCGAGAGAGAGTAATATTCCTCTTGAGATGGGTTTATTGCGTAATCGCTGGATAGGCAGAACTTTTATTCAGCCAACTCAACAAGAGCGCTCTTCTAAGGTGAAAGAGAAATTGGTGCCAGTGAAAGAAATTCTAAAAGATAAAGATACTATACTGATAGATGACTCTATAGTCAGAGGAACTACGATTTATGAAATCGTGAAAATAATGAAAAGCTCAGGAGTAAAGTCAATACATATCTGTATACCATCACCTAAAATTAAGAATGAATGCTATTGGGGAATAGATATAACAGATAAGGATAAGTTATTTGCTAATTTAATTCCCGACTCAAAAGATATGGCTAAAAAACTTGGAGTTAGTAGCGTGAATTTTTTATCACTGGAAAAACTAAAAGAAATATTTGGTGATAGCCTTTGGTGCTATTACTGCTTTAATAAGTAAAATTTAAATTTTATAAATAAAAAATAAAAAAATGGAATATAAAACCTCTGGAGTAGATACCGACAAAGCAAATTTATTAGCATATAACTTACAAAAAAGCTTTGCTAGCGATAACTTTAAGAATTTTGCTGGAGTTTACGAACATCCTCACTTGAATGAATATTATTTAGTCGGATGTAGCGATGGTGTAGGTAGCAAAATTATCCCTTTAATCGATAATAACCTAATCGAAAGTATAGCTTTAGATTTGATTGCAATGAATCTAAATGATATGGCTTGTATGGGTGCTAAACCTATGTTTTTTCTCGATTATATTGCAGTTAATAGTTTAAGTGTCGATCTAATCACTGAGTTTATAAAATACTTAAAGCTTCACTTAGAGAAATATAACTGTCAATTATTAGGTGGAGAGACAGCAGAATTACCTGATTTGATAACAAAAAATTATTTTGATGTCAGTGCAAGCGCCGTCGGCATAGTTCGTAAAGACTCAATGTTATCTATTGATAATACAAGGCCAGGTGATGTTGTTATAGGGCTTGCATCTAATGGTCCGCACTCAAATGGATTTAGCTTGATACGTAAATTACATAAAGCAAACTTATTGAATAATGATGATTTATTAGAAACTCTAAAGCCAACCTACATATACATAAACGAAATTATCTCCCTATGTGAAAGTACTCTTATAAATAGCTGTGCACACATAACAGGTGGCGGAATTGTCGATAACATTATACGAGTAATCCCAGAACATTTATCTGTTGAATTGGATAACTCAAAAATTCCTAAGCAAAAAGTATTTATTAAGATAAAAGATATCATAGGAAAACAAGAGAGTTACAAGATTTTCAATATGGGAGTTGGTATGGTACTTATAGCGAAAAACGAAAATGCGGATAAAATCATGAAGATATGTCAGAGATATAATCCTTTTATTTATGGAGAAATTAAGGAAAATAAGGGAAATGAAACATCTAGTCGTGTTAGGCTCAGGTAACGGCTCTAATTTCGCTGCAATAGTTGAATTTTTTCAGGATAAAATAAAATATCAGAAACTACGTATAACTTGTATATCGGATAAATCTGATAGTAAAATCTTAGAGCGAGCCAAGAATTATGGCATTGATAATTACATCATTCCATTTAACCAAACATATGACTTTTTGAAAAGTCTAGACAGTGACTTATTTGTTCTAGCAGGATATATGAGAATTATCTCTCATAAAATACTGTCTTTAGGCACTTTTATAAATATACACCCATCTCTATTACCTTCATTCAAGGGAATGAATGCGATCAAAGACGCCTATAACTATGGAGTAAAAATCACAGGAGTAACCATACACTATGTAAACGAAGAAGTTGACTCTGGAGAGATAATCGCTCAAGAAGCACTATCCATAGGAAATATGGATATAAATGAATTAACCGAAGCTATTCATAAAATAGAACATAGAATTTATCCACAAGTGATATCGAGGATATTATATTCTTGATAAATTTAATCAGTTTTAAAAATGAAAGAAATGAAAGAAATTAAAAAAATGAATGTATTAATAGTCGGCTCAGGTGCAAGAGAACATGCATTAGCTTGGAAAATAAAGCAATCAAAATTGTTAACAAAACTATACTTATATTTACCTAATGACGGATTTAAGAACTTAGGAGAGGTGATAGTTGCTGATGACTATGATGAATTGGTCGCAAAGTCAAAAGCTCTAAATATTACTATGGTAGTCGTAGGGCCTGAAGATCACTTAGCAGAAGGAATAGCTGATAAATTTATAGAAAAAGGAATAGCGGTTATAGGACCAAATCAAAAATGGGCTCAGCTTGAGTCTTCAAAGTCTTTTGCTAAAGAATTTATGCTCAAACACGACATACCTACAGCTGGATACAAAAAAATAAAATACGATGAGAATATAGAAAATGAAATAGATAAAATCAACTCAAAGATAGTAATAAAAATCGATGCTCTAGCACAAGGTAAAGGAGTCGCTGTTCTAGAAGATAAACAAGAAATACTAGAATTTATCGATAAAATGTACAAAAAAAACTACCTAAAAAAAGACGGAAGTATTGTACTGGAAGAGTTTCTGGAAGGATATGAATTATCTCTTATCTCTTTATGGGATGGGAAAAGCTTGCTAAACTTTCCAATTGCAAAGGACTATAAAAAGCTACTTGATGGCAACCTTGGACCAAACACCGGTGGTATGGGAAGCTATGTAAAGCAAGGATTATTTTCTGATATATCTGAGAAAATAGAAAAATATACCCAAAAACTCTCAAAAGCTCTCAGCGATGAAAATGCTGATTTCACAGGGATAATTTATTCAGGATTAATGGTAACTAAAGATGGTATAAAAGTACTGGAATATAATGTTCGTTTTGGCGATCCAGAAACTCAATCTATAATGCTAAGCTTAAATCAAGACTTATTAGAGTTATTAGACTTAGCCATAAAACAACAAATAAATATAGCAAAGATTCAGAAGATAATCGAGCCTAGCTATTGTCTAGTGATAGTCGCAAATGGCTATCCTGATAATCCTATCAGTGGTAATCCTATAGCTAATATAAAACAGATAAAAAATGACTTTGGCGTGCAAATTTTCTATGCAGGAGTCAAAGAAGTAGATGGAGCATTGAGAGCCTCAGGTGGAAGGGTTATGTCTATATGCAAATCAGGAGTTAATGCGTTACAGGATGTATACAATGCAGCAGAGAGTTTGGAGTTTAAAGATAAAGTATATCGTAAAGATATAGGTAAATAAAAAATAAATCTTATAGGTTTTTACTTAATTTTTTAAAGGATTTTATATGGAAGAAATAATTATTATATCTGGTTCAAAAAGTGATGAAGAGTTTGTAAACCAAGGACTTGAATTAGCGAAAAGCCTTTCTTTGGACGTAGGCTATTATGTGTATTCTGCTCATAGAAACCTAGAAGAGTTGATGGAATTTTTGACTAATGTAGAAATGAGAGGGAAAACAAAAGTTATCATAGCAGTAGCTGGTTTAGCTGCAGCTTTGCCTGGAGTAGTCGCAGCTAAAGTAAAAATACCAGTAATAGGAGTTCCTAGAGATGTAGGAGCATTGAATGGAATAGATGCGCTTTTATCTATAGTGCAAATGCCAGGGGGTGTACCAGTGGCCACTATGGCAATAGGAAAGCCAGGGATGATTAATTCTATACATTATGCTAACAAGATAATTGCTCTAACCAAATAAATTTTATTTTAGTTTTCTTTAGCATCTTTAATATTGTTTTATATTATGACGGAAATAGCAAAGATAGAATTTGAAGAATTAATAGGACCCTGATTTGGTATATAAAAATGGAAAGCCACTTCTACATTGCTTTCCATTACAAAAATAGATTGAAACCTTCACAGGAATGATGGACGGACGTATAGACGTAGCCCATGCTACGTCTATACTATTTTGTCTCTACTATTTTGGGCCCCAGAAAATAATACCATAATATACACAATAAGTTTGATACACAATAAGATTGAATTAAAACAAGAATAAATACCTGAATTGAAATAAAAAAAGATGCCCAAGCTGGGCATCTTTAACATGGAATGATATTTCGCTTATCGTGATTTATTAAGGATAAAATATACCATAAGCAGGACCAATAGGTAACGCAAAGATAAACCATATTATCAACAATATAGTCCAGCCTATTAGTAAAGCTATGGAATAAGGCAACATCATAGAAACCAAAGTCCCAATTCCTGCATTTTTATCATATTTTTGTGCAAATGAGATAATAATAGCAAAGTACGGTAATAAAGGAGTAATTATATTAGTAGTAGAGTCACCTATTCTATAAGCGAGCTGGACAAATGCAGGGTGATAACCTAACTGCATAAGCATTGGTACAAATACAGGAGCCATGATAGCCCATTTTGCAGACGCTGAGCCTATGAATAGATTAATGAATCCAGTTATGATTATAAAGCTAATGATTAAGCCAATACCAGTAAATCCAGCGCTTTCTAAAAATTCTGCGCCTTTGAAGGATATTATAAGCCCAAGGTTTGAATATGAAAAATAATTGATAAACTGTGCAGCAAAAAAAGCTAGTACTATATAACTTGCCATTGAACGCATAGAGTCATCCATTGATCTTACGAAATCCTTGCCATTTTTAAATTGACCGCTACCATAGCCATAAAAAACGCCTGATATCATAAAAAATAAAGAAATAATAACAACTATACTACCAATAAAAGGAGTTCTGCCGATAATATTACCTTGGTCATCTGTTAAAACACCAGAAAAAATCAATGCTAATATAAAAGCTGTAACTAATAATAAACCAATTAGTCCATACTTTATCCCTTGTCTTTCAGTATCAGTCAAGCTATAGCTATTATCTTCAGCTTTACTGGATGAGAGAGTGCTCTTATATTCACCAAGTTTGGGTATTAATATTTTTTCAGTAACAAAAGTTCCGATAACAGTGATTAATATAGTTGAAACCAGCATAAAATAATAATTTGATTCGGCACCAACTATTAGAGTACTATCCATTATTTGCCCTGCAGATTGTGATAATCCGGATAATAGTGGATCTATACTGCCTATTAGTAGGTTTGCACTAAAACCACCTGATACACCTGCAAACGCAGCAGCCAAGCCGGCTAATGGATGCTTATTGAAACCTGCAAAAATTATTGCCCCTAGAGGAATTAGAACCACATAGCCAACATCTGCAGCTACACTAGACATTATTCCAAGAAATACTACAGTTGGAGTAATAAATCGTTTGGGAGTGACCGATACAAGCTTTTTTAATAAAGCACTTATAAAGCCACTACTTTCAGCGACACCAACTCCTATCATAGCAACTAATACAACTCCTAAAGGAGCAAAACCAGTAAAATTGCCCACGGCGGAGGTGAAGATATGTCTTATGCCTTCAACTGATAATAAACTAATCGCAGTTATAGTCGTTTCTTCTAGCTCACCAGTTGAGCGATTTATAATATTTCCACTAACAGATACTTCAGTAATTGCTGCTATAGCAGAAATGACTATAACTATAGCGGATAAGATAATAAACAGTATAACAGGATCAGGTAATTTATTTCCTCCTTTCTCTACTGCATTAAGAAACCTAAGAATTAATGTGTTTTTTGATTTTTCCATAATAATATATTTATAAAATTTAATACAACTATTTTTTATGATATGATAATTTGCCAACTGATAATAATTTTATACTAAATAATTTTTTTGTAAAATTATTTGAATAAGTAGTTATATAAATTGTATTTTAAAATATATGATACGTTTATAAGATAATTTATAGTAATTTCTATTTACTATAAATTACAAATATTTTCACAAAACAACAAAAAAAATGATAACCTTATAAGATTTTTGTAAAAAATAGTTATATTAGTTTATTGTATATTTAATTTCGTATAGTGAGGAAGCTATGTCATTATTTAGAATAATTATTTTAATCCTTTTATATAGTTTCATAGTATCTTGCGGTTCTGACTCAACGGAAAATACGCAAAATAATAGACGTCAGATGACATTTTACGCTCAAGTTCATGAGACTAGATTTTCAGATGATACTAATTCATTTGAAGAAGTAGGGGCAGTAGATGAAACACTATTTTTGTATAAACCTGATGGTACTTCCATCGATGAAATTCAACTTTCAGCATCTTCTGTAGCCTCTTACACCGTCTCCTTAGATGATATAAATACAGGTTTAGAATATAGTTTTAACGATAGGATATATCTTTATAATGGTGATTTAACAAGATCAGACTTAGAAAACTCTAGTGAAGATAATCCTTTAATATTCAACGTACTAGCAAATGTAGCAGTAAATCCTGATGGGGCTGATAGGCTTTGGAATAATATAATTACAGATAATAATAATAAGGGTGACTTTTTATTAGATTCTAATAAAAATGCATTCCATGTGTTTGCTGATGAGTTTAGAGATGGATATAGAATAGAAAATAGCTATATGATATTAGAAACTAATATCGATGAAGACGGTGAAACTCCTATAATATCGACTGGCTTTGGTTTTTCATATGCACCTGTGTATGTCATAAATGATGATCTAAGTGCTTATGCAAATATTACAGAATGCGATTCTGCAGTGTCTAATTGTTTGACATCGCATAATGATTTAGTATTAAATACTATAGGAACGCTTCGCCTAAATGCAACCCTTGATAATTCTATAGCAAGGCAATATGATATGGAAGCTATTATGTATGAGCTAGGCGGGAAAACTCTATTTTTCTATAGACTTTATCCAGTTATTGATGTATACGATAGGTACATAACAGCATATGTTGAAGACTACCCAACAAGGACAGATGATAATAATGAAAACTTAGACTCTCCTGTGCTTACTGTTACAGAATCTAGCACTAGCACTATTAAACTGAACATTAATATTAATGATAATAACCTAGGTAATTATTACCGACTAGAATATGCTGATAATGAAAACTTTGAGAACTCTTCCATTTTAGGAACGATACTTATATCGATTCCTTATGATTCTTCTCTTCTTACAGAACAAAATTCACAATTAGTTGTATCTGACCTTAATCCAAATATAACTTATTATTTTAGAGCTCAAATATTACCTCATTACAGAGATATTTTTAGAATTAGCTCTAGTGATTTTTCTGATGTTGTTTCACAGACAACACATAGCATAAGCGGAAGTGAATCTATAACTTTTTATGCACAAGTTCATGAAACTAGATTTTCAGGTGATACTAATTCATTTGAAGAAATAGGGGCAGTAAATGAAACATTATATATGCATAAATCTGATGGTACTGTCACTGATGAAATTCAGATTTCAGCATCTTCTGTGGGTGTTTATTCTATCTCCGTACATGATATAAACACAAATTTAACATATAGTTTTAACGATAGGATATATCTTTATAATGGTGACTTAACAAGATTAGACTTAGAAAACTCTAGTGAAGATAATCCTTTAATATTCAACGTACTAGCAAATGTAGCAGTAAATCCTGATGGGGCTGATAGGCTTTGGAATAATATAATTACTAATACTAATCGTCGTAGTAATAGTGATTATTCATTAAGCTCTCAAAATAATGCATTCCATGTGTTTGCTGATGAGTTTAGAAATGGATATAGGATAGAAAATAGCTATATGATATTAGAGCATGGTATTGAAGACGATGGTATAACTCCTATAGTATCAACTGGTGCTGGTCTTGCATATGGACCCGTATATGTCATAAATGATGATCTAAGTGCTTATGATGCAAATATTGCACAATGTTCTTCTGTAACGGAATTGAATTGTTTGACATCACATAATAATTTAGTGTTAAATACTGTAGGAACGCTTCGCCTAAATACAGCCTTTCTGAGTGAGATAGTAAGGCAGTATGATATGGAAGCTATTATGTATGAGCTAGGCGGAAAAACTCTATTTTTCTATAGACTTTATGCAGTTATTGATGACTACGATAGGTATATAACAGCATATGTTGAAGATTAAAACAAGTTAGAAAAATATGTATAGACAGAACGTTTTTTTCGTCTATACATATTCAATTCTGAGTCATATAACTTTACTTAAAGACAGTATTAAAAAACTCTAACATTTTTATCCATGCTAAATTAGCTTCGTCTTCGTGGTATGTTTGTCCTGCTGGATTAGTAAAGTTATGAGCAACGACATCATCATAAATAATAAACTCAAAATCTGCGTTGGCTTTTTCCATCTCCTCTGAAAATGCATTCATTACCTCTTGTGGTGCGATTGGATCTGCATCACCTTGGAAGGCAAGTATTTTAGTTTTAATGCTGTCTGTAGTTGCATCTAGTCCGGTGTTAAAGCTACCATGATAACTAACTACCCCATTTATCTCAGTACCAAGCCTTGCCATATTTAGTACTATACCGCCACCAAAGCAATAGCCTATAGCTGCTAAATTATTTTCATCTACTTGTTGATATGTTTTTAATACATCAAGTGCTGCATTAAATCTCTTCTCGATTAAATCAAAATTAGTGCCAACACTACGTGATAAAGTACGAACTTGACTATTTGTTTTAACTTCAAGTCCTTCACCATACATATCAATAGCAAAACCAACATAACCTTCCTTTGCTAAATCAACTGCTCGCTTTCTTGCATAGTCATTAATCCCTTTCCACTCGTGTACGACAATGACACCAGGGAGTGGTTTGTTAATATTCGAATCGTAAGCTATATACCCAATATGTTCTTTTTCATCTATAGTATACTTTACTTCTTGGGCTACTATGTTTTCACTTTCAGTCATAGTATCGGCAATAGAACTTAAACTAAATGAACTCAACAAAATTATAAAAGGTGTTAAATATTTATTCATAAGAAATATCCACTTAAAAAATATAGGTTGAAAAAAATAGAGATTAACTAAATATTTTTATATCTCTTATAATAATTATAATTTAAATATAATTATATGTATACAGTTTTAGTAGACTATTTTATAATTGTAATTTTTACCTACACATGGATGGTAGGAGATGTATAGATACTCAAAAATTGACGCCTATAAATGATAATTCAAAAATCATATTTACTTCAACAGTTGACCTAAACTCTCGAAATAAACGATGGTAGCCACAAGAGATTTAAAAACACCTTGAAGCTATTTTAAATAGGACTTCAAAAATTACTTGAATAGCAACAAGGAATTTTAGATATTTGATAAAAGTATATATAGCTCATCAGAGGTATTTTTAGAACTTAGATTTTAATATTATAAGCAGTATGATATTTGTGTCATATAAAGTAGACTTTATATGTTGATTTACTTATAATAACTGTAATTTTATCCCAAAAAAAATCTAAAAAATATCATTTCATTTTAAAAGTCATGACAAGCGATAATATAGAGGAATCCCTAACATTTGATGACATATTATTATTACCGAATTATTCTGAAGTTACGCCAAATTTAGTTAAAGTTAATACGAAGCTAACTAATAAAATAGAGCTCAATATACCCATGGTCTCTGCTGCTATGGACACAGTGACCGAAGCAGAACTAGCTATAGCGATAGCCCAAGAAGGAGGTTTAGGCTTTATACATAAAAATATGTCATTTGATAGACAAATAGAGGAAGTAAAAAAAGTTAAAAGCTATGAATCAGGGATGATAACAAAACCTATAACAGTGAGAGAAGATACTTTGCTAAAAGATTTGCTTATATTATCGAAGAAAAATGGTTTTGCTGGATACCCTGTTGTTAATAATAGCAATGATCTAACAGGTATTATTACTAATAGAGATGTAGTGTTTATAGGTGATTTATTACAAAAAATAAATAAGCTAATGACGCCTAAAGATAAATTGATAACAATTGAAGAGTCCGAAATATCAGAAGATAAAGTAAAAGCTTTAATGCAAAGCAATAAAGTTGAAAAAATTTTAGTTGTAGATAGTGATTTTAAGCTAAAAGGTTTAATTACAGCTAAAGACTTTATCAAGTCTCAACAAAAACCTAATGCATGTAAAGATACCCAAGGACGTTTGAGGGTGGGAGTGGCTCTTAAGCATAATTCCGACCAAAGCATAAATTATGAATATATAGAACGACTTATAGATGCAGGTATAGATATATTACTACTTGATTCCTCTCATGGTCATTCTAAAACTATATTAACTCAGCTAAAACAGATAAAATATAGATTCCCTGATGTAGATGTTGTAGCAGGTAATATAGCTACTGTTAATGGTGCTAAAGCTCTGATAGATAATGGAGCTGATGCAGTTAAAGTAGGTATTGGACCTGGCTCTATATGTACCACTAGGATAGTTACAGGTGTGGGAGTTCCTCAAATTACAGCCATAATGAACGCAGTTAAGGCCGCTAAGGATAATGGTACCCCTATAATAGCAGATGGTGGCATTAGGTACTCTGGTGATATAGCAAAAGCATTGGCAGTTGGAGCGAGTTCCGTAATGACAGGTTCACTTCTAGCAGGCTTAGATGAAACTCCAGGAGAAATAGAAATATACCAAGGCAGAACATTCAAAAGCTATAGAGGCATGGGCTCAATAGGCGCTATGCAAAAAGGCTCTGCAGATCGATACTTTCAAGAATCAGCTAAAGAAAAGCTTGTGCCAGAAGGTATAGAAGGCAGAGTACCTTATAAAGGTAAACTAGCTGATATCATTACACAATACATAGGTGGCTTACGCTCTGCTATGGGTCTGACCGGCAATACCAATATAACTGACTTTAGACATAATTGTAAAATTACTAAAATTTCTCCTGCTGGCTATAAAGAAAGTCATGTGCACGATGTATATATTACTAAAGAATCACCAAATTATAGACTAGGATAAAACGTGCATACTACTGCAGATATTGATAAGATAATAATATTAGATTTTGGTTCACAATATACACAGCTTATCGCAAAGAAAATTCGTTCGATAGGAGTATGCGCGCACATATATCCTTTTTATGTAGATTTAGAAACTATTAATAAATACAATCCTAAAGGCATAGTGCTCTCTGGCGGACCTGCTAGTGTTTACGATGAAGATAGTTATTTGTTATCACCATTTCTACTAGAATTAAAAATTCCTATTTTAGCAATTTGTTATGGAATGCAATTGATAGTGAATTATTTAGGAGGTGAAATTACTTTAGCTGATAAAAAAGAATTTGGGTCTACAAAACTTAGTGTATTGAATAGCTCTCCGCTCTTGGAAGGACTAAATATAAATGAGTTTAACGTATGGATGAGCCATAGTGACCACGTAACAAAATTAAGTGATGACTTTATAATAATTGCCAGTACTGGAAATTGTCCGTATGCTATGGTTGAAAATAAGAGCCGTAATATTTTTGGCTTGCAATTTCACCCGGAAGTTGAGCATTCGGAACACGGGATTACAATTTTATATAATTTTGTAACTAATATTTGTAAATGTTCTAAATCTTGGAGCTTTGAAAATATAATAGATAATACTATAGTAGAGCTTAAAGATAAAATTGGTAGTGAAAAAGTGATACTTGCATTATCTGGAGGAGTGGATTCATCTGTGGCAGCTATGCTATTAAATAAGACTATAGGCAAACAGCTAACTTGTATTTTTATAGATAATGGATTACTAAGGTTAAAAGAAGCTGAAAATGTTAAAAAAGCTTTTGAACATTTTGACTTAAATATAATATATCTTGACCGCTCAGAGCTTTTTTTAGATGCACTAAAAGGAATTTTTGACCCTGAGGAAAAGCGAAAAGTTATAGGACATACTTTTATAGAAGTATTTACACAAGAGGCTAAAAAATTGAGCGAAGTGCACTGGCTTGCTCAAGGCACTATTTACTCGGATATAATAGAGTCAGGCAAAGGCTCTCATGCCAAAACTATAAAGTCACATCATAATGTAGGAGGCTTACCTAAGGATATTGACTTTAAGATAATAGAGCCTTTATCTGATTTATTTAAAAACGAAGTAAGAGAAATAGGCTTAAAACTTGGTTTACCTAATAGTATGCTTTATAGGCATCCGTTTCCAGGTCCAGGGCTTGGAATTAGAGTTCTAGGAGAAGTAAGACAAGAATACTGCGATATTGTACGTCAAGCTGATAACATTTTTACTCAAGAGCTGATAAATCATGGCTTATACTATGATTTAAACCAAGCTTTTGTTGTCTTTATTCCTGAAAAAAGTGTAGGTGTAATCGGGGATAACAGAAGATTTAACTGGATAGTATCGCTCAGAGCAGTAAAAACGAATGACTTTATGACTGCTAGTTGGGCAGGACTACCCTATGATTTTTTAAATAGAGTCTCTACCAGAATAATTAATGAAGTACCTCAAATATCAAGAGTACTATACGATATCTCAAATAAACCACCAGCGACCATTGAATGGGAGTAGCTTTAATATTTTATTTTATGGGCATTGAAAAATAAGACTTTTTTAAAACATATTTGCTTATAAGTATTGAATGATACTTCTAGTAATACGATAATCAACATTAAAACATGTAAACAGTAAAATCCAACTATTAATGAAATTTAAAAATCTTAAAAGGGTTAAATGTTATGATTGATAACTTAATTAAATAAGCCAATGGGAGATAGAACATTAAAGCAACGAGCTCCAAGAAATAGAACTATCACATTGAGCGATAGCGATATATTGAAGTTAAAAAAACACCTGATAAAAATAAATAAACCAGTTTCACTTGTAGAAATTGAGAATAAGATAATACATCAAGATATTTTTGAGATATTAGATTATTTGCCAAATAATTTCGTTGATTTAGTTTTTGTTGATCCACCTTATAACCTAAATAAAACTTTTAATCTTACTTCATTTAAAGAAATGGAGTCAGAAAAATATGAGCAATGGCTTGATTCTTGGTTTTCTAGGCTTATTAGAGTATTGAATCCCCACGCCTCTGTTTATATTTGTGGTGACTGGAAATCATCAGGAGCAATTTTTAATGTAGTCAAAAAGTATTTAAAAATACAAAACCGTATAACTTTTGAACGAGAAAAAGGACGAGGTGCAAAAAGCAATTGGAAAAATTGCTCTGAGGATATTTGGTTTTGCACTCTCTCCGATAAATATCATTTCAATGTCGATGCTGTAAAAATGAAGCATAAAGTTATAGCAACGTACAAAGATGAAAATGGAAAGCCCAAAGATTGGAAAGACGGCAACGATGGAAAGTATAGACTAACTCACCCATCGAATATTTGGACAGATATTACAATCCCATTTTGGTCAATGACGGAAAATACCGACCACCCAACACAAAAACCAGAAAAATTAGTCGCTAAAGTTATTTTGGCTAGTTCAAAACCAAATGATATTGTTTTTGATCCGTTTCTTGGTTCAGGCACTACCTCGGTTGTCGCAAAAAAACTTGGGCGCCGCTACGTCGGCGTGGAAATTGATGAGTATTATTGTTGCCTTTCGGAAAAACGATTAGATCTGGCAGTAAACGAAAAAAATATACAAGGATACTCAGGTGGAATATTTTGGGAACGCAATACACTTAATGAACAAACGAATGCAACCGGCAAGAAAAATTAAAAATATAGAGGCAACTTTATTTAATTCAAAGTTATTATGATAAGTAAAAAACTGCATCGTTTATTGACTTAATAAAAACTAAAGATGAACTTGCTAATAAAGCAAATCTTATTTAGTAGAGAAATTCAAAAAAATTAAACTAATAAAGGATAAGGATAAAGCGCTCTATTACTGAAAAAAATTCAAGTTAGTTTTAGTTTTTCATCTTCAAATAGTTTTTCTAATACCATCACAAACTCTTTATTATCTGTTTGGTAATACCTGCTAAAAACAAAAACATACTTTATTTAGCAAATACTTAACTTTAGTTTGCTTTATAACATTAAACTCATATTAAAAAACCTTTATTGACAAAAGAAATCAACCAATAAATATATAAAATATAAGTATTAATATTTTTTTATTTTATATTGCTTATCTTAATATTTAATGTTAGGATTACCAAAAAATGTTTGAGGAACTATTGTTCCAAATGAGGAATAAATTCCAAGTATGTAAATTTATTTATCTATATTTTTTGTTTAATGTCATGAAAATAAAAGCTACTGTATGCTCAGCTATTAACTCTCCTATCAACATAGAACAAATAAACCTTGCAGAACCTAAAGAAGATGAAGTATTGGTAAAAATAATGGCAACAGGAGTATGCGCTTCTGATGTACACGTAATAAGAGGGAGTATGGATTCTCCTTTACCAGTAGTTTTAGGACATGAAGGCTCTGACATTATCGAATATATAGGAAAAAACGTTAAAACTGTCGGAATAGGGGACAAGGTTGCTTTATCTTGGGCGCCTGATTGCGGTATGTGTTATTATTGTGATAGTGGTTATTCACATCTATGCAATGCTTCTGCCCCTATCGTACTATCTGGAGGATTGTTAGATGGCACATCTAGACTATCAAACTTAAAAGACGAAAAACTATATCATTATTCATTTTTATCGACTTGGGCAGAATACGCTGTAGTTAATGAAAAGAGCTGTATTAATTTAAAAGCAGATATAGATTTTGAGCCAGCATCGTTGATAGGTTGTGCTGTTATGACAGGAATAGGTGCTGCTATTAATTAAGCCAGGCTCTAATGTTATGGTTATTGGCTTAGGTGGAGTCGGGCTTAATATAGTACAAGGAGCTAGAATTTGTGGAGCGACTAAGATAATAGGTATAGATATTAATGATACTAAAGTGCAAATTGCTAAAAAATTTGGCATGACTGACTTTATTAATATACAAAAGCAAGATATAAATGAAGCAATTATGGATATCACATCAGGCATGGGAGTGGATTATTCTTTTGAGGCTGTAGGAAATGTTAAACTTTTGGAAACAGCTTTTAGCCTTACTCGTAAAAGAGGCACTATTGTTTCTGTAGGAATCGCTCCTGAAAATCAAAAAGTAGAGCTCACTTCTACTAAAGTAACAAGAGATGAGAAAAAATTTACAGGCACTTTTTATGGTAGCGCTAATTGCCGCCTGGATTTTCCTAAAATTGCTCAACTATATAAAAAAGGAGAACTATTGCTCGACGAATTGGTTAGTAAAGTTTTTCCTTTGGAAAAAATTAATGAAGCAGTAGATTCAATCTCTGATACTAATATTATTCGTAGTGTTATAAAACCACATATGTAATTTTTTATAGGAACAAGATAATGAATGATAACAAAATATATATAGGTGAATCCTTTTATGGTATTGATAATGCAGGTAATTTAAATGCAGCTCATACCAATGTAATAATAGGTGAAAAAACTTCTTCAGCAGGACAAGCGCTATCTATAGCTATGGCAACACCAAGACAAGGTTATATACCTTTTATGGCTATTCATGCGCCAAATATACCTGTTAAGCCAGCTACTTTATTTGCTGCAAAAGCTGAAATAAAAAATGATTTTCATGGGAATGCAACATGGGGTAGTGCGCAAGCAGGAGTAGCTAAGGGTGTATATAAAGCTATTCAAAAGGGGATTATAAATACCCAAATGCAAGAAAATTGGTGCATAGTAGCTTGTATATGGGTCAATCCGAATTGCAATAACTTGGATTTAGTTTATAAAAATCAAACTGAGGCTATGTATGAAGCTATAGATAGATCATTTAGTGGATACCCTCATCCAGAAGATATTGATAAAGCTCAGGATATAGCTGGAAATCCATTTTATACACCAAAAAGGTAGTTCTATATGCAAAGCTCACAAATTCCTATTTTAAATTTAGCTGTAGATACGATGGATTTATTAAATCAAAAAGGAAACTTATCTCTAACAGAAATAGTTAAAACTCTGGATAAGCCAAAAACTAGTGTCTATAGAGTGTTAAAAACTTTAGAACAACAAAAGTGGCTGGTTTATATGGAGGATTTAAAGACATACCAAGTTAGCAATGGTTTTATACGATATGCTAAGCCGAAAACTTTAAATCAAATGGTAACTTCATTTAATTTATTAGTAACTAAGTGGCAAGAGAAGATTCATGAAACTATCCAACTTGCAGTAAATGAATCTTTGAGTATTTTCTTTGTTGCAGTTTCACACCCTAATAATAGTGTTATTCCTAATACCTATATTGGTAAACATGCACCTTTACATGCCACTGCAGCAGGTAAGTTATTTTTAGCATATGATGATAGACTGTTACAAAAAGCTACTTCTCAAGGTTTAGTTTCTAAGTCAGAAAATACTATAACTAGCATAGATAAATTGAACAAAAATCTAATTGATATTAGGAATAAAGGCTATGCAACTACTCAGGAAGAGGTTGCAGAAAACCTTTGTTGTTTAGCTATTCCTATACTAGATTATAAAGATGAAATATGTGCAGCTATAGATGTATGCATTCCTACTAAAAAAATAACAAAAACTAAAATCAAAAAATATTTGCCAGAGCTGAAAAAAATGAAATACGAATTAGAACAAATAATTTAACTTTTTATATTAAATATGTATATGCAAGAAATTAAAAATAAAAACTTATTCATCCAAAAGGCATTTATAAATAATAAGTGGTCTGATTCTGATAGCGGAAAAGTACTTGAAGTCACCAACCCTGCAAATAATAGCATTTTAGGGACAGTTCCTGATATGGGAAAAAACGAAACTGAGCAAGCAATCGTAGCTGCGAATCATGCTTTTATTTCATGGAAAAAAACTACAGCAAAAGACAGATATAACTTATTGATGTCTTTTTATCATTTAATGATAAGTAATGCAGATGATTTGGCTTACTTGATGGTTTTAGAACAAGGTAAGCCACTGGCAGAAGCTAAAGGAGAAGTTATATATGCTGCAAATTTTATCCAATGGTTTGCAGAACAAGCTAAAAGAATTCATGGCACTATTATGGAAGCTTTTTCTAATAAAGCACAACTACAATATACAAAAACTCCAGTGGGGGTAGTAGGAATTATAACTCCATGGAATTTTCCATTAGCTATGATTACCCGTAAATTAGCTCCTGCTTTGGCAGCAGGGTGTACAGTAGTTATAAAGCCATCTGAGCTAACTCCTTTTTCGGCAATTGCTTTGATGTATCTTGCAAAAGAGGCAGGTATTCCCTCCGGAGTTTGTAATTTGGTCACTACTGCAAATGCAGCAGAAGTAGGAAAAGTTATGAGTGATTCGCAGTACATTAGAAAAATTAGCTTTACTGGCTCAACCAAAGTAGGGAAGATTTTGCTAGAACAATCATCTCAAACAGTTAAGAGGATGTCTATGGAGCTAGGAGGTAATGCTCCTTTTATAGTGTTTGATGATGCTGACTTAGAAGTGGCAATAACATCTTTAATAGCCTCTAAATACAGAAATAGTGGTCAGACTTGCGTGTGTGCTAATCGGATTTTAGTACAAGAAAAAATACACGATAAGTTTGTTGATTTATTAAAAAAACAAGTAGAGTCTTTCAAGGTTGCAGATGGATTAACTCCAGAAGTTACAGTTGGACCTCTTATAAATTCTCAAACTCTAGAAAAAGTAGAGTCGCATGTACATCATAGCGTAAACAAAGGAGCAGAAGTAGTTATAGGAGGTAAAAGACATAGTTTAGGGTATACTTTTTATGAACCAACGATTTTAGTCAATGTTCCCAGTATTTCAATTTTAAATGAAGAGGAAACTTTTGGTCCTGTAGCGCCTATAATTAAATTTAAAACAGAAGAGGAAGCAATAGAAATAGCTAATAATACTAAATATGGCTTATCTGCTTATTTTTGCTCTACTAATGTCAGTCGTATATTCCGTGTTTTAGACGCTTTAGATTCTGGCATGATTGGAGTTAACGAAGGAATTTTATCTAATGAGTTTGGACCTTTTGGCGGAGTCAAAGAATCTGGATTAGGACGTGAGGGCTCTGTACTTGGATTAGAAGAATATTTAGAAAATAAGTATTCTATTATTTCTTATTAGAATTTATTAAAAATTTATTTATTTCTAGAGAAGTATTATATGCGTATTTAATTTAAGTATTTTCTGTTTTTTATAAGGAGGCATTTATGGCTATATTACATAAAATAAAAATGACTTTACTAAAAACTTTATTTTCAACACTATCTCTTATATTTAGTTTTAGTTTATTTGGACAGGATATTACAGTAGGAGGTAAATTTTTTACTGAACAATATATATTAGCAGAGATAACAACACAAATCTTAGAAAAAGAAGGATTTAACGTAACAAGGAAAGTAGGGCTAGGCTCTAATTTAGTTCGTAAAGCACAGGAGCAAGGGGAGGTAGATTTGTACTGGGAATATACAGGAACATCTTTAGTAGCGTACAATAAATTTCATGAAAAATTAAGCCGTTCAGCTACCTATGAAAAAGTTAAAGAATTGGATAAAGAAAAAGGAATTATTTGGCTGGATCCTGCTGATGCTAATAATACTTTTGCTTTAGCTATGAATAAGGATAAATATAATTCTACTAATATAGTGTCCCTATCTGATATTGCACAAAGATATAAGGATGAAAATCTAAAAGTTGCTGTTACAGCTGAGTTTTTAGGTCGTCCTGACGGCTTGAAGAGCTTTGAAAAAGAATACGATACACGCTTTAGTAGAAGTAATTTAGTATCAATGGATGCAGGGCTTATATATCAAGCATTAAAAGACGGTAAGGTAGATGCTGGTATAGTATTTGCTACAGATGGAAGAATTGCAGCTTTTGATTTAGCTATTTTACAAGATGATAAAGAGTTTTTCCCTGATTATTCACTTGCGGCAGTTATTCGTGAAGATGCTTTAAGCAAATATCCTCAGATTGAGGATTTAATGAATGAAGTAGCCTCTAACTTAAATGATGAAGCTTTACAAGCTATGAATGCGGATGCAGATGTAAATAAGAGGTCTGTAACAGAAGTTGCTTCTGAGTTTATAAAAAATAATAATTTATAACAACTTAAGTTAAAGACAAAGACATGGAAATATTAAATTACATAATAAGAAACTACCCAGAGGTACTATTTCGTGCTCAAGAGAGCTTTATTATGGTAAGTATTTCTGTGTTCTTTGCGATATTAATAGGTATTCCTTTAGGAATTTTATTCAGTAGAAAGAAATTTATAGGGGAGATATTTATTTATTTTTCTTCTATTTTATTTACAATTCCCTCTATTGCTTTATTTGGACTTATGCTGCCTATTCTTTCCTATTTTGGAGAGGGTGTTGGCAAGACTCCTGCTGTGATTGCAGTTATCATTTATTCACTAGCTCCTATCATACGTAATACTTATTCGGGAATTACTAACATAGATACTTCCATGATAGAGGCAGCAAATGGTATGGGTATGAGTCCTTTTTCAGAAATTATATATGCTTGAGTTACCACTAGCGTTATCGACTATTATAGCAGGTATAAAAATATCAGTAGTTATAAGTGTTGCAACTATTACTATAGGTACTTATATCGTAGCAGGAGGCTTAGGATTATTTATATCCCGAGGAATATCACAAACAGATTTTACTCAAATTATGGTTGGAGCTATTTTGATAAGCTCTTTAGCATTATTTTTAGATGCTGGATTTAGTTATCTTCAAAAAATAGCAAGCACTTTGAAAAAATAATAAATATCGGAATAAAGCTATGCTCGAGTTAAAGAATTTAAGCAAAAAATATAGTCGAGATAAAAATGAAGAGTTTTATGCTGTTGATAATGTCAATTTAGTCTTGCCAACAGGTCAAACCTGTGTTTTATTAGGTACTTCAGGATGCGGTAAAACAACTACATTGAAAATGGTTAATCGCCTAATAGAACCAACGTCAGGTGAAATATTAATAGATGGAGAAAATGTACTACATAAGAAAGCTCATCATTTAAGACGTAATATTGGCTACACTATTCAGAGTATAGCGCTCTTTCCTAATATGACTATACTTGAGAATATTACAGTAGTGCCTAAATTATTAAACTGGAGCAAAGAGAAAAAGCTCAAACGTGCGTACGAACTACTAGAAATGGTAGCCTTGCCTACGACTAAAGAATTTTTATCTCGATATCCATATCAGCTATCTGGCGGACAACAACAGAGAATAGGAGTAATTCGTGCAATGGCAGGAAAACCCAAGCTTTTACTAATGGATGAGCCATTTGGTGCCATAGATCCTATTAATAGAGCTATTATACAGGATGAGTTTAGAAGAATTGCCAAAAAATATGCTCTTAGTGTCCTTTTCGTAAGTCATGATATAGATGAGGCTATAAAGCTTGGTGATATTATATCCATTTTTGATAAAGGGAAAGTGGTACAACACGATACTCCTAGAGATTTATTATCTAGGCCAAAAAATGAGTTTATAAGTAGCTTTTTAGGAGAACAAAGAAATATAAAGAGACTGAAATTATACTATGCACATGAAGCAGTAGATTTAAGCATTAGCCCTAAAGAAAATGATGGCACTATAAATAGGAATAAAACTATAGCCGATGCTTTCGCACTATTATATTCTTCTAAAAATGACCAAATTGTTTGTGTGGATGACAATAACAAGCAAGAAGGAGTAATAACTCACTCTAGCATAAAAAAATTATTAAATAGGTAGAAATTATGAATCTTAAAAGAATATTTTTCTATCAGCTCTTTTTAGCTTTAGCTATAGTTTTCTTTTTAATTTCAATAATTCTATCTATAGATAGTGTTTATACTTTATTTTTGGAAGATTTGGATGTAATAATTTATCTTACAATTCAACAGCTCAAAATATTTTTTCTATCTTCAATTTTTGCAATAATAGTGGCTTTTTGGATAGGATATGCTATATCACAAAACCCATTAAAATATTACTCTGGCTATTTTAGCAGATTTTAAACATTTCTATGGCTATTCCTACTTTGGCAGTTCTTGCTTTAAGTATGTTATTTTTTGATATAGGATTTTTCTCAGCATGGCTAGCTTTAGTATTGATATCACTTATGCCAATTGCACGCAATACTTTTAATGCATTCAACAACCTAGATCCATCACAAATTGAAGCTGCAAAAGGGATAGGTATGAATAATTTTCAAATATTTTTTTTAGTAGAATTGCCACAAGCTTTACCTCTTGTCTTCTCTGGGATTAGAGCAGGACTAATTTTCAATGTAGGTAGCTTGCCTTTAATATTTTTAATAGGAGCTGAAGGATTAGGTGAAATAATTTTTATAGGTTTGAGACTAGATGATTTTGCTCAGGTTTTAATAGGCTCATCTTTAACAGCATTAATGGCAGTAGCTGTCGATATTATTATCCACGTATTTTCTTTTTATGCTATATCTAAGGGTATAACTCGTATAAACTGATAAAATTTGTATTTTTAGGCTTGTTGACTTTCTATTATAATTTTTTTATTGGTCAATTGGAGTATTAAAAAGAATATAATTGTTCACATAATTGTACTTCGCAAAGCATTGCTATAGTGGTTTAATTCTTTTAGTTTCTTTAGAATAATTTAAAATGGTATTATTTAATAATTCCATTCACTGGAATGTTTAGCTTTTGAAGTGAGCATGTATAAATAGAAATAAATATAAAACAATATTACTACATACCCGAATTTAGTTTCATAAATATATGAATATGTTTTATATATAACTAAAGACCTAGGCTCTTTTAATTTTATAAACAATATTTTTATAGTCTTGTAATTTGTTGTTGTAAAGCAATTTTAGCAAAATAATTACTAGCATTTTTAGACATAGATAATAATGAGAAAATTACTATTTTTGATATTGAATATATTATTCACCACATCTATTTTATATGGACAATCTCATAAGATTGCAGTATTTTATCCTATAGGCATTGATAATAAAGACGCTATAGCATTAGCACGAGAGACATTAGTAGAAAGAGTAGTAGAAAATAAAACCTATACTCTCATCCCTCAAGATATAATGCAGAAAGTGCTTATAAAAAATAAAACTCAACTCAAACTCAAACTCAGGACATAAGTACGCTTAACGATGACTTCTTGAGTCTTTTAGGGAAGCAGATGGGGACCGATTTTATATCCTTTACCACATTTACATCTTCCGATCCGTATGAAGTGTCTATACGTTTAATCAATACAGAGATTGCCTCAGTAGTAGGCCTTGCTTTGGGTTTGGTATCATACCTGCGATAAATGAAGCCGGTTATGAATTATTCCCAAAAAATAATAAAAAAGATAAATCTCCCATTCCAATAGAGCAAAACTACATTGAGCACATTTCAGGTATAAATATAGAAATGGTATATGTAGAAAGCGGAACTTTCCAAATGGGCTGTACTGATGAGCAAAATAATTGCTTTGTACACGAGAAACCTGTACATGGAGTAACAGTAAGCTCTTTTTACTTTTACATAAGTAAATATGAAATAACGCAACTACAGTGGCGTACTATTATGGATAACAACCCTAGTGAGAAAAAGGCTGATAATTACCCTGTAACAAATGTGAATTATAATGATGCTGGTAACGATGCTAGAGTTTCTGCTCGTAGTCTTAGTGAACCTGAGTTCTGTTTAATATTTTGGGATTTCTTGTTGTATTAGCCCCATAATGATGAGATAAAAATCAAAAAAGCAAAGAAGACAAGCAACGAGAGCCGATAGAAGTAACAAATATGATAAGCGATTGACGGAGATGGGACATATCCAGCTATATACGGCAATAATATTGCACTGTAGATGTATTTTATTTGGTGTTTAGCAAGTTTGGAAACATTGATGACTTGGATGATAGTTAACGGCTTATTTTTCAACAAGTCACAATATATAGTTTAATTCTATTCTCTTTTAGCAGATAGAAGATATAAGTTCTTTGTTATTTCGAGTGGTCTATATTGTGCCGATTACACCATAACATTTAGTATCACAATGCGGACAATCTGATGATATTATATGTTAAACATCATATGGACGAAAATTATGAAATTTTACATCAATTTATAAAATATTCCCTTATAGAATTTTTGTAACTATTCATTATTCTGTCTCTATCAAGCTTTATACCATCGATGATAAGAGAGTTGTCGTCACTGCACTGACCTACTACAGAACATTCTATCCCCAAAGATGAACAAATACTAATTATAGAGTTTATATTTTCAGATTTAACTGCCAATAAATAACGACCATTTACTTCGCCTAAAATAGCTCTTTGTATATACTTATTTTGCTCAGTTTGCTTTGCTTGCGCTACTATGTCTCCAGTGTTACCTATAAATCCACAATTATTGCGTGATATACCTTTTACTATAGCTCTGAAAATACCTCCAGAAGAGACATCTATGCAAGCTTCGATTAACTTTTTATTTCGTAGCTCAAATATAAGCTCTTTGAGTTTAAGTTCTAATTTAGAGTCAACAGAGTCTATTTTGCCACCCACAAAGTCATAACAAGTCTGCTGATATAAAGAACCTCCTATATTATCGTTTTCATCTATTTTTCTGCCGATTAACACTATAGTACTATCTTTATTAAAGTTTGACTTAATATGGGCTTTCAACTCACAAAAGCCCACCATGCCTATAGTCGGAGTGGGATAAACTCTAGTAATATCTGACTCGTTGTAAAAAGATACATTACCTGAAACCACTGGGATACCGATATCAAAGCATGCATCAGCTATGCCTTGAACTGATTGCCTAAATTGATAAGCTATCTCATCATTTTCTGGGTTGCCGTAGTTTAAACAGTTTGTTACACCCAAAGGTTCAAATCCACTTGAGATTAAATTTCTAAACGCCTCCCAAACAGTGTTTTTTGCTCCTTCATAAGGACTTAAAAACACCTCTCTCGCTCTTGAAGTGAGAGTCAAACCTAAAGTTTTATTTTCTTCGTATATCCATAATCCTGCTGCACTTGATTCGTCTGGCTTTTGCACAGTTCTATTTCCAACCATATAGTCGTATTGACTGTAAATAAAATCTTTTTTAGCAAAATTAGGCTCTTTCGTTAATTTATAGATAGCCTCTTCTGTTGAAAGATGTTCATCTAAATGCTTATTACTAAGATCAGTTATATATGCAGGTAAGTCATTTGTTAACTCATATCTTACACCATCACACAAACTGTCCACTTGGATATTAGCAACTTCTTTACCGTACCAAGATAGTATATAATCACTTCCCTTTGAGGTATGACCTATTACGCTATAAGGAATATCATACTTTTTAGCAATGGTAGCTATCTCATCTATACCATTTTCTTTTACTATAAATAGCATCCGTTCTTGAGATTCAGAAAGCATGATTTCCCAAGGCTGCATCCTTTCTTCTCTTAGATGGACTTTGTCTAATTCTAGTTTTATACTACATTCGCCTTTATAAGCCATTTCAGAAGTAGAAGACAATATACCTGCTGCTCCACAATCTTGAATAGCAAGAACACTATCTAAAACTGCTATTTGTAGCGTTGCTTCTATTAAATTCTTTTTCATAAAAGGATCGCCTATCTGTACAGATGGTCTGTCAGCTAATACATTCTCGGATAAATTATTGGAAGCAAAAGAAGCTCCATGTATGCCATCCCTACCTGTATGAGCCCCAACTAATACAACTTTATTATCAGCAACTGCTTTAGATGTTTTGATTTCATCTCTATGGGCAATTCCCACTGCCATAACGTTTACTAAAGGCGACTTATCATAACAATTTATAAAGTTTACTTCACCTGCAACTGTGGGTACGCCTATAGAGTTACCATAGCTTGAAATACCTTCTATTACGCCATTAAATAGGTATTTATTATTCTCAAGATTGCCAAAATGAAGTGAATCTAAAAGTGCTATTGGTCTAGCCCCTAGTGCTAAAATATCTCTTATGATTCCACCTACTCCTGTTGCGGCTCCTTGTATTGGCTCAACAGCAGAAGGATGGTTATGCGATTCCACTTTAAAGAATATGATACTATTTCCTAGAGGAACGCCTCCGGCGTTTTCTCCTGCGTAAGCAGAACCTGACGATGGGAGCTTTGATATGTACTTTATGGAATGTTTATAGCTACAGTGCTCAGACCACATTGCAGAAAAAAGATAAACTTCCACATCATTAGGTTCACGACCTATTTTTTCACAAATAGATCTATACTCTATATCAGGAATATTAAGTAACTTATATAATTTCATCATTCAAAAACGAGAAGAAATACTTGCCATCACTCAAATCAAGCTCATCAAAAACCGCACGCTCTGGATGAGGCATCATACCCATTACACGCCTTTCTCTATCATAAACGCCTGCTATGCTATCAAATGAGCCATTTACATTATTTTCATATCTGAATAATACCTTATCGTCTATATTTTGCTCTTGTGGAAGAATATAACATCCACTTTTATGAGCTATGGGTAGCTTTATTTTTGCAGGCAAATTTTTATGATTCGTGAGCAAAGTAATTTCATCGCAAATAAATTTATTATCTATATTATCCACTAATGCTCCAGGCAAAAGAGCAGATTCGCACAATACTTGAAAACCATTACAAATACCAACAACTATACCCCTTTGCTTTTGTATATATTGACCGATAAAATCGACAATTGGACTGAAGGAAGCAAGCCTACCAGAGTGCAAATAGTCCCCATAAGAAAATCCACCGGGTAAGAATATAATATCGTACAATAATAGAGATTTGATATTTAAGCTATCTTTGTCTTCGTGCCATATATAGCTAGCATCCCAGCCTAATAATTTAGACGCACGAAAAGTATCGACATCACAATTAGTTCCTGGGAAACAAATTATACCTACTTTCATATCGTATTTATATTCTGTACCTTATAGTCTTCTAATATAGGATTAATTAAATAATTCGCACAGATAGAGTGTATCTTATCTGCTGCCGTATTTTCATTCTCTGCATCAGTAACAAGCACAAAATATTTACCAACCTTCATGTCATCCACTAGAATATCAGAGTGTATAAGAGAATTGCGAATTGCCATACCTTGTGTATCTCTTATACCTTCTTTAAGATATGTTATAATTTCTGCTCTAAATTTCATACTTGATATATTTTATACTTTTATATTGAGTATATTTGCAAACTTAGAATAGGTCGTGATTATATCATTGGTGCCTTCTCGGAAAACGTCTTTATCCAAAGATTCATTACTTTCTTTTAGCCAAAATCTACACGTGTCAGGAGATATTTCATCGGCTAATATAATCTTATCAGTATTGGTTAAAAAACCAAACTCTAACTTAAAGTCAACCAAAACAATACTTTTTTCATCTAAATGAGCTTTTAATACTGAATTAACTTTCAAAGCATAAAACTTAAGCAACTCTATTTGTTCTTTAGTAGCAAGTTTTTTTTCTAATATTTCAGACTCACTCATCAGTGGGTCACCTAAATCATCATCCTTGAAGAAGAATTCAGCCAAAGGCTCAGGAAATACATACCCTTTAGTGTAATTTTCTCTTTTACAAATTGAGCCAGCTGCAACATTACGGACAACCACTTCAAGTGGAATGATTTTCACATGCTTAACGAGCATACTACTTTTATCTACTTTTTTGACAAAATGTGATTCAATACCATGATTAGTTAGGATATCGAAAAAATACTCACTAAATGCCAAGTTTAGCTCTGATTTACCTTCAAATTCATCCTTTTTCTTACCATCAAATGCAGTAGCAGTATTTTTAAACTTTACTATTAAATCTTCAGAGTCAGTTTCAAAAATTTGTTTTGCTTTGCCTTCGTATAACATTTTCATAATCGCTCTCCCTGTCAGTGCTTTGGAAATATCCCTAATTTATTCAATGGATACCTCCTAAGACAAAAAAAAATTATATGCTAACTTAATTTTATAGGAAGTTTTCAGAGGACTCCTTATAGTGTTAAGTTTACGGCTTAACGTAGAAACATCCGACCATATCACGGACTTATACAAGTTGTATATTTCATTTGTTAATAATAGATTAAAACTAATAAACTACCCTTACTACATCTAGGAAACAGTCTATTACGATTACTTTTTTCAATCCAATCTATCTATTTAATTTTAGCACAGTTTTAATCAGTTTTTTATTAAAAAAATAAATTCATTTTAATAAATTACTTCTATTTATGAATACAAGTGTTGAAAATATGCTTTTTTTATACATTGATAGATGATAAATTTTGTATACAGGGATATCCAGCTTGTTTTTCTCTACACAAAAATATATAAAAAATATAAAAATATAAAAAAAGAACAATGTAAAAGTCTCATTAAAACGAGTTTTTTCTTTATCTAAATATTAGAAATCTATAAAGAGACGCTTATAGTTCAAGTGAATGAATCTGATAAGAATAGAATTGACTATCAAGACCAGCCGACGCTAATTGGGCAGTTTCGGATTGGTGCGGGATTGACACAGTTTAAGTAATGTTCACTTCGACTACGCTCAGTGAACGGGATGAACTCAGTGAATAAAATAAGTTCAATGAACAAAATAAGCTCATTGAGCGTAGTCGAAATGTGCTTAAAGATCACTCAGGGAAGGGAATTATGGCAATAATAGTTTACAGCAGCATTCAAGAGTATAGGAATTGGCAAGAGCAGAACACCGATAGAGGTGATATATTTCCAGACGATACGCCTTCGGAAACTGGCGAGAAGCCTGTTGATCTCGATGATAATAGATTCTTTAAGAACGCTGATCCTGCCACAGGTGAATTACCAAGCCGTGTAACTGCCGATGATTTTAACCTATTAAGATTGCTAGTACAGCATGAGATACATGCTTATGCGACAGGTGGAGATGCGAATAATACTGACCTTTCAGCGCTCACTAAAGCGATATCTAATCATATAGCTACTAATGTCGCTAAAGTAGAGTCAGATGCACGTGACCCGCTACCAACAGATGATGTCAGTGAGGGGTTCTCGGTAGGCATTACTTGGATAAATACAACTACAAATGAGTCATTCTCATGTATAAACCCTGCAGAAAATGCGGCGGTTTGGGTCAAAGGAACTCTAACAGCTGATGAGCTTGATCCGATTGCGATCTCAGGTAGCTGGAATGACTTGAAAAATATACCCAATTCCACCACTGCCCAAGCTGGTATCGCTCAGATGGGGACGAATATAACAGACGAGGGAACTGGTCAGTTCGGCGTATCTAACGCTACTATTCGATCTAAGCTAAGTGCGAGTAATAGAGTGAGTTATAACTCCAGCACTGGAGCTATAGCAGGGAATAATGCTACAAATAGCGACAAAGGAGTAGTACAGCTAACTAATAGCACAAATAGCACTAGTCAAACTTTAGCTGCTACCGCCAAAGCTTTGCGAGATGGACTAGCAAGCAAAGCTGCGCTAACTGATATTAGTGCAAGCAACGGAATAAGCTATAATAGTGGGACAGGAGTCATTTCAGGTATAAACGCAAGCACAAGCGCAAAAGGAGTGGTACAGCTAATAAATAGCTCGACAAGCACATCAAATTCGCTAGCACCAACTGCAAACGCACTACGCACAGGGCTAAACACTAGGCTTGATCTTAGTGGGGGTACTTTGACGGGACCGTTGATTTTGGATGCTGATCCAGGAGAAGCTCTAGGGGCAGCAACAAAGCAGTATGTGGATAAAGCAACAGCAAGTGTCGAAGAGTTATATTATAAGTTAGATAATACAACTAATCCGATAGAGATAGATCTACCAGATGAATTATCAAAATATAAGCAAGTCATAGCAGTTGTTTCTGCTTTAGGTACCCAAGGAACTAACACTGTATTTTCTCTACCAATCGAGTTTATGCTCAAAAACACAAACGATGCATCGATGAACTCTTTAGATGCTAATTCGTTTGGGACAGTGTGGTTTGTAGGAAACACAAGTGCAGCGTTTGCTGACTGCTTTTTTGTTCTAAGGAACACTTTGAAAAAGTTAGGCTATAAATGTAATGCTCAGATACATTTGGTTTCTTTGCATGCAATAAAAAAGTAATCTTATAGCTTTTGCAAGTTTTATTGGAGACTCCCGCTTTTGCGGAAACGACGGCTACTTACTGATAATCACTTAGCAGAATAAGCTCCTCATCGGCAAAGCTTTGTGAGTCGAGTATGTCTACAGCTCCTGTGCTTGGATAGTATGCTATATAGATGCTGTCACTAATCCTTGGCGAAAAACAAATATATGAAATCATTTTGTATCCAATGAAAGTGAAACATCTAAAGGCAATGGATAATATCTCGGGCGAGAACGCCAAATTGGTCTCTTTAGCTAGTAGTTTGACTGGAGGCAAGATTCCAATAAAGGTTTTGGATGAGATGGATATGGACGACTATAGTTTGGTGTTTAATTACGTTACTGGTGAGTTGGGAAAGCTCCAAATATCAAACAAATAGACGAAATTCTAGCAGATATCATGCTTATATTGCTCCTTCGGCGTTTATGGAGAATGATAATTTAATAGGAGTCAGCTTATCTGCAGGGCTACAACATAATACAAATCAATGGGATACACTGACATATACATTCGTATTTAAAAAGCACAAACCTCACACTACTATATGAGGCTTTTTGTTTATCTAAATATCATAGACTTACACTTAATAAAAAGATACAAAAGTAGTAAAGTTTAACGATTTAATCTTTATATTTAAGGCTATTACAAATATTTTAGTAATAAAAAATATATAAAACTTTACATTTCTATTGATTTGAAAACCAATTATCCAGAAGTATACTTGCTGCTATGCTATCTACCTCCTGAAGATTATACTTCTTTTGCCTTTTTTGCTTCTTTTGCTTCTTTTGCCTTTTTCTATTAAACGTATTATTTAAGTGATATTGTCCTATCAATATGCCTTTTGCTTCAAAACTACTAAGTCTCTCATCTATCAGTTCATAATCAATTGAATATCTATTATTTAAACTTTCGGCAAATTCTTCTACTAATTTACTCATTGTGCTTTCTGTTCCATCCATATTGATAGGATATCCTATCAATAACATCTTTGGTTTCCATTGATGTATGACCTTATCTAAATCATCCCATATAGGTACACCATTTTTTGCTCTTAGTATACCCAAAGCAGTTGAGCTTTTCATTTGAATATTTCCTATAGCCAAACCCATCTTAGAGAATCCAAAGTCTATAGCTAGTATCTTTTCTACCATAATCTATTTAGCTAAAATTATTATAAAGACCACATAAAATCATATGTTTTTCAATCGTGATACAAAAATGTTGAAAACCATGTGAATAATATTATATTTAAGTAATTAAAATGGAAGTTTGCATATAATAAATATTAATGAATATTATACTTATAATTCCTGTAACATCCTTACATATATGTATATTACATACACTCCTATATTAATTATATGATACTAATTAGCTTATTCTATAATCAATACAAATTGTTGAAAAATAATCTAAAAAGTCCTTATAATTTAAAGAAAAAAACAAAAACCTTTTATAGCTCTAATTAATTTTTAATATATAAATCATGGTAGAATGATAAACAAAAAAATGGATTTTTATTTTATAATTTATGAGTTATGAGAGAGAGAGAATCTAAAAGAATCGTTGTAACATGTGCCTTACCCTATTCAAATGGCCCTATTCACTTAGGCCATTTAGTTGAACATATACAAGCAGATATATGGGTGAGGTCACAAAAGCTAGCTAATCATAAAGTAAACTTTTTTTGTGCAGACGACTCCCACGGAACAGCCATAATGATAGCTGCTGAAAAAAATAACTTATCTATAGAACAATGGATAGATATAAACCGCAAAGATCATGAGGAAGATTTACGCATATTTGGAGTAGATTTTGACAGCTACTATACGACTCACTCAGAGGAAAACCAAAAACTTTCAGAAGAAATTTATACATTACTTAAAGACAATGGATTTATATCCAAAAAACATATAGAGCAACTATACGACAAGGAAAAAGGAATCTTTTTAGCCGATAGATTTGTAAAAGGTCAGTGTCCTAATTGTAAAGCTTTAGATCAATATGGTGATAATTGTGAAGTCTGTAGTGCATCTTATTCATCCAAAGAGCTCATTAATCCAAAGTCTGTTTATTCAGGAAGTATTCCTATCATAAAAGCTTCTGAGCATTACTTTTTTGAATTAGATAAATTTAGAGATTTTCTTCTAGAGTGGCTAGATTCAGGCCATCTACAAAATGAGATGTCTAATAAACTTAAAGAGTGGTTTAATGAGCCTCTGCACGCTTGGGACATTACCAGAGATGCTCCTTACTTTGGTTTTTTAATTCCGGGTGAAGATGAGAAGTATTTATATGTATGGTTAGATGCACCTATTGGCTATATGGCGTCTCACTTAAACTGGGCTAGAAAAAATAATAAAGAATCTGACTTTATAGATACATGGAAAGCAAACAGCGATGTTGAGCTATATCATTTTATAGGAAAAGATATCATATACTTTCACGCTCTATTTTGGGTATCCATACTTAAAGGCTCCAATTATAGAACTCCAAGCGCAATATTTACGCACGGTTTTTTGACAATAAATGGAGAAAAAATGTCAAAATCACGCGGTACATTTATTACTGCTAAAGATTTTTGTAAAGCTTTTGACCCGGAACTTTTAAGATATTATTATTCTACTAAGTTAAACTCGAATGTAGAGGATATAGACCTAAATTTGAATGATTTTATAAACTCTGTAAATAGCTATTTAATAGGTAAAGTTATAAATATAGCTAGTAGATGTGGAAAGCTACTTGAAAGAAACTGTGATAATAAACTAAGTATAACTTTAGATAATACATCTCTTATAGATAAATTTATAGAGCTTGGTAGTCAAATAGAAGACTACTACACATCCAGAGAATACAATAAAGCCATGCGGCAAATACTTGAACTTGCTGACCTTGCCAATGAGTATATTTCACAAAAAGCTCCATGGGTTCTAGCTAAGGATAATCTCAAATTAGAACAAATGCAACAGGTATGTAGTACCGCAATAAATCTATTTCGTATAATAATGATTTACTTAACTCCTGTCATACCCAAAATAAGCCAAAAAGCATTCAATTACTTACAGGACAGCTTTTCTTCTTTTGACGATAGGAGCAGGCTATTGTCAGACCACAAGCTTATTCCATACACTCCTATACTAAATCGTATATCTGAAGATCAGCTAAAAAATCTGAAATAAGTTTTAACAAAATTATCACGTGTACATCCTCCCAATTTTTCATATTTCATAGTAATAATACAAATAATTATAACGCATATTAAATGCGTAGGAATGCATACGCTACGTAGAGACGCGATTTATCTCGTCTCATAAACATCCAATAATATCATTAGATTGTCAGTACTGTAGTACTAAATTCCACGATGTAATCAACACAATATGGAGTATCTTTTACCTTTTAGCTGTAAACCCTAAAAATAAATTAAATCATCTACGGCTGAGCTTCCTCTTGCCAATATAAAATAGGCCATTGACCATCACCCAAATATACCCATGGATTGTCTTCATCATTTCCAAAGCTCCAACCTACGAACACATCAGCTACCTCATAAGTTGGATTATTTCCTCCACCTATTTTTAGACTTGCTTGATATGTTCCACCGTTATTTATTATACTAGATACATTTTCCACTCCGGTATAGTTATTATCAGGATCTTCATTAGCACTTACATTTTGTCCACTACTACCTATATCCCAATAGCTATTCGTGATAATAACCTCTCTACTTAGAGGGCTCCCCATCAGTCCTCCAATCTGGTCGATACCTGAAACATTTCCTGTAGCATAGCTATTTGTAATAGTTCCTCCTCTTGATGTAAGTCCTCCTACATTTTCATCTCCACTAACTGAAGCAATAGAATAGCTGTTACTTATATTGCCTTGATTATATCCGACAAGCCCCCCTACGAAAATGCGACGTCCAGATACAGAACCACTGACATAACTATTGACGACTTCTCCTCCTTCTGAAAATCCAATCAAACCGCCTACATCATCATTTCCGACTATAGTTATATTCCTAAGGCCTATATTCTTTATTATTGCTTCGTTATTCGCATAAGATATTAAAGCTATATAATCTTCATTTTCCCTATCGATTGTTAGATTATTAATAGTGTATCCAGATCCATCTATAGTACCGCTAAATTTAGCTCCATCATGGTCACCTCCTGGTACTTTATCATAGGCTATAGGTCTAAAATTTGCTATTGAGCTCATATCGATATCATTAGCCAGTGTATAATCTCCGTCTAAATCGTGTTGGATACCTTGTACGTCATTTGCTGTTTTAAGGATGTACTGCTCCTTATTTACTGTTTGGTTAAAATATTCTATATTTAGAAGATCTCCTATTCCCAAACTAAGTCTAACATCTCCATCTACTCCAGCCTTTACCTGATCACTATTTAATGTTCCGTCTGCAGTCAGCTCATCATCGCTATAGTTAGAACCGTTAGGATCTGATATCTGTACGTTAAAGCTACCATTAGTTACCGTAATAATCTCTTCTCTACTATAGTCACCTAAGGTTATTATATACCTATTGTTTCCATCTCGTACATTGCTTACTGTTAGTAAGTCTTCTTTATACAGATCCCCTGCTCCCAGTCTATCTGCATCATATGGATTATATGATATCAATGGGGATATTCCCACTGACACTTGATATATACTTTGACCTCCATTTTCTGCTGTTACTGTATAGAAAACATGGCTTCCAAAAAAATCCTGCTCTACTCCGCTTGCAGGGTCTACAGTCGCTCCTATACTTACTTCTATAATAGGACTAAAGGGGCTTGTTAAATCAGTTCCTAGAGGCATATTTACATTTATAATATTATCATCTATATTTGATTCAAGCTGTCCGTTTATGGTAAAGCTTGTTATAAGTGCTTGATTTGATGCATAGCTTTCCACTGTTACACTGTATACCTTTGTCGTTATTCCGTCTTCTGCTGTTACGGTATACTCCATTGGATTGGCATCTGAATCGCTAAAATCCTGTGCAATTCCCCCTGCAGGAACTACACTTGCTCCTATACTTACTTCTATACTAGGTATCAGGCTTGTTAAATCAATTGCTAGTGGCATCTCTATTACAATAATGCCAGCATCATTGTTTATAAATGTTGAATCTAGCTGTCCATCTATGGTAAAGCTTGTTATAAGCGCTTGGTCTGATGCACGGCTTTCCACTGTTACACTGTATACTTTTGTCGTTGTTCCGTCTTCTGCTGTTACGGTATACTCCACTGGATTGTCAACTGAATCGCTAAAATCCTGCTCTTCTTCGCTTGCAGGGAGTACACTCGCTCCTGTACTTACTTCTATACTAGGACTAAGCCTTAATAAGTCATTTGCTTGAGGCATGTAAACCGTAATAGTACCAGCATTATCGTTTATAACTGTTGACTCTAACTGTCCATCTATGGTAAAGCTTGTTATAAGCGCTTGGTTCGAGACACCACCTCCACCAGGATTAGATGTTCCAGATGAGCCCCCCCCACACGAACTAACACCAACTGACAATATAAACGTACTTAATAAAAATATAATTAATTTTTTCATATATTACCTCTCTATAAAAATCAATTTTACTATGCTTTTTTCTATAACTTTTTTTGTAACAAGTAATTTGTTTAATTTATTACTATTTTACGATAGGCACTGTAGGATAATTGCAAGCTATCTTTGCTTTTTTAAAAATTTTCTTATTGCTCAAAATTAAATCTATTATACTAATAAGTACTCTACTTTCATATATTTTTAAATCAATATAATATTAATTTTACTTTTTTTTACAAAACCTAAAAGTGTAGCTTGAAATTGCGGTTATAACTCATAATTCAACAGTGCCCTATTATAATATAAGAAATGGAGCTATTAACAAATAGCCCCACATATTAAACCTAAAATGTATTTTCTTGTATTTTCTAATTAGCTCGTTGATTAGCTATTTCTTCTGCTAATTCATCAAAACTCTGCTCTGCTCTGAACTGCTGCCAAAGAGCTTGGTCATTGTCCATACTAGTTAAAATAGATTGTTTAGCCAATATTCTTAGCTGATCCTCATCTACTCCAACTAAGACATACAAAGTACCATTAGTATTAGCTGTTTTTTTAACTATTCTTGTACCTGCAAGTCTTTGGTCTGTTATTTGTCTTGTAACAGAAGTGTTGACTCTATCGACAGTTTCAGCATCTCCAGCACCTGTAGTTTCTGTATACTGCTTTATCATATTTTGAACTTCTACTTGTATTTGCTGTGCTAACTTCACTCTTGCAGCTGTGGCTGCTTGTTGCTCCATGAAATTTAAGCCTGCGGCAGATTTTTCATAAGAGCCAACAGCGGCTACACTAACCGTATCTATACTTTCATCACATATCCATTCAGGCGCAGGTTGAGATGGCAAATCAGGAAAAACACAATCAGGAACATCATAGACTCTTGCCTCATCTGTACTACCAGTATCATTTGAAGAACACCCACCAATAATAAAAAGAGACAATATTCCTATCACTCCCAAATTAAAACTAACTTTTTTATTCATAACATGTTCCCTCGTAAAAATGTGAAAAAATAAAAAGGATAAAAAAAGGTAAAAAAAGCGTAGGTTATATAAACCATTGATATATAAGCATCATTTCATAAAAGACAGTTTACTATATATATATTCCCATACTCCTCTATCTAAGTCAATCTTAAGATTAACATAAAAATAAGTCTCACTTTTATCAATTAAATGAAAGCATTTTACTGCATCTTTTTGTGTCATTAAAACCACACTATTAAAACTATCTAAGTCAGATTTATTATACTTATAGTGGTCAGGAAATGAAATATTATTTGTTTGAATTCCCTCCCCACCTAACTGTAAAAAAAATCTATCTGGGTTCCCTATGCCAGCTAGTGCATTTACTTGTCCTTTATCTATGAAATCTTTATATTTTTCTTTCCATTTCTTTATATCATATATCTCTTTTGAATATAAGTCCACTATTTTATTGTGTGACACTCTCATTATAAAAGTATTCGGATTTATTTTCTTAATAGAGCTGATAAAATCGTTTATTATTTCCATAGATTGAACACTAGTTGGCTCATCAATCCTTACAATCAGTAAATCAAACCTACTCAAGTCACCTATATTTTCTCTCAAAGGCCCTGCTGGAATGCAATAGCCATTACCAAATAATCTAATTCCATCTATTATCAATATACTAATATCAGGGCTTAATGAAAAATGTTGTAACCCATCATCGCATATAATACATTCGCATTCATGGTCTATTAAGGTTTTAGCTCCCCTTACTCTCTTATGATCTATAACTACAGGAATTTCATCACTGATCTTCTTTATGACACTATCATCAGATGTATTTAGTTTATTCAGAGAGCTAAATAAAAGATACGATTCATCACCGACTTTATCAGCATTATCTTGATAACCTATTCTATAAGGCTTTTGAGAGAGATGTAAAGTATTTTTATAGCCACGAGTCACTATACCAACCTTATAACTTAACTGTCTAAGGTGTTTTGATAACTCTAACGCAAAAGGAGTTTTTCCTGTACCTCCTACAGTTAAATTACCTATTACAATAGTTGGTTTAATCAGTTTCTCACTGACAATTAACTTTTTTTTAAGTTTAAATAAAAATAAATATGTAAAGCTTAGAGGATAAAGCACCCATAGTAAATAGTGCAATCTCTTTTTATACCATAACTTAGTTATCCAGTTTTCAAATATATTTTTAAGCATAGAATAAATTATAAGCTTTAATTTCAGCTAATATCATAATATTTATGGCAATACCAAAATAATTTACTAAAAATAATTACAATACAACATTTAATGAGCTCTTGTAAAGTATAATAGTAGTACTTATATAATAATTATAGTTTTCCTTTACTTGCTTTTAGATACATAGTTTAACCATGGATTCAAAAAAAACTAAGAAAGATTTTGCCGATTCAAGTTTAGATAATAATAAAAATAAAGATATAAAAGATTCTAGCGATATTATCGAAAAGAACTTAGATTTAGTAAAAAAGAAAAACAAATCAAATAAATTCAAATCTGCGCGCACACTATCAAGAGAGTTAACTTTACAAGCTCTTTATGCTTGGTGGCAATCAGGCTCCGATCCTCAAAGAATCGCAGGAGATATGCTTGAATCTAAAAAAGACCAGCTACATCAAATCGATCAAAGTTTTTTCTTAGGTTTGTTTTTAGGAGTCGTTTCAGATCACAAATTCTTAAATGAAATGCTAGAGCCTTGGATAGACAGAGACATAAATCAGCTTGATACTGTTGAGCATATGATTCTATTTATAGGTATATATGAGTTAACTAAGCGAATCGATGTTCCAACTAAGGTTGTATTAAATGAATCTATAGAGCTATCGAAATTATTTGCAGGCAAGGATAGCTATAAGTATATAAACGCTACTTTAGATAGCATTTCGAAAGTTGCTAGAAAATCAATAAATGTTGAAAAAACAGATATGCATCATAGGAGACCCAAAACAACCAAAGCCACAGTTACTCTAAAACGTAAGCCTAATCTAAAAAATAACTCCTAAGTCTTAAAAACTAAAAAAAGAATTAAAAAAATTTAATACATAGTGAATTAGCCAAAATATGTGCCAAAGAAAAGAGACCTTTATAGATCTTATAGGTAATAATTACGTACCTCTTGTAAAAACTAAACGGCGTATATCCAGATTCACATTAGAGGCCTATGCTCCTTTAGCTAATAATAGTCCTAAGCACAATAGTATAAAAGCAAATATTAATGCTAAGAATACCTATAAAGTCAATATAAAAAATAACGATTACTGCTATGAAAATGGGATAGCATATCTACAACAAACCACTTTGGATCTATCTGCATCTTCTATTCTTTCTTATCACAGAGGTGGCAACAGAAAAAAGGCTCTTCAAGGATTAGTTACAAAGCAAATCAAGCCACAAGTTAAAATTGATTTACACGGGATAGGCGTACAAAGAGCATACAATTTAATACACAGCTCCATATATAAAGCAAAACTAAACCGACAAAAATACCTTCTGATAATACATGGTAAAAATCTTAAAGATAAAAAAGCCACATTAAAAACCCACTTAAATAAATGGCTACGTGAAAACGAACATGTATTAGCATTTCGTTCAATAATAGACTCATTTGGGCAAAGCGGCTCTCTTATGGTCGTATTAAGATCATAAAAAATAATTCAAAATATAAATCTAGTCTCTAATTACACTTATTTTTTGTAGGATTTTTGAATAATATTCGAGATTTCTGACAAATTTGAAAAATAAATAAAAATACTATTTATTCAATAGAGGCATATTATAATCTATGTAAACAGTCCTACCATATTTTTTTAGCCAGTTATGAACTGTCTCTTTGTAGTCAGGGCAGTGGTAATATAAAAGCTCCCAAAAGTCTTTTCCATGACCTTTTACTTTTGAATGACACAGCTCATGTATTATAACACCATTTAATACATCAACAGGAGCAAGAGATAGCCTCCAGTTCAATGAAATACTACCATTACTATGATAAATACCCCAGGTTCTCTTAAGATTTTTAGCTATAGAAGAATTAAAAGCTAAACCTGTTTTTTCAGAGCATAAAACAACCTTAGAGTGAAATATATCCTTTACGTACTCTTTAAGCCAGTTTGTAAAATTTAATAATACCTTTTGTTTGTTAGTTAAGTCATAGTTGGCTAAGCTTTTTGGTACTTTATCGCTTGCTATACATATTATTTTTACGTTATTATCCTTTACGTTATTATATAAAGCTCCATCAAAATCATTTTTGTATAGCTTTACATAAAACTTCTTTCTTTTAGAATTTTTATTTATATTCTCAAAGTTATTCCACTGCAATAAAAAAGTCTCACCACATATTTGTATTCTACTATTATTTGATAAATCGATTATAAATTGCTCTGATATATATAGCGCGTCTATTCTCTTTTTAATCCATGTAATAGATTCATTTACAAAATTACTAACACTACTATCACTGAGAACCATTGATGCTCTTACCTCTAAAGTGTTAGAATCTATAACCTTTAGCGTAATAGTTTTCTTTCTTGCGTAAGAGCGATATACTAAGCACTTAAGACCTGTTTTGTGGATAAAATAGCTACAATGGCCATCTTTTTTATTTTTTCTATATATATCCCCTTCCTTTCCTATTAGATAAGCTTTCTTTAATATCTATAACTTAATTATCTCTATCTGTTAATCATAGTTATACTTTTTTGTTTTTCTAGAACTACTATACGAGCTAGATCTTCTATTTCTACGTTGAGATGAATCTCTATTTGAATCATATTTTCTATTGCTATACCCATCTCTATAATTTTTGGAGCTATAAGATTTTCTAGCATCTCTTCTGCCTTCTGTCATATCCTTATTATTCTCAGTTATGGTAGCAGTGGTAGTTTCAGATTTTTTAAATATGCTTAATAATTTTTTCCAGAAAGGTACCACAGGAGCAGTATTTGGTAAATCAAATGATATCGCAGGAATCTTGTCAAGATGTTTATTATCTTTGGGATTTTTCAATACAAGAACTTCCATTGTATTTATAACAACTTCCCATGAGTGATGTGGTTCCTTTTTTCTTAAAAGCTTATAGTGCGGGAAATGTTGATCTACAGATGTATCTATATATATTTTTTTCTCGAATTTCTTTTCTATATCTATCAAATCTTGTCTTTTATTATTTGAAATATAAGATACAACTTCCACATCTGCCACTAATAATATTTCTTTTGTACGACTATTATCAGACGCCTCCTCTTCTATAACACGAAATATTGATATAGCATGATTATCAATATTAGGAAGCGTTCCTGTACCTGAGCAATAGTGACAAATAGCCCCTACATCATGTAAAGCTTTTCCTATTCTCTGACGAGACATTTGAAGTAAGCCAAACTTCGACGATATTTTACCTACCTGTATTCTAGCTCTATCATACTGTAAAGATTCTACTAGGTGCTTCTCTACCAAGTTTTGATTATAACTACTTCCCATATCTATGAAGTCAATTACGATTAATCCGCCCATATCTCTTATTCTCAATTGTCTTGCTATTTCCTCAGCAGCCTCTAAATTGGTCTGTAATGCAGTTTCTTCTATATCTCCCATATTAGTTGCTTTAGCAGAGTTTACATCTACGGCTATAAGCGCTTCTGTTATATCAAAGAATAATATGCCCCCAGATTTTAAGTTAACTCGTCTCATATAAGCTTCTTGTATCTGTTTTTCTATATTGAAATATGAGAATAAAGGTTTTTGTCCATTATAAAATTTAATTTTATCTAAATAATCAGGCACAAAACCTTCAACCATTTGCTTACTTTTCTCATAAACGGTCTCATCGTCTATGATAACCTCATCTATATCATCTCTTAAATAATCCCTTACCAGCTGAGTTGTAAGATCATTTTCAGAGATAAGAAGAAGTGGAGTTTGTTTTGCTTCCTTAGACGCCTCTATCAATTTATTCCAATAAGCAACTGTGTGATCTAAGTCATATTGTAAATCACTAAGTTTCTTATCAGCACCAACAGTGCGTATAATAACTCCACTGCTGTTAGGTATAGTTAACTGACTAATTTTATCCTTTATATCGTCTCTATTTTCATTTATCCTTCTGGATATTCCAACTGCATTATTAAATGGAAGAAAAACAAGATACCTGCCTGGTAAGCTGATATAGCAAGTCAACGCAGCGCCTTTTGTACCTCTCTCCTCTTTATCTACTTGTACTATTACCTTGTCACCTATGTTTAGGTTAGGTTGAATCTTAGGTCTTTTTTTATTAGGTGATTTTTTGTATTTAGGAGTTAGATCATCGTCGTCTTTATCTGGTAAATCTTCTGAAAGCTCGTTTTCAGAAATTGTTTTTTCCTCTACTAGTGAATAATAATTAGGAGTAAGCTCTTTAAAAGGTAAAAAACCATTTCTATTTCCTCCATACTCAATAAAAATAGCTTCTAAGCTATTTTCAATATGAGTTACTATACCTAAGTAAATATTAGACCTATACTGAGGTTTGGTTCTTATATCTACTTGTAAATCAAATAATAAATTATCATTGACAAAGGCTAATCTACTTTCCTCTTTTTGGTTAGCATTAATTAAAATTTTTTTCATATTTTATTCCTTATACTTAATCAATATAACTTCATGGCTGTAAACTATAAGTTTCTTATAGTCCATAATATTTTCTAATTTTGTAGATAAGGAATTAATTCAATGAGGATATTTTTATTATTGTGTTATTTATAGACTTATGTAATAAAGAGACTAAGCCTGACACGACTCCAGTCATACGACTATAGTAAAAAAATTAAATCGTATTACATAATCTAAAGTTTAAACTCAACTCACAAAAAAATATTAAATAGTAGCTTTTATTTAAATAAAAAAATATATTCATTTCTAAGGTTTGATTATATTCAAGCTTAAATATTCATTATTAAATATACGTAAGAAAAACTATCGGTTTCTTTATCATTCTTACCTTTATAAAAAGATATAAATACTAATTTCCTTATCAAATTAATATTTACTTATTTACTAAAATATCCCTATTCACACATGAAATAAAAGTAATATTTACAAAGTCAGCTTAAGATAATCCCTTATCTGCATCCATATAATAACACGTTAGTAACTAAACAAAATACATATTTTTATCTAGTTAATAAAAAATATTATAACAGCCTATAATCACAGCCTATAAGCATTGTTTTTTTTATAACATATCTATATCTAGATTAAGTCTATTTGTTATAATATTTTGTTTGTAGTTATCTAATTACAAAGCTAGCATCACGAGGATATATTTTTATTAATTAAATACTCTTTTTTTTACAAGGAGGACTAATATGAAAAATATCAGCACCTTATATAAATTATATGGCGTAAGCTCTATTTTTATACTTAGTTTTAATGCTTTTGCTCAAGGCGAATTAAAGATATATAATTGGTCGGATTATATAGCTGAAGATACAATTGAAAATTTTGAAAAAGAAACAGGTATCGATGTATCTTACGATGTCTTCGATTCTAATGAAATACTTGAAGCTAAGCTATTGGCTGGGAATTCCGGATATGACCTTGTAGTTCCGACCTCAGGATTTATGGGAAAACAAGTAAAAGCAAGGATACATCAGCCTATAGATAAAAATAACATTCCTAACTATAAAAATCTAGATACAGATTTATTGGAAAAACTATCCGAATTGGACCCAGGCAACGAATATGCAGTTCCTTATATGTGGGGAACGACTGGTATAGGCTACAATATGGATATGATAAAAGAAAGAATGCCCAATGCTCCTGTTGATAGCTGGGACCTAATATTTAATCCTGATATTGCTAGCAACTTCAAAGACTGTGGCATAGCTGTATTCGACTCTCCATCCGAAATGTTTCCGATTGCGCTTAACTACCTAGGCCTGGACCCTGAATCAGAAAAACAAGAGGATATAAATAAGGCACGAGATATGCTAGTAAAAATGGCAAAAAATGTACGATATTTCCACTCATCACAACCAGTTAATGATTTAGCCAATGGTGAAATTTGCATAACTACAGGTTTTAATGGGGATATACTACAGGCTAGAGAAAGAGCAGCAGAAGCAGATAATGGAGTCAATATACAATATTTTATACCCAAAGAAGGTACAGAAATATGGTTCGATGTATTTGTAATCCCAGCTACTGCTGAAAACAAAAAAAATGCTGAAATTTTTATAAATTTTATATTAAAGCCAGAAATTTCTGCAGATATAACTAACTATGTTTGGTACGCAAATGGCAATAAAGAGTCATTTGACTTAATCGATGAGGGAATAACAAGTGATGAGTCTATATATCCTTCACAAGAAGTTATAGATACTTCATTTACATCAGGAGTACATGGCAATAGGTACGATAGGATGATTTCTAGAGCTTGGACTTATGTTAAATCAGGACAGTAATAAATATACGTTACCATATAAATATAAAAGCTAAACAAGGCCTTGATTTATATGGTGACATACTATAACTTGAAAGACGAGCGTAAAAGTAAGTAAAAAATGAAAGAACATGAATCCAATCTACCATTTGTACAAATTAAAAATTTGACCAAAATCTTTAATGGCTACAAAGCGCTTGATAATCTATATCTTGACATATATAAAGGTGAGTTATTTTGTATTCTAGGAGGCTCAGGAAGTGGTAAAACAACACTTCTTAGGATATTAGCAGGTCTCGATAGTCCTGATGAAGGTTCTATCATTGTAGATGGCATAGATATGAAAGATATACCGCCATATAAAAGACCTATAAACTTGATGTTTCAATCATATGCTTTATTTCCACACATGAATGTGTGGGATAATGTAGCTTTTGGGCTAAAAAGAGAAAGATGCCCAAAGCAAGAAATAACTAAGCGAGTCGAGTACATGCTAAATATGGTAAAGCTATTACCATATCACCAAAGAAAGCCCCATCAGCTATCTGGCGGTCAAAGGCAAAGAGTTGCACTTGCAAGGTCTTTGATAAAAAAACCAAAATTGCTATTACTTGACGAACCATTAGGAGCTTTGGATCGCAAACTTCGAGAAGAGACTCAGTTTGAGTTAATTAAACTTCAACAGGAAATAGGCACTACATTTATAGTAGTAACTCACGACCAAGAAGAAGCTATGACTTTAGCGTCAAGAATTTGTATTATGGATAGTGGACAAATTTCACAAGTTGCCGACCCCAGAACAATTTATGAAAACCCAAATTGTCTTGACGTGGCTAAATTTATCGGGTCGATAAATATATTTGAAGGACAAGTATCCGAAGACGAATCTACTCATATTAGAGTTATCTCCAATGAAATAGAAAATCCTATATATGCAGGATACAGCTCTAACGCAAACTGTTCTATCAATCAAAATGTTTCCATAGGAGTAAGGCCCGAAAAACTAGAACTAACAGAAACTAAACCAAAAACACAATACAACTGGGGAGCAGGTAAAATCGTAGGAGTAGTCTATATGGGTAGTCTTTCTTTTTTGAGAATGAAGTTAAAGCACTCTAATAAAATACTAAATATAACTGTGTCAAATATTGACCGGCATGATGATGATTGGATAACAGGTGAGGAAGTTTATGTCACTTGGGAGCCTAGTAATCTGATAATACTTACTATATAAATTATCGTAATTTTCATAAAAATATTTTTCTCTAATGAAAAACCTAGTTTTAAAATTAAACCATAAGATAAAAGAAAAATTATTTAAAAAAGAACTAATAGCTTATTTACCTCTTTTGTGGCTGACAATATTTTTTATACTACCATTTTTAGTAGTTTTAAAGATATCATTTGCGCAGAGCGTTATAGCAATTCCTCCCTATACTGCTATGTTTGAGTGGGTGGATACAGAGCAAATACTAAATATCTCTCTAAACATATACAACTATATCTTCCTTTGGCAAGACGATATATACATAAATACCTATATAAATTCAGTTAAAATTTCATTTATCTCGACAATACTATGCTTTTTATTAGCATATCCTATCGCATATGTTACTGCTAAAGCCTCGGCGAAATGGAAGTTATTTTTACTAATATCTGTAATATTGCCATTTTGGACATCTGCTCTTTTACGCTCTTATGCGCTTATAGGTGTTTTAAGTACAAATGGAGTCATTAATAATACTTTAATATCCCTTGGTTTTATTAGCACCCCTATAACGATGATGCAAACTGACTTTGCTGTATATGTAGGAATCGTTTATAACTACTTGCCTTTTATGGTACTTCCTTTGTATAGCTCTCTTGAAAAATTAGACTTAACTCTTTTGGAAGCAGCACATGACTTGGGTGCAAAAAAATGGGAATCATTTTTATATATAACTGTACCTTTATCCATGCCCGGAATTTTAGCCGGTAGCTTGCTTGTATTTATACCTGCCACTGGTGAATTTATAATACCTGCTTTATTTGCTGCATCAGATAATCTAATGATAGGTAGAGTTTTATGGGATGAGTTTTTCCTAAATCGAGACTGGCCTCTAGCATCAGCCCTTGCCATCAATATGCTCATATTATTAGCATTACCTATAATACTATACAGGCTATACGAGCAGAAAAGTAATATATTAAAAAAATAAGGATTCATAAATAATATAAATATGAATAAAAAAATAATAAATTCTATAGGCGCTGTTATCGGCTCCATTGGCAATACATTAAAAAATATTAAGATATCTATATCACATTGTATCGTATTTTTAGTTTTAGCATTTATATATATACCCATGATATCCATGATGGTATATAGCTTTAATGTATCAAGACTAGTAACAGTATGGGGTGGCTTTTCTTTTAAATGGTATTTAGAATTACTTACAAATGAGCAAATCTTAAGCGCTGCATGGCTTAGCATAAAAGTAGCTTTTATATCAGCCACTGTCGCCACTATACTTGGCACTATGGCCGCATTTGCTTTAGTACGATTTGGAAACTTCAGAGGTAGGATTTTATTACTAAGCAGTATAACGTCACCTCTTGTAATGCCTGAAATTATAACTGGCTTATCTTTATTATTACTTTTTATAGGAATAGAATCTCTTCTAGGCTGGCCTCAAAGAGGTTCACTTACAGTTATAATTGCACATATAACATTTTGTATCGCATATGTGGCAGTGGTTGTTCAAGCAAGGTTACAACAATTTGACCACTCAATAGAAGAAGCGGCATGGGACCTAGGCGCTAAACACCGGGAAGTGTTTTTGTATATCACCTTACCTATTATTTCACCTTCTCTTATAACAGGCTGGTTACTGGCGTTTGTTTTATCTTGGGATGACTTGATAATATCAAGTTTTGTAATAGGTCCAGGTAGCAATACTTTACCTATAGTAGTTTTTTCAAAAGTAAGATTAGGGATCTCACCTGAAATCAATGCATTAGCCACCATAGTAATAGTTATAGTAGCCATTTGTGTAACTATGACAATGTTATATCTCCAACGAAAACAAAATATAGAAAATAAAAACTTTTTAACAAATATAAATAAACAGAAGAGTTTGGACACATGAGCATGCCTAAATTATTTTAATTTTAAGTACGCACATAAATATGTAGCTTACTGTGGATTTAAAAATGATTACAAAAATAACCTTCCTGTAACTACTTTTAAAAATGAGAATATCGTAGTAAATATCAGTAGCTATCACTTTCCCTAGAAGATCCTAGGCGTAAAGTCTTTATCTATTAACTATCCTTGATGAGTCCTCTCCTCCTGATTTTATTAATAATAATCCTTCATTCATTGCTTTCTCCTCACTATCTCCATGGGAGGTTATGTATGCCATCGCTCCGTATATTTCGTAATTCCTTAAATCATATTTATAATCTTTTATATGCTTTAATAGTTTTATGAATTTTGTCACATCATCGCTCTTTAGTGTTGTTTTTACTTCAACCAATACTACCTTATCTCCGTTATGTGCAATTATATCTATTTCTCCTATTGTCTCTTTACTTTTGTTTTTTATTTTCCTTCTGATAGATGTTTCTACAACTTCAATGCCTCTTTCATTTAGAAGTGATATCAAATTACCTTCAACGAGGCTTTCTACAAACTCTCCCCATTTACTAGTAAACAAAGCTTCTGTTTTTCTTATTTGCTTGTTTGTTTCTTCGAATTGTTTCTTAATTGCTCTGTCTGTTTCTTCGATTCTTTTGTCAGTCTTTTCGAATTGTTTCTTAGTTTCTTCGAACTTTTTATCTAGCTCTTTGTTTGCTTCTTTGCGCTCCTCAAGATATTCTTTCCAGAGTGCATTTAACTCTCTACAAGACTTTTCCCATTGTTTATCTGCTACTTTGCGAGCTTGTTCTATTCGTTTGTCTGTTTCGACAAACATTCTGAAAATATCTTCTTTTGTTAGCTCTTTTGATTTCACTTGTTATTTCCTATCGTCTTGTTTTTTATATTATATATAATCTAAAATTGTTTTTCATTTCACTTTTAATATTTTTTTGTTTTATTTTTTAGAAAATATTCTCTCATAGTCACTAGTGTGGTAAGTGCTCTAGGGACAAAGCTCTACATTGCTTTTATTGATATGGATTCACTTCGAGAACCTCAACAAACCGCACAGAATATTTATTTTTAAATTTTCACTTAAAAGCTATAGCCGAATCTTATGCCTAAGACTCTCATAGTCTCTTGCTCTTGGTAAGATTTGACATCATCTATATATTGATTCGCTTGCCCCTTACTGTGTGCAAATGCACTATCTATATACACATTTGGATTTATGAAATAGTGTCTATAAACTAGCTCTATAGAGAAAAGATATGATTCATGTAAAAACTTATCTCCTGAGCCTTCGACTCCATCCACAAAATTTCCTTGTGTATTTGAGGTCCCTTCTTGTTTTATATCTCTTGCACCAAAGCTAAGCATTATAACTTCATTTGAAAAGTAAATATTACTGCCTGCTTGATATCCAATATATCTTGACTCAAGGCTGGCTTGCTTTGAGTTGATTAAATTGCCATCATTATCATAAATAAAAGTAGCTTGTTTTCCTTCATTTTCCTTAAAGCTTATATTTAAGTATGAGGTAATAGTAAAATCCTCACTAAGGTCAATTTTATATAGCGTGCCTACTCCATAAGAATTTGTATCCAAATATCCCGGTGATAAATTATCATAATTTATATTTTTTATATCTTCTGAATTATCTGGTATATCTATTAATTGGTCCTTATCTGTTTTATCTCTAGTTAGAAAGTACTCTAAACTTATTTCGAAGTTTTCAGTAACATTCATATGCGAATATACTCCAAATAGCCGGGAGTTTACTGTAGTTTCGGAGGTAGCTGTAGTAGAGCTAGGTATTAAAATTGTATTTGATCTATAGCCTGTACCTACTTCATAGTCTATGCCTCCATTTATTTCACCAAAACCTCCTATTCCATCCTCATTTTGAAAAGCATATCCTCCTACATAATCAGAAAAAAAAGACTGATATGGATTAACTATAGGATTACCTTCAGAATAAACTACTCCTATATCTATTAAATCGTTAATAATTCCTGTATTTAATGCATTAAAATAAGAGCCATAGGTATTTTGAAGCAAATAGTGTGAAGTTATGAGATAATTTGTAGTTTCAAGTCCTTTTATATAATGGTCAAAAAACTGCTTTCTACCTGCTAAATAGTATACTCCTGTTTGAGTATTTTTTATCTGTATGTACTGGTGTGGCGCATTAAAAGCTAAGTTTTCATAATCGTCCGGTGTCGCAGAATTGCCTAATAAGTCAGTGTAATATTGTAAATAGCTTGCTGATATTTCCCATTCATCCATTTCTCTCTTGGCTATATCAAATCCTATGCCAATACTGCTATCTGCAAAAAAGCTAAAAGATGACGTTATTTCTCCATCAAAAAGGACATAATTTAAGCCAAAGTCAAGATAGGTTTCATCAGATTGGATATTATATGCAGATGTATCAGAGTCTATTACTAGTTTGTGATCTTCCTTTTTACTATACTGAGCATATAGTGTATTATCTACCAGTAAATTACCAGATATTTTAAGATTTATAGTATTTGCAAATATAGAATTATTAAAGATAATTATACAAACCAAAAAGCAAAAAAAGCAAACATAAGATATATTTACTCTCTTTTTAAGTTCTTTAGCAATCATGCAGTCAATAATTAAGAAAAATTATTAGCTAGGAGAATCTACTATTTATATTCAATTTAAGAAGGTAGAGATAATAATTATAAATTTTTTAAATTATTATAATGGAAATTATTTAAAAAATAAAAAAAGGACAGATGAATAATCTGTCCTTTTTATTTTTAGATGGATATTATTGAAGATTCAATTTTTAGAATGCGTATCCAAAACGAATACCTAATACTGAATATGTTTCTTCTGCTTCTTTATTATCCGGATTACTACTTATTATTGTTTCAGTTTTTTTCCCTTCAGCATAAGCGTACACTACGTCTGTCCAAGCACCAGTATCACCAAATGCACGATGATAAGTTATCTCATAAGCAGTTATACTTGATTCAAAATCTACTGTAGAATCTTTAGAATAAGCCAGGTCTCCATTAGCTTCAAAAATATCCTGGTCATTGGTCTTTAACTCTTGATCCACACTACGATCAGCATAGCTAAGAATTATTACATTATCTCCTAGCGCTGTTTGTACACCTACATTATAGCCTAAACCTGAAGACTCAATCTCAGCTTGGTTTTCAGCTGGAGGTACATGATTAGGAGGGCCAGAACCTAACTCAACAGTACTAACCACTTTTCCTTCACCGCCTATATTATATAGAAAATTAAGGAATGGCACTACATTAATTGTATCTGAAATAGCCACAGTATATGCAGCACCTAGTGCAATAGTGCTTTCATTATAATACCCAGCTTTATAGTTATCCTCAATTGTTCCTAAAGATTCGCCATCAGCTGTTTGGCCTGTATCAGTCCTTCTCTTCTTATCAATGTATTCAAGTGATACATCTACATTAGCTACATTAACATGCGCATACAAACCAAATAATTCACCATTCACACTAGTATTTTCATCATACCTTACGTTGTCATTCTCATCTAGTCCTATTATTGGCCTTACAATTTCAGTAGGAGTCAATATGCTATAATTGCTTATAGCAAAACCAACCCCTTGACCAAAGCCTATACCTTCTTCTGCATAGAAAATATATGCTTGATCAAAGACATCATCATTTGTGAAGTTTTGAAAACCATTAGATGTAGGATTACCAGCTGTATATACTATACCTGTATCCAATATATCATTTTCAAAACCTAAGTTTAATGCATTAAAACGTGTCTCACCTGTATGATACATAAGCTCTGAAGTTGAACTTAGATAGTCTGTAACATCTGCTCCTTTAACAAAACCATCAAAGAAAGTCTTACGCCCGCCTAGTAGATAAACACCTGTAGAGTGAGCAATCTTGACCCACTGGTCTCTAGCTCTCCCAGGTGCAGCGTTACCATTTTGAACACCTGTTGTTTGATTACCTCTCGAGCCAACTCCATTATCTATATTCTGCTCAAACTTAGCACTTACCGTATAATCATCAATCTGATCTTCTACTTGAAAATTATAACGAACACGTCCGTATGAATAAAATCTTACCCAGCTAGTAGCTCTCATATCATCAAGCGAAGCAGCTAAGTTAAATGTAAGATAAGAATCATCTGCCTGCGTAGCAAAGTGCCCAGTAGATGAATTGCGCTTTTCCTTAAACTCACCGTTAGGATTCTCAAAATCAACCGCATTATTAGATAAAGTATATTCTGCTGTCAGAGAATTATCGACAATCAATTGTCCTCCTATATTGAAGTCGACTTCCTGTGCAATAGAGCTTACACTGTAGCTGACTGCGGCAGCGGCTACAACCAAAGCTATTTTGTTTCTTTTCATCACAAACCTCCTAGAAAAGTTACACAATTAAAAAAATTAATAAAACTTTCGTTATTCATAAACTAAAAACTATCTATTTTTGCCTCGTATGCTCAGATAACTCAGATAATAAGCATACGTAAATATATGTAATATAGTGTCAGCTTAACATAAAATTTCGAATAATTCAAAAAAAACATTAATTTATTTTATATTTTTTTATATTTAGAAGAGCGTTTTTATTAAAATATATTTATCCATTCTTTAGATTTTTGATGATTCATTTCTATTACATCATTAAATTTCTGCATTGCAAGTGATGCTACTTTACCCGGCTTAGTCCCTCCTTCATTCCCTATCACCCTCTTATCTACAGTTGATGTATAACATATTTTCATCGCTGTACCTGCCACTACCAATTCGCTTGCACAATAAATAGTAGACCTATCTATAAAAGACTCAGATATTTTATATCCTTCCATTTCAAGTAATTCTTTCACTGACGATATGGTTATACCTTCTAGAGCACCAGAACATAATATTGGTACCATAAGTCTATCTTTATAAACTACTAATATATTAGCTACATTCGCTTCTACTATAAATCCGCTATTATCCATTACCAGTACATCGTCATATCCATCTGCTATAGCTTCGTAACTAGCAATGAAAGAATTTATATAAGAGCCTCCTACTTTTGCTTTAGTCGATATAGAATTATCACTATATTTTATAGTTGAGCTAATTTTTAAGTTTAATCCTATCTTAGGAGCATAGTCGCCTAACTTACACATATATATCGATAATACAAACTCCATAGAACCATCTCTTTCATATTTCGGACCTAAACGAGTCTCATCACAAAATATAAAGGGCCTAAAATAAATATCATCTGTAGGTTTGTTAACTTTAATAAGACTACTTATAATATCTTCGAAACCCTCATAAGAGATATGAAAACCAAACCCCAAAATCTTAGAAGCATTCATCAGTCTTTTATAGTGATCTTTCAATCTCAAAACTCTGATAGCACCATCTCTATAGTAGCCTCTAATCCCTGCAAATACACTAGTGCCATACTGTAAACTGTGCGCAGCAACACTTACAACTGCTTTTTTCGCAGGAACTAACTGATTATTAAAAAATATATATGGATAAATAGATATAGTAGTTTTTTCACTTATCAACTTATCTAAGTCGAAATCTTCATTTATGGGTATCATAATCACTCCGATTTATTTTGTTATTTTTTTTCACTATTGTTTATTATATTTTGGTTTCCATTCCGGTAAAGAAACTTGCCTCGCCCTTCCTATTGCCAATCCTTTATCTACAGATTCAGTTATAGTAGAACCAGCTGCTATATAAACATTATCTTCTATAGATACAGGAGCCACTAAAGTCGTATTTGATCCTATAAAAGTACTATTTCCTATATTAGTTCGCAGTTTATTAAATCCATCATAATTACAAGTGATACTCCCTGCGCCTATATTTACATCCTTACCAATAGAAGCATCACCTATGTAGCTCAAATGATTTACTTTAGAATTATCGGCAATTTCTGTATTTTTTATCTCAACAAAATTTCCTATTTTTACTTTACTATTAAGCACAGAGTCAGATCTTATCCTTGCAAATGGGCCTATGATACAAGAGTCACCTATCTCTACATCATAACTATTATATTTGCCAGTATTTTCTTTACCTTCTATATGAGAAAAGTCTTTTATTTGAACATTATCATGAATAACGCAATTATAAATAACTACATTTGAGCCTATAGTGACATTATCACCTATATTTACATTTCTTATTTGTGAGTTTGCACCAATTTTTACATTATTTTTTATATTTACTTCACCCACAAATATTGTATTTATATCCAAAATTACATCTATCCCACAGCTTAAATTTCCCCGAATATCGATTCTACTATCATCAATTATCCTAACTCCTTGACTCATAAGAGTTTTAGCTTTTCTATTATAATAATATCTCTCTACTCTAGCCATATCACTCATAGTATTGACACCATAAACCTCCTCTGGATCTTCTAAAGCCACACAGTTTATACTATGTTTAGCATGAAATAATATAGAAATTAAGTCTGTTAAATAATATTCACCCTGAACATTATTATTGTCAATCTTTGGTAAAAACTCTTCCAAATAAGACTTATCAATACACATAACTCCAACATTTACTTCGGTGATTTTTTTCTGCTCACTATTTGCATCCTTTTCTTCAACTATGCCTATAACATTACCTTTAGAATCTTTTAGAACTCTACCGTAACCATAAGGCTCACTCATATTTACTGTAAGCATCGTAAGAGCTTTATCTTCTATGTGATAGTCGAGCATCTTGCCAAGAGTATCTATAGAAATGAATGGCATATCTCCGGGCAATATCATCACCTTAGAATTATCATCACACTTTGACATAGCACATTTAAGAGCATCTGCCGTTCCTAGTGGCTTGTCTTGATAAGCATATTCTATGATAGAGTTTTTATACTCTACTTTTGAGAAATATTCAACTATTTGTTCAGCTTTATGCCCTACAACTATAATAATTTTACTACGTACATCTCTTTTAATACAAAAACTCTCAATAGTATCGGTTAAGTGTTTCAATATCTTCTTGCCACCAATTTCATGTAATCCTTTGGCAAAAGATGAATAGAGCCTAGAACCCTTCCCGGCTGCCAATATTATATAAGTGCGTTCTATATTCAAATTATGGCTCATCAATAATTCCTAATTTTATATTTTATATTTCATGAAAATCTAAAACATCTTATCTACTTAAAAATAAGTAAGTTAATTTATATCTACTAACTCCAAGCATAATAAGCAATAATAAAAATATCCATCCTATATCACCTCCACTACTGTTGTCATCCTCCACTGCCGCCTCTCCTCCAGTATTTACCAAACCTTTATTAATCGTAGCTCCCAAACGCAAAATCTCATCTCTAACTTCACTAGCTTCAACAGTACAAAGATCAGCTGATGTAACCTTGCATGGTAAATAATCAGAAGTAACTTCTAGGGCTCTAGCTGCATCCAATAAACCATAACCACAATCACTCTGTGAACATGGCATAGAAAAATCCCCTAATCCGTTTCCATATGTAACAAAATTTCTAGCAGAATAAGATAAAATACCGTAAACCTCAGTTACACTTAGAGGCTCTACTATCTCCATTTCCATCCCTCCTGCCCATGTTATATCTCTTGATACTCCATGCATTAAGCTTACAGTAGCTGAAACTAACGGAGCTGAATAGCTGGTTCCTCCTGATGACTTGAAAATAGTATTCTCTTCTCTACCTATTGAATCAAATCCATAAAAACTACTTGTCATTGCCGTAGCTGTATTTGTTGAATCATAAATATAAGTAACTTCAGAACCTTCATTTACCCCACACCCTGATGATATCATACCGCCTACTGTAGAAATATTTATAGAACTGCCAAAGTTTGAGTAACTAGCTCTATGAGAGCAAAAATCAACTGATGCTACAGAAATGGTGTTTAAGCAGTTTCCAGGTAAAAAACTAGCTGCATTGTAGTTTGAGTTTCCAGCTGATATAACTATACTTTTACCGTCATTTGCAAGAGTATTTATTGGGTTTTGTAAAGACGAAGGACAAGAAGTAAATATATTTTCACTTCCTAAACTTAAGTTAATAACCCTGATTCTATTATAAATATCAGGGTTATCTTCCTTAAGTGAGATAAGCCAATTTAATCCATCTGTAATTGAACTCAAATCACCAATATTATCTCTTGGCATACAAGATAGCCTAAGAACTTTAACAGGTATTATGCTAGATTCAATATCTGCTCCTGCTATAAGAGAGCTTTCTCTATCAGCTCCAAAAAGACCCGTAACAAAAGAACCATGAGAAAAAGGTGGGTCGTCAGCTAAACATTCCTCTTCTTCAGGAGTTGAACCTTCAGAGACGTTATTATCTTGGGTGAATACATTATACCCCACCAAACTACCATTAATACGGACAAATTTATCTTTGAGCTCTATACGATTCACATCTACACCAGCATCTAAAATTGCAGTTATATTCTCTGCTAACCCTATATATCCATTATCCCAAGCACCATATATATTTGCAGACGCTATTATGGGAACATCTATGCTACAAGAACCATCATTGTTAGTACAAGTACGAGATTGATCATGAAGGTACCATTGAGATATTGGAACACGCTTCGTATTTTCAATAAAAGTATTAGCTAAAGGTAATAAAAAATTACCACCTTGTAAATTAGTACTAAATTGATCATAAGTCTTGTCATCATAATTAGTACCATCACAGTTTGCAAATACAATAGGAACACTCAAGCCCAACCTCTGAAAAAATGAACAGTTATCCGGCTCTACTGGCTCTGGTTCTTCTTGATGTCCAACAAACTTTATATTAGGCACTGCTTCTATTATTAAATCATTTTCCAGTTTTAATTCCTCAATATAATCCCAAGCATCTGAAACAGACATTTTTTTGGGTAGATTAGCAACTAACCTAAGCACATCATTTTCATTACTTAGCATCAAAGACTTAAAGCCTACATACCCACCATTAGCTGCCTTAAGTTCAAAAATTTTATTTCTAGCATAATAATTTGCCTCTTGAGCAGATAAAGTCTTAAAATTCCCTTGCTCTTGTTGTTTAATTTCTAGGATTATATCTGATACTATCTCTTCTCCATTAGTGTTTAATGATATATTTAATAATGCCAATAAAAGTAAAGCCCGTATATAAAACAAAGTTCTATTTTCTTTACTCATTTTCATCTCTTTTATCTCTAAAAACATAAAATTCATCTGTCCTCTCATTTATTTTTTATTATAAAAAGATAGACAAGCTATTCTTATCAAGCTATATGATATATTAAAGTATACTATATAGTACATTTATTTGGATTTTTAAAGACTGATTATTTTTATCAATTATGACTTTATTTACTCAATTATTATAATATTATGATTATATTAGTTTTACCACTTTCACAGAATTTAACCATCAAAGAAACTTATGCATAAAATAGAAAATTTTATCAATGGTAGCTTTCATAAACACAACGGAGATACACTAGAGGTTACCTCTCCTATAACTGATTCTATAATAGGCTATGTCCCTATATCCACAAGGAACGACTTGGACAAGGCAGTACAATTGGCTTCCATTGCCCAAAAACAATGGTCAGCTCAAACACTCAAAGAAAGGTCACAAGTTGTATATAAATACAGAGCATTGCTCATACAAAATAGGAATGACTTATCTAATTTATTGCACACGGAAAATGGTAAAACTATGGATGAGGCCTATGCTGATGTGGATAAAGCCATTGAGCTTTGTGAATTTGCAGCTTCCATTCCTCAAATCATAACAGGAAATATAGAAGAAGTGAGTAAAGGAATACTTTGTCATGAAGAATATAGGCCCTTAGGAGTAGTTGCAAGTATTACTCCTTTCAATTTTCCTGTGATGGTTCCTCATTGGACAGTACCAAACGCCATAACTCTAGGAAATGCCATGATATTAAAACCATCTGAGGCAACTCCTATTTGTGCTAATTTTGTGGCTAATCTATGGAAAGAAGCCGGCTTGCCTGATGGCATATATAATGTCGTACACGGCACTAAGGAAGTTGTTGAGTCTATATGTGAGCATCCTGATATTAAAGCAGTTTCATTCGTAGGCTCTACCACTGTCCAAAAATAGTTTATAAAACTGCATCTAATTCACTAAAAAGAGTACTAGCTCTTGGTGGAGCAAAAAACCACATAATTCTAATGCCTGATGCTAAAAAAGAAGCGGTTATCAGAGATATCAAAGCGTCAGCTTTTGGCATGTCTGGGCAAAGATGTATGGCTGTATCAGTAGTATTAGCAGTCGGTAATACAGATCATATAATTAAAGAGCTTGTCGATAGTACAAAAAATATGGTTGCTGGTATTGACTTACCACATCTGATAAGCAAAGATGCTGTTAATAAAATGCATAATTATTTAGCAGAATCTGAAAGTAAAGGAGCCGATATTCTCGTAGATGGAAGAAACTTTGAAATAGGTAATAATAAACACCTAATTGGACCTTCTATAATAGACTGGTCTAAAGAGCCCAACAAAATGAGCTCCGAAGAAGTTTTTGGTCCAATTTTGGAAATCAAAAGAGTAAAAACACTAGAAGAGGCGCTATCTATACAAAATACCTCTCCTTATGGTAACGGCGCTTCTATATTGACACAAAATGGTCGCTTAGCAGGCGATGCCATACAGAAGCTAAAAGCTGGAATGCTGGGAATAAACATCGGTATTCCTGTACCTAGAGAGCCATTTTCTTTCGGTGGCTTAGCCCATTCTAAGTTTGGTCATGGAGATATTACAGGAAAGTCATCATTATCTTTTTGGAGTAATTTAATTAAAGTATCCACAAAGTGGAATGTTGAAGATAAGAATGATTGGATGAGTTAAAAAAATAATGAAGGTAATACTTTATCCCATTTTTTGCTTTTTTTCTTTTTTTGCTTAAATATAAAACTTCATAATTTGTTATACACATATCAATTTTATCTTTAATATTTAAGTTGCTATAATATATTTTTAAAAAAATAGATTATTTGGAAAAAATAATTGTTAGCTTATAGTATATAGTATATAATTAGCCTTGTCTAGGCAATTTATTTTACTTTAAAATTATAACTATTTGATAGCTTTTAGGTAATTTGTATATTAAATAAGTTATATTCAATATTTATAAATTACCACTTTTTACAAATCCAACACTTAAATGAGTTTATTTGACTGGGTAAACTATTTACCTATACTAAGACCAGAACAGCTGTTATGGCTTGTGCCAATAGCTATCGTGATTTACTTACTATATAAATACCCTTTCAAACAAAATAGTTTAGATAATATTATAGACCCTGAGCTATTACCTCACTTATTAGCAAATACTAGTATACATAAGAACGTAGGCGTAAAAAAATCAAAATCATTTAAGAATATATTAAAAAAATACCTTATAAAACAAAGTCGCTTAAGCGATAAGTTATTTTTGACATTATTGGTTACAATGTTATTGACTTTTGTTTTGTCGATCGCGGGTTGGAAAGGAGAAAGAACTACCGAAAGTGGCTTAGTAAATAACCAAAATACTCTTATAGTCTTGGATACATCGTGGTTTATGAAAGGCACAGATATTATTCCTAATAGACTACAAAGAGCAAAATTTAAAATACAAGACTTCTTGAACCAAAATAAAGAACACTCTGTAGGGCTAATCGCTTTTACTGATACAGCCTACGTTATAAATCCATTCACAAAAGATGATGCTACTATTCTAAATTTTTTAGAAGCACTAGATCCAAGTATCATGCCTTCTAATGGATATAATCTTAAAACAGCGCTTGACCTTGCCTTTAGAGTACTTGATGAATCAACATCATCTTTGAATAATATTCTAATAATAACTAGCTATATACCTAAAACCCAAATCACTCCAGTAAATAAAACCATATCCAATTATGCCGCTAGAAGTGATGCTGAAGCTCAAATAGCCATTTTATCCATAGGTGAAGGGGGTGCATTTATAGATAATAATGGAGCTTTTCTAAAAAATAGCTCAGGCGAGCTAATAAAAGCTCCTTATATAAAAGAAAACTCCATAGCTATAGCACAAGCAAATAACTCACTATGGCAACAGATAACAAATACAGATGACGATATAAAAAATATTTCTGTTTTTTTCAAGAGAAGCTCACCTATATGGTCAAGCGAAGATAATTTATTTAACAGCTGGAGCGATTATGGGCCATATTTAATATTTTTAATTATATTTATTTTACTTATTTTATTTCATTTTAAGTCTAGCTTATTTTTTAACACAATAATAATAGCAGTTTTTTTTAAGATAATATCTGCTAATTTATTATTTATACCCTATAACTCATACGCACAAAGCTTACCTAATATAAATCAAAGAATATCAAATGAAAATTCACAAGATAATTTATTTACACAGTTTCTCTACAAGTTATTTTTTACTCCTGACCAAAGAGCTATGATGGCGTATAACGAAGAAAATTTCTCCACTGCCAAGAGATTATTTCAAAATCACAATTGGCAAGCACTGTCTGCACTAAGAGCTAAAGACTATACTTTAGCAGAGAGATTATGGAGAGAAGAAAATACCCAAGAAAGCACATATAACTTAGGTTTAGCTTTAGCAAATCAAGGAAGACTACATGAAGCAGTACAAGTATTTGAAGGGCTTGTTGATTCGCCTGAAACTTCGCTACTAATTCAAATCAAAGCAAAAAAAAATATGGACCTTATAAATGCATTCTTAAATACCCCAAGAGATACAAACAATAGCGACCAAAACGATGAAGATAGCAAAGCAAACTCGCCACCTTCTGCATCCAGTGACAGTCAATCAAATCAGCCATCTCCTGATACTGACCTACAAAGGGATAATTCTTCTAACACTGAAGACGAACCAGAAATCCGCCCAAATTTAAGCGATACTTCACAAGGAGAGAGTAATCAACCTCCTCCCTCAATATCAAACGAAAATACTCTATCCAACCAAAACAACGATAATGAAAACTACGATGAAACACCTAATTTTCATATACAACAATTAGAAAGTTTAAACACAAATCCTGCAAATTTACTCAGAAGAAAACTATTTATAGAATATAATAGACAGTATAGTAATATATCTTCTGCTACAAGCACCTTTGAATAATATGTAGCTTTAGCCTATTAGTCTTTTTTATACTATGATAGATAATATTTCAAATAGAGTAATTCAGGTAAATACCGCCTATGTAAACATAGCTTATAAAGCTTTAATATCTAGCTTTATTAAAGCTACACTTGGTATATTACTTCTGCTATCAAGTATAATTTCTTTTGCTTCAATAGAAGTGAGCTTATTAGACCAAAGAGTATTTCACGATAGATCATTTAACCTACTAATATCAGTAAAATCAGATATTCCTATAAACATTGCTGAAATAAAAAACTTAGAGCTACTTTACGATGACTTTGAAGTGATTGGTAGCCAAAGCAACCAGCAAACCATATTGAATGACAATGTAAAAACCTATGAGCTGGAGTTAAGTTTAGAGCTTGTATTGAAAAATGAGCTAGAGCAGATAAGTATCCCACAAATGCAATACTATGATTCAATATCTAAGGAAATACAAATACCTGTTATATTTGAACAAAGAGCAATATCCAATCCTATAAAAATCAGTACATTTTTGAGCAAATCCTCTGCATATGTACAAGAAGCCTTTGATTATACGATATTTATAGAAACACCCCTAACACTGAGCAATGCTTCTCTTTCAAAGCTAAATATGCCAAATGCAATCGCAATTGCTACTTCACAAAATAGAGAAATAACGCTAAAAAATAATATAGAACATGAAGTATTAAGAATAAAATATACTATATTCCCTCAAAAAACAGGCGAGCTAAATATTCCAGAACAAGTATTTACTGCAAGTGTCCCCTTCCAAGCTAATTATACCAAAGCACAAACTGATGTATTAGGAAAGACTATTTCTTACTCTAGCAAAAGCTCTAGTATAAGAATCGAACCTCCAGCTTATTTAGATAGCTATTGGTTGCCTGTAAAAAATATAGAAGTATTTCAAAGATGGGAAAATTTAAATTCATTACAGTTAGGTGATTCATTTAGTCAAGAAATCACACTATTATTTGATGGCTTACTTCCATCACAAATACCTGATGGTATTTTATCTAATATACAAAACCCATCTAATCTAATTACAGCATATCCTGAAAAGATAGAGAAAACTATTCTAAATGACGATGATTCTATTATCACAAAAGTGGTTCAAAAGATAAATTATGTAGTCTCAGGCGTAGGTAACATAGAATTACCTGTCTATATGATAACTGTTTGGGATACAAGACGCTCGATAAAAGAGGACCTATTGATAAGCCGTGGAGATAATAACTATATAAATATATCAGATAATGATTCTAATAATTCTAGTAATACTCAGAATTTTCAAGAAACATCTTCACAAAGTATACTCATTGAGCGGATATCAACAAATCAAGAATCACTGATAGATAAAGTATCAAGGGCTTTTTTAACATATTCTGACTTATTCACCACTAATATTTCTACAGGAGAGATTAATTTTATATTGTTTATTGTGGTTACTTTATCAGCAATATTTTACACAATATATAAGATAATGCCTAAAATGCTTATATATATTAAATTCAGAAAAAAGTATATTAATGATGAAAAAAGGATTTATTACGATACCTTATTTGCTATAAAATCATCTAATTATCTAAAAGCCAATAAGAATTTATTGAGTTGCTATGCTCTGTGGACAAATAAAAAATGTTATAGCATAGATAATATAGTCCAAGACTTAGATAAAAATAATCCTAAACACTCAAAACTATTTAAAGATTGGGAAACTATATCGCAAGAAATTATGGGACTAGCTTTTAAAAATGAAGGAAATATAGATCCAATAGCCACAAAAAAGAAAACTTATATACTATATATTCTCTCTCAAATCAGAAAAATATACATATCAAAATACCATTCATCTATAAGTGGATTTGTAAAATATATTAAAAATAATGATAATAAATTACAAAAACATCCAAGATCTTCAATTAAAACGGAAAATAAAATATCTCAGAAACTATCTTTTATTAAATATATAAAAAGTAAATTTAGTAGAAGTAAAAATAAATCTAAAAATCTGATACCTCTTTACCCCGAATAAAAAATTCAGTATGAATTTAACCATAAATTGTAAATATAATAACTATTTTTAAACTGATTTTATGAAATTTTCGACTCTATTGTTTATAAGCATAAGATATACGATGACAAAAAGCTCAGATGCCTTTGTATCATTTATATCTAAAACCTCCACTATTGGCTTAATATTAGGCATAGCTGTATTGATAATTGTTTTATCCGTCATGAACGGTTTTTCAACCGAGCTACAAAATAGGATATTAGGCTCTATACCGCACGCTGTTTTAAGTCATAGAGGCACCCTTGATAATTGGAGAGATGTTGCTAATGAGGTATCAAATTTTGATGGAGTGGATGCAGTTGCACCTTTAAATCACTTAGAAGCAGTCCTATTTTCCGATAGAGGAGGTTCTAGTTCTTTCTCTTTGATAAATGGCATAAGCCCATCTGAGGAGACTAGAGTATCGAATATACCAAATAATATGTCGTATGGTAGAATAGAAGACTTAAATCATCAACCATTCGGTATAATCCTCGGCAGTAGTTTAGCTTTTGACTTACAAGTTCATGTTGGCGACTATGTGTCTTTAGTTTTGCCAAAAGTAGTAGGTAGCATAGCAGGATTTGCTCCTGTGTTTAAGAGATTCCAAGTTATTGGAATATTTAATACAAACTCTCAAATAGATAGTGTTTACAGTTTCATTCATATTACAGACGCAGCAAGGCTCACTGGTATACCTACTGATGCAGTAAGATCATTGAGAATAAAATTCAATGACGTTTTAGAAGCTCCTATATTGTCAAGAAACTTGAGATTTAGCTTGGATAGTATTAGTTTCTCTATAAGAGACTGGACTTATTCTTATGGTAATTTATTTTCCGCAATACAATTAGAAAAGAGAATGATAGGATTATTATTATTTTTCATAATTTTGGTCGCTGCATTTAATGTACTTGCCACTCTTGTGATGATAGTACAGGAAAAGAGAACAGAAGTTGCTATCCTAAGAACTATGGGCGCAGGAGTAAAAGATATAATAATGATATTTATGTTACAGGGCACATGGATCGGCATTGCAGGCTGTTTGTTGGGAAGCTTACTTGGAGTAGTAGGAGCTTATTATATCAGCTCTATTATATACTTTATAGAGTCACTATTTGGTATAAGATTTTTGGATGCAAATACATATTTTATCTCTTACTTACCTTCCGAAATATGGCTATCAGATATTCTAACGGTTATTCTATTTGCGTTTAGTATTTGTATATTATCTACCATTTACCCATCATGGAGAGCTACGAAGATATATCCAGCCGAGATGCTCAAAGCATAAATACTTATAAGAATTATATGATTTTTATAATTCAGATATTAAGACGATTTTACTAAACTTTTTATAAACTATAAAATTATGGATATAAAGATAAATGACTATATTTACAACCAAAAAGACAAATTCTTAAAAGAATTATTTGAATTGCTCAAAATACCTTCCGTCAGCGCACAAAGCACTCATAACGATGATATGCATAAAGCAGCTACATGGGTTTGTAGTAGCTTAAAGGATATTGGCTTAGAGACCAGAATATTTAGCACTCCCGGCCACCCTATTGTCTATGGAGAAAAAATAATAGATAAAAATGCTAAAACTATATTATTTTATGGTCACTACGATGTTCAGCCAGCTGAGCCTTTTAATTTATGGAAAAAAGACCCTTTTGAACCATATATAGAAAATCATTATATTTACGCCAGAGGTGCATCAGATGATAAAGGACAAGTATTTGCTGTCATAAAAGCCTTAGAAACAGCTATGGCTCTTAAAACTTTGAAGTTCAATATTAAAATAGTGATCGAAGGTGAAGAAGAAGTCGGTTCTATTAATTTAGGAGATTTTGTAAAAGAAAATAAAGAATTATTAAAAGCAGATTTGTGTATTGTCTCTGATGGAAGTTTAACTTCTATAGATAGCCCTACTATGTGTGTTGGTACTAGAGGGCTCTTAGCGTCTGAGATTAAAGTGACTGGACCAAATAAAGATTTACACTCAGGAATTTATGGCGGCGCTGTGGATAATCCTCTGCAAGTAATATCAAATATGATATCCATGTTAAAAGATAAAGACCAAAGAATACAAATCCCACATTTCTATGATGATGTTATAGAATTACCCGATTCAAATAGAAAATCTCTATACTGGAATGACGAATCAAAGATAAAACAATACCTAGAAATCTCTGAGCTAATAAATGAAAAAGGATATACCCCTAGTGAATCCATGGCAATTAGACCAACTTTGGAAATTAACGGATTATGGGGAGGATATACAGGAGAAGGTGGCAAAACCATTATACCATCTATAGCTCAAGCCAAGATAACTATGAGACTTGTACATAATCAAAATTGGGAAGAAATAGCTAAAAATTTTAAATCATACATAACAAATATAGCGCCTAATACAGTCGATGTAGAAGTAATTATACATGATGGAGCCAGAGCTTATTCATTATCTTTAGATAATGAATACTATAAAGCTATAAAAGAAAAAATGAAGCAAGTATACCAAAAAGAACCTCAACCCACGTTCACAGGCGGAAGTATTCCTGTACTAATTACATTTGAAGAGATATTAGGTACAAGTGTTATCCTTATGGATTTGGGATCGAATATAGATGACATTCATTCTCCAAATGAAAAATTCGGAGTTAAATACTTCCTCAAAGGAATTGAGTGGATATCATCAGTAATATCCTCGAAGATGTAAAAAGCACTAAAAAACCGTATTTAAATCGTATTTATATTTAGGCCTATCACTACGTCTGTCATCCCTGTACATGAATGGCAGACATGAAAAGCAATTTTACTATTTTCTAAAATACATCTAACTTACTGGCATATTTCTTATTATATTCATAAGATATCCTAAATAGTATTCCCAATATTCCCAAACTCATGAAAGTCAAACTACCACCATAGCTGAGAAAAGGGAAAGATATTCCTGTAACAGGTACCCATCCAATATTCACTAAAACATGTATGTATGCATTTAAAAGTAACGCTAAAGATAAAAGCCAACCTAAATTTGCAATATAAACATGTCCCCTTGAATAAAGCTTACTCGATATTCTAAAGAAAAAATAAAGTATAAAAAAACAATAAGCTATAAAGAAACAAACTGCAAATATAGCTCCCCATTCTTCTATCATGACAGAAAAAATAAAATCATTATGCGACTCAGGTAAATATCCGTATTTTTGAATACTATTTGTCCACCCTGTTCCAAATAAACCACCTCTTTGTATTGCATATAATGCATTCGTATATTGATAGCCTCCTTGACCATCCTCTAAAAAGCTCTGAAAAAAATCTACTAATCTGGTAACCCTATAGTCTTCTATAAAAAGCAAAACACCTCCTACAATTAAAACCATAAGTAAAGAACTACCAAGCAACACAATATTGACTCGATTGAGGAATAAAACTATTCCCATTATCAACAACATATACATAGCAGATTTATAATCTGGCTGTAGTATAATTAAAAAAATTAATATAGATAATATGAGGCCTAGCTGCATCATCTTTACATAAGTATTTTTAAATAATTTCTCTAAAAAGCCTGCTATGTAAACAAAAAAAGATAATTTCACTACTTCTATAGCCTGAATCTGTAAAGGACCTATACTAATCCATCTCCTTGCAGAGTTTACTTCTTTGCCAATCAATAAAACCAAAACTAATATCAAAAATGATAATATAAGTGCCAAATACCTAAACCTTCGCCAAAACTCATCTACTGGCAAAGAATAAAAAACAACAAATAATACAATGCCAAGACCTATCGCTAATAGCTGTTTATTGAAAAATAAATCATGACTTTCTGAACCATAATAATAAGCACTCACTCCTATAGACGCTGATTTTAATACAATTAATCCAAAAAATAATAATGTAAATAAGCTGATTAGTGCAACTCTTTGATTTGTAAAAAGAAACCTCCAAGCATTTAATGTCTCTGGCAAAAACTCTCTTAGAAACCTAATAAATATATTATGACTTTTATTCGATGAGCTACTATAGCTCCTTCTTTTTTTAGCATTTGCCTTATTAGAACTTACCTTATTGCTAATAGATATCTCTACTTCTTTGTGTTTATTTGGAGTGGTTACTGTATAGCCCGAGATGGTATCGTCATATATGTTATAGATACTTTCATTTTCATCAGGTACTTGTGTCTTATTACTAGCAGAATCTGCAGAAGGTAAAGTTTTATCAGTGAGAGTATCTTTTGAGTTTTGATTATTTCGATTACTTTGGCTAGACATGAAAGTTTTTATTAGCACAATTTTAATATTACATTTTACACATCTTATATATGTTTTTAAGTATGAATCCTTAAGAATATATATTAAGATAATACAATTAGTTATTATGTATTAATCATCGCTATGTTCACCCAAATGTTCATTTAAGATGATTTCCTTTACCCAATTAGTAAAACACTCTCCCCTATGCTCAAAAGAATTAAATTGGTCAAAACTAGCACAAGCAGGTGCCAGTAAAACGATATCGCCAGGCAAACTTATATCTAACGATTTTACCAACCCTTCTTTAATCTCTTTCACTTTTTCTACTCTACTAGACCCTTGTAATCTATCTAATAATATATCGGCATCCTCTCCATACACATAACAATTTTTTACATAATTAGAAAGCGGCTCCCTTAAAGGAATTGGATCATTTCCTTTAAGTTTTCCACCTAAAAATAAAATAATATTTTTTCTTTTAATGTTACCTATACTTTCAACCGATGCTTTAGTCGCTCCAATATTGGTGGCTTTAGAGTCATTTATATACATAACTGACTTATGATTAGCTACAACAGTTACCCTATGTGCTAAGGGTTCAAATGACTTTAGTCCATCTGATATATCACCTAAAGAAATTCCCATACAGTGGACGGCAGCACCAGCAAACATTGCATTCATGTAATTATGATTACCCTTTATCTTCATATCAGATACATCTATAACTTTACTATTGCCATATGTAATATAAGTTGCATTTTGTTGCACTTCATCTAGACTATCAAATAAAATGTTACTTTGTGTAATATCTTCCTCCTGGTAGATTATTCCCCATTCGCCCAATAGTGGCTCATTAATAGTTACTTGAATGACTTGCCCATAAAATATAGTAGGAAAAGTATCAGGCTCTTCTTTATTTAACACTGCATAATTAGCTTGATCGAATATTTTTTGCTTAATTTTTAAGTAGCTTTCCATCGTATGATGTCTATCCAAATGATCTTCGCTTATATTCAATAACATAGCTACTTCTAAAGGTAAATAGGTGCTACTTTCAAGCTGAAAACTCGATAGCTCCAAAATATAATAATCTATATTCTCATCTCTATCTGCACTAAGCGCATCCAGTACAGGCAATCCTATGTTACCCACAGCTCTCGCCTTAAATCCTGCTGAAATAAATATATGTTCTATAAGAGAAGTAACTGTACTTTTACCATTAGTGCCTGTTATAGCTATAACAGCACAGCTGACATAGTGCATAAAAATATCTATATCACCTATTATTTTAATTCCTCTTGACCTGGCATCCACTAACTCTGGAATCTCAAGCGAAATCCCAGGAGATACGACATATACATTTGCATTAATAATATTTACAATGCGACCAAAATGATATTTAATATCAGGATATTCTGTTTGTAAAGTAACTTCTATAGCATCAGCACTATTTGTTCCTTTTTCTCTCATATCACATACAGCAACATCCTCATCGTGACTGTGCAAGAACCTTAAAACAGAAAAACCCGTAACTCCAAGACCTATGACCAAATATTTATTCTTAATATTTCTCACACTACTCCTTTATAGGTCTATAACTATAGCATTTTTACTCATTCTTCATATGATATTATCTCAACTTCAACATAATCAAACCTATTAATGCTAAGATTATAGATGCTATCCAGAATCTAATTACAACTTTTGATTCGTAAATACCTGAAAGCTCATAATGATGATGAAGTGGTGCCATCTTAAAGATTCTTTTTCCATTGATAAATCTATACCCTAAACGCTGTATCAACACAGATAAAGCTTCTATCACAAATACACCACTTACGATTAAAAATACAACTTCCTGGCGAACAAGTATAGCAAATAATGCCAAAACAGCACCTAAGGAAACAGACCCAATATCACCCATAAATACTTGCGCAGGATGCGAATTAAACCACAAAAACGCAAGGCCAGATCCTAATATAGCTCCACAAAATATAGATAATTCCCCTATATTTGGTATATATAGCATATGTAGATAATCTGAATAAACTGTATTCCCACTTATATAAATGTATACAGATAATACAGTAACGACCAGTAAAACAGGTACTATTACAAGCCCATCAAGCCCATCTGTATAACTAATAGCATTGCTACTACCTATCATAATCATTATACCTATTGCTAAGTATCCAAATACTCCTATTGCTAAATTAAAATCTTTAAGAAAGGGCAAATATAAACTATTTACATACTCTTGTGGAGAGTTAATATACACATAAGATAAAACTAATAACGCAATTAAAAACTCAAAGAAAACTTTATAATAATTATTCAGCCCCTTAGACGAGTTATTGTATATTTTTAAGAAGTCTACTAAACCTCCAACTACAGCAAAAGCAATCAAAGTAAATAAGCAAACCCAAATATAAAAGCTTGATAAATCTGCCCACAATATAACACTAATTATTGTACTGAATAAAATTATAAATCCTCCCATACTCGGTATGCCATGCTTGTGCATATGAATGTTAGACTTTGTCTTATGGAACCTCAGTTGTTTTAGGCGAACTATTATACAAGGACTTATCGTTATCCCTATAAAAAACGAAAATAGAAGACTAATAACTACCCTTGTAGTTATGTAACCAAATGCACCTATCCAACTAAAATAATCAACTAAGATAAGAATCAGCTCATATAGCATATTAACTAGCCTCCTAGATTTATATATATTTTTTTTAATACCGTTCTAAAAAACAAAATAGACTTAAAAAACTTAAAAAATAAGAAATATTTTTAAAATAGCACAATTTACAGAAATTTACACACAAGGGCTCACGTAAGAGCTTTCAGATAGTTTACTACATCGCTCATTCCACTTGAAAGACTCCCTTTAATTAAAATATAACTTCCATTAAAGTATTTTTCAGGCAGTCTTTTTAACTCAGCTATAAGATTATCTTTACTAGAAAAGTATCTATATGAAATATTCTTTATAATGCTAAGCATAGGTTTTGTTTGTTCTCCAACTAACCAAAGCTCATTTATACCGCTATTTATATTACCAGCGTCGTCCACATTACCATAAAGTAACAATCTAGCTACCTCTTGATGCAAAGATTCTGAATATTGACCCAGCTCTGCCATAAAGCCCAGAATAAAAACCTTATTTGGAGAGTTAATATTTTTAATTATCTTTATAGCTTGCCTAACAGACTCTGGGCTTGCATTGTAACTATCATCTATAAGCTTAAAGTTACCAAGCTTATTTTTACAATCAATAAAATCAACTCTTCCTTTCACAGACTTAAAAGACTTAATCGCTTTAACTATATCATCCATATCTATAGATAGTGTAATAGCTACTGAGCTAGCTGCTAAAGCATTGTATATATTATATTCTCCGGGTAAATTTATATTTATCCTTGTTTTTGTATCATCGGCTTTGTCTTTATCACTATAGTCTAAATAATCTTGACTTAAATGACTTTGTGATATATCAAATTCTATCGATTTTTCTGATATTTTTTTATCACTTGCCAACACTAATTTATAGCTAATACCAGTGCATAAACTTAGCTTATCTACCTTAAGATTTAGATCAGAAGAATTATCACCAAATAATACAATCTCAGAGCTATTTTGACTTGCAAGATTTACCCAATAATTTGCATGTGGTGAATCTAGATTTATTATAGATGTTTTTCTATCAATAAATGCTCTTTCATATAAGCCCTTATGAGACATCTCTTTACAGTTTACAGACATAAATATTTCACCTTTGGCTTTAACTATATTTTCAAGAGAACCAAACTCTCCTATATGCGCTTCACTTGCGTTGACCAGTAGCGAAATATGTGGCTTGACCCACTGTACTAATTTGGCAATTTCTCCTAAGTGATTTGCACCCAATTCCAATACAGCATATTCCTGATGTCTTGTCATAGCTGATAAAGTGAGTGGAACACCTAAGTCATTATTGAAATTTCCTTTAGTATACAATAGCTTATCATATACCAATTTATCATTTAGCTCTCCTTCATCTTGTACTTGTGCTAAAGATGAATTAATTCTATATTTTTTACTTTTATACTGTTGCAAAATAGAGAGGCTTAATATCCGAACTATTATCTCTTTTGTAGTTGTTTTACCTGCACTACCTGTCAATGCTACGACTTTACCCTTAAAAATACTTCTTAAATAAATAGCCCACTTTATTAAAGCATCTTTAACATCACTTACTAATAGCAGTGGAATATTAGATTCATTACTTATATCTCTTGAGACCAAAGCACAACTTGCGCCTTTTTCCTGTGCGCTAAAGATATGGTCGTGCCCATTAGTTTTTTCTCCTACAAGTGCGATAAACATCTGACATGGTTTTAAGAGTCTGGTATCATGGCATATACTAGTGAAGTAAATACTATTCATATCACTACCTATATTTATAATCTCTCCGCCACAAACCTCCTGCATTTTAAGTAATGAATTATGTTTTAAGTCATTCATAAAATATAAAAATAAGTACTATTTATTTAATAACCATCTTACATTCCTCCACGTCGTCAAAATGATCTTTCACCCCTTTAATATCTTGATATGTTTCATGCCCTTTTCCTGCTATAATAATTGTAGAGCCTTTTTGTGAGCTCTCAATAGCGTATTTTATAGCTTCTTTCCTTTGTGTAATGGATATAACTTTATTTCTCGATATAGTATCAATTCCAGCTATAATATCTGCAATAATCGCATTTGGTTCTTCATACCTTGGATTATCACTAGTTATAATAATCTTGTCTGCTATTTTACAGGCAATTTGACCCATTTCAGGCCTCTTAGTTTTATCTCTATTTCCACCACAACCAAACACCACGATAAGCTCTCCACCAGAGTGTTCTCTAAGAGCCAATAGTGCATTTTCCAAAGCATCAGGCGTATGCGCATAGTCAACAAAAACATTTAAGTCATTTAACTCTATAAAATCTGAACTGACTTTCTCTAGCCTGCCTCTAGGTAGTTTGATTTTATCAAGTGTTTTTTTTATCAAGTCTAAACTATACCCCAGACCCAAACAATAAAGTATGCTAGATCCTATATTACTTAAGTTATATTTACCAAATATAGGTATATAAAATTCGTAATTGCCGTATACAGAGCTCAACAATACTTCAAATCCATTAAAATCTTGCTTTAGTATTTTAAGTGTTAATTGTGCTTTATTTTCATTGCTATTGTGGTTGATACCTGCTACTGAATCATTTAATTGATTAGATTTTGAATTATCATCATAATATAGCCCAAAGCCCATAACTAAGTGTTTATCATTGCCTTTTAACTTGCTATAAAACTTTTGCCCACACTCATCGTCTAGATTTATTACAATTATAGATTTATCTTCTTGAGAAATAACTTTAGAAAATAAAGAGAACTTTGCTTTCTCATATTCTTCCATTGTTTTATGATAATCTAAATGGTCATGAGATAAATTGCTAAAAACTGCGCCATTGAACTTTATTCCATCAGCTCTTTTTTGCTCTAAAGCATGAGAGCTAACTTCAGCTACTACATAGTCTACTCCATGATTGACAAAGCCTGCAATCAAATGCTGCAGTTTATCTGTCATCGGCGTGGTGTGAGATGCTTCTTTTAAGTCATCAATCATGCCATATCCAGTAGTACCTATTAGTGCAACTTTATTACCCAGTTGCTCTAATATCGAAGCTATCATAAAGGTTATCGAAGTTTTACCATTGGTACCAGTTACACCTATAACCTTAGTTTTATGTGATGGATTATTATAAAACTCACTAGATATAATATATAACTTCTTAGATAATCCATTTATGGATATCTTTGGTACTAAACCAAAGTACGCATTATCAATATCTCCTTCTCTATCATTTACATCATTTATTTCACGTAAAGAGCTCTTATCTATAAGTTCGATAGTGCATTCACTTTTTGAACCATCATCACCTAAATTATCCTCATCTATTTCACTTAGAATTAGAACAGATCCTTTTTCAAGTGCTTCTTTTATATGCAGTTTTCTTTTTTCAATATCCTTAGCTATAGCAACGAAAATATCCCCTTCACATACATTATTGGATTCTTGAACTAAATTTTTTAACAGAAATTTATTTTCTAGGTTCATTATTAGCTGATTAGAAGATATTTTTTCATGAAAACTCCTTTCTACTATAAAATTCAGAGCTTTCAAAATAGACTTTTTTTCTTTTATGTTAATACTCATATAATTTCAATTAAATGATAAAGATAAATTATCAAAACAAAAAAAACTAAAAACTACTACTCATCTTGATAATCTGTATATAAGTTTCTAAAGCTAGTTAAAGGACCAAGCCATGCTAGCTTGATATTATCCTTTGCAGGACCATTTCTATTCTTTGCAATATTTATAGTTGCAATATTTGGCTCTACAGAATCTTTATTATAAAAATCATCTCTATATATAAGCATAACCACATCTGCATCCTGTTCTATAGCACCAGACTCTCTTAAATCTCCTAAATTCGGCTTGCGATCTGTTCTAGACTCTACTCCTCTATTTAGCTGAGATAAGGCTATTATGGGAGTATCTAGCTCTCTTGATAACTGTTTTAGATTTCTAGATATATTCGATACCTCTACCGCTCTATTTTCATTTGATTCACCTGAGTGCATCAACTGAAGGTAATCTATCACTATAAGCCCTAGTTTTTGATTGAGTTGCCGAGAAAGTCTTCTGGCTCTTGAGCCTACTATATGTGGTGTCAGAGCTTGAGCATCGTCAATATAAAGAGGCCTTTCCTGTAGACGCTTAATCTCACTTGTGACTATCGCCCAATTATCCTCTGTAAGCTTACCTGTCATTAAGCTATATAATTGTATATTTGTCATAGAAGATAACATTCTCATAACTACATTTTCACTTGACATTTCCAGTGTAAATATCAAAACTGGCATCTTAGGCATATTCATAATAATATTTTCTGCAACATTTATAGCAAAACTACTTTTACCCATACCAGGCCTACCTGCAATTATAATTAACTGCCCTCCTTGCATGCCAGATGTTACACTATCTATATCCTTATACCCATAAGATATTCCCAATAAATCCTTTTCATCCCGAAACATCATTTGCATGTGCTCTACTGTAGTCTTGGCTAGATCACTTGCTGACTTAAGGGTATTATTTATACTCCTAAACTGTGTCAATTCATATATCTTAGATTCAAACTCTGTTATAGTTTCTCTAACATCAGACCCTTTAGGCTTGGATACCGACTGTGCTATAGATTGTGCGATATTTTTTAGCTCTCTTCGCAAATATAAATCATGGATTATTTTAGCATAGTCCTCTATTGTTGCTACAGGAAAATAATTAGTGGCTAAATCTACCAAATATCCTACTCCCTCTGTCTTTTCTATAAGTCCTTTTTTCTCTAATTCATCTGCTATAGTAATCACATCGGCTTGCCTACCGTTATCTATCAACGAACAAATTGTAGCAAATATAAGCTGATGATTCTCTGTATAGAAATCCTTATCTTGTAATAATGCTCTATCCTGTATTGCTTCTAAACACAAATTATCATTTATTATATTACCTAATATAGTCTGCTCAGCTTCTATATTAAATATATTAGCTATAGCATCTGCATCATAAATGCTCTTATCCATCTAAAATTACTAATAAAAAAATCAAAAAATCAAGTACACTCTATAAAAACTTGTTGAATAATAGCATTATTGCTCTTTAATAATTCTTTCCATTTTCTTTTCTATCACTCTATTATAATATTTTTTTCAATACTCTCATTAAGAAAATTCCTGACTCTGTTTTATAATGAAGGAAGTAAAAATAGCGATGAAAAATCGCAAAGACGTGGCGTACTAAGTCTCTTTCATTTTTGTTTCAAATTAAATTTAATTTGATGTATTTTATTAATTCGTTATCTGGAGGCAAAACAGTGTCTTGCCTCTATTTTTATAGATTTTGTAAAAACGACCTTGTTAAAACTATTATAGCCATTATGAATAACTCTACAATACAAGAGATAAATGGCGAATATCTTCTAGTATGTGTTTCAATCTAGTAATATACCTTGCAGCATCTGCGCCATTTATTATTCTATGGTCATAAGATAGTGATAAAGGTAAACTTAATGATTTTTCAAAGCTATCTGTTTTAGGGTTATATGAAGGCATTATACGGCTTTTACCAAGACCTAGGATAGCAGCTTCTGGAGTATTCACTATAGGAGTAAAATAAGTACCTCCTATTCCTCCTAAACTAGATATAGTAAAGCAAGAGCCTTGCATTTCAGATATGCTAAGACTAGCTTGTACACTTTTTTTGCTAAGAGATATAATATCTGAGGCAATATCCCAAATGCTTTTATTCAAAACATCCTTTATAACAGGAACTAATAAACCATGTTTCGTATCAACAGCAAAACCAATATTATAATATTCTTTATATACTCTCTCTTTTGATACTAAGTCTAAAGAGCTATTGAGTTTAGGGTTTTCTTTCAAAATTACAGCACATGCTTTTACTATAAAAGATAATAAAGTCAATTTAATAGATTTGCTCTCAGCTGTGGACTTCAATGAAACCCTGAAACCCTCTAGTTCTTTAATATTTGCATCCTCAAATTGAGTAACTGGAGGAACATTCATATGGGAGCGATACATAGCTTCAGCTGTCAGGATATCCATTTTACTCATAGAAACCCTATTAATTTTTCCATACTTCGAAAAATCAGGCAAAGTAACCTCAGGAACAGAAGTAGCAATTACATTTGATGACGCTACATAAGTATTATCACTCGATGTTTTTACCCTATTTTTAACATACTCATATAAGTCAATTTTTGTTATTCTGGATAAAGGACCTGTTGGTCTTGGAATCAATGTTAAGTCCACTCCCAACTCCCTTGCAAGATGTCTAGTAGCAGGTCCTGCATGGATGATTTTAGACTTGTAAATATCTGTTACTTGAGTCTCTGAATCTACTGTGCTGTTTATTGCAGTAGCATCATTAGCTATATCCACTGTATTATCTATACTTGGGTTAGAATATTTCACTGGTTCTGAAATATCTACAAATCTATCTTCATATCCTGCAAAACTAACAGATTCTGGAGAGATACTTATAGCCTTATCTCCTGTTTTAACCTGATCATTTACTTTCAACAAAATTTCATCAACAATACCATTAACAGGAGAAGGAAAGTCCATGCTGGCTTTATCAGATTCAAGCGTTAATATTGCCTGCCCTTGTGCTATAACATCACCTTTTTTAACAAAAATTTCAATAACAGTAGCACTATCGACTCCTTCAGGTATTTCTATTACTTGACTTTTAGAGTTAGATACTTTAGATGTCTTACTAGTATCATCATTGCTTTTAGTCTTATTCTGCTGCTTTGTAGATTCATCACTAGAAACTTCGTCATCTTTATAGTCTTCCAATGCTAAAAAAGGTACATCTGACAATGCTTTATCATTGACATTTAAAAGTATTTTTTTTACTTTACCATCAGATGGAGAAACCACATCCATACTAGCTTTATCAGATTCTAAAGTTAATATAGGCTGTTGAGCCTTAACTTCTTCTCCTTCTTTAACCAAAATTTCAATAACGGTTGCCTCAGTATCTCCTATATCAGGAATATTAAAAATCTTAGCCATAAAAATTCCTTATCTCAACAATAAATCTTTGATCCCAATAGATCGAGTAACTTAAAAATATAAAAATTATGAATCAAAACTAAAAAATCTATCAGAATCAATATTTAAAAACTTCAAAGCAGAAGTTAATGCCTTTTTATCTATTTTACCGTTTTTATGCAATGCACTCAGTGCAAAAAACGCTATTGATTCCTTATCTACTTCAAAAAATGCCCTTAAATCTTCTCTAGAGCCACTTTTACCAAATCCATCAGTACCTAGGGAATAAAATGGATTTTTAATATAAGCAGATATTTGATTAGCATAAGCTCTAATATAATCAGTTGCTATAACTACAGGAACTGAAGAATCAACTTGCTCATCAAGGGTCTGTTGTAAATAGGATACGTCATCCCTTTGTTTTAATAAATTATTTCGACTGACACTTATAGCTTCCCTAGCAAGCTCATTAATACTAGTTACACTCCATACGTATACTTTTAAACCATACTTACTAGATAATATCTTAGCAGCTTCAATAACTTCACATAAAATAGCACCAGAACCCATCAAGTTAATTTCACATATGCTCTCTTTACTATTACTAAAAACATCAAACATGTACATTCCTTTTATTATCTGATCTTGTATATTTTCCCTCTTAGGCATTTCAGGATGCTTATAGTTATCATTCATAAGAGTTAAATAATAATAGCATTTATTAGATTGCTGATACATGTCATATAATCCATAGCGTATTATTGTTGCAACTTCATATGAGAAAGTAGGGTCATAACTTTTGCAACTAGGTATAGCAGACGCTAATAAATGGCTATGCCCATCACAATGCTGCAATCCTTCACCTGCAAGAGTAGTCCTTCCAGATGTTGCACCAAGCAAAAATCCTCTTGCACTTAAATCACCTGCAGCCCAAGCCAAATCCCCAACCCTTTGGAAACCAAACATAGAATAGTATATATAAAAAGGAATCATAACCTCTTGGTTATTCTCTTCACTAGTTGCTGCGGCTAACCAAGCAGAGAAAGCACCTGCTTCACTTATTCCTTCTTGTAAAATTTGTCCGGTTGTATCTTCTTTATAATACATCATCTGACCGGAGTCTTGAGGTATGTATTTTTGTTTTGTCGCAGAATGAATTCCTATCTTAGGAAACAACCCTTCCATACCAAAAGTTCTGGCTTCATCACATATGATAGGAACTACTCTCGAGCCAAAAACCTTATCCTTTAATAGCTCAGATAGAATCCTAACAAAAACCATAGTAGTAGAATTTTCTCTATCTACAGCACTATTGAACTTTGAGAAATAACTTTCATCTGGTGCTTTCATCGGAACAGATAAAGTACGCCTCTTTGGAAGATATCCTCCCAATGCCGCTCTTCTATCATGCAAGTATTTCATTTCCTTAGTATTTCTATCAGGGATATAGAAACTAAGTCCTTCAACCTGTTTATCAGTCAAAGGAATTTGATTTTCATCCCTGATTGCAAGAAGAGTTTTCAAATCTAGTTTTTTTATCGAATGGGCACTATTTATAGCTTGTATGGTTTTCAACCCATAACCCTTGATACTTTTTGCTAATATAACACTAGGAGAACCTTTATGAGTGACTGCTTTTTTATATGCCGCATACACTTTACTTGGGTCATGGCCTCCACGCTTTAATTTTGTTAGCTCTTCATCTGATAAATGACTCACTATTTCTTTAGTTTCTGGATACTTTCCATAGTAGAACTCTCTTCTAGCAGCTCCATCGTTTGCGGTGACTCTTTGGTATTCACCATCTACTGTTTCAGATAATAATTTTCTAAGAAAACCTTTTTTATCTCTAGCAAATAAATCATCCCAATTACTACCCCATAATACCTTTGTTACATCCCAACCATTGCCTGTAAATCTTGCTTCCAAATCTTGAACTATCTGTCCATTGCCTAAAACTGGACCATCTAATCTTTGTAAATTACAATTAACAACAAAAATCAAGTTATCCAAAGAGTATCTTGTAGCTATCTGCAACGCACCTAAAGACTCTACTTCATCTGTTTCGCCATCTCCTAAGAATGCCCAAACTTTTCTATTAGTTTGAGGAATAAAGCCTCTATTTTCAAGATATCTCATAAAATATGCCTGATATATAGCCTGTATAGGCCCAAGTCCCATAGATACTGTTGGGAATTGCCAATATTTTGGCATACAACGAGGATGAGGATACGAGCTTAATGATGGCTTGCCAATAGTTTCTCTCCTAAAGTTTAAAAGATGCTCTTTAGTCAACCTTCCTTCTAAAAAGCTACGAGCATAAATACCAGGCGAAGAATGTCCTTGAAAAAACACTAAATCACCGGGATTTTCCTCTGATGCTGCTCTAAAAAAATGATTAAATCCTACTTCATAAAGAGTGGATATAGATGCATAGGTTGCAAGATGACCTCCTATACTCGTATCATATTTATTTGCACGAATTACCATAATCATGCTATTCCAGCGATTAAAGTCTTCGATTCTTTCCTCACAAGCTAAATCACCGGGGTATACTGGAGTATCTTTTACGCTTATTGTATTGATATATGGTGTATTAAGAGATTTACTATCCATATCTTTCGGCAGTGATACACCTAATTCCCTTGCTTTATTTGTTAACTCTCTGATTATCTCCTTTGCTTTGGCTTTACCCTCGTATCTTACCAAAGAGTCCATTGAGTCTAGCCATTCTTGTAAGCCGACGATGTCTACATTATATTTATCACGATTATCCATATAAAATATATCCTTATATCAAAATATCGTTATGTAAGTTAGTTATATTGCTTCTTAATGTACCTAACCAATGCACAAACTATTTAATATATAAGAAATATAATAAAAATAATGGTCTAGATATTCTTATAAGAAGCAAGCTTCCTAAATTTAATCAATAGTGATGAATTTATTTAAATTTTATAATGCTAAAGACGAAATAATACCTACATATTACGCGAGTATGTAAATGATAATGTCAAATATTTAAACAAAAATCACTTTCATTTAATGACCATAATAACATCATTTTTTAACAAATATGCAAATTTGTTTGTTTTTAAAAATTTTATAATGATATATAATAAAGCATATAACTATTATTATATTAGCATTTCAAATGATTTTTATGTATAAATAAGAATTTTTCAATACAATTTTATAGTATATATTTCCATTTATATACTTTGGTATGCCTATAATACAAATAATATTAAAATTAAGTATTGACATCAATTAAACTAAATGAAATACTCTACATATCAGTTAATAATATAAATAATATTTAGATAAATATTATTTATATTATTAAACATAACGAATAGAACTAAACAATACTAAATATTTATTAAGTGTTTTAGTTTCTTTGGCACTGTTTAAATTGATTGACTGATATTATATAAATTATATCAAATCTTTCTTTTAAACTTTTATCAACCTTTTTACACCAAGTTTTACTTATGGAACCTATTACAAATTTATTATCTTCGATTAATAGTATAGTATGGGGCATCCCTATGCTAGTACTATTAGCTATTGGTGGAATATTTCTAACAATTGGACTTAGTTTTGTACCTATAAGAAAAATACCTTATAGTTTCAAGCTTCTATTTAAAGGTAACGTCACTTCCCCTAATGACAAAGGAGACATAACTCCTTTTAACTCACTTATGACAGCTTTATCTGCTACTGTAGGAACTGGTAACATAGCAGGTGTTGCAACAGCTATAGCTCTAGGTGGCCCTGGAGCCGTATTTTATATGTGGTTAATTGCTCTAATAGGTCTTGCGACCAAGTATTCAGAAGCAGTTGCCGCAGTATCTTTTAGAGAAATAGACACACATGGGAACTATGTAGGCGGCCCTATGTATTACATAAAAAATGGCTTAAAAGATAAGTTCCCTATTATAGCAAGTATATTAGCCTATTCTTTTGCAATTTTTACAGCAGTAGCTGCTTTTGGTATAGGCAATGGAGTACAAGTAAATTCTATGGCTCTTGCTTTGGGAGATACTTTTGGAATTCATTCAGGGTTCACTGGAGTGATTGTAGCTGTGCTAATAGGTGCTGTACTATTAGGAGGAATCAAAAGAATAGCAGATGTCGCAGGTAAACTTGTTCCTACCATGATTATATTGTATTTAGGCAGTGGTTTGATTATATTAGCTATAAATATAGCTAAGATTCCTGAAGCTATAAGTTTAATTTTTTATCATGCATTCAATCCTGCTGCTGCCGCAGGTGGATTTGCTGGGGCTGCTGTAGCTGCTGCTATACGCTTTGGTGTGGCTAGAGGTGTATTTTCTAATGAGTCAGGTCTAGGTAGCGCAGCTATTGCTCATGCTGCTGCAAAAACCAATGACCCTGCTAGACAAGGTCATATTGCTATGCTAGGTACATTTATCGATACAATAATTGTATGTTCTATCACAGCTTTAGTTATTTTAACAACTAGCTCTGTTGAAAGTGGTGAAAATGGAGCTGTACTTACTACTTTAGCATTTAGTAATGTACTTCCTTTTGGTGCAGAGATCGTAACTATCGCATTAGCTGTATTTGCATTTACTACGATTATGGGCTGGAGCTACTATGGTGAGAAAAGCATCCAATACTTATTCGGTGATAAAATCATCATACCTTATCGCATATTGTGGGTTCTCGCTATCCCTTTTGGTGCCCTAGTAGAGCTAGATTTCATATGGTTACTATCTGATACATTAAATGCTATGATGGCATTACCAAATATAATAGGACTAATATTATTATCTCCTTTTATATTCAAGAAAACTAAGGAATATTGGGAAAATAAAAAACTTGGAAAATAAATAAAGGTAATTTTTTTATTTATATCTTTTTAAAAAGCATTGCCTTATCAGGCAATGCTTTTTTTGTACAGGTTTTAAATTTTATTACCTACTTGCGTAAATAATATATTGATATAGATAGACATAAGTAATATAATAAATAGCTATTTTAAAAATAGTTAAAAAAGTAATTTATGTCAAATAAATCTAACCAGCACGGTTATATAGTAGGCGATAATAAGAAAACCAACAAAAAAAACAACGTCATCAATAAGCTAAATTTAAATGACTCTGGACAATTATTTATAATATCAGCTCCCTCAGGTACTGGTAAAACAACGACAGTAAAGCAATTATTGAGCTTTGACAATATAGAAGTCTCAGTATCGCATACTACACGCCCCCCTAGAGCACAAGAGATGGATGGTAAAGAATATCACTTTGTCGATGTTGATACATTTGAGGATATGATAGAAAAAAACTTATTTTTTGAGTATGCAAAGGTTTTTGGCTCATACTATGGCACGGCAAAAAAGAAGGTAGAACAGATGCTATTTGATAAGCTGGATGTAATTCTTGAGATAGATTATCAAGGGGCGTTACAGGTAATGGATAAATTTCCTGAAGCTATATCTATATATATGCTCCCTCCATCACCTGAAGCACAGAAAGAAAGATTGAACAAAAGAAATCAAGACGCAGATTATGTCATTGCTAATAGGCTACAGCAAGCAGCAAAAGAAGTCAGTTATTATAAATACTTCGATTATTTAATCGTAAACGATAGGTTTGAAAAGGCTGTCGATGAGATAAAATCTATTGTTACTTCGTACAGATTACAAAGAAAAAGACAAGAAGTGCTTTATCGAAATATAATACAAAATTTTGACTCAGGCATAAATATATAAGTATTTGTAGTAAGCAAAGCATCAACTTATAAACTAAAAGATCTTAAATTTTAAACATGAGTTATATAAAAAACTCTTTTATTATGTTTAATTTAGATATATTATTTCAGCTGTTTAATTATTTCAGCTGTTTAAGTTTTAATTTTTTATAAAAAGGAAAAAATATGATTAGAAAAGTTGCAATGGAAGATTGTTTAGAAACAATTGACAATCGTTACCAAGTTGTTTTAATAGCTTCAAAAAGAGCAAGTTCACTTGCTGAGGGCTTGCCTACTTTACTAGAAAAAAAACAGTATGATATGCATGATAAACCTTCTATCTTAGCTATCAGAGAAATAGCAGAAAAATGCCTTCCTTGCTCTAATGTAGCAGAGTACAAAAAATGGGAGAGAAATGTACAAGACAAACTATTTTTTGATAACTATAATAACTCACATTCAGACGAAGAAATAAGACAGGGATTAACCTCTCAAATACACCAAAGAAGTAACTTAGATATAAATCTTTAAAAGGAGTTTTAAGAGGCGTGTTGTAATATAGTTTTTCTACTATCTTTGGTCAGCGCTGCTAGATAGATTTTTATATTCTTGAAAAATGACTATAGGCTATAGTAAATCCAGATTATAGTATCCATTCGAAAACTTTAATATAATATTTTTATATTATTAAGTAACTATTATTTACACTGATAAACTATTTGAATAGTTATATGCTAATAGTTAATAATTTACACAAGTCTTTTAAGAAAAAAGATATATTACAAGATATAAACTTTTCTTTAGAAGAAGGTGAAGTCCTTGGCTTTATAGGTCCCAACGGTGCTGGAAAAACAACTACTATGCGTATATTAACTGGATTTCTAAATCCAAGTTCTGGTAATGTCTCTATAATGGGCTACGACGTAGAGACACAAAAAGAACAAGCGCAAAGAGATATAGGCTATTTGCCAGAAGGAGCTCCTTTATACGGAGAAATGACAGTAAAGCAGTTTTTGTTATTTATTGCTAATATTCGAAATCTATACGGCATAGATGCTACTAATGCATTAAATAATGTGCTGTCTCAGTTTAACTTAATCGAGGTCCAAAACCAAATAATAGAAACTTTATCAAAAGGCTATAAAAGAAGAGTTGCTTTTGCACAGGCTATGTTACACAATCCAAAAATTCTTATATTAGATGAGCCAACAGATGGATTAGACCCAAATCAAAAATACGAAGTACATTCTTTAATAAAAAGTCTTAGCAAGGACAAGATAATAATCATATCTACACATATTCTAGAAGAAGTTAAATCTCTTTGTTCTAGAGTAATCATTATAAATAATGGGACTTTAATTGCAGATGAATCACCTTCTATCCTAAAGAAAAGATCTAGATATTACAACTGTTTGAAAGTCACTTTGGCATACCTATCTGTAGACACACAAATGCTGAATCAACTTAGTCAAAATATCCCCAAAAACATAGAACTTGAAATTAGTTATGATAATTCTTTACTCTTTATTTCAAAATCAAAAGACTCAATATATAAAGATGTAGAAGAATTTCTGATAAGTAAGAATTTAAAAGCTGAAAAAGTTACTTCAGAAGATGTAAAACTAGATGAAGTGTTTAGACAGCTTACATATAGTAAGTAACATTTTTATTTATACATAGTTTATACTAATAAACATAAGATAAAAAAAGATAAAAATATAAACCTATCAAATTTATTGGCTTGCTAATAAACATATGCAATACCTAAACCCTTGTATTTCAATAATTAAGCGTGAACTAATGAGCTATTTTTCGACCACTATAGCTTATCTATTTTTAATTATATCCCTTATATTATTTGGTGTGTTGACATTTTATATAGGCAGATTTTATGAAAGGGGGCAGGCTGATTTAGAAGTATTCTTTTTTTTCCACCCTTGGGTATATCTTATACTCATTCCAGCTGTTAGTATGAGAATATGGGCAGAAGAGCATAAGCATGGCACTATAGAATTAATTATGACTTTAGCAATTCCATCTTGGGTTTTCGTAGTTGGCAAATTTATTGCATCTTGGCTTTTTGTATTATTGGCATTAGTTCTTACATTCCCTATGTGGATAACTGTAAATTATCTAGGTAGCCCAGATAATAGCGTTATCTTTACAAGCTACTTAGGTAGTTTTTTAATGTCAGGAAGCCTCCTTGCCATGGGCAGTGCGATTTCTGCTTCTACTAAAAACCAAATCATTGCCCTCATCTTAGCTATGATAATAAGCTTTTTTACTATTCTCATATCCACACCAGATATATGGGATTTCTTCTCTTATCAAGAAGATAATTTTATCTTAAATAACTGGATGGTAAGTAGCATAATGAGCATTGGTATTCTCCCACACTACCAGAACTTCTCAAGAGGTCTTATAGTCCTAAATGATGTGATTTACTTTTTATCTTTTATTATCTTTTCATTAGTAGCTAATATAGTCCTACTAAATACCAAGAAACCCGCTTAAACACTAATAATCTATTTTATGCAATTAGTCTTTATAAAGTTCATAAATTATGGGTAAAAATAAAAATCCTCTTATTTCAAAATCCAAACTAAAAAATGGACATTTATTATCTGTTATTCTTATATTCTTAGCAATTTTAACGTTTTTTATAGTTAATATTCTTAGTAATAACTTACTAAATAGGGTTCAATTAGATTTAACACAAGAAAAAACTTTTTCTTTATCGCAAGGAACGCTGGATATATTAAATGATATAGAAACTCCAATAAACCTATACTTTTTCTACTCAAAGTCAGAGTTACAAAATTCATATTTAGCTCCTTTTGCCAAACGAGTAGAGGAGTTAATATTAGAATATCAAGCACTTTCAGATGGGAAGATTAAGTTGCAAATCCTTGAGCCTCAAGCTTTTTCTGAAGCTGAGGATAATGCCAATGCCTTTGGGTTATTACCTATTTCACTGCTTAGTGGAGCAAATGCTTTTCTAGGTCTAGCTGCGACAAATCAAAATGATGATATAGTTAGACTGCCTATTTTTAACATAGATCGAGAACGACTTCTAGAATACGACATTTCTCAATTGATAGCGAAAGTATCTGATAGCAAACTTCCAAAGCTTGGCATAATATCAAGCATTCCCATATCAGGTGATTATGATAGCGTAAATAATAGAACTACTCCTCCTTGGCAAATTTATCAACAGCTAAAATTAAACTATGATGTAAGAGATTTATCTCATAACATAACTGAAATTGATGACTTAGATGTATTGTTATTAATACAGCCATCTGTACTTTCCAATCCTGCAATATCTGCCATAGAGCAGTTCGCTCTAGAAGGTGGCAAAGTAATAGCATTTATAGACCCTCTTACAGAATTTTCACAACGAATTCCTTTGGACCCCAAGCTATTATCATTAATTCGTAACTGGGGAATAAATCTAGTTCAAACGCAAATAATAGCAGATAAGAAACAAGGCTTACTTATTAACCAGCCGGGAGTGGATATAATCCACTATGGTATTCTATCTACCTCCTCTGGTAACTTAAACGATAAAGAAGCCGTAAATGGTGGAATACAAACCCTAAATTTCTCATCTATGGGAATTTTAGAGCCTATAAAAGAAAATACTAATACAACTTTCATTCCATTAGTAGAGAGTAGCGAAGACTCTCATAGTGTTTCTATATACAGGTATTCAGATCTTAGTAGCTTATCTGAGAATCGATATTCCTTGCCGGATGAGCCAGGGGAAAAATACACCATAGCAGCAAGAATATCAACTTCAACCAATGCGATATTCTCTAATACTGGATTTTTCCGCTCTGATAATACTAATATACTAAAAGAAGGTACTGTAGACGCAATAATAGTTGCAGATGTTAATTTTCTAATAGATAGCTTCTGGGTTCGACATCAACAACAAGAAGGAACGACTGTATTGAACAGCTTTGCTGATAATGCTATCTACTTATTGAATATGATAGACTACTTTAGCGGAGGAGAAAAATTCTTAAATATTAGAATATCTGAAAGTGGGGTTTTAAGACCTTTTGAAAGGGTTAACCAGATAAGAAGAGACGCTGAATCCAGACTACAAGATACAGAAGCTGCTCTTGAGCAAAGGCTGGAAGAAGCTGAAGCTGCTATAAATAACCTAAAAGGTGAAAAGGACGAAAATAGACTAATATTAAATGCGCAACAACAACAAGAGCTAATAAAGTTTAATAATGAAGCATTAGAACTAAGAAAAGAACTAAGGTTCGTCAGACTGCAATTAAATCAAGAGATAGATAAGCTAGGTTCTTGGCTAAAGTTTTTCAATATACTTTTAGTTCCTCTTTTATTGTTTATAATAATGATTTTTGTATGGTTTAGATCCGGCAAAAAAAGAGAAACTAATTCATAAAAAATAAATAAAAAATGTTAAATATTGTTTTGTTTGAGCCAGAAATACCAGCAAACACTGGCAATATAATAAGACTGAGCGCAAATATAGGATTCACTCTACACCTAATCAAACCCTATGGATTTACATGGGACGATAAAAAGCTACGTAGATCTAAGCTTGATTATGAAGAGTTTTCACAAGTAAAACAACACAATAACTGGGATTCATATCTTTTATACCTCTATAATCACTCAGAAAGCCAATCAAAAAATTGCGTTCAAAGAAATATCTATGCTCTCACGACAAAAGGGAAAAATAAATATACTGATATAAGTTTTTCACTAGGCGATACTATCATTTTTGGTCCTGAAACTAGAGGATTACATAATATTATTCTAAATAGCTCTAGTATAACTAACTTACTTAGAATACCAATGAAAAGCAAAAGTAGAAGCTTAAATTTATCTAATTCAGTTGCTATTGTTTGTTATGAAGCTATGCGTCAATTAGAGTTTCCAAACCTTAGCTAAAGTATGTCTTTCATCACAGTAGTGACAGACTATGCTACATCTGATAATTTGACATTTATTTCGGTAGCTCAAGAAGGTTTAAGGGAAATTTGCATATAAATTTAGTTCCTATTCCTACCTTACTGCTTACAGTCAATGAAGCAGAATAGTAATTTAGAATACTTCTAATTATACTTAAACCTATACCAGAACCTTTAAGCATAGTATCGTCTTGTTTTTTTATATAGCTAAACGACTGCTGCTGATAGTTTGGGTTACTATCATGATTCATAATACCTAGATACTCCTCTGGAATCCCTACACCATGGTCTTTACAGCTTAAAATACCATATTCATTATTTGTTTGCCATGATATTTTTATCGCAGTATTTCTAGGCGAGAACTGCAATGAATTTTTCAGTAACTGAAGAACTAAAACTTTTATATGATAAGGATTAACTTTTATTAGCATATCTGAGCGAATTCTCACCGATATTCTATCAAATACCTCTTTTTCAGAAACAGCCTCATGAATATTAGATGACGATAAAAAGTATGGAAACCACTTAACCACTTCATCCACAGAATCTTTTATCTGCCCTTCGACGCTGACAGGAGGGAACTCTTCTTTCACCATAAAGCGAATGGACTTTTGCAAATCCATTTCCAGCTTTACGAGGAAAAATAAGCTCGACACTGTATTACTAAGCATAATATTTTCATACAATACCGAATTAGCATTTTTATATAGTGAATCAAATAGCTCGGCATCTTTTTCATTCAATATATCAGGCTTACTTTTATCTAGTATATTTTTTATACTACTAACATTGCCATTTATATTTTGTATCGGCTTGTCAACTTCATTTGTTACATTTTTCATGAAACTACTTATTATATTTTCCATTTCATTATTAAAAGTAATATTCTGAATAACTGCGACTATCTTATCAGAGTTAGTATTATCTTGGCTAAAATAACAAGTATATTGAGCTGTTTTACCAGCATAAAAATGATCAAAATATATTTTATTATTAAATTTTTTACTCTTAAATGCCTTAATCAATTCTGGAGAACGTATAAAATTAAACAGAGAGCGATTTTTATTACTCTTTGAATCTATTCCTACTATTTCTTCTGTCGTTTTATTTCCCCATTCTATGATTCCATTATTGTCTATTAAAAATACTGCTGAGGGAAGTGAATCAATTGATCTCTTTAATAAATCTATGTAATCGAATAGAAACTTCATCCTCTTTTCAAACCTTTGTTTAGTCTGATAAAGCTTACCAAATCTCTCTCCCCATAGGCCCCAGCCTGTAGGCATTCTAGTTCCTTTTGTATCTAGTGCCAAATCTAGTCTTATCAACTGATATACATGGTAAAGCCATGAAAATACCGCTATCAAAAATGTAAATAAAAATAACCTTTCAAAAAACCAACCTATAATTAGAGCTATTACTACAAATAAAAAATAGTATTTATATATTCTTAATATATGGAGACACCCTTCCTTATTCATATACAAATTACCTTAAACATTGGAAAATATTAAACGATTTTGCTATCTACTCCACACTATCATTAATTCTCTTATTTATCAAAGATGAGTAAAAAATAGCATATAACGTAATTATCAATTATTCTAATGTAAAATATTACTATTTCATAGAAATTGATAAAAGCTTTTATAAAAATGCAAAAAATACAACCTCAAACACCACAATCACCTTCAGTGAAAGTATACTTATTTTTACTTATAATTATGTCATTAAGTACCGCAATTAGCACTAGCATACTTATTGATCCATCTTTATATAGCTACGCAACTCTTATATTATATTCAGAAAATACAAACTTACTAGCTTTGTGGCTAGGGCACTTAAGCCACTGGGATATAGCTCACTTAGTCACGAACTTAATGGGTTTAGTCATCATAGAGTATGTTTTTTCACTTAGAATACACTTATTGATAATACTTTTTATTATCTCCCCTATTTTATCCTTACTGATAATTAGATTCTCACCTGAATACTTTGACAGCTATAGAGGTTTATCCTCTATATTGTGGGTTTATTTTGGCGCTGGAATTACTTTACACTTCCACAGAACCATTTTATTTGTAAAAGATAATGTAATATTTTTACCTAGTATATGGCTAATATTTATTAATATGATTTTAATAGCTTACTTAATAGTAAGTAACTTTTACAATATAAGCTTAAGTGCTTTCTATATACCTGATTGGCATACAAATAATATATCTCACTTATTAGGCTATGCTATAGGCATTCTCTATGCGTATATAATGATATTGATATCAAAACTTTCAAGGCCTAAATAAAATCATCAAGATTAAAAACATAAAAAAACAAAAGGAATCATCATGATAAATAGCAACTACGAAAAGAGGCGAGAAATAACGGATATATTAAATAACATATCAATAGTTTTGGTAGAGCCTATAAAACCAGGCAATATAGGCTCAGTTGCTAGAGCTATGAAGAATATGGATATACGTGACCTAAGACTTGTAAATCCACTAGACTTCCCCCATAAAGAAGCAAATATTATGTCGGTTCACGCCCAGGATATACTTGAAAAAGCCCAAATCTTCAATACCCTAAATGATGCCATAGAGCAGTGTCATATCGTATTTGGGACAAGTGCAAGACCCAGGTATTTACCGCAACAGTTTTTTGAAGCTCAAGAAGCATCTTATAACATAGTAAAGCATGCTAAATCAAATAAAAAAATAGCTATATTATTCGGTCGAGAAGATACAGGGCTGACGAATGAAGAGTTAAACATGTGTAATTTCCACATAGGACTTTTAGCAAGTCATGACTATTCATCTCTTAATTTATCCCATGCAGTCCAAATCCTAACATACTTGATTCACTTTCGAGCACTTAGAATTTTTGATAAGTCTCAAAGATACGATGATAATTACGATAACAGCTTTGATGAAGTCTATTTGAAGAAAAGTTCATCAAAAAGTAAAAACTATAAAATGCAGATAAATACTTCCTCATGGGATAAGCCGATCGCAAATCATAAAAGTACTATAATGCTATTTAATAAAATCATTGAGCTGATGAAAAAAACAGGTTTTTACGATAGCAGAAAATCGAAGTTACTAGACCATAGAATACAACGCCTACTATTTAGGGTGCCTTTAGATCAAATGGAAGTAAATATTCTACTTGGAGTAATCAGTGAATCGCTAAGACAGTTGCAAAATAACAAAAATGAAAAGAAATGAAAGAAATAAAGAAGGAGGATAGACAAAACAAATAAACAATAAAAATAATGCAAAATATTTAACTTTTTTATTATTTCCACAACAAGCTAGGAATTTACAAGCCTTTAAGCACAGGCAAAATAAAAAGATTAAAAATCTCTAGCTTTATTTGACAATATTGATGACTTGAGAGCCTACTTCGTTTAGTTTTTTTTCACAATTCTCTATCATCTCAAGCGTGCTTTTATGCAAACTTATAAGCTCTTCTATAGAGATATCTTCATTTTCTATTTTATAAACTGCTTTCTCTATAGCTTCTAGCTTCTGAGCAAAAGTCAGCTCAGTTTTATGGTCGTTTCCCTTACTAATATCCTTTTTTTTAGGCATAAAACTTATGTCTATAGAACTTTTGATAAAATATTTTCTAAAAAAGAATTTAACCATCTACTAAGTGATTGACTGCATAGATCTAATGTTTCTGACCAAGAAATAGATGCGCCATCATGTGCGCCATCGGAAACACATTTAACACTTAAAAAAGGAATTTTCATAAGATAACAGACTTTGGCTAAAGCATAGCCTTCCATATCCACAGCATCGAAGTTTAACTCAGAATTAGTTACAAAAGAATCGCCTGTATATAAGACAGCCTCTTGCATAGCCTTATCTACCTTAGTATCTATTTGAGTTATGGATAGTCCATTATCTAGAGATATAAAACCTTCATTTGGTGTTTGATATTGACTATAGCCAAATGCTACAGCATCCATATCATGCTGAATAAATCTACGGCAATTTAATAGTGCTAACTTGTTAAATTTATGGCTTCCAGCCGTGCCTATATTTATTACAAGCTTTGGATAGCCTTCTTCTCTAGAAAAAATTGCTTTAGTTAAATTAAAAGTTGCATTAACTTTTCCAACTCCTGTGTATATAGGAGAAATAGTTTTCTCTATTCTTCCTTGACTCTCTGATTCGAGAGCCATAACCACCATAACTTCAGATAAGTTATCAATTTTCAATACTGACATAGAGATTGGACAGGAATATTAGTCTTTTGAGTTATTTTATTAGAACCGTTCAGTGATAATAATTCTATGATAGAGACTATACCTTTTATATCAGCTTTTAGTGTATTCAATAAATCTACAGATGCGATTATAGTTCCTCCTGTGGCAACAACATCATCTACTATTAATACTCTATTGCCATTTTTTAAGGCATCCTCTGATATCTCTAGCACATCTTCTCCGTATTCTAGCTCATATGAAGCACTTATAACAGGAGGAGGTAGTTTACCTTTTTTTCTAACACAAGCAAACCCTATGCCAAGCCTATTAGCCAAAGCAGCGCCAACTATAAACCCCCTTGCTTCAATACCAATTATAATATCTAAAGTCTTCCCTTGACAAAGCTTTTCTATATCAATAAGTAAGGAGTTAAACGCATCACCATTAGCATATATAGGATTTAAATCTCTAAAAATAATCCCTTCTATAGGAAAGTCATTAGTGCTTTTTATAAGTGATTTATAATCCATAACAAATCCTTTAAAATAATATATGTTATAGCTATTTTAGCTGTTTAGTTTGATTTTAATTTTCTTCCTAACTCTCTATGTCTATAAGGTAATCGGCTATCCTTAACATACGTTCTTGATTATCATTTTCTAGTATAACATACTTACCATTTATTATAAAAGCAGGCACACTTCTAAGCCTTGCTTGTCTGAGTACTTGGAAGGTATTTTCCATATTATTTTTAGTATTTTGGCTATTGTATGACAAGAAAAATGCTTTAGGATCTACGCCAAAATTTTCTTCAATAAAGCTTGCCATAACATTTGGATCAACAAGGGGATTTCTTTGCTCATGTATACTATTAAAAATAAGATGTCTAGCATCTTTTTCTATACCTATAGACTTAAGAGCCCAAAATAACTGAGCATGAGCTGCCCACGAACCAAATGGCGCAGGCTCAGACGTAAAGCTAATCTTCGATTCATTTTCATAAAGCCATTGTTCTAAGTGAGGTTCAAACTCATAACACGAAGGACAACCATACCAAAATATCTCTATTACACTAACCTTACCATCTTCATTATTCACCTGAGCAATAGATAATGGTGGCTCTATTACGTTATAATCTATGCCAGGTTCAAAAGTCTCTTGTGAACAAGCACTGATAAATGCTAGTAAAGACAATAGGTAAATTCTTGTATATGCTTGAGATATTTTAATTAATGCATCCATAATATATTTTATTTACATATTTAAGTTTTCAAAATATATCTAAATTATTTAAGCTTTTAATGCCAAACTTTAATCATTGCAATATCTAGCTTGCAATGATTATAACATTGTGATTCAATGATGCATCTCCATAAGTAAAAGTTATAGTGTGCTCGCCTACATTACGTATACGATAACCTGGAACTTTTATATGCGAGTGTTCTACCTCTATTCCCATACTAGCTAATAATTTTTCTATATCTCTAGCACTAATAGAACCATACAGTCTCCCATCATCTGAAGCTTTCATACTAAAAGATAAAGCAAGCTCTTTTATCTTCTTAAATTTCAATTCTAAATCTTGCGTTTTAGCTAATTCCTTTTTCTCTAGCTCATGACGCATATCTTCAAATTTCTTTGCATTAGCTGCATTTTTTTCTAAAGCTTTTTTCTTTGGTAATAACCAATTGCGCGCATATCCAGGAGACACTTTCACACTATCCCCAATTGACCCAAGGCTAGGAACTTTTTCTATTAAAATAACTTCCATAAATTATCCTAAAAAATTTAAATTCATTAAAAAATAATATTAGATCTAACTATAAATCATACGTCTTTTGCTTGTAGCTTAACTCTTATATTTTGGATAGAATCGACAAAAGAAATAATAGCAGATAAATATAAAATAGGTATTAATAGTAAAAATAATAATACATAAAAAATAAATAATACAAGCCTTGGCATTACACTCTTATAGACTAAATAATGACCCAATGATAAAGCTCCAGTCAATAACAATAACCCACAAATAATACTTATAAAAGACCAATAATCACTATACCTAAGCACTATAAATAATATCAACAAACTAAATGCCAAAGGTATAGGGAATCTTATATTTATAAACTCTTCTCTAAATGCTCCCTTAAAAAATAAAGCACTTTGATAGTATCTGGCTAAAACTATAACTAAAAATGAAAAAATAAAATACGAAAATATAGCCGAATTTACCAATACCTGTGACATAGAAGTTAATGTTACATCAGCAGATCCATTTTCAGACACAGATTCCAATATATTATTTACACCCTCTACAGATAGTAGTAACGATTTAACTGGATCCAAAGGCGCTAATGAAATCACCCCCCACCAAATGACAACTGCTCCTATTGGTACTGCTATTGCCATCAAAGCTACTATCCAAGATTTAGTTATTCTCAAAAAGATAGACGGAATAACCATCGACTGCCAAAAAAATAAGTATATAAACAGCATAAAGCCACTCGAGCTACCATTAGTATTTTCAATTCCTTCTATACTACTAGTGCTAGAGATAGAGCTGATAACATCAATATCAATGAATAAAATAATGCCTATTTGAAGTAAAAGCAACGGTATGGAATACTGCAACCCAAATCGCATTATTATAATCGCCACACCCAGAGCTATAAGCATTTGACATATAATAAGTATAAATGCCAAATAATTGCCAAGTATACTTCCAGGAATAATCAAGAAGCTTAATAGCTCTGTTGCTAAAATAAATACAGCTACACGTATTCTACTTTTTAAAAATAAGAAAGATATTAACTGCAAGAACATAAGCTACTTTTATAATTAAAGCGCTGAATGATATGATATTTTAGATACTTATCAAATAATAAAACTAAAATTATCGATGTGAATCACAGTATGGAATCAAAGATAAAAATCTAGCTCTACGAATTGCTGATGAAAGCTGACGCTGATATCTAGATTTAACACCGTTAAATCTCATAGGTATGATTTTACCTGATTCTGTCAAGAACTTTTTTAGAACTTCTATATCTTTATAATCTACTTCTTCTATTCCATTATCTGTAAAATAACAGTTTCTTTTCCTTTTAAAATTTTGCATCATATTCAAAATACCCGTTATATATTAAAAAATTATTAAAAACATTTACTAGAACTCAGCTATTAGTAAATAGTAGCCTAATCTTCTTTATTTTCTTTTGATTCCTTTATTTCTTTCACTTCTTTTTCGTTTTCAATTTCACTTGAATTGTTCTGCTCACCTTCTACTACTGTGGTATCATTCACTTTTTGAGAGCTTGCCTTAGAGTACATCGGATTTGTATTAGAAGCATTGCTAATTGAGCTACTTTTAGCATTTTGTTGCGCCGTTAGAAACACAGATTGCTCTGTATAAGCCTTTTTCATTCTTATGAAAAGATATCTTAATACCGCATCATTAAAGTGCATTTTTCTTTCTAGCTCCATTACTGCGTCTTGATTACACTCAACATTCAAAAGAAAATAATGGGCTTTTCTTTGCTTTTTAATTGTATGGGCTAATGATATTTTGCCCCAGTTTTCAAAACGATGCACTTTTCCATTAGCTTCTTCAATAAAACTCTTATAGCCATTTATCATTGACTGAATTTGGTCTTCATAGCTAGGGTGCATCAATACTATAATTTCATAATGTCGCATAAATCTCCTATGGGAAATACCTCACCTACAATTCGTATACAGGTTTTGGTAGGAAAATAGTTTTATGTTTAGTAAATTACTGTCAAAAACTAGGACCATAAACTAAACCATAACTACTAGCTAAGGGCTGATATGACCTATAATTTTTTTCTATGTAATTTTAAATTATTTTAATGCCACCATCAATATAATTAACAGAGACAAAACAATTATTTTATCCATTTTTACATATAAAATCAATTACCTAGCACAACAGAGTTTAAAAATTATACCTTCGATTTAATAAAAATTAATACATAAAAATGACTTAATTGCTATCTATGACTTTAGACGGACTTTAATTTTTTTATAGTTTAGCTTTTAATTTACACTAATTTAGTTATAATATTAATTTAAATTTATCGACAAGATAACTATTGCTAGGGAGACCATATAAGATGTTTAATACAAAGCATCTAATGATGATATTTACCTTTATTTTAGGCATATTATCTTTTAGCATGCCACTGAGTACCAATGCACAAAGCAATGCTAATCAACAAAATAGTATTAGTGGGCGAACTGAAAGCTCTAACGAAGGAAAACGACCACAAGTGCTACAACAAAAAACTCTAATAGTAAATAATATATCTCTACTTAGAGATCACGTTTACCTAGAGCGCTATTTAGATCAGCTTATAGATAGAAACACCTTAAATAGCTGGATGCTAAAGGAAATACATAATAGCTCCCTTAAATATGAGCTCACTACACAAAAAGAAAGAGTTCTACTCTCTTCCTTCAGGCGCGATTTTAAGAACCTTGCAATAGACGGTAATGACGTAACAGCAGAGAGTTTGTCTAGGTCTGCTGTGATAGAACAAAGACTACCTACCCTAATACCCCAAAAAAATCAACAGTAAAATATAGTTTTTATATAATAAAACTATAAAACCATTTTTATATTGGGATTCTTCTTAAGATCAAAGAAGAGTTCCTGAAGTTGTTTTTCTGAGTTTGCCATTATATCAAAGCTAAATGACATATAATTGCTATTTTTACTTTCTTTTTCTGAAAACGTAATGATATTTATATTAGATATCTGAAATACTTTTAAGATATCGTCTTTTATACCTACCTCATTTTTTACTATCACTTTGATAGGATATAAACATGGAAACTCAATTTTAGTCATTTCATTACCTGAGTTATTTTCCGAAGTATTCATTGGGGATTTATAAAAAATTATTATAAATATTTTTAACGCTTAAGTAATCAACAAATTTAAGAGTATTGGCATTATAAAAAAAGCATTAATTAATAACCAAACCTATCTGAAATATAGGTAGATATATAGCAACTATTATAACCCCTATGATAATAGATATTATCGATATTACTAAAGGCTCGAGAATTAACAAAAATTTTTTACTTTTTTGATCTAATCTTTTACTATACAAAATAGCCAAAGTAGAGAGATTTTTAGCTAAAGAATGAACACTCTCACCTCTCCTAACCATCTGCTTGAATAACTCCGGAAAAAATGGATACTTATCTATAGCGTGAGATAATTTTTCGCCTGCTTTGAGTTTTAGCTCTACTTCACTGAAAATACCTCTCAAGTATGTATTAGGCTGAGAATATTTTATCGACTGTATAGCAGATAATAATGGTACTTCTTTATATAGAAGTAGCGAAATAATACTACTTATTTGTACCAAATACTGCATTCTAATAAGCGCTCCTGTATATGGCAAACACAGGTATAATCGAACAAAGATTTGCTTGAGTTTTGTATACTTGTATAAAAACGATATTACCAGCGTTAAAAGTAGCATAGCCAGAAGAGCTTGCTTATAGTATGTTTGTAAGAATATAGATATTTCAACTAATGTCATAGTGATAAAAGGTAGCTGCACATCTATTTCAGAGAACATATCTATAAATTTAGGCAAAACAAAAAACATCAATATAGCAATTACTAAAAATGTAACAACTATTAGGATAATTGGGTAAAAAAGAATGTTTTTTATCTTATGATAAAAGTTATTTTGCTTATCATAAATATCACAATATAAAGCTATCATCTCGCACAAGCTGTCATTTTTCTCTCCTATATCAAGCAAAAATAACAGTAATGAATCTTCATTATATGATGAGCTATAAAAAGCTTGTGTCAAAGTATGACCTGCAGAAACATGCTTATATAAGTGATTAAAAAGAACATTAGATGAGCTATATTTACTCAAATCGCTACTTATCATAAGTATAGCTTCAGATAAAGTTACTTTTGACTCTAACAATAAATGCAACTGTGTTAAAAGATAAACAAGCTCTTCCTTTTTTATCTTTTTCTTAAAAATATTCACAAATACTCAATAGATATAGTTATTAATATCTTTGGGGCATATTAAAAGACAAACACTGATAAAGTGAATACATCAGACGTCTAAGTTTAAAGGAAAACTTATCTTCTTTTATTACTTGATTTTCTTTTAGAAAATATTCTAATTAACTTGAATATTAACCTTGCTAGTCTTAACATACTTATAATACCTCATGAGCTGCTTTCCATTTGCCTTGCTCCGTCTTGGAGCTTTCTGAAAGCTTATATGTTTAATTAATTTTTCAATAGTGCGAGCAATAGTCATATTGACTAATAATAATGGTCCCACTATATGAGTCATAGTATCTATTTTTGCAAAATTATAGAATAAAAATTACATCGCTTACAATACTTATTAATTTTAAAAAAATTTAATGTCTACTTTAACACAAAAAGCTTACATCAATGACATTTCTTCTACATATAAAACACGTAATACATAACGCATGTTTAACATGATAACAATTTTAAGCGGTACTCGGACGGCAAATATGTTTGCTACTATCTTTTATTATAAAAAAAATCACCTTAACAAATCTTGCATCTGTTTTTTAGTGATAAAAGCGTGTGCTATTGCCTTTCTCGACCACGTATAAAAAATATGGATACCATTTTGTGTTTCTAAAACCCAAGGGTATGACCTCTCTACATTAGGAGGCGTATCTAGCCTACCTATATCTTCGATATCATCTAATTTTAAAACATGTTGCCAACTTAATCCATAATCATTAGATATAAATAAATCCAAAGATTTTCTCTCTTTTATATCTATATTACCCACTAATAGAAGCTCTCCTGAGCGCAATTTGATTACATGCACAGCTGAGTTTGGGTTTTGTAGGTCTAAAAAGCCACTATTCCATGTGATGCCTTTATCGTCCGATACAGATACACCTACTTTTTTATTTGAATCTGTATTTCTAGAAAATGTTTTCAATACTCCATCTAGATTTACTATAGAACTCTGTATAGTTCCCTTATTCAATCTAGTTTTTTTCAAAGGCTTCATATTTTCCATATCCATCCATATAAGCTCTGTATATTTGGATATAAACTCATGATAAGAAGGCAAAATAATAACTCCATCTCCTACCTTAATCGGTGGATATTTAACAAGGTTACTTATATTTATAAACGGACTTAATATAAGTCTTTTCCTTAGATGCCAAGACTTACCAAAGTCATTTGATTCTAAATAGTTTAAGCTACTTCCAGCCCATCCTCCGATAGAGACACTGACTACCCATAGATGTATAGTTTGATTATCATCTATCCAGACTAAAGGATTTCCTATTTTAGAAATATACCTTTTCAATCCAGATGATAAATTTTCTCTAGATATTATCTTCGAAATATTATAATCTGAATCTGTAATGCCTACATCATTATCTACAGCATCTGCCCTCGGATTATCTTCTAAGTAAGTGCTATATATACCAACATCTTTTGCTCCTTCTCTTTGACCTGCAAACCAAAGTAAAAGAATATCATCATCATAAAATGATGCAGATGAGCTATGCAAACTAGGATGGCTACCTAATCCTATTTTCTCAAAGAAAATTTGTTGCTTTATTTGGTTTTTATCGACTTGACTTTCACTATCATTATTTAAGACTATTTGCTCATTTACAGAATTTAAATTTTCTACACTGGAATTATCCAACCCTTCTTGAAAATTTCTTAATTTGTAAAGTATAAATACAAGATAAACAAAAAAGATAATGACTATCCATAGTAAAAATAGTCTCTTTTTTATGCTTTCTTTTGATAAGTTTTTTATCTTAAACATTTTTATAACTAAATATAAAATATGCACATCTGTTTTTGAGAAAAATCAGAGACCTAACTCTTTCCTATAAGCATTTTTTTCTTATGCTCAGCTTTATTTCTAATTATACCTTCAAGCTCATCTAGCAGTTTTTCCGTGGATATCTTTTTATGAGGGTTTCCATCTATATATACTAAATGATTAGGGTCACCACCTGTTAAACCTATGTCTGCTTCCTTAGCTTCCCCTGGACCATTTACTATACACCCTATTACTGCAACTGTCATAGGAGTTGTAATATCAGAGAGTTTTTCTTCTAGGATATTCATAGTTTTAATTACATCAAAATTTTGACGAGAACAGCTAGGACATGCTATAAAATTTATACCTCTAGACCTTATCTGCAGTGACTTTAACATATCCCAACCGACTTTAACCTCCTCAACAGGGTCAGCGGCTAAAGATACTCTTATGGTATCACCTATTCCTTCCATCAACAAAGAGCCTATGCCTATACTAGACTTGACAGTTCCACTTCGCATACTTCCTGCTTCAGTGACTCCTAGATGCAAAGGTTGATCTATTAGTTTACTTAGTTTACGATACGCCTCAACCATCATCAGTACATTAGATGCTTTTACGCTAATCTTAAAGTTTGAAAAGTTATTTTTATCAAGAATATCTATATGGTGCATAGCAGACTCTACTAATGCATCTGCATTTGGTTCACCATATTTTTCCTGTAAGCTTTTCTCTAAAGAGCCTGCATTAACACCTATTCTAATAGGTATATCATGATGCTTGGCTGATGCTATTACTTCTTTTACTCTAATATAACTACCTATATTTCCAGGATTTATACGCAAGCAATTGGCTCCTTTTTCTGCAACAGTAATAGCCAGCTTATAATCAAAATGTATGTCAGCTACCAAAGGCACTTTAATTCTTCTTTTTATAGCTCCAAAAGCTTCAACTGCTTCTTTGTTTGGAGTGGATACCCTGACTATATCGGCTCCAGCCTCTTCTAAGGACTTAATCTGTAAAACAGTAGCTTCGATATCCTCAGTTCTAGTATTAGTCATAGACTGAATCGATATAGGTGAGTCTCCTCCTATAGGGACGTCTCCAACCCATATTTTACGAGTTTCTTTCTTTTTTATATTATTGTTTGTCATTCATGGTTATGGAGAAAGCGAACATTAAAATAATATGATATCCCTAAAGAGACAAGAAGAATCTCTATCTAACTATTAATCTACCAACATTGTTATCCTGCCTAACACTAAAAGAAACAGGAGAATCGTCGACTTCAATATTAGTTCCTTCAGAGTTACCAATTATAATCGATACAGGCTCTGTTACAGATATAGAATAGCTTGTACCCGCAGGGTGAGTGCTTTCATCAATCACTTCTTGAGCATTGCCATTATTATCCACAGAAGAAATTTGAATCCAACTCTCCTGTGTAAATGACATTTCTATTACCTTAGCTACTATTGCTTGTGTATTTACTTGGCTACTACTTGAAGTATTTGATATCTCATTTATTATCGATGGTCTCTGTGGTATTATATTCAATATATATTGATTAGGATGATAAGGAATAAGTCTTGATAGATAGTAATTAGGATAAACTTTATCTAATAAACTAGTGCGTAATATGTACCGTCCAATATATTCATTATCTCTGAATGAATTTCTTTCTATGACCCCTATATTTAAATTATCACTCACTTGCTCTTCATAAGCAAGATCATCTAAAATATGATCTTCTACATTATCTGTAAATATATTATCAATATTCACAGTTTGTATTTGTCTTATCTGATCAAGAGCATAGTTCGAATAAAAATACTGAGTCACTAGAAATACTCCTATTCCTAGTAGCAATGCAAACACAATGTAAATAGCAGCTCGACTACTCTTTAAGGTACGTCCACTAGTGCTACTAACAGACGTTAGTATAGTCTTTTCTGAATTATATAGTTTTAAAGGCTTACTATTCTTGTTATCTACATAGCTAGATTGGTTTAAACCCAAATACTCAGAAATATAAGAATTATTAGATATCTTTAATAACTGAGAATATGACCTTATATACCCTTTCACGAAGGTAGGTGTTTGAATTTTTCCCAGCTTACCTAATTCTATCGACTCTACAATACTTGTAGTCAGTTTTAATAAGTTTGCTATATCTACTCTGGTATAGTTTTGCCCTTCCCTTTCTTCCTGCAAAACCCTTCCAACAATTATATCTATTGATAAGCTTTCTGATGAGTCATATTCACCTGGTAAAGCTTCTTTTTTATCGAAATCATTGCTAACAACATCATCATGAACATTTTCGCTTCGAGAATCATGAATGTCTCTCTTAGACTTATTATCATTAGAATCCTTGTCATCAAAGTGATTATTAGGCTTATCTGTAATAGTGCTTTCTTGATTATTCATAATAATAAATACAATTATAAGTTTAGTTAACTAACTAGACAATACAAGTATTAAGCAAATTAAATATATATATATAAAGTAAATTTCAATGGATAATATTGGCTAAACTTAATTTAAATTTGCCCTATCTAAACCTGTCTATAAATATTATTCTAGCATTTTTTCACATTCAAAGATGTGAAAGTTTTATAAACTAGGCTCAAAAAATATTTATTTCTTATTCTTAATCATTAAGTTTAATTCTTTTAGCTGAATATCTGTTGGTTTAGAGGGTGATCCCATCATTAAATCCTGACCTTTCTGGCTTATGGGAAATGCTATAACTTCTCTTAAATTAGGCTCTTGAGTCAATAGCATTATTATTCTATCTATGCCAGGGGCTGCACCAGCATGAGGAGGTGCGCCATATTTATATGCACTTAAAATCGCTGAAAACTTACTTTGCACTTCTTCTCTTTCATACCCAACGCTTTCAAATGCCTGTAACAATAAATCAGGTCTGTGATTCCTAACTCCTCCAGATGAAATTTCATACCCGTTACAAACCAAATCATACTGTAACGCTTTCAAAGAAATTTTATCCTTAATGGATCCATTTTTCATAATCTCAACGAGATCCTCTATCTTACCTTGAGGCATAGAAAATGGATTATGTGCAAAATCTAATTTATTTTCATCATTTATTTCAAAGAATGGAAAATCATATATCCAGCAAAACCTATAAGATTTTGCATCTATAATATCAAGTTCTTGCGCTACCTTATCTCTTGACTTTGCTGCATTAGGATAGACAACACTACTATTTCCGGCAACAAAGAAAACAGCGTCTCTCATAGAAAGGCCACATATATTAAATAATTTATCCATTTCGTCTTGGCTTAAAAATTTGGCTATAGGACCCTTTGCTGAGGTATCATCCCATAGAACATAGCCCAGCCCTGGCATACCATTGTCACGCGCCCATTTATTTAAATCATCAAACCAACTCCTTGATTTACCAAAAGCCTTAGGGGCAGGTATTGCTAAAATTTTTCCTTTATTCTTAGCAATCTTACTAAATATACTGAATGAAGAATCTACAAATACCTCTGTCACATCTTTAAGTTTAATAGGATTTCTTAGATCTGGCTTATCGCTACCATAGTCACGCATTGCTTCATCATACGTCATTCTAGTAAAAGGAAACTCATCTACCTGAAAATCCTTATCTGCAAAGTCCTTAAATGTATTGCCTATAACATACTCAGATACTTCCCAAACTTCTTCATTTGTGGCATAAGCCATTTCATAGTCAATTTGATAAAATTCAAATATTCTATCAGCTCTAGTATCCTCGTCTCTAAAACAAGGAGCTATCTGAAAATACTTATCATAATTAGCAATCATCAAAAGCTGTTTAAACTGCTGAGGAGCCTGAGGCAGAGCATAAAATTTACCTGGATACATTCTCGATGGAACTAAAAAATCTCTTGCTCCCTCTGGTGAAGATGCTGTCAATATAGGAGTTTGAATCTCTATAAATCCAAGCTCTATCATCCTTTCGCGAAAACTATGTATTATTTTAGATCTAGTAATCATCCGTTGATGTAATTTATCATTTCTTAAGTCTAAATATCTATATTTTAATCTTAAATCTTCTGGATAAGATTCATCGCTATTTATAGAAAAAGGTAGCACTTCAGCACTTGTTAATACATTAACCTTAGATATTTTTAGCTCAACATAACCAAGAGCAATGTTTGCATTTATAGTATCTGATGATCTTTGTTCTAAAACACCCTCTATAGATATACTACTTTCAATCCTCAGTGATTCTAAAATGCTAAAGTTCTCATGCGAACAATCTATCACACATTGTATTTGTCCATAGTGGTCTCTTAATTCGATAAACAATAGCCCACCATGGTCTCTTTTTGTGTTTATAAATCCTGCTAATCTTAGAGTTTGTCCTATCAAATCATCACTAATTTCCCCTATGTTTTTATCTCTGTAAGGGTTCTTATAAGAAGAAGGCTGCATAATAAAAAAATCCTCTGAATAAAATTTTTATAAACTAAACCATTTATAAATTAAACACAAAAGCGATTAGCTATAAAAAAATATAAATTACATAAATAACTATTTAATAATATCAAAAAAATATAGCCAAAATTTAATTCAATAGACAATGCTAATTAAAAGCATTTAACATCTTTATATTCTAGTATATTTAAAATATTAATATCTTCATTATTTTTTAGTCTTAAATATTTGGTACTAAGTGTAGCACATCTTTTGCTATCATTAACTCTTCGTTCGAGGGGATAACCCATACAGGATATCTACTTGTCATACGTGTAATTTCTCCGGTTTTACCATTTACTATCTCTTCATTTAGCATATGGTCATATTCTATCCCTATTATTGCCATATGGTCTAAAATTTTGCTTCTAACAACTCCAGAATTCTCTCCAATTCCTCCTGTGAAAACTATTCCATCGAGTGCTTTAAGAGAGCTAAGACTTGCATTCATACTCTTAGCAGCTTTATAACAAAACATTTCTACAGCCAGGCTAGCTCTTTCGTCTCCTTCATCTGCTGCTTTCACCACTTCCCTCATATCAGAACTAACACCTGAAATACCTAAAAGTCCACTTTCTTTGAGTAATATATTATCCAAGTCTTTTGGTGCAATATCTAGTGTCTGTACAATATAATAAAACAACCCTGGATCCATGAAACCCGCTCTAGTTCCCATAATTAATCCTTCCATGGGAGTAAATCCCATACTGGTATCCATACTTTTACCATTGGAAATAGACGTAACAGATGCACCATTTCCTAAATGTACACTGATTAGAGATGTTTCAGAAGTATTTTTTCCCATAATTGATGCCATTTTATGAAGTACATACTTATGACTATTTCCATGAAAACCATATTTTCTAATAGAATTTTCCTCATAAAATCTATATGGAATAGGGTATGTATATACATATTTTGGTAAAGTTTGATGAAATGCAGTGTCAAAAGATGCAATCTGCACAATATCTGGCAAAAGTGACTTTATTATTTTTATACTATTTAGGCTAACAGGATTATGAATAGGAGCCATAGAGGCACATAAATTTATCTTATCTTCTACATAAGAGTCTATAATCACTGATTCACTAAAATATTCTCCCCCATGTACCACACGATGCCCACACGCTATTAGAGAGTCCAAAATATTTTTTTCTTTAAGCAAATCAAACATCCATTTAATACTTTTAACAAAATCAAATTCTTCAAAATAGATATTTTTACTTTCATCTAAAATATGGTACTTTGCTCTAACTTTATTTCCCGTATTTATATTTTCAATTAGCCCTCTTCCTTTACTATTACAATTTTGATCAAATATAGAAAACTTAATAGATGAGCTTCCACTATTTAAGACTAAAATATATTCTTTATAATTGTCCATAAAATACAAATTATATAAACAAAAATTGGCGAATGAACAATACTCATTCGCCAAAATATGCTTAAAAAAATTACTATAATGATATATAAATAATTTTATTTATTAAAAAACATAAGCTACAGCTAATATAGTCACTAATGCAGCCAATCCATAGAAAAATAATTTATGTATAGTGCCTGTATGTATCTTAAAATCATGTAAAGTATGGTACATACGGTGAGCACTATGCCATGTTGGAAAGATTATTAATACTAAAAATATTAACTTACCCCATACACTAGATACGGCTTGATTCATCCATGCATAGGAAAAAATACTACCATCGATAATATCTAAAGAAAAGCCTAATATTAAAAGTCCTATGATAGGGAAAACAAGTGCACTAACCATTCCACCAGCACCAAAAAGTAGCCAAAAAATAGGCTCGTTAGAACGTTTCATCTAAACCTCTGAAAGAAAACTAAAAAACCAATAATAAAATTATAATTGAAGCAACTACTGACATAGCATAATGCGACAGTGTAATTGTTTTATCCGAAACTACTTGATTATTTGAAATTAGCCTAATAGCTTTTGGAGCTATAGCAAACCATGTCAAAGTTTGAAAGATACTGGATATAAGAACTATAAACATTATAATTGCTATCCAAAAACTTTGCATGAATGAAATCCAACCATTATATGCTTGTTCACCTTGAGCAAACTTTATCAAAGATATTAGCATTACTAATGAAAGTATAGCAGTACCAATACTTGTTAGCTCCCTAAATATATACCTGGTATAGTTACTCTTTTTCTTCCACCAATTAGACGGAATTTCATATACATAAGGTTTTCTCATAATTTAACTCCTTACTTAGAATGTGTTTTTGGCATAAAATAGTCTTTAGCAACATCAACTTTTAATTGCTGTAATGCAGCTGCTGGATCTACACCTTTAGGACATACCTCAGAGCATTCCCCAACTAAGGTACAACCCCATACTCCTTCTTCAGTAGCGGCAACATCCATACGCTCAGATTTACCACAGTCACGAGAATCAGTATTATATCTTTGTAAAAGAGTCAGAACAGCAGGGCCCATAAAGTCATTGTTAAGTGCATATTGAGGACATGCTGCATAACAAAGCATACAGTTTATACATAATGTATATGGTTTATACTGCATAAGCTGTGCTGGAGTTTGTAGGAAAGTTTCATTTGTAGCCTTTTGCTCAGCTGGAATTATATAAGGCTTAATACTTTCAAGTTTATCAACAAATTTCTCCACTGTAACCATTAGATCTCTCTCTATAGGGAAATTATCTAATGCTTTTATTTCAATTGAGCGTATCTCCGGAAAATAGTCCCTAAGGAAAGTTTTACAAGCTAAAACAGGCTCATTTTGCACCATTACACCACAACTGCCACAGACTGCCATACGACAAGACCATCTCCAACTTAAAGTACCATCTAAGTGATCTTTTATATATTGAAGAGCATCTAATATAGACGTATCATCAGTATAAGGAACCTCATACTGCTGTAAGAAAGGTTCATTATCTATTTCTGGACGGTAACGTAAAATTTTAATAGTCATCATTTTATTAGACATAAAAAATCCTCTACAAATTAGTTACTTGGTTGTTTATTTTTATCTTGTTGCTCTCCTTCCTCACCATATAATCTTTTAGCCGGTTGCGACTTAGTAATAACAACCTCTGAGTATTCAATCTTAGGCGCACCTTCAGGATTATAAAAAGATAAAGTGTGTTTTAAGAATTGTGAATCATCCCTTTCTTCAAAGCCATCTATTCTTTGATGTGATCCTCTCGACTCTTTTCTATTAATAGCAGAGTGAGCCATAGATTCAGCCACATCCAATAGATACTCCAATTCTATCATGTAAAGCCATTCTGTGTTATATACTTTGCTATTATCAGAGACTTTTACTTTCTTACAAAGCTCCTTAAGCTTAGCTATAGTATCCACAGCTTCTTGCATAGTATCATTCTTACGGTATATTCCAACTCCACCTTCCATTACTCTATACATTTCTTCTTTTATATCAACGCTTTTTTCATTTCCGTCTCTGCCAATTATAGCTAATACTTTATCTATTGATTTTTGAGTAGAGTTTAATAGCTCCTTTTCATCGCTATTTTTCCCTGATAAAGCCATTTCAGCCGCATTCTCTCCTGCAACTTTACCAAATACCAATAGCTCTGTAAGTGAGTTAGATCCAAGCCTATTAGCTCCATGCAAACCAACACTTGCACATTCACCTATAGCAAAAAGACCTTTGATTGAAGTAGCTGTATTTATATCTGTTTGTATACCTCCCATAGTGTAGTGAACAACTGGTCGAACTGGTATAGGCTCATTCACAGGATTAACACCAGCATAAGCTTTAGATAGCTCACAAATAAAAGGTAGCCTTTCTAATAAATATTTCTCACCTAAATGACGAAGGTCTAGATTTACAACTGTCCCTTTAGGAGTCTGGATAACTCTTCCTTTTTGCTCTTCTTGCCAAAATGCTTGGCTTAATCTATCTCTAGGCCCTAATTCCATATATTTATTTTTAGGCTCGTCAGTAACTGGACCAAGGCCATAATCTTGAAGGTACCTATAACCATCTTTATTAGTTAATAAACCGCCTTCTCCACGGCAGCCTTCTGTCATTAAGATACCTGTGCCAGCTAATCCTGTTGGATGATATTGTACAAATTCCATATCACGCAAAGCAACCCCATTGCGATATGCCATAGCCATGCCATCACCTGTTACAATTCCACCGTTTGTATTATGGGGATAAATTCTACCTGCCCCTCCTGTAGCCAGGATTACTGCTTTAGCTATAAAAGCGTATATTTCACCAGTGGATATTTCTATAGCTAATACACCTTGACAAACACCATCTACAACTATAAGGTCAAAACAGAAAAACTCATCAAACCTAGTTATACTTCCCAGATGTTTAATGGACGTTTGAAATAGCGTGTGAAGCATATGGAAGCCTGTTTTATCAGCAGCAAACCACGTACGTTCTATTTTCATACCACCAAAACGTCTTACATTTACATTACCATCAGGCTTACGACTCCATGGACAGCCCCAATGCTCCATTTGAATTAACTCTTTAGTAGCATTATTAACAAAATAGTCTACTACATCCTGATCTGCAAGCCAATCAGCACCGGAAACTGTATCGTTAAAATGGTATTCTATATTATCGTCGTCCCTTATGACACCAGCAGCACCGCCTTCAGCAGCACATGTATGACTTCTCATTGGTAAAACTTTTGCTATCAAAGCAGTCTTTAATTTTGGATATTTTTCTGCTATCTCAATAGCAGATCTCAATCCAGCACCTCCAGCACCTACAATAGCAACATCTGTTCTTATAGTTTTCATTCTCTAAAAACCTCCTTAAGTTAAATATGTTAGACTTTTTTACACAACTAAAAGATGTTAATAAATTTTTTAATTTTTTTAATTAATAAGTTACCTATGCTAAATATTTTGATTAAATATTATTGTAAAATTTCTTCATAAAAATCCACTCTACAATCTCTGTTAAAACTGTAAAATCTCTCTTGTACAACAAGTTCCCGAAGTATGCAACTCCACAAAAACACATTTTTCTTCATATATGTATAACCTAAAGAACAAGCTACCCATAGAGTTCAAAATAGACTATTTTTATTCTATAAAAATATAAAAAACTCTTTAATATATGCCCTTTAGCTTATCACATACCTTAATACAAAAGCTGTATTACCTATATTTATTTTTTTATTATATATAACATTATATATAACAATGGTCTAAATACCTTTAGGCTTAAATAGTTTATAGTTTAACTAAATTATTATACATTAAATTACCTTTATTATTACAGCTAATTTCTGATTCTTTTAGATGAAACAAAAATTCATCTAATTAATACATTAAATTTAGCAAGTCTATTTTTTGTATAAATACAAAAACTTTCTATATCATGTGTGCTTTTTCTCTTAATGATACTCAGCTATAATGATTATATACATTCAGTACTAGCCTTCCAATCATTTGTATCAATACTACTTATTACTTTCAATATTATATTTTTCCCTTCTAGTATTAGTTTTTTTTCAATTTTTTGCAATAACTTTTGAGTATTTCTTAGGCCCTTCTTTATGGACAGATACTCCTGAAGTATCGACAGCAACAGATACAGGCATCCTATCTACTACAAACTCATGTATTGCTTCCATTCCAATTTCATGGAACGCAATAACTTTAGATTTACTTATAGCTTTTGATACTAAATAAGCGGCTCCACCCACAGCTATAAGGTAGACTTTTTTATGCTTTTTCAATAAAGATATAGTAGCATCCCCTCTTTCTGCTTTACCTATCATACCCAACAAGCCAGTATTATTTAGCATTGATTCTGTAAACTTATCCATTCTAGTTGAGGTAGTAGGCCCTGCTGGACCTACTACCTCACCTTCTATAGCATCTACTGGCCCTACATAATATATAAGTTTATTATCAAAATTAACTCCATCAGGCAATTTCTCACCCTTTGCAAACATTTCGGTCATCTTCTTATGCGCTGCATCACGACCTGTCAATATAGTACCACTTAATAACAGTGTATCACCTGATTTCCAAGTTTCTATCTCTTCTTGTGTTAATGTATCAAGATTGACTTCTTTAGCATTATCAAATTTTAACTCTTTTATATTTGGCCATGCAGATAAATCAGGAGCTTTTATATCAGCGCCACCTTTGCCATCAAGAGTAAAGTGCAAATGTCTAGTAGCTGCACAATTAGGTATTATAGCAACAGGCAATGAAGCTGCATGGGTAGGAAAGTCTTTTATCTTCACATCCAATACAGTAGTTATTCCTCCCAATCCTTGAGCTCCTATTCCTAATGCATTAACCTTCTCATATAACTCTAACCTAAGTTTTTCTATAGGAGTACTTGCTCCTCTAGTTTTAATCTCATGAATATCAATTTCTTCCATTAAAGATTCTTTAGCAAGTAATATGGCTTTTTCTGCTGTTCCACCAATCCCTATTCCTAACATTCCCGGAGGACACCAACCTGCGCCCATGGTAGGAACTACTTTTAGTACCCAGTCTACTAAGCTGTCACTTGGATTCAATACAGTAAATTTAGACTTATTTTCTGAGCCTGCTCCTTTTGCAGCCACTGTTATATCAAGTTTATCACCTTTGACTAATGATGTATGAATAACCGCAGGTGTATTATCTTTTGTATTTTTCCTAGTGAAAATAGGGTCCTCAACGACCGAATAACGTAATATATTTTTTTCATAAGTATAAGCTCTACGCACGCCTTCATTTATCATTTCCTCTAGGCTCATATTGCCTTCCCAACGTATATCCATTCCCACTTCTACAAATACTACTACCATCCCTGTATCTTGACAAATAGGTCGTTTACCTTCTGCACATAACTTAGAATTATATAATATCTGAGCGATTGCAGCTTTTGCAGCTGGAGACTCTTCTACTTCATATGCCCTACCCATAGCGGATATAAAGTCCTCAGGGTGATAATAAGATATATATTGTAGCGCTTCGCTAACACTATTTATAACGTCTTGCTGCCTTATAATAGTCATGAAAATTCCCCCAAGATGTTTACAAATATGATCCGACTAATGTAGACCATTATAATAAATTATAAAATTATGAAATAGTATATTTAGTATTATGCAATATATAATATAAACGAAATACTCATCTATACTTACTAATATATTGCCCTACACTCATAATTTAATATTTAATTTAATTTTATTATAAAAATACTAAAATTACTAATACTTTATTAATTTTTTTAGGTAGTTCTAAAAACTAAATATCTGGTTATCAGTAGATTATTTTGTATTTTAGTTCTTAAAATAACAATCCTTATTCAACATTACAAAACAAGAAGAGACAGGGTATTATTTGATAAAGAGATGAACTATTCAAAATATAAGGACTAAAAGCATTTTATCATGCATTCTTATGATTTTTTATCATACTCCCCTTTTTAGCTATATCATAGTCATTTGAATACACTTACTCCTATACTTCAATTCAACATCATTGCTGGAGTGCCCAAAATAAGTAGAAACTGATTGCTAGAGTCTATTCGAACATTCATTGTTTTGAGCTATTACTTACTATCACTTATCGTTGGTATCTTTTTTATTTACACTAGCTGAGCCAGCAGATGAAGCTGGTACATCAGCGACTTTATTTTGGCTATTATACACATTATTTTGTACACTCTTTTTTGAATCAGAGTTCTTAAAGTCTGTTACATACCATCCAGAACCCTTAAGCGCAAACGATGTTTTCGATATCTTCTTTATAAGAGTATTTTTATTACATTGAGAGCATTTTACTATAGGCTCATCTGTAATTTTTTGCAGTATTTCGAGATGATTTTCACAGTTTGTACACTCATATTCATAGATAGGCATTATTACTCTCTCAATTTTTAATCTAAATTAATAAAAAAACAAAAAGCTAAAAACTAATTATTAAATCTCTACATAACTTATATACTATTCAGTCATATTTATAAATAAATAATATAAGCAATTATTTTATATATCTATTCATCATATTCAATATCTAAATATATGTTATAATGCTGTAAGTTTCGCTTATCAAATTAAATAAAATTATTTTTACCATTTATTTTAGATGGCAATATTCTACGCTATAGTAGTTACTCCAGCAAAAAATTATAAAAGCTTGCGAGCTATTGTCGTAATAAATTATCGTCAGAGTATGACTGTCGTATAACTGATTTAAATCTCTTTTTTAATAAATTTACATATGAATGATTTCACACATAAAAACAGTTTTTCCTTTGATGATTTGATACATTGTGCTCAAGGCAATTTATTTGGCGAAGGAAATGCAAGGCTTCCAATGCCGAATATGCTAATGATAAGTAGAATCACTAAGATACATAATAGTGGCGGAAGCCACAGTTTAGGGTATATAAAAGCAGAGCTTGATATTAATCCTGACTTATGGTTCTTTAAGTGTCATTTTGAAAATGACCCTGTAATGCCAGGATGCTTAGGATTAGATGCTATGTGGCAATTACTAGGCTTTTATTTAGCATGGGCAGGGCTAAAAGGTAGAGGTAGAGCTTTAGGTTGTGGAGAAGTTAAATTTATAGGAGAAATACTGCCTTCACATAAGCTAATAACTTATGAGATGAATATCAAAAAATTAATAAAACGTTCTTTATCCATGGTGATAGGGAATGGTTTTCTTTATGTTGATAGTAAACTTATATACACTGCTTCAGATTTACGTGTAGGTTTATTTACTAAATCAAATAATAAATCTTAATCAGGATATTAACTTTCAGGATATATATTATGAAAAGAGTAGTTATAACCGGTATAGGTATTTTATCATGCATAGGTAATAATAAAAAAGAAGTACTAGAGTCACTATTATTAGGAAGCTCAGGTATATCTTTTAATAATTCTTATAAGGAAGCGGGACTACGTAGCTGTATAAGTGGCTCAATAAATATTGACTTGTCAATTCATATAGAAAAACAACACTTAAGATTTATGTCTTACGCTGCTGCCTATTCTTACATTGCTATGAGAGAAGCTATTGATGACGCTTCATTAACCTCAGAACAAATATCTAATGATATGGTAGGCATAATCGCCGGATCTGGTGGGGCATCTCCTACTTCACAAGTTGCAACTGCTGATATACTTAGATCAAAAGGGGTAAGGAGAGTTGGTCCTTACACAGTAACAAAAAATATGAGTAGTACTGTCTCTGCCTGTCTTGCAACTCCGTTCAAAATAAAAGGTATAAATTATTCTATTTCATCGGCTTGTGCCACAAGCTTACACGCTGTTGGAAATGCTTATGACCTTATAAGCACAGGTAAGCAAGACATTATTTTTGCAGGTGGTGGCGAAGAAGAAAGCTGGGCTATGGCTATGCTATTTGATGGAATGGGAGCACTGTCTACAAAGTATAATGAATCTCCTACTAAAGCTTCCAGAGCATTTGATAAAGATAGAGATGGATTTGTGATTGCCGGCGGTGCTGCTATGTTGGTCATTGAATCACTAGACTCTGCTTTAAAAAGAAATGCTAAAATATATGCTGAAATATTAGGTTTTGGAGCAAATTCCGATGGCCACGATATGGTAGCTCCAAGTGGCGAAGGTGCTATTAGATGCATGAACTTAGCTATGAAAGATATTTCAGAACCTATAGACTATATAAACATGCACGGCACAAGTACTCCTGTTGGGGATATTAAAGAAATCAAGGCAATAAAAGCCACTTTCTCAAATAAAAAAATGCCAATGCTCTCATCCACTAAGTCTATGACTGGTCACTCTCTTGGTGCTACTGGTGCCCAAGAGTTAGTCTACTCTATTTTAATGATGGAAAATGGTTTTATTGCTCCATCAATTAACATAGAAAATATTGAAGACGAAGCAAAAGACATGCCTATAGTCACTGCAGTTACAAAAAAAACAATAAAAACAGCTATGTCAAACAGCTTTGGATTTGGTGGCACTAATGGTAGCATAGTTATTCAGGCATATAATTCATAATAAAGTAGGCTTTGGTCACTGCTAAATAGGGTTGAAACTCTATAAAATCTACTATTACCAAAATCAAAATATTTAAAATAGCTAAAAACCCACCTAATATGACACTGGCAAATAGTAAATAAAAATAATAGATTTTTGTAATTAGCCTTACTTAACTGTTTATAGCATTTTTTGTTGTTTTCTCTCTGATAGAGTTCATTATATGAGGTATAAAATCCATAAATGCACTATAACTGATTAACAAGTTCGCTTTCTCATCTTATCTAAAAACTCGCTCAATATATGATTTGTAAAAATATATTTATGTTATATAATATAAATATATTTTGTATTTATATTATCAAGAAAAAGATAATCTTCAGTCCAAAAAACTACTCACTAGCCTGAGTGGTTTATATTATAAACCAAGCATTTATAATCCTATGCTACAATCGCATGCCTAACTTATCTATTATTAAAACAAGAGCAAAACTAGGACTTGATGCTCCTATTGTAAAAGTCGAAGTACACTTATCAAGTGGTCTTCCTAAGTTTTCTATAGTAGGTTTGCCTGAGGCTGCCGTTCGAGAAAGCAAAGATAGAGTACGAAGTGCTATTATGAATTCTGGTTTTATATTTCCCAGCCAAAGAATCACGGTAAATCTTGCCCCTGCAGACTTACCAAAAGAAGGTGGTAGGTTTGATTTACCTATTGCTTTAGGTATCTTAGTTGCCTCAAACCAATTGAATAAAGATTGCTTAAAACAAAAAGAGTTCATCGGAGAACTTGCATTGTCAGGTGAGCTTAGAGAAGTAGATGGCATACTACCTGCTGCTATACAAGCTAGTAGAAATAAAATGGCTTTATGTGTTCCTTCTAAGAATGCACAAGAAGCTTTTTTAGTTGAAAATATAAAAATTATCGCCTGTAACACTTTAGCCATACTATGTGAACAGCTTTCAACATCATCTTACGAATTTTTTCAAGATGAAAAAAAAGAAGATAAAACACATATTCATTTAGATATATCTGATATTAAAGCTCAATACCAAGCAAAAAGAGCCTTAGAAATTTGTGCAGCAGGAGGACACCATATGCTTATGATAGGACCTCCTGGAACTGGAAAAACCATGTTAGCATCTAGACTACCTTACTTAATACCCAAATTGAGTGAGAGTGAAGCACTAGAAGTGGCATCTATTCACTCTATATCAAATACAGGCTTTGAATTAAAAAATTGGCGTCATCCCCCTTTCAGAGCTCCTCACCATACTGTATCGGGAGCAGCATTGGTTGGAGGCGGTTCATATCCTTCTCCTGGCGAAATATCTTTAGCTCATAGAGGTGTATTATTTTTAGATGAATTGGCTGAATTTAATACCAGAACCTTAGATCTATTAAGACAACCATTGGAATCAGGCTTAGTAAACATATCCAGAGCATCATATAGAATTAATTTTCCTGCTAAATTTCAATTTATAGCAGCGATGAATCCAGTCCAAAAGGGCAAAAATACAAATGACTATAATAGCCTTAATGTAGTAAATAAAATATCAAAGCCTTTCTTAGATCGAATGGATATACAAATAGAAGTCCCTCTACCTAAGAAAGATCTGGTCGATATACAATCGAATAACGAAAAATTAGAAACAAATGATGTAGTGGCTAAAAGAGTATTGCATGCAAGAGAAATTCAATGGGAGAGAAACTCTAAGCTCACTAATAATAAATCTATGCTCAATGAGAGTTTAAATTGCCACTTACATCCACAACAAATAGACAAAATATGTATTTTAAACGATGAATGTAAGAAGTTCTTAAAAAATGTAGTACACTCCTTAAATCTAAGCTCTAGGTCCTACCATAAGATTATCAAAGTATCCAGAACTATCGCAGATTTGGAAAAACACTCAAGCATATTACCTGCTCACTTGGCTGAAGCTGTTAGTTATAGAGTCTTAGATAGGTTTAATCAATAAAAATAGAACTCTTCTAAACATCACAAGATAGAAATAGTAATTTGTGTGCTATTATAATTAATAGTTTTAAGGCTACTTACGAAGGTTATCAAAGCCGTATTTTTTATATCTAAAATGTAATAACATATTTAAGGCCTGCCATAATATGTGTTATTATTGGGACAATTATATTAACTAGTTATTTCGATTTTTACATATCCTTATTTATAATATTAGCTTTAGGCTATATTAAAAAACTCTTGTATCGTATTAGTAAATTTACCATAAATTCAACTTAATAAATTATGAATAAAGATACCAATCTTAATACTTCAAAAAATACAAAAGAAAAACCCCCAGTTATTAAAATTGTGATAATTGTTTCTCTTATACTAGCTGTAGGGGCATTTTTATTTTTTGGGCTTTTACGTGAGAAAGGAGAAATACAATCACCTCTTATTGGCAAAGCCGTACCAGAATTTTCATACCCTAGTTTATTTGACCAAACGATTAATGTGAGCTCATCTGATTTTGACAATCAAGTGTATCTGCTAAATGTATGGGCTTCCTGGTGCACTACATGTTTTATAGAACATCCTGTATTAGTAGAAATATCAAAAAATTATGATGTAACACTAATAGGTATCAACTATAAAGATACAGAACAAGACGCTAAAGTTTACTTAGAAAAATATGATGATCCATTTGACCGAATCATATACGACCCACAAGGTACACTAGGGCTAGATTTAGGAGTATATGCCACACCAGAGAGTTTTTTAGTTGATAAACAAGGCATTATAAGATTCAAACATATAGGTAACATAACACCTACCTTATGGACAGAAAAACTAGCTCCTCTAGTATCTGAATTAGAATCAGAGAGCGCTAATTTACAAATAAAATAATTAATAGATAATTTATAATCCAAATTTTAAACTATGAAATTTATAATATATTTATTTATATTGACTTTTACAATCCATTTTAACGTTTATGCTCAGGGCATAGGTGCTGATGTAGACGATATTATGCTAGATACGTCAACACTAAGCGAAGAAGATGAGCTAAGATATAGGGCTTTAATTCATAGTATTCGATGCCCTGTATGCCAAGGACAAAGCATAGGTGAATCAGATGCTGATTTATCCAGAGACCTACGTAACGTAGTTTATAATATGATTAAAGAAGAAAAAAGTGATGACGAAATTATAGCTTTTTTAACTGATAGATATGGTAATTTTGTAACTTTTGAACCACCTTTCAATTCTGAAACCTTTATACTATGGATACTTCCATGGGTAGTATTAATTTTCTTCATAGTTTATTTTATAAGATACAATAGAAAAAATAGGCTTCGAAAATGAATTCTATTAATAGCATTTTTTAGGTGATTTTGATGTTTTGGATTTTTTTTACAATAATACTTATAATAACTATATTATCTGTTCTAATATGGGTACTTCCGTGGCTGATATGGATAAACAATCAACAAAGCAATACAAAAACAGCGATCTATAAAAATAAACTATTTTGGGCAACTTTCTGGGTAGTTTTAGTTATTACACCTACCTTATCTTTTTTAGTATATATAAATCTAGATACATGGTCTACTCAAGAGAGAATATATCTAACTGGGGACACGACAAATAACGCTCTATCTGCTGAAGATGGCGATGCTACTATACAAATTAGAACTATGATGAATGCACTGGAAAATAGGCTAGAAGAAAATCCAGACGACCAGGATGGATGGTTGATGTTGATGAGGTCTCAGATAGTTATAGGAGATTATGGTATAGCTGAAAACACTATAAATGATATACAAAATAGATTTCCAGATATCCAAGCTGCTAATCTTTATACAAATGCTGCGGAGCTTTCAATTCAGCAAAATGGAGGAAATATATTACCTTGGAGTGAAGCAATGATAGATAAAGCACTAGAGATAAGCCCAGAAAACTCTAAAGCCATGTTTATGAAAGGTTTTGCATTAATTCAGAACAATGAATTTGAACAAGCAATAATACAATGGGAGAATACTCTAAAAAATTTACCTGAAGATCAAGCAGATCAAATCAAACTAGTAAATGATGCGATTAATGAAACCAGAACTTTCATAGAAAATAACCAATAATGCGCCCTATAAACGCTTCAATAAACTTAAGCTATATAGAGCATAATTTAAATCAGTTTAAGTTAATTCATAAAGACTCTAGATTTATGGCTATAGTCAAAGCAAATGGCTATGGACATGGAGCGGTTAAAGTCGCTCAACACTTACATAATAGTGCAGAAGGCTTTGGTGTTTGTTCTATTGAAGAGGCATTAGAGTTAAGATCTGCTGGAATTACAAAGAAGGTTTTGGTATTAAATGGTATATTCCACTATCTGGAAATAGAACAAATCCAAGAAAATAATATAGATATAGTTATACACAATACATGGCAGCTAGATACTATATTAAAACACAAAAAAAATAATATGCCCCTTAATGTATGGCTGAAAGTAAACTCTGGACTCAATAGATTTGGCCTTAATAAGAATGAATTTATTTATGCTTATGATAAATTAATTAGTCGCAATATTCGTATTGAAGCTATTATGTCGCACTTGCATAGCGCTGATTTATCCTTAGAAAAAACTTTAATGCAAAAAAATGCATTCATGCAAATAGTTAATAACGTAGATTTTTTAGCTAAAAATATACCTCTTAGTCTATGTGCATCTTCTGCTTGCTTTTATCCTGATATGAAAATCAACCATCCTAATTGGATAAGAACAGGGATAGGGATATATGTAAACCAGCTTGAAAATATTCCTCAAAATGATATTTACAAAGAAATTACTAATGGTGATATAAAGTTTAAAAATGCAATGACATTAAGCTCACAAATTATAGCTATTCGAAAAATAAAAGTAGGTGATTCTACAGGCTATTCACATACTTGGACAGCACAAAAAGACTCAGAAGTTGCTATAGTAGCAGGTGGTTATGCTGATGGAATTCGCAGAGCGCTAAGCAACACTGGAGAAGTTTATATAAAAAATAAAAAAGTTCCTATTGTAGGTAATATATCTATGGATGCGATGTGTATTGACGTAACTGGCCTAGGTGTTAAAATTGGTGATACTGTTGAAATATGGGGCAATTTACAAAGTGTAAGTAGTATGGCAAAAAAAATAGGTACTATCGCTCATGAAATGCTAACATCCATATCAAAAAGAGTGCATAAAATATATACCATATAATTTATTCTTCATTATTAAGCGTATTAAAATAGTGACTATACTTGTGTAATACAAACTGTAACATAACCCCTAATATAAGCAATGAAGCGTTTATTATATTTTAGCTTAGTGCTATTTTTAAACTATAATGTTTTCGCACAAATACCCGGAGGCGTTCCTGGTGGAATACCCACTATTCCGCAAATACCACAGGGTATTCCACAAATACCTCAGCTACCAGGAGGAATTCCTGGCGGTGGACTACCTCCAGGAATTCCTCCACCACCACAAGAATTTCCTGCTGAAACACCTGATTTACCTTCTATAAACCCTTCATTAGGTGGTGGAAGTGGTGGGGACTCTAACCCTGTAGTTGAAAAACTAGAAAGTGGTAATGTTATCCCGGGGATTTATTATAGTGATCCATTTGGAATAACAGGAGCATTAATCATATATAATCCAAGCCCTGAAGAATTCAGAAGTACCTTCGTACAGGTAGAAGGTGGCTTAAATAATGTAGCTTTAAAAGGAGGGATTGCTGAAGTAGCGCCTGTTGGATTTGCATGGAGTGCTGGGGCGCTTGTAACCACTATATTCAACCAAACATCAGATTTTAGAGGCTCATTTTTTCCAAATGAAATATGGACTGGAGTAGAAATAAGTGCTATGTTTAGCCTTGCTGTTATAAGATTATCTTATTTAACCAATATCGCTGAAGGAGATATTCCTGAAGAAGAGGAAGATTTAGCATCAGATGGTAATAGAGTTTTGCTTTCTGTAGGAATAGGTTTGTTTTAGTGCAATACTTTATAGTATCTATTAAACTTATATTATTATGGCAAAGTCGAAAATAAATATTTTACCTGAAAATATAGCAAATCAAATTGCAGCAGGCGAAGTAGTAATTAGACCTGCCTCTGCCTTAAAAGAGTTAATTGAAAACTCTATAGATTCCGGTGCTACTAAAATATCTATAAATATAGAGCAAGGTGGTATAAAGAAAATTCAAGTTACCGACAACGGTTGCGGTATATCAAAGATAGATATCCCTAATGCACTTTTGAGGCATGCAACAAGTAAAATTAAAACTGAAACTGATTTGTATTCAATAGGAAGCCTTGGCTTTAGAGGTGAGGCATTATCAAGTATATCTTCTGTTGCACTATTTGAAATTATATCCACAGAAAATCCACATGCATCACCAAGAATTTTGATAGATAATGAAATAGAAACTCAAGAATCAAATATTAGAAATTATGATGATTTAAGTGGTTGGGCTTTGCGTACAAATACAAAGAACTATGATAAAAATATAACCCCAGAGCCTGCCACACACCCTTACGGGACCACAGTAAAAATAGAAGATTTATTTTTTAATGTTCCTGCTCGAAGACATTTTTTAAACACAGAAAGAACAGAGTTTAAGCACTGTGAAAAATGTTTTTTAAATTATGTTCTACAGTATTTCGACATACATTGGCAATTAAAACATAATAATAAGCTATTATATGATTTACCAATATGCAAAAATCAAAAAGAAAAAAGGTTAATTATAATCATGGGTGAGGACTTTTGTAAAAATAGTTCTTACATAGAAGTACAAGAAAATAACATGAGTTTATCTGGTTGGGTGGGCATGCCAATTATTGCTAAAAATAATCCAGATCAGTTTTTTTATGTAAATAATCGCCCAATAAAAGATAAAACCCTATATCAAAGCATCCATAAGAGTTTCCAAGATGTTCTACATCAGCAAAAACAACCTCCTTTCGTCCTTTCTATGAGTATAGAACCCGGACTAATCGATGTAAATATTCATCCTAACAAGCAAGAGCTAAGGTTTAGAAACCAACATCAGGTTTTCTCTTTCTTTTATAAAACTTTTAACAGCCTTATAGATAAGTTCAATCCTTCTAATTATAACTATGCAAATATAAATAAACTTTCTTCATATAATAAGCAAAAAGAAAAAAACACAAGCTATAAAAATACCTCTGAAAGCTATTCTTTTTCTAAGAATTTCTTAGACGATAAAGGCAATTTTGGGCATGAAAGCACTAAAACAAAGCCTAATATAAGCTCCAATACCATATCTTCAAGCTATGATACTAACTCTGATAAGTTAGATATTTTTGAGGCATTTGTAAAAAAGAATGACTTTTATGAAGATAAAAAGAATAACTATTTAGATAAAAATACTTTGAAAGATACAGATTACATATCTAATAAGAAACCAAGAAGCCAAGAGCCAAACGAAAGCACGCTAGGAAATAACACTCGAAATATTATATCAAATAAATCAAACGATAAAAAAAATATACTTACAGAAATAAGAAATGAAAAAAACGAAATCATATCAGATATTCCACCTCTAGGATTTGCCATAGGCCAGATAAAACAAATATATATAGTATCTATAAACGTAGAAGGCTTGATTTTAGTAGATATGCATGCATCTCATGAAAGAGTTTTATACGAAAATCTTAAAATTCTTGCAAAAAAAGATAAAAAAAATATTCAAAACCTATTAATACCTATAATTATACGCTTAAATAAAAGGCAAATATTATGGTTTGAAAGGCTAGAGAAGCATTTTAATAATTTAGGATTTAATATAGACATATTAGAAGATAATACCATATCTATTCACTCTGTACCTAATATATTGAATAATCACAAAGATATAGCTTCCATAGTATTGGATATTTTACAAAATAATATAGATGATGTAGATAGCTCTTTAATTCAAGATCATCTGCATAAATTACTTAGCAACTCTGCTTGCAGGCACTCATTAAGATCAGGAGCCTCGCTAAACATTGATGAAATGAATAAGCTCCTAAGACAAATAGAAACTACAAATAGAAGTAATCAATGTAATCACGGCAGACCTACCTATGTTAAGCTGGATATGAAAGACTTGGATAGCTTATTTTTAAGAGGTCAATAAACAAGAGAGCGCAATAAAGTAAATAGCGCATAGATCCTTATCCTCAACTTCAACTAAAGTATTTGATTTATATATAACAAACCTTTCTATAAAATTAGTAGATTCTTGTCTTCGAAAAAGAGGTAGCAAGAAACAAGGGTAGTGGTGTGTAGGAACTCAAAATACGATTTTTTTACAAAGCTGTATTTCTTAAAATTTGTCTTCACATCAATTTCAATAATGACCCTAAAAACAGAAAATAGAAAATCTCTCAAAGACATGAGAATAGTGGGCTTACAGTCTTCCAAAGTCACCTCTTTCTGTTAATTACTTCCTTCTGTCACTAATCAAAGCAATATTTTATGGGAGTGTTTAAAAACAGGAAGAATTCTAAACACCACAAAAAGGCATCTATAAGATTATGCAATGTTTAAGCAAATGGAAATGTTTAGTTTAGAAAACTTAGCACCATAAGAGTATTTTTATATAGGATTTTATCTGAAATTATTGGATTTTAGAGAATTAGTAAAACCTATTTTACATTGGTTTAATTAATTTCCTTTTAAATATGATATTTTTTTAATCTATCAGGCTGTTTGGCAAAGTATTGTATTTCAGCATCGGTTTTAGACAAAAATAAAGCCATCAAACCAAATATTTCTTAAACAACCACAATTTTTTTCTTACTTACTCAAATAAACATACAAGTAATTCTCTTCAAAGTTGCGATTTTCTACCTCTGATTTATTAGCGGTCAAAATGACAATATCCTCGAATCCGTCTTTATTAAAGTCATGAAACTGTATTCCTGTCATTTTTTGAACTGTGCCTTCCAGCTCATGATTATAAGGGCTATGGCTGAAAGTTTCAGTAATAGGATCAAATATTCTCATTATTAAATCGCTTTCCACATGGTACACTGTCTGACAACTGGAACCACAGGGAATGTATGTTACATTACTGTTAGTCTACAATATCCAAGTGTCCGTCTTTGTTTATATCGATTGCCTGAAAAGAAAATACACTATTATCAGTGCCCCCCTCCTCGAAAGAATATTATCGATGGTCATCCTCATATCGGGTTTCGTTCCATCCTACTATATTATTATCCCTCAACTCTGCTTCGTATAGTATAAGATCTACGTACTGTCTCCAGCCACCACCGCCTTTATATCCACCCACGTCGGCTATTATCGTAGAGCCATTTTTTTGATAAATATACATATTCCCTCTTGCACGTCCATCTCTAAATTCTTCTACTCCGTCATAAGTATCATTTATATTACCAAATACAAAATCACCATTTCCTATAGCAAGAAAGCCAATAGAACCATTTTGTCTTATATCAGCAATAGTAAATGATTCATAAGTATCCATATATTTGTTCTGAAATTGATTAGTTCGGAATGTCCTTGGGAAATTATTATTTTGATCATTAAGAAATAAGCTTACTCTAAAAGGAACTGCGGAGCCACCACTACTGGCAATAATATCATTAAAACCATCCTTATTTGCATCTACAATGTAAGATTTGCCTCCGTGGGTAGAGGTTTGTAAACGTATCCTTTCTCCGAAATTACTAAGCCACAAAAGTAGGCTTTCTATATTAACAACTTTATTATCTCACACGCTTTGTGAAGATTAATATAGTATTTGTAATTTTTTTGTAACGCATTTTAATAGAGTATAGATAATATCTATGGCAACTTCACAAAAACACATAGTCTATTAGTATTAAGGACAATAGCATCCATAAAATTCACTCACTAAAAAAAATAGCTCATAAGGCACTCTTACCTTGCTCCTTATAAGCATGGCACCTAAGCCATCTATTTGAATCTAAATATATTCTGCTGGGGTAAGTTTTTTCACATAAATTTTGCTTATCATTTGATAGCTGTTTTTTTAATAAGCACCTTGGCATAAAGCTACACATGGAATCAGTGCTATTTAACGATGCTATTTTACCCAGATCTTCATTATTTATACCACTAGTAGTATATTGATTTTTTTGTTCTTCATATTTTAATGAGCTACTCTGAGTAAAATGTTTTTTAGTTTCTATAGATGGAATAGATGATAATAATAGCTGTGTATAAGGGTGTTTAGGATTTTTTAAAATTTCCTCAGCTACACCAAACTCAACTATATTACCAAGATACATAACTGCTATTTCATCTGCGATATAAGAAACTACCCCTATATCATGAGTTATAAAAAGATATGTTAGGTCGTATTTAAGCTTAAGGTCAGTAAGCAAATTTAGTACTTGAGCCTGTACAGATACATCTAGTGCACTTGTAGCCTCGTCCAAAACTATAAATTTAGGACTTATTACCAAGGCTCTAGCTATAGATATGCGTTGCCTTTGTCCGCCTGAAAATTCATGAGGAAATCTATTTAGTATATTTTTGCTTAATCCTACGTCAGTGATTATATTTTCTATTTTTTTGTATTTTTCTTCTTTACTGAGAGAATTTTCGTGTACTAATAAACCTTCCATTAATATCTGAGCTATATTCATTCTAGGGTTTAGTGAAGAATATGGATCCTGAAATATTACCTGTAAATCATTTCGCAACTTTAATATATTATTTTTATTCGTATTTAATATATTGTCTGTATCTGATAGACCCATATATATAACGTTACCCTTAGCATAAGAAGGAATAAGTCTTAAAATACTTAAACCAAGTGTTGATTTGCCACATCCAGATTCGCCTACTAACGCTAGAGAAACACCTTTTTTAATAGATAAAGAAATATTATTAACTGCTTTTATATAGCTTGATACTCGGCTAAAAAAGCCTGTTTTCACAGGAAACCAGGTATTTAATTTATCTATATCTATTAATACATTTTTTTCTCGTTTCGAATTATTTTCTGAGTGTAAAATAGAAGGAATTTTTTCTATGAATGTATCCGTTGTTTTTTGAAATAAATCAGCATATTGTGGGTCATAGATTAAGCAACGAACCCTTGTATCAGTATCAATAGATGTTGTATAATTGGTCTTACAACTGTTTGAATTAGATGGTTTATTTATAAGTGAAGGATGAATTTTATGACATATACTTTTGGCACTATCACACCTGGATACAAACCTACAGCCTGAGTCTATTAAGTCATTTAAAGATTCTACATTACCTTTTATACTTGGAAGCTTGTATCCTCTGGAAGTTATCTTAGGAATACACTGGATTAACTTCTTAGTGTAGGGGTGTTGAGGATTATTTATGATATTTTCTGTAGTAGCCATTTCTACTATCTCACCTGCATACATAACAATCACTTTTTTACTGATCTGAGCGACTATACCTAGGTTGTGAGTTATTAGAATTAGTGATGTCTCTGTTTGTTGCTGAAGCTTTTGAATTAAAGATAATATTTGCGCTTGAATGGTTACATCTAGAGCAGTGGTTGGTTCATCTGCGATTATAAGTTTAGGTTCACATGCCATTGCCATGGCTATCATTGCTCTTTGTCTCATACCACCAGAGAGTTGGTGAGGATAGCTACTCAATATAATCTCAGCTTGATTCATTCCCATTTGCTCTAGAAGCTCTTTTGATTTTTCAAGAGCTTCTCTATTTGTTAAACCTTTATGTTTTATCAGAGGCTCTGATATTTGTTTACCTATAGTATATAGAGGATTTAAGGCGCTCATAGGCTCTTGAAATATCATGCTTATATCGTTACCTCTTATATTTTCTAATTGTCGATTATCTTTTTCCAGAAGATTATCGCCTTGCCACATAACTTCGCCTTGTATCTTGACATGATTGCCTAATAGTAACTTCATAATACTCATAGCGCTTACTGATTTACCTGAGCCTGATTCTCCAACAATAGCTATACTTTCTTTTGAGCTAACATCAAAAGATAAACTATCTACAGCGTGTATGATCCTTTTATCATACTGAAAAGATACTTTTAGGTTCGAAACAGATAACAATGTGGATTTCATATATAAGAATCTCTATCTGTAATTTTTACGTTTGGGGTCAAAAACATCTAAAATAGCTTCTCCTATAAAACTTATCAGCACTAGAACTAGCACGGTTATCCCTATAGTTGGTATATTTATCCACCAAACTGAGCCTGGACTATTTAAGCCATTTTGACCTTGGTTTAGAAGCTCCCCAATGCTTGGAGTAGGATGTGGCAGTCCAAGCCCTAGAAAATCTAACATAATAAGAGAGGTCATCCCTGCGGCTATAGCAAACGGAGCACTTGTTATAACTAGTGTTAAAGTATTAGGTAAAATATGATGGATTATTATTCTAAAATTACTGACACCAAGGGCTTTCGCTGCATTTACATAGTCTCTGTTTCTAGAGCGTAAAAACTCGGCCCTTACTATTTGTTGAGTCCCTATCCACGACCAAAGAGATAAAATCGATATCATAATAAAAAAACTTGGCTCAACTATGGATGCTACTATAAGTAAAACGTAAAGCGCAGGCATGCCCGACCAAATTTCTATCAGTCTTTGTACTATCAGATCAGCTTTCCCTCCTAAATAACCTAAAATAGAGCCGATACTTATACCAATGATTATCTCAATTATGAATAATAATAGTCCAAAAAAAACAGATATACGAAATCCAAAAATAAGCCTTGTCAATACATCTCTACCCCTATCATCTGTTCCTAACCAGTTTATATAGCTTGGTGGCGAAGGATGCTGTAACTCAATATCTCTATTTAGGCTATCATAATCCCAAGGAATAGGCCTATAAATAGCCCAATTATCATCTTTATTAAACTGCTCTTTTATAAAACTATCAGTATAATCTGCTTCAGCTTCAAAAATTCCTCCGAATGTAGTTTCAGGATAAGAAAATAATATAGGAAAGTAGAATTCACTTTCATACTTCACTAAAATAGGTCTAGAGCCTATAAACACCTCTGCTATTATAGATGTGAAAAATAAGCAAAGAAATATAATCAAGCTCCAATAGGCTCTTTTTCTAGATTTAAAATCCTCCCAATTATTCAACAAGTTTTGATTTATTTGCATGATATGTTACAGATTACTTTAATAGGCTACTTTACATTTTTATCAAATGTTATCCTTGGATCAATTATTGCAAGCGTCATATCTGTTAATACTTGCCCTACCAAAGCTATGATAGACGTAATAAATAACATAGACATAACTACAGCATAATCTCTTCTTAAAATAGATTCGTAATTTAATAACCCTATTCCATCTAGTGAAAATATTTTTTCTATTAAAAGTGAGCCAACAAAAAACATTCCTAATGCATGAGCTGGAATAGCAGAAATTATCAAAATCATAGCATTTTTTAGTATATGCCTAGATAGTATCACTTTTTCACTTAATCCTTTAGCTCTAGCTGTGATAACATATTGTTGCTGCATTTCTTCTAAAAATAGATTTCTTGTTCTTTGTGAAAGAACAGCGAAGGCGCCGAGCATATAAGCGATTATAGGTAAAACTAAATGCCATATATAGTCTAGTATCTTCTCGATGAAATTTAAATCTGCAAAGTTATCCGATGTAAGTCCTCTAATAGGAAACCACGAAAAGAAAGAGCCACCTGCAAAAAATACTATTAAAAATAGCGCAACTATAAAGCCTGGGATAGAATAGCCGATTAAAATTATGAAGCTGGATATTATATCAAACTTACTACCGGGAGAAATAGCTTTTTTAATACCAAGAGGAATACTTATCAGATATACAAGTAAAAATGAAATTATCCCAAGCGAAGCAGATACAGGTAATTTCTCAGCTATAAGGTCAATAACGGAACGATTATAAAAGTAAGAATCTCCAAAATCAAAGGTGAATAGCCTAATTAGCCAGTTAAAATACTGTACATAAATTGGCTGGTCAAAGCCATATAGCTTCCTTATTTCATCTATTTGCTCTTGTGAAACTCTAGAGTTTGTATCATATCCATCACCTGAAGATGAAACTTCACTAGAGCCACTATACCCTTGTATTTCTGAGATTATTTGTTCAATGGGTCCGCCTGGGACAAATTGTAAAATTATAAATGTCAAAGTCACTATTCCAAGCAATGTTGGAAATATCAATAATATTCTTCTAATAAAATAGTATTTCATCAGAGTCTATAAACTAAAAAAATGAATATAAAAGATTAATTTATCACACCATTTATATTACTATCAGGCAACGTATTATTTGAAGACTTTGCTTGATTAAGAGCATTTTCTTTATTTTTATCTACCCATCCGTATTCTATCAAAAAGATAGTAGGATTAACTTTAGAAGGTATAATAGTAGGTAAATCTAATTTATTCCAGATAGCCAGTCTTGAAAATTTACTATACCAGTGAGGAACTAAGTAGTACGAATACCATAATATTCTATCCATAGCTTTAGATGCTACCATAAGCTCATCTCTCGAATCTGCTTTAATTATTCTGTCAATTAGCTCATCTACAGCATCGGATGATACTCCAGCATAATTACGGCTTCCTGGAGTTTTGGCTGCATCAGAGCCAAAAAAATCAAGCTGCTCGTTTCCAAGAGAGTCAGATTGAGGAATAACAGCTACAACCATATCATAGTCGAAGTTTCTAACTCTTTGTTCATATATAGATGGATCCACTAAATCAATTCTAGCTTGTATACCTAACCTTTTAAGATCCTGAACATATGGGTCGGCTATTCTTTGCCATATAGAATTGTTAATTAATATAGAAAACGATAGTTCTTGACCTTGAGAGTCTTCATATACTCCATCATCTATCTTATAGCCTGCTTGCTCGATTAACTGCTTTGCTCTGCCTAAGCGCTGTCTTAGTGTCATTTTATCTCCAAGGGAATTGCCCATAGGTGAGGTAAATACAGCCTCTGGAATATTGGAATTTAATGGCTCTAGTATTTTTAACTCCTCCTCAGAAGGTAATCCAGTTGCAGCAAAATCACTATTTGTAAAATAGCTTTCATTGGCAAAATACTGATTATAAAATAGAGTTTTATTCATAGAGCCAAAATCTAGACTTAAAGCTAGTGCTTCTCTAACGAGAGGCTCTTTAAATACATCTTTCCTTGTATTCATAACAAATCCTTGAATACCTTTATTACCAGGGCTTGGTATTTCTAGTTTTAATATATAATTTTTTTCTACAAGATTACCACTTATTTCAACTGCCCATTGCCTAGCGCTATTTACTTGGTGTATATCAAATTCTTCTGCGAAAAAACCTTGTAAATGAACAGTAGGATCCTTAAATGCTTTTACAGCTATTTTGTCATAATTATATTTTCCTTTAGAAAAAGGCTCATCATTGCCCCAGTAGTCAGGATTTTTTTGAAACTCAAGATATTGACCTGGCTCAAACCTAACTAATAAATATGGTCCTGAGCCTATGGCTTTATTTGTAAAATCTCTTGTAAAATCGCCTTGATTATAAATATGCTTTGGTAAAATACCTTGTTGTCCTATTATAAGTGTAAGCTCTGGATTGATTTTGGTATATTCAAATTTAACCGTGTGATCGTTGAGCTTAATAACTCTTTTAATATCATTGAAGTAATTAGCACTATTTGGATTTCCTTTGGTTGAACGAACTATATCAAAAGTAAAAACTACATCATCTGCAGTAATTTGTTTACCATCAGAAAATTTTGCCTTAGGGTTTATATAATACGTAGAGGATAATTTATCCTGCGCTTCTTCCCATCTTAGAGCTATTCTTCCATACATAGAAAAGGTTTCATCTATACCTGAACATGCAAGTGCTTCGAAAACTGGTGTACAAGAAATAGGAGAAAATAGCGTAGCAGGAATACCTTTTACAGTATATGGATTCACAGTATCAAAAGGAACGTATGTTCCAAGCGTAAGTGTTCCACCTTTACTAGCAGGAGAATTTGCCCAAGGAAAAGACGTATCCCCGTCATATTTAGCAGGTAAGTTTCCTATCATTCTACCAAATAAGGCATTATCAGAAGCTAATATATTTATGCTAGAAGTTAAAGCTAATAAAATAAATAATATCTTTTTTATACTAATATTTTGTATATGCATAAAATACCTCTGACATTGATAAATAGCTGACTAACTTGTTTAGTAGAGATTATATAAACATTAAGAGCGATATTTACGATTTTTTTTATAAAATATCATAATTAAATTATGCCATTATACAGAACTTGAGCACTCAGTACAATTTAATAATTAAATTCCACAATAAAATGAAATATTATTTTAGCACTAGAAATTCAATATATGGTATGTAAGCTCAGCTATTACATTGCAGTGCAAATTTCCGCTTTGTGCTTTATATTCATATTGACTCACTTTAATTACTTAATCAATACAATTTTTATGGTTTTAGCTATAATAACTATAAGTTTTGAGTTATTAAAGCAATTTATGTAAAAAGATAAAAACTATGATATTACCACCTATGGCTGAGCGTTTACGACCCACAACTTTAGATCAATATATTGGGCAAGAACATCTTGTTGGTCCGGGCAAGATATTGCGCAATATGCTTGAGAGTAATGCTATATCGTCATTTATATTGTGGGGACCTCCTGGCGTAGGTAAAACTACTTTAGCGCAGATTATTGCTAATCAATTGGACTGTCCTTTTCTTGCTTTAAGTGCAATCAATACAGGTGTAAAAGAAGTGCGGGCTGTCATTTCACAAGCAGAGCAAGAAAAAAATCCACTAACTGTCACACCTGTGCTTTTTATAGATGAAATTCACCGATTTTCAAAGTCACAGCAAGATTCTTTACTCCAAGCTGTTGAAAAAGGCATTATCACATTAATAGGTGCAACTACTGAAAATCCTTCATTCGAAGTTATTTCACCTTTATTATCACGTTGTCAAGTTTATATTTTACATTCACTCAATCAAAATGATCTATTGAAATTGGCAAACACTGCATTGACTGAAGATGAAGTGCTAAAAAATCGTAATATAGAATTAAAACAAACCAATGCACTATTACGCATTGCTGGTGGAGATGCCAGAAAACTACTCAATATTCTGGAATTGGTTGCTAATTCACAAAATGATGAATATTTGACTATTACTGATGAGCTTATTTATAAGCATTTACAAGCAAAACCTTCAGCCTATGATAAGGGTGGTGAACTACATTATGATATCATTTCAGCCTTCATTAAGTCTGTCAGAGGAAGTGACCCAAACGCTGCAGTTTATTGGCTAGCACGCATGATAGAAGGAGGAGAAGACCCTAAGTTTATTGCACGACGATTGATGATATTAGCAGCAGAAGATATTGGGCTAGCAAATCCTTATGCTCTCTTATTAGCTAATACTTGCTTTGATGCGATTCATAAGATAGGTTGGCCAGAAGGGCGGATTGTATTGTCGGAAGTTACTATTTATTTAGCAGTTAGCCCTAAAAGTAATTCTGCTTATGAGGCGATTACCAGTGCCCAAAAAACAGTTCAAGAGACAGGCGATTTAGCCGTTCCTCTTCATTTAAGAAATGCACCGACTTCATTGATGAAAAATATTGGCTATGGCAAAGACTATAAATATGCACATGCCTACGAAGGTAATTTCATTAAGCAGGAGTTTCGACCTCCTGAAGTACAAAATATAAAGCATTACTCCCCACAAAATAACGATGCAGAGAGAAAAATTGCAGAGCGACTAAAACATTGGTGGAAAGATTGATTTTAAATGTTAATACAAATTCAAGGATTTTTAGCTTCATATTTTAATAATTAATAATATGACTCTACTGACTAATAAATTTTTGTAGTATTGTAGTATGAAATTGACTTTTTACAGTATATTTTTTTTGTAGTATTTTTATTGCGTTTTTGTCTCCGAAAAGCCACATTAGAAATGTTATTCTTACATCAAATCAAAGTCAGTGATATAGAATCTAAAATAAGTAGCCTCTTGATGTTAATACAATAGCATCAATAAATATACTTAACTGACTAAAGATTTCTCTTTCTCATCTTACTAAAAGCAGACTCATTATATGCATATAGACAATGCACTGCCTTTTCTATATTAAAGTAATCAATAATTAAATATAAAAAACATTAACTTTGTGAGTATATTTATTTTTCAGTAGTTTTTAAGTGTAAAGCTAAACTAATTAAGTTACTAGATTTTATATATAAATTTTGATATTATTCAGTACATAATTTTAATGCATTTAGCTTATATTAAACACATTTTCTATATAATAATATATATTATTCAATACTGGAGCATTCTTATGTTAAATAAATTAGTAAAACTAATTATTATCACTTCATCATTATTATTTGGGAGCTACGTAAACGCTCAGGAAGATTATCCAAATAAACCAATTGCCTTTGTCGTAGGATTTGGAACTGGAGGCGGAGCAGATAGGCTAGCTAGAGCTATGAGTGGACACTTTAGTAAGGCTATTGGTCAACCTGTTAATGTGATAAATCGCCCTGGAGCTATTACACAAATCGCAAATACTTATCTTTTAAATCAAAGGCATGATGGGTATCATATACTTGTTTCGACACCAGCACCTTATTTGACAAACTCTATATTAAGAGGAAATGCTTCTTACTCACTTGATGATTTTGCCATGTTAAATCTACAATGGTATGAATATGAGCTTATTGCAGTAAATAAAGATACTCCTTATCAAACATTGGATGAGCTATTAGATGCTATTGAACAAAATCCTAAAAAAGTAAGAGCATCTGTAGTAGAAGGCTCTGGAGGGCAGTTAATTATAAATATGTTATTAAATGAAGCTGGTATACCAACTGATAACTTAAACTTGGTGACTTACAGTAGTGGCGGTAAGTCAAGAACAGCTGTTGCAGGTGGTCAAGTGGACTTTATTTCTACTAGTGCAAAAGCTGCTGAAAGTATCAGAGAGTTTATTCGTCCATTGGCTGTAGTTTTAAAAGAACGTAATAGCTCTTGGGATGCTCCAACTATAAATGAAGCGCTTGAATCTAGAGGAATTGAAGTACCTGTATTATATGGTTCAATTCGTGGTTTTTATGTAACAAAAGAGTTTAAAAATAATTATCCAGATAGATTTAATAAACTAGCAGATACCATGGAATCAGTTCTAAAAGACCCTGCCGTTCAAGCTGAATTAAATAAAGGACAAATAGGACATACATGGACAGGTCCTGAGGAGTCAGATGCAATTATGCTCAGAAACATGGAGCAGTTTAGACAGTATTCAGGACTCTTAAGATGATCCAACGTATATAGTTTAATATATTATGATTAAGCGCTATATACAAAACAAAGCTTTAGCTACAATATTATTTATCGTAGCTTGTATGGCTCTTGCTATTTGGTACTTATATGATGCTTTTTTGGTTTCAGCAACTGTTGAAAATCTTATACTAATAGCCCCTATAAGTGCGACTGTATTGTTACTGTGCTCTATCGAACTAATTAAGTCAATATTGGCATATAAAAAACATTTACAAAATATGCAAACACAGTCTGATAGTGGTGTTACATTTAAAGTTGTAGTAGGAATACTTCTATTTATAGTCTTCTCCATTTTAGGTTCTATAATAGGTTATGATATAGTAGCAACTATATACATGTGCTTGATGCTTCTTTTGCAAGGTGAGAGGAACTGGATTATCCTCATTGGATATCCTATAGGTTTTAGCATTTTTATATTTTGGCTTTTCTCAACATTATTGCCGTATCCTATTCCATCTATATTCGATTATATAATCAATTAGTTATGCTTGATATAAATGCTTTACTAGCAGGGCTGGATATAATAACTAGCTCTTTTACTCCATGGTTGATTGTGATTCCCGGAATGATAATTGGTTTAGTTTTTGGAACTATACCAGGGTTACAAATATCAATGGCAATGGCTCTCTTTTTACCGTTTACACTGTATATGGATTTTTTACAAGCTATGCTATTTCTAACCGCGATATTTACCGGAGGCTCTTTCGGTTGCGGTGTCCCTGCTATATTAATGAATATTCCTGGTACATCCGCTGCTGTTTCAACTGCCTTCGATGGCTATCCTATGGCACAAAGAGGGGATCACAATGTGGCTTTAGGATTAGCTCTTAGCTCATCTACTATAGGAGTATTGATAGGTTATGTGATTCTACTGCTTATGATAGGTCCTATGTCTAGCTTAGTTTTAAGATTAGGTCCATCTGAATTATTCATAATAATAGTTTGGGGCATAACATTAATAGCTAGCTTAAGCGAAAACTATATGCTAAGGGGTATGATAGCAGGTGGCGTAGGCATGCTTATAAGTACTATTGGTTTTAGTACTAATGGCTACTTGAGAGGAACTTTCGATATTGTTTATCTGCTTGATGGTATTCCTGTTGTGCCTGCAATGATGGGTCTATTTGCTTCATCTGAGCTATTTTCTTTAGTGAATAAAAAGTATTTAGTATCAGATGATAGTAAGCGTAAGGTGAGTTTCAGTGAAATCTTAAAAGGCTTTAAGATGGCTTTTAACCATAAGATTATAATATTAAGAGGTTCTATAATAGGTATAATAATAGGTGCTGTCCCGGGTGTTGGCTCTTCTATTTCAAACCTTTTATCCTATATTGAAACAAAGCGTAGAGATAAGAATCCAGAGAGTTTTGGTAAAGGCAATCCAAAAGGAGTTATAGCGTCTGAATCCGCAAATAGTTCTTCAGAGGCAGGCTCCATGGCTACTTTACTAGCTTTAGGTCTTCCAGGTGGAGGTGCAACTGCGGTTATGCTAGCTGCCTTTGCTATGCATAATATTACTGGCGGACCAAGCTTTATCAGACAACAAGCAGATGTAGTACACGCAATTATATTAGCAAACTTTGGACAAGTTATTTTATTGATGGTCTTAGGTGCATTTATATTGCCACTACTTGCATATTTGGTAAAAATTCCCTTGAGATTCTTAATACCTTCGATTATGATTTTAGCTACTATGGGCGCCTTTGCTTTAACAGGAAATATACTTGGGCCTATTGTGGTGGCAGTATTCTCTGTTTTAGGTTGGATATTGAGGCAGCTTAATTTTTCTATACCTGCTATGGTGGTGGGCTTATTACTGGGCAAAATGGCAGAGAGCTCTTTATTGCAGAGTTATCAAATTAGTGGTGGTCAAATATCTTATGTATTGGAAAGACCTATAACCATAGCTTTGATATTATTCCTATTGGGTTCTATTTTTATTAGACCTTTAATTAAATATATACAAAATAAGAGTACTATGAAAAATTAAAAGTGCTTAACTCTTGATATATCAATAGATTAGGAGCATAATTAATTTATTGAAATGATTGTTTTTTTGCAGCTGTGGCTGATTATGATTTATAAAATAGACTAAAGTTATTTTAGTCTTACTTTTATTGTGTAAGACTTTTGAAGGAAGCAAATTATGAGTACATCAAGTAATAATATAAATAATTTTATGGAGAAAATGAATTTGAATTTTGGACATGTATATAGAAACTTACCTATACCTATTTTAGTGGAGCATGTATTAAAAAATAAAGAAGGTGTTTTAGGAGAAAAAGGAGAAATAATCTGTCGCAGTGGAAAATATACTGGAAGAACACCGAAAGATAAATTTTTTGTCGATGAAGATTCAACTAGAGATACCATATGGTGGGGTGGTATAAATCAGAAAATTCCTGAAAAAAGTTTTGATATACTCCTCGATGATATTAGAAATAAGTTGCAAGGCAAAGATATGTATGTATTTGATGGATTTGCAGGCGCAAGTGAAGCTAATCAAATCAAAGTTAGAATTATCACAATGAAGGCTTGGCATGCACACTTTGTCACAAATATGTTTATACGCCCTAGACCTGAAGATCTTGATAATTTTGAACCAGATTTTACTATCATAAATGCTTGTGAATTAACAGCAGGTGATAAATGGGAATCACTGGGTTTAAATAGTGAGACTTTTGCAATTTTTAATCTAGCGAAAAAAACAGCAATCATAGGTGGAACTGAGTACGCAGGAGAGATGAAAAAAGGTATATTCTCAGTATTAAATTATCAATTACCTTTTAAGGATGTAATGCCAATGCACTGTTCTGCAAATAAGAATAACAAAGGAGAGGTATCATTATTTTTTGGACTATCAGGAACAGGTAAGACTACTTTATCAACTGATGAAAACTGTTATCTAATAGGAGATGATGAGCACGGTTGGTCTGATGAAGGAGTATTTAATTTTGAAGGCGGATGCTATGCAAAAACAATAAATCTTTCTAAAGAAAAAGAACCTGGAATCTGGAACTCAATAAAGTTTGGAGCTATTCTTGAAAATGTAGTTTATGATGAGCAAACTCGCAAAGTTAATTTTTCTGACTCATCTATAACTGAGAATACAAGGGTCTCATATCCTATATATCATATTGATAAGATAGAGCCTAGTGGTTGTGGTGCACACCCAAAATATATAATTTTCTTAACCTGTGATGCTTTTGGCGTAATGCCTCCAGTTGCTAAATTAACACCAGAGCAAGCAAGCTATCATTTTTTAAGTGGATATACAGCTAAGGTGGCAGGTACTGAGCTTGGAGTGAATGAGCCTACTTCCACTTTCTCGACGTGTTTTGGAGCTGCATTTATGGTGCGTTATCCAGAAGTATATGCAGATTTATTATCAAAAAAAATGAAACAGCACAATACAAAAGCATTCTTAGTTAATACGGGGTGGTTCGCTGGTTCATATAGCCAGAGTAGTCGCATAGATATTAAAACCACAAGAGGCATAATACACAATATTTCCAATGGAGCTATAGATAAATGTTCTTTCAAAAAGGATTTTGTATTTGGATATGAAATACCTATTACATTAGGTGATATACCTAGAGAATTGCTTGATCAAAGGTCTGCTTGGTCTGATCCAAATGAGTATGATAAGCAGCGTATGAAACTTGCTAATATGTTCGTCGATAATTTTAAGCAGTTTGAGGAACATGCTTCACACCTAAAGCCTTTTGGGCCAAAATTAAGTTAAATTTTTTTCTTGTTAGAGATGAATACGAAATATAAAGAAACAAGTGGCAGATTAAATGACTTTTTGGCATGGAGAAAAATAGAAGGTCACCCAAATAAGCCTGGTGTGATATTTTTTTCAGGTTTTGGGAGCGATATGCTTGGTGAAAAAGCATCAGCACTATCCCAACTATGTATGGAAAATGGCTTATCTTATGCCCGCTTTGACTACTCAGGGCACGGAGAATCAAAAGGAAATTTAGAAGATTTTTCTATTACAGATTGGTTAAATGATTCCATAAATATTTTTGATAATGTTATGCATGCCTCTAGAGTCATACTTGTAGGCTCTTCTATGGGTGCTTGGCTTGCTTTTCTAGTTGCACTAAAGCGTATAGATAATATTATGGGATTGATAGGTGTAGCTTCTGCTTTAGACTTTACACAAGAGTTGGTACTCAAAGAAATGACAGAAGATAAAAGAGAAGAACTCAATACTAGAGGAATAGTTTATTTATCATCAAAATATGGCTCGCTCCCTATAACCAAAAGACTTCTAGAAGATGGGGAAAAACACTTATTGTTAGGCTCTGAGTTAAACTTAGATTGTCATGTGCATTTAATTCATGGAATGAATGATGAGTCAGTTCCCTGGGAACACTCTTTGAGGATAATAGGCAGATTGCCAGCTAAAAGCTCTTATATTACTTTTATAAAAGATGGCGATCACAGGCTTTCTAGGCTTGAAGACCTGAGGGTAATTAGTGTAAGCCTTTTATCAATGGTAAAATATTGTGACACAGACTAAATCTGTACTTGTTTCTTAGTTATATTTATTTAGTTTAAATATTTTTTTAGACTTTGTTACATAGAGCCTCACAGAACGAGACACTGAGGTTTCGAATTATCTTTCGGTGTATAATGACTCAACATTGATAGAAAATCTAAAATAAATTATCTAAGATCAAACTTAAAGCCACTAATCAGCTTGAGGTTGTTGTATAAAAATATTATTATTCAATAATCCCTAGAATCAAAGAGCTATAATTATATAATCTTGTTTTAAATAAAATAATTCTCAATATTTATTATCAAAACTATATTTCGTAAAACATTGCTATATTATATAATGCTCTATGAGTGTATCAGATACCCATTGTATATCTTTAAAAAATACCATTTCAATAATATAATTGATGGATAAGCATATCTTATTGGTAAATTTGTTTGAAAAATTTATATAATTACATAATGCTTATTACAAGAAAGTGTAAAATAAGTTCGAAAAAATATATCTAAGCTATATGAAAAATTAAAAAGGTTTATCAGTAATATCTTAAGTAAAAGATGGAAATCAAAGAAATAACTTTTGTTCATCATCTAGAGTCAGAACAGGATAATAAATGGCATGGCAGAGAACATAAGCACTCTGATGGCGAATATGAAGTACACTACTTTGTTAGTGGTCAAGGCGAGTTTGAGAACGGTAGTGTAAGAAGTAAGGTAACCAAAAGAAGACTTTTTATAACCAAGCCAAATGTTAAGCATAGCGTTATTCCGCAAAACAATAAATTTCCTATCACTTATTATGCTATATTATTCAACTTAGGAGAGGATGATTTAAAAAGCTTAATGCTCTCAACAGTTATAGGACAAGAATATTTCGTTTTACCTTCAGATAATAGATATTTCTTTGAATCACTAAGAAATAGATTGAACATGAAGAATAAAAATCTTAGATTAGCTGCTGAACACATATTTTTATCATTTTTATATGATCTGGTTGAAAACAATAAACTACATCTAGATTCTGATTATAAAAAAATATATATAGAACAGGCATTAGAAGTAATGCATGAAAATATATATAAAAATATAGAACTAAAAGAAATAGCCAATATTATAGGAATAAGTGAATCACACTTTATCAGGATATTTACTGAAGTTATGGGCATGTCGCCAATACAGTTTTATCTTTTCCTAAAAGTGGAAGTTGCTCAATCACTGCTAAAGAGGTCCAATATGCAAATTCAAGATATAGCAAATAAGCTTTCTTTTTACGACCAATTTCATTTCTCAAAGCTATTTAAAGACAAGCTAGGCTTATCGCCATCTCAGTATAGAAAAATGTACGAATATAAGGATTAATAAGTTTCTATCAAAAATTAATATTAATAGTTTAAGATAATTTAAGAGAAATATTTCTAAGTAGTTCTAGGTAAAAAAGTATATAAAATTTCTGACGATTATTATTCTAAATTCACTGCCATAGACCAGTAGACTTAGGCTTGAAATATATTTATATGATATAAGGATTAAAGCTTTTTTGTACAGACATCAAATTCTATCAGATAACACATCTTTATTTTTAAGGTAGGATAAAAGCATAACTTTTCACAAATTATAATAAAAATCATTAGAAATAAAAATATATGGATATAGTTAATAAGGCTTACAGAAAGAGCTTATTTGCATTTGTAGTCCCTGTTTTTGGAGTTATATTTTGTGGTATTGTCACTTATTCTTATTATATGGGTGAGTTTCAAAACTCAAGCAGTGGTTTAGTGTTAAGGTTAATTTTATTGTTTTTTGCTCTTGATATTACTCTAATTTTCATGATATGGCTCGTTGGAGTTATTAAATATACCTTTATAATAGGCAGTGATAGATTTATAGAGTTAGGTATATTTTCTAAAAGGAAAGAAATACTTTTTTCTGATATAAAAGGATATAAAACTGAATATGGAACTGATAAATACTTTAAGTCTAAGTATATATATTTTGTGACTAATAAAGGATATGAAACAAATACTTTTAATAATAATTTTACAATACACTTCAATGTCGAAGGCATAGACAGTATAAGGTTCTTTTTATCGCAAAACTTTGATAACCTGGATGAAGTATAAAAAAGTCTTTTTGTAGATATTACAATAATATAATGCTTTTGAAAGGCAATAAATAAATGGCTTTTCTTTTTGCCCTTCCGGTGAAAAAACTGACCTATTACAAGAAATAAAAAAGCAGATGCTTGCTTTGGCAAGAATGGTAATGAGAAAAAGCGATTACACAAATAAACATAGGGGCAGAGATACACAAGAGTGCGCAATATGTATATTAGACATCTATTTGACTTGGACGCCTTCAGAGTGTTTCTACAATTTAATAATAATTCTTATCTTACTTTAACTTAAAAAAGAGAAGCGGGTGCTTTAATATCAGTTATATTGTATGCCAGAAATATGCTTTGCGACCAAGTAAAATGGAAGTTAAAATATATAAAATAGAGCAACTGAACTACTAGTGAAAGTAAGGAGGGTATTAAGGTATCAATATATAGCTCAGCCACCCACAATTATTCTACTTCATTTTAGCTTCTTTGTATATAACATGAGCTTTTTTTCTTGGATCAAATTTCTTAAGCTCTAGTTTTTTATCCTGAGTCTTTTTATTACGAGTTGCAGTGTAAAAATGCCCTGTTCCAGCAGATGAAACTAGTTTTACTTTATCTCTCATGACGACTATCTCCTTTAATTTATACTTTAATGCCCTGCGATCTTAATCTTGCTAAAACAAAATCAATACCTTTACTATTCACTGTTCTAAGCGCTTTAGCTGAAAGCTTTAGTTTAACAAACCTACTTTCAGATTCAACCCAGATTCTATGCTTATGTATGTTAGGTATAAACCTACACTTAGTTTTATTATTAGCATGGGAAACTTTATTTCCTACCATAGGTTTTTTCTTAGTTAATATACAAACTCTTGACATATATGAAATATCCCTTAATTTTTGATATAGATTACAAAAAGAGCAATATTATATCACTAAATTAATTAAAATTCTATATAACCCTTGACTTAATTTTCACTTTCTGCATCTGTTGCAGATATCTTTTTTATTCTTAGTTTATAAACAGCATTATGCCTGATTGCTAATGTTTCAAACTGATAGCCATGCCTTCTAAAGCCAAAATTTCCTTTAGGAAAAGTTTCTACTACTTCCATAATTAAACCATTGATTGTTTTAGCATTTTTTGCCCTTAGCTCAAGGTCAAACCTCTTATTTACGTCGTGAATTGCTGATTTTCCATATAATATATAGGTATTTTCATTTTCTTGATAACCAGCTGAAGACTGGGTAGCTATGGTGTTTAAGTGCCCTATTATTTGCTGAAGTATTAGGTTGATTGTAATCATACCTTGCACATCTCCATACTCATCAACGACCATTGCAACTGGTGTATTGTGTTTTGAGACAAAGTTTGTAAGCTGTTTGAATAAGTCAGATGTCTCTGGGATAAAGATAGGAGGTTTTAATATTTTCTTTAAGTTTGTAATAGTTTGCTCTTTTTTATCTGTAAGTAAAAAAAAGTTTATCGCATCTTTTATATATAAAAAACCTTCTGTACCATTAATATCTCTGTGGTATACAGGCATATACTCGAATTGATACTTTAATAAAACTTCACGACTTTTTTCAATCGGCGCATCTAAATTTATACCAATTATATTTTTTGTCTCTATTATAATATCCTCTATATCCCTCTCTTCTAAATCTAAAATGCTCAATAGCATTTCTTTATAACCTGTGGGTATTTGAGTTGATGAATCGTGCAGAACCATTTTAAGCTCACTGACACTGAACTGCTTTTTACTATCTATATTTTCATTGCTTCCAAATAATTTAATTATCAAAGCTGTTGTTTTATCAGTTAAAACCAAAAGAGGTAATAGAATTTTTGTCAGAGCATACATAACATAGCAACTCATTCTTATTATTTTTTCTGGATACTGAGTTGCAAGGGTTTTTGGAAATATTTCCCCAAACAATAAAATGACTACCGTTAAAGAAATAGTAGAAATTAAAATACCTGTATCTCCATATATCTCGTACCCTAATCTAGTAGCTATGGCTGATGCTGCAATATTTATAAAGTTATTTCCTATTAGTATAGTGCCTAACAAACGAGATGGGGTTTGTAGCATTTTCAAAGTAACTCTAGCGTATGTGACTCTCTTGCGAGCAAGGTCTTTCAGTCTATATCTATTTATAGAAAACATAGCTGTTTCTGTAGATGAGAAAAACATAGATAGAAATAAAAGTAGCGATAATATAACTGATACAATTATGATGATGTTATTGTCCATATTATTGATTATTTGATTTGTTTGAGTACAAGTTTTGTTATAGGAAATATAGTTTATTTACAATAAGCGATAATTATATTCCTTAAAATTGAGCTTATAGCTATATATTGTTCAAGTAAATTGCTGACTAATATAATTACTATCAATAACTACTGAACTAAGAATTTACCTATTAAATCTTCCAGCTGCAGTGATGACTGTGTATCAAAAATAGTATCCCCTGGCGCTAGAATTTCTTCATCAGCCCCAACATATAACCCTACATACTTTGATCCAAGCAAGCCTGATGTTCTAATTGATGCACTTGTATCTATTGGTAGTTGTATATTTTCATTTATCGCCATAATAACCTTAGCTCTTTGTGCGTCATCTTCTAGGTCTATATCTAATACTCTTCCAACATTCACTCCTGCGATACTAACATCAGCTCTTGTAGTTAATCCCGATACATCACTAAATATCGCATGAATTTCATAGCTTCTTTGGGATGTAAAGGCTAAGCCACCCACTCTAAAAGCAAGTATTAATAATCCCAAAAAGCCTATACAAACAAACAGGCCTACCAAAAAATATATATTAGTGTTTTTTTTCATTTTTTATAAATTTATAAGTGAAAAAATTTTTCAAAATAGTATAGCCTATAATATTAAAATAATAGTGCTGTTAGTAAAAAATCAAAACACAATACCAAAAGAGAGCTAAAAACCACAGTTTTAGTTGTAGCAGAACTAATACCCTCAGCCGTTGGATAACAGTAAAATCCCTGATATAAAGCTACCCAAATAACTAAAATAGCAAATACTACAGATTTTATTATACTAGATACAATATCTTCTTGCCAGTCTACAACTGCTATCATATTCCCCCAGTACAATCCATCAGATACCCCAAGAAGCTCTACCACAATGGCAGCGCCTCCCCATATTCCGACAATGCTAAAGATTATAGATAATACTGGTACTGAAAAAACTCCAGCCCAAAATCTAGGTCCAATTATCCTATGAAAAGGATCTATGCCCATCATTTCTAAACTACTTATTTGCTCTGTTGCTTTCATTAGACCTATCTCTGCCGTTGTTGCAGAACCCGCTCTACCTGCAAACAGTATGGCAGATACAACAGGAGATAGTTCTCTAAGTAGTGTTAAAGCTACTAATTGTCCCACTTGTGCCTCACTACCAAAGTCTATCAATATGGTATATCCTTGTAAACCAAGTACCATACCAATAAATAAGCCAGATAATCCTATTATAAGTAATGATAAAACACCAAGAAAATAAACTTGTTTTATAAAAATAGGGAAGCTTTTCTTAAAATTCGGAATAGCCCATATACTATTAAATAGAAATATACTTGCAAGCCCTATATTTGTTACTAGCTCCAGCGTACTATACCCTAATTTTTGGATGATCTTTATCATGAATCTGATTTAGCATAATTAAATTTTATCGGACCATCTGGCAGACCTTGGATAAATTGTTGGACTAGCTCTGATGAGCTACTTACTATTTTTTCTTTTGGCCCTTCTTCTGCTATTTTAGCATTGTATAAAACATATGCATAATCTGCCAAATGAAGTGTCTCAGGAATATCATGGGATACTAAAACTGCTGTAATTTTTTTTTCAGGTAGAGTTTCTATCAACTTAGTCAAAACTCCTTTTGATATAGGGTCTTGCCCAACAAATGGCTCATCAAATAAAATAACTTCAGGTTCGTTTATTATAGATCTACAAAATGCCACTCTTCTTGCCATACCGCCAGATAGTTCCGATGGCATTAATGATTCACTTCCCATCAAACCAACAGAACCTAAAGTTTGTTCTACTCTATCTTTTATAGTAATTTCATCTAGAGAACTTAATTCTCTAAGAGGGAATGCTACATTATCAAATACATTTAGGTCTGTAAATAGAGCATTGCTTTGAAATAAAATACTCATTTTTCTTCTGACGCTATAAAGCTCTTTTCTTTTAAAGCTCGTTATATTCAAGCCATTGAAATAGACTAATCCATTTGTAGGCACTATTTGACCTGTCAGTAGCTTAAGAATTGTAGTTTTACCAACTCCACTAGGGCCTACTATAGCCGTGATTTTATTTCTCTCGAAGTACATTGAAACATCTTGAAATATTTTCTTTTTCTCGTAGGAAAAACTCAAGTTTTTCGAGTATAAAATATAGTCGTCTTTATTAATATGTTTATTCATCTTTTGTTTTATAAGCAATCATTTTTGGGATGTCAAGCCAAAAATTTAAGTATAATATTTATTGATTAGAAATTAACTTATCCTAGAAATTATTTTAACAACAATTAGTTTAGCATAAGATGTGTATATATTCAGTTAAGTTTATTTACTTTAAGGTATCTACTTTGATATAATTGCTAATTTAATTTACTAATAAAGGCTTTTTAACTATATGAATTTACTTAAATTAAAATTTGAATCACTATATTCCATTCATTTTAAGCTTGTCTTAAAAATATTAATTCTATTGCTATCTCCTAATGTATTTGGAGGAGATTATGATAATCACCCTGAGGCAATTAAATGGCTTGATAATATGGTAAAAGTACATAAGCTTGATAGAAAAACAGTTGCAGGATGGCTCTCTAATGCTCAAAAGCAAGATAAAATTCTAGAGCTAGTGAGTAGGCCTGCAGAGAAAGTAAAGACATGGGAAGAATATAGAGCTATATTTATAAATAAATCAAGAGTTTTAGCAGGTAAAAATTTTTACAACGAACATAAAGAGGTTTTAGACGACATATATGATAAGTATGGTGTTCCCGGAGAAGTCATAGTAGCAATAATGGGAGTCGAAACTTTTTATAATTCCATTAGGCTACCTTATAGAGCTATAGATGCTCTTGCTACATTGAGCTTTGACTATCCTCCCAGGAGTCGATTTTTCAAAGAAGAATTAACTAATTTCATGATTATGCTAGCAAAAAATAGAAACCTTGAAATTACTGAACTAAATAGCTCATATGCAGGGGCTTTGGGTATACCACAGTTTATGCCATCGAATTATCTAACTTTAGCCGTTTCGTATTCTGAAGATTCAAAGTATGTCGATATATGGAGCAATCCTAATGATGCTATAGCTAGTATAGCGAATTATCTCGTTCACCATAAATGGAAAAAAGGACTACCTTATTTATTACCTGCATCTTATAACCCTTCTTTTAGCTATCTTGATGAATCTAAGTCATTATTGGAAGCTTCTAAATGGAGTAATAGCATAGAAGAGCAAAAAGAATATAATCATTGGTATAAGCAAGGGCTATTTTACTCATCTAGTGCCAAAAATCTTTTTGAAGTACAAAAGATTAAGTCTAATAAACCCAATCTTAAAAGAGAGCCTAAGTCTCCTATTTCTAGGCAAGAGGGAGTTTCAGCTATATTATTGGAAAGAGATATTGATGGAACTATTTTTAATGAGTACTGGCTGGGTACAGCAAACTTAGAGTCTATTTATAGATATAATCCTAGCACATATTATACTATGGTGGTTGCACTTCTGGCTCACGCTATAGCAAATGATACTCCTATAGGTAAATCAGTGAATAAAGAACTAGGCATAATATAGAACATTATATATCGCTTTAGCTCTACTTCTTATTTGTAGATGCCTTTACTTATTGAAGTAATAAAAGTACTTTTAGTGTTTTTATTTACAATTTTTTTTGCTCTGACTTAAATAGTAATCAAGACATGAACCCAATTAACGCCCTATTTAAAGCTCTATATTTACTTACAGCCTTATTTGTAAATAATCTTTTCATTAACAGCGCTCTTTCCAATGAAAATCCTACAAGGATAGTTATAGATAAGAGTAAGAGTTTAGTTGAACTGCAAACAAATGAGTTTTATGATGTTTTAGTTCCTCCTGAGCCTGATATTAATGCGAGAGCATATATTCTAATAGATGCAAATACAGGAGTGGAGATAGCGTCTAAAAATCCTAATGAAAAGTACTCTCCTGCAAGTTTGACTAAAATGCTTAGCACTTACATAGCAGAAATACTTATAGACCAAGGTAAACTTTCTTTTGATGATATTGTAAAAGTTTCTAGAAAAGCCAGATATAGCCAAGGCTCAAGGACATTTCTCAATGAAGGCGATGAAGTAAGCGTCCTAGATATCTTAAAAGGAGTCATAGTCCAGTCGGGCAATGACGCAACTGTAGCTATAGCTGAGTATATAGCTGAGTCGGAAAGTAATTTCGTTCTATTGATGAATGACGTAGCATCTCAAATAGGAATGAGAAATAGCAATTTTGCTGACTCTACAGGAATTAATGAAGATATAACAAAACAGTATTCTACGGCGCACGACTTAGCGCTCCTATCTACTAGAGTAGTTTTAGACTATCCAGAGACATATAGACTATATTCGATTAAAGAATTTGAATACAATAACATCAATCAAAGAAACAGAAATAGGTTGCTTTGGCAAGATGATTCCGTAGATGGAATAAAGACAGGCTCTTTCCCTCAAGCTAAATGGTTTACTATGGCTTCATCTGCTAAAAGGGGAGATATGAGATTAATCGCTATAGTACTTGGAACAAGAAATCAAGCTGAGAGAAACTCTGAAAGCTTAAAGTTATTAAACTACGGCTTCAATTACTTCACAGGCAGAAAAATTTATAATAAATGGGATGTTCTACAAGATACGACAGTGCAGGTTTGGCAAGGCAAACAACAATACTTAAACCTAGCCGTAGATAGAGACGTTCATATAACTATACCAAAAGGTTCAGAGCATTTAGTATCATCAGTGTTAAAACTACCTAAACATATTATAGCACCTATAAAAAAAGGAGAACCATTGGGATCTATGGAACTGAAACTCAATGATTCGATCATAGGGAAGCTTAGGCTTGTAGCTTCAATGGATGTAGAACAAGCAGGTTTTTTTAGAAGAATCTGGGATAGAATAGTTTATTTCTTTAGCTATATATTCAATACGCTGTAGGAGCTCAGTTTGGTTTATTTATTTATCAGTTCTCTATTACTTTTAAGGTAACATGCTGTATATCGTGAGATGATAATATTGATATTATATCTTCTAGGTTTTTGGTGGATTTAATGTTGGATATACCTATACTATACTGACCTTTGGGCATTTCATTTTCATATAGCTCAAGATGATAGATGCTATTAGAATTATCTAAGGATATTATTTGTGTCTCCATTGTGCTTATTAGTTTATCATTAGAATTTGGCTCAGATACTACAAAATAAGCTATAGATGCTTTACTTATACTAGCGCTTGAATCACCCGAATCATAATCACTACTTGCCTCGTCATTTGTATCATCTGATAATAAACCATAAAATCTAAAATCTTCTATTGCTCCTGTTGGACGTCTTATAATATGAAGTTTATGTATAATGCTTTCTAAACTGCTATCTTCTAGTGTACTTTCATCTTGTCTTTCATTTTGTAAAGTAGGCTCTAGGTTAACTGGCTCTATTCCTTCTAAATAGGCTAACTCCACCTCACTGTTACTATTAATATACGAGCTGAGATTATAAATTATAACTGCTGTGAATATAGAAACTAAAATAGCGGAAATATATTTTAGAAATCCTTTTTTTTTATGGCTCATTTGAAAAAAAATCAATTTTGAGATTTAAGATTTAATAAGTATATAGCATATATTTTAATACAATTTTTATCTAGTAAATTATTGTATTTTCATATACAATTAATAGGCATATATTATAAATAGTTAATCTTTTAGCGACACAATAGTAGCTAAGAGCTTTGTTTGCCTTGAATTTTATTGCTTTAATTTTTTTCATAATTAAAGTTTTATATTTTTATTATTGGAGTTATTTTGTGAATAAGAAACTACTTTTTACTCTGAGTGCGTCTAGTTTATTTATATTTTCATGTGATAATTTAAGCTCTGACTCGGCCACTCTTGAAACAAACGACCAAAGATATGGATATAGTTTTGGATATCTTATGGGAAGTGAGATAGGCGCTAATCCTAATTTTGATGATTTCGATAGAGATGCTTTTTTAGCAGGTCTTATGCAAGGCATAAGTCAAGAAGAAGCTCAAATACCTCAGGAGCAGATGCGCACTCTAGCGGCTGAATATCAACAACAGTTGATTGACAAACAAAATGCAGAACAAGAAGCACTCCAAGAAAATAACCAAAGAGCAGCAGATGAGTTCTTGGCTAATAATAGTACAGTAGAAGGCATTAATTCCTTAGAATCAGGAGTTCAGTATCAAGTAGAAGAAGAAGGTGAAGGTGAAAGCCCTAGAGAATCTAGTACAGTTAGAGTTCACTATAGAGGCAGTACATTGGATGGAGTTACCTTTGATAACTCATACGAAAGAGGCGAGCCTGCAGAATTTCAACTTGACGCTGTTATTCCAGGTTGGAGAGCTGTTTTATTAACAATGAGACCTGGTGGAAAAGCTAAAGCTTTCATACCACCAGATCAAGCATATGGTATTTCAGGTATACCTGGTGTTATAGAGCCTAACTCTCTTTTAGTTTTTGAAATAGAGCTACTAGAAGTTATTGAGTACTAATTACTGAAATTATACTAATAGTTTATTATTAAAATAAGTTACAAATTTGAGGTTAATGATGATTAAGAACAAAATACTATTATTGCTTTTACCGTCGATATTTTTGTTTTCCTGTTCAAGTGAAACAGAACAAGTTAATTTGTCATTTGCTACAGGTGGCGTATCCGGAACATATTACCCTTATGGTGGTGTTTTAGCTCAAGAGTTTAACTCTAATGTTGAAGGATTGAATGTGAACGTTCAATCTACAGGTGCTTCTGTTGAAAATATACGTTTATTAAACAGAAATGAAGCTGATTTGGCTGTAGTACAAAATGATGTTTTAGACTATGCATATAATGGAATTATATTATTTGAAGATGAAAGAATTGAAAATATTAGAACTATAGCTACACTATATCCTGAAACTATACAAATCTTAGCTAAACCTGAGATTACTTCTGTTGAAGAACTAAGAGGAAGAAGAGTATCTGTAGGCGCAATTGGTTCTGGTACTGAGTCAAATGTAAGACAAATACTCAATGCATATGACATATCTTTCGATGATATAGAAGTAGAACATTTATCTTTTAATGCTTCATCGGATGCATATAAAGACAATAAGATAGATGCATTTTTTGTAACTGCGGGAGTACCTACTCCAGCTGTATCTGAATTAGCTTTAGTAAATCAACTAAATATAATTCCTATAGATCAAGATAAAATTGATACTATAGAATCAAGCTATGGATATTACACTGCTATAACAATACCTGCAGGCACATATCAAGATATAGATGAAAATATAAATACTCTAGCAGTAAGAGCAACTTTAATAGCTCGTGAAGATTTACCTGAAGATACTGTTTATAACATAGTTAAAACTATGTTTGAAAATAAAGATAGTATAGCAACAGGACACAGTAAAGGTGAACTACTTGATGCAAATGAAGCTGTCAAAGGAGCATCTATACCTTTCCACCCGGGCGCTAGAAGATACTATGAAGAAGCAGGAGCATTATAAAAATAAAAATATAAATACTATAGATAACATTACATATTGTTAATCAACCATTTTATAAACAAGGGTATTTTTCAATTTATCCTTGTTTTATCATTTTTTTTATTATTGATTTGCTTCATTCCAACAGGTAGACTCCTTATACTTAAAGGAAATCCCTCTATTAAAAGCAATGAAAATACACAAAAATATACAGAACTTAGTACACTACTTCAGCTAAAGATTAGTCAAGATACGTTTATCCGTATATCCTTTACTCACTCTGTTAATAAAACCTTAGTGCAAGAAAATTTTACTTCTGAAGGAAACTTAATAAATGGATATCATTTTATTTCTTTAGGTGGAGTTTATCAGAGCTTAGGAGCAGGTATGGACTCTATTATAAGAGAAAATGAAGAATTTCATATCACAGATTCCGGCCTTGAAATTAGTAGAGAAGAGATAATGCAAGAGCTAAATTACACTGTAGGTTCTGTTTCACAAACTCAATTATCATTTTTTGCCGGTGAGGATAATTTAAATCATAATAAGCCATATAAAACAATTTATTTAACAGATCTAGCGCCTAGCTATACCCCCATAAAACTTAGATTAAATCGCAACTTTTTATACAATGACATATGTACTTTAATGAAGTCATTAAAAAATTGATTTTTTGTATAGCTATCATGGTAGCTTTTTTATAATAGTTTTATGAGAATGTAAAAAATACAAATAAATAAAAATATTATTATTCAACAGACTACTTAATATGAACGAGAATACTAAAAATCAAAATGAAATATCTTCCTGCGTTGAAGATAACTTAAATAAAAAAGATAGTTTAGATAATCTAGAAGAAAAGCTCGCTTTCATAGAGCCAGAGTTTGCAATACGTAAATTTAAGAATAAACTCAAGGTATTTATAAGCATTATAACTATAGCATTTATAGTTACGATGTTTTACATCAACGTATTTGGCACATTGCCTACACAACCCTTTAGGGGTTTTTTCATTGCAGGAGTGGTTTTATTATCATTTCTATATTATCCTGCATTTAGAAATATAAAAAATAAAGATGATATCCCTTGGTATGACTTCGTTCTATCTATAGTTGGACTTTTATCATTCCTTTATATAGTTTTTCAATTCGAGGCTATAGCACTACGAAACGGAAATTATAATAACATGGATGTCATAGTAGGAGGTATTGGGATATTAGTGCTATTTGAAGCTTGTCGTAGAGTTGCCGGGATACCTATATTGATAGTTGTAATAACTTTAATCGCTTATACTTATTTTGGTTCTTATATTCCAGGCCCCTTAGGACATAGAGGTTTTAGCATTGAAAGAATAATAACACACTTATTTTTTACAACTGAGGGAATAATTGGAACTCCTATAGGAGTCGCAAGTACTTTCATATTTCTATTTATATTATTTGGCGCTTTCATAAAAGAAACAGGAGTGGCTCAATTTTTTATAGATTTAGCAAATGCAATTGCAGGAAAAACCACAGGAGGACCTGCGAAAGTTGCAGTCATAGCCAGTGCATTACAAGGGACTATATCAGGAAGCTCTACAGCTAATACAGTGACATCTGGTAGCTTTACCATACCTATGATGAAAAGAATGGGATATAAAGGAGAGTTTGCAGGTGGTGTTGAAGCATCAGCCTCAACTGGAGGACAAATCATGCCCCCTATTATGGGAGCTGCTGCATTTTTAATGGCAGAAATAATAGGAGTGCCTTATTCTACAATATTAAAAGCTGCTATCATTCCTGCCATTTTATACTTTTCTGGGATTCTTATAGCCATTCATTTAGAAGCTCGTAAATATAAACTCAAAGTATTATCCGATGATGAAATACCTAACTTTTTCCAATTACTATTTAGAAGAGGGTATTTATTATCTCCACTAGTTGCTATAGGTACTTTCTTGGTGATAGGTATGACAGCATCCACAGCTGCTTACTATGCCATAGCTATAACTATACTAATTAGTCTATTCAATAAATCCAATAGAATGACTATTGGTACTTTTTTCAAAGCTATAGAAGAAGGCGGTAAGAGCATTATACCTGTTGCTGTTACTTGTGGAGTCGCTGGAATAGTAGTTGGAATAGTTACATTGACTGGTTTAGGGCTAAAACTTGCTAATATACTTCTATCAATTTCTGGGGGTATTTTAGTTATAGGTTTATTTTTCACTATGATAACTTCTATAATCCTGGGTATGGGTATTCCCACTACTGCAAATTATGTAATCATGGCTAGCATAACTGCTCCTATAGTTGTTTCTTTGGGAGCACCTGTACTAGCTGCCCATATGTTTGTTTTTTATTTTGGAGTTGTGGCTGATGTAACACCACCTGTTGCTCTTGCTTCATTTGCAGCATCAGCTATAGCAAAGGCAAATCCTCTGAGGACAGCTATGAGTGGTCTTAGATTAGCAATAGCAGCTTTTATTATTCCGTATATTTTTGTTTTAAATCCATCTTTATTACTAATAGATACGACACTAGTAGATGTTTTATTTATATCACTGACCGCATTAATCGGAATGTTTGCTATTTGTGTAGGGCTAAGCGGTTATTTTATAAAAGAAGTATCTAAGATAGAGCAACTTTTATTTTTAGTGGCTGGGTTAAGCCTTATGAATCATAACTTATATACATATATTATTGGATTTAGCTTAATGAGTATCCTTTGTGTATGGCATATTAAGCAAAGTAGAGCTATTATTTAATTTACATAGCCCTTAATTTGTATTATAAGGATGTTGAATAACGTCATTTTTGTAGAGCCACTAAGGGCTATTTCGGAAACCTCAGTTAATGAGACTTTTGAGAAATGAGTAAAAATGCCATTATTCAACAGGCCTATTTACATTGTTTATTACATGTAAATAAAAAAAGACTTACCTCTTTTTTATTTATGAAATTATCTATAAAATACTAATTTTAGTATAGATTATTAAAATAATTTTAGGTCTATCGTTTAGTAAATTAACTCAACACTCACTGCATTAATGCCTTTTTTCCCTTGCTCTAGCTTAAAACGTACCTTATCATTTTCTTTCACTTCATTTACCAAGCCAGATGAATGTACGAAAATTTCTTCTCCAGTATCATCAATTTTGATAAATCCAAAATTCTTATCTCGATTAAAGAATTTAACTGTCCCTGTTTTAATGTTATTGTCTTCCATTGTATCTATTATGTATTGTAAGATTGATAAAAAAAATACAAATCGTTAAATTTGCACGTATTAATATATATTAGAGATATTTTAAGTATAACTGTGATATATATAATTGATATTTTAACATAAATAATTTAAATAATCTATTTTTTTCTTTTATTAAGTTCTAGAATGAGAGAAATATTTTTAGTTAGTGACACACATTTTGGACATGCTGGAGTATGTAGATTTTTAGGACACAACGGTAAAAAACTTCGTCCTTGGGACGATGTTTTGGAGATGGATGAGGAAATGGTAAAGCTTTGGAATGATAAAGTTTCCCCAAATGATAAAGTATATCATCTAGGCGATGTTGTATTGAATCGACGCTCATTAAATATAGTAGATAGATTAAATGGCAATAAAGTCTTGATAAAAGGAAATCACGATGTATTTAAACTAGAAGAATATGCTAGATTTTTTAAAGATATAAGAGCCTCTCATGTTCTAGACGGATTGATATTTACTCATATTCCAGTTCATAAATTAGAAATATCACGTTTTGGAATCAATATACATGGTCATATTCATGATAAGAGAATTTTGATAAAAAATGGTGATAATATATCTATAGATACTGATTATCACTGTGTATCTGTAGAGCAAACGAGCTTTTCGCCTATATCATTTGATGAGGTACTTGAAAGGATTAAAAATGAGAAACAAGCTAAAGGATAAAATGTATAAAAAAAATAATTATGTAATATTTTTTATTAAAAAAGCAAAAAAATAGTTAAGATAGGCTTAGAATGATGAATATTTATAGGATAGATTTTGATATAATTTTTTTAGTAGCTTCATATATTAAATTAAAGCAGTGATATGATTTAAACAAACTATTTACAAACTATTTATAATAGGAATATCTTAATTTATATGTTTTATTAGGAGAAGTAAATGAAAAGATTAAAAATAAGCCTTATAAACTGTAGAGGTAGCTATTATTCAGCTACTTTATTAATTCTTATATTTTCTTTTTTATTTTCGTGCTCTCGTGTAGAAAGAGTTGAAGGTAGCAATGATTTATCATCTATGCTAGATAGTATTGGTAGCTTAATTAGAGGAGATAATGCTTCTAGTGCAGATGAAGAAACATCTGATACTCAAGTAGATGAAAATGCTTCAGAAAACACATCTACCCAGAGATATCCTTATAGCTCTGATAATACGCAGGTAACTAGTGAAGCTAATGAAGGTTCCTCTAGTGATCAGTCATATGATAATCGCAGATTGCCTACAACTAATGATTTATTGTCTTTATCTTCTACTGTAAAAATAGCAAGGCCATCTGTGGTAAATATATTTACTAAGAAAAGAATTAGAGTCAGAATAGACCCTTTTTTTGAGTTTTTTTTCAACCAGGATGCTTTACCTGATCGTTGGAGAACTCAAACTAACTTGGGTTCAGGGGTAATATTTAGTACAGAAGGACATATAATAACAAATCATCATGTAATACAAGATGCTGATGAAATTTTAGTTGCGTTAGACGGTGGAGTACAGCTAGAAGCTGTACTAGTAGGTTCTGATCCACGTTCTGATTTAGCTGTCATAAAAATAGATGATGAAAATATGGATGAAGGTGTACTAACGCCTATTAGAACAGCCTCCTCTGAAGCAGAAATAGGCGATATAGTTTTAGCCATAGGAAATCCTTTCGGTGTAGGACAATCTGTTTCACAGGGTATAGTGAGTGCCTTAAAAAGAGACTTAGGGACTAATCTATACGAAGAGTTTATTCAAACAGATGCTGCGATAAATCCTGGTAACTCAGGAGGAGCTTTAGTGAACTCTAGAGGAGAGCTCATAGGTATAAATACAGCTATATATAGCAGATCAGGTGGTAGTCAAGGCGTAGGATTTGCTATTCCACTTAGTCTAGTGAATAGAGTAGTGCCTGAAATAATAGAATCAGGAAAAGTCAGCTATGGATTCATAGGTGTTTATTTGCAAGAGCTCTCGCCTACTATTGCTGAGAGTTTGGGCGCATCTTTCACACAAGGAGCAGTGATTACAAATATAATCGAAGGTAGCCCAGCTGCACAAGCAGGATTAGATGTAGGTGATATTATAACAAGCTTAAATAATCAAAAAATCACAAGTGCTAGTGAAGTGATTATTATAATTAGTGAAGTTCGCCCTGGTGATCAAGTCGATATGGTTATATGGAGAGAGAATCAATATATTGACTTAAAAGTGTCCGTAGCAAGCGAAGATGAAGGTTTTTAGCTAAATAGGGCTAAAATTCATTTCGCTTTGTTCTTAACAAACATTATCCCATTCTTAATAATCTATCATAGTGGTTAAATTTATATAGTCTTATCTAAAAACAAAAGCCTTTTAGATAAGACTATTCAAGGTAATAATAAGATAAATTATAGCTATGCCAAAATGGCAAAAAGATTAATACACTAGCAAAGAAGGATTTAAGTAACAATCATAGTTATAAAGATGTTTAAACAACAGCCACAGCGAAAAAAATAAAACTAAGCGTACCTTGAAAAAGCAGATTAAATAAAGACAAGAAAACTATAACTAAAAAATGGAAATGCTTCTTGCAAATAATGCTACTGAATATATGTAATTATGGCACATAAGTCAAAGGGAAGGATACTTGCTTTAACGACTAAATATTAGCTTCAGCAATATGTATATGTCTATAATATTTGTTTTTCATTGCAGATAAGTACTTTATTATTAAAGTTCACATAATTTTTTATTTATGATATAAATATGTGTCCTCTACCCTATAAATAGTGACCTACATATCGTAGCTCTATTTTATCATTTGGACTTTCACCGATAAAGTAATCCTTATGCTGTAAAAAGTACTCTATCATTTTAAAAGCTTTAGGGTAATTTATAGGTAAATTAATCATATTATCTATACTATTTATAGCATCGTCATTTATATCATTATAGGAGCTTAAAAAGCTTGTATAAAAAAAACTCTCGCCTATGAAAACAAAACTTGATATATCTTCATGACTTTGAAGACTTGACTTAACTACTTCTCCTAATTGCTCTGTTCGTATGAGTTTTTCGGCATTTATATCCTTAATACCATTAGGGTGAAGTATATCAGAGCTAGAATACTTTGCAAAATATAAATGATTTATTTTCGCCGGTATGGCGACTAAATAGAGTCGTGCTTTCGGAACATTTTTATAAGCCATATAGGCCATTACTAAAAAATTTGGTAGTGATATAATGGGTGCTTTATTTACAAGTCTAATAGAGTGGGCTATGGATGCACCAATTCTCAAACCAGTAAATGAGCCAGGACCTGCACCAATTAATACAGTTGATATATCTTTAAGTGAAATACTTTTGCCATTTATAAGCTGATTATCTACTATTTCATTGATGTAATCTAGCACATAGACTGATTGATTTCTGCCAAGCTCTATGTCATTTTGGATAATAGGTTGGTTTTCGCATTTTATAGCTACGCTCAATACAGAGCTTGATGTATCTATGGCAAAAATCATATAAAAAAATAAAAAATTTAGGATATAGTTACAAAGTCATTCATAAAACATATTTTTTAAGAAAATAAAAGTAAACTTAATTTTCTAATGATTTTTTAATGAAATATTTTTGACTTTTCTATGTTTTCTTTAATTGAGCTTAAAAATAGTACCCCAGTAGCTGTATCTATTTGTTTATCAGATATGACTAAACTTACGCATATACGTTTTTCTGTAGATATTTGTCCTTCTTTTCTTTCAGTGTATTCTTCTATGCTACCTATGCCTATATTTATCAAAGAATTTTCAGACGATGGGATAAATGCATGAATATTTTTATCGGATAAATCTGTTATGGTTATTAAGTTATCTATGTTTGTTTGAGAAATATTCATAGATGTATTATTGAATTGGTTTAGTGTATTTGCATTAAGCTGCTGTTGGACAACTTCTTTAGTTTTTGAAATAGATTGAATGCACATATCCATGACATTTTCTAATAAAAAATGTGATCCGCTTGGTTGGTTTATCAGTAGTATATTTAAGTCTTTAGAGACTTGTTTAATTTTACTGTAGAAAAATCCTCTAAATTTCTTAAACGCTATCGAACAAGAACGAATAAAACAGTCAGATAGCTTAAGATTAGAAAAATTCATTTTATTGTATTTTTTTATTATGCTAAGTAGATTGCTTACCTTAATATACATTTGTATACAAGCAGGAGTGTGCTGAATGTAAGTATTGTTGCTATGCTTTTGATTAGCAACTCCTAATAAAATGGATGTCTCTTCTTTATATTTAACCACGTCTTTTGACGTGATAACTCCATCGGCTCTTTTGGTATTTATTTCATATAATGATACTCCGAAGCCTTTGGCTATGGCTCTGGCATTTGGAGTTGCTTTGACTTTTGATTTATGGCTTTTAAGTTTTTTATCAAATTTATCAATTAAGTCATTTTGATTATTAATATTTATATGATTTTCTGAATATATATCTCTGAAACGCTCATCAATATCAGCCGAATAATACCCAGGATTATGCTTGTAGTTATATTGATTTTCAAAGCCTTGCAAGTTTTGGATATTTTCAACATCTGTTAATTTTACGTAAGCCGGAGATTGAGTATCGTCAGTATTAATAATATCTACCAAAATGCCTTTAGGGTCAATATTGTTACTGATATTTTGATTTTCTCGTTCTGTATGAATATAGCCCACTATAGACAATATGGGCACAGTTTCTCCTTGAGGGATAAGTATCTCTGATAATATTCCAGAGGCTTCGGCTTCTACTTCGATTGCAACCTTATCAGTTTCAATAAAAAATAAGCTTTCGCCAACACTAATAAAATCGCCTTCACTCTTGAACCACTCAAGAATGGTACCTTTTTCCATCATCATAGATGTTTTCGGCATAATTATAGGTACTTTCATATCTTATGATTAAACTAAGTTTAGAATTAATTTATTTTATTGTGTTATATCACTATTTTATATTAGATAAGTGTAAATGCAAAATTTATAAGCCTAATATATTTATTTTATATAGTATATCATTTATTTAGCATCTTATTTAATTAATTTATAATTAAATATCTTGATCAAGAGATCATATAAATCTGTTGAATAAATACTTTTCATTTCCTAGCTTCGCAGTAATGACCTAGATAGGCCCGTTGAAAAACAAGAAATAAAATGTAGAATTCTGGATAGGATGCTAGCAGAATTATATGAAAAGTAGCGTAAATCAAATAGAAATGATTAGTTTGGAAGAATTAGTTCCTCAAGATGATGAATACAGGAAAATATTAAAACTAATAGATTTTGAAAAATTGACAAATCCACTTAAAAAGAAGGAGAAGAAATAGGCGCCAATATTACAGACTATAAATATGACTAAACGCTCATGATTCGTCCAAATTCAAATCTTGACACAAACTATTAGAACGACTAATATAAACTTCTATCTTTAAACAAATATGTGTAAATATTTAGGAGAATCATTATGAATAAAAAATTATACAGTATATTAATACTGTATAGTGCAATTATTTCCTGCGATCAGCCCGGGAGTAATATTGAGATATTGCCTTCAGGACATGGTCTAATCACTAATTTCACTATAACTGGACAGGTGGCACAAGCGGTTATAAACGATGAAACAAGCACGGTCATTGTGAGCATGCCACTGGGATATGATCTTACAACAGAATTAAACCCTACTATAACGGTGAGTGCAGGGGCTAATATCTCGCCTGCAAGTGAAACTGCCCAGAACTTTAGTAATTCCATCAACAACCCTTTCGAATATACAGTAACAGCAGAAGACGGTACGAAAAAAACTTACAGAGTCACAGTAGGGATATTGCCTGTATTAACTTATAATCCGCATGATTCAAACAGATTAGGAGCCGGAGACTTATACAAAACGGATTTATTTAGAGTATCCAATATCGAAGACGGAGATTATGACTATAGTATAACTCTAGGAAACTATACAAGATCGAGAATGGAAACGGCTACTAGAAATGAGTTTTACGTATCGTTAGTTATCCCAAGCAGTAGGAATGACGGAAGTGATAGAGTGAGTGCAGGGAACGACGGTGATATTACTTTGTCAGTATCTATCGATGGAACTCAATACTTTAATAGAACAGTAAACAAGGAACAGTACAGTCTTAAAACACCGGAAGACGTGCAGGGAATACAACACGATTTATCCGGTGATTACACACTTATGAACGACGTGGATATGACGGAAATATACTTTATCCCAATTGCCTATGATACCAATGCTAATGATGATGCTTATAATGGCACAAAATTTAGTGGTACCATTAACGGGAAGGGTAATGAAATATCTAATCTTAGGATAACATCCAATAATCGCTATAGTGGTTTAATCGCATATACAACTGTAGATGCAAGGCTTAATAATATAGCTTTAACAAATATTAACTTAGTTACTCAAAGCGGTTATTCGGGAGGTCTTGTGGGATGGAATGAGGGAATTATCACAAATAGCTATTCTACAGGAATGATTGCTGGAAGTACTAATGCTATTTTAGGAAGCAGTGTTTTAGGGGGATTCGTGGGATGGAATGAGGGAATTATAGCAAATAGTTATTCTGAGGCAATCACAGAGGGGTACAGTGTTATCGGGGGACTTGTGGGATATAATAATAAAACTATCACAAATAGTTATTCTACAGGAGCTGTTACAGGGACTGAGATACTTAGAGGACTTGTGGGATATAATTCACAAACAGGAATCGTCACCAGTAGCTACTGGGATATTGGGACAAGCGGACAAAATACGAATTATGGCACAGGGATAGGAATTAACCCGTCAAGTAGATACTAATACGATAACTGACAATGGTGATGACACGTATTCAGCGACAGATGGTAGTAATGCTACTGTAGATATATTTGTAGATTGGAAATTTAGCACTCACAACGGCAATCCGTGGGTATATCTAGGTGATGGTCAATGGCCTATTCTGTATTGGCAGGAGTAAGTTTATTATTGAATGGCTATAATATAGCTAAAAAAGGGAATGAGGATGAGACAATCATAATAATTAATGCATAATAAATTATAGTTTTCCGTAGCTTCAGTAGGATAAGAAATTGTTTGAAAAAGGTGTAACATTTTCTCTCTTCTTTGAATAAATATTTTGTTTTTCAACATTGCCAAATAAGGAGAAATTAAATATCCATAGAGTTACCAAAAGCTAGATTCCCTATCTTTACCACAAGCTATAGTAGTATAAATTTGACAACCCTATATAAATATTCTAGTATGCCATTAGTTCATGGATTGCTTTGATTAGATCATTTTGTGAAGGAATACAGTGGGCTTCTAAGTTCTTATTATATGGTATAGGAGTATCTGAGCCACCTAATCTGCGTATAGGGGCTTGAAGATAAAAAAACGATTCACTCTCTGTTATTACAGATGAAATCTCTGCTCCAAAGCCTCCTCTCAATACAGCTTCGTGTACTATTATGACTCTTCCAGTTTGACTGACTGCATTTATGATTGTATTTGTATCTAATGGCCTAAGAGATATTACATCTATAACCTGTATAGAAAATTCTTTTTCTAATTGCTCAGCTACATTCAAGCACATAGGTAACATACGACCATAACTTATAATGGATATATCTGTTCCTTGCTTTTTTACCTCTGCGGTAAATTTTTTAGTATAGTCTTCTTCTGGCACATTACCTATACTTCTATAAAGAGTCTTTTGCTCTAAAAATACAACCGGATTATTATCATGTATCGCTTCTTTTAATAATCCTTTTGCATCGTAAGGATTTGATGGAATCACTACCTTTAATCCAGGTATATGAGCAAACCACGCTTCCAAAGCTTGAGAATGCTGTCCTGCAGCACCAGTACCTGAACCAGATGGGGAACGGACTACTAATGGAATAGAAACTTGTCCACCAAACATATATCTAATCTTTGCAGCTTGGTTTACAAGCTGATCCATAGCTATTGTTAGAAAATCACTGAATTGAATTTCAACTATAGGGCGCATTCCCGTCATAGCAGCACCCACAGCAGCGCCCATAATTGCGCTCTCTGATATAGGAGTATCTATAATTCTTTCTTTACCAAAGATATCAATCATCCCCAGAGAAATTCCGAAAGCTCCTCCGTAAACACCAATATCCTCTCCTATTAAGAATACTGAAGAGTCTCTATGCATTTCTTCTGTCATAGCTTCCCTTATAGATTGAGCATAAGTTATATCTCTCATTTTATTTTTGTATTTTATAAATTTTGTTAATGAATGCGATAAATCAAATATAATGAATTAAATGGTTTAATTTTTAATACTTAATACTTTTTTGTTATACTCGCTTTTGTCAGTTTATAAATAATTTTAACTTCCTTAAGCAATTTTTATATATTTAGCTTTTATCGATTGATTTGCATAATCGATTGATTTGCATATTGTAATATTCTGTAATATTTATTAAGTCTTTAGATATTTTATATTGATTTATTAATATTTATTATACAATTATCGAACATCTTTAGTATAGATAGTTAAATTTTATGTTTACTAACTTTGGATATATTATGAAAATGGATAAAAATCAAGCTCAAAATAACTCATCTACAAGTCTGTTTAAGGCTTTAATTATTAGTGTATTGTCTGTTTTTTCTACACTTGTATTTGCACAAAATAACTCACCAGAAGCTTTACAAATTCCTAGCTTTGCTGATTTAGCAGAGATAGAACAAATTTCGGTAGTCAATGTATCTAGCATTTATGAAACAGAGGAAAGAGATATTGACCCAAGAATAGAGGAGTTCTTTGAAGGCATACCTTTCCCAATACCCAGTCCTCATCAACGCCAAAGACCTAGCCAATCATTTGGCTCGGGATTTGTCATTCCATGTGAATATCAGAAACTATGCTCTGAAGGTAATACTAGCTTGGTTATTACTAACTATCATGTAGTCCGAGATACAAGTGAAGTATTGGTTAAGCTAAGCGACTTTAGAGAAATTAAAGCGACAGTAGTTGGGTATGATGAGCTTTCTGACATAGCACTTTTATCAATTGAAGCCTCAGGGCTAAGGCCTGTACGCTTGGCTAATAATCTAAACATTCGCCCTGGTGATTGGGTATTTGCTATAGGTTCGCCATTTGGATTTGATTATACTGTTACATCTGGAATAATCAGTGCTGTAGATAGAGCTATACCAGGTTCTACGTATACTCCTTTTATACAGACAGATGTTGCGATAAATCCGGGAAACTCAGGAGGCCCTCTTTTCAACCTTAAAGGAGAAGTTATAGGTGTAAATTCGCAAATATATTCTAGATCAGGTGGATTTCAAGGAATATCATTTTCCATACCTATAAGTATAGTTTCAAATGTTGTAAATCAACTAGTAGAAAAAGGTAAGGTCTCTCGTGGTTGGCTTGGAGTGCAGATTCAACAAGTAACCTATGACGTATCTCAAACCTTAGGACTGAGTAGGCCTGCTGGTGCGCTAGTTGCGCAGGTTATACCAGGTAGCCCTGCACAAAAAGGAGGCGTACAGGTAGAAGATGTGATACTTGAGTTTGATGAAAATGAGATTATCAGATCTACTGACCTTCCTAAATATGTTGGCCAAGTTCCTGCTGGATCTACTAGGAAGCTTGTAGTATGGAGAAATAATCAAACAGTTACATTAAATATAACGATAGATGAGCTCGCCACTGAACCAGAACAACCACGAACTAGAGAAGATGATGGCTTAAGAGATTCTGATGGTTTTGTCCCTAGAATCAACATAGCAGTACGTAATCTTACAGAAGAAGAAAGAGAGATTATAAATTCTGATGGAGTTTATGTTATATCAGTCGCAAGAGGACCTGCTTTTGACGTGGGTATAAGAAGGGGGCATGTGATTACACGTATGAATCAAACTATAATAGAAGATGTAGAATCATTCGAGTCAATAGTTGCTGGGTTGCCTGCTAATAGGCCAATACTCGTCCAAGTTTTCCAAGGCGATAGCCCAACATTACTCACTATAAGGATAGACGAATAAATTAGGGTAAGTATTTGGGTTTCAAGTAAAAAATTAAAATATATAATTATTTTATAAAATAGAGGCATTAAAATGCCTCTATTTTCATTTTTGCACTTTTTAGTATAGTTTATACATAAATTGGTTTTATACATTATGCTTTAAGCTATGATATAGTTATATCTGTAGTTTATTTATTTGTTTGTTTGCTTGTGAGAGGCTTTAGTGATCGTAGTTGAGTAAAGGCTTGATTTAGTTGTTAAAGAAATAAATTATTTATTAAGAAAGAAGTCTATTTTTATGTTTTTATGTTAGATAAGCAGTTTGATATTTTACAAATAGAAGAGAAGTGGCTTAATTTTTGGCAAGATAATGATATTTTCCTTGTAGATATAGAAAGCTCAAAAACACCTTTTTGTTTAATGTTACCGCCCCCTAATGTCACAGGTCGTCTTCATATGGGGCATGCGTTTCAGCAAACTTTGATGGATATATTAATCAGATATCATCGAATGATAGGAAAGGAAGTGTTATGGCAAGTAGGGACAGATCATGCTGGAATTGCAACTCAAATGTTGGTTGAAAGGCAAATAAAAAATGAAAATAATTTATCTCGCTTTGATATAGGTAGAGATAAATTTCTTGAAAAAGTTTGGCAATGGAAGGAACTATATGCTCAAAGAATAGTCAATCAAATGAAAAGGCTTGGTACATCCGCTGATTGGAGCAGACTTAGATTTACTATGGACACTTCTATGTCTAAGGCTGTAAAAGAAGCGTTCATTTATTTATATAAACAAGGATATATATATAAAGGTAATAGACTGGTAAACTGGGACCCTTCTCTTATGACAGCCGTTTCAGACTTAGAAGTAGTGGCAGAAGAAGTAAGAGGAAGTATGTGGCATATACTATATCCGTTTACAGATGGCCCTCAGGAAGCTTTTGATAGTGAAGGAAATAAAGTCACACTCAAAGGCATGACTATAGCAACGACCAGACCAGAGACAATGCTAGCAGACGGCGCTGTTTGTGTAAATCCTAATGACAAGAGATATAAGCATTTAGTTGGTAAATATGTTGATTTACCATTGTGTAATCGAACTATTCCAGTTATAGAAGATGATTTTGTTGATATTGAATTTGGAACAGGGTGTGTAAAAATTACAGGAGCACATGACTTTAATGACTATGCTTGTGCGATAAAGCATAATATTCCATTGATTAATATTTTTACTTTGGACGCTAAGCTAAATGAAAATGCACCTAAACAGTTTTTTAATATGGATAGGTTTAACTGTCGTAAAGAAGTAGTTAAGGAATTAAAACAGAATAATTTTCTTGTAGGTGTAGATGAAAATCATAAAATGATGCAACCAAAAAGCGAAAGAACTGGAGTAATAGTCGAACCTATGCTCACAAATCAATGGTTCATCTCTATGAAAAAACACAATGAAAAAGGCGAAACACTATCTAGTAGAGCTTTGAATTATTTTTCTGATAGAGAAATAAATTTTATCCCGGCTAATTGGCTAAATACATATAATCAGTGGCTTAATAATATTCAGGATTGGTGTATATCTAGGCAACTTTGGTGGGGACATCAGATTCCAGCTTGGTACGATGACAATGGAAAAGTTTATGTAGGCTATGATGAGGATTCTATAAGAAAAGAATATAACCTATCTGCAAATATAAAACTCAAGCAAGATGAAGATGTTTTAGACACATGGTTCTCTTCCGGAATATGGACTTTTTCTACATTAGGTTATCCTGATAACACTAGAGAATTGGAGAAATTTCATCCTACAGATGTTTTAATTACAGGCTTTGACATAATTTTCTTTTGGGTAGCTAGAATGGTTATGATGACAGGAGTCATTAAAAATCAAGTACCTTTTCGTGAAGTCTATATAACAGGATTAGTAAGAGATTCAGATGGCAACAAAATGTCAAAAACTAAAGGAAATGTGATAGACCCACTTGATGTTATACAAGGTATTGGATTGGAAGACTTAATATCTAAATCTACTGAAAGTATTTATCAAAAAGATAGGCAAGAAAAGGCAGCCAAAGGCATCAGAAAAATGTTTCCTGAGGGGATACAAACTTGCGGTGTAGATAGCTTAAGATTTACATTCTGCGCTTTAGCTAATACTGGACGAGATATTCGATTTGATATTAAAAGAGTTATGGGCTACCGTAATTTTACAAATAAAGTTTGGAATGCAGCTAGATTTGTTTTTAGTTATACTGAAGATTTTAAACTAGATAATAATATTGATTATAATGGTGTTAACTTTAAGTTACGGCCATTTGATCAATGGATAATAAATAAAATAGTAAAATTTACTGAAAGATATCATAAGTATATAAAAGAATATAGATTCGATATGATGAGCCAAGAAGTTTATGAGCTGATATGGGATCATTATTGTGACTGGTATCTAGAAGCTTCTAAGGTAACTCTTAAGGATCAGAATATACCTTTTGAGAGAAAGTATTCAACTCAATATATACTACTGTATACTCTAGATTGTATTTTGAGACTTCTTCATCCAATAACTCCATTTATAACAGAAGAGATTTGGGCTAGCTTAAAAGGCAAACTAAATCTTAACTATAGATGTTTAAGTGTTGCGCCTATACCTGAAGTAAACTCAATCACCTTGGATAAAGAGATTATAGAAAATGTAGAGACTACTATATCTGTAATACACTCTATTAGACAAATTAGAGGAGACTATGTTATATCTCCTAATAAAAAGGTCGATGTAATAATCGTTTGTAATGATGAGTTAAAAACTAAATTAGAAGATTTTGAGGATTTAATAAAAGACCTTGCCAAAGTATCATCTATTAAATATATGACATCTAATGATAAATTGAAGAATACAATCGTTAATGTTATAAATAATTTACAAGTACATGTTTATATGCATGACTTGATAGATAAGGAGCAGGAGATTATTAAAATTAATAAAGAAATAGATAAAAATCAAAATAATATAAATATATTAAAAAATAAACTCAGCAATAACGAATTTATATCTAAAGCGAAACTAGAAATAGTACAAAAGGAAAAAGATAGATTAAAAAGGCTTGATTTGATACAAAAAGGCTTGATAGAACAAAAAAGTAAGCTTGAACAAATGTAATTTTTTAAACAGTAACTTTGTAAGCTAAACAATATAAAATAGTGCACATTTTTTTACACTTAGTATAAAAATTAGTGTAAAATATATGACTTATTATTTTATTTTTATGGAGTTTGACAATGTCTATTCACCCGTTAATGAAGGTAGTAGAAGAAAAATATTCAAGGAAAATTGATTTGCCGGAGTTTAAAACAGGAGATACAGTTTCTGTTTCTGTTAAAGTAGTAGAAGGTGAAAAAAAACGTATTCAAACTTTCGAGGGCGTAGTGCTTGCTAAGAGAAATCGTGGCATTAGCTCATCTTTCATTGTACGTAAAATTTCGCATGGAGTAAGTGTTGAAAGAACTTTTCAAACGCATAGCCCTATGATTGAGAAGCTAAAAGTCGTTCGCCTTGGTAAAGTAAGAAAAGCGAAAATCTATTATATGAGAGAAAGGTTTGGTAAGTCAGCTAAGGTAGAAGAAAGATATCAGTAAAACTGATTGATGGCTTAATGTATATGTTCAATAAAATTAAACTATTTACTTTTATTTTAGCTCTTGTTTCATTTATATCGAGCGTTTCTTTCGCTCAAATAGAAAACAATGAGCAACCTCAAGATATGGATACTAATATGAGCGTTAAAGTTAAAATTGATACATCAGTGGGAAGTATAGAGCTAGAATTGGATAAGGAAAAAGCTCCAATTACAGTTGAAAACTTTTTATCATATATTGACTCTGGTTTTTATACTAATACCATTTTTCATAGAGTTATTCCAGGCTTTATGATTCAAGGCGGTGGAATGGATGAGAACTTATCACCTAAACAGACTAAGGAGCCAATAGTAAATGAAGCTAAAAATGGTTTAAAAAATGATAGAGGTAGTATAGCAATGGCTAGAACTCAAGTTAGAGATAGTGCCACTTCACAATTTTTTATTAACTTAAACAATAATGATTTTTTAAACTATGGTGAACGTGACTATGGTTATGCAGTTTTTGGAAAGGTTACCTCTGGTATGGATGTAGTTGACAAGATCGCATCAGTCAAGACAGCTTCCAAAAATGGACATCAAGATGTACCTGTAAATACCATTTTTATAAAAGAAATTAGTATAATTGAATAAATTATAGGTTATATTCAATATCGTAAAACAAAGTTTAAAATGTAACAAAATCAAGGTAAAAATGTTAAATCCTTTTTTCCCTTACATTATAGGTCTTACTCTTTTGCTATCTAATTACACTTTAATATTTAATTGCGCTCTAGCAACCTATCTGTATATTAATAAATAATAAAATGAATAATACGTCTAAAAAATCAGTGAAACACTTTTGGGGTTCAAAATAATATTTTAATCATATTTAAAATATATAACCTGCTGATCAGTTCATTACTAAATATAATTTTGTATTTTTATAGTATTTCTGGATACTCATATCATCCTATTATATAGTAATTACGCAGTGTTAGCCTCATCACTATTAGATAGATTTGCGTGTGTTGCTGTGTCAGACGTTTTCAAAGCAGAGTGTTGCTGGAGTTTTTGATATCTTCTTTCTATTAGCTGGTCTAGGTCTAACTGCTTAGCATTATTAAGTGCATTTAACACTTCTGATTTCCATGTTAGAGTTGCTTGTTCATGGTCTTTATGTGCACCACCAAGAGGCTCTTTTATAATCTTATCTATAAGACCAAAGTTCAATAAATTCTGAGCTGTTATTTTCATTGCTTTTGCAGAATCTTCTACAAAGTCATTACTTTTCCATAAAATCGAAGCACATCCTTCAGGCGATATAACAGAGTATGTGGAGTACTCCATCATAAGAACACTATCACCTACTCCTATTGCAAGCGCTCCCCCTGATCCACCTTCTCCAATTACAGTGACTATAATAGGAGTTCGCAACTTTGATAGTATTTCTAAATTTTTTGCAATAGCCTCACTTTGTCCACGCTTCTCAGCATCAATGCCAGGATAGGCTCCTGGAGTATCTATTAGTGTTATTATTGGTATTTGATATCTTTCTGCCAATTCCATAATTCTTTGAGTTTTTCTATAGCCTTCAGGACGAGGCATCCCAAAGTTACATTTTATTTTTTCATCTAATTCTCTACCTTTTTGCTGTCCAATAATCACAGCTTCTTGTCCATCAATTTTGGCTAAGCCTGTTATTATTGAATTATCATTGGCAAAAGCTCTGTCACCTTTTATTTCAATAAATTCATCCACAGCATATTTTATATAGTCAAGAGTATAAGGCCGGTCAGGATGCCTTGCTAGCTGAACAATGTTCCATGGAGATAGTCTAGAAAATATATTTTTTATTAATATTTCCTTTTTATTTTCAAGCTCTGAGAGCTCTTGAGTTAAATCTATATTACTTTCTAAATTAGTATTTTTTAGTTTATTTATTTGCTCTTGAAGATCTACTATAGGTTTTTCAAAAGGTAAAAAGTTAGAAGAGCTCATTACTTTCCTCCATGATATTTACACTGCTAAAACATCTTATATGTCTTAGTTTATTAGATAATTTTTCTCTTATAAGACACAAGCCTTGTAATTTTAATTAATATTTCTTATGCTAAAATATAAATTCCATAAAATTTATTTTATTAATAATAATGCCAGTATTCATATCTGATATTATTTTTTAACATAGGGAAGTATAGCATTAATTTAATTTTATAGATACTATTGATACCCTTGATTTTTTCTTCCAATACCTTTGCATATTGGTTTAGCTGAGGCTCATATATATTTTTTTGATATGACAGAAAGTCATTTATACCTTGGTTTTCTACGGGCTGGCTCATCTTAAAGTCTATTATCATATACTCTATAGATTTATCTTCATAGATATTTTCTATCAAATAGTCTATATAGTAAGTGTGACCTCCAAGCTGTAACTCGTATTCAAAAACTCCATCTTGGTTTAGTATATCTTGAATAAATCCATCTTCTTTTATATTGCTTAGTAGTTTTGAGATACTTTCATAGCAAACATTTTTATCTATACCTCTCGATAAACAAGAATTTTTAATCAGAATATTTTCGGATATATCCTTTGATAGCTTATCTATATCAAAGAGTTTTTTATCTTTTTTATCTATGCCTGATTTAGACCAGCTCTCTCCTAAAAGTCTAATTGTTTTATGTAGAAGTTCACCTAAAGCTTTAGCTTTAGATGTTTTTCTAGAGTTATCATGTATTACCTCTTGATTTAAGCATTTATCAATATTATCGATATTATTAAAACTACTTAGCTCACTCTCAAGTAAGTTTATTATATTTGAAATGTGTGCTTTGGATATGATATTTACACTAGGCTTTACTGAGGTCTCTTTGCCTGAGTCAATTAGGCTTTTTGCTGTGATTAAGTCAATTTGTGCTTCCTTGAATTTTTCATTATATTTGCTGAATTGCCTATAAAAACAAGAATCTCCATTCAATTTTTCTATATCTTTTATGTTATTAATAACTAAATGTAATTGCTTTTTTGCTCGGGTAGTTGCTACATATAAAAGACGTTTTTTTTCCTCTATATTTTTAAGCTTTTCCTGCTCTCTTATGGAATTATAAAAACTTTGTTTATCTTTGGAAGCAATAGATAAAATCGTATAAGGCTCATTATAATTTTGAGTTATAGGACTTATTTCGGTGTTAGTATCATTTATATTAATATTGTCAAAATAGCACTTTGGGTATTTAATCAAACTAGCACTATTTTTATTTTTTTTATCTGCATTTATAAGAAATACGACATCAAAATCCAATCCTTTGGATGAATGTATTGTTAATAATTGTAACGTGTTATTTTGCGTGGCTTCAACTTGAGAAGTAGGAGTATTTAACTGGTCTGTAATTAAATCGATATCAAGTAAATATTGATTATGTGAAGCGGATAATTCCAGTAGTTTATCAAGACGCTCAAGCTCTTTATCGGTGAGTCTAATCCATCTAGAAGTAAGATTTTTTATATAATATAGTATAGTGTGAGCTAAGTTTGAGTTTTTCATTTTATAGAGCTTTATATATAATCTCTGTGCAAATGTAAACCTTTGCTTAGCTTCATCAGATAGCTTATCTATATGTATTATGTCTTTTAAGTTAATTACTCTTATATCTTGGACTTTATCACTTGTGCTTTCATTTTCAAATATCAGGTATATCTCATAAATACTTAAGCCAACCATAGGAGAGCGAAGCCATCCGAAAAGAGAAATTTTATCTAAAGGTTGATATAGTGATTTAAGTAGTGAAATAATATCATCTACAGTATCTAATTCTCTTTTAGTCTCTTTTGCACCAACACTATTAAATTTTATTTGAGAGCTTTTTAATAGCTCTTCCCACAGATGAAATGATAGCTTATCTTCAGATAAAATAGCGATGCTATAAGAAGGGTGTTTTTTATAAATTTCTTTAATATGCTCTATTATAGATAATATTGATTTTTTTTCAGAGTCAATATTGTTCGTTAAATAACAGTGATAGTATAGTGAAGGCTCATCTTTTACATCATTACTATCTTGAGATATTATACTCTGCGCTTTATATGGAATACTGCTAGTATATTTAATAGATTGCTTCCATAGGCTAGAGTAAATGAAGGTTTTACTAAAAATTTCGTTAAACCACTGAACAAGAGCATAGCTTGATCTAAAGTTTTGAGATAGCTTAAGCTTATTCAAAGATAAATTTTGCCATTTACATGTGGTATCTTCCCAAAGAGATATAAATATACTTACTTCTGCAGCACGAAAACCATATATAGACTGAAGTGGATCACCTACAAAAAAAATAGAATGTGTCTGGTCTTGCCAGTTTATCGTCAAGTACTTTAAAAGCTCATATTGAATATTAGAAGTATCTTGAAATTCATCAACTAATAAATGCTTGATATGCTCTGATATGAAGTGTAAAAATGTATTTTTTAGGTTATTATCATAACTGATAAAGTTATCATCTTTTCTACTTTTTTTACTATTATTTTCTCTGTCTTTATATCTATCCTCTTCTGTGATTAATGTATTATCGTGAGTATATATATTGTCGTAAGTACTAAAGTCAATTTCATCCCTACTTTGCAGTGCGCTTAATGCATTTATAGTTATTTGAGTATAGTCTGAAACTTGGTTATCCCTGAATATATTGATTAACTCTGCATTAACAAACTTTAGAAATTCTACTATAGTCTTTTGTAGTGAAATATCTATAACTTTATCTTTATTTAGATTGCTTATAATTTTTATATCGTCTAACCATGTGTTAAATTTATTATCTGCTAGTAGCCCATGTAAGCGCTCAAAGTGTTCTTTTAATCCGCTTTTTACCTCATCATCAATATCTATCTTTATATCCTCGGTAAATGTTATGCTTTTAGGCAATCTTTTATATAACCTATTTTGCGAAGTAAATAATAACTCATTTAGTAGCTGCCATAATATTAGATTTTTTACGCAGTCTGTTTCTTTATACCAAGAGTCGATATTTATATAGTGCTTTTTTATGATATTTAGGGCAACGTAGTTATTTTTAATAATACTATTGAATAAAGTGAAAAAGTTTTCTCCTAAGTAATAAATATAGTTATCCTTTACCAAAATAAAATATGAGTTTATCCATAGATGCTGTAGCTGTAATTGTTTTTTTTCTTCACGTTCATCATCGTTATCTAAAGAGTATAAGATAGATAGCCATTGTTCTCTATTTCTCAATAATTCACTTGTCCATATGTATAGGCTCTCAATGTCATTGTGAAAATGCTCAAGTAGTTTTTTTGCTAAATTTGGGTGATAGTCAATATAAGTAAAAAGCCCTTTAGTAGCAGCTTGCTCAAATACTACACGTAGCTCTGGATCTTCTAAAACCTTAGCATCTCTTGGTATAAAATCCGTTAATGGTCTCATCAAGCTAATATACCTAGAGAAAGAATCTATAGTCATTATTTGTAGCCTTTGTGGGTTTTCAGATAGTAGCCAACCTAAGTTTTGATTCTTTTGTATTATTTTCTTTATATCAGCTTCTATATCTGGGTCGTCATTGGATAGAGCTATATTATCTATTTTTTGGATAACTCGCTCTTTCATTTCAGCTGCCGCTTTTTTTGTAAATGTTATTGCAACTATCTCTTCTGGCTTGTCTGCTTCTCCAAGAAGTCTTATAAATCTCTTGGTTAATAGTTCAGTTTTACCTGACCCGGCTGGTGCTCTGACTATGAAGCTTTTTTTTATATCAAGTGCTCTTTCTCGAATATGAGAATCGACCGGGATTGGTTTTGGATGTATATCCATATAAAAGGAATTTTAGTTTTTTTTAATAAACTTTGATTAAATCACTTTTTTCAGTTATGAGGTTTAGTTTGAAAATCTTAATTATCTTTTCTTTTATTTGCCTATTTTAAGTATTTAGTATAATCCTTCATGCCTCTTTTCTTTTGCCATGGCGCAACTTCTTTAAGTTCTAAAGGTAATTTACTAAACTCGACTATTTTATTTTCATACTTATACATAGAAGCATAGATTTGAGTAATATTTGCATATACATTCTTTGCCTTAAAGTTGTATAGCTCTGATATGTATTCTTCTTCAACAGAGTTAATGTTACACTTTATCCTATCTTTAAACTCCCTTGATAGGATAGATAGCTTTTCTCTTAGCTGATGTAATTTTAATTTTTCAGTTTTTAATAAAGCTTCCGCCATAGTATAAATTATTAAGCCATTATCACCTATCAAGTCTTGCAACTCATAAGCCCAATGAACATCTAGCGTGGCTATTAGTTTGCGTACTTCTTGTAATACAAGAGGATCCCCTTCTATTTCTAGTAAATTTTCTAGAAATATATCTGATGTGCTTTCCCAACACAGCCACATTAACATAGACTTCATAGATCCCAATATTGTTACGTCAGGAGTTAATTCATTAGCCTGGCTTTTTTCCTTTACAAGTATTTTATCTTGTAGAAAAACTATATATATTTCAAGAGCAGTTGGTTCGTTTACACCTACAGAGATAACATTGCCTTTTAAGTTTTCTACAAGCTCGCTAAAGTCAGGATTATTAGCTAGCTGTCTATTTAAAATGCTGTTTAGTTTACGATATGTTTTAGGATGAATTAGGTCAAAAAGAATAGATGAAATATCGCTATTTTGTTTTTTATCAGACATTTTGATAACTTTAATCTTAAAAAAGTAAGTTTGAGAAGAAAAGCTAAGTTAATTATATATTTAATCAACTCAAAACCTAAAATTTTTTCTTGAGCTCTCTTCTATTTTTAGTTTCAATTAGCTACTAACTCTTCAATTTCATACACTCAAGTATATCATGTGACTTTCTGAGCCCCTTTTTTTCTATGATTATCTTTGTTAAATTCATGGATAGTTTGGTAGCTTCTTTGATTCGTTTGCCCTTATCTTTCTCATACCGTCAAAAGATACATTTATCCGACACTGTGTATAATAAGTTGGTGTTTAATAGTTTCTTTTCAAAAAATAAGCAATTAATCTATAAAGTATTATACTAACAAATTAATTGGGTTTGTCGAGTATGTAATTGCCTAATGTAGTTACTATGTAAAAGGTATTTACAGTTTATTTATAAATAATTATTGCAAAATAACTAATATGCATATAGAATATATGCCTTATAATCCTCTTAGCTTCTATTTTTTAGTTGTAAAATTATTTTACAACTGCGTTATTAAAAAAATACTATAGTGCTCACCGCCTTATGTATTTAGTCTATATGCGAAAGTGGCGAAATTGGTAGACGCACTGGGTTTAGATTCCAGCGGGCACCCCCCGTGAGAGTTCGAGTCTCTCCTTTCGCACCATTAAACTTCCTTAAGCTTAATTTATTATGGTATATTAAGATTTCATCCATATACATTAGATTAAGTTATAACAGCACATAGACTTAAAAAAGTGAGCTCATTATTTAAGTAAGAAATAATAAATTATATGCTATCATGATTTAATATTTTTGAAGTTTATTTCCTTTTTAAAGTACAGAAGTCTAGTTTACTATGATTATGAAAAATATAAAAAAACGACTTACTAATATTATAGGTAAGATTTACTTAGTTTTATTGATAATACTACCTATTACTTCTTTAGCTGATGATGAAACTAAGGTTTTAGTATTAGGAGATAGCTTAAGTGCTTCCTACGGATTTGCAAAAGAAGAAGGCTGGGTAGAGCTACTACAAGTGGATTTTGACAATTCAAATAGAAATATTACCATAATAAATAGCAGTATAAGTGGAGAGACATCCAGTGGTGGTTTAAGAAGACTTCCTTCTCTTTTATCTGAAGTCAACCCTAACATTGTAATAATAGAACTTGGAGGCAATGATGGCTTGCGTGCTACTAATTTAGATATATTAGAAAGTAATCTAACAAGGATGGTCAATATGAGCAAGGAAAATAATGCTAAAGTATTGTTGCTAGGCGTAGAAATTCCACCAAACTATGGAATAAGATACACTAATGCCTTTTCCCAAGTATATAAAAATGTTGTAGAAACAACCGAACTGGAGGCGTTTATTCCTTTTTTTATAGAAGATGTTGTTCTTAATCCAGAGCTGATGCAAAGCGATGGCATACACCCAAATGCTATGGCACAACAAAAAATACTTGAAATAGTTAAACCTATATTACTTAGCTTAGTAGAATAAATAATCATATAATCACTAAGTTAAACTTAAGTAAGCCGTATTATTTTCTAATTTTAGGAGTGAACTTGTTATGGAAAGTATGCATAAAAGATTAGTTATTTTAGGCTCAGGACCTGCTGGATATAGTGCAGCACTATATGCATCTAGAGCAGGGTTAAATCCTACTTTAATATCAGGACCTCAAAAAGGAGGACAGCTTACAACCACAACTACAGTAGATAACTGGATAGGTGCTTATGATGGGATACAAGGTCCTGATCTTATGCTAAATATGGAAAAACATATTGATAGGTTTGGAGTGGAAAAAATAGATGATATCATCACATCGACCGATTTATCTAATAGTCCATTTATTTTAACAGGTGAAAAAAATCAATATAAATGTGATGCATTGATAATTGCCACAGGTGCTAGTGCCAAATATTTAGGCTTACCTTCTGAAAAACAGTTTCATGGAAGAGGCGTAAGTGCTTGTGCCACTTGTGATGGATTCTTTTTTAAAAATCAAGAAGTCGCTGTTATCGGAGGTGGTAATACTGCTATTGAAGAGGCTATTTTCCTTAGTAATATGTGTAAGAAAGTTACCCTTGTACACCGTCGCAATGCTCTCAGAGCGGAGAAGATAATGCAAGAGGACTTATTTAAACTGGTTGAAGAATGTAAGATAGAGATACAATGGTCTAGTGAGCTTATTGAAATCAAAGGAGATAGTGCAGGGGTAACATCAATATTGATAAAAAACAAAGAAACCAATAAACAAAAAGATATACCCTTAGCTGGAGTGTTTATTGCAATTGGTCACGAACCAAATACTAAGATTTTTGTAAATCAATTGGAAATGACTAATGGCTATATAAATATCAAATCTGGGCAAAACGGCTTTGCAACTGAAACAAGTGTTAAAGGTGTTTTTGCTGCAGGAGATGTCTCTGATAGTGTGTATAGACAAGCTATAACCTCAGCAGGATTCGGAGCCATGGCTGCACTCGATGTAGAAAAGTACCTTACAAGTGTAAGCTAATAGTACGAACTATAATATAGTATTGTAAGTTTATAATTTTAGCTAAGTATAACCTATTCATAATTGATTTAAATTATGTATTTATCTCCTTGCTATATTACATTTACAGACATCAGGTATAGTAAAATATATATTTTTTCAATATCTATTCTAATAGTTTCAACTATAGCTTTTGTTAGAATGCAAATAAAGGATATTTTAATTGGAAATATAGTTTTATTATATGGCATATTGTTGCTTATAGCCTGGATTATATATACTTTTTTCTATATTAGGGCTAGGTATACAATATCTAGAATAGCTTTTTTCCCAAAAGATAAAAAAAATAATAGGCATAATACTCTTTGGCAAGTTAAGATTATAGATAAATACCACTCGGCCGAACTAAAGAGTCTTTCTAAATTCTTAAATATTTTGGTGAAGTTAGAATTTGAATATCTTATAGAAAATGAAAATAATAAGCTTACCATAGAAAAGAGAGCATGTGTTGTTTATCTATCAAAGTATTCAGTGAGACCTGAAAGCTTTAGAATTCTACAAACACTAATCAACTTAAAATATTATTAATATTTTTGTATAGTTTATTAAATTTATTAAAAAAGTGACTTAATTAAAATTTATGAAACGTAAATTCCCTATGCAAGCTAAATATATTTGTTATTTAGTTTGTGTTATATTTTTAATATTCGATATGTATACTAAAGGCTTTGTTAATGATATTTTGGTACTTGGAGCGCCTGAATACTTTTTGCCTTTTTGGAATTGGACACTTGTATACAACTATGGTGCAGCTTTTGGATTTTTATCTAACCAATCAGGTTGGCAAGTGATATTTTTATTAATTATAGCTTCTACTATATCCCTTTTTATTATTATATGGATATGGAGAATCAATGACTTTAATATACTAAGCATTGCATTAACTTTCGTTTTAGGTGGCGCTTTAGGTAATGTGATAGATAGATTCATATACGGCAAAGTGACGGATTTTATTTCTATACATTATCAGAACATGTATTTTTTCCCTATTTTCAATATAGCTGATATTTACATAACAATAGGCGCCGGACTATTGATACTTGAGCAATTTTTAAATAAAGAAAATAAAAATCTAAAAGACAAAAAGCAATAAAATAAATTTAACTTATGCTATATTTCTTAAGACTTATCTATATTTAAAACACTCAAGAATGCTTCTTGAGGTATATCAACAGAGCCCACTCTCTTCATTCTTTTTTTACCTTCTTTTTGTTTTTCGAGAAGTTTTCTTTTTCTAGAAACATCTCCTCCGTAGCATTTAGCAAGAACGTTTTTTCTAAGAGCTTTAACGTTTTGCCTGGCTATGATATTCCCACCAATAGCTGCTTGAATTGCCACATCAAACATCTGTCTGGGAATTATAGCCTTCATTTTATCAACTAAGGCTATTCCTTGACTTCGAGATAGGTCTCTATGAACTATTAATGATAGAGAATCCACTTTTGAGCCATTTATCAAAACATCTAATTTTACTAAATCAGCCACTACATATTCCTTAAAACTAAAATCACAAGATGCATAGCCTCGGCTGATCGACTTTAGCCTGTCAAAAAAGTCAAGCACTACTTCGCTCATCGGAATGTAAAACACAATACTGACTTGATTTGCAAGGTACAATAGTGACTTTTGAATACCTCTTCTTGAAATACAAAGTTCGATTACCTTACCTATATATTGATTAGGAGACAATATACTTACCTCGGCTATAGGCTCTCTTATTTCATCTATTTTACTTGAATCAGGTAAATCAGATGGGTTTGAGATATGAATAATTTCTCCTTTTTTCATTAAAATCTCATATACAACAGTAGGCGCTGTGGTTATGATTCCTAAATTATACTCTCTTTCTAGCCTTTCTTGTGTAATATCCATATGTAACAAACCAAGAAAACCACAACGGAAACCGTGGCCTAATGCATCTGATGTTTCTGGTTCATAGTTTAGAGAGGCATCATTTAAGCTTAATTTATCCAATGCTTCGCGAAAATTCTCAAAGTCATCTGTAGAAGTTGGAAATAATCCTGCATAAACCATAGGTTTTGTTTTTTGAAACCCCGGCATAGCAGGAGTATCCTTAGTTTTTTCATGTGTGATGGTATCTCCAACAGGTGCTCCATGTATATTTTTTATGCCGGCTATTAAATATCCAACTTCGCCAGTTAATAGCTCCTTTTTTTCAATTCTTTTAGGATTGAATATACCAAGTTTTTCTATTTTATAATTTTGTTCAACTGATTTTATATGTATACGATCATTTAGAGAAACTTTACCTGACTTTATACGTACTAATACGACTATGCCTAAATAAGAGTCAAACCAAGAATCTATTATCAAGGCTTGTAAGCTAGCGCTTTCGTCACCAAATGGATGGGGAATGAGCTTAACAAGTTGATTAAGTGCTAGTTCGATATTTTTACCTTCTTTAGCACTTATACTTACCGAATGTGATGTATCTATACCTATAATATCTTCTATTTCTTTTAAGACTCTATCCGGATCTGCTTGAGGTAAGTCAATTTTATTTAAAACAGGCAATACTTCCAAACCTTGGTCAACGGCTTTGTAACAATTAGCAACTGACTGTGCCTCTACTCCTTGAGATGCATCTACTATAAGTAAAGCTCCCTCACAAGCGTATAATGACCTAGATACTTCATAAGAAAAATCTACATGCCCGGGCGTGTCAATAAAGTTCAATAAATAAACTTCTCCATCATAAGCCTTAAATTCGAGACTAACACTATGCGCTTTTATAGTTATGCCTCTTTCTTTTTCTAGGTCCATAGAATCCAATACTTGATCCGTCATTTCTCTATCTGTCATCGCACCACAGAGCTGAATGACTCTATCTGCAAAGGTCGTTTTGCCGTGATCTATATGAGCCACTATGGAGAAGTTTCTTATCTTTTTTTGTCTTTCACTTATGATTGCTTTAGGCGCAACTTTATTACTGGAAATATTACTCATGTATTAAAATCTTAATTATAAAAATATACTAATTTTACCTATACTTTTTGTTTTAAGTAAAATTTCTCCATGTATTCTATTAGCTGATCACAGCATCTAGATATTATCTTGTATGCTTGTTCAAATTCTTCAATCCCTCCATAGTAAGGGTCTGGTACGGTAAGCTGCTTTTGCTCTTTTTTTATATCTTTTATATCTATATTTGGATCAAATTCTCGAAGAAATTTTATTTTACTAACATCCATAGAAGTAAAACGCTTTTGAATTATATAGTTAAAGTTAAATTGATCCATAACTAGTATCAAATCAAAAGTAGACCAGTCATCTAAAGAAAAGTCTCTTGCTAAATGGTTGACATCTAAATTATATTTTTCACCTATCTTTCTTGCTCTTCTATCTGGTAATTCTCCTATGTGTGAATGTGTTCCCGATGAATCTACTTCGATTTTATCGCTTAATTTCTTTTTCTTAACTAAATCCTCAAAATATGCATGAGCAAGGGGTGAACGACAAATATTACCAGTACAAACAAACATTATTTTAATTTTTTTCATAACTTACTTTTCTTTAATAGATATATCAAGAATATATTTAATTATATATGATATATACTGTTTATCATTATGCCCAATTGTTTTTATATATAAATAATCAGAAGTAGCCATATTTAGCTATAGTAAATATCAGAATTATTTATATTTAGAAACAAAAGGTTATATAAGTGAAATGTTAAATTTTGTAGATGCATGACATTTGAAAAATAAAGCATAGCTATGCTAAGAGAGATAATCTTTATCTATTTAGACACAAGGGGAGCGCCATATAAAGATATAATTAAAAATACAACAGATTAACAATTAAGTAATATAGCAAAAAAAGTATTTTTATATACTTTATACTTATATTGTACTTAAATACCTACTTCATTAAAAATAATTCATAAAATATTATCTCTATATCTATTTTTATATAATTTCTATGTAGAAGTGACAGACGTAAAATTGTGTTGTAACTAAATAAAAAATAAAAAATCCCGATACCCTTAAAACTTATCCGAATGTTTTTTGTATCCAGTCTTTGATTTCATCCCTGATAAGAGCAATTTTAACCAAATCTCCTTTCATTTTAGATGGGTCTTTAAAACTGTGGTGTATAATTTTATCACCTGGAAAGAACGGGCAATTTTCCTTAGCGTTGTCGCAAACGGTAACAACAAAATCAAATTTTTCTCCTTTGAATTCATCTATAGTCTTAGAAAAGTGAAAAGACATATCGATTCCAATTTGCCTCATTACCTCGATGACATCAGGATTTACCTTTTTTTTCTTTGTTCCTGCACTGAAGGAATCGTATCTATCACCGTAGTCATTTCTTAAAAATGCCTCTGCAATTTGTGAACGAGATGAATTATGTGTACATAGAAAAAGAACTCTTTTTTTCACTTATAGTTCCTCTTCAATAAAGTCATTTTTGTATATGATGCTAGCATTAGGTGTATATATACTCATATCTCCTACAAAAGATATTATAAAAATATAGTCTCGTAAAAAGTTCATATTTTCCGGCAGTTACAGAGCTTATTTTTATAAGCCAAATCGACCAGTAGCTCCTATGTAAATAATCGAATGGTCAGCATCGCCTTCAAAATTATTAGTCTCGTTGAAAGAATATTCATAATACTTATAGCCTGCATTTAATTCAACAGAAGCAACTACTAAGGGTAAAATAGTCAGAGCTCCATCTAGGCCAACATAAGTAACTTTATTGTCTGAAATAGGAATAGCACCATCGAGAGTTATAGTAACAAATGGAATATCTATTTTAGCGCCTAGATAAGCAGAGTACGGCACAATTGACTCTTCAATAGTATTGCTATTTAACGACTCCTCTGGCTTGATTGATACTTTAAGGTCATATACAGAAGCTCCTCCGACAAAACCAACAAAAGGTAAATTAAATAGTTGCCAATAAGCAGTTCCTATGAAATTACTACTATCAAGGTCAAAAGTGAAGTTTTCACCAGCTGTATCAAACTCTTGTTCTGCTGAAAAACTAAGATAATCAAGTCTGACCATAGGTACAAAAGGTAACTGATGTTCAACACCTGCATAAACAAAACCACTAATACCAGCGCCCTCAGACTCAGGTAGAGTAAAAATTTCATCATTATCTGAAATTGTATCTTCAGTATTGATCTGCTCATAACTCAAAGCAGCTCCTAAGTAAACTTCTACTAATGTAGCTGCTTGAGAAAATTGAGAAAATAAAATTGTGCAAAATATCAAACTTAATATTTTATTTCCAAATTGTTTCATATGCTCCTAAACCAAGTAATAAAAGGTCTTTATTCAATTTACTATCACTGATAAAATAATGAAATAATGAATAACACAGCGAAAAATACTGTAGTAAGGTTTAATTATAGCACGATTAAAAAACATTCACTTATACTTATATCAAACACTTTTTTTACGAAACTTATCCCAATAAAATCCTATTCCCGGGTCAGTTTTACGCCCAGAGGCTATATCGCTATGCCCACTCCAATATTTAATACCATATTCTCTCTCCAGCGCTTTAGCTAGAACATTTAATCGTTTGTATTGTTTATCCGTAAATAAGCTTATAGCAGTTCCTTCTAATTCTATCCCCACAGAAAAGTCATTACAGTTTTCTAAGCCTCTCCAGCTAGATATTCCTGCATGCCAAGCTCTCTTTAGCACAGGAACAAACTGTATCAGAGAGCTATCCCTTCTTATAAAGAAATGTGCTGAAACTTTTAAGTTTCTAAGTGATTCATACGATATATCCTTAGATATATCAAGCTTATTCATTACTAACATTATAAGGTCATCACTATTGTATTTACCAGCTGGAAGCGAAGCACTGTGTATAACTCCTAAGATTATATTCACTCCTTCTGGCCTATCATTATAGTTTGGTGTTTCAATTTTGATGGCACTATCTAGCCATCCTATTGAATTAAAACGATTTTTCATAATCCATAATAGTCAATATAAGTCAAGAGAAGGACACTTGATTTAATTCCTTGAATTTAGCTTCAGGAATATGTGTACAGTCTATAATATTTGTTTTTAATTGTAGAATCAGAACAACCCTTAACTAATATCTTCTAAATGCTTAAATAGTCTAAATTAGTTAGATAGATAAACTTGCTTGAGATAGGCTATATCTAAAGGAGAGATATACATACCTTTAACATTTGGCTTCAATAAATATGACGATACATAAAAATAAACAGGTATTACCATCACTCTATCTATGGCTATTTTTTCTGCTTGTTTTAGTAAATCAAGCCTTTTATCTACATCTATTTCCTTTCTATACTGAACTAAAAGTTCTCTAAAATCATCAAAACTTTTATCATAATCTAAATCTCTACCTAATCTTTCCAAAAAATCTATCCCCTGATCAGAAAATAAACTAGCTCTGGCAAGGTCAAAATCTTTTGAATCATTCACTCTCTGTAATAATACTTTCCATTCTAAATTGTCAATATAAACCTCAAAGCCTAAACTTTTTTTCCACATATCTTGTACAGCTTGAGCTATATTTTTATGTAAATCGCTCGTATTGTAAGCATAATCGATTTGTGGAATTTCCGAAATATCTTTATAGCCTAATTCTTTTAAAGCTTCTTCTAAGTATTCTTTTGCAAGCTCATTATCATCTTCAAAAAGCTCACCACTTTTAGTGAAAATAACAGGTGGAATTATAGATCTTGCTGGTATTTCACCTTTTTCTGTTACATATTTAACTATAAGATCACGATTTATACTATAAGCTAATGCTTTGCGAAAATTTAGATTATCAAAAGGTTTTCTAGAAGTATTTAATCTAATCAAATATATTCCTGCAGAAGGAGATACATGATAAATCCCTTGTTTTTGCATGCTTTCTATTTCAGCGTTTGGAATCTCACCTGCAAACGGCCCGCCTACTATATCCAAATCATTGAGCATAAATAAATTAAATGCATTTTCTTTTGTACCGCTATCTGTGTACAGAATTATCTCATCTAAATTCACTAAATCTGCATCCCAATAATACGGATTTTTCTCTAGAACTATTCTATCTTGTATTTTCCATTCTTTAAGCATATAGGGACCATTTCCCACAAATTCAGGACCTGCCGAGCTTGCCCAGCTTGGATTTTCACTTGTTACTTTTTGATTTATAGGTAAATATCCCCATAATGTTAATCCGTCTAGAAATAAAGGACTAGGAGCTGATAACCTTATCTCTATAGTTTTAGAGTCTATAGCTCTTATCCCAAGCTCAGTTATAGGCATTTCACCATCGTAAACTGCTCTTGCATTTAAAAGATTCAAGCCAAAAAATTGTGATGCAAAAGGAGCTCCATTACTTTTAGTTAGCATCCATTTCCAAGAATATTCTATATCTTGTGCCTTTACGTACTCACCATTACTCCATTTTGCATTATCTCTAATCTTAAATGTATATACTGTGCCGTCATCAGAGATAACATAGCTCTCAGCCAAACCTAATGCCGTTTTCCCATCTTTATCCTTAGTCATCAAGCCTTCAAATAACTGATGTAAAATGTTTGCTGAAACCAAATCAGTTGCTAAAAGGGGATTTAAAGATCCAGGCTCAGAACCTAAACTAATTTTTAAGGTACTGTTTGCGTATAGATTAGGGCCTACCAGAAAAAACGCTAGGCATATAATTAAAATTTTTTGCCTTAAAAACATATAAAAAACCAGTTATAAATCAATTTTATAAATCTTATTTTAATTAATTAATCTATAACTTTAACAAGTAAAGTAATATAAAAAGAGATAATATTAAAGGGCTAAAAATTTTATCTAGCCCTTTTAAAAAGTTATAGTTAAAGATAATAAGATAAACCGTCTTTTATAGCTATTCTATATCTTTGATATTCGTATAGTTATCTTTACTCTACTTTCCTCCCAGAGAGCTCTCTATCTAGTAAAAACATGCATTCTTTTGAATTTCCTGCTAACTCTATGTCTGAGATTAGTTTATTGAAAAGCTCTTCTTCTTCTATCTGCTCGTCTACAAACCAGTTTAAGAAAGAGGTAACTGAGAAATCACCTAATTCATTAGCTGCTTTATAAATATTATTTATATTTTCAGTATTTTCTTGTTCACTGGCAAGCGCATGCTTCGCTACCTCCAAGATACTGGAAAATTCACTTCTTGGTTTCTCTAACCCAGATACTGTGTAAGATTCATTCTTTCTAAGCAAGAAATCCTTAAACTTATTTGCATGCTCTAGCTCTTCTACATACTGCATATACATAAAATGGCCAAAGCCATCAAAGCCTATAGAGTGACAATAGTTTGCCATAGACAAGTATTGAAAAGAAACAGAAAACTCATAATTCATTTGATTATTAATCATCTCTACCAATTTTTTATTCATAGTTTTTAACCTCCTCAGTTTAAAATAAAAGCAATTTAATATAGAAATTTTGAAAAATAAATTAAAATTTTGTTTTTTATCCTAAAAGCTAAATCCATTATTATACGCAGAAGAGGCAAATGGCTTCCCTCTATCTAAGGCATTAATTTTACTATTATCATCTTCATCTAAATCAAAGTCTAACACTTGAAAGTTTTCTTTGATTCTATGTTCTTTTTCCGATTTAGGTATAGTTGCTAGTCCTCTAGATAAAAGCCAACGTATGATTACTTGTGCTGGTGTTTTTCCATACTTATCAGCTATTTTTTTAATAACAGGATCAGAAACTGGTTTAATTTCAGTATCTATACCCGACCAAGAACCGCTTCCTAATGGGCTCCAAGCAGTAACTACTATATTCTTCGACTTACAATAGCGAACTATTTCTTCCTGTACAAAATATGGATTGATTTCTATTTGATTAACTACTGGGGCTATAGAAGCCATTGACAATATTTTATCAAGGTGTTTTTTATAGAAGTTACTAAGCCCTATACTTTTTGCTAATCCATCTGAGTATAATCTCTCTAGCGCTTCATAGGTTTTTATATACAGCTCATCATCTAATGGCCAATGAATCAAATATAAGTCAACATATGATAACTTTAGTCTATCGAGGCTTCTTTTACATGCTTCAATCGTATTTTCATACCCTTGGTCAGTGTTCCAAACTTTTGTGGTAATAAACAAATCTTCTCTTTTAATACCTGAGCTTGCTATTGCTTCGCCTATTTGCACTTCATTTTTATAAAGAGTTGCTGTATCTATATGTCTATATCCAACTTCAAGTGCTGTTAAGATTGATGTCTTAACAGAGTCTTTATTAGTTTTAAACTTATCTATAGCTACAGTTCCAAGTCCAAGAGCAGGCATCTTATTGCCGTTACTTAATACTAAATCCATTAAATTCTCCCAAAATTAATTTAAGATAAATTAAAATTTCTTCTTGTTTAATATAATTTTTATACCTCGCTCATTATATCAATTTATCTATAAAGTTTAAAACATTTACTTTTTTCAAGGAATAGTTAAATATATTTGCAACATAGATAATATAACTGAGGTAAAATTCATATATACTAAACATAAAAACTAGCATATCTTCATCATTACCGACAAAGATGCCAAAATATAATTATGAAGTTTCTCTTACGATAAACTCAAATATAGAACATATACAGGATGAAATTCTAAAAATCTTATCGCTAGAAAATAGCTGGGATCCATGGACATTTAGGGATCCGCAAATTACATTGCAATCATCTGCAAGTACAACAGAGAGTGGCGCTTGGAAAAGCTGGAAAAGTAGCATAATTGGTGAAGGCCGTATAGAATTAGACTTTAATCAGGACTATAAACAAATAGTTTTTAATTTAGAGTTTATCAAACCTTTTAAGATACATACAAAAGCTTACTTTAATCTGCATAGTAAAGACGATAGTGAAGTAAAGATAACTTGGGGTATATCTGGCTCTTTACCATTCTTTCTAACGTGGATTAGCAAAAAGTACTTAAAATATTTTGAAATAGGGATAAAAGCAGATTTAAGGCTTGGATTAGTACGCCTTGCAAGCCACCTAGACCCTAATGCAGACAAAATAGATATTAAGTTTATCGGCCAAAAACAAATAAATACAAGACATTACTTTGGTATTCCATTTGATTGTCACAAAGAGTCATTATCAAAAATAATGCCATTGGATCTAGCAGAACTATCAAAAATATCAAATGAATTGAAAATAGATATAGATAAATCTATAGCGCTTTACACAAAAATAGATCCAATAAAAGAAATGTTTCAAGGGTACACAGCTCTTGAAATAAAATTTCCTACCGACGCTTCATTACCAGATAACTTCATAAGAGGATATATTGATGCAGGGGATTATTACATCATAGAAGTAAAAGGTAGCTATGACTACATGGAAATATACTGGAGTATAGCTATGTCTATGTTACGAGCAAACAAATACTCTATGAACAAGGAAAAAGCTTGTTTAGAAGAATATATTAAAAGCCCTTCAAGCGAAAGCAACCCAAATGAATATATTACAAGAATCCTAATACCGATAAGGTAAAAGACTAAAGCATACAGAGATAATACAGATATTTTTGTGTACAATCATTTGTGTACTGTCAAAAGAATGTTAGGAGTTTAAATATTATGAAGCATAATTTCTGAAAATTATCTACACTACACTTTTCATATTAAATTTCATATTAAATCAGTTACGACAACACTGCCTTGTATCTAATAAATAACATCAATTTAGTTTCAATTAATTATCTGTTTTTGTTAATTAAAAAAATAGATTCAGTAAAAAAGTTGAATATTTGTATCCTTAAAATGTGAATAAAAAAACTTGCTTTTTATAATAAATAAAATTAAAATACTCACTTCCTATTTTTTCATTGTTTAGCATCATACGACATATATATGTTTTATGTCATACATGGTAGCACATATATATTTAGCTAGATTTAAGTAGGTCTAGCTGAATTAAATAAGGGCCTGTAGCTCAGTTGGTTAGAGCAGTGGACTCATAATCCATTGGTCGTGGGTTCGAATCCCCCCGGGCCCACCATTTTAGTAAAAAATTAACTCTTTACTAAGTATATAAAATATAACTTTGTGAAAAATAAAAATCATGCTACTTCATACTTCCATTTTTTCAACATCCCTTTATAATTTTAATGCTTTTCTTTAATTGCTTACACACTATCTCTATATCTAATTTATGTTAAAGTTTTTTGCGCATTTTCAATTATATGCTTTTACACCGGAGAGATATATGATTAAATCACTATTTTATACATTAATATCTGTTTATTCCTTTTTGCTATCTGGTTTGGCTTATTCAAATAGTGCAATAGTGCCTCCTGAATATTACCAATGCATATCATCTGCAGAACAAGCCGAGCAAGCTGTGACATCTAGTGACTCTCTAGAAGAAAAGATTAAAGGTATAGCTTTTTTCGTACAACAAAATGATGAAGAGTCAACTGATAAAGGATATGAACTGGTCGAGACACTCTATAGAGACAATAGATCAGATTCTTATGTAACTTATTTTTATTCTATACTAACCCTTAGACAGGCCGGAAATACTAGTTTTTTCAGGCTACCAACCAAGATAAGATTGACAGACAATGGATTAGCAGCTTTTGAAAAATTTTTGAGTCTTGAGCCTGAGAATTTGGAAGCTAAGTTTTATTATATGGTATCTACTATAGGTATCCCATCTACTTACGAAGATATGAGCGAGAGTATTTTAACCAGAGGAGAGGAATTCTTATCAGGGTTTGAAAATGGTGATCTTTCGGATGTAGAGAAAGAGCGTCTTGAAGAAATTAGGCCAGGAGTTAACTTATTAATGGCACAAGTGCACTATAGAAATGATCGCTTAGATCAAGCAAAGTCTCATTTCTCTGAAACTTCTTCATATGATAAACAGTATTTTCCTGATTTTATCAATGATATTTATGATGAATTAGCTCAAGAGTTAACATAAGTGTTCTTACTTAGCAGTTTTAATTGATTTTAAATTTAAAATATGTCGATTTCTATTAGATTAAATAATATAAAGAAATCATACTATTTAGGAAAAGTTTCAATTGATGTACTAAAGGATTTTTCTTTAGAGATTCCAAATGGTATAACCGCCCTTGTAGGACCTTCTGGTAGTGGTAAGAGTACATTGCTAAATATATTAGGTCTTATAGATATGCCTAATTCAGGAGAAGTCTTTTTTGATAATAGGGATATGACATCCCTAGATTCTACAGAGCTAACAACATATAGGCGCTCTAATATTGGGTTTATATTTCAATCATTTAGCTTGATCCAGTCTTTAAGTGTTAAAGATAATATAGAATATCCTATGTTAAAAGTAGTTAAAGGCTCTAAAAAGCGTTTAGAAATGATAAAAAACTCACTTGAAGATGTAGGTATGTCAGAATACTTAAATGCAAGACCAAATACGCTATCAGGCGGACAAATGCAAAGGGTCGCTATAGCTAGAGCTCTTGTGAAAACGCCATCTATTATATTAGCAGATGAGCCTACAGCTAGCCTTGATAGTGCCAATAGTGACAAGATATTATCATTAATAGTGGATCTTAATAAGAAATATAATACAACTGTAATAATAGCGACACATGATACAGACTTGTTAAAAAAAATACCACAAAGACTTACGATAAGAGATGGGAAAATTATAAACTAATACTGATTATCTGACTTGTATTTCCGGGAAATTATGGAAATTAAAATGGCCTTTAGAAATATAACTATGGCGTGGAGAAGATCGCTTTTTACCATAGTTATAGTTTCTATATCGATTTTTTCTATCTTAATGATGGAAGGATATTTAGAGTATATCAGGCAAGGCTTGGCCGAGACTCTTATTCGCAACGAATATTCCCATTTTCAAATTTATCCTAAAGGATTTACTCACAGCAATGATGAACAAAATACCAGTATATTTATTGATAGGTCTACTGTAGATGAGTTAGAAGAGTTACTTTTATCCTATGAGGAAGTAGACTTTGTCCTACCTAGGATACAGTTTAATGGGCTTATTGGTACCAGTGAAAATTCAAGATTTTTCCTCGGCGTAGCAGGAGTACCAGAATTTGAAAATATAATGGCAACTTCGACTCGTTTATCATATAGTAATGACGATAGTATATTTATAGCTGAAGGCTTAAAAAGTATATTAAATATAGATTCAGGAGATGATTTAGTTATATCTGTTCCCACAACAGGAGGGGGAATAGAGGCTAGTATTGGAATTGTGGAAAATTTCGCAGAAGTAGGCCCCAAAGCTCTTAATAATTCACTTGTACAGTTGCCACTAAGTATGGCTCAAAGTCTTTTTTATACAGATGGGGCGCAGCGTTTGCTAGTGATGTTATTTGATACTGAAGATCTTATAGAAATGTATTCAAGATTTATACAGGATACAGCAGGATTGGATATAGAAACTAGGCTTTGGAATGAAATTGATACATATTTTGAACAGGTTATAGTATATCAAAGTGGCCAATTTAATATACTTACATATATAATGCTATTCGTAGCATTTATGGTGATAGTGAATACTTCTCTTATGTCTATAAATGGACGTAAACAAGAAATAGCAACACTTAGAGCAATAGGGATTAGTCGCTTAGAAGTATCATATACTATATTAGTAGAGAGCTTTATCCTATCTATAATAGGGGCAATTGTAGGGCTTATGTTTTCATTGTTTGTATCGCTTGTATTAAATTCGGTTATTCCTATATACATACCACCGCCACCTGGTACCACAGAAGAAGTACAAGTTGGCTTTATAATACAGTCCGTATTTGTCGCTACTTCATTTTTATATATAATATTAGTTAGTATCACTGCAACTGTCATACCTGGATACCAAGCTGCAAATGCTAATATCGCTGATACTATGAGAAGTGTTTAACTTAGATAAGTATTTTGACGAATAAATAAGCTTTATTAAAGGTGATGTTTATGTTGATAAAAAAATCATATATATTCTTTTTACTTTTTTCATTTAGTACTATTTCTTTAGCACAGGATAATAATTATGACCTAAGTGATATTGAAGAATACTTAACTGACAATGTAGATATTTCTTTAACTGCAGATATAAGAGTAATATCAAATGATGGCGAAAATTTAGCAGAATTTGTTTTGCATCAAGCTCAATTAGATATTGGGAATATATTATTATATAAATCTCCTGCCAGAGAAAGAGGGCGTGTAATATTAAATAAAGATTCATCATACTGGATATTTTTTCCTAATTTACAAAGGTCATTAGTTTTATCTCCTCTTACTGTTTTAGCCGGTAACGTCTCCAGTAGTGATTTAATCAGACCACCTTTAGGCTCTTTATACGATATCTCTTATGATATGCAGGAAGATATTGTAGTAGCGAGCTTACTATCTAAAGATAATAAAGCGCCTTATTATCAGATGAGTATTACATTTGATAAATCAACCAGCTTACCTATCTCATCTGAAGCATTCTCTAGAGGAGGCGTAATGCTTAAATCTGCAAAATATAACAATGTTGACAAATTCCAAGGTTTTCCCATAATTGTTGACTCTGAAGTCTGTGATAGCAATGAAGAGTGCTCAGTAATAAAGATTGAAAGTATAAGAGAGTTTGAAGCTAGATCTAACTGGTTTTCTCCAAATGGACTTAGTAGAGTAAGGTAAGTGTTTTTGTATAAGTGTTATGGACTTCATATCTGCTATATTATTTTCTATAACTTCACATCATTATAATTTAACTAATGATGATTATCAATCAAGAGAATATCAAGAGATATCCATAGGACATAAAGGTAGTCTATACGGGGATTTTTTTACAATACAAGATGATTTATACATAATCCATGATACTAATTATAAAAGCATAGATGATAATTATGTAAACTATGATATTAGGCAACTCAATTTTAAGACATACTTAGACTCGTTTGAATTTTTCTATGGAATAAATCCCTATAATCTTGGCAATGGCCTTATGTCTTCTCCTATGAATTACATAAATCCATCGGTAAATTTTTTTGATGATGAAACTAATAGCTCTCTTTATTCTAGGTTTACTTGGTACGGTGAAGCTCAAAGTTTAAATTTGCTTTATTTTCAACACATAGTGCCTGGGGTTAACGAAACAGATACATATAGATACCATTTACAGACCCCTAATTCAGATGATTATTTTGCGCTACACCACAATTTATTTTTAGGTACCTTAGATTTTAATACTGCAGTATTTGCACATAAGGATAATAGTGTTGAAAGCTTCTCAAGTGGCTTATCTTTACCTATGAGAATCGGTACATTCAAAGCAGAAGCTTCTTGGTCAAGGGATATAATAGGAGTTGCATACTTTAGTGAGTCTTCATCTTCTCTAGGGCCTATGTATACCCAGATAAAGTCATCAGATGATAGCTTTGTTCCTAAATATTTAGTATCATCGCAAATTCTTCTACCTGCAGATTATACTGTAGATATAGAATATTACTATAACTCTATAGGCTTGGACAAAGATGAAGTAAGCTCTTATCACGACTTTGATGATTTTTTAACATCTTTAGGTAGAGATTTTCCAGTACAAAGAGAAACTGCTAGAGAAATTCCTGAAAATTATTTCTTCTTTAATTCTGCAAAAAACTTTTTATTAATAAGATTTATGAAGCTCGATTTACTGGATAATTTTGATGCTGCTATAAGTACGACAGCAGCATATGAAAGTCGTATGACAAGTAGTATACTAGAGTTAGATTATGATTATAATGACTACCTGAGCTTTTCTTTGGATTCAAGAATCTTAAATGGCTCCAGTGAAGGATTGTATAGTTTTGCTAATGAAAAAATGAGCTTGAAGCTTGGAGTAGAGCTGGAATTATAAGTTTGTAAATTATTACATATTAGAGATATGTGTAATTGTGTTATTATATTAATTAAGTTATTTGTGACTTAATTAAATAATAATATTTAGGAGGAACAATGTTAAAGGGAAGAATTTTGGTAGCTCAAGGAGGAGGCCCTACTTCTGTAATAAATGAATCAGTCGCTGGAGTCGTAGTAGAATCAAGAAAACTAAATACCGTATCTCAAGTTTATGGTGCATTTCACGGAATAAGAGGAATAATAAATGAGGATTTTGGTGATTTAACTCAAGAAACATCTCATAACTTAGAATCAATAGCGAAAACTCCTTCATCGATACTAGGAAGTACAAGAGATAAGCCTGATATAAAATATTGTAGAGAAATATCAAAAGTTTTATTAGCTCACGATATTTCTGCATTTTTTTATATAGGTGGCAATGATTCGGCTGATACTCTTAGAATTATAGAACATGAGTCTATGAAAATGAATCATCCTATAAGATGTATGCACATACCTAAAACTATAGATAATGATATAGTTATGAATGACCATACTCCCGGATATCCCTCTGCTTCAAGATATATTGCAAATTGGTTTACTGGTGTTAATTTGGATAATATGGCTCTTCCTGGGATACATATTGCTGTTGTTATGGGAAGAAACTCGGGATTTTTAACAGCAGCATCTGCTTTAGGTAGGGCTCATGTAGATGATGGACCTCACTTAATATATCTGCCTGAGAGACCATTTTATATGGAAAAATTTGAACATGACGTAAAAAAAGTCTATGAGAAATATGGTAGGTGTATAGTTGCTGTTTCTGAAGGCATTAAAGATGAAAACGGTAAATTTATAGCTGAAAAGCTGGGTAAACTGACTACTGATCAGCATGGTAATGTTGAATTATCTAAGATGAGTATTTCGCTTGTGGTATTACTTGCTAAGTATATTGAAGAGAAGATTGGTGGTAATGTGAGAATACGTTCTGATAATATTGGATTTGTTCAAAGAGTTTATCCTGAAAGCATATCAGATGTTGATAGAAGAGAAGCGCGTGAAGTAGGAGAAAAAGCAGTCCAATATGTCCAATGGCAAGATATAAATGGTTCTGTAGTAATAAAACGTACAGGATTTTATTCAGTCGATTATGGAGTCGCAAAACTAAAGGATATTGGGGGTAAAACTAAGATTATGCCTAATGAATTTATCTCAAAAGAAAATAACGACGTTACTGATAAATTTGTAATGTATCTCAGACCCTTACTGGGTAGAAATATGCCTGAAATATTCCGTGTACGAGCTAGAAAAATACCAAAAATACTTAATAAATAGAAGCTTTTAAGCTTTAAGTTATCATATATGTGATTTATAACAAAGCCTATCTAAGATAGGCTTTGTATTTTTTTTACTATATATCGTATCACATATTAAAATATATATATTATAGTATATGTTTTTAATATGCTCACTGGAGGAAATATGGAAAAGTTTGGACTAAAAAGAATGTTAAGAATTATAGCATTATCTTGGACATATATGACGGCATTTTTATTGCCATATATACAGTATACTTTCTATACTCCCTTGCAAGAAGGTCTAGGAGTATCTCATGAGCAATTAGGGAATTTACTATCATTGTATTCCTTAGCGTGTTTAGTTGCATATATTCCAGGTGGATGGATAGCTGATAGATTTAGCCTAAGAAATATTTTAATTATATCTATGGCTGCAAATATTTTATTGGCACTATTTATGACTTTTTCATTTAATTATATTAGTGCGCTAATAGTATGGCCTTTGACAGCTTTAACTTCAGGATTTGCGTTTTGGGCAGCTCTTGTAAAAGGAGTTGGTTTAAGTGGTAGCTCTAAGGAGCAAGGAAAAATTTGGGGTAGTTATGAGTTTTTTGATGCTGGTTTTGGACTTTGCGTGTCGTACCTAAATTTATTTATATTTGCTCAGTTGGAATCTTCTTTTGGTATAAAAGGAGTATTTGCATCCATAGCTGTGATGTCGTTAATTTCTGTTATTTTGTTTTATTTATTTTTTCATGATACCCAAGTAGATACACAGCCAAAGCCTCAAAGTCAAGAAAAAACAAAATTAGGCGATCTAGTAAACGTACTTAAACTTCCTGTTATTTGGTTAGTAACTTTGGTTGTATTCACAAATTATATTGTATTTGCAGGTATGACTTATTTTACTCCTTATCTTAGTGATGTGCTTGGTTACGGTATTGTCGCATCAGGGAGCTTGGCTATAATTAGAAGCTGGGCTATAAGAATGCTTGCGGGGCCTGTATTTGGAAAAATTGTTGACTCGTCAAAATCTGTTTCAAAAACAATATTTTGGGGAATGATAGCAACCGCAGTATTTATACTTATATTTATCTTTAGTCCTACTAATTCACCAATTATTTTAATAGCTTTTTTCTTTATGGCGACATTTACCTTAAGCGGCTCTAGGGGAGTTATGTTTGCAAATCTGGAGGAATCTAAAATACCTAATGGTTTAAGAGGTCTTTCTATAGCTATAGTATCTATGATAGGCTATACACCAGACCTTTTTGTCTATAAGGTATTTGGTGGAATATTAGATGATTATGGTAATAATGGCTACAGAATTATTTTTTCAATTTTAGTTATAACTAGCTTAATAGCAGCGACATCTTCTTTTGCTTTGTACATTAAAAACAAAAAAATGTTAAAAAACCATACATAAAAGGGAATTAACTATGAATGTTATATATATAAATGGAGTAGTTTATACTGTAACTCAAGGGGTAAAGGAGGCGTTTGTAGTAAAAGATAATAGATTTATATATGTTGGCAGCACTGAAGAAGCTTTAACTTATAAACAAGCTGACAGTCAAATAATTGACTTAGATGGTAAATTTGTAACAGCTGGATTTAATGATTCTCATATGCATCTTTTATCCACAGGATGTTTTTCAGATACAGCAAAATTAGATGACGCAAAATCTATAGATGATTTGATAGATATAGGTAAAAAATATATAGAAGACAAAGGATATGAAAAAGGAGGTTGGGTTCTTGGCTTTGGCTGGAATCAAGACCTTTTTGATGATGAACAAGTATTTCCAACTAGAGATGATTTAGATAAAATTTCTACAGAACGACCTGTGTGCTTTATTAGAGTTTGTTATCATATTTTTTGTTGTAATTCCAAAGGGCTTGAATTATGTGGAGTAGATATTAATACGCTTCAACCTGATGGAGGCCACATTGACATGGAAAATGGTAGAGTTTTAGGAATATTTAGAGATAATGCAACTAATATAATTCTATCGAAAATACCTAATTTAAGCCTAGAACAAACCAAGGAAGTTTTATTAACAGCTTCTAAAATGTGTAATAGTTTTGGCATTACATCTGTTCAGACTGATGATTTATGTGAGTCTCCGGACTTGCATTATAGCCATGTTATTAGAGCTTTTCATGAGCTAGAGCTAGAAGGAAAATTAAGTTTAAGAGTATCTCAGCAATCTAGATTTTATACTATAGATGACTATAAGGAGTTTATTCAAGAAGGATATAAAGGTAGATACAATTCTAATATGTTTAAAATAGGTCCCTTAAAGCTAATTGCAGATGGTTCACTTGGTGCGAGAACGGCTCTTTTGAATGAACCATATAACGATGAGCCAGATAATATTGGTATAGAGGTTTTAAGTAAAGATAAATTAGATGAATGGGTATCCTTTGCTAATGAAAATGGTATGCAGGTTATTACTCATGGTATAGGTGATAAAGCTATGTACAATATTATTAGCTCTTATGAGAAAGTTTTAGACCCAAATAAACCAAGCCTTCGTTATGGCATAGTTCATGCGCAAATTACAGATAAAAATATAATAAATAAACTAAAAGAGCTTTCTATCCAAGTCTTTGTGCAGTCTGTATTTTTGGATTATGACATTACTATTATTGAAAATCGCATTGGTAAAACTAGAATATTAGATACCTATAATTATAAAAAAATGCTAGATATAGGCATTAATTTAGCAAATGGCTCTGATTCCCCTGTTGAACCTCCTGATGTTATGAAAGGCATGCAGCTAGCCATAACAAGAAAATCAATTAGTTATGACTCACATGAAGAATTTCTTATAAATCAAGGAATATCTATAGAGGAAGCAATATACTCATATACTCAAGCAGGTGCTTTTGCAAGCTTTGAAGAAGATGAGAAAGGCTCTATAGAAAAGGGTAAATTAGCCGATTTTGTGGTCTTGGATAAAAACTTACTATTAGCAAATAAGAATGAAATTAAAGATATCAAAGTATTACAGACATATTTAGATGGTGTTCTTATCTATAATAGTAGCTCGTAGCTCCTGAAAGCCTAAAACCTTAGGTTGCTTAATTACCCACCCTATCAATGAATGGTCCTTTTATCTTTTATTCCCTATTTCTTCGATTAATATAGCCTCTGGTTTTAAAGACTACATCAATGATATTCAATATCAGTCACTATTCATTGCACTACTTCCATTAATAGTTTCCTTTAACTTTATAGTTGATGTGGTGAATTTTACTTGTGCTATAAAATACTTTATAGCAAGCTTTTTTCTTCTTCTCTGAGAGTCAAAACTTCATAACCATCTTTTTTAATAAGCACTGTATGTTCAAACTGAGCAGATAAAGACCCATCAGCAGTAATAGCTGTCCATTGGTCTGCTAGGATTTTACTTTGCCACCTACCTTGATTTATCATAGGTTCAATAGTGAAAATCATTCCTGATAATAATTTATCCCTTGTACCTGCTTTACCATAGTGAAGAACTTGTGGTGGCTCATGAAAGTGTTTACCAACACCATGACCACAAAACTCTTTAACAACTGAAAAATGGTTTCTGTGGGCTATATTTTGAATACACGCTCCTATGTCTCCTAAAAAAGCCCCTTCCTTCAAAATTTTTATCGCTTCAAATAGGCATTCTTGAGTTACATTTATAAGTTTACGCGCGTGAGGTTTAACTTTACCAACACAAAACATTTTACTACTATCGCCATAAAACCCATCTTTTATGACTGTAACATCTATATTTATAATATCTCCATTTTTTAATCTAACATCATCGCTTGGTATACCATGGCAGATTACATTATTTATTGATGTGCAAATACTCTTTGGAAAGCCTTTATAATTTAAGGTAGCAGGACTTGCTTTTTGTTCGTTAACAATATAGTCATGACATATACGATCTATATCTCCTGTTGTATTTCCCGGCTTTATATAGGGCTCTATCATCTCTAATACCTCTGACGCTAGTCTGCAGGCAATACGTATTTTATCTATTTCCTCTTGAGTTTTTATTATAATTTTACTTGACACTTAATTTTTCTCCATATCTTGAGCCAATAGCATAGCTTTATGAAAATTAGCTAAAGATAAGCTCTTAGCCCCCTTTTTATATTTATCTACATTTTGAATAAATTTAAATATCTTTAATGCATCTCTAGAGTAGTATGTTAGCAGTTTATTTATTACTTTCTCAGGAGATTCCCATTCTAATCGCCTTAGATAATAAAATAACCCTTTTTCTAAATCATCGTCTTCAAATGTATTTAATTTCAATATAAGAGACTGTGCAAATCTTGTCTGCATATCCTTTAAGATATTATTCATATGACTTGGCAAATGATGAGAGCCAAATATTATCTTTACTTCATTGTCATAATGATAATTATAAAAATGAAAAAGAGCTTCCATATTAGATAATAAATCTACGTCATCTATACACAATAGCTGATAATTAATCGTTTCATCTATATCTACATTTATAAGCTCTTCTGCTCTAAAATAGCCAGATATAAAACCTCTCTTCCTATATAAAAAATAACACGCCTCTAAAAGATGAGAAATACCTATGTTACCCTTTGGAGTGTATAGATATACAGATTTAGTCTGATTATTTTCTATGCTTCTATCTTTTCCAGAACAGTAATTAAAAAGAAAATCTCTTAAATACAAGTTAGAGCTAGAAAAGTAAAAATTATCAAAACTTGCCTGATGCGAAGGCAATAATTCCAGAGATAATTGTTCAAGAGTATTACGCATAGAAGATTTTACTTAAATAATATACAATAGAGTTTTTATACAATAATCGGTTATTTAAGCTCGTCCTTGTTTTTTATCTCTTCTTTTTTCAAAAGTAACTAAATGTATTTAATTACCTATAATCTACATCAACTGTTGAAATTACGTCAGCTCTTGATAGCAACCTGGTGTCTTTATTTATCAAAGAAACATTTACTAACCCGTCTCCCCTAAAAGGCGCTGTACTACCTTCAAATACTATTTTCCAATTTTGTTTCTCTTTTACCCAAAATAATCTCTTATATCCTTGAGTTTTATAATTGCTACTATCATATTTCTGGAAAAAAACAGACATCAATACTCCGTCTGCTGGATTTTCAAGTACTATTATCTCGCTTAAATCAACTGATATATATTGTTTTGCAGAATTAACTATTTTTTTATGGTTATACCATGTAACTATATCTTTTCCTTGACTATCAAAGCTATTAGCGTAATGGGATATATACCTATCTATATCATTATTACTCCAATCCCTAGCCCAATTATCCAAAGTACTTTTAATTTCTAGAGTATTATTTTTCCATCTATCTTTACCCAACCAAGTCAGAGATTCAGCGACTATTATAGGAATATCTTTATTTAATATAATCTCTCTTAGATCTGCAAAATCATTATCAGATAAAGATATACATCCATCGCTTGAATAAGGAGTTCTTATATAGTCACCAACAGGGGTTCCATGTATCCAAATTCCATAACCTGTCCTATTTTTAATTTTATCGCTTTCATTAGGATAATCTAATGGAAAAGCTCCTCCTACTCCATATACGTTAGGATCTATTCTTTCAGGGCTAATATAATTTCTTATAAGATAGGTTCCAAGTGGTGTTTTTTGATCTCCTTCTATTTGTTTGCCATATCCTTGTTTACCTATAGTTATATAATAATCTCTTACTAGCTCTAGAGTGTTATCCTGTGTCTGAGCAAATAAAAACATCCTTTGCTTTAAGCTATCAACAACTAATACAAAAGGAAACTCAGGTGAGATATATGATATTTCCTTGGGTATTTTATTTATATAGTCTTTTCTTTCTTTAAGCCATAACCATCTCAGCTTAAACTCTTTAAGAATTTTTTCTCTTTGTATTTTCTGCTCATCACTTAAAAGTTCATCATATGAATTATATTGCATATCTAAACGAACTACTTTTAATAAATCATATGATGGCATTTTAGTAAGAGAATTATCTATAGAGTTTACTAAATATTCCTTATCAACTGGATTTATATAATCACTTGTAAGGTCTCTTGCTAGGTTTGCTATAGCTATGTCAGCCTCTAGTAGCCCATCTAGAGGAATATTCAAATCATTTTGTGGGTTATTAAAACTAGTATTATTACTAGCATTGTTTATACTGGTATCATTACCATAGCTACTACAAGCAGAAATGAATACAGATAATGATAGCAACTTAATATATTTTAGGTTCTTCATATGCTTTTACCTTACTTTGCTTTCATTTATAAATAAGTTAAAAATACAATTTAAACAATTATAAACAAGGCATATTTTTCAAGACATCAAGGTATAATATTTTCCCCTATCTTATATTATCTAGATTCCTCTGAAATTATATACCATTGATTATCTATAAGCTCCCAAGTCAATATTTTAGTTCCAATGCTATTGAAATTAGACGATTTATAGTCTTGTCTAAAAGTAGTAATTGCCTGTTTATTATCATTATAAAAACTAATACTCAAATCGGAATAACTTACATTTATATTTCTTTGCGGATATATCCTTTGCGTTCTTTGCTGTACCCATTGTTCATTAGTTAAGTCTCCAGTCGCAAAACCATACCTATAGTAACTCATATATAATTGCGCATCACCATTTGACCAAGCAGATACCCAGCCATCAAGTCGCCTCCTTAAGGTTGATGATGTGTTACTATTTATATCATTTATATTATTTGAAATTAGTAATGTATTTGTATCTATATTATTTAGTGTAGGCATTGTGTTATTAGATATTACTGATTCTGATACATCTTGAATAAGCTCAAGCTCAGGAAGGCTGATGCTTTCAGATGAACTGTCTAATAACTCACTATAATTTTTCTTTGCTTCGTATTGGCGTAAAGCTTCTATATTTTCCAATATACTAGAATATATAATGCTAGTTTTCATAGCTTCATCAAGCAATAATTGAGCTCCATAAGAATCGCCTTTTCTAAGCTTTACTATAGCCAAATTATTATACACCTCTGGGCGACTTGGATATCTTGATAAAAGTGACTCAAGCAAAGTTTCAGCTTCATCATAATTTTCTAATCTTATAAGCTCATTTGACCTTGATAAACTTTCTATTAAAGACTCTTGTGCAAAAAGACCTAAGCTTATCGAACCAAAAAAAATTAGTATAATAATTCTCATATATTTTTACTAATAAACCATTTAGTAGATTAATTTCAACTACTTTTTTATTAAACAAATACCATAAGGGAATGCTAACTATAGCATATTAAAGGAGCAAAAAAAACAGATATATATTGTTTTTATACTTTTTCACTCTTGTATAACGTCCACTCCAGCTGGAATATCAAAGTTGAATATTTCATTTTGTATTCTATCAAAGCTAAAGTTATCAAATTTTACACGAACTTCTCTGCCAAACCTATAGATAATATCCAATTTTTCTAAGTACCTATCGTCTAAAATACTTATTTCTATATATTCAAAGCTATCTTGTTGGCTGGGATATAGCCTATATACAATAGAACTATCATCTAACTGATTGCTTTTTACTACATCAAAAGTTTCTATTAAAATTTCGAAATCACTACCAAGAAGAAGTATAGGAATAGTACTCCTAGTTGCAGGCGTTATATCTCCTATTACTACTTGATCCAGATTGGGATAATATCTCCAAATCCTATTTCCATCACTTATAACAGTTTGTGCATCACTTCCTAACAAACTAAATAAAAATGAATTTGGTTTAGCAAATCTTATATTTCCTTTTTGTTCGATATTATTATCACCATCTATTATATTTTGAGTTAGGTCTGCACTAAAATAATCAAACTGGCCAAAAACAGAAGCTATTTCCTTTTTATATTCTTCACTACCCTCTTCATTAAATTCACTGAATATATACTCATCTTCTACTACGTCCACTTCTTGCGCTTGCACTACTATTTCACTATTTTCCTGTGCATAGGATACTTTTACTATAAGTAAACTCAGAGCTACTATAAAAAGCCTTATAATTATTCTTTGAAAAGAAATTGAGCCTATTTGTTTCATAGTGCTATTTAAGAAATAAGATTAAATTTTTTATAGTTTGTAGTTTATTCTCAATCCTAAGTGACTTTCGCTATTTCCAAAGTCACCATTGCTTTTTATAAAACTTAAGTCAGTAGAGTGTTCTAATATATAGTCCGAAGTACCTGTATTATTTAACATACCATATGAAAACTCAAGCGTTGTGCTATCTGCTACCCTATAGCCATATATTAAGTCCACAGCAACTATAGTAAATTCTCCTTCAAGCGTATCTAAAAAATAAGTACTATTCCCACTACTATCAGCTCTATTAACTATAAGTTGTTCTGTATCCTGTGTCTGTTGACTAACTCCTAATATAACAAATTGATTTTGGCTTATATGCGCTTTCACTCCTAGATTAAATGTAGTTGCGCTTAAGCTTCCTTCTTTGACATCACTTACATTTATAGTGGAAGGTGTCATAGTATAATCTATCATAGAAAAATTTAAAAATGGTGTAACTTGACTTCCAAATAAAGATAAATCATAACCTAATCCCAAATTTATAATATTTTTCGAAGATTCACCTAAAGAAGTTATATTATTAAAATTTTCCACTCTTTCGATTCCAGTTCCTGGATCGTCGATTGATATTGATCCTGAGCAAGCTGTGACATCAGAGATGCTATTACAAAGCATAGCTTCTGTTTTTTCTGTTGAAAAAATGCCAAATTCTAAGTTTGCATGGAGATTATCTATATCAGAGCTGATAAACGCGCCTATTTGATAAGATTTTGATTTTCCATCAGTTAATTCAGTTGGAGAGTTTTCATCCCATGTCAAATCGTTAGAATTACTAACTTCGGACATATAGTAGTATTTATTTAAGCTAAAATCACTATAAACATAAGGATTATCAGATTCTCCCCCTCCATATAGGAGAGAAAAACTCGCCACATTATCTATGTGATAGCCTAGCTCTAGAGCAGCAAATCTAGCTCTATTTAAGCTAAATAATAAATTTTGAGAGTAAACATTACTTTGTTCATTGTAGTTAATACTATCACCAAAGTCAGCTTCTTCATATCCAACTATATACCTATCAAAGTACTGACTATTACCTAGCTTTATAAAATATCCTATTGATTTATTATCTATCTTTATATACTGCTCTCTTCTCTGCTCTTTAGAGGCATCTGATAGTCTTGCTATACCCAGAGCATCATCTGAATTATCTACTATATTGATTTGATTTGACACTCCTAAACCATCGGAGCTATCTTGTTCAAATGTTGCAAATACACGCCAAGAGGAGCTATCAAATAAATATCCACCTGTGTATCTTATATTTCCATTTGCGAAATAGCCTAGCTTAAATAAGCCTTTGTGACTATTATCTTCATTACTATTTTTATCATATAGTAAATCCATAGATACATATGTATCGTCTCTATTTACATAAGAATTAGGATTTATACTTTCTATTTCTCCTTCATCACAATGTAAAGTGGTGAATTGACCTGTTTGATTCGAGCCTACATTTCCAGAGTTATATATAGGTAGCTCTTTATGTAGTGAGTTTGTATTTTTACATGAGTTGCCTTGTGTTATAGTATCTACATTACTAATAAACTCAGCATTATTTTTTGCAGGAGCACTATAACTATCTATTAAATTAAAAGTTGCTCTCACCTGACCACTAACTCTAAAAGAATATTCGCCTTCATCTGTATTTAGAGCAACGACATCATCTAGAAGATTATCATAACTACTTTTTTGCTCACTTGAAGGTGTATTTGTTTGAGTTTGCTGTGTACTTTGCTGGGACTCCTCAGTATTTGTATCAGGCGCTTCAGCCTCAACATTTTGTTGAGTACTAGGCGGTGGTCTTAGAAGAAGCGTTTGAGAAAACACCGAAAACGAATAAATTTGTAGCAAGATAATCAAGAACTTTATATATTTTTTCATTATTTTTTATCAAATATTAAAACATTTTCTAATTACAACGAGTAAGACAAATACTAGATAGCTCATAGTATATAGTTGTTGCTGGAAATGAGTTAGCAGTACTGTTAACAAGACCACTTGACGCATCTTGAGGAGAAGCAACACCTATATCTCTACTAAGATGAGTTCCTACAAAAATATAAGCAAATACTCTATTATTAGTCGTATCATACTCATATATGTTTGCATGAGAATTATACAAAGGTATGTTATTTGATCGATGTTGATTAAATAACCAGTGTTGAGGATCATTACTTAAAGTGACATGCCTAGTAAGTCGATTTAGCTGAAAATGTGGTCCATTATTATTGTTTGCTCTATATTGATCACAGTTTTGTACACCAGCATCTTCAGTTAGATAAGTATCTAACCAATGATAATTATTATGAGCTTGATTAAATTCAGCATTTGGGGTAGTATTTCCTCCGTGAGGTCTTGAATGTTGTGAATGAAAAGATAAAGCTCTAACTACCATACTAACTATTTTTGTATGATGAACTCCCTTTCCTAGTGTGATCATTATTCTTTCTGCAGCATTATTACCCCTCTTAATAGCTGAAGAAGTAGCATCTGAGCAAGCTTGCGTAAAATCGTTTACAGTAAAAAGTGTTCTAAATAAAAAACTATTGCTATTTCCTTGTATATTTGTACCTGTTAGGCGCGATAATACATCATCTAGCCTAAGTCCTGTATTCTCATTTTGAGCAGTTACTTCAACTATACCGTCAGTATTTCTATGTCCAGATAAGTTTCTTGCTCCAACATTATTCATATTTAAGTTTCCATCTGGATCAGAGAAGTCAGATATGCTTTGAGCATTGAATCTATCTATCATCTGTTTATAGGGCACAGCATCTGTATCATCAGTTGCATCATTTATATACCCCAAATATAAGCCACTCATATCTATTGTATTATTTGCAGATTTTAATATAAGGTCGCCTGATTGTGTAGTTATTTGAGTATCGGAAGTTATACGTATGTCTCCTATATCTGTTGCGTGAGAGCTAGTATTTTCAGTCCCTTGCTTAGGCGCTACTTCTATGTCTCGAAATACTATTTTTTGACTATCTTCTGGCACATCAAATCTTAGATTAGATAGTGCTGATATCTGTCCACTAGCCGATAAAGTAAGCTGTTCATTTCCTGTTATCTCTACAACTGCACTCCTAGCTCTTATATTCACAGTATCTGATGCAAACTCAATCCCTCCTCCATTACTACTATAAAAATTAAGGTCAGAGCCCCTTATACTCCTAATAGTATCATCGTGTATCATTAAAGTACGATTACCTACAGTTAAAGTGGTTATATCTGTGACGGTTGCATTGTTTGTAAAGCTTACTGGATTTGCGCTTATAAATAAGGTTGCATTATCGCTGGTCTTTATGTTATCGTCATATATTTGCACATCTCCCACAGTAAGAGTGCTTATATCGCCCCATGATCTTTGTTGAGCATCATAGCTATTCTGACCTAAAATATTAAATACTATAGTGCTACTACTTGTAATATAGTTTGCCATCAAGTTATTTATCTCTATAGTATCTACTCCTCTTACATTATCACCTCTAAAATCAACTACTCTATTATTAGCATTTATTCTAACAGGATCGTTAAAATACAAGCCAGAATCTCTGACTGAACCTCTAATTATTAGATTACCATTGGATATATTTATATGACCTATATCTGTAAGAGTATTGTTTATAAAGTTTACATTGTCATTCCCGTTTGCTTCTAAGGCTAATCTATCCGCCGATATGTACGAATTTCCTTGAGTGTCGAAGTTTCCCAGCTGTATTATTTTAGTAGCACCAGATGTTTGCCCTACGTAGATAGCATCATTATCCACTACTGTTCCATCACTGAAAGATATAGTATCGCTTGTACCTGTATCATCGAACACCAAAGAACCAACTTTTCCTTGAAGTTTATTTGCACTAGAGTCTATTTCTATATTCAAGTTTTCATGCTGTAAAAATGCGCTCTGGCTAAAGGTACTCCCTCCATCTGCAACAATCCTAATATCAGGTGACATACTTAATAAATCATTCTCATTAGCTCCTGAATATACGCTTGTTGGGGATCTTTGATCTAGCCAAATAACTCTTTGATCGCTATTACCATCAGCACTTAAACTTAGATATTGTCCTAAAATTTCCTTTTTATCTATTCTAATCCAAGGGCTAAATAAATTTTCATCATAGGTCTCAGAATCTCTATATCTTACAAAAAAACCACCTCTTCTTTGTTGTGAGTCATGTATATAATTTATAGGCTCTAAGCTAGGATTACCAGCATCTGAGCCATAAAACTGTGGAGCATCTGAAGGTGGATACTCCTGAGCTAAACCGGCCCCACCATTTATTAAACCACGAACAGATATAGGATTAATTTCCTGCAGAAATTGTATTGCTCTATCTGAGTGAGTTTGATAAAACTCAGGCGACGTAGCGGAATTTGTGTAAGGAGTGAGAAGCGTGCCCCAGTCTGTAGTTAAATAAACTTTTGTAAATAAAGAGCTAGTTGCCCATATGGTTGATGTGGTCGCTAAGTCAGTTATATTTACATCTAAACCACTTAAGTATACTTCATTTCCTGATACACTACCATATGAATGTGTGAAAGTTTGATTTTCTACACTGGCGTCATCTATGTAAAATATATTCGTACTATAGTCTCTTGATGCTACACTACTTGCAAAGTCCCTAGCTAAGAAATCAATATTACCATTTGGCTGACCACCCACAGAGATAGGACTAGTTGCAAAATTGGATGAAATATATCGTAAACTTACCGCCTCATGAAGTTGATACGGCTGACGTAAGTCAGTGATGGTAGGACCTGCTATAGAAGTAGCTTCATTACCAAAAGTAACATTGGCAATGCAAGCTGCATAAGAGTAACTACTTATCAGAGAAAAAATATAAACTAAAAATATCTTTTTTATCATATAAGATTAGCAATCTAAACAAACTATAAAAAAACTTCCTCTATGTGCATAATTACTATGAAAATCAGAGTCTTGCCTTATTCCCGGATCATATAAAGATAAAGGAATCGTTTGTGATCTAGTCCCTCCTCCAGTATCATCCCTCGTGTCAATATAATCGGTTCGGTACCCATAGACACAGTTCCAGTTAGGGATTCCTATACCTGAATCGGTAGGGCCTAAAGCACATCCCCCAACTCTAGAAGTTAGAGAGAACCATCTTTCATTCATATTGCCACTATAAACATGACTAATACTTCCTTGCAATGTCATAGGAGCCACATATCTAACTTCTCCATCACCTCCTGTAGGAGCAGTGCCTACACCTGCGTCTGTCTGGTCATATTCATCACTGTCATGTACAGTTATAGCTGATGATGCGCGAAGCGCAGGGAGTTCGACTTGTGGATTCAAAATAGTCCCAGTTCCATTAAGGGCTTCTTCGGAGACAGTAATTGCAGGAGACATACGAATATACGTATGCTCATGATTCAACTCATTTCCAGTACCTGTGTCATTAATTTCGGTTATATCAAATCTATGAAAGCCACTTTTAGATGTAGATCTTAAAAGAACTGATATATACCACTTCGCTGTTTTATCTACATCCATCGGACCTAAAAATCTACACTGAGTCTCATGAGATGTTGGATTTGCATTTGCAGATATTACTGTATAAGGATCATATTCATAATCTATAGTACCTTGATTACTGCGGTATTTTTGATTAGGTCCATCTACATAGTCTTGGCATCTCCAGCGACCTCCTACAGATACATTTCCCCCAACTTCTGGTGAACCAGAATTTGCAATACGACGTGGCATAACCCAAAAATATGCACTTCCACTGTGATTTATACTTCCACCATCCATTCTAGCTATGGTACCATAGGTAAGATATCCTCTAACATTTCTTTGGGCACCATCGTTCCCTATTTGAATTCTGGCTAGATTAACAAGACCACTTATGTATGTCTTAGGTTTAGCTGCATCGACAAAGCCCTTATTAACTGCTACACTGATATCATTGTAATTCGTTATATTTGGTATATTTGTTACTCTGTGACTACCCATATTTAAGTCTTGTGTAGCTGGTCTATAACTATTTAATGGCTTAGTATTGAAATAATTAGCAAAGGATCTAACAGACACAGCATAGGTATCGTAGTCATTTCCAAGTGCTGGTATATCAGATAAGTCTGGGGCATTAAAGTTTTCCACTAATGCACCGGATACATCTATATTACCTGCTGGATTTAACCTAATACTATGAGAGTCACCTGTAGGACTAGAGGCCGTGTGATTTATTCTATTTGATATGGTATTGCCAGATATATCTAAATAGGATGTTTTAAATGTCGAGTTTGCATCTGTCCCTTCTATATCTTTATCACTAAAATCAATGCCACTGGTGATATTAGCTGGAATATTTGGCATTAAGGGCACAGAAACGGTTAAGGTAGATACCGCAGAGCCAAAAGAAGATGCACCTATAGTATTATCTTCTATGTATAAAAAACTATCTCCAGAGGCTATAGGAGGAGATATACCTATATTTATCCTTCCTATATTTGAAAAAGTTATATTATCTGATTGCTCGACATTTATTAAACCTGTATCTGTCACAAAATTTATAGCTCTTGTAGGATTATATATTCTAGATTCATTACCACTTAAGATTATATTGCCTATTTTGAAATCGGTCGTGGCTGAAGTAGATGTATTTATATTTACATCTGTATCAAATATTAAAGATTCATTTTGTATAGAAGAAGATTCTCTGGTATTGTGTATGCCTTCATTATCGATTATTACATTTCCTGCTATAGAAGTAGATAGATTTGTAACCCTCGATAAAAATAATGTACTAGCAGCTATAGTTACAGGTGATGAAGATGAAGATGGATTTATGCACTCAGATGGATTATCACACACACCTAAGCTAGCATTTGGAAAAAATATTAAGTCAGTAGCTACAGTAGTGGCTACATTTATAAGCCTATTGTCATAGAAGTTTACCAAATCAGAGTCAGATACTATATTTAAGTCATAGTATGGTTGCCATTGTCCAGCTGTAGGAGTAGGCGTGGTAATTATAGAATTTTCACCTAGCTCAAGACAAGTATTTTCTATGCCTTGTACGCAATTTTTCGCACGATCTCCATCAGTATAATCTCTCCCTACTCCTCCTACTAATACATCTCCTGTCAAAGCATGGCTTAATATTAGTATATTATCATCATGAGAATTTATCTTTAGATCATATGATGTATTATATTCAGTGGCAAAAACCGAAGCAATAGACCTATTATTACTGTCAAATAAAAGTGAGTTATTATCTGCATACAGATATCTGATATCATCCCAGCTATCATGGCTAAATAAAGATAAACCACTATCGGAGCTAATAACTAATTTAGTCGCATCAGATGTGCTTATATTGGGAGAATTAAAGTCAAGTCGCACATACGAGCTAGGTGAATTAGGTTCAGATTCGACCCTAAGAGGTGGTAAATAGAGCATTGAGCTATCACTTGCTCCTGTAGTATAATGTCTTACAAAGCCTAGCTTTGCTTCGTTAAAAAATAAATTCCCAACCTGTAAATACTGAGTACGTACCCTATTTGACTCATATATATCAGTGTTTTCAGACCAAACATTGATTATATCTCCATTATCACCTACAGTCGGCACACCACCTGTTTGCCAAAGAAAATGGTATGGTGTTCTATGCCTATAAGAAATACTAACTTGTGGGGATGATCCTCCTTCTGTTATAATAGTTTCATTTATTTCATATCCTATATCATAGTTCTCTTCAGATAAAGTACTATTAATAAACGTAGTAGTGCCAGAATCTGTGAAAAAATTATAAGAAGTCAGAGGAGAATGCGTACCATCTGGATCAGGAGCAGATGTATAATCGCCATCTTGCACTATAAAGTCCCCTTGGTTTGGATAATATCTCTCAGCCCATCGACTATCTGGAGTTAAATACTGCCTAGCTCCTATAAAAGACTGGTCAGCATAATATTTATTTACTATGTCACCTTCCTTAACAGGCTGACGCAGGCCTACCACAGTATTTATATTTCCACCACTTGGAGTATTATAAACATTAGATACTAAATAGTTTGGCTCGACCCTATTACCAGCAAATACAGTATTAAAACTAACGTCATATACACACATAGCATACGAATACTTTGAGAAAAGTATACTAGTAGATATGACTATTGTAAGTTTAAAATATTTTTTTATGTATTCAGTCAACATACCTAATAATCAACAATTTATACAAAAAATACTTATACTTGTCCCTTCTGCAGGCCTTATAGCATTATTTCCATCATTAGGGGCAGTATCAAATTGACGAAAGAATGTGTGCATATTTGTAGCCCTATAGTTCGTTGCGGAATTCTCTCGAGAATTTTCAACCCTCTGATCGCCTATCATACCACCATCAAAACCTATCCTTATCTCATCATTTTCTTCCAAAAATCCTGCATATCTAAACCCTCCCACAGTTGACTGAGCTGACCTTATTCTGCCATCTGGTTGTATAGCACCTAAATTTTGTTCATTAAACCCTAAATATCCAGTACAGCCTAAAACTACATCACTAAACTTATCATTGTCATTTTCATCCAATATTTCCATCGCAAAAAACAAACACCAATGAGGTGCGTTTACCCTAGGTGTTCTACGATCTCCACTTGTACCAACTAGGTTGGCATTTACAGTTGCAACCATATCAGCGATAATAATATATATTCCTTCTTTATTGATTTTTATATAATTATCTGAATCAACGTACTGTAGCGCGTTATTAGCCCCTACCCTGCAAGAGTCAGCTACACATCCACCAGCTATAGCAGCTCCTTCATAAGTATCTCCAAAATTTTTTCTATTGCCTATTGGATGGTCTATTAAGTCCCTATTAAAATACCTCTCATCCTTTACGTCATTATCGTTGGCAGGGTCTCTATACATAACATAAGCATCTGGTTGTAGAACTATCCAGCCATTATCTTCATCACTTGTGCTAATAAAGCCATCTTCTATATCTTTCAAAATAGCCAAATCTGTATCAGACTGGGCAGTGCCCACATTAGTAAAGTCGAATGTGCCCATATTCATAGGTTGACTGCATACAAATCCTGTAGGACAATTTGCACTAGCCAGAGGCAAAGGAACATGATTTATTGGCTTATTAAACACATCATTCAGTTCTTTTAGTCTTAACATACCTTCACTAGTAGTAGCATCTAGAGGAATATCTGTAGCATCAAAATTCCTAGGAGTCGCTACATTAGTCACTCTATTAGTATTTGATGAACTACTCCCTGCAAATATTGCTTTTTTCTCATCGGATAAGTTAGCATTGCCTGAGGATGCTATATCAAAAACTAAATCTCCATCACTTTCAATCGTATTAGTTTGTATACTTATATCTCCAACACTTAAAGATTTAATACTTCTCAGATGACCATCTACATTATTTGAAAAATAAATAGGGCTTTCAATTTCCATATTTTGGGCTACACCTCTAATGGCATCTAGCTCTATTAGCCTATTAGTTATATTAAAAGCACCTACTTCAAGCTGAAATAAAGAAGATAATAATAAATCATCACCACTATCGGGTAAAAAGTTGGTAATCTGACCAGTATTAGTCCCTATATAAAGAGGAGATGCAGATGACGAACTCACATTACGTATAGCACCACTGTTATTTAAAAGAATAGAGCCTATTTGTAAATCTTCATCTATATTCAACTGGTTATTAGAAAAACTCACCTGAGAGTCAGAGCCAAAAATTTCTAGTGTATCATTTGGTAAACTTATAGTATGCTCAGGATATCCTGTGCCAGTGAGAGCAGGGTCATTACCTAATATAATGCCACTTGAATATATAAGCTGTGCAGGCGTCCCCGGACTAGACAAAACACTAACTGGATAGTTAGCAAATGATATATCAGAACTTTGTATAAGCGTAGTCGTAACAGGGATATTAACCTCTGAAATATCAATAGCATCTGTACTAAGTGTAGCAACGCTAGTTAAGTCAGCAAAACCAAATGATACAGTAGCTACGACACTATCACCTGCAGGATTGAGCTCAAGACCAGATAATCTAGTAGATATACTATTGGCATCTAAAAATAAATTGCCTGAAACTAGCCAATCATCTGTCCTAAGCGTATCATGATAAAATCTGATTACATCAGTATCAGAATCTATGTTTAATGTGTTATTGGATATAATAGAGTCACGAACTGTAGCAGAAGGCACAGTAATGCCTTTACTTGTATAGCTTGTATTTGGTGATATGGATAGATTACCTATGGTAATATCAGCAATGTCATTTAACCCATCCATGTCAAAGCCTATCTCACCACCAGAAAACGAAAATTCATTATTATTTGAAAATAATGTGCCTCCTTGGCTATCAGTGTTTGGAGGAGTAATGGCTGTCTGTATTTGGACTAATAAAGGAGAAGATGTATTATGTCCTATCTGTGTAGTAGAAAAGTCCGTAATAGTAAATGTATTTGTATTAATATACGTAATTCTATTATCCGCTGCTCCAAGATGTATTCCAGGTATTGGCTCAAATATTCGCGTCTGACTACCTGCTCCACCTGAAGCTCTCGCCCAAAATTCATCAGAGCCATCAATATAAACATCACTTGAAACAATTTCTCTATTATCTATACGATACCAAGGGCTCCAAGCTCTAGCAAAAGCCCCACCATCCCTATAGCGAAAAAATACTCCTCCATAGTCACCGACATTATCTATCTTATCGGCTAATCTTCCATCAGCAGTATCGATCTGGCTCATTCCACTTGGTATCTCATATAGATACTGCCTGCCTTCACTAAAAATATTATATTCTGAAAAATGTGTTTCTAATATATAGCTTCTGAGCTCTGAAGTATCTGGAGCATCTACACCACTTGGGTTCGATATGTGAGATGGAATATACCCACCTATAAAGCTCTCTCCTGCTCTCATATGAAAAAATAACAGATTACTAGGTAATCCGTCTCCTGCAGAGTTGGAAAGTGGAAAATTGGCTCTAATAACGTTTAACTTTACAAGCTCCCCAGCTTCATTGGTATAATCAGTTATATCTATTAAACTTCCTGCTGTTCTATCCAATTGGTCAACATAGTATTTATTGACTGCTTCATCATCATTTGTAGGAAGTGGGATTCCTCTTAACGTGGGGTGTGTGGCTGTTTCTGTAAATAATGGCTCATTTCCAAATGATATGTCATAGGAACAAGCTGCGTAAGTTTCCCTACTAAAACTTATGATAAACGCATAAATCATAAAAAATAAAGATAACTTTAAAGTCATTTTTATCATATAAAAATTTAATTATTAGTTTAAAAATAAGCAAAAATACTCAAGCTATCCAATTATAGCCTAATATTGTATCTTAATTTTATCATCTATGGTATTAGATTTTATGATTTTTGACTAAAAATTCAACGCAAAGTAGTAAGTTATCAAAAATAATCGGCTCTTTTTCGTATTCTAACATAATGCTTCTATACTCTTGAGTATACCTATTTCCTTTTCCTGATAATACTAAAATAGGATAGCAATCTACCTTAAGGGCTGCTTGTATATCTCTGATAGAGTCTCCAACTAGTATATGACCACTAGTACTTACGCTTAAGCTCTGACACACTTGTTCTATAAGCCCTATCTTTGGTTTACGACAACTACAGTTATCATCTGGCACGTGTGGACAATAAGCTAAAGCATCAATACAAGCTCCTATAATTGACAGTTCTTTACTCATCTTATCATGTATAAGAGATAAAGTCCTCTCACTGAACAAGCCTCTACCCACACCACTTTGATTTGTAACTACGGCAACCTTATAACCATTATCCTTAGCCAATTTAATAGCACTATCACTCCCATCTATAAAATGCCATTCATCAGGAGATTTTATATATTCATCACTATCTTCGTTTATCACTCCATCTCTATCAAGTAATAAAAAGCCACTATTATAACTATTTAATATATTCATTTTTTATAATTCCATAAATTTACCTAAGTAAATGGAATTGCATAATATCATTTTTTTCACAAGCTACCAATTTTGGTGTATCTACATCATTAAAAAACTCAGTACGCCCCTCATTGAACTATAAAAAAATCACTTGTGCAATAGCTTATCTTAATTTTGCTTTTTTTGCTTTTTTTGCTTTCTAAAAAATTCATAAACTTGCTCATATGTAAATCCCCGACTTAAAAAGAATCTAATTTGCTTAGAATGTTTTTTCGCTTTAAGATTATAGTTATTATTTTTACTATATCCATCATAGTCATCACTTGGCTCTATATAGGTATCTTCTAGGTTCTCCGCATTATCAGTATTAGCAAACTTGACTTTCCATAATTTCTCAATGATACCTTGGGCTACATCTGCATCTAAATTAATACTTATATGCTTATCTATGACATTTGACTCTAATCCTCTTATCTCTAACTTAGATCTTATATAATTCTCACCTTTTAGTCTTTCTATCGCATGTTTTATAAAATTTTCTGTGAGCTTATCATCGTCTATATATTTATTTTGCTCCAAATAGTTCAAAAACTCCTCTAAAAGTTCCCGATGCTCATCGCCAATAATGAATGATTTATCTATTTTAGCCCTAATTTCATAACGCGCCATATCTTTAAGTGCTAAAGCCGAGAAAGCTTTAGATTTCCACTTAGATAATATTTCATTATCAGTTAAACATTGTAGTGACTTTTTATTTACTTTTTTGAGCATAATATCCTTTATTAAAGGCAATATTTATTTTGTTGTTTAAAGTGAATATTGATGAATATTGAAAAGTGCAATCTTTTACAAGAATATTATAATACACAAACTTTTAGCCTATCCCAAAATGCCATAATTCAAAAGCACTTTTTAAGGGGCTTGGATTTATCTACTTGCAAAAATCTAAGTTATCTTTGTTTCTTCATTCTTTTGGCAAAGTTTAATATATTAATTAAGTGCTACATTTACATAAAAGAAGGCGTGTTGAGGTTCAATAATACAAACGTTTGTATGGTACAATGCTTAAAATATAATGTGATTTAAGCTATGATTATACGAACATTAAGTCCAAATTATAGAAACTGATAGAAAATATAAGATAAAACAATAATAATATGAAGCATAATGTAATAGAAAAGTCTAAATTTGCAAAATCATTGCTTGAAGCACTACCATACGTACAGGCGTTCTCTGGTAAGATTATGGTTATCAAGTTCGGAGGTAATGTCATAAAAGAGACTAAAGAGAGAAACTCTATAGTAAAAGATATTGCCTTTATGCACAGCATCGGATTTAAGGTAGTTATAGTTCATGGAGGTGGTAGTGAAATAAGTGAATTTGGTGAAAAATTAGGAATTAAAAGTTATTTTATAGATGGATTACGCGTATCTGATAAAGAAACTGTTTCTTTAGTACAAATGGTATTATCTGGTAAGGTTAGTAAAGAGATTATAGACTCATTGAGAAAAGAAGGAGTGCAAGGTGTAAGTATTACAGGTAAAGATGCAGATATATTTTTAGTAGAAAAAAAAGAGCATGTAGAACATGACCTTGGCTTTGTGGGTAATATAAAAAAATGTAACTCTAATGTAATAAAAATACTCTTACAGGAAAAATATTTACCTGTAGTAACTCCATTGGGCTTTGATAGTGATGGCGAGACCTATAATATAAATGCGGACTATGCGGCGGTGGAGCTAGCTCATTCTCTAAGTGCAGAGAAACTTATTTTTATGAGTGATGTTCCTGGTATATTAAAAGATAAGGATGATAAGTCTAGTTTGATAAGCAGGGTTGATTCAAATAAAATTAAAGAGCTTATAAAAGATAAAATAATAGTAGGAGGAATGATACCTAAAGCAACTTGCGCACTAGAGGCGATAAATAGAGATGTAAACTCTGTACATATAATAGATGGAACAATAGAACACAGTATTCTGCTAGAAGTATTTGCAGATAAAGGTATCGGCACTATGGTGACAAAATAGTAAATTTTTTATATATAATTTTTTTTGATATTCAAAGTTATAAAAAACTGATTTAACTACAGATAAGTATGTATAAGGTAAGTATATTAGGCGCATCTGGATATACAGGAATGGAGCTCATTAAGCTGTTGTTGAGACACCCTAAAGTAAATATAGAGACCATCACATCCAATAGTCATGTAGGAAAACCATACACTAGTATTTATCCTAATTTTTATGGGATTTTTGATAAGGAGTTTGAGAAAGAGGATATAGATACTATAGCTAAAAATAGTGACTTTATATTTTGTGCTTTACCTCATGGTATTTGTGCTACAAAATTATCAAAAGATATATTAAATCAATCGAGAGTTATAGACCTAAGTGCTGACTTTAGAATTAAAAATCTGGAAAATTATACTAGATGGTACGGCGAACACCCAAATCCTTCTTTGTTGGAGAAATCAGTTTATGGACTCTCTGAAATAAATAGAGAGCTAATTAAGAACGCATCTCTAATAGCGAACCCAGGCTGCTACACCACTTGTAGTATCTTATCTTTATACCCTTTAGTAAGCTCTAGAGTAATAGATACAACACAAATAGTAATAGATGCGAAGTCAGGTATAAGTGGAGCAGGACGCAAGGCAGATTTAGGAGTTATTTTCTGTGAGTCAGATTCTTCTGTAAAAGCATATAAAATTGCGTCACATAGACATACCCCAGAGATAGAGCAAGAATTGTCAATAGCAAATGGCTCGGACATTAAGCTACTATTTACGCCTCACTTAATACCTATGCAAAGAGGCATACTTACAACTTCCTACGCCAAAGTCATTAAAGGTTTTTCTATAGATGATATAAAAAAAATATATAGAAAATTTTATCAAAAAGAGAAGTTCATAAGATTATGCTTTGATTCTTCTACAGATTATCTTCCTGAAACTAGGTTTGTAGCTGGTACAAATTATGTAGATATAAACTTTCGTATAGACAATAGAACAAATAACATAATATTAGTAGCATCCATAGATAACCTACTCAAAGGAGCCAGTTCTCAAGCTATACAAAATATGAATATAGCTCTTGGTATCGATGAGAGTACGGGAATAAATCTATAATTTCTTGTGTTTTTATATAGAATTTATTATTGAAACTAAAAATTATCAAACAGATAGAATTTTGAGAAAGATGAGATATAACTGCTTAACTCAAGCAAAGGAGTCATCCAATGAAAATATTGAAAAATCCCTGGAAAGACAATTTTATAGAGTTAGTATCTGAATCTAAAAGTTCAATTAAAATCACATCACCTTTTGTGAAGAAAAATATCTGTGATGATTTACTCTTAGCAAAACCTAAAAATGTTAAATTAAATTTAGTAACTTCATTTAAGATGCTTAATGTTTATTCAGGAGCTTTAGATTTACAAGGGCTTGAAAGTATTATTAACAATAATGGTATCGTTCAAAATTATCAAAATATACATTCAAAGGTTTATATTTTTGATGATAAAAAAATTGTTATTACTTCAGCAAATCTTACTAATGGGGGATTTCTAAAAAATTTCGAATACGGTGTTTTTTCAAACAATAAAGAGCTTGTGAATCAGGCAGTTGATGATTTCTCATTGATCACTAATAATGAGAAGACAGGATTAATTAGTATTGACATAATTAACACAGCTCGAGAAATTTTATCAAAAGTTCCTGCTCAAAAAAGACCAAAGTTCCCTAAAATAGAAGATATGATAGAGGATACGGATGATACTATCGAAGATAGTTATAATTCTATTGTATCGTCATTAGCTGGTTGGAAACTAGAAGTATTTGAGTGTACAGCAAAGATTCGTTCATCAATATTTGACCTTAGAGATTTTAAAGAATTCGAACCTTTATTGCATAAACGTTATCCATCTAATCGTAATATTATGCCCAAAGTGAGGCAACAATTGCAGTTTTTAAGAGACTTAGGTTTAATTGAATTTTTGGGTAACGGTCAATACCGAAAACTATGGAAATGAAAATATATATTTACTTGACAAAAAAATATTAAAGTAAAACTTAGTTCTTATTAACATGTTAAACATGAATCATAAACTAGAAAACATTAAAGAAAAGATGCGCACAGTAGTGGAACAAAACGATACCCTAAGAGGGAGAGTTTTTGATTACTGCATACAGTGTTTAATCGTCATATCTATAATTGCCTTTTCGATTGACACAGTGAGAGGCATTAGTGAGACAATAAGATTTATTATAGGTATCGTAGATAAAATTTGTGTAATAGCTTTTTCTTTAGAATACATTACTCGTGTTTTTATCGCAAAGAAGAGGCTCAAATATATATTTAGCTTTTATGGAATAATTGATTTATTAGCAATATTACCTTTTTACTTGAATTTATTTATAGATTTAAGGATATTGAGAATATTCCGTATATTAAGACTTTTTGCAGCTTTCAAACTCATTCGCTATAGTAGAGCCATGCATAGATTTTCTATAGCTTATTCTTTGGTTAAAGAAGAGTTTATTTTGTTTTTTATGGTTTCGTGTATGCTTATTTTTATTTCGGCATCTGGAATTTATTTTTTCGAGCACGAAGCACAGCCTGAAGTTTTTGGCTCTGTTTTTCAAAGTCTTTGGTGGTCTGCTATTACTTTGACTACAGTTGGGTACGGAGATACTTATCCTATAACTATTGCAGGGAAAGTATTTACTTTTTTTGTTTTAATGTTTGGAGTGGGTATGATAACTGTACCTGCTGGAATACTGGCCTCTGCCTTATCTAGAGCACATATCATAGAGAAAGAGCAATATAAATCCAAATCTGCAGACGAAAAGGATATATAAAATAATTCAAATTAATTTACTAAAGAATCTTTTGGATTTTTGAAAAATAAATAAAATACTATTATTCAAGAAGTACCATTAAATAGCTCGGTTAAATGAGCTGTTGCGCCATCGGGTAGATTGGTTTTTATTTTCTCATAGAATGACTTAGTGTTTCCTAAGTCATTGAACACACAAAATACAGACGACCCGGTGCCTGATAACCTTGGAGAAACGATAAGCGAGTTATTTAATTTTTCGTTCAATGTGTAGTTCATAATATTTATAGTGTCTTTTATCAAAGAGTATTTTGTATAAGCTAAGTGTTCAAAGTCATTTGTAAGCCTAGATATATCCGATAGATTTAATAAATAATCACTTTTTAGAGCATTAACTATATTTGATACTTTTAAGGACATTTGTTTTCTCTTTTTGAGCTCTGGGTTTTGAAATAACTCCCTTGTACTACAATGTATATTATTAAAAGTTACAAGTACGAAAAAGCTCTCTTTTATCTTTGTAAACATAACTTGCTCACCTCTGCCAAAAATAAATGCATGTTTACCATGCATAAATACAGGTACATCAGAACCTAGCTGAACCGCCATGTCCATTAACTTGCGCATTGGTATTTTTAGTTGCCATATTTTATTTAGCATAATTAATGTACTTGCTGCATTTGAGCTACCTCCTCCTAAGCCTCCACCTATTGGTATTTGTTTTTTGACTGATATTTTTATGCCTGAGCTTATATCTTTATTTTTTTGTATCTTTACCAGAGAATATGCTTTATATATCAGATTTTCTTCTAGTTTTATATTTGCTACTCCTTCTATTTCAATACCATTTTTTATTTTCTCAAAGCTAAGTGTATCGCCAAAATTAAGCAGTGTAATGAGACTGACAATATCATGAAAGCTATCGTTACGTTTTTTTAAAACTTCTAAAAATATATTTACTTTTGCAGGCGATAGTATCGAAATTTTGTCCATATTTTTATTGTCGAGTCTTTAATAATTATTTGTATAGTGTCTTGTATTGTATGAGATAGATAATTAGTTTAATATAAGTAAATTATAGTTGCATTTAAAAAATCATTATAGAATACAAGATTATAGGATATAAGATTATGAAATTAAAACTTTATATAAATAATGTCTTTATAGGTAGAGTAGTTACATTTTTATTATTACTAGTTTTTACTTTTTCTTGTAGTACAACGAATATAGAAGATGAAACAACCGGTGACATAACCGAGCATGAAATTTCATCTGAGGATGTAGAGGTTTTGAATGATACAATTGCTAGTCAACCACTTATCGCTACTATAACTAAGCAAAATGAGATAAGTATAGTTCCACCGCCTATATACGCAGAGGAGCTTAACACTGAAGAATATCTAAATCTAGAGGAGAATATTTTTTTATCTCCGATACAAAATCCACTATCTACTTTTTCAGCTGATGTAGATACAGCATCCTACTCTAATGTACGTAGATATTTAAATAATTCAAATCAACTGCCGCCAAAAGAAGTAGTGCGAATAGAGGAGATGGTGAACTATTTCAATTATGATTATCCTACTACAAAAAGTGATAATCCATTTTCAACATATATAGAGTACTCATCTGCGCCTTGGAATATGGAGCACAATTTGCTATTGATTGCATTGCAAACTGAATCTATAGCATTTGAAGATTTACCTCCTTATAGTATAACATTTCTACTCGACATATCCGGATCTATGAATAATCCAAATAAATTACCACTACTTAAGAAATCAGTTAAATTATTGGTAGATAATATGAGAGCTGAAGATAAGATATCTATAGTTACATATGCATCAGGTACAGGAGTAGTTGCTGATGGTCTAACTGGAGAGGATAAAGCTACTATACTGGAAGCGATTGATTCACTCAGTGCAAGAGGCACGACAGCTGGTGCTTCTGGTATAAATTTAGCTTATGAAGTCGCAGAGGAAAATAAAACAGAAACAGGTATAAATCGTATTATTTTAGCAACAGATGGAGATTTTAACATAGGCGTATCTAGTGAAGTTGCGCTACAAGAGCTAATAGAGCAAAAAAGAGAAAGTGGCATTTATTTAAGCGTATTGGGCTTTGGTATGGGTAACTATAAAGATAATAAAGTAGTTACACTGGCAAATAATGGTAATGGCAACTACGCTTATATAGATAATTTATTGGAGGCAAAAAAAGTTTTAGTAAATGAGGTAGGTCAAACTTTAAATACTGTAGCAAAAGATGTTAAATTACAAATAGAGTTCAATCCTTCTCAGGTGGGTGCGTATAGACTTATAGGCTACGAAAAAAGAATATTGAGAGCAGAAGACTTTAATGACGATGAAACAGATGCCGGAGAAATAGGAGCTGGTCATTCTGTGACAGCTCTCTATGAGATAATACCACCTAATTCTTCCACTCTTAAAGACTATGTAAAATCTGTAGATACATTGAGATATCAGTCTAATAATGCTAATGAAACTAGCAGTGAGATATTTAACTTAAAGATTAGGTATAAAGCACCTGAGCTAGATGCTGATAATGATAGTACCTTAGTAGAAAATAGCTATACTCCAGAGAAACTAAACATAGAAAAAACTTCAGATGACTTTCGTTTTGTGGCTTCAGTTGCATCATTTTCTATGATACTTAAAGACTCCACTTTCAAAGGCAATGCAACTTATGAAGATGTATTCAATTTAGCTAGAGATGCTCTAGGGGAAGATCAAGAAGGATACCGCTCTGAATATATATCTTTAGTTAAAAAAGCTGAACAAATTAGTGAGTTATAAAAAACTATACAAATTTATATATTAATCGGCGGAATTAGCTTTTATACTCATTGAGCTACTATAATACATATACTACAATGAGTATTACTAGTTAGCTTCTAGTAAATTACACAAATATTGAAATGGAAATTATCGACATACTTATACTGCTATTTGCGGGATTTATAGCAGGCTTTGTAGATTCTATAGCAGGCGGTGGTGGCATCATAACTTTACCAACTCTTTTAGCTGTCGGCTTGCCCCCAAATGTAGCAATTGCAACTAATAAATTTCAAGGCTCTTTTGGCACGCTTTCGTCTGTAATATATCATATCAAAAATAAAACAATTGACTTTAAAGAGATGGTAGTTCCTATATTTTTTACTCTTATAGGAGCATCCGCCGGAGCTATTTTAATCAATAGCATAGATAGCAACATTTTGGAAATGATAATACCTATAGTATTGATCATGGTAGCGATTTATTTTTTATTTTCTCCAAAGCTATCAGAAAAAGATAGCTATGCAAGAGTTTCTTTAATTACATTTTCAATCACATTTGCGTTAATTATCGGTTTTTATGATGGTTTTTTTGGTCCGGGAACAGGCTCCTTTTTTATGATAGCATGTATTTCCCTTTTAGGCTCAAGTATTAAAAAAGCCCTTGCGCAAACAAAGGTTTTGAATTTTACAAGTAATATTACCTCACTGCTAATTTTTTTAGTTAGTGGAACAGTGTATATTTTTTATGGTGTGGTTATGGCAATAGGCCAAGTAGCAGGAGCATGGCTAGGCTCTCACATAGCTATAAAAAAAGGAATTAAAATTATTAAACCTTTAATTTTGATTGTCGCAATATCTATTTCTATATATCAGCTTTATAAGATTTAAAGCTCCGAAAATAATATTCTTAACATTTGCATATACATCCCTAAGCACTCACGCTTTGACTAGTTTTTTCGATTGAGCCTGATTACTCATAGCTAAAGGTAAGGCAAATATAAAAACAAAAGATATAGCTATGATAAAGAAGTGCAATAAGTATATATCTTGTAGTTGGCCGGTTTGGGTATAGTAGTACGCAGTAACATAGCCTAGTACTGAGCCTCCTAGCGATAGAGATATTTGATACAGCGCAAGCATAGTATTTTTATTATTTTCCGCGGTATTAGCATTTATCGTATGGATAATAACCGGGATGTATAACCCTACAAAAACACCTAATAATAAGCCTCCAGCTATTATAACTGCCATATGATTATATAGATAATACCTAGTTATAAAGACTAAACAAAGTATAAAAGCTGATAGATATAGCATTAATTTTTCAGAAATATACCTAGTAATAAATTTATAAAATATCATGATTTGACCTTCCAATAAGATAGAGCATAAACCAACTATACCTAAAATAAAAGGAGTCATTCCTACTATATCTGTGCTATATATATACTGATAAGCATCATCTGCTTTTAATGTGCCATATGTTAAAAAACTTATGATAAAAACTAATAATAATCTCTTTGAGGAAACTATATTTTTTAAGCCTTCTATGTAATATATTTCTGTTGTTCTATAGCTACTTTTAATTTTCATTATTAAAAATATACCAACTAAAATTAGCAAAGCATTGGCTAAAATCAAAATAGAATAATCCAACTCTCCTAGAATATAAGAGTTTAAGAAGAAACTAAAAGCCGCACCAAAAGACCCCATAGCTCTAATAAAGTTATATTTTTCCTTTGGCAAATCTTTCAGTACTAAACCATCTATAATAGGAGGCAACATCAAAAATGAAGGAAAGGAAATTATAAATAAAATCTGTATTATCAGCAGGTTGTCTTTCAAGTAAGCTAATCCTAAAAATGCAAAAAATGATATTAATAAGCTTCCCACTATAGCTGTTTTATTTGAAATCAGTTTATCGGTTAAAAAACCAAATAGTAGCATCGATATGATAATTAAAAATAGTCCCAAAGATTGTAGGAAACCAACCAAGCCTCTATCGATTCCTATATCGACTAGGTAAGGAGCAAAAAAAAATGCAATAGAGACGAATACAAAATAATATATAAAAAACAATATAGAGTGTAAATACATCTTATAACCTATATAAATGGATAAATATTCTTAAATATACTAGTTGCTGCATAACTTGGCAAAACAGTCATCATTATATCAATATAGATATAAAATTAGTATGAAAATTTCTATAAGTTTTTACCTATGAAACTTTATTAAAAAAATAGCATTTTTAGTCATTTAAAAAATCTAATCCGCTGTATATAAATGTTTTACGAAATACAGTTTTGTAAAAGTATAATTTATAAGAAGAGCAAAAAAGAAAGAGAGACAAAAAGTGTTATTGAATATATAGAATTATTAGATAGTGGTGAAAACCTGAAAGAGAAAATGCACAGTAGATTTAATAGTATAGAAAAATATGCCATCCCATTAGGGATGGCATATAAATTTAGTTTTGGATCTACTTATAAAGATACAGTTACTATAGGCTTCAGCACCTCTATTTTGGTAGATTTAACCGCCAACTAAAACACTAAAAGAGCTTATTCCTCAATAGGTCTTATTGGAATTTGCCTTCTTCCTTCGCGTATTATTGTGCTATCAGACCAACTTACTCTAGGTCTGAAAACAATCACTGGTGTAAATGTGCTAGATCTCATTTTACCAAGCGCACTTCTAGTTTTTGTTTTTAATGACGAAACATTAGGACTGTCAGGTCTAGAAACATTAGGACTGCCAGGTCTAGAAGCATTAGGACTGCCAGGCCCAGATACGTTACCAGTCCCAGGAGAATCCACATCAGTTTCCACTCCAGAAGGTTGAGTATCATCTTGAGCAGGAGTTATTCTTGATGAAGATTTTGCATATCTATACTCAATACTAGGAACCCCTAAACTTGCCCCACCTTCTAATGCAACAGTAACTCTTCCAAATCCAGTTTCAAAAAATGTTTCAGTAAGTTCTGTAAGAAATGAGCCAGCATGACAAAGTACTATTGGATCTTGTTCAGTAACTACAGCCACAGCAGCCCCCAATCCACATCCAAGTAACTCTGAACTCACATCTAAGGCTAGCCATGTTCCCAGTTCTTTCTTATCTATTGTAGGAATTTCTACTATATAACTCCCTCCTGCAACAGGTTTAAAAGAAAGCTCTGGTTTATGCGTAAGCTCTTTTCCTTTGTTAACTGCAATAATTTTTACAAGGTCAAGCTTCGCTACAAGCCTCCCAGAAAATTCTTTAGAATAAATATTATACCCTTTTACATGCTTCCATTTAACACTATTCACAGATTCTACTTGGTAAGGGATGTTACCTGCATGTGTCCTTACTGCCATGGGCAGTAAATCAAACCCTGTGTTAGTATACTTAGAAGACTTAACTTTTGGAATATTGCCTACAACTATCTTAATTGCATCTCTAACTCCAAGTGATAACCACATGGTTGGTACATTACAGTCAGTCTGAGTATCGTCCTTACATACACCATTATTTGACACTTTCCATGGATTTCCCTTCATTGCTAATTCAGGAGCATTTACAACTATCTCAAAATCTATTTCATCAGTAATAAATTGGTATTCGCCACTCTTAATTTCAACACCTATTCTCATTAACCATGACATCTTACCATCACCAGAGATATTGTCATTCAAAGTATAATAAGCTGGCCAACCTGCCATTGAAACAAAACTATTATCTTGAAATTTAACTGTATCGCTATCTACTTCAGTATGTTCAGGTAGACTGAATAAAAGACTTTCGAAGGTTTCTTCATGTAATGTAGGATCTATTAAAATAGCATCACGGAACCGAGCTCCAGAATCTATGGTTAATTCGCACTCTGAGATTTCAACTTCTAGTATTTTACAACGCCACCAATTTACCATATGGCCCAGTTCTTCAAAATAGAACTTATAAAAATCATCACTTCTAAGATCAACCAAATCTTTATTGATAGCTATAAAGCTATGGTCATTATTATAAATAAAGGCAGCAGGCCTTGGACCAATGACTGATGAATCAACCAAGTAAGGTAATCTCTGCTCATAATAAACAGGGTCAGCAATAACTTTATATAATTCTTTATTTAATTCAGATAGTGTCCACTTATTTCGTTTATTCTTTTTAATAATATTATTATGATTATAACCAAAAGAATGTTTAAAAATAGCATTTAGCTTAGCTGCAAATACTTTTCCTCCACTAGAGTACTCGATATCTGCAAGTGATCCATAATATTTACTACTAGTTAAGTAGGCTAAATACTTAAAGTTACTAGGTGTGAATGTTGTTTGCACTTGTATTTCTTTTTCACTTCTACCTTGCCAAAAATCATAATTCATGCTAGTTAAGCTAGCTCTTAGATCAACTATATTTTGGTAGTCAAGTGTTCTAATATCACTTTTTGATTTTTTCCATACACCCATCTCACGAAGACTTTCTATAGCCTCATCACCAAAATCATTAATTGTATCTGATACTACATCTTCGAAGACTTCACCAATACTATGATCATGTCCTATATCATGAAGCAAGTCTGTTATATATTTTACTTTAGGATCATTCATCTGAGATCCGTTTTTGGTAACTTCTACAATACCTTCTACATTCTCACCCACAGGCCCAAACGCTCCTAATAACATTTTCCTTAAGTTATCTCCAGAAGGATTATTTGCATAGTCGACGATATGTTTTATTTCAGGACCTATCAGAGGAAGATCTTCTGCTTGCTCAAGCAAAACTTCACTAGGAGAGGCTTTTTTAATATATTCTAAATATTCTGCATGCTCTTCTTCTGATTTTTTTTCATATATATCATTAAGTTCTTTTAATTCTGCCAATGTTTCACTTTCTTCTTTTAATAATACAGCAAAATGTGATTTATCATTTTTAGCCCAAGTTTCATGGAGCTTATGCCATTTTTCTTGACGTTTTTTTGATACTACCAATCTTGCTTTTCTTGCTTTATCATTACGTTCTGCAGTCAAAGAATTTAAAGCGTTTCGCAAATTATTATATTGACTTTTATAAATACGGCATGCTATTAAGCCAGGTATATTGAACCATTTAACTTTACATGAAATATATACAGACCTTTTCTTCCTTGCTACTTTATTATTCAAATCTTTGATTCTATTTGCATAACTATTATAAACTTTATTATATTCATAAGAAGACATATGTTTGAAAATATCATCTATGTTAGCCATCTTAGCATCTATCATCGCTTGTACTGTATATTTGCGTTTAATTTTTGGATTACTTAGCACATTACACCAATGATTTGGCTTATCATATCCTGTAGCTCCGTAAATTTTTTTATGTTGTTCTCCACAAACAAGAGGCTTAGCAGCCTGGGTAATGGATGGATAATCATTAATATTTGTTCCTTCTTGATACCAAGAATTTCCTAGAAAAGTCCAAGTACGAATTTGACCTCTTCTGACAGTTTCAATTCTACCTCCAGGTAGATAAACTCTTGTTCCCCAAAAAGAAGTATCATGTAAATGAATTCTTCTTCCTTGTCTAGTCCAATTAGGCAGGACAAGACGTCTAACTCTAACATAAGGTCGTGGTGTTATAGTTATTTGTGCATATTTGTTCAATAAATAAGATACAGCTGCTTTATTATTGTTAATAGATCTCATTTCTTGTGCTGTATCGATTAAAATTTGTCTAGAATGATTAATCCACACACAATTGACGCCATCAAGAGAAAAACACTGAATATCTCCATCTAAGTTAGTCGAATAAAATAAACGATTTCTACCATTTTTACTAGTGGTATCGTTAAACCATTTAAATTCATTACTTCTTGCAATATGACAGGCATCTCTGGTTGATTCATAACCGGTAGTTCCATATACATCTTGATGGCTAACCACGTTATCTGTTATAGACTGTTTACTTCTAATCTCTGATGAAGGACCTTCCTTCAATCCACATTGAATAATTTTGAGCCGAGAAAAGTCTAAAGAATCAACAGGCCCATTAATTCTGTTATACAATTCATCAGTAACTAAAGCTACTTTTTTTGAAGTCGGTATAACAGTATAAAGAAAGGTTTCCCCTGTATAATAAGATGTAACTTTTTTAATTTCTAGATTGTTTATATAGAAATTAAAACCTCCTTCAGAATAGCTTGTATCAGTTTCATAATTGTTTATATCAATTTCAGAGTAGTTCATAGCACTTTGAAAGGCATATGACTGCTTCCCTGTTAAAAAAATTAAAATTAGCAAAATTAAGGTTAATAACAGTGCTAATGAATAGTTTAAATTACAAAGTTTAAATTTTGCATTGGTATGGCAACAGCGTATTATGTTCATCTTTCACCTTAAAAATAAATATATATATAATAAATATTACTAAATAGTAATATTTATTATATATATATATTAAATACTTTTTAAATACTTTTTAAACTAAAATAAAGATTTTTAGCTTAATCAGTCCATGAATGTTCATGGACTGATAGTAATTATCCTTACAATTAAGCTTGTAGCTACTAGAGTTAATTGCTTCACTCATGATGTCAAATATAATAAAGAGTAGTTTTTATGAAAAATATAAAAATTATAAAACTTTATTATTAAATCGTCGTACTCCTGCTAGCCTATCACTTATAACTACTACACGAACTTATGGTAAAAGTAGTATTTATAACAGATTAATAAGATTAAATGTCGTTTACATATAATATACATTTATATGTATAATGTTTTTAATATTGAAGTGCTTTCCATAGGAGAACATATAGTATGACTGAAGAGCAAATACAAAATACCATTGCTAAGCACAATATTCCTAACAAACCGGGGATGAATTTGGCCTCGCTTTCTTTATTAACCTTATAAATAAACAAGAAAATCTCGCTACTAAAGATGATATATTTCTTGTAAAGGGTGATATTAATAAATTAGAAAATGAGCTGAATTCTAAAGTTGATAAGCTTGATAAAGACTTAAATTATAAATAAACTAATTTTATATTTAGTTGATAGTCAAACTTACTAGTATTACAGTCTATCCTGGAAAAATAAGACATTGACTATGTAACAAAATCTAAAAAATTGTCTTTATCAATACATTTAAAACAAGCTTGTTCATCAGTATAAGTTTCCAACTAAGTTCTCGGTGCTTTCAATGTTTTATTATATTTAAACTCATAAACACAAAGCGTTCCTCAGTTTTCTTCTACATAATCTAACTTCTACTCCTGTATATTTCTTAGTGTAGAGTAAAAGAATATAGAACTAAATTAAATATATAGAAAGGATTCACAGAACTTGATTTAAGTATTATAAAAAATACCTCTGTTAATAAAGTTACTTAAAAATTAGATTTGGCATTACTATTATAACTATTATGTAAAAGTATATGATTTTTAGTAAATTTTTATATATTAATGATAAAATAGGATAAAATATCATAAAATATCTATTGAAAACTAGTATAATAACCTCAATAAACACCTTTATACGTAAAAGTATCGAAAAAATCACTGGTAAAAATCAACTTTTTTATAGGAAACAGTATATGAAAAAATTAATTATTTTTTTATTAAGTACTTTTATATTGTCAATAGGGATTACTTCGTGTGGAGGAGGAAGTAGCTCATCTGGTACATCTAATCCTGGTGGAGGTGGTGTCTCGAACCAAGCACTTATAACAAGCTTTACCATAGATGGACAGCTAGGACAAACAGATATAAATAATGAAGATGGCACTATTACCGTTTCCATGCCTCAAGCAAGTGATTTAATGCTTAGTCCTACTATAGAAGTAAGTAGAAGAGCGAGTGTTATCCCTGGAAGTGGAGAAGAACAGTATTTTAGCGATTCAGTGCCTTACACAGTAACAGCAGAAGATGCCACAACGACAAAGGTATATCAGGTGACAGTGACCACCTCACCAGTAATTTCACCAACAGTATCTTATAATCCATATGACTCAAGCAGACTGGGGGCTGGAGACTTATACAAGGAAGATTTATTTACGGTATCAGATGTAGAAGATGGCGATTATAGCTATACAATAGCTTTGGGTAGTTATAGCAGAGAAGCAAACGTTACTGTAACCAATGGTAGCTTTAACGTACAGATATCAGATCCTAACGGTTCTAACTACAGCGATGATGAGCTAACTGCAGACGAAACATTAAAGAGCGATCAGGTAAACGCTGGTGTAGATGGAAGTATTGAACTTAGTTTGAGAATAGGAAATATAGAATATTTTAACCAAACAGTAAATAAGGAGCAGTATAACCTTAAAACACCAAATGACGCACAAGGCATGCAACATGACCTATCAGGAGATTATACACTGGCTAATGATATTGATATGAGTACCATAGAAAATTTCAGACCTATAGCATACGACCGAGAATTAGAAGATGGTCATCAAGGATCTAAATTTACCGGCTCTATAGACGGAGTTAATTACATTGCTTAAAAATAGATAGAGAGAATGAAGATAGCGTAAGTTTTATTGCTTATGTAAGAAATGCACTAATAGAGAATATAGGAGTGGAAAATATTGGCATAACTGGAAATAGTTCTATAGGAGGACTAGCTGGTGTTCTTGAAAATGCTACTATAAGAAATAGTTATACTAAAGGCACAATAAATGGAAGAGGTTTTTATGCAGGAGGGATATCAGGAGTTATGTACAGCTCTGAGATGTTAAATAGTTATTCAGAAACTTCAATAAACGGAACAGCACAAACCAATTTAGGAGGCTGACTGGCGAAATTTATTCCTCTACTATACGCAATAGCTATGCTATTGGATTGTTAGAGAATGGATCTAGTCTAGGAGGGTTGATTGGAACAGTTATTAGTACTAGTACTGAAATAACTAGCAGTTATTGGGATATTGAAAGTACCGGACAAAGTACAAGCGCAAGTGAAAATCCTACCAACAACTATACCGGAGTGGAAAGCGCCATTGGCATAGTCCATAGCGGTGGAATATATCAAGCAAACTTAAAGACAGGTGGAGGAGACAGCCCAACTTATGCTGTTGGCGATATATTTGTGGACTGGCGTTTTGGAAACGATGATGACAATCCGTGGGTATATACAGGAGATGGACAATGGCCTGTTTTATACTGGCAGGAGGAAACTCAACCATAAAGTGCCTTATTTTTTAAAATTCACATTAAATGGCTATTGAAAAATAAGATTTTTCACAAAAAATATGCTTCATCAAACCCTGGTAGAGGAAGATATATAAAATACTAGCCATTGCTTATAGAAAACAGGTACTACCTTGTTATAAAATTGGTATGAAGCGTAGAAACCACTGCTAGGAAAACTCATATAAACATTCCGGAAGCAAAAATAACTATTATCTGTTGCCGAGTGTTGCTCAGCAACAGATAAGTCGACCGACTATAGTATAGCTTTATGATGGGTCTGTCAAATTAAATATTGTTTTTTACAATTTATTCCTTTCCTCTGTGTTTTAAATTCTTAACGCTTTTTTCACTATTGTAATGTAAGAAACTTAATTATATACCAACTATATGAGGAGTTTATTCATAATAATGTACACCTATTTCCTCCATCTCCTCCAATTGCTGTTGAATCAGGTAATTCACGCTCTGCCCCTGTTGTGATTTCCTTTGCTTTTACTCCTGATGAATGTAATCTTTTGTATTCTGCCGATGACTTATCTACTTCTTCAAAGGCTACACTTATGTCTGTATGACTTTCTGTACTATTATTTCTTATCGCTACCACTTTTAACACTGATTTATCTTCTATTAGCGCTTCTCCTTGAAATCGTACATGTGTAAGCTCCTTATTATCAATAATAAAAATTCCTTTTTCTGAAGGCTTTACAACAATCTTTAATCCTCTCATTTCGCCTTTATTAGTGGCATATTGTGCAAATTTATATTTAGAAACTGTAGTAGACACAAAACCATCATTTGTTACATAATCACCTACTTTAATTTCCCCTCTAAAAAAGACTTCTGCTTCCCTCTTTGCTGCATAAACAGAGTCACCATATAAATCAGAGTTATTTAAGTTTAATTCTCTTAATTTTCTTAAAGCTCCTTTCATATTTTCATACATTTCAAGTTCCGAGGTATCCAAAAGTGATATATCGCCTCTACTTGCATGTAAAAAACCATTGATATCCCTAGAATCAAATTGGTAGTCATCTAAAACTTTTATTTCATCTTCAGATAATGCTAAATGTGCATTTTTAGAACGACTTAAAGCTCGCATACGTTTATATTCATCAATATATCCTTTACTTTGATCTAGGTAATCTGCTATAGATTCATTGCTTAGTTCATCAAGTTTCATTTGATAATAATTTTTCTCTACTTCTGATAATGAAGGCAAGAAATCATCACCAGCATATAAATATAGACTATTAAATACATTAAATAATATTAGTAATATAAATTTCTTTTTAATCATATATTAATCCTCTATCTTTATTTTTATTCTCTTTTAATTTATTGAAAATACTCATAAATAATTGCTCTAATACTATATTTACTTTTTGTATTTACCAGTTCCTAATTTAACTTGATCTAATACTACAAACCCTACTTTTCCTCTAAAATTAATATAATTATTATCACTGTATAATTATATCACATATTATGCATATATAATATATAACTGTATATTTCATACTATTTTATTTCTTATTTCCTTCGATTTTAAGCTAATGTAGAGGATAGCTACATCCCCATAACTCTATCAGAACTACCTTGTAAAAACCTGAGGTTTTTATTATTTTTACTTATTATTTAACAGTGCCTTTATATACACTTTCTTTAATCTATAACAAACTAAATATATTTTCATTTAGCTCACTAAGATGACTACTGTGGGTTATAGCCTGGCGCATCTTCTTAGAGTTTATATGACCCATAGATAATCCCATCCAATGTCTAGTTATATGATGAAGCTTAACACCATGATTTTCTATTTGATCTTGGGCGTACAATAATAATTTTGAAAATATATGCGATAGTGCTAACACTTCTGAATCTATACCAAAGAGATTTTTATCTACCTGCGCAAGTAAAAGCGGATTTCTATATACACTCCTACCTAGCATTACTCCATCCGTATATTTTAAGTGCTCATATATAGATTCCCATTGATATATGCCTCCATTTATAACTATATTTAGCTTTGGAAATGAGCGTTTTAATCTATAAACGACGTCATAACGAAGAGGAGGAATAGTCCTATTTTGCTTTGGGCTTAATCCTTTAAGCCAAGCTTTTCTTGCATGGACTAATACAGAGCTAATATCCGTTTCATGTGTAATTTTTGAGATAAATTTATGAAGATATTCTTCACTATCATACTCATCAATACCTATACGTATTTTTATAGTTACAGGAGTTTTAACCTCTTTTTGAACTACGTTTATCATATCTACGACCAATTGAGGCTCTTTCATCAAACAAGCTCCAAAATTTCCTGACTGAACCTTATCACTGGGACAACCTATATTCAAATTTATTTCATCATATAGAAAACTTTCGGCAATTTTACCTGCATTTGCAAGGTCAATAAGATTGCTTCCGCCAAGCTGTACTGCGATCGGATGCTCTACATCATTATATGATAAATGTCTATGCGTATCGCCACGTAATATAGCATTTACATGTACCATCTCTGTATACAATAATGCTTTTTTACTTAGTAAACGAAATAAATACCTAGCATGTTTATCAGTTTTGTCAAGCATAGGAGCAACACAAAAACGATGACTATTGAATTCATCCTTTATATTTATATTGCTATCTATATTTGTCATCTACATTTTTGTTATATATAAAAGCTAGTAATGTAATACATAGCTTACGAATTTTTTTATCGTAGGATCGATTGGATTAACCAAAGTTTCCTCTTTATCACCAAAATAATAGAAATTATTATTACCAATAAATATGATTTTCTCAGCAATATATTTTGCAAAATTTAGGTGATGCGTTACCATTATGATATCTATACCTTCTTCTTGAAGCATGACTATAGTATCTAGCACTTCATATGTATACTCAGGATCTAAGGCGCTGGTAGGCTCATCCAATAATAAAAATTTAGGGGTTATAGCCAAAGCTCTAGCTATAGCAATTCTCTGTTTTTGTCCTCCAGATAATTGACTTGGATTTTTATTATAATTATCTATAAGACCAAATTTTTTCAGTAAATTAAATGATATTTCTTTGGCTTCGCTAAGAGCTATTTTATGGACCTTAGTTAGAGGTAAAAGTAAATTATCCAACGCATTTAAATGTGAAAATAAGTTATAGCTCTGAAATACTATACCTATGGACTTTCTATACTCTAACAGCTTCTTATCATCTCTATAGTTTATAAGCTCAGAGTTAATATATATCTCTCCACTATCTGGCTTTTCCAACCCTGCCAAAATTCGCAATAAAGTTGATTTTCCACCCCCAGATGGTCCTATCAAAACAACAGAACGGACATCTTCTTCTACAGCATCAATATTATCTTTATTAAGAGTAAAGCTTATATTCAAATCTTTAAATATGACTTGATTACCAAAAGATTTATTTAGGTTTTGAATTCTTATTTTCATTTTTTTATTTTTTATTTATGCTTTATCAATAAGCAGATACGTAAATAAAAATTGTAAATATTTGAGGTTTAAATATTTTCTTAAGGATGCTTAAAAAGCGAATCTATTAATACTCATAGGAATATTTTTTCTCAAGTATTCTAGAGACTATAGACAATGGAAATGTAAGAATAAAATATCCTATAGCCAATGGTATATAGCTCTCTAATGTGGAATATGTATATGCATTAACTTCTTGTGCATTCATAGTAAATTCTCTAATAGAGATTATAGATAGTAAAGATGAATCTTTAATCAAAGATGCAAGCTGACCTGCTAGAGCAGGCAAAACTCTTTTGAATATCTGTGGAAAAACTATGTATATATAAGTCTGTGTAGATGTTAATCCTATAGCTTTTGCAGATTCTAGCTGACTTGAGCTTATGCTCTCCAAACCACCTCTAAAGACCTCTGATAAATAAGAGCCACTAAATAAAGCAATTATCAGTACTCCAGCTATATATCTATTATCCAGTCCAAAAGCATTTGAAACCAAATAAAAGAAAACCAGGATTTGAACTAGCAAAGGAGTCCCTCTGATTATTTCAACTACAACTCTACAGAAATATTTTATAGGCAATATAAAGCTTGACTGACCAAACGCCAATAACAGCCCAAAGATCACAGATAATGCTAGCGCAGAAATAGAAATTAATATAGTAGTGAAAAATCCTTGAATAAATTTATTTCTATATTCATATATACTAGTCCAGTCAAATTCATATCCAACCTCAAATAAACTAGCATAGAATAGGATTGAAAATAGCACTAATACCAAAGCAATGTTTATAAAAACTATGAGAAATGGTACTTTATAATTTTTGCTTTGGCTTATAAAAAGTGCTTTCATAAATTAATCATATTTCTGAAGTATCTTCCAATTATACTTTATCTAGAAGAAAAAAGGTATGTTTAACTCATCAAAGACAGCCTTTTCATCGGTTAAGTATTTCTGTGCAAGACTATCAAATCCACCATCTTCTTTAAACTCTGCGATAAACTTGTTTACTTCAGGTCGAAGCTCAGAACCTTTTTTCATAGCAATTCCCCAGCTAGTCTCGTCACCTATAGGGGAAAGTAACGGCTGCGTATTTTGATCTAATTTTTTCCACGCTCTATATATAGATAGCTGGTCATATATAAATGCATCAGCTTTTCCTTGTGCAACTTCTAGTTCAGCCGCAGATTCCTTATCAAAAACCAATACCTCAGCATTTGGTAGTTCCTGCTGGGCAAATATATGTCCTGTAGTGCCTTTTTTTACAGCTATTTTCTTGCCACTTTGATTTATATCCTCATAGCTTTCGATATTAGAATTTTTATTTACCAATAATGCAAGACTAGAATTAGCGTAAGGATCGGAGAAATCTATTACCCTAGCTCTTTGTTCTGTAATGGTCATAGAAGATATCACTAAGTCAACTTTAGAAGTTCTAAGTGCAGGGATTAATCCATCCCAACTTATGTTTTCAATTACCACATCTTTACCTAAAAATTCGCCCAAAGCATATGCCATATCTACACTAACACCTGTAGGATTACCATCTTTATCTGTCATTTCAAAAGGAGGGTATGCAAGCTCCATACCAATTGTCAAAGTTTCATTACTCTGCGCAAGAGAGATTCCTGATAAAATTACTAGTGCTTTTATGAATAGGTATTTACAAAGTATTGATTTTAATCTAAGTATTTTCATCTTTTATGCTCCTAATTTATCCATAGCGTCTGTGACATTAAAAGCTATGTTATTGGTTTATGAATATCCATAGTTATTGATAGATAAAATCTTGATAAAAAATCTTTTATCAAACTTTTTTCTAGTCAGAACGTCTACTTTTAGCGCTTTTCCTATAAATATATTATATATACCTAGTAAAAAGAGTACTTGCTATTGTAGCACAAACTATATAATAAAAACCACACTAAACTAGTCGGTTTTTATTATTATTTTTTATAACTACCTTGGTATCTGAAATTTGATCTTTGAAATGCTCCGGCCTACAAAAATAAACAATACCATAACTTTATATTATTTATTATTAAATATATAATAAATGTTTGCTAACTTGAAAAACTATACTACTTGTGAAATAATGGGATAAGCGTTTTATTTTAATATATAAATTTACCCATCTAAGCTGAAAAAATAGTATTCTATTTAAAATAATTTAAGAAAGTTTTTATAGAGTTATATCTAATGGGAGAATACCATAAATACAAATAAAATCAGAGATAACAAAGCAAAAAAAAGAGTATCACTTATATTATTTGCACCTAATTTTATAACACTGTGTAGTTTATTTGCAGCTCTTATAGCAATAGTAAAAGCTATGCAAGGAAATTTAATGTTTGCATCCTATTTCATAGTTGCATCTATGATCTTGGATACTATGGATGGAAGAGTGGCTAGGCTTACAAACTCTTATAGTAAGTTCGGTGAACAGCTTGATAGCTTAGCTGATTTAGTAGCTTTTGGAGTAGCCCCTGCTATATTGGCCTATCAGTGGACTATATCAGAGATTAAAGAGTTAGGTTGGGCAATTATATTTTTCTATGTGGCATGCACAGCTCTACGATTAGCTAGATTTAACTCTATGCTGGGTGTTCAAGATAGTCGATATTTTTGTGGATTGCCCAGTCCCGCAGGAGCTGCGAATATAGTCACACTTTTTTGGTTTATAGCTTACATAGAAAGTAATAATTATCTTTATTTTATCTACTCTAAAGATTTACTAGTTACTTATATAGTTGCTTTTTTTGTAGCTCTAACTGGAGTATTAATGGTATCTAATATACCTTTTTCCAGTATGAAAAAGTTAAAAATAAAAAGAGTATCTACCCAAACTATAGCCATAATAAGTTTGTTATTTTTAATATTATTAATACAAAATCATAGATTGTTTTTATTCGCACTGGTCTATAGTTATTCTATTTTTAGTATATTGGCGTACCTATATAAGATGTTAAAAAAACAAAAAAAAGATAACCCACCTATAATAAATGAAAAAAAATAAAACCAACTTATAAGCTAAAATTAAACAGTTTAACTTTATTCAAATATCCAACCTATGAACTATACGCTATTAGAAACCTCTAACTTCCCAAGCAACGCAGAAAATTTACTTTTTGAAATAAATGCACAAAATAAGCTTATAGATAATGAATTTTTATCCTTAAAACCAAAAGCTATAAACTTAAATCCAGGTGTACTATTTAGCTACTTCAATAAAAAATCAACTCTTATGAGCTGCTCGAATATACCAGAGAAAGAACATTTATTTAAGGTAGTAAATGAGTTTATAAAAACTGCTAACAATTACAAGCATAAGAGTATATACTTAGACTTACTGTCGATGTTAAAGTATACAAATAGCACGGATAAAACCGAAATTTATGAGCTTATCCCAAATTTATTAAAATCAATAGAAACTTCTCTTTACTCTCTCCCTGAGGGATTGAAAACTAAAGAAGATTATAACCATATACATATAGAAAATGTATATCTATTAGTAGATGATAATGATTTAGATAAAGCAAATAAGTCACTAGAAGCAGGTATTGCTCTCATATCTGGAATAAAAGAAACCAAAGACTTATCAAACTTGCCTGCAAATATAGCTAACTCATCATATATATTAGAATACGCTAAATCATTAACTTCAAAATATCCAAAGATCTCCATAGATAAAATAGTAGATGAAGAAGAAATGAAACATCTAAATATGGGTGCATTTCTAGCTGTGAATCGAGCCAGTGCTCAAAAACCTTATTTATTGATCCTAAAATATGAAGGCTCTCCTGCATCGAATAAAACATTTGGCCTCTTAGGAAAAGGTTTAACTTTCGATAGTGGTGGACTATCGCTAAAACCATCTGACTCTATGATAGATATGAAATATGACATGTGTGGCGCAGCATCGGTTATAGGTACTTTAGTTGCTCTTGCTACTTTAGATGTACCTATAAATGTAGTAGGCTCTCTTGCATTAGCTGAAAATATGATAAGTGCCAATTCTTACAGACCTGGAGATATTATCACCAGTATGTCAGGTAAAACTATACAGATAAACAATACTGATGCTGAAGGAAGACTAGTCTTAGCAGATAGTCTTACATATCTGCAAAAAAACTATTCATTTGAGTCAATTATCGATATCGCCACGCTAACTGGCTCTATAGTAATTGGTCTTGGTTCTCACCATACTGGGCTATTTTCAAATGATGAGAATTTAGCAAATGATTTACTAAAAGCAGGAGAAAAAGCAGATGATTTAGCATGGCGAATGCCACTCCATAAAATCTTTCATGAACAAATAAAAGGACTCCATTGTGATATAGTAAATACAGGTGGCATAGAAGGAGGTGCTTGTAAAGCTGCCGCTTTTTTAGAAGAATTTTGTGATATATCTACCAAATGGGTACATTTAGATATAGCAGGCACTTCAACTACATCTGGGAAAAATAGCTACGCAACTGCTAGACCTGTACCTTTATTGTTCAACTATTTTTGTAACAAAGCAAAAAATTGACTTAATCAATAATACTACTTTTATAATAAGAAAAATAAATCACTTTTTTTATTATAAGTAACCAATCATAATACCTCTTTTGACAATACCTTAATTAAATAAAAAGGAATAAGAAAAATGCAAAATAAACACGACTCTAATAATAACACTAACGTATCACATCTCGATTTAGCAAATGCCATAAGATTTTTAAGCGTTGATGCTATAGAAAATGCAAAGTCAGGACACCCGGGCGCTCCTATGGGTCTTGCGGATATAGCTACTGTCATTTGGCAAGACTTTTTATCACACTGCCCAAGCGATCCTGCATGGATAAATCGCGATAGGTTTATCCTTTCAAATGGTCATGCATCTATGCTACTGTATAGCCTACTATATCTAAGTGGCTATCCTATCACCATAGAAAATATTAAAAATTTCAGACAGTTACACTCCCCTACTGCTGGACACCCTGAATTTAGTTATATTCCGGGAATAGAAATGACAACTGGCCCACTTGGCCAAGGATTAGCAACAGCAGTGGGCATGGCAATAGCAGAAAAAGCACTAGCAAAAGATTTCAATGATAAAGAGCATAAAGTCATCGATCACTACACCTATGTCATAGCAGGAGATGGATGTTTGATGGAAGGAATTTCCTACGAAACTTGTTCATTAGCTGGTGTATTAAAGCTAAATAAGTTAATACTAATCTACGATGACAATAACATATCCATAGACGGGAAAGTGAACGCTTGGTTTAATGAGGATATTGCAATGAGATTTCGTTCATATAACTGGAATGTTATAAATTCAATAGATGGACACGACCCTAAAGCCATAAAAGAAGCAATTAAAAAAGCCAAATTGTCAGATAAACCAACTATTATAATCACAAAGACTGTCATTGGTTACGGCTCTGGAAAAGATTTGGAAGGTTCACATAAAGTACATGGTTCTCCTCTTGGAATTGAAAATATAGAAAAAGCTAGAGAGCAGCTAGGTTGGAATTATAAAAGCTTTGATATACCTTCCCGTATAAAAGAAAAGTGGAACCTAACTGATAAAGGTAATAATCTTAAAAACCAATGGAATCAACTTTGGCAATCGTATTACTCTAAACATCCTACAAAAGCAAAAGAGCTACAAAGAAGAATAAATGCTATTTTGCCAGTAGATCTATCTAAAAAAATCATTGACCAAGCAAAGCTATGGCAACAAGAAATAAATGAAAAAGATCAATCTTTAGCGACACGAAAAGCCTCTTTTAAGACATTAAGTTTTATTGCACCCATGTGTACTGAACTAATAGGCGGTTCGGCTGATTTATCACCTTCAAATCTCACCCAATGGAGTGGCTCTGTCGATATAAATGAAACTCTTATAAATAACACATACGCACACGATGAAGATCATAATACTTTATATGGCAACTATATTCACTATGGTGTCCGTGAGTTTGGTATGTCATGTATTATGAATGGTCTTAGTTTACATGGTGGATTTATACCATTTGGCGGAACATTTTTAGTCTTTATAGATTATGCTAAGTCTGCTCTGAGATCGGCCGCTCTTATGAAAACAAAGGCTATATATATACTTACCCACGACTCTATAGGTGTAGGCGAAGATGGTCCTACACACCAGCCAATAGAACATATAGCTATGATCAGAAGCATCCCTAATGTTTTGGATTGGAGACCATGTGATATAGTAGAAACTACTATAGCATGGGATGAAGCTATTAAATATCAAGGGCCTTCCACACTATGTTTAAGCAGACAAAATATAACTGCTCAAAAGAGAAACATGAACTCTATTGAAAATATAAGAAAAGGAGCTTATACACTCTATGAAACCAATGAAGGAGACGCTAACCCTGATATTATCATAATAGCAACAGGCTCTGAAGTCTCTCTAGCAATGGATATCGCAAAAGAGCTAATAAACCTAAAAGTACGAGTAGTTTCTATGCCATCACATGCAAAATTTTTAGCTCAAGATCCTTCTTATAGAGAAGAAATTTTACCTAAGTCAGTGAAAAAAATTGCTATTGAAATGGCACACTCTATATCTTGGCATAGATTTGTAGGTGATAATGGAATTATAATAAGCATTGATACTTTTGGAAAGTCCGCTCCTGCTGAAGATTTATTTGACTATTTTGGCTTTACTACTAAAAAGATTATAGATAAAATACAAGACTGGATTAATTAAATTGGGCTAATTGATTAAAAATTAGCTTAACTTAAACTAAATTGTGATTTATTAGTTATTTTGATTATGAATTGCCATGACTATAAATTATCGTGACCTTCTGGTTTCTAGTCTACCTTTTTCAATGCCTCTTCGTGTTTATATAGAAGATACAGATGCAGGTGGCGTAGTATATCATTCAAAATACCTAAATTATATGGAAAGGACACGGACATCATGGCTAGAACAGATAACAGGGGCATTTGATATTTTAGAGAAGAAAAATCTAATTTTTGTCGTAACTAGCGCTAAGGTAAACTTTTATAAGCCCGCAAGACTTAGAAATTATCTTAGTGCTAAGATAGAAAATATTGAGATAAAAAATGCTAGTATCCTTCTTAAGCAAAGTATATTTATAAAAGAAAATAAACCTGAAAATATTGAGTCAGAAATACTATCATCACAAGCAGATATTTCTATTGCTTTGGTCGATCAATATACATTTAAACTAAAAAGAATACCTCTGTAATAAAAATAAAATTCACATAAATTGAACCATGGTAGATATAACAAACACACTCAAAAACATTCCTAAAAATATTCTTTTCAAAGGATTTTTTGGCTTTGAAAAAGAAAATCTGAGAATAAAAACAAATGGTGAGATTTCTAATACACATCATGATGATATATTTACAAATAAGTCAACTCACCCATACATAACAACTGACTTTTCAGACTCTCAAGTAGAGATGATCACTCCTCCTTGCAGTTCAATACAAGAGTCCTTAGGCTTTCTCAAAACTATTCATGATATAGTAACAAAAAAAATAGGCGCTGATGAGATACTTTGGCCTCAAAGCATGCCTCCTATACTTCCAGACAATGAAGAAGATATATCTATTGCTCGATACCACAAAAATAAAAAAAATGATTATGATTATAGGGTATATTTGAGCAAAAAGTATGGAAGAAAAGTTCAGCTAATATCAGGTGTACACTTTAATTTCTCCTTTGATGACGATAATTTAGCTGTTATATACGATAAACTTGAAAATCAAAATATATCTTTTAGAGAATTTAAAGAAAATATTTATCTAAAAATATCGAGAAATTTTTTAAAATACAGATGGTTTCTCACAGCATTATTAGGTAATTCGCCTGTAGCGCATAGTACCTACCCTATATCCTGTATTCAATTGCTAAATAAGCTACATGATAATTCATATTATAAGAAAAACGGCAGCTCATTGAGAATGAGTGGGTGTGGATATAAAAATACTGAAGATATTATTTTGGATTATTCATCCTACACAAAATATAAGCAAAGTATCAATCGTTATGTAGATAAATCTGTCATCATAGATGAGCGCGAAAACTACTCTCCTATAAGACTAAAAGAAGCAAATAATAACCTGTATCTAGAAGTAAGATTAATTGATCTCAACCCTACAACACATTACGGCATAGATTTACATAGCTCTCAGATAGTCCATATGTTCTTAATTTTTTGCCTTATATATGAAGACACCTATCTAGATGAAAAAGAACAGATACAAGCTAACAGAAACCAAGAAATAGCAGCCGATAATTCCTTATCTAATGATGCAAATATAATCATAGATAACACCTTATCAAATTTACAACAATCACTCACATCCTTATATAAAAATATAAACAATCATATTGAACCATTGATCCCAACCGATTACTTAGAAGCACTGAATTATTTAGAAAAAATTACACATAATTTAGAGTTACGGCCTGGCTATTTAACTATAGAAAAAATAAAACAAAGCGACTTTATTGACTGGCATATAAACCAAGCCTTAGAATACAAGCAACATAGTCTAAATAGAAGCTATAGTTTTCATAGCTTAGAGGATATGGAATTATCGACTAAACTAATACTACGCGAGTGCATTAATAGAGGAATTAAATTTACTATAATGGATCGCACTGCAAACTGTGTGAAACTAGAAAAAAATAATAAGGTAGAATATATTTTCCAAGCGACTAAAACATCTATAGATAATTATTCATCTATTCTTATAATGGAAAATAAACTTGTAACTAAAGCTATATTAAATGAAAATCATATAAACACACCTAAAGGAAATAAACCATACCTAAGCATACAAGATGCAAAAAATGATTTTCCTTTATATCTGGGCATAAACATAGTCATAAAACCCCAGAATACAAATTTTGGTTTGGGTATAAGCATACTAAAAAATAATACTCATGAGGCTAACTACGACAAAGCTATAGAATTAGCATTTAAACATGATCATTCAATTTTAATTGAAGAGTTTGTACACGGAAAAGAGTATAGATTTTTTATCATAGATAATAATGTAGTGGCAGTCCTAAACAGAGTTCCTGCGAATGTAACCGGCGATGGAGTATCTAATATATACGAATTAGTTGATAAAAAAAACCTAAATCCACTAAGAGGTACAAGATACCAAAAACCTTTAGAAAAAATCTCTTTAGGCGAAGTAGAAAAAATGTTCTTAGAAATGCAAGGACTTAATTTTAATTCTATTATCCCTAAAGATAAGATTATCTATTTAAGGGAAAATTCAAATATATCGACAGGTGGAGATAGCATAGACTTCACCGATGAAGTACACCACTCATATAAAAAGATAGCACAAAAAGCAGCTCAAATATTAAATGTAAGAATAACTGGCTTAGATATGATAATAAAAGATATCTATAAACAAGCTAATGATACGAATTATTCAATTATAGAAATGAATTTCAACCCTGCTATTCATATGCACTGCTTCCCATACATTGGGAAAAATAGGCATTTAGATAAGAAAATACTAGATGCATTAGGATTTTAATTATTTAGTTATTAAAGTCCAATCACTACAAATAAATCAAGCAAGTTTATATCAACACATTATCTTGTTAAATAATAGCGCTTTTAGCCGTCATTCATTTAATAACTAGAAATTCAATTTCCCCAATAGATAAAATTGTTGTAAAACATAAGAGTGCTTTTCCTTTGTTGTAGAAATGAGCAACGAGAAAAAATTGGTATATATGTAAAACTCAAAATAATAAAGCTTGGAATTTGACACTTACGTATTTGTATTTCTTTTATACTTTATTCTTCTTGCAAAGCACCTGTCCCTGTATATACCCAGTCGATATCCCATCTATCGTTATCAAATAACTCAGGGGATATTTGATAAGCTGTCCTCAAATCCTTATCAGCTAACTCTTGTTTACCTAACGCCATATAGCTTAGACCTCTATGGTAATACGCATCGGCTTTATCTGGTAAGTCTGCTTCATCACCCTGTAAGCTTAATGACCTTGTAAAGTCATTAATTGATAAATCATAGCTCTTATCTTGAAAATAACTCAATCCTCTTAGTAAAAATATCTCTTGGTTACTTGGATCTATTTCTATCGCATTAGAAAAATCTTTTATAGCTTCTTTAAACATTTTATTTTGATCATTATTTATTCCTTTTAGCAAATAAGCTAAAGCCAAATTAGGCTTTAATGCAACCAATTCTTTTATACTATCTTGGAAAATTCCATATAGCCCATCTTGGTAGTGAGATATAGCTTGTGCTATTTTAGAATTATGTTCTTCAGGAAACATATTCAAAACTTCTGTAAGATAAACTAAAGACGCTTGTTGTTCACCTTTTTGCATGTAGCTAAACGCGCAATGTACATATGCCGAAAGTAAGTTAGGACATAACTCTATTAGTTTTTTAAGGTCCCTTATAGACTCATCGAACTGCCCTATATTTCTATAAACCAAAGCTCTAACCATGTAACACATACTATATTTATCATCTATCTCTAATGCTTTAGTTAAACTTTCTATACTAGCGGATAAGTCTATCTCAATTTGGTCATTATCTATTTTATTTCCTTCTAGTTGAATATCATCTATATCAGAATCTATTTCATAAGGAATCGACGACATAGCCCTATCATGCAAACAAATTCCTTTAATTTTATGTGAATAAGTTAAACTGCTATCGATTTCAAGAGACTTATTACAGTACTGTATAGCCTTATCAAAATTACCCTCTGATATTTCAGCAAAAGATAGATATGAGAGTAATAATGGATGCTCAGGATGTTTATCGTAAATGGATAATAATAACTCTTTGCTTTCATCTATGGCACTAAGCTCTTGTAATATATATGCTTTTTTTAGCAATGTATCAATGTTATCTTCCGTTTCTAAATGGCTATTATCTTTTATTTGGATATTAATCTGCTCTAAATTTTCCCTTAGGTACTTATCACTTATGGTAGAATCTTTTATGTTATAAAGTAAAAAGTCTTTCATGATATTTTTATCTTCTAATAAAAAACTGAAAAAAGGAGCTAAAAAAATTATATAAAAAAATAGTCTTTATATTTGAGGGTTCTTAAACTGAAGGATAACTTCTTTAAAATAATCATCAAATAGCTTTTTATCGTTGGGCACAGCAAATTTTGTTATCTTTTTAACAGCAGCTAGAGCTGATCTATCGAATAGCTCATTACCGCTACTTGTTAATACGCTAACGTCTTGAACTGTTCCGTCTGGGTTTAACAGTAGCTGCAATTCAACTAGGACATTGTCATTTATTTCTACATTGCTAGGACGACTCCAATTTTCAATTAAGGCTTGGTTAATCCTCTTAGTATAAGCTGAAATTCTGGATCTAACCACTCTTTGCTCTTGCTCTATTTCTTCTTGTGTTTTAGTTTCTTCTTGGACTCCACTACTTTCATCAGTATTATCTTTAATAGAATCATCTCCTTCTTTTTGGCCTGCATCTGTCGTTGTAGTTTCTACTCCTCTACCGGATTTTAAGCTTGTATCTGTATCTGTGGTATTTGTGTCCTGTTTCGTATTGCCTCCTCTTCTGATATTTCTATTTTCATCTGCTTTATTTTTATTATCTCCTTTTCTAGTAGGAGTATTGTTTTTATTATTACTAGAGTTATTTTTTTTAGTAACTTGCTTAGCTGGCTCTTCCGGCTCATCAAATATAGTAAAGTTTCTTTTGTCCAAATCATCTATACTTACAACTGTGGTCCGTATATATCTGGGACCGTCGCTTTCAAATAGCCCTACATCTAGGCTATTGGAGAAATAATACACAGCATACCCAACAGTACCATGTAAAAATAAAGATATAAATATTCCTAGTATATATGAAAATTTACTTAACATAGTCTATATCAGGGATTTTCTGTTATTAAGCCTACATTACTAAGCCCGGATTCTTGAATTTTTGCCATAGTTTCAACTACTTCTCCATAGGATAGACTCCTATCAGCTCTTATAAAAACTGCTAAATCAGGAAAAGACTGTAGCCCAGTTCTGATAATAAAATTTATATCCTCAAGCTCAAGAGGTGTATTAGCAGCACTTCTAGAACCTGTACCTCTATCAAGAAACATGATTCCTTCTTTATTTATAGTAAGTACCCACTGATTACTTTGTGTTTGTTCTGTGGATTGAGAGCTAACTCTTGGAAGGTCAACTCTTACATGATTAGATACAACTAAAGGCGTAACTAACATAAATACAATCAGTATAACTAGTACTATATCTATAAAAGGTACCATGTTAATACTTGCTATTAATGTTTTACGTTTATTCCTAACCATATCATATATAATAAAATAAAGCACATTAAAATAAAGTACCTATATTAAGAATATTTATATAAAGCATAACTTCTACGATATATTTGACACCAGTATTTTTTATGCTAATATTTTTTTATCTTACTTCGTTAACTTTTTGACGAATTTTTCTATTTAATATGCTGGTAAATTCTTCTGTAAACATATGATAGTTTACCAATATGAAATCAACTTTTGAAGAAAAAGCATTGTACCCCCAAACTGCCGGAATAGCTGCAAACAAACCCATTCCCGTAGCTATCAATGCTTCTGCAATACCTGGGGCAACCGCTGCAAGAGTAGTTTGTTCTCCAGCAGAAGCTATACCTAAGAAAGCATTCATAACTCCTCCTACTGTTCCAAATAGTCCTATATATGGAGATATTGATCCTATGGATGCTAAGGACGATAGGTGTTTGGTTAGATATTCTTCTTCTCTTGATATGGAAACTCTCATCACTCTTTGAACACTAGTTACGATAACTTCAGGGTCACCTGCTATCGGGTCTAAACGGCTAAACTCTCTAAATCCCGAACAAAAAACAGTCTGAATGCCAGAGTTTGCTTTTAGCCTTGGTTTTATCTCTTTATAAAATTTTAATAAGTCTATACCCGACCAAAAACTATTTTCGAAATCATATAGTACTTTCTTTGCGTTGTTAATTATTATATATCTTTGAGCAATCATTGCCCAGGATATAATTGAAGCTGCGAGTAAAATAATAAAAATTATTTGCTCAAAGAATGTCGCATGTATAATTAGGGAAAAAAGACTTACTTCCATTAAATAAATTTCCGAAAAAATAAAGATATTAACTTAGGAGACTAATTATATTTCATAACCAGATATTTATAAATATGAATATACCAATTTTAACAGATATTTTGAATATAATAATGATACTATAGCACCGTAAAATTTATGGTAACTAAATTATCTTATCTTAAATTAGCTTAATAAATTAAAGCAAAGAACATTTTATAGATTATAAAATATATTTTTGAACATACAATTATATAAATTAAGGTATATAATCAATATTCAAATGTACTTTAGAAAAGCGATTTAGATTTTTATATAGGATAAAAATGCTATTGTTCAACTGACTAGTGGACTATAGTTTTAGAACAATTGTCATCATATAATAGCCAATAGCAACATTTATAAACCTTACTTATTATCATTAGGCTAAAAAATCATGATAGATGCAGCTATAGTAGGAGCAACTGGCGAGATAGGGCACGCCATCATAAAAATATTAGAAGAGAGAAAATTTCCTGTAAATAACTTGCATTTACTTGCAAGCGAGCGATCTATAGGAAAAAAAATATTATTCAAAAATAAAGAAATATCGGTTGAAAACTTAGCAACATTCGATTTTTCAAAAGTAAAAATAGCATTTTTTTCAGCAGGTGGCAAAGTATCAGCAAAATATGCTCCTATTGCAGCCACTCAAGGAGCTCTAGTTATTGATAATACCTCTCATTTTAGACAAGAGGAAGATATTCCTTTAATAGTACCAGAGGTTAACCCTGATGACTTATCACTTTATAAAAAGCACCGCATAATAGCAAATCCAAACTGCTCTACTATACAAATGGTAGTTGCATTAAAGCCAATACACGATAAATACAAAATAGAACACATAGATGTCTCTACTTATCAGTCTGTCTCCGGAGCAGGTCATAGTGCGATAATAGAGCTTATAAATCAAACTAAATCTACCTTAGATAACAAACCAGTAGAAACAAATATTTTCCCACAAAGTATGGCATTCAATGTCTTGCCACATATAGATGTATTTCAAGAAAACCTCTTCACTAAAGAAGAAATGAAAATGAACTGGGAGACAAAGAAAATTTTGGATAATAATATTGAAGTTAACGCAACATGTGTTCGAGTACCTGTTTTATATGGTCATAGTGAAGCTGTACATATAAAAACAAAAAAAAAAATAGATATAAAAGAAGTATATACTCTATTAAAAAAAGCTGATGGAGTCACAATATTGGGTGAAGAACCCCAAGAGTATCCTACAGCTGCTAAAAATGCACAATATAAAGACGATACTTTTGTTGGTAGGATTAGGCATAGTTTAGTGTATAATGAATATGGCTTAAATATGTGGCTGGTTTCTGATAATATAAGGAAAGGAGGAGCATTGAATAGTATTCAAATAGCAGAATTAGTTATACAAAAATACAATAATGACTTTTAATTGAAGTAGTTAAATAATATTATATTGCTTAATATAGTCATATTAAATAAACATACTTTAATGAGAAACTTAAATATAATAAAACTAATAGTATCTATAATTTTTATATTTATTCCTATAAATATAATGGCGTTTGATATAGGTCAGCTCAATGCTTTTTATGAGTACTCAGACAATGAACCTTTCTATGCTGAAATAGTTATAAGAAACCTTGGCGAAGAAGACCCAGGAAATCTAAGAGCAGAAGTATTGTCTCAACGTGACTTTGAAACAGCAGATTTACCCTATGGTGAATATGAACAAGGTTATGAAGTAGATGTAATTGACGTTGATAAAACTTCTGCTTTATTGGTAGTGACAAATGACGCTTCTATTCCTTATAATGAAATAGCTCTACTGGTTGAGGTCCGAAACGCTCAAACAGGTGAAGCATATACTAGAAAATTTAGCACACTACAATCACCAGCCCCCCCTCAGCCTGAAGAAGCTCCTACTCCTACTCCTTTAGAATTAGAAGAAACATCATCAGTTGCGCCACCTGCTACTGTATCTACTACTGTACCAGTAACAAATGCACTTACAATGGACCTTGTACAAGGTGATACTTTAGAAAATGTTGGAGAGGCTATTTTACTTGCATACTATAGATCTCAAAGCGTTTCTTTAGAACAAGTCATGACAGCTGTTAGAAGAAACAATGTAGCTTTATTGGACCCAAACCACAGTTACCAATTAATCCCAACTGGTAGAGCTCTAATACCAAGTTATGAACAGGTTTTAGAGCAGTCTTATGAAGAAGCACGAGCTGAAATAGATACTTACTATAGAACGTATTTTAGTGAAAATAGCTGGAAAGCCGCATTTGCACCTTCTCCAGGAAGAGTTCGGCTAGATACATCAGATTCACAAGAATCGTCATTAGCGAGAAACAGCTCTAGCTCAAGTAATTATGATGGAGAGTTATCTGCACAAATCGATAGTTTGCTTGCAAGGAGAAATGCTATCATAGAAGCTATTCAAAGCTTGGACGAAGAGGTATTTGCATATCAATCACAGCTTGATATATACAATCAACAACTAGAAGAATACGAAGCTCTCCTTAGAGAGGCAAGATCATCATTAGGGATAGCAGCCATTATAAGTGGATTTATAAGTGATGTAGTCGATGTAATCAGGGATAACCCTCTGATAACCATAGCTGTAGTCTTAGGTGTAGCGCTTATTATTTTATTAATAAGATATAGCTTACATGATGACGAATATCATAACCCATATGATGATACATATGACGATTTCAATAAACATTCTGCGATATAAAGTTACGTAAATATTTTTTATATACTGAATAACTTAAGCTTTGGTAAAACCCAATTATGAGGTTTATTGTAACTATTAGCTATAATGGCACCAATTACAATGGATGGCAAAAATTAAGCAATAATCACAGTATACAAGGAGAGATAGAACACGCTCTTTCGAATATAGCTGATGAACCTATTTTAGTTTACGCTTCAGGTAGAACAGATGCAGGAACTCATGCTACATATCAAGTAGTACATTTTGATTGTGAAAAAAAAAGAAATATAGATGCATGGCTAAGAGGCACTAATAGCTATTTACCTAAAGATATCCGAATAAACACCATACAACCACTAGATAGTAGATTTGAATTAGATACTAATGATAATTGGCAAGCACAATATCCAGTACAAAAAGTTTATAAATCTATCCCAGCTATATTTCACGCTAGATTTTCTGCTCTATCGCGCAGGTATAGATATTTCATATATAATGGAAAAGTTATGCCTGCATTACTAAGTGATAACTGCTATTGGTACGAAAAAAGATTAGATGATATCTCTATGAATGAAGCAATAAAATGCATATTTGGCGAACATGATTTTTCATCTTTTAGAGATAGTGAGTGTCAATCAATTTCGCGAAAGTCAAATGTTATGAAAGCATTTGTAAAAAGATCTAACGATTGGATAATATTTGATATTAAGGCAAATGCATTTCTTAAGCATATGGTAAGAAATATAGTCGGCTCTCTTATGCTAATTGGTCTAAATAAAAAACCTGTCAGTTGGTTTAAGAAGCTATTATATGCAAAAAATAGATCTATAGCTGGACCTATAGCTCCATCTAAGGGTTTGTATTTAATTTCTGTAGAATACCCTAAACACTATAAAATCACTGACCCTACAACTTTATATTTTCAACTGCCTCAAATTGACTGAATTAAACTAAAACAAAATTAAAATAATAAAAATTATTTATAATTGCATGAAAAGTTTATAAAATACTTTTATAAACTTGGAATTTTAAGTATAGGAAGTAGAAATGTTCAAAAATAGTCTAGGCGTATTAGTATTATTTACCGCTGTATTTACCACATCTTGTTCTGTTGACTCAAAACAATTATCTCTAGGTGGTCCAAATGGGTTGGAGATTTGTCCAAGAGATTATAACTGTGCTTCTTCTTATTCCGGCCCAAGAGGCACATTATATGTTGAACCTCTCTCATTCTCAGGGGGCTCTATCATAGAAATAATAAATTCCATAATCTATGTAATAGATCAAGAAGGCGGTGAAGTCACAATGCAAATAGGTAATTACATACGTGCAGAATTTAAAAGGTTTGGTATTTTCCCTGTTATAGTAGAGGCTTTTGTAAGCTCAGGGGAAGGATTAATTCACTTCCGTGCAATAAGTACAACTTTTTCTTTTGGTTTTCCTCAACAGACATTAGAAAATATAATATATGCATTAGAGACGCCTGATGAGTAATATTTTCTTGTTACTACTTTGAAAAAGCGTAGAGATGTGATAAATCGCGTCTCTACGGTTGGAAAATATTTATAAAGTAGGTGAATATTAAAACAATACAAAAAAGGACTGTTACAACAGTTATTCCCAAGTGATGGGGATAAAACCCCATTCATTGAGCGAAGCCTAAATTATTCATTGAGCGGAGTCGAAATGGACGTAATGCACAACCAAAATACCCTTCGACTACGCTCAGGGCACGGTTGATATGAATATGTAGAGATGTGATTTATCACATCTCAATATAAAATTATGTAATGTTTGAAAGATAAAAATAGATGATTGATACAAGTTATTTAGAAAGATGTATTGAAGCACACGACAAGGCTTTTAAAGAGCTTAGAAAACAAAATGAGAGCCACTTCAAGGTTAACGATAGTTCTGACTATAAAATAAGTACTGCAATTTTTCAATAATTTGAGTTTAAATTTCTAATATTATAAATATTATAATATAATCGCTATTATATTTGTATGCTATTTAAGCATACTATATTTTCATCTACTTTTTGAAAAGACAACCTATTATGATTTTAAACTTATTTAAGAAAAAATTATTTAAAAATTTAACATTACTTTTATCAACACTATTATTTTTCGCTTGTACATCTAGAACTGATATGACAACAGGAGATATTAATAGATCACTTAGAGTGTTAGTTGAGCTAGATTCTTCTCTTTACAATACGCCCGACGCTGCAACTATTGACGATGAAGGAAATGTATATGTAACTATGCCAAACTATAACAACGCATTGGATCCTGCAAACGCTAAAGCTCAGAAAATTGCAAAAATAACACCTGATAATGAAATAAGTGTATTCTATGAATTTCCACAAGATATAATACATACTAGCACCTTTTTACTAGGGCCTATGGGAATCCGTTTCGGACCAGATGGAAACCTATATATAGCAGATATGCAAATCGTTGCTTTCAACCCTACAACTTTTGAGATTGTACCTCATTTTAATTATGCATCTAGGGTTATACGTATTAATATTGAGAATGGAGAGGCTGTTAGCTCTGAGGTTGTGATTACTGGATTGATGGCTGCAAATGGAATTGAATGGAAAGACGATACTCTATTAGTTACTGATTCATTAACAAGATTTTCCGAGCAAGGACAGCCCCTCGAAAGTGCTGTTTATGCATTTACATTGAACGAGCTTACTAATGGTAAAATAGTTAATATTAGCCCATATATGCAATCAGAAGACCCGCATCTACTTATTAAGTTCGAATCTGCTAATAATGGAACATTAGGCTTTGGAGCTGATGGAATTACAAAGGATAGCGATGGAAATATATACACCTCAATAGCCGAAGAAGGTGTTATATATAAGACCACCTTCGATGATAATGGAAACGTAGTAAACACTCAACTATTTAGTGAAAGTGGCAAGATGCGCTCTGCAGATGGTATATTCTGGAACGAACACGACAGGAATATTTATGTTGCGGATATTGCCGATAATGCAGTTTATTCAGTGAACGAAAGTGGAGAAGTAACTCTAATACATATTAATGACGATACTAGAGGGCTAAATGGTGAATTGGATCAACCAAGTGAGGTTATAGTAAGAAACGGTACGGAACTTATTGTAATAAACATGGATGCCTCGTTTGCTGTCGCTCCAGGCTCGGTTAAAAACTCAACTTCTGATGAACCTTATAACATATCAATTATAGACTTAAAATAATAATATACTTAGAATGAAAGAGGTAATAAATAATGATTAATTTTAAACTAAATGATGGAAATCAAATGCCTGCTCTTGGCTATGGAACTGGTGCAATTGATGGATGGGCAAGTGATAATGAGAAGGTAAAAGATACAATTCTTGAGGCGATTAATGCAGGGTATCGACATATTGATACTGCTGTTGCATACGAGAATGAAAAGTCGGTCGGTAAAGCAATTATTGAAAGTGGTGTGAATAGGAAAGATTTCTTCATTACTTCAAAAGTTGCCAATACAGACCACGGATATGATGAAACAATAAAATCTGTTCAAGGAAGCCTTGAGAGATTGCAAACAGATTATATCGATTTATACTTAATTCATTGGCCTATCAAAAAGAGTAGCTATCAACCAACCTATAAAGCACTTGAAGAAGCAAAGTCCAAAGGATGGGTGAAAAGCATTGGAGTTAGTAATTTTTATCCAAAGGACATTGAAGGATTGATGGAAACAGCACAAATAAAACCTGCTGTAAATCAACTAGAATTAAACCCATACTTTGCACAAAAGGAAATGGCAGAGGTTTCAAAAAAATATGAAACAATTATGACAGCGTGGTCGCCTATGGGTGGCGGTGCATGGATGCAAAAATCTATAGAAGAAATGCCAATAAGTGATCGTATAATTAAAGAGATTGCAAAAAAACATGATAAAGATTCCGGGCAAGTTATATTAAGATGGATGATTCAAAACGGAGTATCCGTTATACCAAAATCGGAGAAGCCCGATAGGATAAAAAGTAACTTTGAAATATTCGATTTTGAACTAACTGCGGATGAAATGAAGCAAATAGATAATTTAGATAGAGGTATCTTCATAACAGCACCGTATCAGATATTCTACCCTGATTTAAGAAAATAGAATATATATTTATACGATTGTAAAGGAGGTCAAAAGACCCTTTTTTTATTATACTTATCAATAGGAAGTCTTCATTGCCATTTTAAATTAGATTTTTCAATCTAATATTTCCTTCAGCAAACCTAGTACTTAAAGACGTGGATAGGTATTTATTAGTAGTCATTTTCTTAATTCTTTATATTTTGATACTTAATTCTTGACCATAAACGACTAACTGTATATACTTCCCTTTATATATTAAATGACGGGAGCCTTAAAATAACGAAATTACGGCTGAGAGGAGGTTCATAAACAAAACTTCGACCGCACCTGATCTGGGTAATGCTAGTGTAGGTATAGCTTTGATATACAGAATATAAAGCAAAGTATTTTCAATTTTAATTTGCCTTATATCTGGTATTTATTCCTCTTGACCTTTTTCCTCCTATAAAGAATTTTATAAGTATCCTTATATTAAGATATAAAACAGTTTAATTAATTTTATTTTCATTTCTAGTATATCAATATATCTACTGCACATATATGATTGATAATATCAAGAACATATACAGTAAAACTAAATTAACCATTAGCAAAGCTAATCTTATACTTATCAGTTCTTTTTTATTATTCATATTTTTATGGTCTAGTAGTGTTTATTTCTTTGATATTCCAAAGTATATACTACCTCCTCCAAGTGATGTCGTAAAAGTTGTATATGATGAAAAATGGCTATTGCTTAGACACTCTTCTGTTACTGTATTTGAGGCTATTTTTGGTCTTAGCCTATCGGTTATCTTAGCTATGGCTATAGGGATGATGTTTCATTTTTTTAAGAATATACAAACGATACTATTCCCCATAGTATTTATAACTCAAGTCATTCCCTTAATCGCAATAGCTCCCCTTATAGTCATTTGGTTTGGCTTTGGCTTATCGTCAAAAATAATAGTTATATTAATTGTGTGTTTTTTTCCTATATTGATAAGTATACTCAATGGATTTAATAGTGTATCCAAAGAGCATTTGGATTTAATGAAGACCTTAAAAGCAAGTAATACTAAGATTTTTACAAAAGTATTGATTCCATCGAGTTTACCACACCTATTTGCAGGGCTGAAAATTAGTACTACTTATAGCATATCTGCTGCAACTATTAGTGAATGGCTAGGAGGTAAAATGGGACTGGGTATTTATATGACAAGGACTCTTAGTACATATAGAATAGATGCTCTATTTGCTGCTATCTTGCTAGTTACTATATACAGTTTTATTCTATTTAAGATTATAAATAAGCTTGAAAAATTGAGTATTCCATGGATATTTGACAAAAAAATTTAACAAAAATAAATGGAATTTCTTTGAGCTATCAATAGTTAACTAAAATAATGCAAAGTGCTGTATCTATAAGTATAAAATCTAAAAAATTCAATGGCTTTAATGTGCTTGAAAATATAAACTTTGACATATTAGATGGTCAGTTTATAAGTCTTTTAGGTAAGTCTGGGATAGGAAAATCAACTATAATGAGAATTATCAATGGACTTGACACAGATTTTGAAGGTAAAGTTTTAATTGACAATGTGCCCATCCAAAAGTATGATATGCCTTTTGCATATATGCCACAGAATGATTCTCTATTGCCCTGGTATAGTGTTATTAAAAATATAACTTTACCTCTAGAAGTTCAAGGAGTTTCTTTTACACAAGCCAAAGAAAAAGCATTTTTTTTCTTGCATGAATTTGGCCTATATGAATTTAAGGATTTTTATCCTAAACAATTATCCGGAGGCATAAATAAAAGAATTTCTTTACTTAGAACATTTATGATTGAGTCTTCTTTGATATGTTTTGATGAGCCTTTTGGTTCCCTTGACTCGATTACCAGAATGAATATTCAAAAGTGGCTTATAGATATTTGCAATAAATATAATCGTTGTGTTTTATTTATCACTCACGATATAGAGGAGGCTCTATACCTATCGGACAAAGTAAAAATATTGGCAAACACCCCTGCTACAGTTGTGAAAAGTATTGATATAGAATTTCAAAGAGATAGAACAAGAGATTTAACTTTAACACCTCTATTTATTGAATATAAAAAGGAGATACTTAATATACTTGGATTATAATAGTTTCATAAATTATTTTAACCTTTACAATTTGCTTTTATTTTTATTTCTTTATGTAAGAAAATAGTTAATCTACGTATAAATATAACTTATTTTATCTCTTGTTATGAAGTATCTTACTTTAGTGTTGTTAGCTATTGGTGCATTTGGGTTAAACCAATATTCATACTCAATTGAAAAATATACTTTATTTAGCAAATATGCTCAAATACACTATCCGGATGGGCTTCAAGAGAATGCAAAATACATAGCAAGACAATTCGATGCTATCTATGAAATTTACCAAGAACAGCATAAATTTTCTCCTAAAGATGTGCATATTTATTTAAGAGATGATTTGGATTTGTCCAATGGCTTTTACACACCAATACCACATAATTATATTAATTTCTTCATGGTGCCTCCAACAAACTATTTAGGGGGAGTAACAAGCTGGGTAGATATGCTTCTTACACACGAGCTCGCACATCTTTTTCATATAAATGAAGAGGTTGGTTTTCCAGGAGAACTAAGAGATGTTTTTGGTAACTTATTTATTTTATATCCTTCATTTTTTATTCCTGACTTTATCCCTGAAGGCTTTGCAACATATCAAGAGACTCATATTCCTGATAAAATAGGCAGAGGTGCTGACGGCTCTTTCGATGGTCTTATGAGAAGCGAATATTTAGACAAAGAAGGTTTCAAAACCCTAAGCAAAGCAAGTTACGATAGTGATTTTCCTTTTAATCAAGAGTATGTATATGGCTATCAATTCTTTGAAGCTATAGATGAGTTATATTCGCAACAAAAAGTATTTGACTATATAAGTCATGCAAATACATCCATAATTCCTTCTCGCATAAATTATAATAACGAAAAAGTTATAGGTAAGAATATAAAAGAATTTTGGAATATAGACTTTAAGAATTATATAACCGATAAATACACCTCTCAGATATATAATATACGTAATGCAGGAGAGGTAACGGACTATAAAGTAAGCCAAGAAACTCGTAATTATAAAACTCCCATATTAATTGCAACAAATAATGATGAGGTAATATATATATCACATGACTTTGAAAAAGGCTCAGAGGTCAGAAAAATAAACAACAAAAATCAAGACCTAAGACAATTTCACTTAAAATCATTAGACGTATTATCAGCAGACTATAAAGAAGGATTGGGCTATATATTCTCAGCCCCTGAGCTTTGTGGTACAGCAGGTTCAAATATATATGCATCTATTATCTACAGAGATATTAATGGTTCAGAGAAAAATATATTTAGCTGCTCGAGATATATTTTGCTCTCGTGGCTAGGTGATAGTGGTAGGTTTGTTGGGGTGCGCTACTTAGGTGGCAAAGCCCAAATAGATCTGTTAAATAGAAGTGGAGAGTTTATTAAAACCCTATATAAAGCAGGCTTAAATAAAGAAATAAATAGCATAGCATCTAATCACGATGGTACAAAAATAGCTTTTACTATGCTGGATTTTCCGTATCCACAGCAAATTTTTGAGCTTGATATAGATAGTTTAGATGTACAAAAACTTACTAAAACTCAAGAATATAAAACGAGTTTATCATACTCTAAAGACGGTCAATCTATAGTATTTATGAGCAATAGAGATGGCATTCAAAATATTAGAAAACTTATTATAAATGAAAGAAAAATTCAAACCATTAGTAATACTCTGACAAATGCGAATAATCCAGCTTTACTTAGCTCAGGAAGCTTAGCATATACGACATTTAGAAAAGACTCCGGATATTATGTATCTATAAATAAAAACCATCAAGTATTCAATGATTATAGTGCAAATGAAGATATAGACAAAGTTAATGTATTTGCTGGTAGAGTAGATGTAAATGAATACATAACTGAACAAGATATAGATTATAATCAAACAGATTACAGCTCATTTAACCACTTATCTCCTGGATACTGGGCCCCTCTACTATTGGCATCAAATGATAATAATTATAGTATTTATGGATTTACTTTTGGTGGAGGTTCTCCTGATGTAGCTCATCAGTATTCAATAACACCTCTGTACTACAATGACTCTAGCTTAGGATACTCTGGCATAGGTGGCAATATTTCATACACTTATAGTAATGGCTACGCTCTAAGCAATATAAGATTATTATTATCAAAAGACTTCGAAACTTATATTGAGGACACGAATACCGAGGAGCCTCTTGTAAATTTATCTACCACAGAAACTATAATAGGAATTACTTTACCTATATATACTGATCCTAGGAGGACTATATTATTCGATGTCGCAGCAGGTAAAACATGGCGCAACTTTTATACTAACTCGCCTAAATATAACAATATAGATAACATAAGCAATGAAAATATAGAAGAGATAATCATATACGATGATGCATATAGTTCACTTCACTCAGCTCAAAATATAGGCGGCCGTATTGTTAATTTATTTAGTAAACAATACTTTTTATCTGATGATGAAATTGATAACAGAAATGAAAATAATGATAGCAACTACCAATATACCTATGGAGCTAGATGGCAAGAATACTTCAGGCTTTTTAAGGCAATTAGCTTAGAAGTACTTATAGAAGGAGGCCTCTCTTCTAGTCCCTATAACCCATACAGGCTAGGAGGCACATCAAATGATGATATTAATGATACAAAAGTAGCTCTTCCTGGTTATAGTAGCTCTCTGGCTCATCTTACAGGGCAAAATTACGCTTCAGGTAAGTTAAATTTTAATATCCCTATGTGGAGAATTTTTGATGGATTTAATGCTTTTCCTATTGGCGCTCAGACGACATGGTTAAATCTATATGCAACATCTGCTAAGGCATGGGGGCAAACTAGCTTTATTTCGAATACAATAAATGATACACTACCTGATACTATTGATAAAAATGGTGATGTAGTGATGAATAACAAGGTATTAAGTAGCTTAGGAATCGAAGCAGGCTCGGAGTTAGTTTTACTATATTCGGGAAATGTTAATATTAATTTAGGCTTAGCTATCCCAACAGATTCTCTAGGAGAAAATGCCTTATACGTAAAAATTGGTCTTAATTAGACTAATTTATCCTATCTCTATCTAATAAAAACAATACTAATTAAAATATATAAAATCTAAAATGTATATTTTTATTTCTAAGTAAAAAAGGATTATGTCAAGTAACTTAAATATAGCTATTCTTGGATCAGGTAGTTTCGGTACCGCATTGACAAAGGTCATTAGTGAAAATGGCTATAAAGTAAATTGGTGGGTAAGGGACAGTGAAACAGCAAAGCACATAAATGACACAAAACATCATACAAAATATTTAACCCATATTAAGTTCTCAGATAATGTAGAAGTTATGACTAATATTGAAGATGTGGTTAAGAGCTCTGATTTGGTATTTATAGTTGTTCCTAGTCAAGTATCTATAGACGTAGTGAAAGAAGCTAGTAAATACGTAAATAACTCTACTAACTTTGTCTCTACTATAAAGGGATTTGCAAAGACAGATGAGTTACTGTTGAGTAGGGTATTTAAAAATATATTAAAAAGCCGAAGACTTAATAACTCCACGGTTAGTGTCTTAAGTGGACCGAACCTTGCAAGAGAAATAATAGAAGGTAACTATACAGGAACAGTTATCGCTAGTAATAACATGGAAATAAACCTCTTAGTGCAGAAAGTTTTGCAAAATAACTCTTTGAAGGTTGTGTTAAGTGATGATATTTCAGGAGTTGAAATAGGAGGAACCCTCAAGAATATATATGCTATTGCCGCTGGTATAGTGGATCATCTTCATGAGGGTGCAAACTGCAAAAGCTTAATGATGGCTATGAGCATACAAGAAATGATAAGCTTTGCAAAGCTATTTAATGCAAAAATACAAACGCTTACTTCTATATCTGGTGTAGGAGACTTATTTACTACCTGCACATCTGACTTATCTAGAAATCATAGATTAGGAATGGTTATAGCAAGTGGCTTGCCTATCAAGGAAGCACGAGCTGTTATAGGAGGAGTATCAGAAGGCTATGAAACTTTAATGATAGCTAAAGAGAAAGTAGATAAAGAAAACCTTGACATGCCTATTCTAAATTCAGTATATAAAGTATTCACAGGAGAGATAGTAGCTGGGGACTTTGTAGAAAGTTGGTTTAGATGTATATCTTGATATATTAATATTTTTAAATGCGAATGAAATGAATCAAAATGAAGTAAAGCTACATAGACCTTTATTTTTCTCTAGTATGAGCGTTTTATTAGGATTAGCTTTAATTTTTTCTCTATATCCAGAAGCATCTTCTAGCATAATAAAACTAATAAGAGGCTGGATAATGAGCTCTTTAGGTTCAGTATTTCTAATATTTGGTATTTTAGTCGTAGTGGCTGTTTTATTTTTATCACTTAGCTCTGTGGGAAAAATTAAATTAGGGAACAAAGATGATGTTCCTCAATTTAAGTTACTTACTTGGTTGGCTATGATTTTCACAGGTGGATGTGGCTCATCTATGATATATTGGGGGACTATAGAATGGGCATTTTATTTTAAAGGAGGCCTTGGTAATACCCTCTTGGCCTATTCGGCAGTTGGGAAACTGCCGAATAGGCTGCAGCTTATGGCTTATTTCACAGTGGGATTACTCCTTGGGCATTATATGCTTTAGTGGCTATATGTGTAGGATATCTATACTATGTTCGTAAAGTTACTATTTTGAGAGTGTCAGAAGTTTGTAGACCAGTGCTTGGTAAGCATACAGACGGTTTAGGAATTACTTTTGACTATCTTTATATATTTGCTTTTGTTGCAGGTGGAGCTACTTCTTTAATATTTGTAGCAGATATGTTTAATGGCTTTTTATATCAAGTATTTGGGATACAGTTTGGATTAACAACAAAAATAATTATAGTAGCATCATTTGGTTTTGCCACTGCAGTAATCATAGCAAGCAAGCTAGATCAAGGTTTAAAAACCGTTGCTAATTTTAATTTTTATCTGATATATGGGATAGTAACTTTATTATTTATAGTAGGACCAACTCAATTTTTATTTGATACAGCAACTAGCTCTCTTGGCATACTTATTAATAATTTTTTTAGAATGTCATTATGGACAGATTCTATAAATGCAGAAGGATTTCCTCAAAGCTGGACTATATTTTACTGGGCTTGGTGGTTAATTTATGCCCCTACTATGGGTATTTTCTTAGCTAAAATATCAAAAGGTAGGACTATAAGAGCAACCGGTTTAGCTATATTAGGGGCTGGCTCTTGTGGTGTTTGGGTTTTATATATGGTTTTTGGTAATTTTGGTCTATTTTTAGATGTAAATGGTATTTATAGTGGCTCAGATGCTATATTATCTGGAGAAGGTGCAGGGCTTGTTTTGGCTAAAATATTCTCATACTGGCCATTACAGTGGATAGTGACTCCTGTTATGCTAGTTTTGATTTTTGTGTTTACTTTAACATCTTTGGTTGCTGGAGACTATTCATTAGCGGCGACTACTACAAGAAACTTAAAATATAATCAAGAGCCTCAACTATGGAATCGCATGTTTTGGTCATTTGCAAGACCTGCGATTACTATAGGTCTTTTATTCTTAAATAGCCTAACGGCATTGAAAAATTCAGCTATTATTTCTTCTGTTCCATGTTTAATACTATTAGTGATAATGTTTATTGGCACGTTTAAGATGCTACGAGAAGATAATTTCTTTAAGTCTAAGGTAAGAGTACTAGATAATGATGGTAGGATTATAGAAATTTGATAATACAAAAAGATACTTAAATTTAGTGAGCTACACATTGAAGCTCTCGAAGTGAAGAAAATTAATGCTTAATATATTTTAAAAGACGTCTACTTAGGTTGGACGTTTCTATTCTATGTTGTACATCATTTTTGTGTAGGTTAGAATCTCATCCTATAAAAATGCTATTAATAATATTATTACTCAACATGTACTAATGACTGATGATTTGCTTTAAAAATTCCTTAGTTCTATCACTCTTAGGATTAGCAAAAAACTCATCTGGGGTTGACTCTTCTACTATAGCACCATCGTCCATAAAAATAACCCTATCTGCAACCCTTTTAGCAAATCCCATTTCATGAGTTACACAAAGCATAGTCATACCTTCATTTGCTAGCTGGATCATAACATCCAATACTTCCTGCACCATTTCAGGATCTAAAGCAGATGTCGGTTCATCAAAGAGCATAATTTTAGGATTCATACATAAACTACGTGCTATGGCTACTCTTTGTTGTTGTCCCCCGGATAATTGAGAAGGATATTTATTAGCGTGATCCGATATTTTCACTCTATTAAGATACATTTTTGCTGTATCTATAGCTTCTCCTTTTGTCTTTTTTAAAACATTAATAGGTGCAAGAGTTAGGTTTTCTAATACAGTTTTATGTGGAAATAAATTAAAAGATTGGAAAACCATACCTATATTTTTTCTTGTTTTCTCTATATTTTTAATATTTGTATTTAGCTCTATTCCATTAACTGTTATGGCGCCTTCTTGGTGCTCCTCTAAAGAATTTATACAGCGTATAAGAGTTGATTTACCTGATCCAGATGGCCCGCATATTACGATTTTTTCACCTTTATTAACATCTAAATTAATATCTGATAAAACTTGCACTTTTCCAAACCATTTATTTACATTTGTCATTTTAATAATAGGTTCAGTCATTATAATATCCTCTTTATAAGTAAGGCCTAAATTCGATTTTTTACTTAAACTATGTTCTAAGCTTTATTATGAGTGTTGAGTAGCTTCTCAAGATAAATACTATACTTATACATCGCATAGCAAAATATAAAATAAACCATTGCTGTAAATAATAAACCCTCTATATGAAAATTACGCCATTCAAGATCCTTTAAAGCACTACGAACTGTCCCTAAAAAGTCAAATAAGCCTAAAATAGAAACTAAAGAAGTATCTTTGAATACGCTTATAAAGCTACCTACTACTACAGGAATGACTATTCTTAAAGCTTGAGGTAATATAATAATCCTCATTGACTGCCAATAATTTAATCCAAGAGCTGTAGATGCTTCGAACTGTCCTTTGTGTATTGACTGTAAACCGCCTCTAAAAACTTCTGCTAAATAAGCACCAGTAAATATAGATATACCAATGACTATCCTAAGTAGTGAGTTAACTGTGACTCCTTCAGGCAAAAAAAGAGGTAGCATTATAGTCGACATAAAAAGTACACTTATTAAAGGAACTCCTCTAATAAATTCTATAAATATAACACAAAAACCAGATATAATAGGCATATCACTACGCCTGCCTAATGCTAGAAATATACCTATAGGAAATCCCAAGGCACATCCAACTATAGATAAAATTAAAGTCAAAGGAAAACCACTCCAACTATCTACATTCACATAAGGTAATCCAAAAACTCCTCCCCACATAAGAATAGCAGAAACTATTATTCCTGCTAACCATATTAATATTAAAGATGGTTTCCAGAAAAAAGGTGTACAGCTAATTATTATAAGTGATAATAATAGAAACATCGATAAAGCAGGTCGCCAATGCTCATCAAATGGATAAACACCAAATATCAGAAATCTAAATCTAGCATTGATAAATCCCCAACAAGCACCATAATCATTTTCTAGACATACGTTAGAATCAGGAATCCACGTTGCATTCCAAATACTCCAAGAAAATAGAGAGGGAACAGTAAATAAAATAATGCTGACAGCAATAAGGGTTAGTATGGTATTTAGCCTACTGCTAAATAGATTTTGTTTTGACCAATTATATATAAGGTCAACCAATGACGTTTGATTTATTTTTATTTGCTCTTTTTGTTTTATAGACATAGTTCTAACCTTGCAGAGCAATTAGTTTATTGTATATGTTCATAAATAGAGATATAGCTAAGCTAATGATTAGATATACTGCCATATATATGGCGATTACCTCTAAAGCTTGACCTGTTTGAGATATAATAGTGTTTGAAACTGATACTATATCAGCATATCCTATAGCTACAGCCAGCGAGCTATTTTTTGTTAAGTTCAAATATTGACTTGTAATAGGAGGCACTATTATCCTAAGAGATTGAGGGAAAATTATTAGTTTCATCATTTGAAAGTTTGTAAATCCTAGTGCTCTAGATGCCTCCCATTGGCCCTTAGGTACACCCAAAATCCCTGCTCTAACTATTTCTGCGATAAATGCTGCTGTATACATAGTCAACCCTAACAAAAGTGCCATAAACTCTGGACTTAGAACCCTACCTCCAACAAAGTTAAACCCTGTTAACTCTGGGTTATTAACTTCTATATCTGTTCCTATAAGAAAGCTAACTAAAAGTATAAGAAATAATACGATAAGTTTAATTAGTACCTCTGATATAAACTGAACTTTCAAATATATCTCATTAATTTTGTCAGTTACCCATTTTGACTTAAATAAAAATAATATGGCTATAGCAGCCATTAGAAATACGATATAATTTATATTAAATATAAGTCTAGGAGTTATTATACCTCTGTTTGTGACATATATATTTCCCCAGAAAGGATCTGCCTCTCTAGGAGAAGGAAAGGACGTATTGAATAAACTATATATAAAGATTAAAATCAAAAGCAGAGGAATATTTCTTATAACTAATACATATAGCCCTGCTAGCCTTGACATCATATAATTATTAGAAAGTCTCAATATACCTATTATCGTACCTAGTATGGTGGATAGAATAATGCCAAAGAAAGAAACCCATAAAGTGTTTACTATCCCTGCAATGAAAGCATCATAATAACTACTAGCTGGAGTGAAGCCTGTAAAATTGTCTCCTATATCAAAACCTGCTTCTCTATCGAGGAAATTTAATCCAAACGCTATTCCTTGTTGCTGTAGATTATTATATGTGTTGGATGCTATGCTATAGAAAAAATACAAAACAATCAAAGTGAATATTGATTGGATTATATAATTACGATATTTCGTGTTATAAAGTAATTTCAGCATATCCTACTCTTAGTAATAAACAAAATAAAATATCCAATATAACTATTGGATATTTTATTTGGATAACTTTTATTGAATTTAGTACGCCCTTACCCTTATAATATAAATTAAATATACTTTATCTCAATGGTAATGGATAAATTAATCCTCCATCTTTCCATAAAGCATTGATTCCTCTATCTAACCCTATAGGAGTTACATTTCTTTCATAGCTTTCGCCATAATTGCCTACTTCCTTAATAATATTATAAGCCCATTTATTATCTAAACCCATATCTGAGCCCAAGCTACCAGAAACACCTAATAATCTTTGTATAGATGGGCTAGTGCTTTCAAGCATATCATCTACATTCTCAGATGTTACTCCTAGCTCTTCAGCTTCAAACATTGCATGTAAAACCCAACGACCGATATCAGAAAATTCAGTATCACCTTGACGTACAACAGGTCCTAAAGGTTCTTTAGATATAATCTCTGGTAGAATAATATAGTCATCTTGGTTTTTAACTGTGCTTCTTTGAGCAGCTAAGCCTGAAGCATCTGTAGTATAAACATCACATCTACCAGCTACAAAAGCACCAAAGGCCTCTGCAACGTTCTCAATGACAACAGATTTAAAACTCATATTATTAGAACGAAAATAGTCCGCTAAATTTAACTCTGTAGTAGTTCCGGGCTCAACACAAACAGCTGCTCCATCAAGCTGTTTAGCACTTGTAACATCTAAGTCTTTCTTGACCATAAAGCCTTGTCCATCATAAAAATTCACTCCAATAAATTCCAAGCCTTTTACATCTCTTGAAAGTGTCCAAGTTGTATTACGCGCTAATACATCAATCTCTCCAGATTGAACTGCAGCTAGCCTTTTAACAGCAGTTAAAGGAACATATCTAATTTTTTCACTATCGCCTAGTATTGCAATGGCAAGAGCTTTACAATAATCAATGTCTAGGCCTTCAAATTCTCCTCTTTCGTTAGGAGCACCAAAACCAGGCGTACCAGGATTGACACCACATATTAAAATATCTTCACTTTTTACTTTATTAAGGGTCGCTCCTGCAAAAGCAGTACTAGAAGCAAATATAGCTCCTAATAATAATATAAATAATTGTTTTTTTATTGACATAATACTACTCTAATAATGAAAGGATATTAATAAAAAGTTATTAAAATTTAACAATCATATAAATTTTAGTACAGCAGTTAATACTGAATATACTATAAAATATTATATTTTATATAATATTTAATTCAACAAAGTTCACGTATTTATTTATTAAAAAAACAAAACTTTATATATTTTTTTGTAATACTATATTTTTGTAATACTATAAAAATATAAAATGGCATCTACAAATATTGAATACTTACTTGCTCAACTAGATATAGTTGAAGTGGTAGGTAACTACGTCCAATTAAAGAAAACAGGAGCTAACTATACAGGGCTATGTCCTTTTCACAATGACCATAAACCCTCAATGGTCATTAGTCCACAAAAACAGTTTTTTAAGTGCTTCTCTTGCGGAGAAGGAGGAAATAGCATTGGTTTTATAATGAAGTACTTAAGGCTTGATTTTGCGCAAGCACTCACACACCTATCGCAAATATATCATATAAATATGCCAGACTATACTGTCAAATATAATCAAACACAGGATATAACAACAAGCAAAAATGAAGCATCTAGTATTTTGAGTACCTTAAAATACTCCACTAAAATATATGAACAAGCTCTAGCTAAGCATCCAGATAGACATTCAGCTATAAATTATTTAAAAAATAGAGGACTCACAGGATATACAGCCAAAAAATTCCATCTAGGATTTGCACCTAATGAGTGGAATTATTTATCCAACTTTTCTGAAAGTTTAGACTTAAGCCAATTATCAAAAGCCGGACTTATAGCGCAAAGACAAACTAATGAAAATGAGTCATTTGAAGATAAACATAAAAACCATAACAAATATTATGATAGATTCAGAAATAGAATAATATTTCCTATAGCTGATATTAAAGGCAATATAATAGCTTTCGGTGGAAGGACGCTAATAAATGACCATGAACCTAAATACTTAAATTCACCAGAATCTATGATATTTAAGAAAGGAGAAGTTCTATACGGCTTGTATCAAGCTATAGAGCGAAAGCAAAACTGGAAAAGAATCATTCTAGTAGAAGGTTACATGGATGTTGTGAGTTTAGTACAGTCCGGTATAGAAGGGGTTGTAGCAACTTTAGGTACTAGCATAACATATAAGCATGTAAAATTACTGCTAAGATACTGTGATGAGATAGTTTTATCATTTGATGGGGATGATGCTGGAAAAAAAGCGGCTAAAAAATCTCTAGAAATCATAGTTCCTTATCTAAGGGAAGGTGTTCATATTAAATATTTGATATTGCCGGAAAATGAAGATCCAGATACGATTATTAGACTTAATGGCAAAGAATATTTCTTAGACTTAATTGATAAAAGCGTTGATATAATAGAATTTTTATTTCAGTATTATCCAGATGACCCTATTCCTAATGGAGATATTAAAACATCGAGCTATATAAAAAAAATAAGCGAGCAAATAGTGAAAATCCCAGACCCATGGCTACAGCAGTTATGTCTAAAAAGATTGAGTAATAAAGTAAGCTTAGACGTAGAAAATATTTTATATTCAAATAATACAGGTGGTAAAAGCAACTATAAAAGAAATAATTATCTCTCTAAAAATAAAAAAGATAAAAGAGATGAAAGAAATAAGAAAAATATTATCCAATCTAAAAATGTAGAAATTAACCCTATTCGCAAATTAATACAATTAATATTTAACTACCCTGAGCTTGCTTATCAAGCAGATAACTCATTACTAGAGCAGGTTGAAAAATTTGAAAACAAAAAAGATGCTTTTTTATTTAATTTACTAGTAAAAGAGATACAAAAACATAAAGAAGCTCCTCATCCTATGTACCTTTTAGGTGAGCTACATGAAAACAAAGAAGCATCTTTACTAATTGATGCAATCGGTCAAAATGATTTAACACCATCGGATATAAGTAGTACTTTATCAGCTAAACAATTTACATTAATCATTAAGCAGCTTTCTGATAAATATAAAATTAAACAGAATAAAGAGGATTTTAGTCCTATACTAAGTAAAAAAACAACGAAAGAGCTTACAGACCAAGAAATAGAAAAAATAGAAAAAATAAATAAAATAGAAAAATAGAAAAAGTGGATTATTTTAATAAAGTTTAGCTATTTATATTTTCACATATATCAAGATATATAAATGGTAGTGCAGTATATTAAACGACTCAACTTCTCAAGGAATATAATAAAATAGGAAAAAAATTACTTGAAAGCAAAAATAGAAAAAACTAATTTTTAGAAACTTTCTTAATTAACTTTTCCACTATGAAAACTTTTAAGCTTATCTAGCCGTGCTGGAAATCTTAGTTTTCTCAAAGCTTTTGCCTCTATTTGCCTTATCCTTTCGCGAGTTACTTCTAACTGTTCACCAACATCTTCTAAAGTCAAATCTGTATTCATATCTATACCAAAGCGCATACGTATTACTTTTGCTTCTCTGTCATTTAGTGTAGCTAGGACTTCCTTTGTCGCTTTTTTTAAGTGCATTTGATTAGCATAGTCCACAGGCGATAACGTAGTTGCATCTTCTATAAAATCACTTAAGCTACTGTCATCATCACCAACTGGCATTTCTATAGATATAGGGTCTTTTGATATCCTTATTATTTTATTTATCTTATCTTCAGGTAATTTTAAATGGCTTGCTATCTCTTCTATAGAAGGCTCTTTGCCATGATTTTGTAAATAGTCTCTTGAAAATCTATTGATTTTATTTATAGTTTCAATCATGTGAACAGGGATACGGATAGTTCGTGCCTGATCAGCTATAGACCTAGTCACGGCCTGTCTTATCCACCATGTAGCATATGTAGAAAACTTAAATCCCCTCCTATACTCAAACTTATCTACAGCTTTCATAAGACCAATATTCCCTTCTTGTATTAAATCTAAGAAATGAAGCCCTCTACTAGTGTACCTCTTAGCTATAGATATAACCAATCTCAGATTTGCCTCTACCATTTGTCTCTTAGCCTTGCTTAATTCAAAGTCATATTTCCATATATCGCTATATATTTCACGCAATAGCTTTATATAAGGGATGTTAATTCTCTCAATAAAAATACCATATTTATCTATTATTCTCTGTGTCTGCTCTGAATATTCCTTGAAAACAGAAACTTTAGTTTTACTTTTAAACCATGCAGTATCCAAAATTCCTTTATCTTTCAATGAACTTATAAACTCCAATCTAGGTATATCCAGTTTAGATATACTAAGCTTATAAAGCTCTTGATCTATAGACTGCAAGTCTTGCATCTGCCCTTGTACTTCATTAAAAAGATGTTTATAGTATTTAGGTCCTAGTTTGAAACAGCCAAAAAACTCAGCCAGCTCTTTTATGCTTTTACTAGATTGCTCGGAAAGATATCCTTCTCCATTTATATGCTCAATTACCTGATTATATTTAACTTTAAGAGTACCAAATATCTGTACTATCTCTTCTAACTCTAGCTTTCTTTCGCCAAAACCAGGTGGGTATTCATCATCCACATCAACTTCAGATCTTTCATCAAGCATAGTTTCTGCCTTATCCATCTCATCTAGTCCTTCTTCTATTTTTTTATCGTAGTCACTATCATCTATATCTTCTATATCTGCAGAATCTAAATCCATATCCGTTAAATCTGCATCCAAAGCATCTTTTTTATTAGGAAAAAACGACACTATTAAATCACTAAGCTTAGTTCCATCTTGAATTATTCTGTCATAATGAGCTATTATTTCTTCTATAAGAACTGGTATATAAGCAAACTTATTCATAACATTGTAAAGGTTGGAATCTATAGATTTTGATAGAAATACCTCTTGTTGCTTATTGAGCAAAGATACCACTCCCATTTCTTTCATATACATTCTGACAGGGTCATTACAACTATCATTCTCTTCGTATATGGCTCCTACTTCTTCCTCTAGCTTTTTAGGCTTGCCATCATCTATATGATTATATATTTTTCCAGAAATTTCATCTTCTATTCCGGATATAACACTATCTTCTAGCTCAGAATCAATTATCTCTATATCGTTGTCCTCGATGTAGGTTATAATTTCCTCATAATTAGACTCTAATACATCTATTGGTAGCTCTTTCTCTAGTAATCTAGGGCTGATAGTTCTACTCTTTCTCGCATTTTCAATCAGTTCATTTATTAAATCTAAATACTCTCTTTCTATTTTCATAAGAATTTTTTTAAGTTTAGTGAGGTGTACAAATTTCTTTTTTTATTTTTTTTATTTAACTAACAATTAAATCCTAAATACCTCTAGTAAATAATATGATTTTATAGTTTATTGAATCTTAAGTCTGTATCTAGTATATTTTTATATAGTGTCTGATTTCAAAATTTAAAGTGATTTTTTCAAATTAAAATAAATTTATTTATTCAAAAGCCTACAGCCAATCTGGAGGCTTAAAAATACCATTATGCAAATACCTCACCATTACTTTACGGAAGCTTTGATTATTGATTATAAACAACCTCAAGACATTTATATCGATGTAAATTCAGTTGTAAAAATCTAAAATAAAAAAGTTTTTACTTTTTTTACTTTTTAGTGTGGTATTAATCTTGTTTGATAAAAAAAAGTAGTCTATAATAGGCGGACTTATTTTGATTTTATAGGTATTCTTATACGAATATCCTTATGTTGATTAATTTTTGAGTTATTATAGAGATAGTTTTTTATGAAAAGTTTCGTAGCAAGCCCTGCTAATATTAAGAAAAAATGGTATTTAGTAGATGCGCAAGGGAAGACATTGGGTCGTTTAGCATCTGAGCTAGCCTCAAGAATTAGAGGGAAGCATAAGCCTGAATATACTCCGTTTTTAGATACAGGGGATTATTTTATAGTTATAAATGCAAATAAGATAAATGTTACAGGAAAGAAAAGCTCGCAAAAAATATACTATAGACATACAGGAACGGCAGGTGGATTAAAGCAAACTGTTTTTAACAAGATGCTAGCTAAGGACCCTGCTTATATTATTACAAAAGCGGTTAAGGGAATGTTACCTAGAGGCCCTTTAGGACGTAAGATGCTTAAAAAGCTACATGTATACGCTGATGGAAGTCATAAGCATATGGCTCAGCGTCCAGAAGCTATAGAGCTATAAGAATAGTTTAAAGATAAAAAGGAATATTATTATGGAAAATCAGCAATACTACAGTACAGGGCGCAGAAAAACAGCCACTGCTCGTGTGTATATAAAAGAAGGTAAAGGTAGTACTCAAGTAAATGGCAAGCCTTTAGAGAAGTACTTTCCAATAAAGTCATTGCAAATGACGGCAGTTGCTCCATTAAAAGTTTCTGATTTAGAAGGTAGTTATGATGTGAAGGCTTTTGTAAAAGGAGGAGGGCAATGCAGTCAAGCAAGTGCTCTCAGACATGGCTTGGCTAGGGCTATAGTTACTATGGATTCTGAGTTAAAGCCAAATCTACGTAAGGCAGGCTTTATTACTAGAGATTCTCGTGAAGTAGAGCGTAAAAAACCAGGACTGCATAAATCACGTAAGCGTCCTCAATACTCTAAACGTTAATTTATATAATTAAACTATATAGATCTACTAGTAAAATAAACATATAGTATATGTTTATTCTTTAGGTTTGTATCTAAACCTTGTTTTAGATTATTTATTTTTATTTAAGTACTGCCTTCATAGGCGGTACTTTTTTAATTTTAAAGCTTCAAAAAAATACACTTAGTATAATATTACTAATTTAGTGTTGATTGTTTGAATATTGTTGTATAATAATAGTTGTTGATTGGTAATATAGTTATTATGTTGGAATTAAAAAAAATAGTATCAGATATTTCATATATAAAAAATGTGATGTTATCAAGGTCTATAGATTTTGATGAGCATAAATTTACAAGCATATATGAAAAGAGAAAGCAGCTTATCTTAGAAATAGAAGCTTTGCAGTATAAAAGAAACTCAGGAGCGAAGGAAATAAGCGAAAAGCTTTCCAGAAAAGAAAGTGTAGATACTATAATGCAAGAGATGAATCAGGTGAAGTTACAAATTGATGAGATAAATTCTCAACTAAAAGAAAATAATGATGCTTTGGATCAGCTTATGTACTACTTACCAAACTTGCCAAGTAGTACAGTTCCTGTAGGAAAAACAGAGGAAGATAATAAGAAGATTAGAGAAGTAGGTACTCCTACAAAATTTGATTTTGAAATTTTAGACCATATAGAAATAGGAAAAAGACTTAATATTATAGATTTCGAAAGAGGAGCACAAATTTCAGCAGCTAGATTTACAGTAATGTATGGTTTAGCAGTAAAGTTACATAGAGCTCTTATTAGATTCATGATAGATATTCATGTAAAAAATGGATATGAAGAAGTATATGTTCCTTATATGGTTAATGGTCAATCTCTTTACAATACAGGGCAATTACCTAAGTTTGAAGAAGATTTATTTGCTATATCTAATACAAACTTTTATCTAATACCTACAGCTGAAGTCCCTTTGACTAATTTAGGAGCCAATAGAATATTTAATGCAAAAGAGCTACCATTAAAGTTCGTTTCTCATTCTCCTTGTTTTCGTAGTGAAGCAGGTAGCTATGGTAGAGATGTAAAGGGTATGATTAGGCAACATCAGTTTGAAAAAGTTGAATTAGTTAAAATTACTCATCCAGATACCAGTTTTGATGAGTTAGAAAATATGACATTGGATGCAGAGAGGATATTACAACTTTTGAAGTTACCTTATAGAACAATGCTTTTATGTACAGGTGATATGGGATTCGCTGCGGCTAAGACATATGATATCGAAGTTTGGATGCCAAGTCAAAATACATATAGAGAAATTTCTTCTTGTAGCTGTTGTACAGATTTTCAAGCTCGAAGAATGAAATCTAGATTTAAAGAAAAAAATAAATCAAATAAGCTAGTACATACACTAAATGGCTCAGGATTGGCTGTAGGTAGGACACTGGTAGCTATTTTGGAAAATTATCAACAATCAGATGGTACAGTGACTATCCCTGAAGTCTTAAAGCCTTATATGGATGGTTTAGAAAAAATAAGTTTATAAAAATAAACTTTTGTTAGTAATTAGCTGAAGGTAAATATGATTAGATTTACAAAATTAACAGATTATGCCGTTGTTATAATGTGCTTAATGCAAAAAAATAAAGAAAGCCCTATATCTGCAGTTAAGATATCTAGGACTTTAGGAATACCGGCCCCTACAGTTAGTAAGATATTATTTTCTTTATTAGGAAGTGGTTTATTAGTTTCTTCTCGTGGTAGGGTAGGAGGGTACTATCTTGCTAAGGATGCAAATGATATTAGTCTTTTGGATATAAGTACTGCTATTGAAGGCGAAGTGTGCTTAGTTGACTGCTGTGCTAGTGAGACGAAACAAATGCTTGCTATAAGCAATGCTAGCAAAAAAAATTGCCAGATAAAAAAGTCATGTAATGCGCTAGCTGGACTGTCTACTATTAACAAAAGAATTAAAGAATTTCTAGCATCTATTACTCTAAAAGTTATATATGATGAGAATGATAGTAAAGAAGATTCAAGTGATTCTAATAGCCTTTGTTCAGCTAAAATAAAAAAAATAAATGATAAGGTATTTTAATGACTGATATAAATAAACCTATTGCTCAAAGTCAAAAAGCAAGCTCAGATGAGATAATTCAACAGAGTGTAGAGCAAGAATATAAATATGGTTTTTCTAGTGATATAGAAGCAGATACAATAGCTCCTGGTCTTAATGAAAATGTGATTAGAACTATTTCTCGCAAGAAAAATGAACCTTCGTTTATGCTGGACTTTAGGCTTAAAGCATATAGACACTGGTTGACTTTATCACCACCAAATTGGGCAAACCTAAAGATGGAGCCGATATCTTATCAGGATATAATTTACTATTCTGCACCTAAAGCAGCCATAGAAAGTAATAATCTCAATGGAGAGATAGACCCCGAGCTTATGCGTATTTACGATAAACTAGGCGTTCCATTGTATGAAAGGGCCCATCTAGCAGGCATTTCAAATGTTGCTATAGATGCTGTGTTTGATAGTGTTTCGGTAGCTACTACATTTAAAGATAGGCTCTCTAGTGTAGGAATAATTTTTTGTCCACTTTCTGAGGCAATACGCGACCATAGTGATCTAATACGACAATACTTAGGTACAGTTGTTCCTTATACAGATAATTATTTTGCTGCCTTAAATGCAGCTGTATTTAGTGATGGCTCTTTTTGTTATATACCTAAAGGAGTTAAATGTCCTATGGAGTTATCTACTTATTTTAGAATAAATCAGGCAAATATTGGTCAATTTGAAAGAACTTTAATTGTAGCAGAAGAAGGAAGTTATGTAAGTTATTTAGAAGGTTGTACAGCTCCAGTAAGGGATGAAAATCAGCTTCATGCTGCCGTAGTGGAGCTTATCGCAGACACAAAAGCTCAGATAAAGTATTCAACAGTACAAAATTGGTATCCAGGCGATAAAGATGGCAAAGGAGGAGTTTATAATTTAGTTACCAAAAGAGGAATTTGTAAAGGAGTAGATTCTAAGATATCTTGGGTTCAGGTTGAAACAGGCTCGGCTATTACTTGGAAATATCCAAGTGTAGTACTACAAGGAGATAGATCAGCAGGGGAATTCTATTCTGTTGCGCTCACCAAAAACCATCAGCAAGCAGATACTGGTACAAAAATGATACACTTAGGAAAAGATACTAAGAGTACTATCTTTTCTAAAGGAATTTCAGCAGGTTCTAGCTCTAATTCTTATAGAGGGCTTGTAAAGGTTTCTCGCTCAGCAAATAACTCTCGTAATTTTACACAGTGTGATTCTTTACTTATAGGAAATAAATGCTCAGCAAATACCTTCCCATATATAGAAAGTCGTAATTCCGGAGTACAGGTTGAGCATGAGGCTACGACATCAAAGGTTAGTGAATATCAGCTTTTATATTGTCAGCAAAGAGGTATAGACCCAGAAAAATCAATTTCTATGGTAGTGAATGGTTTTTGTAAGGATATATTTGCTCAGCTACCTATGGAGTTTGCATTAGAGGTACAGGCGCTTATTGAGATTAGTTTAGAAGGCTCAGTTGGCTAAAAGCTAATTTTTTATAAATAAAAATAATTAAAGTTAAGGAAATAAAAATGTTGGATATCCAAGATACAAGCGTCAAAATAAATGATAAATCTATTTTGAATAACCTAAATTTAACAGTTCCAGATGGGGAAGTGCATGTCATTATGGGACCAAATGGCTCTGGAAAAAGTACTCTATCTAAAGTGATTATAGGCGATCCTATTTATGATGTAACTGGAACAATTTACTTTAATTCTAAAAATCTTCTTGACTTAGATGTACATGAAAGAGCTTGTGAAGGAATGTTTTTAGCTTTTCAATATCCTATAGAGATACCAGGAGTTAGTAATATACAGTTTCTTAAGGTTGCATTTAACAGTAAAAGAAAGTACTTAGGCTTAGATGAGCTAGATGCAGTGGAATTCTTGGATAATATCAAAAGTATTGCTAATCACTTAAATTATAAAGAAGATTTTTTATATAGACCTGTTAATGAAGGTTTTTCAGGCGGAGAAAAAAAATTGAATGAAATACTGCAAATGCATATCTTAGAGCCGAAATTAGCTATTTTAGATGAGATAGATTCAGGCCTTGACGTCGACGCTATGAAGCGCGTTGCTTTGGGTATAAATTCTTTTATGGAAGGCAGAAAAGATAGATCTATGATTATCATCACTCATTACAGTAGGCTATTAAAATATGTAAAAGTAGATAAAGTTCATATTATTAAAGATGGAAAAATTGTAAAAAATGGTGGAGAGGACTTAATAAATGAAATAGATGCTAAAGGATACGAAACCTTATAATTTTTTTACATAATAAATTTATATAAACTTGGAATTATGAATTTACCAATCGAGCCAAAAGACTTATCATTATCTGAGCAAAGAGATAAGCTAGAAAAACTGATTTCATCCTCAGGGTCATATATAAATAAAGATAGTTTGAATTTATTTAATCTACCAACCTCTAAGCTAGAAGCTTGGAAATACTTTCCTATAGATTATTTGCATTATTTAATAAATAGCATTACCGAGTACGAAAAGCAAAAAGATATTTATGAGATTATTAAAGTCTTTCCCAGAGGAGCGAATTTAATTAGTGACGAAAAACAAAAAAAAAACGCACTAGAGATATTTGCAAATAATTTTACTAGAAATAATGAAAATGCGATTTTTAACCTAAACGAAGCTATAGAAAACGACTTCCATTTAATTCACATCTGTGAAAACCTAGATTTACCTTTAGAGTTAAGATTTAGTTCATCTAGTCATTCTTCATTGTCTTTGATAAAGATTATAATTTTAGTAGACAAAGGTTGTAGTGCAACTATAATTGAAAATAGAGAGGGTATATCCGATAGATCTTTGTACTCATCCATACTACAAATTCAAATAGAAGATAATGCAAATGTTAGGCATTATCAAGTAGATAGGTCTTATCAAGTAAAATTAAACACAACCGAAATTATCCAAAAGCAAAGTAGTTACTATAATTTTCTAGCTTTAGACTTTAACTATCCAAGTGAATGCGATATAGATAAAATGCAAAAACTAACTCAAGCTAGATCGATAAATCGTCGCCAGATGTATATCAAGCTGGTTAGTCCAAATGCAAAAAGTGAAATTGGCTCCATATCGCTAGGGCATGGATATAATTTTTTAGTAAATGGTAATACTAAAAATAATACAAACAATTCTTTTACCAAGCACTATATAGATAATTATGTGACTATTCACCACTGCGAGCAAGACTGTGAGAGCCATCAAAAGTTCAATGGTATATGGAGCGACAACTCTCAAGGAGTCTTTTATGGTCGAATACTAGTTGATTCTATTGCTCAGAAAACAGAAGCATTTCAAAAGAGCGATCAACTTATTTTAGGAGATGCCACATTAGAAGTGAGGCCAGAGCTTACAATATTTGCAGATGACGTAAAGTGTAGCCATGGAGCAACATTAGGCTCTATTGATAAACAAGCTGTTTTTTATTTAATCTCTAGAGGAATGAACCCTAAGATAGCTGAATTAATGGTGGCGGAGGCATTTGTTATCAAAATACTGGATAATAATGTAGAGCAAAATGAGGATAAGGCTGTAAATGAATACATAGCTAAGCTAAAAAGCGAACTGAAGAAGATTATATCTGATGCTTTTTTTACTAAAACTATAGATAAGGATAGTTAACTTAAAAAATTATCATTTTAAGTCTATCGTTTTTTAGCGATTAATAACTTAATCAAACATATTTAAGATATAAAAAAATAATTGATACATAATCTATAATGAATATAAAACAAGATTTTCCTATATTTGATAATTACAGCTTAACATATTCTAATACATTGACATATCTTGATACGGCTGCAACATCACAAAAACCAAAAGTAGTCATAGATGCAGTATCTAATTATTACTTAAACAATAATTCCAATGTACATAGAGGTGTCTATCGCTTGGCCTCCAATGCAACACTAGCCTATGAAAAAACTCGCGTTGTTGTAAAAGACTTTATAAATGCATCAGATAGCAGAGAAATTATCTTTACCAAAGGTGCAACTGAAGCCTTTAATCTTTTGGCTTTTTGTATAACTAATACTTTCTTAGTCTCTGGTGATGAAATAATCATTTCACATATGGAGCATCATGCAAATATTGTACCATGGCAAATCGCAACCTCTCAGAAAGGGATTAAACTTAAAGTTTTACCTATAAATGAAAAAGGACAGTTAGAAATAGATAAGCTAGATGACTTGATAACTCCTAATACAAAAGTAATTTCTATAGCGCATGTTTCGAATGTCTTAGGAACAGTTAATCCTATAAAGAAGATAGTCGATATAGCAAAGTCTAAAAATCATCGTATATTGACGGTTGTAGATGGGGCTCAAGCAGTAGGTCATATTAAGGTAGATGTTGATTTATTAGGATGTGATTTTTATACATTTTCTTCTCATAAGATGTACGGTCCTACAGGTCTTGGGGTTTTATATGGTAAACAAGAATTATTAGAATCATTTCCTCCTTACCAAGGTGGAGGTGAAATGATCAAAAAAGTAACATTTGAAGAGACAACATTTAATCATTTACCTTATAAATTAGAAGCCGGAACTCCTCCTATATCTGCGGTAATTGCTTTTTCAAAAGCCATAGAATATATTCTAAATATTGGATTAGATTGGATAGAAAACCATGAAAAAAATATTACTAAACTTGCCTTATATGAAATATCTAAACTTAAAAATATCAAGGTGCTATTCAGAGGCGATGAAGATAACCATTTAGGAATTATTTCGTTCATTCATAAAAAAATTCATGCTCATGATTTAGCTAGTATATTGGATTTAGCCCATGTTAATGTTAGGGCTGGCCATCATTGTGCTATGCCACTTATGAGCAGAATGGAAGTTCAAGCGACTAGTAGATTATCTATCGGAGTTTATACGCAAAAGGAAGATATTAATCGCTTTGTAGAGGCAATTAAAAGTTCTGAGAATGTTTTTTAAACTACACTTGATATTAATTCATCTTTTGTCTTAACGAAATTTTATATGTTAGATCAAATCAGAATCCTCTATCAGGAAATTATACTTGATCACGGTCGTAATCCTCGTAACTTTAGACAAATTGACCATGCTAGTTGTGAGAATGAAGGATTTAACCCTTTATGTGGAGACCAAGTTACTTTATATATTAAGGAAAACGATAGAGGCATTTTAGAGGACATTAGTTTTAAGGGCGCAGGATGTGCTATTTCATTGGCATCAGCATCACTTTTATGTGAATCTCTCAAAGGGAAGTCAAGAGCCCACGCCTTAGAATTATTTGATATATTTCATTCTATGTTAGTCAATGAAAGTATAGATGATAATTTTTTTAAGCTAAATGAAGAAAAGTTAGGAAAATTGAAAGTGATGGCTGGAGTTAGAGAATTTCCTATGAGGATTAAATGTGCAAACATGGCCTGGCACGGGCTCAAACAATGTTTAAGTGACATAAATAAAGGCAAAAATATTAGTTAATCTACATAAGTTATAATAAATATGAATACTAATGAAAGAAAAGATTCGACCAGTGAATCAAGTGATAGTTTGGATAATCCATTTGATGTAAGTTATCTAAATATTTCTATAACAGATGCAGCTTTAGAGTTTCTATCTAAGTTAATTGAAAATTATGAAGTAGAAGGAACAGCATGTCGTATATTTATCGAGAGGGCTGGGACGAAAGATGCAGAAACATTCTTAGCTTACCACCCACCAGAATCATTAGTGCAAGATGACCTATATATAGATTATCCAAAATTTAGGCTTTACATAGATAATTTATCTAAAAGCTACCTAAAAGATACCAAAGTAGATTTTAACCTAGAGCAGGAGCAACTAACCATAGCCTCACCTTATGCAAAAGTTAGCTCAAGCGATAGTCAAGATAGTTTATACAAGAAGTCTAAAGCTCATAGATTTGCTCATCTACAAGGTAAAACATTTACCACTGAAGGAGAATGCAAGTCACATTTAGTACCATCAGGAATTGAAACTATTATACCAAAAGACTCACAAGTGCAAGTTACTCAAGCTTTAGGCGCTAGCTTCACTTTATATTTTAATGGTAACTTAGTTAGAATAAATAAATCTCAGACATATCTATTAGGAATAGATTTAGAAGAATTAAATGACAATGAAAAGGAGTATACGAACATAAATGAAGAGATAGTTTTAGATAGCTTAAAACAATGCTTTGACCCTGAAATTCCTGTGAATATAGTAGATATGGGACTGATTTATGACTGTGTAGTAACGCCTGTATCAGATTCAAATGAAAAAAATAAAGAAAATAATAATGGTGAGAAAAAAAATAAATATGATGTTTTTATATTGATGACTCTCACAGCTCCAGGTTGTGGAATGGGAGATATTATAATGCTAGATGTCAAAGATACTGTGGAATCTTTGACAAATGTGAATAATGTCAATATTGAGATGACTTTTGATCCTCCTTGGGACACAAGCAGAATGACTGACTCAGCAAAGCTTCACTTAGGATTGCTGTAGTTATTTTTCCTGAAAATCCTCGATTACTGTTAAATTTTTAATTGATAATAGTAGTTTTGTGTGTTAGAATCCGAGTATGTTAAAATTTCGTGAAGTTTGTTTTGAGGTATATTTTTTTGGGTAACTTTTGCATTTTTATTATGTCGTATTTAAATGTCGTATTTAAAAAAAATTTCGATAAGATTAAAAATCGTTATATAAAAATAATATTTTTCTACATAATTTTATCTGCTCTTGTAGGGTGTGGCAGTGGTATTTGGGATGGAGGAAAAGGCCTGAGAGAGGCGCAAACAAATTTAAATATAAGAGAAGCAAGAGATACACAAAGTCCTTTTTATGTCCAGTTTTATTATAGTAATGTAGTCAGCGAAACACCTATTACTTATGCTTTCGTTTTATTACCTTCAAACATAAGTCCTCCTACTACATTGAATCAAATAAAAGCATATGATACACATGTCGTTTTAGATGTAGAGCCAGAAGAAAATCTTACCATGATGTTTCAAAGTGAAAATGTTGTGACAAGTGCTTTAACCCCTGGTACAGAATATAAACTGTACGGACTACCAGAAATAGAGCAAGGAGTTGAGGATTTTCTACCTCTTAAAGGAACTTTCACTACTATAGCTACAAGTGATATAGATCCTTTGCTTACAGGTTCAAATGATGAAATTTTGGATCCTACAAATAGAGAGCTTATAAATCCAGTTGTTACTTTAGATGCAGGCTATGCTAGGATATATATCCCAGGCTCCTTAATATTTGAACATGAAACTGACAATACTGAACTATCTAATTTAGCTAGAGATACCGTACTGTCATTTATCCCTACTGGAAGTAATGATAATGCAGCACATGTTTTATATTTAGGGCAAAGGCTAAACTCTCGAGTTGCTAATGAAATAGACATCGCAAATACAGTAGGAGGTGATTCTGCTTTTAATAATAGTAACAACGCTACCATATTGGAAAGATACTATATAAGAGAAGGTAGATATAGTCCTGCAAAGTCTGGAGGTGATATATCTAGAATAGATGGCACTTATACATTACAAACACCTAATTCTAAATTTTTTGGTGTTAAGTATTATATATCTCCCGATAATCCAAAAGAACTACTTATGGTTGAGTGTTTTGCAGATGCTGAGTGTGCTATAGCACCTCTATTTGATGATACTGAATAATAGTCTGTCTAAAGTAGGATGAATTAATATATAAATAAAATTCTAATATTTGTGATATAAGTTAGTTTGTCTAAAAAAATAAAATTTGTAGATAATATTTTAATCGATAACTTATCTCATGAATTGAGAGGTATAGGCTCCTTAGTAGACGGTAAAAAAATATTTGTAGATGGAGCCTTACCCGATGAGACTGTAAACGCAAGGGCTATATATCAAAAAAAGAACTTCATAAATACTGTTGCCACTGATATACTTACTCCTTCACCAGATAGAATTACCCCAAAATGTAAGCATTCTTTATTCAATGCAAGCCTTTCTATCTGTGGTGCCTGTAGTTTGCAACACTTAGAGCCTCAAAAACAAATTGAATTAAAAGAATCTCTGTTAAAAGAGTTATTACAAGATTCTGTATTTTTTGATAAGCCAATCACTTCAAAGCAATGGCATTATAGAGGTAAAGCGAGACTAAGCTGTAATTATGATAAGAAAAAGGATCGAGTATGGATAGGCTTTCGTGAGAAGCTATTCCATAGGGTTGTTCATATCGATAAGTGTTGTACCTTAATAGAAGAATTTGCTAGTAGTATATCTGATATTTCCCTTTTAATAGAAGGCTTTAACAATCCCGGCGCAATTGTGCAACTGGAACTTGCTGTCGGAGAAATAAAAAATAATATAGAAAAAGAAGAGAGAACAAATGATATAGCCGTTATATTTAGGCATATAGATAAATTAACTCATGACGACATATCAAGCTTAATAGAATTTTTTAAGTATAAAAAGTGGCGACTTTATTTACAAAGTGGCGGTCTCGAAACTATAAAAATGATATACCCTAGCACACAAAATAGTAACTCATTACTAAGTTATTTTCACAGAAGGAGCGATGGGGATGATTTAGAATTGCAGTTTTTTCCAACTGATTTTACACAGGTAAATTTAAGCGTAAACAATGAAATGGTGGCTCAAGCTATTAGATGGTTGGAATTAGGCAAAAATGATGTAGTTTTGGATTTATTCTCTGGCATAGGTAACTTTTCCTTACCTATAGCGAAAGCTACTTCTGTAGTTACTGCTATTGAAAGTAATGATATAATGGTTCATAGGTGTTTGCATAATGCTAAGATTAACAATATAGACAACTTAGAATCTTTTGCAATAAACTTGTATAGCGAGGAAGGAATAAAAAAATTATACAAAATACTTATTGAAAAAAAGTTTAATAAAATACTTATAGATCCACCCAGAGCAGGAGCCAAGGAGCTATTAGAATGGCTATTAAATAATAAATGCTACGTATCAAACTTTGAGAAGATTATATATATTTCTTGCAATCCACTGACTTTTATTAGGGATAAGGCCTTGTTGTATGACCTTGGTTACTCAATCAAAAGAATAAATGTATTAGACATGTTTCCACAGACAAACCACATAGAAACTATGGCGTTATTTGAAAAATATAGCAATTAATAGCTAATATTTATTAGGATTGTTATTGTTATGTTATTTCTACTATAATTCGCTAGATGTAAAAGATACAGTTATTGTGTTCTCTATACCTATGATTTTTCTATTTCTCCATCTTCTGATATAGCATCTATCAAAAGGTTTGACTGGTGTAAAAATGAGTACAGCATTACGCTTGACTTATGTATAAAATATCTATGGAAAAAAGTACTAGGTATAGCTACTATAAGTCCTGCTGCAGTGGTGATTAACGCAACTGAAATACCTGAAGATAATTGTCCTGGGTCTAAGTCAGTTAAATTCAAAGAAAGGTCATTAAATACATCTATGATACCAATAACAGTTCCAAGTAATCCTAATAATGGTGAGAGTACAGAAATGGTACCTAACATATATAAATGCTCTTTCATAAGGGACTCTAACTGATAAGACTCATAATCAAGCAATTGCTCCATTTTTTCACGAGTTTTAATAGATAGTAAACTATAAACAAAATTTCCCATTACGCCCCTTTTTTTCATTTGCTTTAAGGCATCTTTTCGTATACTATGGCGTCCTTTTTGGCGTATTTCTTGCCAGATAGGTATAACCCAGCTTTGATCCAAAAGTTTTCTATTATTAAAAAAGAAAAATCGCTCAACTATTATGGTAAGAGAAATAACAGAACAGGCTAATATCGGAATCATCATCCAGCCGCCTGCAAAAATGATTTCTATCATAGATAAGAGGATTATTTATAATTAAGGTGGTTGCGGGGGTTGGATTTGAACCAACGACCTCCGGGTTATGAGCCCGATGAGCTACCATGCTGCTCTACCCCGCGTCAATTAAAAAGTCAATGTAAAGTATTATATCGTTTATTTGGTGTTTTGCAAATTAATATTATTAATTAATATCCTCTTTATCCTCTTTTAAATATTGATTTAATTCATTTTTTATACGGATTTTATTATTTTGTTTTTTTATGAAGATAATATTTTCTAATAGGAGTAAAGAACTATATCTTTTAAGTGAATAAAAAAAATGATAATCCACATATTTTTATAGATAAGTATTATAAAACAAGAATTGGCAAAGTTTCATGCTAATAAACTTGAAAATAAAAATATGCTAAAAAAGTTAAGTAATATTATAGTACTGTCGAAAAAGGGCTATCGAGTCAGATGAAACCTTAAAACTTAATATTTACAAGCACAAATCTAGAGTTTATCAGAAATAAACTAATAATAGGTAAGGGAAAAGAATATGGACTAATCCTAATCTTTCTTTGATACGTTGTGTCGTTTTTCGGGCTTCAATAATAGATATGTTATTTTCTAGTGCATAGCGATAAATATCTAAATAAAGTAATGTATAAGGACTAAATTAAATGTAGCATTTTCATAATTCATTCCTACTGCCCATATATGGATTTTATTTTCTTCTAAAAATATGTGGCTCTATATCTATTTATTTATATATTAAGAACTTCCTCATTTCTATCATTTATTCAGTAATTTATGAAAGATAGCTTTATTATATTTTATAAAAATAATTATTTTTATGTTAAAATATATTGCGCTTGAACAAAAATGCCTAAATTAGATATCTAAGTTTAGATTCAGAAATATGAGAATATTTTAAGTATACATTACTACTTTCTTAGAACTATCAACGATTAAGAGCCAATCTCACCTAAAAATAAAAGAAATCAAATTACCTAAGTTAATTTAGACAGAAGATAGCAACCTATGTCATACATAGAAAAAGTGTTTAGCTTATATGTTTTAAAAAAATTTATTATTTTAATAATTTTTTTTATTAGTTTTACATTTTATGAACAATTAAAAGGTAACACCCTTAGACCAGAGAACATTTTAAACCAACAGCAACAAACTTTGGAAAGGGAGATCGAAAGGGAAAAATTGCAAAGAGAAATTGAGGCGGAAAAGATAGATTTATTGCCAAAAATAGAAGAAGAGAAAAGCTCAGAATCAGAAGAGTCAGAAGAGTGTTTTATATTGCAAAATATAAGCTTTAAGAATTCAACTATTTTAAGTGGCAAGAACAAGGAAAATTTAGCAAAAGACTTCATTGAAAAATGCATAACATTAGAATTATTAGATAGTATTACTAGGAGAGTGACTAATTTTTATATAAGTAGAGGTTATATAACGACAAGAGCATTCATTAATCCACAAAATATAAAATCTGGTTTTTTAGAAGTATTAATTATTGAAGGGAAATTGGAACAGATAGAATTTGAAGATGACGTAGGATTTTTCAACAGAACTGAAATTATATCAGCATTTGGAAATATAGAAGGTAAGATACTTAAATATAAGGGATATAGAGCAAGGGCTAGAACAATTAAACAGATTATCATCGAATGATGTAACGATGAAGATAGTACCATCTAGTAAACCTAAGTATTCAAGAATAGTTCTGTATAGGAACAAAAAAGACAGAATAAGTAGAATAAAGCTTGCTGCTAATAATGCAGGTCAAGAGTCGACAGGTATATACAATGGCAAAATAATTCTGGAGCAAGACAATCTTTTTAGGCTAAGCGATGCAATATATATAATATATACTCATGATTTAGCAGATGAAGGTGAAAAACGTAATTCTCAAAGCATTTATTCCAGTATTGATATACCCTTTGGTAGATGGAATTTTTCAACTTCACATGTAAATTCTTCTTATTTAAACACAATTAAAGGAACTAATCAGGAGATACAAACTTCAGGAAAAAGTAATTTTTTGTCTTTTAAGTTACAGAGGAACATATTTAGAAATAAGATAAACAATATAAAGTTATTTACTTCACTTAATCTTAAAGGTACAGAATCATTTATAGAAGATGTAAAATCAGAGACAGGTTCAAGGAGACTATCAATTGCAGAGGGTGGATTAAATCATACAATTTCATCTGACATAGGATACATAAGCTATAATCTATCTTATGTGGAAGGATTAGATCGATTTGGAGCAAAAGAAGATGTTGATGTCAGAAGTGACTTTATTCCCAGAGCTCAATATAGTAAATATACATTTAATATTTCGTATTACAATAATTTTAATATAAGTAATCATAGTTTATCATTTCAGTCATATTTTTCATCACAATACTCTAATGATCCTTTATTTTCATCAGAACAAATAAGTATAGGAGATACTTATTCAGTAAGGGGATTTAAGGAAAAATCCGCTTTAGGAGATAGTGGTTATTATATAACGAATAATCTAAACTACAGGCTACCTTCATTGACAGATGAATACAATATAAATTATATTTTATCAAGAACACAGATATTTGTAGGCTACGACTTTGGAAGTGTATCACAAGTAGGTGGAAGAGAAGCGTCATTTGGAGAGGGTAGAGGAGTATTGTCAGGAAGGGCTGTAGGGATAAAATATCAAGGAGAATATGTAAACTTTGATATAACTCATAGCTCGACTATAAAGACAGAAAGATATATAGAACCAAGCGAAGAAACATATATTAACCTATCATTAAGAATATTTTAGTATATACATAATCATAGAATCAAAAAAAATTATTAAATATATATTGATATATATTTAATAATTTAGTTTACTCTGTCAAAAAATAAGGATCTTGCAGAGGTAGAAGGTACGTAAGAGTAGTTTTTTTTTATTAAGCTCAAGAGTTTTTCTAATAGAACAGAGCTAGTGAGTTTGCTGGAAATAACAATTTTATTGAAAAATCGAAATCATTTTCTAGCAATAGTCTTTTGTAAGAGTCATATTTTTTATATATCTCCTATATTGCTCATATACATTATGAGCATTACTAGTGATGGCATTTTTTAGAAATAAAATAACTAAAAAAAGTGATATAAGATGAAAATAAAAATAAAAATAAGAAAAATTATAATAAAAACAGTAAAGGAGTTAAAAAATATAGGTAGAGCGATTTTCTTTTACAGCCTATCTATACTAATAACATTCAACCCTGTAATATCATTGTCGTATGCAGTTGGAGAAGCAATATTCAAGGCTATAAATACAGGAAGATTTAAATGATGGCCATATATCGAACATGAAAAATAAAGTAGATACGACGGCAGGAGATATAAGGATAGATGGAGGAACAACGACTGGTTTAGATAAAGCGCAGAATGGAGTCCCTGTAGTTAACATATCGGCCCCTAGCGGATTTGGAGTATCTAAGAATACATTTATTGACTTCAATGTAGGTCGTGAAGGGATAGTATTAAATAATTCAACTAGTAAATTAGGAGGTGCATTATATGCGAATCCTAATTTATCACCGAATGGGCCTGTAGCCACAATAATTTTAAATGAAGTAACATCGACTAAAGGAAGTAAGCTATATGGTCCAACAGAGATACATGGAGGTAAGGCTGACTATATATTAGCCAATCCAAACGGAATAGCGTGTGATGGATGTGGATTTATTAATACTCCTAGGGTAAGCTTAATAACAGGGAGTTCAAGGATAGATAAAGGACGTATAGAAGGCTTTGATATATCAAAGCAAGGAAAGGTAGAATTAGAAGGCGATATAAATGTATGGGATGATGACATATTAAATAATGTAGATGAGTTTGATATAGTTACAAGAGTAGCGAAGATAAATGCAAAGCTTTATGCAAATAATCTAAATATAAAAACAGGTAACAATTATTATAACTATGATACAGGAGAGATAAATTCAATAGAATTAGAGGATAAACCATTATTATCTATAGACACATCTATGATAGGAGGAATGTATGCAGGAAGGATAACGATGGAATCATCAGAAGAAGGAGTAGGAGTTAATTTAGGAGGAGAAGTGATATTAGATAGGGATATGATAATCACATCCGAAGGTGATATAGTATATCAAAACATAACATCGAAAGAAGGAGTTATAGAGCTCAGAGCGTCAGAAGATATAACTCAAAAAGGACATATATCAGCATCAGATAAAATAGATATAGAGGCACAAGGAGATATATTATTAAATTGTGATTGTGAAGAATTGGAAGGGAATTGTGTTTATGCGGTTAATAGTATAGAAATAAAAGGGGATAATATAAGAAATAATACAGGAATATTATCATTAAAGAATAGGTTGAGAGCGGAAAGTAGAATAATTAATACAGGAGAGATTAACGGTTCAAAAGGTATAGATATAGATGGAGATAAAGTACTGAATAGAGGAGAGATAACGAGTTTATCTGATATAGAGATAACTAGTAGAGATGTAAGGAATGTAGGAGAAATAGTATCTGAAGGAGAAATTAATATATCACAAGGAGGCTCAAAAAGTGAGTTAATAAGGAATACAGGAGAAATAATATCAAAAGAAGATATAACTATTGATACATTAGAATTAAATAATAATGATGGTGTAATTAGTTCAAATCAATCAATAGACATAAAATACGAGGAATTATTAAGAAATAATAGAGGCTCGATACAAGGATTAAAGGAAATAAATGTACACAATGAAGGTTCTGGAGAGTTAATAAACTTATTAGGAGAAATTAAGAGTGGTGGAAAAATATATATGGAAGGTCATTATATAGAGAATTTAGGAAAGATATATGGAGAAGGCGATGTAGAGATATTATTTGGTGAATTAATAAATAGAAATGGTTCTATAGTATCTAAAGAAGGAATAGGGCTTAATAGGCGATAGTATAGAGAATATAAACAGCACGTTAGAGTCAAAGGAAGAGATAGACATATCCCTATTAGGAACAATGAAGAATGAAGAAAGTAGAATAATAACTGATGTAGGATTAAGTATAAAATCAGGTAATTTATTTAATATAGGAAGTTTTTTCAGCTCAGAAGGGCTAATAATAAGGACTGGTGAGTTGGTCAATATAGATTCAGAGATTCTATCACTGGATGAAATTGATATAAAAGGAGAGAAGATTAATAACGATAAAGGGATAATCGTAGGTTCAGGCAATGTTAATTTAGATGCAAAGGAAATAACTAATAATAAAGGAGAAATCAAGTCATTATCGGGAATAGGAATCGAAACGAAACATTTATATAATAACGATTCAGGATTGATAAGTACAGACGGGAGCATAGTGATAAAGGATGGAGAAGAAAAGTTAATCAATTTCGAAAATAAAACAGGAAAGATTCAAGCTGGAGAAAACTTAGAGATAAACTCAGAAGAGCTATTAAGTGAAAGAGGAGAAATACAAGTAAAAGAGAATATAGATTTAGAAATAGACAGTATCAATAATGAAGATGGCTCTATAATATCAGAAGGTAAAATATCTGTATCTGGGAATGATATTAATAATAATGAAGGAGTGATTAGTAGTAAAGAGCAAAGTAACATATTACTAACAGGAGTCTTAACTAATAATAGTGGTCAAATAATATCGGAAAATTATTTAGATATAAGATCAAATGATGTAAGCAATCAAGAAGGAGTAATAAGCAGTGACGAGTATTTAAAGATATTATTAACAGGTGATTTAGATAATAGCAAAGGAGATATAGTAACAGAGAATTATCTAGATATAAAAGGAAATAATCTAAGTAATGAAGAAGGAATGATAAGTGCAAAAGAAGATATAAGCATAGAATTAGAAGGTGATTTAGATAGTAAAGCAGGGGAGATAATAACAGAAGGTAGCTTAGATTTATCTGGAAATAGTGTTAATAATGAAAGTGGTACGATTAGTATTAAAGGAAATACAAATATAATCTTAAGAGAAGATTTAATTAATAGTAAAGGAGATATAGTAACAGAGAATTATCTAGATATAAAAGGAAATAATATAGTTAATGAAGAAGGAATGATAAGTGCAAAAGAAGATATAAGCATAGATTTAACTGGTGATTTAGATAGTAAAGCAGGAGAAATAATAACAGAAGGTGATTCGTTAAATATAAAAGGAAATAATATAGTTAATGAAGAAGGAGTAATAAGTGCAAAAGGAGATATAGAGGTAGAGTTAACGGAGGATTTAGATAATACAAAAGGAGAAATAATATCAAAGGGTAGTTTAGATTTATCAGGAAATAGTATCAACAATAAAAACGGTATTATCAGTATAGAAAAGTATATAAACTTAGTATTGATAGAAAATTTAATTAATAATAGAGGTCGAATAATAACAGGAAGTAATTTAGATATAACGGGAAACAATATTGATAATATAGGAGGTTCAATAGAGAGCAAAGGATATTTAAGTATGTGGTTAAGAGGGAATTTAACTAGTAAAGAAGGAGACATAAATTTAGTTATAAGAGGAGATTTAAATAGTAATGAAGGAGAAATAATAACAGGAAGTAATTTAGATATAACAGGAAATAATCTAAGTAATGAAGAAGGAATGATAAGTGCAAAAGGAGATATAGAAATAGAATTAACAGAAGACTTAAATAATACAAAAAGAAAGATAATATCTGATGATAGCTTAAGCATATTAGCGAATAATATAGTTAATGAAGAAGGGATGATAAGTTCAAAAGGAGATATAGAAGTAGAGTTAACAGAGGACTTAAATAATACAAAAGGAGAAATAGTATCAGAAGGTAGTTTAGATTTATCAGGAAATAATCTTAACAATGAAAGTGGAACGATCAGTACGAAAGGAGATATAAAGCTAATATTGAGAGGAGACTTAACTAATAATAGTGCAAAGATAATATCAGAAAGTGATACGAAGATAGAAACAGTAGGATTAACAAATAAAAATGGATTAATTTCATCTACAGGGGATACTACGATAACAGCAATATCATTAACAAATATCGAAGGAGAAATAAAAACAGGGAACAATGCAGAAATATATCTAACCAATACCCACATGGAAGATTTAGTAGCTTTAGATAGTCATGATATAGAAGGATTGATATCAACATCAGGAAACTTAAAGATCAAATCTGAATCAGATTTAATCAATAAAACTAATATAGAAACGCAAGGAAGAACATTTATAGAAAGTGGAGGGTTATTTAGTAATGGGTACGTAATAGATAGCAGTGTTGAAGAAGAGAATATGCGTCAAGCACAAGTATACGATATCGTATCAGATTTAGGTATAGAGATAAAAGCAAATGAGATAAAAAATTATGGAAGTTTACAAAGTGGTAAGGATTTGGAATTAAATGCAGAAACTATCAGTAATATAAGTACGTTAAAACAAGATGGAGACGATAGTAGTTTACTAGTAAATATAAGCTTATTATTTGGATTGGAAGATATAAAACTATACGGAGGAAACATAATAAATAAAGGAGAGATATTAACATTAGAGAATTTAGAGATAAAAGGAAAGCATGGAGAAGGTTCAGCAACTAAAGTAGATAATATAGCGATAAAAATAGGAAGTGGTAATAATGAAAATAACTACAGGTCGTCGATAATGGACGCAGGAGAAAATATAACGATCAATGCGGATACTTTGAATAATAAAGGATATGACTATGACTTAGATGAAGGAGGAGAATTTGGATATAATGTAAATCATATAGAAGTAGGAGGATGGGGAGAAGGATATTATAACTTAATGAGAGAGGATCAGGCTATAGGAACACTAAGAACGAGACATTCATTCATAGTATCAGGAGGAGACATAACGATAAATAATGCAGAAATCTACAATACATCATCAACAATATCGTCAATGAATGAGATATTCATTAATGGAGGTTCTTTATATAATAAGACAAGTTATGAAGATACTAGAGACTTAAGGATGGTATTTGGAAAAACTTGGTCAGTGGAGAAAAGATTTGCTGGTAGGTTTGGTGGCTGGACGTCAGAATGGATACGTAAGGAGCACCAATACAATGGAACTAGAAAAGATAAAATATTTTCTAAAGACGTGGCATTAATAATAGCAGAAAGAGGAATAACAGCAGTTGGCGTAGCTTACTTTGAAAATGGAGAAAGACAGGAAGGAGATATAGCTAATGGAATACCTAAAGAACTAGTAAAAGAGATAAATGCAATAGAAGCCAAGATATCAGAAATAGAAAATAGCATAGAAACAACTGACAATAAATTAACATCAGATAAATCGTACTTATCAGAGCTACAAGAATCCTTAAATAGTTTAACAGCTTCTGAAACAGAAGTAGCAGAAATAACGAAGGATTCAGTTGAAGTACATAAAACCCAGATAAAAGAAACACTTGATGAAATGAGAGTAGAATTGGATAATAATCAATCGGCGATAGATGCAAAGATAGAAGAAATAAGTGTAGAAACAGATGAATCATTAAAAGAAGGACTAGAAGAGCAGCTAGCAGAATTACAAAGTTCTAAAGTAGAGATAGAAACCAATATAGACGACATAGACTTAGCTTTATCGACATTCACAGAAAAATTAACAAGCATAGAGGACTTGGAAGCAAATGAATTATTATCAGAAAGACAGACAGAGTTAGAACAAAAAATACAAACGGATAATACAAGACTAGACGAAATAAATACTATATTATCATCAGGAGAAGGTACAGAGGAGTTAGAAGCAGAAAAGAGTCAAATAGAAAGTGATATATCATCATACCAGAGAGATATAGATACGATAGTAGAAATAGAAACTACATTAACTGAGGCAAATACAGAGAATAAAAACTCACAAATAGATTCATTAGAGTCACAAATAGCATTTTTAGAAGAGAATATAGAGCAATTAGAAGATACAAAACAAACATATTTAAGGAATAAGGATCGAGAAGAATCAAATAAAGAAGGAGTAGATAATCAAATTCAAAATATAAAAACAGCGGCTAATAAAGAGAAAGACTACACAGAGGCAGAAACAGTGGACCAAGAGCAAGCTTTAAGCACAAAGCACAATAGATAGTGGCACAACATTACGTACTATAGGAAGCGGATCGACACGAAATACTATAGATAGTGGTACAACACTAGATACAAAAGGAAGTGGCTCGACATTAGAAACATTGAGAGTAGAGGAAAATGTTTTGACAGTTGAAGGAGTGGATTTTCATACAGAAGAAAAAGTATTAGAAAGAGAAATAGAAATAGAAAATAAGGCAGACTATTTTAATTTATCATCATTATTTAATAAAGCACCAGAAGGAAGTAAATATATATTAGAAACGAGAGTAAGATATCTTAGTACAGATAAATTAAGAGGAAGTCATTACTTTTTAGATAGGATAGGATATGATCCGGATGAGGATTTGAAATTAGTAGGAGATCCGTTTTATGAAAGTCAATTGATAACTAGAGAGATAGAGGAGAAAACAGGCAAGAAGTATTTAGAACAAGGAATAGGAACAGATACGGAGCAAATAGAGAGATTATATGATAATTCATATGCAGAGTTAGATAGATTGAAGGAAGAGGGAATAGAGTTTGATATAGGAATTGCATTAACACCAGATCAGATATCAAGCTTAAAGAAAGATATAATATGGGTAGAAAAAGAATTAATAGTAACACCGGATGGTAAAATAGTAGAAGCATACGTACCTAAGCTATATTTGGCAGACTTTGATGAAAATAAATATACAAGCTCAACGATAAGTGCCACTAATATAGAAGTAATAGGAGCAGGAGAGATAAATAACTATGGAGATATAACAGGAATAGAGGAGGTAGTATTATCAGGAAGTAATATAGTAAATGAGTTTGGTAATATAAGTTCAGAAGGAAATCTAGAGCTGGTATCAGAAAATAATATAATAAATGACGGAGGAGAGATACGCTCAGAAGGAAATCTAAGTTTAGATGCAGGTGGAAGTATAGCTAATACAAGCAAGAAGGAGACATACGGAGATAAGAAGTATGGTACAGATACCGAAGAGATAATAACATCAGTAGGAAGTATAAGTGGTGGTGATGTGAGTCTTAAAGCAGGGGATGATATAAATATAATAGGAGCGCAGATAGAATCAGGAGGAGATATGGCATTAGAAGCAGGAAATGAAGTAAATATATTATCAGAAACAACGACACAGTATAGAAAACAAGAATGGGAAGAAAGTTCAGTAGAGCAGTTAACAACAACTGTACATAGTTCAAAGGTAGATTCAGGAGGCAATCTAAGCATAAAAGCAGGTGAAGATATAAATGTATTAGGGTCGATAGTAGAAGCAAAAGAAGACGGAGAAGTAGTATCAGAAGGAGGAAATATAACAATAAAAAATGACATAAATCGTAAGATAGTGCATACAATTGAAACTGAAAAGGGAGAAGTATCTAGTAGTCATGATGAGGTATATAGTAGGAAAGAAGAAGCAGTGAGCTCAGAGCTAAACTTTGGAGGGTTCTTAGTGGTTAAGGCAGAAGGAGGCTTTTTAGTAGAAGGATCGAAAGTCGATACAGGAGAGGATTTAATGATAGGAGATTTTACAATAGCGAAAGATGAAGAAGGAAAATATAAAACGAATGAAGAAGGAGTATATGAAACAACAGAAGGAGGAAGTGTGGAGAATGTAGTAGTGAAAGCAGCGGAATTGAGAAATGAGCATTGGGAAGTTCATACGAAAGAGAATTTCAATATAGGAGCAGCAATAACAAACTTCGTGGCAACAGCAGTAGAATCATTAGTAGAGACGACAGCGACTGCCGTATTAGCAAAAATGGCAGGAGTAGATGTAGATTTAGGATTAGATGGAGATATATATACTAACTAAGACAGAGGAGAAGACAAGTAAAACAGAGATAACATTACATGAGTCAGAAGTGGAAGTAGGAGGAAATATGATAGTGAATGCAGAGGAGAAAGTAGAGATAGCAGGGTCAGATGTAAATGTAGAAGGTTTAGCAGCGATAAATGCAAATGAGTTGATAGTAAGAAGTATGGAAGAAGTTACAACAGAAACATATGAAAAAAGTGAAATGAAAATAACAGGAAGTGAGTCAAAATATGCAGATAATTCATATGATGTAAGTATAACAGGAGAAATAAGCGAATATAGTAGAGAAAGTACAAGTGTAAAAAATATAAGTTCAAATTTCAGTTCAGGGCACTTATTATTGAATATAGAGGAAGATATAGAGATAGCAGGATCTAGTGTGAGTGTGCTAGAAAATGCAGAAGTAAGAAGTGGAGGAGATTTTAGACTAGTAGACGTAAAAGATGTAGAAGAAGAGATAGAGAAAACAAAAGAAGTAGAGTTAGAAGTAGGAGTGAGTATAGGAAATAGTTATGTAGATACATATAATGCAGGAAAAGGAGTGAATGAAGCAAGGCAGGCAGTACACCAAGCAAAAGAAAAACTAGATAGAATGGAAAAGTTATATGAAGAAGGAAAAGCATCAGAGAGAGCAGTAGAGTTAGCAAAAACAGAGTTAGGATTAGCAGTAGAAGGATTAATAGCAGCAACTACGAGCTTAGCATTATCAACAGCAGGTTCAGCATCAGCAGTGCCATCACTAGGAACAGGATTTTATGGAGAAGCATATGCAGATATGAGAGTAAGTGAGAGTGAAAGTAGTATTAGACAGGAAAGTTCAGTAGGTTCAAGCTTTATAGTAGGAGGAGATACAGTAATGGAAATAGGAGGAGACGTGAAAATAGAGACAGTGCAAAATGAAAGTGAGAGTATAGGAAGTAGCTTTGGAATAAACTTAGGAGGAAATGGAGATAAAGACTCAACAGAGTATGTATCGAGTGTAGGAGCAAATGCAAGTATAAATGAAAGCTATACTAAGACAACATCAGAGGAGAGTGGGATAGTATCAAGAGATAATTATGATGATACAAAGACCTATGAAGAGAATGTTATAACATTATTAGAAAGTGAAGACGTAAATATAGAAGGAGAAAGTATATTATCTATAGTGAAAGAAGACATAGAGTTTATAAATGCAGACTTTAGTGGAAATACGAATATATCAACTGATTGGCTTACAAAAGAAGGTAGAGATAGAATATTAGATGCATATGAGAATTTTTATTCTAATACTAGAATACCATATAGTGCGATAGGAGCTCTTGTAGGATGGACTGGGTTTATATCGGATAGAATACTTGAAAGGCTTAAAGTTAAAGGATATGGTGATGCAACTGTTGATAATAATCAAGATGGAGTAGTAGAATTTAAAAATAATCCATTAATGTCAGATGAAACTGGGCTGGCACTTGGAGATATTATTAATTATGGTATTTATGACCCAAATGATCCTTTCATATCTACTTATACACTTATGCTTATAGATTTACAAGCTCATGAAATGGTGCATGTTGATCAAGCTAGAGAAGATGAGATTTTATATTTACCAAAATATTTTGCAAATGGTGGAATATCATCTAATAATCCTTATGAGATAGAGGCCGACTGTATTTCAGTTACAAATGACCCTTCTAATAATTCATTAATTACAAAATACTGTTAATCTAGATAAGATGAGAATAATAATTATATTACTATGTTTAATATTGACTAGTTGTGGTTATATCAGGGCTTCAATAACAAATGAATACAAAGATGTATATTTTTTACAGAATGAAAATATTAAAGAATATACAAAAGATAATGAAAATATATACATTTCACCGCTTGAAGTTCATAAAGAACTGTTTGAAGTTTTTAAAGAAAATTGAAAGATAGAGACTTTGTCGATGAACCCAATCTAAAAAAAGGACGAGGACTTATTGTAGAATTATCGGAAAATCAAGGACATATTGCAATATTGAGAAAATAAATTTTTTTGATGGAGAAACTAAGAGGTTATTATTCAGCTATACCAGAGAAGATTTATTAAAGATGATAGAAGAATTTGATGAACATTTTCCTCGTCTGTGTTCAGATAAGATTGCAGAAGCAAGAGAGCTAAATAAATACTACAATTGCATTACAGATATTATTTTTTATTATCCATTTGTTGTTAATGATACAGGAGATTTTGTCTTAACAGAGAAAGGATTACTTTATTATAAGTACTATGGATATTTTACCTTTTACAGTAACGGAAAGATAGAAAAACATGCAGTAAGCAAAGATGAAGAAGTTAATCAAGAGAATGAACAAAAAGGAATTTCAGAAGAAGTAAAGAAATAAAAGTAAAGTAATTTAGCAAAGAGTGTGACAGGAGTGACTAGCTTAGGAATAGATACAGGAAAAGCTATATTATCACCATTAGTAGATAATGCAGAAGATGCAAATATAGTAGATATATGGAAAGGAAGTAGGAAGAATTCAGTAATAGGAATAAATAAAGGAAGTATGGATAAGAATTTTGGTAGTTATGCACAGTTAGAAGGATATTTGAATAGCTTAAGTCCAGAAGATCAGGTGAGATTATTTGCAGAGTTAGGATTGGCTAGTGGAGAGGGATTAGTATTAGGGCTAAATGATGCTTATGGAGTAAGTCATATAAATGTAGATAATATAGAAATGCTAAAAGAAGATTTATTAGATGTATATTTTCATGAAATAAGTCATAACACAACAAGTAATGAAGCATTAACAGATTATATGGCTGATAGTGGTAGTTTTACAAACTGGATGCAGAGTATGTTTATGTTTAATGATAGTGATGTTGATGTAAGTTATGATGGAAGTGTAGATAATGCATTATTTGACTACACTAAAGATAAATTAAGAATCAATAACTTCAAATAGATCTACTACTTTATTTACTCCAGATACTCGTGAAACAACATCAGATATAAAATCTCTTTGATTAGAGTCAACAAATCCCATTAAATAAGCACTACCTGAAAAAACAGTTATATTTACGATACTCGCATCAATTCCGCTGAGGATTAATGAAGATTTTATTTGTGTTGCTAAAGTAGAGTCAGAAGCAGAGCTAGCCCAAGTCCTAGGTGGACCTATAGATATATCTGTATTATACGCATCATGTGATACCCCTTCTTCTATAATACCTAAAATATTTTCATTAGGAACTCTCGCCACGACTAAAATAACATTATTGAATGCTTTGATTTCAAAGCTACTTCTCTGATTCACAAACCACTGACTTCTTCCTTCTAGTTGTCTTACTACATCAGATGCAAGCTCATCATCAGAGGACTTCTGAGAAAAAGAAATGGTTTTAATTGGATAGGGATTCTCTAATTGTACTGTCGATGATGTAACACAACCTGATAATAGTACAAATATAGCTATTACTATACTAGTAGTATTTAAAAACATAATAGTTTCTAATATAAAATCTTTAAAAAAAGAATAAATTAATAAAAAGAATCAATGTAATAGCACAAACTATGAATTATCAATAGATGAACTTCTTGTATTCTAGCTGTACTACTGGAAGGTACACACAGCTCAATATCTTTTGAATCATCAAGTTGCTTCATCATACTATTTATCTTGCCTCCTCCTTTACCGGTTAATGCTATAATTGACATTTGCTTTTGTTTAGCGCTTTCTATTGCTTTTATGATATTGTCTGAATTACCAGATGTAGATATAGCGATTAAGATATCATCTTTCTTTCCAATTGCATCTACTTGTTTGGAAAACATATACGCAACACCATAGTCATTGGCTATGGCACTTAATGTATTAATATCTGAAGACAGAGATACGGCCGCCAGAGATATTCTTTCTTTTTCAAATCTATTAACTAACTCAGAGGTAAAATGCTGAGCATCTCCTGCTGAACCACCATTTCCACAAGATAATATTTTATTCCCTCTATTTATAGCCTTGAATATTGCTTCTCCTGCTTTGGCTATATCTGGAATCAATAGCTTTGACTCTTCTTTTATTTTTATACTTTCAATAAATAAACTTTCTATCTCCTTATCAGTCATGGCACACATACATAGTCAATGCATATAAAAATTAATTGTCTATAAAAAAATTAAAACTCGGCTAATCTACGGTAATTTCCTCTATAATTCCATTTTCTAGTTTCATTACTCTAGAGCATTTTTTAGCTAATTTCATATCATGTGTAACTAATACTAGAGTTGTTCCAAATTCATCATTCATACTAAAGAGTAAGTCTATTATACTTTCGCCTGTTTTTTCATCCAAGCTACCTGTAGGTTCGTCTGCAAAAAGTATTTTAGCAGATGCAGCAAAAGCCCTAGCTATAGATACTCTTTGTGCCTCACCTCCCGATAACTGATATGGTAAATTATTTTCTCTGTTTTTTAGTCCAACTTTCGCAAGCCACTCTCTAGCTTTATTTCTTTTATTTTTTTCATTTTTAAGCTCTAAAGGCATCATAACATTTTCCAAAGCGCTTAAATTATCTATTAACTGCGGAGATTGAAAAACAAATCCAATATATTCAGATCTTATAGATGCTTTTTCTTCTTCATTCATAGTAACTAGATTGTTATTATCTAGTAATATCTCTCCTGATGTTTCTTTATCAAGGCTACTCATAAGTGATAATAAAGTTGATTTTCCACTGCCTGACCTACCTATTATTGCTACACTTTCTCCTTTATTTATAGATAAATTGACTCCATTTAATATAAATAACTCTTCTAGTTCATCTGCTCCTATTTTCTGCTGGAAAAAAGACTTCTTCAGATCTCTTATTTCTAAAATAGAAAATTGTTTCATAATATATTTTATTATACTTAGTATTTTAAATAATCATCTGGAATCTTAAATTCTGGGTCATAGATATTTAATAATTCCCTTGCTTTATCTGCCTCTTCTTTCATATTTAAAAGATTATATATATTTTCTAGAGTAGCTAAAGCATATAAAGCTTGTGGTGAGGAAATGTAATTATTCAGTACATTATTGCACCTAGATATGGCGGCTATATAATCTTCTCTTACATAATAATGGCGTGCTATATCCATTTCCCTTTCTGCTAAACGATTTTTGATAAAAATAATTCTTTTATATGCTTCCCAAGCATAAGGACTATTTGGATACCTATCTACTAATGCAGTAAAAATACCTAATGCTTCAAACGCAAGACCTAAATCCCTTTGAGAAAGGTCAGTAAATACGTAATTTTCAAAAAGTGACTTATCTGCATTGAATAATGCCATACCCCTCAAATAAAGAGCATAGTGTATTTGTTCATCTGTAGGATACAGATAATCAAACCTTCTAGCTAATGAATCTACTTGTAAAAAGTCTCCTAATATAAAGTTAGCATATATTGACTCAATATATGCATGTCTATTATAAATACTTGTAGGATAGCGATTTTGTAAATACGAAAAGTTTGTTAAAGCACTTATGTAATCCTCACTTTCCATATATGACATACCTAAGTCATATGCTTGTTTATCTGTTAAGTCTTTATCTGTACTTGCACAAGAAACAATTGTAAACAGTAGTGGTACTAATAATATGGGATATACTGTTGTTTTTATCCTTATAATTAGTTTACTTATCATCATTATCATAAAATGCCATAATCTAAACATATAAATAACTATGCAGGCTTAGATAATTTTTTCCAAGGCTGAAAAATGATAAACCTAAGAGGCACTAACATTAAACAATCTATAATAAACTTCGCAAAAAAGTCCCCTAAGGCTAATGTTTGCCAAGGAACACTTGTAAAAGAAAAAGCTATGCTAAAAAATAAAATAGTATCAAACATAGCAGCAGTTTGAGCACTCCAAAATCCTCTAAATATTAGACTACGCTTTTCAAGATATGAAAAAATGTAAGTATCTAAACTCTGAGCTGTCAGAAAAGCTATTCCTGAGGCAATTGCAATTCTAGGTGTACTTAAAAAAAAACTCATAATAATACCTATGAAAAAACCAAAAGCAATAACTTTAACAACTTGCTTTTTTCCATGCCAATAGTTACATACTTCATTTACAATAAAAGTCATAGGGTAAGTAAGAGCGCCATACGTGAGAATTACTTCTCCTCCTATTGTTATAGATTCTATAGGAAACTGTACTAAATAGTTAGATACAGCTACTATCGCCCCCATTATTAAGATTAATAAATACACTCTTAGAGACGAAAAGTCTATAGATGCCTCTAATTTTTTCATAGATTATAAAAAACGAGATAAATGATAATAAAATAAGTTTTTTATTTTTCTATTTTGTACCAAATAAGTTTTTAAGTCTACTAACTGCCTCTTTTAGATTACTCATAGATGAGGCATATGAAAGTCTGATATATCCTTCCATGCCAAAAGAAGAACCAGCTACAGTACTAACATGACCTTTATCCAGAATATATTCAGAGAGTTTTATATCATCATCTATTCCCTGTGTTTCTGAAACTAACTGCTTTACATCAATAAAAGCATAGAAAGTTCCATCATTTGGATAAGCTTTCATTCCATGAATTTTGTTGATTTCTGAAATTATATAATCATGTCTTTGCTTAAAATCATCGACCATAGTTTCTATAGACTTTTTACTTCCATTTAATGCAGCTATTGCAGCATACTGAGCTATAGAAGTAGGGTTTGAAGTGCTTTGAGACTGTATTTTCTTCATAGTCTTTATAATATCAGGATGACCTGTAGCATAACCTATACGCCAACCAGTCATTGCATAAGCTTTGGCAACTCCATTTAGAATTATAGTTCTATCATATAATTCTGGACATAAGTTGAGTATATTATTAAATTTCTTACCAGGCCAAATGATATGCTCATATATATCATCACTTGCAATTAAAATATTAGGATATTTCTTTAATACTTCACCTAAACTCTTTAATTCTTCTGCACTATACATCATCCCTGAAGGATTAGAAGGTGAATTTATAAATAGCAGTTTAGTTTTATCAGTTATAGCACTTTCAAGCTGCTGTGCACTTATCTTAAAGCCGGGGGCTTTGCTTTCAATAATTACAGGAGATCCTCCAGCAATAAAAACCATATCAGGATACGATACCCAATAAGGAGCAGGTATTATTACTTCATCGCCAGGATTAATAACTGCCATAATAAGATTGAAAATACTATGCTTACCTCCACAAGAGATTAATACTTGATTAAGGTCGTATTTTATATTATTTTCACGCTCCATTTTGCTTATAACTGCTTCACGTAGTGATTTAATACCATTTACTTCTGTATACTTAGTATAGCCTTTATCTATAGCATCTTTTGCTGCATCACAAGCGTGTGTAGGCGTGTCGAAGTCTGGTTCACCTGCAGATAAGCTAATAACATTAATTCCTTGTTGCTTCATTTTAGTCGCCATATCAGACATAGCTAATGTAGGAGATGGTTTAACGGCGTTTGCTCGGTCGGAAATAAAAGATTTCATTAAAAATCCCTTTTAAAATAGTTAAGTTAAGAAAAGAACCTAATCTAGAAAGCTCATGCCTTGCTTTCTAGATGAGAACTTTATAATCATTATGCCTGAAAAACACGCAATAATAGAAGCTGAGAATATAGCTATCTTAATTGCATCTATCAAGCCTCCATCACTAAAAGCTAGATTATTTATAAATATTGACATTGTAAAACCTATTCCAGCTAAAAAGCTCACTCCTAGTATATCCATCCATCCAACACCTGTAGGCTTTTGTATTATATTTAGTTTATGTGCACTCCATGTAAAAAGCATAATACCTATAGGCTTACCTAATAATAATCCTAAAAACACACCTAATACTGGAAATATATGTGTATTTACGTTCTGAGCATTTATAAGAAATCCTGCATTAGCAAACGCAAACAAAGGCATAATAAAATAAGATACTAAAGTATGTAGCTTATGCTCAAAATATACTAAAGGATTTCTGACCTTGTGTACATTATAAGTCATATTATTTAAAGCATTTCTTTGCTCTTTAGTTAATAAAGGCGTAGCATCTTTTGTTTGATTAAAATGCTCCAATGATTTTTTTATGTTTGCTGAAAATACACGTTCGTTAATCATAGGTGATATAGGAATAGTAAAAGCTAGTAATACTCCTGCAATAGTTGCGTGTATTCCTGCATGGTGTATGAAATACCATAGAAAAATTCCTAATAATAAATACGGGATAAGCTTATTTTTTAGAGGAGTCCGGCGTAAGCCTATCAATACAATGTAAACTAAAACTGAATATATTATATAGTCTAAGTGAAGCTGCTCTGTATATACAATCGCAACTACTAAAATTGCCCCTAGGTCATCTATAACAGCTAAAGTAACAAGGAATAGCTTTAAAGAAGGATTTACTCTACTTCCTAACATCATTATAACCCCTAGAGCAAAAGCAATATCAGTTGCCATAGGGATACCAAAACCTCGTATTAAATCAGGATTTATAGTAATATAAATAAAGGCAGGTACTACCATCCCTCCTATAGCTGCAACTAAAGGACCCATTGCTTTTTTGGGATCTGATAGTTCACCTATTAATAATTCACGCTTTATTTCAAGGCCTACCATTAGGAAAAATATCGCCATTAACCCATCATTAATCCAATGATGCAATGTCATAGAAAGAGGAATGCCAGCAACAACAAGCCCAAAGTCTATCTCCCAAAGATGCATATAAAAATCACTAAAAAATTGTGAGTTAGCAGCCACAATAGCTAAAAATGTGGCCACAAACAAAAGTATACTAGCACTTAATGAACTTTCATCTGAGAAAACTTTAAGTTGGCCTTCTACAGCACTATCTACATTGTGGACTTCTTTACTATCTGACATAATTTTTATCCTTATGGTTTAATAATTTATTTTTTTAATGTATAAATGTTAAGTTAAGTTTTTGGTAGAGTTATGCCTACTTGATTTTGATATTTCCCCTTTCTATCCTTATAGCTAGTTAGGCATTCTTGTGATGACTCTAGAAATATAAGCTGAGCCACTCCTTCATTTGCGTATAATTTAGCAGGTAGGTTTGTTGTATTTGAAAATTCAAGTGTCACATAACCTTCCCATTCTGGCTCAAGAGGTGTAACATTAACAACTATGCCACATCTTGCATATGTTGATTTACCAAGACAAATCGCAATTACATTTCTAGGCACCCGAAAATACTCTAAGGTTCTGCCTAGTACAAATGAATTAGGCGGAATGATACACTGTTCTCCATGAAAGTCTACAAATACGTTAGAGTCAAAGTGCTTAGGGTCTACTATACTATTATTGACGTTAGTAAATATCTTAAATTCAGTGGCACATCTTACATCATAACCATAACTAGATGTGCCAAAAGAAACTATTTTTTCACCATTATCATTATGGCTGATTAAATCCTTAGAGAAAGGCTCTATCATTCTCTCTTCTAATGCTTTTTTTATAATCCACTTATCAGGACAAATACTCATAATCTACGTAAAAAATATCTATAATGCTTTTATTAGGTTTATCATATCCATAAGAAGTAGAGTTCTGTATCCTTTATCAGAAAGCTGTGATAAGAAATTTTCACATTTTTCAAATAGTATTTGTAACTCAATTTCGGCTAATTCTTTATTATTTGCAAAACTTATTGAGCCTATCGTATTAGATACATCATGCTCTATATTAGATAAATCATCTTTTATTTGAAAAGCAATTCCCAAGTCATGCCCAAATGAAAACATTACATCAGTAAAATCTTCACTACACTTAGAGCTACAAAGTGAACCGATGGTTAAAGCCGTAGCAATTAGTGAAGCTATTTTCGCTTCATAAATACTTCTTGTACCACGCCAATCAAGACTCTTATTATTTGATAGTAAATCTTCCATATGTCCAAATATGACTAGCGCAGACATATCTGAAAATCTATCCATCAATTTATGAAACGATTCACTATTGCTTTGTATTTTATTTAAAGATTTGTAAGACAATGAGTGAAGTAAATCACCACACAATATAGCTACAGATTCTCCAAACTTTTTATGACAGCTAGGCATGCCATGTCTTGTCTCACGGTTATTTAAACTCGGCAACGCATCATGAAGTAAAGTAAAAGTATGAAATAACTCCATAGCTGAGGCAGCCCAATGGATATTTTCATTTAAATTTTCTTCAATCGCTAAAAATGATGAGTATGACAATAATGCCATAAATCTCTTGCTAGGCGGTGCGGTAGAGTACTCTATAGCTTCCCATAAAATTCCTAAATTATTACTATTTGGCAATAATATGCCTTTATTAGAAGTAAATACGCCTTCAAACCTGGATTTTAAACTATCTAATGTACTGTATTCCTGCACGATTTGTTATATAGGTTATAAAAATATAAAACAACAGACAACATAGAAGACATTACTCTTCTATGTTGTTTTTTGCGTATGAGAGAATTAAAAAATATTACCTTCTGCCAAAGAAAAATGATAGTAAAGACAAAAGATGTATAAATAAATTAAAAATATTAAGATATAAACTAACTGTAGCTAGCACATAGTTTGTTTCACCACCTTCTAGAATGCTACTTGTATTATAAAGAATATATCCACTCATTAAAAGAACTATAACAGCTGATAAAGCCAAGTGTAGCCCTGATATGTTTACACCGAAAAAACCAAGCACTAACATTAGCAAAAAAGCGCCTATAACTACCATAGATCCTGCAAATAGGAAAGAACCCATAAATGAAAAGCTCTTACCAGAGTATAAAACATATCCGGATAAGGAGAAGAATATAAATGCTGTCAAGCCCATAGCAGAACCCACAATTTCAGTACCATTACTTAAAGATAAGTAAATACTCAAAATAGGACCTAAAATGTACCCTAAAAGACCTGTTAGAGCAAAGGTTAAAATTATTCCCCAATAAGATCTACTAGTTGCTTGAATTGCCATACTTAAGCCTATAACAGCAATAAAAGTAATAAGCGGAGATATAAGAGGAGCCCCCATTCTGAGTGATAAAAATGCAATGAATGCACTAAAAGCAACTGTCATCGATAGAAGGATATAAGTATTTCTCAGAACCTTGCTTTGAACACTATCCAAAACAATACTTTTCCTTCTCATTGAAGTAATTACTGACATAAATCCTCCTTAAGTCAATGAAAAATAAAAAAAGGTGTAAATAAAAATTATTTTTAATTATAAATAACAAACTACAAAGAACGCATATGATTTAAGTTTACCATTATAGTATATTCTTTCAAGACATATATCACTTCATTATATCTTAATTGAGCTATATTTTCTCATGCCTTGAATATGTTTTTGTCATAAATTCATTATAAATTTCTAATACATACATAAATATATGAGTATATTTGTATTATATATCAAGTGAATTTGATACGAAGTATATGTAAATATATGCAATATATGCTCTAGGCTTATTATTAATCAATTGAATTCTACTGTATATTCTTTTTCTGAGCCATCAAATGCTTTAACCGTGTACGTCGCATTTGAGCTTGTATTAACAGGTTCATTAGTATATGGCAGTATTTGTATTCCATTGTGTACTATGCTAGGGATAATATTTACTCCTGAGCAAGCAACATCTAATCCATTCAAAGCTACAGTATTAGTAGTTATAATTCCTACAATATCAGAAGAAAGACAAGTATTATTTGATTGTAATAAAACAAAACTTAATACTTCTTTAGTAGATTCGTCAATATGTTTAATAATCCTTGGAACTAAAGAACCTGGAGGACTACCGTCTTGGTTTAGATAGCCATTAGCTAGATAACCTCCTTCACTGAAGGACCCAGAGCTACCCCAGCTCCAAACACTTCCATCTTCTAAAATAGCAATACTGTAATCAAAGCCTGCTGATATAGTTGCCACATTTGTTATGCCCCTGACTTCTATCGGAGTGTTTGCATTTTGTGTATCACCTATTCCAAGTTGCCCTGAGGCATTGCCACCCCATGCCATAAGAGTTCCATCGTTCATTATTGCTAAACTATGCCTTTGTCCTGCCGATATAGTTGCTCCATCTGTAAGGATTTGTGCAGGTGTTTGTTCTAAATTAGTTTCTGTACCTTGACCAAGCTGTCCCAAGTTATTACTTCCCCATGTCCATATAGTATTATCATTTCTTAGTGCTATGGCGTGATAACCGCCAGCATCTATATTTATGATATTAGATAAAACTGAAACATCCGTAGGAAGAGTTGCAAAACTACTAGTGGCAATGGCAGTATTGCCAATTTGACCAAAGTTATTATTTCCCCATGCCAGTACAGTGTCGTTATCAGTCAAAGCAATAACAAAATCATGCCCAGCAGAAATACTAGAAATGCCACTTAGATTTCCATTATTAGTGGTATTTTGAACTTTAACCGGCAGGTAAGTCCCTACTTGATCTCCTACACCTAACTGCCCAAAGTGATTGTCTCCCCACGACCATACAGTATTATCATCTTCCAGAGCTATAGTAAAACCAAAGCCTGGACTCACATCAATAATCGATTCCAAGTTACCTGTATCACTACTATTTCTTACTTTAGTTACCATAGAGCTCTGGTCTATGTTATTGCCTATTCCAAGCTGTCCGCCAAAGCTAGTATCTCCTGTATCAATATCTATCTGTTCAAAATTACGCCCCCAAGCCCATATAGTATTATTATCTATAGCAAAACTGCTAGATTTATAACTAGAAGACAGCTTAGATATATTTGATAATTGTGTACCATCATTTCCAAGTATTTCAATAGGATTTGGATTTATATTTGTATCTGCAGACACTGAAGAGGCTAATTGACCACTAGAATTACTACCAGAGCCCCATAAAGAGCCTTGATTATCTAAAAATAAGCTATGGTTACCTCCAGCACTTACTGCCAATATGTTTCTATTTTCAAATTGATAATCATAAAGAGCTTTAACTATGTATGGAACAACACTAGAAAAATCATTGGATCGAACTCTATATTCGACATCTTCTGTTAAATCTATATTGCCAAACGGGGAAATATCTCCACCAATATACTCAATTTGTGGAAAAACATCATCTATTCTATTTCCATATGCGAACCTAGTAATAATTTCTCCTAGGTTTGTACTAATCTCTCCAAATACATTTTTAGTTAAGGTATTATTGTTTTCTCTTAGTAATTCAAAGCTTGTTATTTGTGCTGTAGATTCTGTTTCTATTATCACATCGACACTATATTCACGTGTTGAATTATCAAATGCTACAACAGTATAAGTAGCAACAGAACTAAAGTCTGTAGGAATCCCACTTTCAGGTGATATAGATCTTCCTATAAATCCAATTATAGGTATTAGGGCACTTATATTTGCTTGCTCTGGTAACACAGCGGATATGGTATTATCGCTATTTGAGATAGTAGCATTAATATCTTCTGACAATCCTGTATTTAGCTCAGATGGAAAAACAAAGGATGTGATTTCTTTTTCGTCAATAGCTGCTTGAGAAATTGAAACAGTATAAGTAGCAGCTAATGAGGATATATCGGTAGATCTGACTTCATATAAAACATCGCTGATGAAGCTTTGAGGCTCTCTACTCTTAGGAGTTAGATTACCTCCTTTATATGTAACAGTTGGTATAAGATTAGCTAAATCAGCCCCAGCAGGTATAGAAGCCATTATATTGAGTAAATCTTGGTCTATATTTGCAAGTATATCCCGAGTAACTCCAATATTATCACTTGCGTATAAAATAAACTCTTCTATCTTAGGAGAGTCTGTTATATTTATAGGAGGCTCCTCTGCGTCCGTAATTTCTGATGAGCTATTACATGAAATAACTGTCATCAATATTAACGTGAGAATAATTAGGTGCTTAATTTTTTCCATATACTTTCATTAAGGGTTTATAATTATAAAGAATCATCTTATTATAATGTCAATTATATTTTAATTTAATATTATGACTCAATGCCATATGAAATACTCATATTTTTATAAAATAAAATCTTTCCCAAAAATAGGCAAGGTAGTCGCAGTCAGTGATGGCAACAGTTTAGTATCTTTGTTATGGAGCTCTCAAATATCTAAATTTTTAAGTGATTTTCATGCAAAAAATAGCTCTAATCAAACAATAGAGTTATTTTTTAGTGAGTTTGATTTATATTTAGATAAAAAATTAAAAGCATGGACAGTAAAAACTAAACTAAAAGGCACAGATTTCCAAATTAAACTATGGAGCTCGCTACAAAAAATACCATATGGTAATACGATGGCTTACTCTAGTTTTGCAAGAGAATATTTTAATATAAAGCAGCTTCGCGCTATAAGCGCAAATATAGGTAGAAATCCTATTCCTATAATTTATCCTTGTCATAGAGTTGTAGGTATAGATGGAAGTTTAGTAGGGTTTAATGGCGGAATAGATATAAAAAAAGCACTTTTAGATATAGAAAAAGAATAAACAAATATAAAATCTATAAACTATCATTTAGAAAAATTTCCTATCTATTAAGAAACATAAAATTATGATAAGCATGATAAAAGGCTCTCTTTTAGAGTATCACGATAATATAGTCACAATATTATCTACAGGTGGAGTGGGCTATGAGGTAGATGTTACAAGTAAAACATTAAATAGTTTGATTGAACAAAAAGAAGATTGTAGTGTGTATACGTATTTCATGGTCAGAGATGATATGCACAAGCTCTATGGATTTATCTCAAAGCATGAGAAAGATATGTTTCAATTATTACTTAAAGTAAATGGGGTAGGTGGTAAGGTTGCTTTAAGTATTTTAGATACCTTTTCGGTATTGGATTTATTTACTATAATATATAATTCTGATAATAAAAGCTTACAAAAAGTAAGTGGACTTGGCAAAAAAACTGCTGATAGAGTCATACTTGAAATGAAGGACTTGATAAAGAAATTAAATCAAGAGGAGATAAATAATAGTCCTAATCAGAACAAGCAATCATCTTTTACTAAGATAGAAACACATATAGAAGATGCAAAAGCTGCTCTATTGGTTTTAGGGTATAAAATAAATGAAGTAGAAAATGCGTTAGCTTCTATAGTTAATATCCGTGAGCTTACAACAGAAGATATAATTAAAACAGTTTTACAAAAGAAAATTTAATTAAAAAAAGCCATTGCAATAATTATTCCCACTATAACTGATATAGTGGATATAGCTGTAAATATATTGACAACCCTAGTTTCAGAGTACCCTGATTTCTCGAAATGATGATGAAGTGGTGCCATTTTAAATATCCTTATACCTTCCCCATAGACCTTTTTCGTAAGCTTAAAATACACAGTTTGTATCATTGAGCTCATAACCTCTAATATCAAAACAAAAGATAAAAATGCAAATATAATTTCCATTTTTAACAACATAACTAAAAATGCCATGCAAGAGCCTATAGCAAGAGAGCCTGTATCTCCCATAAAAATACGAGCAGGCTTTGTATTGAATAATAAGAAACTAGTAAGGGCTCCAATTATAGATGAGCTTATTATTAGTACATCAGAGGCTAAAGGATTATAGCTAAGGGATAGTTTCTGTGCTAAGCTTTCATCAGAAGAGAAATAACTCAATATCGCAATACCGATTAAAATAGTTAACCCAACTTTAGCAGCAAGAGAGTCAAGCCCATCTGTTATATTGTATGCATTAGCTGAGCCTACAATTAAGATGTATGCAAAAACAAAGTAAAACCAACCTAAATCTATGGTTATATCAGAGCTAAAGGATAATGAAAAAACTCTTTCTTCACCAATGATATTTGCAAGTATATAAACGATGATTAAAGTAATAATTCCTTCTAGCATTAAACGAAATTTAGGGGTCAATCCTCCTTTTTGTGAATCTTTACTTTTAATCTTTCCTATATCATCACAAAAACCAACTATAGCAAATAGCCAAATAGCAGATAATACAGTCCATATAATAGGATTCGACATATCACCAAAAATCAAAGAAACTATGCTTAATGTAAATAATATAACTAAACCTCCTAAACTGGGAGTTTGCTTTTTAGTATCATGCATTTTATCAAGCTCATCTCTTATAGGATTAAAGAGTTTGCTTTTATTTAAGTAGTTTATAAATTTTGGAAAAATAAATAAGCCTAAAAAAAAGCTAAAAATAATACAGACACCTGCCTGTATTATAAGGGGTACATCATTGAACATTATTGGGATTTATTGGAATTATAAAATAGTTTTTCTTGCCTATGATAGATTAAGCTTTATTAAACCAAGCTAAAGAGTTATAAATTTATCATATAATCACTTAATAGTTAAGGGCAATATTATCATTTAATACTTAAAGACTATCGTAATATCTTTTTAAGGTAATGCTTTAATTTATCAGGCATAAGCGATGTTATCCTTAATGTTAGCTTTTTTATACTAGGTCTTTTCAAAATTCTCAAGATAGCATCTATATTATCTAAAGGCGGTTTTACTTGTTGTAAAAGTGTCCTAAGTTTATCTTTTTTTATTTGGTCTAAAAACTTAGCAAATCTTGATGAAGAAGCCTCGTGTAAGCTTATTATATTGTGATTTGATAATATGAATATATATTGTAAGTTAAGTAAATCAGATAGCTTGCTGTGGGTACCGCCGACTTGAAAGTTTGCTATCTGCCTATCGATTTTTGTAAATGGTAATCTTTTGATTTTTGCTTTTAAGCACCATTCATAGTCAGCCGCCAAGCTGTAGTTAATATCATAGTATCCTATGGAGTTAAAGAATTCTGCAGGGAAAAGCGTGCTTTGGTGAGGGATAGGGTAGCCTATCAATATATTATCATCAGATAATTCTTTTAGATTTTCTCCCAAAGCTTCTCCTTCAGAAGAGCGTAATATAACTTTACCGTAAAGTATAGAAGGGCTTTTATGGTTCATATTTTCGACCATGAATTTTATAGTATCGCCATCTACTATAGAATCCCCTGAGTTCAAAAAAAATAAATATTTTCCGTTAGATAAAGCAATTCCTTTGTTCATAGCATCATAAATACCATCATCTTTTTCGCTTATGTAGTAGTCTATATGATACTCATATTTTTTAATGATATTAATGGTTTTATCAGTAGAGCCACCATCCACTATAATGTACTCTATATTAGTGTAAGATTGGTTTATTACTGAATTAATAGTATTTTCAATATTATTCTCTTCGTTATAAGATACAGTGATTATACTTATCAATGGGAAGCCTTCATTGCCATTTTTAATTAGATTTGTCAACCTAAGACCTCCTTCAGTAAGTCTAGTACTCAATGATGCAGGATAAGTTTTATATTTACTAGTAATCATTTTCTTAATTCTTTATATTTATTTTGATACTCAATTTTTGATTGTGAACGACTAACTGTATATGCTCTCCTTCCCTTTATTAAATGACGGAATCTTCTACACTCAATAAATATATTCACTGAGAAGAGGTTTAAAAACTTGGATTGAACATTATCTATATAATACTAGCGTAGGTATAGCTTTTATATACAGATATAAAACAAAGTATTTTCATAAGTATTGAATTTGCTTTATATTTATTGTTTAGTCTTTTTTGGCTTTTTAGGCTTACCATCTATAAAGAACTTTATTACCCCCTTAATCATTAAAAATAAAAATAATTTAATTTATTTTTATTTTTTATTTCTAGTATATCAATATATCTACTGCAAATATATGATTGACAATATCAATAACGTATAAAGCAAAACTAAATTAACTAGTTCTATTGATAAGTAATCTTTAGCTAAATGTGTTATAATCTTTTTTTTATCATTGTTTTTACTATTTTTGTTTTTTATCAGCAAAAAATATAACTAATTACACAAGCCATAACTACAGCACATGTACACTCAAACTCAACCGTTAAAAACTTCTCATAAAAATACATCAGAGAATCAATTAGCACTATGAATACATAACTAAAGGTTATTTTTCATGGTCATCAACTTTCTTATGTTTATCAATTTTAAGATTTAAGTATGAAAAATATTTTACAGGGAATACAGATGCTATTCGTTGCATTTGGAGCGCTAATTCTTGTTCCACTTCTAACAGGACTAGATCCTAGTGTTGCGCTTTTTGGTGCAGGTATAGGTACATTATTATTTCAATTTATTACTCGTCGCTCGGTTCCTATCTTTTTAGCCTCATCATTTGCATTTATTGCACCTATTCTTTTTGGCATTCAAACTTGGGGTGTAAACGCTACATTGGGTGGTTTAATGGCAGCTGGTGTTGTATATGTCATTTTAGGTGTATTAATTAAAATAAAAGGAGTTGAAATAATTCACAAACTACTTCCACCTGTTGTTGTGGGTCCTGTAATTATTGTTATTGGTTTGGGACTGGCTCCTGTGGCTGTAAATATGGCTCTGGGAAAAACAGGAGATGGTACTGTACAATTAATTGATGGCGATATCGCTCTGTATATCTCTTCTATCTCACTTTTAGCTACTATACTTGTAAGTGTTATTGCTAAAGGATTACTTAAACTATTGCCTATTTTTTGTGGTATTGTTACGGGATATATAACTAGTTTATTTTTTGGAATTATTGACTTTTCTGCTGTATCTCAGGCATCTTGGATTTCACTACCTAATTTCACTTTTCCTGAATTTAATCTAAATGCTATTTTATTTATGATTCCTGTTGCTATAGCACCTGCAGTTGAGCATGTGGGCGATATGTTAGCTATTTCAAATGCCACAGGGAAAGACTATCTAAAAAAGCCTGGCTTACACAGAACCATCGCCGGAGATGGTATTGCAACAATAGCGGCATCTATGCTTGGAGCTCCACCAAATACAACATATAGTGAAGTCACCGGTGCAGTTATGCTAACAAAAGCTTTCAATCCTATTATTATGATCTTTGCTGCCATCACAGCAATTGTTCTAGCACTGGTAGGTAAGCTAGGTGGACTTCTTCAAACCATACCAATACCTGTAATGGGTGGCATATTGATTTTATTATTCGGCTCAATTGCTGCAGTGGGACTTAATACTCTAATAAAAAAACAAGTAGATTTACACAAATCACGCAACTTAATTATTATCGCTATAACATTGGTTTTTGGAATAGGTGGAATGGCGATTGGAATAGGTGAATTTAGTTTGCAAGGCGTAAGTTTATGTGGCATCGTCGCTATTTTATTAAACTTAATTTTACCTAAAGACTTAGGAAAAAACGAAGTAGTAGACGCGGCCCAAATTGACTAAAATCACCGTAAACAAATTAATCTAAATAAACAACCTCTAATACTAAAAGCTCTAAAAACACCTAAGCCTCAATATATAAGTAATAAATAAAAGTTTTTATATTTCTACTTATTATTCAACAGACCTATTGCCTTGATTATTTTCTGAGCATAACTTGTAAAATAACCCTTATCTACAACATAACTACAGCATTATGAAAAATGTTATTCAAAGCTTTTTAGTATCTTATTTTGTCTATATGTTTTTTATAGAATGAAGCATATCTAAAAATGTTTAGGCAATGATTGCAAAAAATGATGGCTTATTTTATGTTATAATGATTAGATGTAGGCATGTGGGTGTAGGTTAAATGATCTGCCAGAAAATCCGCGTCACCTCGCCATGGAGTAGCAAAAAAACTGCCTGATAAAATAGCACTGTACTCATCCAGTTAGGGCATCTTGCAGGTTACGATCTTTAGGAATTTCAAGTACAGATTTACCTTCGTCTTTGAGTTACTGAAGATAAGCAGTCTCATGTTCCAAGCCTTTTTCTGTAACAGTTGCCCGTGGTGCTGGCCTTGTCCATGTTCTCGCTCAACACCTTCACATTAAGGAAACTCGCATGGCGACACCCCAAAAAGGAGGCCAAATCCGATGGTGAGTAGAGAATCTGATCATTATCGTATTGCTGTATATTATTTTTACAAAAACGCCATTACTGTATTTTTAGTTGACAAACGAAACATTTTGTGACAAACTCTATTTACAGTAATCGAATTACAGAGTTTTATTAAGATGATTTTAAAGTTAAAAGATATAGCCAAAGTTTCATCGGGAGTGACGTTTCGCTCTCGGATTGAGGCATCCAAAGATGGTGATGTTAGGGTCATTCAGATGAAAGACCTTGGTGACGACAACTTTGTGCACCTGAGCGAAAGCATCCATATCGACCAGGCAAAGCCTAAGTCGAATCAGCTTGCCAAGTTAGGGGATATTATTTTCCGCTCTCGTGGCCAGACAAATACTGCAGCGCTACTTAATGAGGACGTAGAGAGCACAATCGTGGCTGCCCCATTATTTCGTGTTCGACCAGATATAAAAAAGGTTGTGCCAGAGTTTTTGCTTTGGTGGATCAACCAACCATCTTCGCAGTCTTATCTCGCGTCCAGATCAAAAGGCACCATGGTCAAGATGGTCAGCAAGCAAGGCTTGGAAGATTTAGAAGTTAATCTGCCCTCATTAGAGCAGCAAAAAAAAGTGGCTGAGTTTTTCAGCTTCTCCATGCGAGAGCAGCAACTCTTAGAAGAGATTAAAAATCGCAAAGCGATCTACACCCAAGGAATTTTGATGCAGATGGCATCAGAATCTCGCCAAACCGCGAGTAATAAAAAACCCGGCTTCGATGCGGCAACATCTACTCCGGGTCAAACTCAGTCAAGAGCAAGGGATTAATACTATGACACGAGGAAAAAATCAACATGTAGTGAAGCACCCCGACGGATGGCCGTTAAGGGCGCAGGTAATAGCAAGGCAACAAAGGTCACCGATACGCAGAAAGAAGCGATTGAACGTGCCGAACAAATTGCCCGCAACCAACAATCCGATACCAAAGTCCATGGCCGTGACGGCAAAATCAGAGCCGGAAACAGCTATGGCAACGACCCGTACCCACCGAAAGATACGAAATAAGCACAAGGAGCACAAAAATGACGAATGAAGCAATTAAACAACAAGACGTAAATAACGCTGCATGGGCTGCTTGTGACACCTTTCGTGGCGTGATGGATGCAGCTGGTTACAAGGATTATATCCTTATGATGCTGTTCCTGAAATACATCTCGGATGTATGGAAGGATCATTATGAGGAATATCGCAAGCAATACGGTGATGACGATGTGCGTATTCGCCGCAAGCTAGAGCGTGAACGTTTTATCCTGCCCAAAGATGCAAGTTTTTACGACCTGTATGAAAAGCGCAATGAAGCCAATATTGGTGAGTTGATTAACATCGCGCTGGACTCAATTGAGACATCCAATAAAAGCAAGCTCGAAGGCGTATTTCGTAATATTGATTTTAACTCAGAAGCTAATCTGGGCAAAACCAAGGACCGTAACCGTCGCCTGAAAATGCTGTTAGAAGACTTCCACAAGCCTCAACTTGATATGCGCCCAAGCCGTATTTCTGAAGATGTTATCGGTAATGTTTATATTTACCTGATCGAACGATTTGCCTCTGATGCAGGTAAAAAGGCTGGAGAGTTCTACACCCCGCACAAAGTGTCTGAGCTGGTTGCCAAACTGTGCAAGCCAAAGGTTGGAGCTCGCATCTGCGACCCGGCATGCGGTTCGGGTGGTTTATTGATTGAGGCTGCCAAGGCTGTCGGTGACCGCAACTACTCTATCTACGGCATGGAAGTGAACGGCAGCACATGGGCCTTATGCCGCATGAACATGTTCCTGCATGGAGCCGACTCTGCCCGGATTGAATGGTGCAATACGCTGACTTCACCAACATTGGTGGAAAATGATCGTCTAATGAAATTCGATAATATCGTCGCAAACCCGCCATTCTCACTTGATAAGTGGGGCGCTGACGAAGCTGAGGCTGACACGTATAACCGCTTCTGGCGCGGTGTTCCCCCAAAATCAAAAGGTGACTACGCCTTTATCAGTCACATGATTGAGGCAGCCGTGGAAAAAGAAGGTCGCGTTGCCATCGTTGTACCGCATGGGGTTCTTTTCCGTGGCGCTGCTGAGGGACACATCCGTGGAAAGCTGATCAAAGATAATTTGCTGGATGCCGTCATTGGCCTGCCGGGCAATCTGTTCCCGACAACATCAATCCCCGTCGCTATTTTGATTTTCGACCGCTCCCGTGAGAAAGGCGGCGCTAACGAAGATCGTAAGGACGTTCTTTTCATTGATGCTAGCCAAGATTACCAGCCGGGCAAAAACCAAAATGCCCTTATGGATGAACACTTAGAGAAAATCCTAAATGCCTATGAAAATCGTCAGAAACAAGAAAAATATGCTCACTTGGCAAGTTATGATGAACTAAAAGAAAACGACTTCAACCTGAATATCCCACGCTATGTCGACACCTTCGAAGAGGAAGCAGAAATCGACATCGAAGCTGTTCAGCAAGAAATTAATACACTTGAAAGTGAGCTGGTAGAAGTGCGCGGAAAAATGGCTAATCTTCTAAAAGAGCTAGCATCATGAGCAAAAAAGAGTCGAAAAGCCTAACTATCCGAAATAGCACAGCTGAGTTTCTGATATTCACCCAGCAGGCTGGTGAAGAAGGAATTGAGGTTCGCTACGAAGAGGAATCCATCTGGTTAAGTCAGAAACTGATGTCCGAACTATTTAGTGTAGACGTCCGAACTATCAGCGAACATTTGAAAAATATCTTTGAATCAGGGGAGTTAGACGCTGATTCAGTTATCCGGAAATTCCGGACAACTGCCGCAGATGGTAAAAGCTATAATACGCAGTTTTATAATCTCGATGCGATTATATCTGTCGGTTATCGGGTGAATTCAGTTCGTGCCACGCAATTCCGTCAATGGGCCACCAAGGTGCTCAGAGAATTTGCGGTTAAAGGCTATGTCATGGATAAGAAGCGCCTTGAAAATGGCTCTTTTCTTGGCGAGGACTATTTTGAGCGCCTGCTTGCTGAAATTAGGGAAATACGCCTCAGCGAGCGCCGATTTTATCAGAAAATCACTGATATTTATGCCACAAGCGTGGATTACAACAAGGATGCACCAACAACCCGTGAGTTTTTCGCCAAGGTACAAAACAAGCTTCATTATGCCATTCACGAGCATACTGCATCTGAGCTGATCAAAAAACGAGCCGACAGCTCAAAACCCCATATGGGCCTAACCAATTGGGAAGGTAGTCCTGAAGGCAAGGTTGTAAAAACCGATGTAGCTGTGGCAAAAAACTATCTAACTCAAGATGAGCTGGACTCGCTTGGACGGATCGTAAACGCCTACCTAGAATTGGCCGAAGATCGTGCCCGCCGCAAAATTCCTATGACGATGGAAGACTGGGCAATACGTTTGGATAAATTCCTTGAATTTGATGAACGAGATGTCTTGCAAAACGCAGGCAAAATCAGCGCAAAAATTGCTAAGAATTATGCTGAAAGTGAGTTTGAAAAATACCGCATCATTCAAGATCATTTGTTTGAATCTGATTTCGACAAGCAGGTCAAAGCCCTCGAAAAGCAGCACACGAAGCAGATTAGTCCAGGAGGGTGCGGATGAGTAAGGTAATCACAATGAGGCTTGATGACGTAGCCAAGATTGAACGAGGGCGTTTTTCACCTCGGCCACGAAATGATCCACGTTACTATGGAGGAGATATTCCATTCGTTCAGACAGGTGATGTTTCAAGGGCTGGAACATATATTCAGGAATATGGCCAAACCTTAAATGAAGAAGGGCTGGCTGTAAGCAAGTTGTTCCCTAAAGACACAATATTGATGACGATTGCTGCAAATGTTGGTGATGTTTCGATTTTGGATTTTGATTCTGCTTGCCCAGACAGCTTGGTAGCATTCACACCAAAAGAAAGAGTCTATAATAAATGGCTTTTCCATGTACTCAGTACAATGAAAAGAAAGTTTGATAGCCTATCAACACAAAATGCACAAAAAAACTTAAGCCTAGAAAAAATAAAACCAGTAAAAATTCACGTGCCTCCTTATGATGCTCAGGTAGATATGGCATCTACATTTGATGTATGGGACACGGCTATTGAAAAAACCGAAGCGCTGATTGATGCCAAAGAGCGCCAATTCGGGTGGTTGAAGTCTAAACTTCTCTTACGAAACCCTAATGCTAAACACTGGAAAACAGAAACGCTTAATCACTATATAGAAGAGAAAAAAGACAAGAGTACTGTTCCGGATTTGTACCCATGCCTGACATCTTCGCGTCGAGGAATGTTCTTGCAAGATGAATATTTTTCAAAGCAAATGGCGAGCAAAGATAACACAGGCTACAAAATCATGAGCCGTGGCGACTTCACTTATCGATCAATGAGTGATGATGGCACGTTTGTTTTTAATAAACAAGATATTGTTGATAAAGGTCTTATTAGCCCTGCGTATGGTGTGTTTGCTCCCAACAAACATATGGATGCAGATTTCCTCTACTACTTCCTAAATTCATCAGCATTTAAGCGTGCACTGGCTGGTGAAATCCAAGGCGGAACGCGAACTGCATTAAAACTAAAAGCCCTTAAAAAGCTGGATGTTGATACTCCAGATCTGCCTGAACAACAGGCTATCGCAAATAAACTAAACACTGCTAAGCGTGAAACTGATTTGCTAATCAAACTGGCCGATCACTACCGCTTGCAAAAGCGTGGGTTGATGCAAAAGCTGCTTAGTGGGAATTATAAATTGTGAGTGATGAATTATGAATGAGAAGAAAAATGTCATTAAGGATAAGTCGTTTGCTTTTGCTTTGCGGGTGGTAAAACTTTTTCGTTTTCTTTGTGATGAGAAAAAAGAATATATCATGAGCAAACAGCTTATGCGTAGCGGTACATCAGTTGGTGCCATGATCCGAGAGGCAGAGCATGCAGAAAGTAAATCAGATTTTGTCCATAAAATGGCCATTGCTCAAAAGGAATGTAACGAAACTGCCTATTGGTTGGAATTGTTATATCAATCGGGTTATCTGAACAAAACAGAATTTGAATCACTCATTAATGATCAAAAAGAAATGGCCAAAGTATTGAGTTCTATCATTTTGACAACAAAGCAAATGGACAAAAGATGATGGACAATCAATTCACAACTCATCATTCACAATTCATAATTGATGAGCGTCATCAATCTCAAATTCCGGCATTAGAGCTGCTTATTAAATCAGGTTATCAATTGCTCACGAGCCATGACGTTCATCACCTGCGCGACGGTAAAAACAGCAATGTGTTGCTGGAAGGCGTTTTGCGTGAGCAACTGAAGAAATTCAACAGCATCTACTACAAAGGCAAGGACTATCATTTTTCCGAAACCAATATTCAAGAAGCCATCCAAAAAATCAAAAACGTCAAATATGATGGATTGCAAAAAACTAATGAGCTCATCTATGACTTGATCACTCTCGGTACAGCACTGGAGCAGACGGTTGAGGGCAATAGAAAAAGTTTTAACCTGAAGTATATCGACTGGAAAACACCGTCCAACAATATGTTTCATGTCGTGCCGGAATTCGCTGTGGAGCGTAACCGTAGCGTAGAAACCGCGAGGCCGGATATTGTTCTATTCGTCAATGGCATTCCTTTGGCAGTGATTGAATGTAAATCCCCTAAGGTAGAGATTGAGCAAGCTGTTTCCCAAAACATCCGCAATCAAGGCGATGAATACATCCCGAAACTTTTCGCCTACGTGCAATTGGTGATGGGTGTGAATAAGAATGCGGCTCAATACGCGACCGCAGGCACACCTGCCAAATTTTGGGGCGTATGGAATGAGCTGGAAGATAAAGAAGATAAGATTACCAAAATCATCAATACGCCTTTAAGTGATGATCAAAAAGATGCGCTGTTCTCAGGTGAATTTGCGCCTGCGCGTGGGTTTTTTGATGCGTTAGAAAATGAAGGCGAGCGCATGCTCACCGAGCAGGACAAAGCACTTTACAGCCTTTGTCGCCCGGAAAGACTTCTGGAGCTGACCTATCGCTTTACGCTATTTGATGCAGGAATTAAGAAAATTGCGCGTTACCAACAGTTCTTTGTGATCCGTTCCACGGTTGCGCGAATTAAGCGCCGCGACCGCGAAGGCATTAGAACAGGTGGTGTTATCTGGCATACGCAAAGATCAGGTAAATCCTTAACCATGGTGATGCTGACACGCGCACTCGCCTTGGATACAGAGGTTGTAAATCCGCGCATCATTCTTGTAACGGACCGTGATGATCTCGATAAGCAGCTGGGCAATACATTTGCTGCCTGCGGCCTTTCAAAAGAATGCGCCACGTCTGGCCGTAATCTTGTGAAGCACCTGAAAGAAAAAGTCGGCATTATCACCACGCTCATTCACAAATTTGATAAGGGTTGGGCATCGGAAAAATATGTCGATGAGTCCCCGGATATTTTTGTGCTGGTGGATGAAAGTCACCGGACAAACTTTGGCTCTCTTGCCGCCAGAATGCGCCAGATGCTGCCCAATTCCTGCTATTTGGGCTTTACGGGCACACCACTTCTGAAAAAAGAGAAGAATAACTTCTCAAAATTTGGCGGTCTGATTGAGCCGCATTATTCCATCAAACAGGCGGTGAAAGATAAAGCTGTACTGCCATTGCTTTATGAAGGCCGTCACGTAGAGATGGAGCAAAATCAAGCCGCCATCGACCTTTGGTTTGATCGTCACACATCAGATTTAAACAAAGACCAGCAGGCTGACCTGAAAAAGAAATATGCCCGCGCTGAAATGCTGAATAAATCCGATCAGGTTATCTACATGCGGGCCTTTGATGTCAGCGAGCATTATCGCGCCAACTGGCAAGGCACAGGTTTCAAAGCCCAGCTTGTGGCCCCAAGCAAAGCGGCAGCACTTAAATATCATGAGCACCTGAAGGATATTGGGTTTGTGACATCAGAGGTCATTATTTCACCACCAGATACTCGTGAAGGTCATGAGGAAGTGGATGAAGGCCCAACTGATGAGGTTGGCAAGTTCTGGGATAAGATGATGAAGCGCTTTGGTTCCGAAGAGGAATATACCAAGCAGGTCATCAACCAGTTCAAATATGGTGAAGAGCCGGAAATTCTGATCGTTGTTGATAAATTGTTGACCGGCTTTGATGCCCCCAAGAACACGGTTCTCTATCTTTGCCGTACACTGCGCGAGCATACCTTATTACAGGCTATTGCCCGCGTGAACCGCTTACACGAAGGCAAAGACTTCGGGTATATCGTTGACTATGCCAGTGTTCTGGGTGAGCTGGATAAGGCGCTCACGATGTATGATGCGTTTGAAGGCTTTGACGAAGAAGACCTTTTAGGCACGCTGACTTCGGTTAACGAAGAAGTGCAAATGCTACCGCAACGCTATTCTGATTTATGGGATGTCTTCCGAGAGGTCAAAAACAAGCATGATGAAGAATCTTTTGAAGTTCTTCTGGCGGATGATGAGTTGCGTGAGGATTTCTACGAAAGACTGGCTGAGTATAGCAAAACCCTCGGGATTGCGCTTTCAACTGATAAATTCATCATGGAAACGGATGAAGCCAAGCTACGAAACTATAAGGCTGATCTGAAACGATTCCAAAATCTGAAAAAATCAGTAAAGCTGCGCTACGCAGAGGCCATCGAATACCGTGATTACGAGCCTAAGATTAAAAAACTGCTCGATACGCATATTCAGGCCAATGAGGTTATTCAGCTGAATTCGCCTGTCGATATTTTTGACGATCAAAATTTTAACGCTGTCAAAAAAGGTCAAGGTATTCATTCTGGCAAATCAACAGCTGCCAAGGCTGACACCATCGCTCATGCGACGAAGAAGGTCATCAATGAAAAGATGGATGAAGACCCAGCGCTTTATGAGAAGTTTTCAAAACTGATCCAGCAAGCCATCGATGACTTTAAAGCACGTCGTATCTCTGATCTCGATTACCTGAATAAAGTCATTGATATTCGTGATTCAGTAGTTTCGAAAAAGCATGATGACGTACCAGAAAGCATCAGCGGCAATGATGAAGCATGCGCTTACTATGGTGTAATCAAGCCATACTTTATAAAGTATGAGGCAGAGACACAGGAGATTGAGGCTGTATCCGCAGAAACATCTCTAGCCATTCAGCGCATCATTAAAGATCATTGGAAGGTTGATTTCTGGACCGATGATGATGCTCAAAAATCTGCCATTAACGACATAGACGACTTCCTTTATGACGAGGTTAAAGACAAGTTTGATATGGCTTTAAGTTTAGAGCAGATGGATGAAATTATTGAAAAAACGATGCAGATAGCCAAAAGCAGGAGGCATCCATAATGAAAAGCATTGCCTGCACTATCAGCTACGGCAAAACAGAAATTGACTACGAACTTTTGATAATGAATCGTAAATCGTTAGAAATCGCGGTCCATCCTGACAAAAGTGTCGTGGTCAAAGCGCCGAAAACCTCATCGCTTGAAGCCATTGAAGACAAGGTAAAGAAAAGAGCCCGATGGATTAAACGGCAAATTTCTTATTTCAACCAGTTTGATCCAAGGACCCCGGACAGGAAATATGTTGGCGGTGAAAGCCACCTTTATCTTGGTCGAAAATACAGACTGAAAATAGAAGTATCTGACAAAGATAAAGTGCTTTTGAAAAACGGCTATTTCTGTATCGAGGCGACTTCCAGCAAACCAGAGCACATAGAGAAACTTATGGGTTCTTGATATAGAAGACGGGCGAAGATGTACTTGTCGAAAATCTTTGATGATTGCTGGGATGGTTTCAAAAAAGGAGACCTAAACAAACCAAATCTGAAACTGCAAAAAATGGATAAACGCTGGGGTAGCTTATCTGGAAAAGGTCAGCTCACGCTTAATGTCAATCTTATTCAAACACCCAAGGAGTGTATTGAATATGTTGTTATTCATGAGCTTTGCCACCTCATCCATCATAACCATGGCACTAAGTTTTACAAACTGCTGGATCGCACACTACCAGACTGGATGAATCGGAAACACAAGCTTGAGATGGCTTTAATTTAGATAGCGTATAAGTCTTTTCAGGGCTCATCGACGAATGCTTACGGGCCACTAGCCCAAATTCAACGCATGAAGCGCCTACGATAACGACAAGGGAAATCATATATTTACTTACCTTCACGGATGGCCTTGAGATTTTTCATTCAGGGCAGTCAAACAACCTAACCCGGTCGGGTGCTCGTGCTATCGGCAGGCTTACGATTTCTTGCAGCTTGCCATGTCGTTTTTGAGAAATACTCCACTGTGATACTATCAATCATATTATCACTGACCAGCAGATATTTTCACGGTATTGCAGGGCTAAACAAAGTTACCAAGGATCGAGTGAGAGTGTGTAGCTCATCTCGAATAAAGCGCACAGTGTTACTTTGCAGATCTTTCTGACCAGCTCTCGAAACATGTTGTGATAAACATTTTCAGTCTGGGTGCGAAATTCATCATACATAGCCGGCACGATAAGCTTTGTCCAGTCCTGCTAAGGTGTCCTCTCAATATTTAATAACATTGAATGTGGTTTATTTGATTTCGGAATTTCAAAGCTTTAAAAGCCTGGAAATGTCGGACTTTTAAGGCTTTACCATCATATGAAAGCTTGTTGGGTGTTAATGGCGGAGAGAGAGGGATTCGAACCCTCGATACGGGTTGCGTATACACACTTTCCAGGCGTGCGCCTTAAACCGCTCGGCCATCTCTCCATTTAAAACAAAGTATTAAAAATGTTGCAAAATATGATTTTTTTAACAAATAAAATATATGCATAATTAGTATAATTATTTTACAGTATTTATTTGAAATTGCTTTGGAATTTAAGTTTTTTGTATCTTTTTTCTTCCAAATATCATAATTTTTATAAACTTAGGTAACATGGAAAATAAACTTATAACCCATATATTTGCATCTATAAGGTAATCCCATAAGTTATTCGACTCATGCCATTGTGCTATCCAAGCAAATATTGCAAGCAGTATAAGTAAGACTAAATGATATTGAGCGATTGACCAAAACAATACGCTTATCAATAATAGATTAAACCACAATAGTAATGAGCTATAGCCTAAGTTATAAGGGTCTAAGCTTCCTATTCCAATAGCAAAAGGGAAAAATAAAGAACCTGTTATCAAGACTACAGATAAAATATGGTTTCTTTGTTTATCTGTATATAGATTTTTCTTCCAAATAATTCTATAAAGACCATCCACACTTAAAGCAATAGTAATCACACTTAGGTCACCAAAAAAGCCTCTAAGATAATAAATAATAGGTGTGTTAGGCATAGGTAACCAAACTATAATAAGTAAAAGTATGAATATACATAGCCGCCATATATACGGCTTACTATCCAAAAAGTTTAAGAGCGATTTATTTTCTTCTTTTTTAAGTATACGAAAGTATATAAATGCTATAAAATTTAAAATTCTAGTTGACAATAGCCATACTAATAGAGCACTTACTAAAGTCCATTCAATCAATGCAGGTATTTGTTTTGCAATGCTTGGCAATATTATAGGCAATTGATTTACTGCCTGCTGATAAGATTCTTCCATCATTTATTAGATACTAAATTTAGAACGATATATTATATTTTATTGTCATTGTGAATCAACAAGTTCATACTGTGCTTGATCGAAATTGCCCGTTATATGATATATAACCTGCGATACTTCTCCAACGGCATTGCCTAATACAAGGCTTGCTGCTCCTGCTAATAATGATATAGCACCCAGTCCCGTAGTAGGAATAGCAAATAATAGCGCTATGGCAGGTATACTTTGAGCTACATCGAGTCTTATATTTAAGAACTGGTCTAGCTCTTCCGTCACTATATTAACATCTCCTGAAATTTCAAATGCAAAAGATATAGATTCTGCTTGTAAAGGCTCAACAAAAGTTAATACTCCATCTTTTATTTGAGTTTTTGCTGTAGCACTGAGTATAGGTATGCTATTGCCTTCGGTATCATCTCTGTTTAGTTGTAATACATTTATTACTTTGGATGTATTTAATAGCCCAATAATATCTAATAGTCTAAAATATCGTATGGCCCTACTGTCAGTGTAAATAACAGCACTATTCCAGTCTAATGATAAATCACCATTTATCTTATTTGCTGTCAAATCAAATGGAGAATTATCCCAAGTAATATTTAAATTGGTAGTTCCTTCATTTACTTTTAGGAAATTAAAAGAAAATGTACTATATTCTTCAGATTGAATAGTGCTTATAGATAGTTTAGTTATATTATTTCTTTTATCCCAAACTAGATTTACTAATGAATTATTTAACGGTTCATTTGGATATAAATTCACGACCCATGCTTCAATTTCTTCTTGGGAAGAAATATCTGTAGATGGAAGTACATCAATAGTTAAGTCAGTTAAGGTTTGATCGTTTAAGATAAAGTTATTTATCTCTATTTTCCCAGGCAATATAAAATTCCATATACTATCATATCGTGAAGTACTCAGTATAGTCTGATTTATCGGCCCTACAAAGCCTGATAAATCAATAGGTGATTCCCTGTTAAAAGAATCATTTAGAAAATTAAGTGATAAAGTTTCTATTTCTGAATTAAATGCTAGTAATCCATTATCCCATTTGAACTCAGGGTTAGTTGAAACAGTTCCTGATAAGAAGTTACTACTTACGTATAAGTTCCATGCTAATTCACTATATAGTAGGTTTACGCTGAGAGGCGAGGTATCATTTTGGATAGGTGAGAAATCAAAATTTGTGATATTTGTATAAATAGCTATGTTATCAAATATATCATTATTATTTATATCATTATCATTGTTATTTCCACCTTCTTCAAAAAATAACATACTATTAAGAGAGTTTATTTTATTGAATTCTAGCCAGTTTAAATCTCTTATTATATCGTCTAATGCCAAATTTTCCTTGGCTATATTGATTTGCAAAGAACCTTCCGAGGCGTTTAAGTCATTATCAATATACGGCGCTGCATTTATTTGGGCATTTATCTGTGCATTTTGATTAAAAATATCTTCTATATAATTTATATTTACTTGCCACTCACCATCGAAAAGTACATTAAAGTTTAGATTTCCAATATACCCATTTCCATGGATATCTATTATTTGATCTTCTGATAATGTAATTTCCAGATTTATATTTGTTTGTATTATATCCTGAGGATACTTTGTAATGGTGTTTAAATATATTCCTGAACCTAGAAGGTTACTTGTTAGGTTTATTTTTACATAATTTATTTCATCTAATTTATCTAAGGATATATCTATTTCATACAAACTTTCTCCTTCTACGGGTAAATTTTCAGATTCATCAAAATATAAAAGCTCCTGAAATATCCATTTCATAGGCAATACAAGCTGGATAGAAGTTGTATTTTCATTATCTTCAGGTGATGAAAAGAAAAAGTTACCATTTATAGCTCCGCTTATGGTATGAATTTTAAAACCATTTTCTAAGTCAAAGCTTACTTTCCCATATATATCATCCGATATAGTGGTGCCAATTATATCGTCTTTATCTATAAATAAAGTCATACCTTCTAGATCTATGACGACCTCAATATTTTTAATCTCATCCGGATTATTTAGTGGAAATGACATATTTATATATCCACTTACTGCACCTTTAATAGGAATTCTAGCTAATCTGTCAAAAATATCTTTAGTTATACTTTCTTGTTGAAATTTGTTGATAATATCTTCCCAATTACCTTCTAGACTGAGGGATAAATTTACCATTCCTTCTGAACTAAGCTCTACTACAGTTGATACATTTGATAAAATAATACCGTCATCTATCTCTCCAGAAGTAGCATTTACAGTTACGAACTCATTATCTATTCCTATTTTTGCTCCATCAATATTTCTTATATCAGGTAAACCATCCATAGTAAATAATATATCTTCTGCATTTATGTCATATTTATGGTGAAATCCTTGTTGTGGGTTTGAGTTAATGTCAAGATTTATAGTAGCAGATGTTATAGAGCCACCTGATAGAGTATTGGTAAGCCAGTTATATAATTCACTTGAAATTTCCTCATCAGGAAGATATTTATATATTTGATTTACAGGAAGGTTTTCTACATCTATACCTAGACCGACATAAGCATTATTGTCGGGAATTACATTTATATCTAAGTTGGTTTTTATTATTTCATCTTCTGTGGTTAAATTAATAGTATTGGTATTTAGGGTAAAGTTTCCATTTTGTGCTACATTCCAAGAGAAGTTTCCTTGCATATTATCAAAATACATTCTATTGGAGTAAATATCGCTTAACCATAAATTAAAATTTGGACTATTATCAATTATTATATTGCCCGAAGTAGTATTTAAGTATAACGTACCTGTGACACTGTAAAGCCCAGGAATTCCAAATGAAATAACTGGATTCAAGTCCACAGCTTCTAGTTTAGAGTTGAGTTCAAAGTCAACAAGCTGATTGCTTCGTGTTAGAAATATATTTATCTCAGAATCATTTAGGTAGCCAGCAGTGCTATTATCTAGGACAATTCCGGTTATAGGAAATATATTTAGCACATAGTTTATGTGCTCTAAGTTTAGTGAATCAACATTAATTTTATATGCCGTATAGATTTGGTCTATAAGCTCTCCGTCTAAGTGAGAAACAAGATCGTAAAACTCCGGGTCGCTTGTTCTATTTGAGCTCTTAACTATAGCTGTGCTTAAGTAAGTTGAGTTATTTTGTGAATCGCCTTGCGTATCATATATATTATTTGTTTTTACTTTAGTAAGTAAATCTAAGGATAAGTCATAGGATACGTGGTCAAACACAAAATCCATATCTATAGAATCTATAGGATTATCAGGTAAATCAATATCCTGCACCGATATATTACCATCCATTGAAGAAATTCTACCATCTTGAATTAGTATATAGCTATTTATATCTAAGTTATTTTCTTCGTATTGATTTATGTTTTTAGAAATTAACTCAATATCTATAAAACCATCTAGCTCTGAGGCGGTTCGTGTGTCATGGAGCTCTATATTAACCTTTCCAGATGTCTCTGTAAATTCTTCATTTAGGGCTATATCTATTGTTATATTATTTGGCTCTTTATTAAATGATATATTTAAACGAGCATTTAAATAGTCACTTAGTGATATAGTTGCATTATTTAAGTTTATAGTGTTTATATTGTCTCTTACTTGCCATACCCTATTTATCGTAGGAGCGAAATCATCTATTCTATATCCTTCATTTGGGTTATAATCGTCTGTAGATGATTGTGTATTAGAGCTATTTCTTAGCTCTATTTGCAAGTTTGATATAGTTATATTATTAAGCACAGGATATAGCGAAACAATACTTTCAAATATTAGAGCAGATAAGTCCGCTGAGCTCCATGTAACTTCAGTCCCATCTACTGTTTCTAGTCTTAAATTATCTATTTTTATTTCGAAAGCTAATCCATCTGTGGCGATTTCTAAGTTTTCAAAATCTAGAGATTTTATATTTTGAACTATACGAACGATAAAGTCATTTATATTTGATTTATTGGTGGAGATAGTTATGTATACTGTAAAAATAAGAATAAAGTATATAACTATTAGATATGCCGATAAGATAATTAACCTATGAAATAGGTAAAGTATATTTCTTATGGATTTTAAAAATATCTTTTTAAAGGTATAGGGAGAATTGTCATTTGCTTCTTTTATACTATTTTTTAGCTTTTTAGGAGAATATAGCTGTTTTATTATAGATAATAGCCTCTTTATTTGCTCCTGTAGTTTCATAATAAAGGAAGACCAAAAATAAAAAACAAAAAGTAAAATAAGTATAACAGGATTTAAAACATCTGTTTAGGGATATTTCTATACCAGATCAAGTAAGTTATTATCCATAACAAGCTACTACTTAATGAGCGGAATATTAAGTTTGGATAAAAATTATCTATATAGCCTATTTGTGTGAAGCCAAACTGAAAAAGTGCTTGCAACATACCCATAAATAAAACAAATATAAATATTATTACTACTTGTTGATATAGAGAAAACATCCAAAGTTGCCTATGCATAAGTAGTATGATATAGATACTTAAAGCAAAGATGGATGCATTCACACCAATAGTTGCTCTAGTTAAAACATCTATTAAAATACCTATTATCCATCCCCACGTTAGTCCAAATAAGTTTGGATTAAAGAATGACCAGTGGATACAAAAAAATAACGTCCAGTAAGGAGAGATATGATACCCATTTATAGTAATAGGCACTGTCTCTAGCAGAAAAGCTATAAAAAAGCTTAATATTATCTGGACTATTATAAAGTTTTTATTATCCGCCCCTTTATCTATATATTGCATTTCCTTAAAACGATTTTTATATTAGCAATGCCTTTTGTTTTAATTTTTTGAGTTATCATATAACATAATACATTAAAATGATATATGAATATAATAGAGTTATCAATTAATTATATGCCTTAATTATGCATATTTAAAAATTAGGCTACATATTTACCTCTGATAAAATCTTAATATAGATAATATGTGATATATCAGGTAGAATTAACAGTATATTTTATAACATAGGATATATTATTAATGAATAAAAATAAACCAAACCGACGCGTATTACTAAAACTTTCTGGAGAAGTATTAGGAGGAAATTCTAAATTTGGCTTAGATCCATCTGTGTTGAAAAGGTTAGCCACAGAGATTCAGCAAGTTATAAATCAAGGATATCAAATTGCGATAGTTTTAGGTGGAGGGAATCTATTTCGAGGTCATTCGCTATCTAGTATAGGTATAGAGAGGGTTACAGGCGATCAAATGGGGATGCTTGCAACTGTCATGAATGGGCTTGCGTTATGCGATGCGCTAAAAGATATAGGAGTCGAAACCAAGGTCATGAGCTCAGTTTTTATATTGGGTATAACAGATTTTTATAATCACCATACAGCAATAGATGACCTTAATAGCGGAAGGGTTGTTATACTGACAGGTGGTACAGGAAATCCTTATTTTACGACAGATACTAACGCCTGCTTAAGAGGCATTGAAATTAAAGCGAATATCATGCTCAAAGCAACAAAAGTCGACGGTGTCTATGACAAAAATCCCGATAAATACCCTGATGCAAAGAAGTTTGATAAGATTTCATATAATGAAATTTTGGATAGGCAACTTGGAGTAATGGATTTAACTGCTATATGCTTATCCAGAGATAGTAATTTAAACATTAGGGTATTTAATCTAAATAAACCCAATAATATACTTAAAGCCTTAGTTTATGAAGAAGGTACACTGATATCAAATAGCGCTTAAATAATATTTTAATAATTTGTTAGAAGTATAGGCTCCTATTTAGGCGTCTCTACAGAAATGACATATTTATTATTTTGAGTCAAAGTTTATATACTTTACTTTATCCCATTCTATAGGCAGAGGGGCCTCTACGCTTATGGGCTCATCCGTCATAGGATGAGTAAAATCTAATCGCGAAGCATGTAAAAATAATCTATTTATGCCATTTTTATCTAAAATATATTCAATCTTATTCATAATCTTAGAGTAATTTTTATCCCCTATAATAGGACAGTTATAGTAACTAGTATGTATTCTTATTTGATGGGTCCTACCAGTTATTAGTTTTGCTGTTAAAAAAGTTTTATCACTTTGTTGTTTTACAATAGTGAATTTAGTTATTGACTGTTTACCAGATGGGTTAACTCTAACTAAGTGCTGTCCAGAGGCAAGTAATTCTTTTTTTAAAGGTAAATCTACTTTCTTTAGCTTATTAGACCAAATACCATTGACAACTAAACTATAAGCTTTATGAACCTTTCTATTTTTCCAATCATCTTGTAGTTTTCTTAAAGCTACTCTTCTCTTAGATATTACCAAACAGCCAGATGTATCTCTATCCAGTCTATGAACTAGTTCTAAATGATTCCCAAAAAAATGTCTAGCCTGTTCAATAGTACCAAAAGACATACCACTACCACCATGTACTGCCTGCCCAGAAGGCTTATTTATACATAAAAAATACTTGTCTTCAAATAAAATAGATTTTTCAAAATTAGATTTAGATTCATCCGATAAGTTTAAAGTTTTTTTCTCAGTTTGTTTAAGAAAAGGAGGTGTCCTGACAATATCGCCAGCATACAGCTTATATGAAGGTTCTATTCTTTTGCTATTTACCCTAACTTGCCCGGATCTTATGAGCTTATATATAAGTGCTTTAGGTATGTCTTTGAATCTTTTAAGTAAAAAATTGTCCAACCTTTGAAACTGACTTTCCGGTGATATATGTATCATAGATTATATCTATTTAGCACTAAAGCTAAGCTTACTTTTTATAAAATGGCAAATTTTATTTTTCTTATCTGATAAGGAAATTGAACTATTAAAGAAATATAGTCCAATCCCTATAATTATAAATATCAGATAATTTAAATAAAATGCAAAAGTATCACCTTCTTTACCTATATCTTGCGAACCGCTAATATTTAATGCTAAAAAAACAATATATATAATAATCCCAGGCAATAGATTTTTCAGTCTTTCTTCTCTTGGGCGAAGAATACCAAAAGACATTCCTAAGAAAAGCGCTATCAATACCTGAAAACCTCTAGATAAACGATCATATATCTCTCTTTTTGCAAGTAAATTATCCTCTTGAAGATTTATAAGCTCTGTAAAACCCAAAGAAGAAATAAAATACGTCTGTTGTATCTGCGTTGATGACACATTAGGATTTTTTATATACAGTTTCTCAAACTTATTATGTATAAAATTATTTTCATTCTCAGATATAGAGTATCCTTGTGATAATATCCAAAATAATTCACCATCTATACTATTTTGCTCCATTTTTTCTGCCACAATCCAAGTAAATTCATTAATTGCACCATTATTTATAGCTATAACTATTTTATTTAGAGCATTATCTTCTTTACCAGATGCGTATAAAGTCAGCTCATCTGACACCGAGAAAAAATTATTTATAGGTATATTATCAATGCCAAATTCCTCTTGATATGTTTGTAGTGAAGAAATAGACTGTCTAACTACCACTGGTATAATGAATGAAGTAAATCCTACACTTAATAGCCCAAGTATAATGCCTATAGCCATTATATAAGAGATGACCTTCCATATACTAATCCCCATACATGAAATAATGGACATTTCCTGCTCTGAGTATAGCCTGCTTATGACCATAAAACCTGCTATGAAGACAGAAACAGGTAACGCCTCTGGTACTATAGTAGGTAATATAATTGCCCATAAGAAAACAATATCTAAAATACCAAAGCTATTTACCGCTGCTCTACTTAACAGTTGAGCAAACTGCCCTACCATCAATACAAATAAAAGTATAAAAAATATGGCGAATACATTTATTAAAAACTCTCGCCCTATATACCTAAAAACTATCATATATATATAAATATTTGTTTACACAAAACAAAACTCACATTTTTACAAATCTAACAATAAAATATAATTAAGTATTAAAATATAATTAAGTATAATGTACTGTATTTAAGATATACTATTTTTATTGACTAATGTGAATTGGTAATAAAAAAAATTATTGCTAAAAATTTACAGTATATTTATAGCGTACAAAATAAATATATAAAGATAAGGAGTTTCAAATGTCAGGTAATAGTATTGGTTCTATATTTAAGCTTAGCAGTTTTGGAGAAAGCCACGGATTAGCAATAGGTGGAATAGTTGACGGCTGCCCATCAAATATTGAGTTAAATGAAGCTGACTTACAGCACGACCTAGATAGAAGAAAACCAGGCAAATCTCGCCATACTACTCCAAGACAAGAAAGCGATCAAGTAAAAATTCTCTCTGGCACATTTGAAAATAAAACAACCGGAACTCCAATAGCATTTATTATATACAATCAAGATCAAAGAAGCAAAGATTACAATGATATTAAAGATATCTTTAGACCTTCACATGCAGACTATACATACCAAAAAAAATATCATATCAGAGACTATAGAGGTGGTGGCAGGTCATCTGCCAGAGAAACAGCAGTAAGAGTAGCCGCCGGAGGCATTGCAAAAAAAATCCTGCAAAAATACGGTATTGAAATAAGAGCTTATATTTCTCAAATAGGCAATATAAAAACAACATTTGACGACTGGAAATACACAAATAATAATGACTTTTTTTGCCCAAATGAAACACAAATAGATGAAATCACCCAAATGTTAGATAATATTCGCAAAGAAGGTGATTCTATAGGAGCAAAAGTATCATTACATATATCTAATGTTGTTGCAGGACTGGGTGAACCAGTTTATAACCGCTTGGATGCTGCTTTATCCTTCGCTATGATGAGCATAAATGCATCTAAATCTGTTTCCATTGGAAATGGAAACAATGCTTGTGAGATGCTTGGTTCAGAATTTAGAGATGAAATGCGAGGCAATGGAGAAAATGAAACTTTATTTTTAAGTAATAACTCAGGTGGCATACTTGGAGGTATTTCCACAGGCCAAGATATAGTCGTTCACACTATATTTAAGCCCACTGCCAGCATTAGAAAAGAAGGCTTGAGCGTAAATACTAATAATGAAAATATCACAATTAACATTAAAGGGAGGCATGACCCATGCGTTGGTATAAGAGCAGTTCCTATAGTAGAGGCTATGGCAGCTATTACCATTGTTGATTTTCTTATGCTTGATAAAGCAAAACAAATTTAAGAATATATTTTCTAGATGATGTTATACTAATTTATTTCATGAAGCACATTACTAATTAACATATACAATAGCTTAACTATTCGATTTTTCTGCATTAAAGAATAAAAAATACTAAAAGGTTAAAATAATTTTACATAATGACTCATAAAGTAAGAAAATTCAGAAGCATACAAGATAGTGATAGTCCTATCCCAGATATAACTCCCATAATTGATGTAGTATTTATTTTATTAATATTTTTTATGCTAACATCAAGCTTTACCAAACAAAATCAAATAAATATAAATCTTCCTGAAGCCAAAAATAGTGCAGAGCAAATAAATTATAATGTAATAGATGTTTTTATCTCTAGAGCAAATAAAATTTCTGTAAAAAATGTTGTACTCAAAGATAATGACTCAGATACAGTAAGAGAAGCATTCTTGCCATATATTAGTGATGTAAACAGTAGCATAGTCATATCCGGGGATGCCGAGACATCATATCAAACTATAATTACAATACTTGATGTCTCGGCTAAACTGGGTTTTGAGCGCATAAGATTAAATACCAAAAATCTCCAAGATTAGAATATTTTATGGATATAAACGATAAAAAATATGATCAAACTAATATACTAATCAGACTATTAACTTATGTAAAGCCTGTATCTCATTACTTTATTTTAATTGTAATAGGCTATGTACTATACAGTGCCGCTAATGCATATTATGCAGAGATATTAAGACATATTATAAATTACGTAAATAGCTACTCTTCTGGTGAAACAAATGATGCTTTAAACTCTGTTCCATCTAGCTTGAGTGAATTTAGCTCTAGCCTCATTGCTATAGATAATAAACTTTTTATAGTTATAAGTATAGTTTTTACATCTATAGTAAGAGGTATTGGTAATTTTATGGGGCTTTATTTTATATGTTATATATCAAACACCATCGTACAGTCCATCCGAAGAGATTTACACGAACATTATATGGTTATGGCGTCTAAAGAGTACGATAAAAGTAACCTATCTCATTTAATTTCAAGGATAAATTTTAACTCTCAACAACTATCTGAAGCATCAAGTAATGGCCTCATAATCATAATAAGAGAAACCATTATGTTGACTGTCTTTCTGAGCTATATGCTCTATCAAAACTGGAGATTAACATTGTTATTTTTAGTAATTATGCCTATAGTTGCCTATATAATGAAAAAAGCCGCTAGGAAGTTTCACCATTTAAGCCGAGAAATACAAAATGCTATGGCTAATGTTACCTTATTTGCCTCAGAGACTATACAAGGTCACCAACTAGTTAAAATCCATGGTGCTCAAAAGTTTGAGAGATCTAGATTTGCAAAAGCACTAAATAACTTAATAAAGCAAAATCTTAAAAACGCCAAAACAGAAGGGCTAAGCGTATCCATAATACAAATATTACTATCTATGGTTATGGCTGTAATAACCTACATTGCTCTAAGCAATTACTTCTTAGATAGCTTTTCTACTGGACAGTTCGTTGCATTTTTTGCAATAGCAGGGTTAATGGCCCAACCAATGAAAGCTCTTAGCCAAATAAATAAATCTATGCAAAAAGGTATAACCGCTGCACAAGATATATTCATGCAGCTAGATAGCGAAAAAGAACAAGACCTAGGCACCGAAGAAATAGTCGAATGTAAAGGAAAAATTAAAATCAGCAACATAAGTTTTTCTTATTATGACGATAGTCAAATTAAAAAAACCACTCAACCTATAATAGATATTCCAAGTCATGAAAGAAAAATTATGTATCAAAACAACTCTTCTAATTCTTATAACAATACACATAGGAGTGAACAACAAGCTATAAAAAATATCTATTTTGAGATACTACCAGGGCAGTGTATCGCCATAGTAGGTAAGTCCGGTAGCGGTAAATCAACACTGATAAACTTATTGATGAGATTTTATGACTATACTTCAGGTACTATTTATATAGATGATATCCCTATAAATAAGCTTAAAATCAATAATCTAAGATCACATATATCACTAGTGTCGCAAAAAAATCTTTTATTTAACGGAACAGTGTTAGATAATGTGTGCTACGGCACAGATGCTGATAAAATAGATATTGATAGAGTAATGCATACTTTAGAGCAAGTATACTCTCTTGATTTTGTTAATAAACTGCCAGATGGTATAAATACTTTTTTAGGCGACAATGGAACTATATTGTCAGGTGGTCAAGCTCAAAGAATAGCTTTAGCAAGAGCACTGTATAAAGATTCAAAAATATTAATACTAGATGAAGCAACAAGTGCTTTAGATAACGAAGCTGAAATGCACATAAAAAATTCTATAAATAATATGATGCACAGTAAAACTATGATAATAATAGCCCATAGACTCTCTACTGTCAGAAACTCAGATAAAATAATAGTTATAAATCAAGGAGAGTTAATTGAAGAAGGCTCACATGATGAACTTATAAAGCTAGGAGGGCTGTATAAAAACCTTTACACAAAGCAAGAGATATAAGCAAATGATATGAAGAGTATAAAATTAATATATCCAAAAAAAGGAATTATATAAACTTTTTCAATATGAAAATACTGATTATAATGCCAAATTGGTTAGGAGACATAATCATATCTCTATCTTTAATCGCAAAAATCAAAAAAGAATTTCCAAACTCACAAGTAGATATATTAATCAGAAAAAACTATGCAGATATAGCTCAATTCATTCCAGAAATAGCAAATACATTTATTGATGAATTTAGCTCAAATAAGTCGTTATCTATTAAGTTACTTCTTAAAGTTCGCAACACTATAAAAGAGCAAAATTACACCCATGCATTTATACTGCCAAATAGTTTTAAATCTGCTTTAATACCATTTCTTGCCAAAATACCTACACGAATAGGCTATTTAGGGGAAATGAGATTTATTGTATTAAATAAATGGATTAGGCTCTCTAAAGTGCTAAGAGATAAATTATATTTAATGGCGGATAGATACTATTATCTTTCATCATTGATTAGCCAAACGGCTACAAATAACCTAAACTTAACTCAAAGACAAAACCCCAAACTGCTGGTAAATGAAACTACTAAAGAAAGTTTAGTAGATAAAATTTATAATCAATGCTTTTATGGCACTATTCCTAAAATAGATTCTTTTAAATTTATAATCTCACCAGGAGCCGCATTTGGTCAAGCAAAGCAATGGCCTAGTAAATATTATGCAAAAATAATAGATTACATAATCGAATCAGGACATCAAGTTTTTATCGTAGGTAGCAAGCAAGATATTCCTGTTGCAAATGAATTATGTTCTATGTTAAAAAATGACAATAGTGCACTTATTAAAAATTTATGTGGCTATACCTCTCTTGTAGAGCTTATATCACTTATATCCATTTGTGACTTTGTAATATGTAATGACTCTGGAGTTATGAATGTGGCGGCCGCTTTAGATAAAAAAGTTGTGGCAATTTTTGGTCCTACATCACCAAAACACACCCCTCCTATGTGCCGATACAATAAGGTTGAACAGCTGTCACTTGAATGTCAGCCTTGCTTCAAGAGAGTTTGTCCACTAAACCACCATAACTGCATGGAGCATCTACCTCCAGAGCGAATAATCGAAAGTATAAACCAGTTTTTATAAAGTACCACTAGACAATAATGGTTTAGTTATTTCTTAATAATGACTAAAAATACTACTTTAATACAACCTACTAACTATTTATATAATAGGAGATTCAAATAAACTTGACTATAATGTAGGCATTTATTTATTATATATAGGAAAGGGTTAAGACTGAGATCTTGTTTATACTATGCTCTCTTCTAGAGATACTTCGGAGACCTTCTAGATAAAGTAACTAAAGTATTCATATTCATTTATTCCTTTAATTAATTGCCTGATTTATTTAATATCAATTTTTTTATATTTTTTTACTAAAGCTTGCAAAAATAAATGCAATACTTATACTTAAATTACTTGACAAAGTATAATAATTTATATAAATATATAGTCATTCAACACTTTGATTTTTATATTTAGCCTTTTTAAAGAAGTATAAGTGTTTTAATTAAGCACATATTAAGTTATATTTACAAATTGCACAAAGTGCTTTACTTAAGTTTTATAGTAAATATAATTTTCTATTAATGGGTAAGTTTTTATTCTTCTGAAATAGTTTCTATTATTTCTTAATATTTCATTAAGCCTATAGTTATCCTAAAAGTTAAGCTTTTTTTATATCAAATAAAATTTGACCTACTAAATTTTGTAAGTTCGCTATAGTTGCTTTATTTAATTCATATATTTTATTTTCATTAAAAAATAAGGATATAATTACTAAAGTAGTTTATTATTTCACTATTTAAAAATAGTTAATATATCCTATACCAAAACATAAATTAATTAGGAGGTCTATATATTCAATGAATCTCAATGAACTTAAATTAAAATCAGTAGCCGAATTAGCTGCAATAGCAGAAGAAAGAGGCATAGAAAATATAGGCAGGCTTAGAAAAAAAGATTTAATATTTAAACTACTCCAGCATATAGTCAAATCTAAAGAAAAAGAAGATATATCAGGTTATGGAGTTCTAGAGATAGTGTCTGATGGGCATGGTTTTTTAAGAACATCTGATAGCTCTTACTTACCAGGGCCTGACGATATATATGTATCACCAAATCAAATCAGAAGATTTCACCTTAGAAAAGGCGATACTATACATGGTAAAATTCGTCCACCAAAAGATAATGAAAGGTTTTTTGCTTTACTGAAAATAGATCAAATAAACTTCACCAGTGTAGAAGAAGAGCTGAGAAATAAAATATTATTTGAAAACTTAATTCCAATTTTCCCTAGTGAATTACTAAAAATGGAATTAGGTGATGGAACATCTAGAGATTTAACAGGCAGAATAATAGATTTAATTGCTCCTATTGGTAAAGGTCAAAGAGGCTTATTAGTTTCACCACCTAAAGCTGGTAAAACATTAATGTTAAAGAATATTTGTCATGCTATTGAGAGAAATAGTCCAGAATGCTATGTGATGGTTCTATTAATTGATGAAAGACCTGAGGAAGTAACTGATATGCAGAGGTCAGTACATGGTGAAGTTATAGCTAGTACATTTGATGAACAGCCACAAAGGCACGTACAAGTTGCAGAAATGGTAATAGAAAAAGCCCGTAGATTGGTTGAGCACAAAAAAGATGTAGTAGTTTTTCTCGACTCTATAACTCGTTTAGCTAGAGCATATAATGCAGTGCAACCACCATCAAGCAGGGTTCTTACAGGAGGTTTGGACGCTTCATCTCTAGAGAGGCCGAAAAGGTTTTTCGGTTCTGCTAGAAATATCGAGGAAGGAGGTAGTTTGACTATTTTGGCTACTGCGCTTGTTGATACTGGCTCAAAAATGGATGATGTTATCTATGAAGAGTTTAAAGGTACAGGAAATATGGAAGTACATCTTGATCGGATAATAGCTGAAAAAAGAATTTATCCTGCTATAAATGTGCCTCGTTCTAGTACTAGAAGAGATGATTTATTAGTTAGTCCTGAAAAGCTATCTAAAATGTGGATTCTACGCAAAATATTACCAAAGAGTAATTCAAACGGAGCAACAGACGATACTTCAGGTATAGAGTTTTTAATAGACAGGCTACAAAAAACAAAAAACAATGATGAGTTTTTTGCTCTTATGAAAAATAGTAGTAGAGGGATTGCCTAAAGAGTACAAAAATATATAAATTTTATATTTGCAGTTTTAATCATATAGTTTCCCACGCGCTTATGATATGAGGAGTTATTTCTTAAGTTCTTTAATTGGTCGAGTAATTTACGATAAAGACTTTTTAGTATTTGGCTATATAAAGGACTTAATCTCTACAAATGAACAAAGACCAAGAATTATCGCAGCCGTAGTTATACAAAAAAACAAAATTAATAATGTTTTATTTGACCTAATTGAGATAAACAAGCAAAGTAATAATATAATTTTCAAGCACTCAAAAGATGAGTTAACTGTGGTTAACTCAATTAAAATTCCAGAAAATGCTATATATCTAAAAAAACATATTTTAGATAAACAAATAGTTGATATAGAAGGAAAAAAAATAGTAAGAGTCAATGATTTAAGACTCACAGAAGTCGACTCTGGTATTTATTTAATCGCTGTAGATGTAGGATTTTCAGGACTACTTAGAAGGCTTAGTATAGAAGGATTTTTCAAGAGTTTCTTTTCTTTATTCAAACAAAGCCTTTCATCACGATATATATTATGGAGCGACGTTGAAGCACTCGTAGCCCCACTTGATAAGCTCACACTAAAGTCATCATCAAAGCTTAGTACTATGCATCCATCTGAACTTGCAGATATCATAGAATCCTTAGATATAAAAACAGGAGCTGCTATAATGTCTGCTTTTGAAAAAGCAAAGGCTGCAGATATTTTAGAAGAGCTTAATATAAAACACCAGTCTAATATTATCAAGCATCTCCCTCTAAAAGAATCAATTGATTTATTAGACAATATGCCTTTTGACGAGGCAGCATATATTCTTGATGATCTATCTTATATAGAGTCACAAGAGATATTAAAAAATATGAAGCCAGAAACCTCTGAAGCTATAAAAGAGCTGATGAGCTATGAAGAAGATACAGCTGGCAGTTTCATGTCTAAGGAATTTATAGCACTATCTCCTGATATGACAGTTAGCGAAGCGCTAAAGATTATACGAGGAAAAGTGCTAGATACTGTAGAAATTTTATGGTCTATTCATCTTGTTAATCCGTCTAATCAATTAAATGCTAATATTTCCATTAAGGACTTACTTGCATCTACACCTACTAAAAAGCTATCTGAGCTAGCGGACTATAAAGTAGTGTATTTATATGCCAAAGATGACAAGAAAAAAATTATGCCACTAATGGTAAAATATCATTTGATTTCTATACCTATTGTAGATGACAATAATGTATTAGTCGGGTCGATTTATCTTCATGACATAGTTAGTGAGCTATTTGACTCAGGATATATTAATTAAAAATCGTTTATATATTGAAAAATAACTTATATTTTTAACAAACAGTTAATAAGAAACAGTTAATTAACACTATGAAGTTTTTACAATATGCTCTATGGGCTAGAATAGGCTTCTTATTGACAATAATAGGACCAGGCATAATAACCGGAAGCGTAGATAATGACCCGGGTGGCATAACTACATACTCAGTTGCAGGCTCATTATATGGATACCACATGATATGGGCTTTGTTGCTTTGTTTTGTTGCATTATTAGTTATTCAGGAAATGAATGCAAGAATGGGTATTGTCACAGGAAAAGGATTAGGTGACCTCATTAGAGAAACCTCTGGGGTGAAGTTAACTTTTATTATATTTTTTGTATTATTAATAGCTGATCTTGGCAATACTATGACAGAGTTTGCAGGTGTTGCTGGAAGTATGGAAATATTCGGGGTAAGTAAGTATATTTCTGTACCAATAAGTGCTATTGGAGTTTGGCTACTAGTTGTCAAAGGAACTTATAAAATAGTTGAAAAAATTTTCTTAATTTTTAGCTTATTTTTATTATCTTATATTTTTTCGGCAATTTTAGCTGAACCTAACTGGTCAGAAATAGGCTCAGCGATAATATCACCAGAGATTCAATGGAATAGACCGTATTTATATATATTTATAGCCTTAATAGGAACAACTATAGCTCCCTGGATGCAATTCTATATGCAAGCATCAGTTATTGAAAAAGGATTAAAAATCGAAAATTATAAATACACCTTAATAGATATCTTTGTTGGTTGCTTTATAACTATAGTAGTTGCATTTTTTATTATGGTCGCTTGTGGTGCGACTTTATTTCCAAATAATATAGAGATACATGAAGCAAAGGATGCTGCCATAGCACTGGAGCCATTTGCAGGTAATTTAGCATCAACTATTTTCGCTATAGGGCTATTTGTATCTGCTGTTTTTGCTGCAACTATATTACCAGTTGCGACATCCTTTTACATCTGTGAAGCATTTGGATTTGAGGCTGGAATAGATAAAAGCTTAAAAGAGGCCCCCCAGTTTTATACTTTATTCACTGGTATACTGACTATTTCTGCTTTGGTTATTTTAGTTCCTGATATTCCATTGATAGAGCTTACAGTTTGGACTCAAACTATAAACGGTATTTTGCTTCCAGTAGTTTTAATAGCCATGATATTGATAATTAATAATAAAGAAATCATGGGAGTATATGTAAATAAAAGGTGGCAAAACATTATCGGCTGGGGGACAGTTAGCACTTTGGTTATCTTATCTTTTATACTCGTTTTACTTATACTAATATAGTGGTTTTATATTTATAAAATAACTAAAATAAATTCTCCTTTGCGAAGAGTATTTTTTGATATCCTTAATGAATTGCTTACTTAATTGATATTTCACTTTTTCAGCCAATCAATAAACTCTCATTGTTCTTTCTCATCGGCTATACCACTTTCAAGTCCTTCCTGCATAGCAAAGTATAAAGCCTCGTCCTCTTCTTCTTCACTGAGTGTAGGAACTATATCCAATTTAATGTTTAGTTTTTGGCTTAGTTTTTTTACTTCTTCCAATTGCTCTTTATTAACTTCAATTGTTACTAACATTATACCTCTTCCATGCTTTTATAAATTTACTTAATACTCAATTATAATCAAAAACGGATTATTGGCAATGGATTATTCAAGGTACTTATTTTTTTACACTAAAATAATTCTCATCTATCTAAAATCCTCATTTATATATTGCAATTTATAGTAGATAAATTATTATATGTGTATGCAATTTATATGATATTGTAAAAAATATATTTGTTATTTATGTTAATCCAAGAGAAAGATACTCATCTTAACACAAATAAAGGATAGGAAAATTGAATTTTAAGCTAAAAACAAAAGTACCCAGAGGAAGAGCTTCGTTAACCCATTGTATAATGAAGGTGGGGGGGGGAAGCATTACTTCCAAAGAATAATCCTAGTTCTAGATAAACTTAATCTCGAATATGAAATAATATGCATTGACGATGGCTCAATCGATGATACGTATTCAAAATTAAAAGAAAATACCAGACCAAACAACCGAATAAAACTTATAAAGTTCTCCCGTAACTTCTGCGAAGAAGTTACGCTCACTGCTGATTTGGTTTCGTAATGGACAAGAAGAAAGAACTCAGCATAATTATCCCCTGTTATAACGAGGAGGAAAATATAATCCCGCTTTTGAGTGAATTAATTCCTTACTTAAAAGAGATTGAGTCAAAAAAGGCATAGATTGTAAGATTCTTTTTATAAATGATGGCAGTAAGGATAATACTCTTAATCTATTAGTATTGGCTTCTCAAGAACACCGGAGGATTCAAATTATTAATCTGTCTCGCAACTTCGGACAGATTCAAGCAATAACTTGTGGTATTGAACATGCTACAGGAGACGCTATTATCATTATGGACGCTGATTTACAACACCCTCCTGATTTATTACTTAAAATGACAGAATTGTGGCTGGATGATGGATACGATACAGTAATTCCTTTGAATAAAGTAAGAACAGGACAAAATCTAATTTACAAAAGAATAGCCAAGTTTTTTTATAAAGCAATTGATAAAATGAGTAATATTCATATTCCAAATGGAGGGTCTGATTTTAGATTATTGAATAGGAAGGTAATTAATGCCATTAAGTCTTTACCCGAAAAAAACAGATTTATTAAAGCCTTGTATATATACCCTGGATTTAAATCAATAGAAATAGATTATTCAGTAAGAGAAAGAAATCAAGGAAAGTCCTCATGGAACATAAAAAAACTTTGGAGCTTAGCACTAGATGGTATTTTCGGTTTTTCGTCATTACCTCTAAAGATATGGACTTACATAGGTTTTATAATATCATTATCAAGTTTTACTTATGGTGCTTATATTGCAATTGATACTATAATCGGAAATAAAACAACTCCCGGATGGACAACCATTGTATGTTTGATCTTATTCTTCAATGGCCTGCTTATGATTAATAACGGAATTATGGGGGAATACATTGCAAGAATATTTGAAGAAGTTAAAGCAAGACCATTATACTTTATCCAAGATAAGATAGGATTTGAAGAATAGTAAAATTTTGGGTTTCAAAGGAGAAAAAAATGAAAAATGATATAGAAAAACAAAGAGAGCATTTTGAATCAATTGCAGATTCGTATATTAAGAGTAGAAAAAATACTAAGCATTTAACATTAAAGGAAATTATATGGAAAGAGGCACTTTCAAAGATAAAGATATATGACGATAGTAAAGCATTTAAAATATTGGAACCTATGTGTGGAAGTTGTGAAGGCAAAACAATAATACAAAATATGTTAGGTATAAGCATAGATTATACAGGGTTTGACTACTCAGAAACAATGATAGAAGAAAGCAAAAAAATATACCCGGAAGATAAAATATTTGTACAAGATGTTACTAAATTCGCTTTAGATGAAGTATTTGACATAATAATATTGATAGGTGGATTACATCATGTTCCGAGTTATTCGGAAAGTGTGGTAAGAAATATGTATACTTGTTTACGAGATGGAGGTTATTTTATATCAGTAGAGCCAACGAATAATAATTTTATAATTGCCTTGATACGAAGAATAATTTATAGACGAAATAAATTATTTGACCAAGATACAGAACGAGATTTTACACTTAAAGAATTAAATTCAATGTTTGAAGATGTTGGATTTAAATTGGAAGATCAAATGTATCCTGGTCTTTTAAGTTATATACTTTGGTATAATCCTGATGCATTTCCGTTGCTTAATATAGGAAAAGAAAACTTTGTTAGAGCTATAACTAATATAGAAAAAATAATATGGAGAACTAAGTTTGCTAAGTTATTTACTTTTGCAACGTGGTCTATTTGGAAGAAAGGAGATGATTAATGCGTTTTTATAAAAATAATATCAAATATATACCAATTCTGATAATTGGACTTTTAATTGGAATCTGTGGAATAACATATTTATTAATTGAAAATAAATTTTCAAGGACTGGAACTCTATCACTACAATTTGGAATATTATTTCTTTATTTAGGGAATTTTTATTTATTCTATCTGTTATTACGGGAAAAGTCTGATTTATTAAAAACTAAATTACAGGAAATAAACTTACTGCAATTTTTGTCATCAACAGTCAGTATTTTCGTTTACATTACAACTGTTAGCACAATGTTTCTTTATACGGTATTTTGGGTGCTAAGAGTTGGTCCTGTTGATGTGAACATTCCGGATACTATGCTTAGAGCAAAAAAGCTAATTATATTTTCAGGCGGGCTACTATTTTTATATAATTTATCACTTATTTTAAAAAAACTAATAAACATAGTTAAATCTGAATTTACTTATATAGCTCCAAGCATTATAGCAATGGATGAGAAAATACTTGGTAAAGTTGCTAATAGCTCTATTGTACTTAAGTATAAAGATAGCTATTTAATAAAAAAGATTTTTTATTATGGACTAATAGTAGTGTATGGTCTGTCAGTCTTATCCTGCATTGCTTTAATTGCCTACTTTTCATATGAGATTCTTCACAATGCCGGATGGATTTTGTCAGATGATCATCAATTTATAGCTTCTTTTCTATCAGGTAATTATTGGAATCCTGCATACAATTGGGGAAGCAGAAGATTTACCCCTTTTGTTTATTTTGAGTACAATCCTTTGGTTTGGATAGGAGATAGACCGGATATTTTGTATTTGTATATAGCAATTAAATTCTTAGTCTTATTTTTTGTTCTTTGGTTAATTCTAAAAAAAGTAAGAAATATAGTATTAGATGGAGTAACCATATCGAATAAAAAAATTGATATTTACAATATTTTAATATTCATATTCATAGTCTTATTTATATTAAGTCCGTATACTTTCATAACTACTCATGCAATATTTTCCGAACAGTCGTTAATTTTATTATTAGCATTGTTTATTTATTTTCTAATCAAATATATTGAGCATAATAAAAACAGATACTTTATTTTATCTCTAATATTTATAAATTTGGCTCTATATTTCAAAGAACCTACAGCTTCAATTCCTTTTACAATAGCATTTATAGGGCTAGTATTTGTAAAGAATAAAACTAAAAAAGATAAATTATATTATTCATTGTTATTATTAAGTACATTGATTTTCTTTCTTCTATATTATTTTTTAGTATTTAGCAATTATACTGGAAATTATGCAGCTAATAGATCTTATGGATTGACAAGATTAGATATGTTGCAAAATATAATAAAAGGACATAACATCTTAATAATAAATTTTGTCATATTATTATTAAAATTACCAATACTTTTCAAAGGGAATAAATATGACAAAATGTCATATTCATTACTACTTTCAAGTCTTGCATTTACAGTTTCATATATTATTATCGGATTACAAAGTGCTCGCTATTTTTCACCAATTTATATCCTTTCAATGCCTGCAATATTTTATTTTATTATTAAAGATTTTAGAAATAATGCTTTATGTAAAAAACTTATAAGTATTATCTTATTATCGAGTTTATTTACTATTTATTCGGGAAGTTTTGAGCAACTAAAAAAAGAAATAGGACGTAGACAAAAAGCTTATACTAAAAAAGAAGAAGTAATATCAACGCTGAAAGATTTTTATAATGAGGGTTATAGTTTTGTATTCTACACAGAAAAAGTTGTAGAAGGTAATTTACATATAAATGCAACAGAAGGTTGGCGTAGAGGGGTGCTTAATAAATTTCTGACTTATGAAATATATGGATATTTCAAGAATGAAGATTCGCTAATTTCATTTGTAAGAGATGAGCAAATAGAACAAATAGATTATACTGATACAAAAATTATTTTCTTAGTTCCTAACAGAATAGAGGATACGAATAGATTGGATTTAATGAATTATAATAAAGTTATTAAGAATATTTATGGAGGTGTGGGGCTCTGGCAATATAGTGATAGTGCTGAAAGGTAGTTTTCCTTTTTTCATTCTTACAAATAAGAAAAAGGATTTTACTTTCATTAATGTTACTGTTACACAAAATTTTTTTATTGCCTTTTAAGCCATGTTTGAGGGTTTTCCGGAACTGTTTTATTTCTGATAGAAAAGTATAGCCTTATTCCTTCAACTCCTCCGCTATCTCCAGCTTTAGCAATAACGTCGCCTGCATTGACTACATCATTTTCGTTGACTAATAGCTCTTTATTATTGCCATATATTGAAATATATCCTCCCCCATGGTCCAATATAATCATAAAACCATAGCCTCTAAACCAGTCAGAAAAAATAACTCTTGCATTATGCACAGCACGGATATCACTGCCTTCTTCTAAAGAAAATAAAATACCATCATAGGGTGGAGCGCCTCTCTCGGCTATTTGACCAAATCTAGTTATAATTCTATATGAGCTTACAGGGTAAGCTAACTTACCTTTTAGGTCCTTAAAAGGTACGCCACTATATTGAAATTCATCTTGCTTTGATAATTCAAGTAATTTATCTAGAAGTAGTTCTTGATACTTTTTCTTTTCTAGTATTTCATTGTTTATCGATTTGCCCCTCACATTTAATTCTTTAGCTATCTTTTCTCTATTTTGTTTTTCTTCTTCTAGTTTGGCAAGTTGCACTCTAATTTCTGAGCGTTTTTGATCTATCTTTGTATAGTTTCTCGTTATCTCCTCTAGAGACTCCTCAATACTTGCAATTTGAATTTTGACTTTATTAAATAGAGTTATCTGCTGGTTTAATATCTGAGCCTGAAGGGCTCTTAAATGATTAGATTTATTTTCAAGAGAGAAGTCCCAACCAAAGCTTAAAGGATGCTTTTTACTTAAAACTAATGCAATGAATATATTCGCATTCCATTGCTCATAAAGTTCTAATAAATTAGAATTTTGAGTATCTAATTTTTTTTTAGAGCATTGCTCTCGAATTCTAGGTTGTTTAGAGTGTTTGTATCGAGATTTAAGCTACTATCGAGTGATTTAATAGATATTTCTATTTTTCTAAGTTCATTGAGTGTATTTTCTCTTTGTTGTAGCGTGGATGTCTGTCTTCTTTCTAACTCATCTATTTCAGCTTTTAATTCAGCTATCTGTTCTTCAAGCTGATTTACTTGTTGGTAAGATGGATCGTCAGCGGAGACATAGTTTATAAAAAACAGCCCTCCTATAATAAAAACGAATACTGATATAACTATCAAACTAATAGGAATCGATCTCATTGCTGTATATAGATTTAATTCATGCTAAAAAATATAATTTAACATGAATTAAATAATTTGTAAACTAAATGCTACTTAAATAACGCTCAATTTCCCAATCATGAACTGTAGTACGGTAATCGTCCCACTCTAAAGATTTTGCATACAAAAACTTTTTATGTATAAACTCACCCAATACATCTTTAACAAATGTAGATTTTTCTGTAATAGATATAGCATCTCTAAGATTATCAGGTAAATTATTTATGCCTAAGCTCGCTCTTTCTTCATTTGTCATAGCGAAAATATCTTCGCGCACAGGATTACTAACTGGAATATTTTTTGCTATTCCATCTAAACCAGCAGCTAAAATGCATGCCAGAGCCAGGTACGGATTACAGCTTGGATCTACCATCCTAAGTTCACAACGTGTGGACGCCTCTTTTGAAGCAGGGATACGCACTAGTGCAGAGCGGTTACTATCAGAATATGCTACATAGCAAGGAGCTTCGTAGCCAGGCACAAGCCTTTTATATGAGTTGACAGTAGGATTAGTAACAGAACAAAACTCTAAAACGTGATTCATTATACCCCCAATAAAACTAAATGCTGTCTTGGAGAGTTCCAGATTTCCATTAGGATCATAAAATGCGTTAGAACCGTCTTTATTGCTCAATGACATATTAGTATGCATACCAGAGCCTGCTATTTTACTCTTTATTTTTGGCATAAAGGTTGCATACATTCCATGGCGACGGGCGACATTCTTCACAATTAGTTTAAATAGCATTAAATTATCGCTACTTTCTAGTGCATCTGCATACTTAAAATTTATTTCGTGCTGACCTGGGCCAACCTCATGATGTCCAGCCTCTATATCAAATTTAGCACGTATTAGTTCAAATATAATATCACGACGACAGTCCACAGCTAAATCAACAGGTGCTAAGTCAAAATAACCTCCTGTGTCAGTAACTTCAAGAGAAATATTAGAACTACTATCTTCTTTTAATAGGTAAAATTCAGGTTCTAGCCCTATATTAAAACTATTAAATCCAGCTTCCTTCATTTTAGCAATAGCTCTTTTTAATACAGCTCTAGTGTCACCGACAAAAGGCGTACCATCTGGACTATACACATCACAGAACAAACCAGCTACTTTTCCTTCTGTTATCTTCTCCCATTCAAAAATCTTAAAACTATTAACATCAGGGTGAAGTCTCATATCACTTTCAAGAATTCTCACAAAACCCTCTATAGAAGAACCATCAAATGTGATTTTATTATCTAGTATCTTTTCTATTTGAGTAGAAGGTACTTCCACATTTTTGAGATTGCCAAGTAAATCTGCGAACATAAGCCTAATATATTGTACATTATGTTCTTTTATAAGCGATATAACATCATTTTTATCCATTAGAATATCCCCTAAAATAAGAAAAAGTTTATAGAAATATTTTATTGCTATTATATTTGCATACTCACCCTGACATAAAATATAATTAATTGGAAATTGAATAAATATACAAACTAAGTGATTATAAATGAATAAATTATTAAAATCAAGATAAAAATACGACTTTTATTATCATAATAATTAGTTCATTTATTATCATAAAAAGCCCTCTGCACATACTTTTTCAGCAAAAACCTATTTACTTTAATATTATTTGTTAATACATTTTCAGGAAAAGGATAATATGCAATTGGGATCGAATACGAAGGAAGTTTATTTTTTAGCTCTTCAGTTATCAATTTATATTTTTTTGATAGTTCTTTAGGCTCAAGTTTAGTATTATTAAGGTGAACAAAAGCAATAGGGCGGTAGCCGAATTCCTTATCTTCTACTGGGACGACTATTGCAAAATTAACAATTGAAATTTGAGTTATCTTAAGCTCTATACTCTCAGGATATATATTTTCACCACCAGAGATAAACATATTATCTTTTCTGCCTATGATAAAAATATTTCCTTTTTCCTCAGTTGCTAGATCTTTACTGTGATACCAGCCATCTTCATCTATATTTTTTGATATACGCCCGTCTTTCCAATAACCTAAGAATAAACAGTTACCTTTTAGCACTATTTCTCCGTCTTTTAAGAGTTTTACATTTCTATATGGTAACGCCTCCCCTACGCCTATAAAGCCACTACCTACGTTGTCTATTTTTTTTACGGTGATAGTGGAGGCCATTTCAGAGCAACCATAACTATAATAGGGATATATTTTTTTATTGATTAATTTATCAATAAGTATACTTGGTACATATGCTCCTCCCAACAGAACAAATTTTAGTGACGATATTTGTTCTGAAAACTCGCTCTGACTTTGTAGTATTCTTGATAATTGTGTATGGACTAAAGAAATATGTGTTATATTCTGTTTTTTAATCGTAGAAGATAAGTCTTTATTAGGAGATATAACAAGAGTTATTTTAGATATAATAGTGCGGAATAAAATAGCCAATCCACCAACATGATTTAATGGCAGGGATAAAAGCCACCTAGGGTTTTCAATATTAGGTATATCTAAGTTTATCTTTTTTAATAACCCCCATGCATTAAAAAAGTGGTTTGATAGAGAATGCGCTATGATTTTTGGAGTTCCTGTGCTACCAGAGGTATGGACTAATGTAGCTAAGTTATTTAAACTTACCTTTTTTATAGCCACCACTATTTGACCATTATTTACTTTATCTATTTTATCTTTTAATAAAAGGCGAAATTTTTTTTCTAGGCTATTAAGTGAAATAATGGATAATCTATTTTCTTTATTTTCCACCCAGTTATCATCTTGTGATACTAATAAATCAGCCTTGAGCGAGTCCAAAGTCTTCTCTCTTTCAGCAAAAGGGATATTTTTTGCCAAAGGGCAAACTATTGCTTTTAATCTAATTATAGCCCAAAAGAAAAATACCCATAAATCACTTGGTATACCAACCATACCAACTTTACTATTTTTATTGATGCCTCTTTCTATAAGTATACTTTCAGCTATCTCTACTGCTAAGGAAATGTCTCTATAAGAATGAGAATATTTTGTATTACCTTCATTATCGCATTGAATTAATCCAATATTATCATTTTTATTGTAGCTTATGAAAGGTGTATTATCAGATAAATACTCGGATAAACTGGACTGATATGACTTATATACAGGGCATAAATCAAACTGATTCATAATAAGCTCATTTAAGTATTATATTGCTTTAGTATACGCTGTTTGCTAATATTCCATTCTCTCTCTTTTATAACAGCTCGTTTATCATATGACTTCTTTCCTTTAGCAAGGGCTATCTGTAGTTTTACAAACTGTCCTTTCCAATACATTTGAGAAGATACACATGTATATCCTGACCTATCAATCTTGCCTTTGATATAATTTATTTGTTTTTTTGATAACAAAAGTTTTCTGGTACGAGAGGGATTTGTATGTACATGTGTAGATGCACTCAATAAAGGAGTAATCATAGACCCTATGATATAAGCTTCTCTTAAGCGAAATATAATATAAGAATCCGTTATATTAACCTTTCCCATCCTTAAGCTTTTAACTTCCCAACCCATTAGCTCAATGCCAGCTTCAAACTTTTCTTCTAAGAAGTAGTCAAATAGCGCTTTTTTATTTTGAGCTATTGGTTTAGTTTTTTGTTCTTTATCGTTTTTAGTATTTGAATTAACTTTATTTTTCACAAATAAATAGCAGTTTATTATTTTTTATTATTTATAAAAATATGCTTGTCTATAATGTTAGCTTATATAAAATCTATAAATTTTATATAAGCTAACATTATAGCTACTAGATACTATATAAGGTATATTACTTTATAAATAAATTTATTATATAAATAAACTTTAACTTTATCTACTAAAAACTATAATATCGTAAGGATTTTCAAAGGGTATAAAAAAATATTATAATAATTATTACTATAATTCAAATAGTGTTACCAAACTACTGCTCCTAAATTTAATAAAGCACCTATAACCAAATAAAAACCTATAGCGACAGCTGTAAGACCAAAAGTATAAGAAACTACTTTCTTCCAAGCAGGAGCGGTATCCTCAACAAGTTTGATATCCAAGTCACCACTAGCTTTTAAGCGCTTTATCCATGCTGGTTTTTCATGAGCGATCACTTTATAGTCAGCATCTCCACTTAACATTGTCCTATCCATTGGAAAAATCTGTCTTCTCATATGCACTATTAAATAATGAACAAGAAAAATATCTAACATGGCAAGACCTGCTTCTATTCTGTGAATCCAAAGAGCAATATTTAATCCCCAGCCTTCTATATAGCGAGTACTCCATTCAGGTACCGCAAGTATCAAGCCTGTTATAGCAAGGACAATCGTACCCCATAGAACTGCCCAGTATTCAAACTTTTCAGCATAACTCCACCTATCAAAGTCTGGAAATTTACCACCAAATACCCATCGTATATGCTCAAATAGTTGTTTAAAATCCTTTATTTGAGGAAGTACACTGTCTCCTGGGTGAATTTTATTATTTAGCAATATATAAAATGCATAAATAACATGAATCACGAAAACAGCAATCATGATGATTCCAGTGATTATATGTACTTGGAGAGTGCCTGAATATCCTCCAAAAAGGATTGCTATAGATCTACCCCAGTCAGTTGAATGATACATAAGTGATACGCCAGTTACTGATAAAATCAAAAAAGTCGTAATCAGAAGTATGTGGAATATCTTTTGTAAGGGAGTATACCTTTTAAGTCTCATATCAATCACTCCTCATGTTATGTTTTGTAAAGAATTCACGGGCTAGTAAAAGGATTACAAGAGGTAAAAAGAATACCAGTGTTACAAAAGCAATGGTTATGAATATCCATGAGGCCCAAAACAATGAAGGGAAAGATTCTAGAGTTTCATCTGCAAAAGGAAATGGCTCATGGATAAAATAACTAGCGAATCCTATACCGGGGCTATCATGACATTTAGAACATAAATATGCATTACGTCGAGTCGAATGCAAAAACGATTCAGGATTATCAACAGCTAAAATTGGATCAATACCATGGCACGTAACACATTGTATATCAAGGCGATTTACATGCCGGTTATTGAAATAGTTCTCTGAATGACAACTGATACAAGCAGTTCTTGAGTTGTAATCATCTACTTCTATATGTACATCTTCAGCATTAGACAATTCTGCCAAAGGAGAAATGCCTATTAAACCGTTATCATTATACTCAATTATTTCATTACCTCTATATCCTCCGTAATCAGATGTTAAATCTAACACTTGTGGACTTGTTTTGGCACGGTCACTGCCATACCCTAAATCAGTAAAGATAGTTAAAGTACATAACCATACCACAGCAGGAATAATTATGAATTTTTTATTCTGTATAATATGTCCCATTGTAATTTTAAGCTTTAGAGTTTATTTACTAATTACTAACAGGGCTAAGTTTGGTTAGTTGCAGAAATCTTTCATTCAGTTCTATAAGATCTTCGTCTTGATGCTGATGGCAACTCTGACATGAATTAGGATTTTCAGGATTTTCAATCGTTACTTCAGGTGTAAATACTTCAAAGCTATGCGAACGAATATCGTTATGGTCGGTACTTTTGGCAATTCTGGGCATATGACAACCGAGGCAATTTGCAAAGGAATGTATCGAATGTGCTTTATTTCTATTGACCATAGTATGGCAAGTAAAACATGATTTCGAGCCAGGTGCATTTCTGGTTTGCGAACCATTTTTCTGTTCTCCGAGATCATGAGAATAGTGACATGACTGACATCCTACTCCTTCGATGGCATGCTTTGACAATAACCAGTCTTGATACTGTTGATGATGTGATTTTGATTGGGCATTTGGATAGTGTCTATTTGTATCTCCATCTTCGTATGAAGTAGGATCATAGTATTCCATAAGTGCTTTACCTGGCGTGTACCCTACAGGAAAGTTTGCTCCTTCAACTTTTGTAGATGTCCCACGTATATGGCAAGAGCCACAGACTTGAGCTGCTTGACCAATCGGTAATTTGGCTGGATTAACAATAGTTTCCAGTTTTCTTAAAACATCGCTTGCAGGTAAACTAGCATGTTGTAAACCAGGGCCATGACATGCCTCACAGCCAATACCAGGCTCATTAAATGTTGAAGCAGCATGATCTTCAGGATTAAGTTCTACTCCAGTTACGTGACATCCTCCACACTTCAATAACCATGGTCTTGTATCCCAATTATGTTCATTATAACCATTCCATGTTCCAGAATTTATATAGTATTGAAATGGAGCTACATATAATATACCGTCCTTTTTAATGACATAACGTTGTTTCCAGTCTGACCCCAGTGTATAGAGTATTTCTGATTTTTCGGGAATATAAATTTCTTCTGCTTTAACTTTCAATTTTCCTTTCTCCTCTAAAGCTAGTAACTCCGTTCTTATTTTTTCAGGATTATATTCAGTGATATAGGCGTTAGGGTTTTTGCTAACGTCGCTTCCCATACGACTATGAGCTGTAGTTCGCCAAGCCTTATATTCACTTAGGTGACAGTTACGACATGTTTCAGATCCAACATATGCGTTTTGTGTCATATCGACATTAACATAGCTATCCGTGGTTACCTGTACCTGTTCTTCAGCAGTGCAGCTAACTAATGCAATTGTTAACAAAAATGCAACTACTGATGTAATAAGTTTCATTAAAATCTCCTTTTTAAAATTACAAAAAATAGCAAAAAAACATTTAATTTTAATGCTTGTAAATTATTGTAACAAAAATTTATCGATAAGTATATCAACGTATACAGAAAAAATTGATACAAATTTAAAACAAATAATTTATTAAAAATTATTTGTTTTTTTAACTCATACTAATTTGTATTCAAAGTGACTCAATATTACAGCTTGATTAATCTAACATATAGATACTCAGTGAAATTGAATTGATATTTGAACAGTTAATAGGAATGTTGAAAAATGAAGTTTTCAAAAAAATCGTTTTTCATAAAATACTGCTAGAGAAAAATTTACTTTTTGAATAATGATTAAAAGTGTCATTATTCAATAGCACCTGAATTGGTATCAGTAATTCTCCTAGTGTTATTCTTAGCTGCACAGGAATGACAACAGACGAGGGTCCGGACTCCCCGTGCAGACAAGACAATAATAATAGGGATGATGATAATTACGGTAATGAAGGTAATCGTAGGGATGAATTCCTATCGTCATTCGCGTGAAAACAGTGACCTCCTTATACTAATATTGCGTTAAAAGCGATTTAATATTATAGCTTTATTAATTTAACAAGGAGATACTCAGTGAAATTAAAATTAATGTTTTTTGAACGAATAATTGAAATAATACTGTTATCTAAAAATATTTATATAGTTATAGGATATTATCTGCACAGATAAATTTACTTACTAGTTTTAACTTTCCGATTTTTATTAAGCTTAGAATTGCTAGTAAAAGTGTTAATGCTTGTGTATATAAAACCATTTTATACCATGCTTTATTAACAAAGTCGTAAAATCCCAATGTAAAATTTATACTTATGTATTATTACACTTGATTAAATGGTTTTATATAGTATTTTAAATTGCTTTGACTAAAAGCTCTACAAACACTCATGGATAGTATTCTCTAGAATTTCCAATACTTCATCTATTTCTTTTTCAGATATAATTAAAGGAGGCATTAACCGAATCGTACTAGATCCACAAGTGAGCAATAATAAGCCATTATGATATGCTTTATTCATTATTTTTCCTGCAAGCTCTGTAGCAGGCTCTTTGGATTCTTTATCCAATATTAGTTCTATACCTATCATCAAACCTTTACCACGAACATCACCTATAGTATTAGGATACTTTTCTTTAAGCATTTCTAATTTCTTTTTAGTATATTCGCCTACTTTTCTTGCATTTTCCATTAAGCCATTTCTAACAAGATTTATCGTTGTCAAAGCTGATGCACAGCACAAAGGATTCCCTCCATAAGTGTTTCCATGTGCCCCCCTTTTCCATTTAGACATTATCTTGTGTTTTGCTGCAATTACTCCTATTGGCATGCCAGAACCAAGTCCTTTAGCAAGGGCCATAATATCTGGCTTGACATTCCAATGCTCACAAGCGAACATTTTCCCAGTACGTCCAATACCAGACTGCACTTCATCTGCAATCATAAGAATTCCGTATTTGTCACAAAGAGAACGCAACCCTTCTAAAAATCCATCAGGTGGAACTACATAACCGCCTTCACCTTGTATAGGCTCAACTAGTATTCCAGCGACTTCTTGAGGAGGAACATTGCTTACAAAAAGAATATTTTCTAAATAATTAAGAACTGCTTTACCTTGATTTTCTTCTTTAAATAAAGGACGATATTCATTAGGATAAGGTATGTGTGTCACTCCCGGTATTGTGGGAAAAAAGCCAAGCTGTTGAGTATACTTGCTCGCTGTGAATGACAATGAGCCCATAGTCCTGCCATGGAAGCCTCCTATGAAGCCTATAAATCTCTCTCTACCAGTTGTATATCTGGCTAATTTTATAGCTCCTTCTACTGCTTCTGTTCCAGAGTTGGTAAAAAAACTCATCGTAGGTTCACCCATAGGAGATATTTCATTTATGACCTCAGCTAACCGCACTTGTGATTCATGCCAATAGTCACAAGAGATATGTAAGAATTTATCAGCTGTCTCTTTAATAGCAGACACAACTTCTGGATGAGCGTGCCCTGTTGAGCAAACAGCAATACCTGCAACACAATCAAGGAATCGGTTACCATCTACATCCCAAACTTCAACGCCTTTACCATAATCCATAACAAAAGGGTAGTCTCTAGGATAAGAAGGCGAAACGACTTTATTATCCCTATCAATCATAGCCTTAGCTTTCGGTCCTGGCAAATCAGTTTTTATATGCATACTTTTCATAAATTATCTCCTAAAAAATGTACTTACTTTATTATTACTTAAATTACTCAACTAGTGTTTGAGATTGCTCTCTCATATAGTAAGCAAGGTAGTAAAAAGAAGCTATAGCTTTTCCAGTTGAACCAGAGCCTTTCCAACCACAAAACGGTTGGTAGCCTGGCCACGACCCAGTTGTCGCTCCTTGAGGCCTATTTGCATAAGTTACCCCGGCTTCAATATTTTCAAAAAACCAGTCCACTTCATCATCACCACCATAAAAACCAGCAGTTAAACCAAAATTTGTGTTATTGGCTAAAGTTAAAGCTTCTTCTCTATCTTTGACCTCAGCTAACATAACTATGGGTAAAAACATCTCTTGTTCCCATAGTAGGTGAGATAGTGGTGATTTTGCTAGAGTGGGTTCACAGAAGAAACCATCACCTATATCAGGTCGTGTTTTTCCTCCAAATAATATTTCACTTCCTTGTTGTGATAAAAGTTCAGAAAATTTTTGATAGTTTTCAAAGCTATTTTTTGTCGTTACAGGGCCCATCCAAGTGTCTTCCATCTGTGGATTTGCAAGTTTAATATTTCTCATCAAAGATAAAATCTCTTCTACTAATGTACTTGCTATCTCTTTATCTACATAGATTCTAGAAAGTGCAGAGCATTTTTGTCCTGACAAACCAAAAGAAGATCTTACTATACCTTGAGCCGCTTCTTTTATATCGGCTTTTTGGGTAACGATTACAGCGTTCTTTCCTCCCATTTCTGTAATACATGGTCTAGGATAAGGTCTATTGATTTGTTTTTGTGAAATATGCATGCCTGCCACATATGAGCCTGTAAATGTAACCCCATCTATATCATCGTGACTTATTAAGTGTTCCCCAACAGAAGAACCGCTCCCTATGATATAGTTAAAAACTCCATCCGGCACCCCTGCTTCTTGAATACACTGCGCTAAAAATACTCCTGCCCAAGGAGTGTTTAAGGATCCTTTTAGAATGACAGTATTACCTGTAACTAAAGCCGCTGCAGTCGGCCCTCCTGATAGCGCAAATGGGAAATTGAAAGGCGCAATGACTGCCCATACACCATAGGGCTTCATAATGCTACGATTGTGGCTTTTAAAATTTGGTAATGGGTCATCAGGAAGCCTATGATCAAAACCTTTGTTCTTTTCCATGTCATCAGCATATAGATTGAAAAAATCAACGACTTCAGCTGTTTCTCCTATAGCTTCCATGCGATTTTTACCGACTTCAAATGACACCGCTGCAGAGATTTCATATACTCTTCTTTCTATAATATCTGCAACTTTGTGCATTAACTTAACTCTTTCTTGCCATGGCGTCATCTTCCATGCTCTAGATGCAGCCTTTGCAGCACAGATAGCATCATCTACATCAGAGATATCGGCTAAAGAAAAATTTCCTAATACATGAGATTGATCAGCTGGATTTTTAAGTGCTAATTTTTTATCTTTAGATATCCACTTACCATTAATAAATAATGAATAATCTTTGTTAAACTGAAGATTATCCACAGCTTTAATAAAAGAATCATGTAACTCTCTAGGTGGAGAAAACATAGTAGAATAAGTTAATTTAAACTCTGACATAGTATTACCTCCTTAAATAGTTTTAGTAATTTTAATTTCTATTAAAAAATTTAGAATCATTGTTATGTTCACCACTGTTTTTTTATTTTGGGTTTTCTATTTTTTTCCACGAATCTTTGAGCTTTAATGTGCGATGAAATAAATCATCATTTTCATCGTATTTATAATACCCTTTCCTTAAAAATTGAAATGAGATAGTGTTCTTTGCTCTTTCAATGATACCAGGATTAGCTTTAGCCTCTTTATACGACATCATAGAATTAGTATTAATATAGTCCATAAGGTTTTCATCCTCAGAAATATCTGCAGGATTTTCTTTCAAAAATAAGTGCTCGTAATGTCTAACCTCAATATCTAGAGCTGATTTCAATGATAGCCAATGAATAGTGCCTTTGACTTTTCTTTTATCTTTACTATCTCCTCCTCTGGTCTCTGGGTCGTAAGTGCAGTTAATTTGAATGATATTTCCAACGCTATCTTTTTCAATACTTGTGCAGGTGACATAATAAGCGTATTTAAGCCTTACTTCTTTTCCAATACTTAATCTAAAATATTTCTTAGGCGGCTGTTCCATGAAGTCATCACGCTCTATATATAATTCTTTTGTAAATACAACTTTATGTTTTCCTGCACTTTCGTTACCAGGTATATTTTCAACATAAAAATCTTCTTGTTTATCATCAGGGTAATTTTCTATGACAAGTTTAATAGGGTCAATGACAACCATTTCTCTGTGAGCACTTTGATTAAACTCTTCTCTTTGTATATAATCGAAAAACTCTATATCAACTAAACTATTTGACTTCGCAACTCCAATCTCCTTACAAAAACGCCTAATAGAGTGAGGGGTATAGCCTCTCTTCCTAAGAGCTGCTATAGTAGGCATTCTAGGGTCATCCCAATTGTCAACTATATTTGTATCAATTAGATTTTTAAGAAGCCTTTTACTCATAAAAGTGTAACTTAGGTTTAACCTTGCAAACTCTATCTGTTGAGGTCTATTATAGGTTTCTATATTCTCTAAAAACCAATTATAAAGAGGTCTATTATTTTCAAACTCTAGCGAACATAAAGAGTGACTAATACCTTCTATTAGATCTTCGTAGCCATGAGCAAAATCATACATAGGGTAAATATTCCATTTATTTCCTGCTCTGTGGTGAGGAATTTTTTTTATCCTATACATTATTGGATCTCTCATGCTTAAGTTCGGATGAGACATATCTATCTTAGCTCTCAACACAGCAGAGCTTTCTCTCATTTCACCAGAGTTCATTTTTTTAAGAAGCTCTAAGTTTTCATTTATACTCCTATTTCTATATTTTGAATTGGTGCCGGCTTTAGTAGGAGTTCCTCTTTGCTCCTTCAACTCTTCAGGAGAGGATTCATCAACATAAGCTAATCCTTTATTTATAAGCTCAAGCGCCCAAACATAAAACTTATCAAAATAATCAGAGGCAAAAAATATATTATTCTTTGGATTATCGAAATTTACTCCTAGCCATTTTATATCTTCAATAATTGCTTTAACAAACACGTCACTTTCTTTTTCAGGATTAGTATCGTCAAATCTAAGGTTAAATTTTCCATTATATTTTAAGGCTATTTCATAATTTAACCAAAAAGCCTTAGCGTGGCCTATATGTAGAAAGCCATTAGGTTCAGGAGGAAATCTAGTATGTATTTCTAAGCTTTTCTCTTTAATTTGTGAATCTATGATTTGTTCTATAAAATTCGAATTATCTACATGTTCGGACATAATTTTTTTTCAATTATCTAAGTAATATTTCTTATAATATATAATGTATTTCTTTTCTAAGAAGGCATAATTTATATTATCATTATTAATTATTATAAAGGCTTTTATAGCTTCTTTATTTTTTTACTTACTTTGCCTAGGCTTTTTCTTCTTTAGCTAAAAGCTTATTTGATAGCTTATATATTAATTTATCCAGCACTTCCATTGACATTTCTAAATCTTTTTCAGGTATGACAAGAGGAGGTGATAATATAAGTATGTTTGCTCTGTTTGCGAAAGAAACGCCTTGTTCCCTAGCTTCTAATATAAGGGATTTTATTTCGCTAGATGTTTCATGCCAATTACAAATAGGTTGTTTGGACTTTTTATCTTTAACAAATTCTAATATAGCAAAGAGCCCTTCGCCTCTTACATCTCCAACAATATCATATTTAGCTTGGATGTTTTTTAACATATCAAACATATATTTACCAAGCTGTGCCGACCTTTCGATGAGATTTTCCTCTTCATAAGCTCTCACAGCTGCCATTCCAGCGGCACAGGATAAAGGATGGCCACAATATGTTAAGCCTGTATAAAGCATCTGACTAGATAGTTTTTTATTAACTTCTGAGTTCACTACAACAGCACCCAAAGGCAGATGTGCACCTGTAAGCCCTTTAGCAAGGGTCATCATATCAGGTTTATTTTCATTTTTTTCATTTTCATAATGTTGCCAACCAAACCACTTACCTGTTCTACCAAAACCTGCCATTACTTCATCAGCTATAAGGTATATATTATGCTTTGAGCATAATTTTCTAAGCTTTGGCCAAAAGTCTTTTGGTGGAATAATTCCATTGGTTCCTGCATGTGGCTCCATCAAAACAGCAGCTACATTTTCTACACCTGTATTTAATATAGATTGTTCGGCTTCCTTAATAATTTTTTCTACAAATGCTTTTTCATCTAAACCTTCTCCATCTCTATAATAATATGGTGCTGGAATTCTGATAACTTTCTCCAGTTTAGGATGTATTGAGCCTCTTGGATCATCACTATAGTTTATTGTCGACATAGATGCGCCGTGATATGATCTCTTCTTTGCAACCACAGCTCCGTCGTATTTGCCAGAAGCAAATCTTGCAAATTTAATAGCATTTTCATTAGCATCTGCTCCACCTAAAGTAAAAAATACACGACCTCCTTCAAATCCACAAATTTCCAGAAGTTTCTGTGCCAATTCTCTACGGATATCAGAACCCCACTCTGAAGTAACAAAGCACATTTTTTTTGCTTGTTCACAAATAGCCTCTACAACCTTCGGGTGCTGGTGCCCTAAATTATTACACTCAGATAAACTACTCATATCTATATATGATTTTCCATCTTTATCAAAAAATCTTGCTTTTTCACCACTGACTATTTCAATTCCATTCCAATTATCCTGAACGCACCAGCTATGCATTACAACACTTTTTTCTGACTTCATCTCAAAGATACCTAAAAAAATAATTAATTAAATAAATGTAAAATCATACCCTCTCTAGTATCATTGCTACTCCTTGACCTACACCTACACACATACTACATAAAGCATATTTTCCTTTTTTCCTCATTAGCTCATAAATAGCAGTGGTTACTATTCTTGCACCAGAGGCACCTAAAGGATGACCTATGGCAATAGCTCCTCCGTTTGGATTTACTTTTTCACTGTCATATGGGATATTAAGCTCTTTCATTACCGCCAAACACTGTGAAGCAAAAGCTTCGTTAAACTCTATAACATCCATATCATCGATTGATAATCCAGTTTTAGTTAATATCTTTTTGACAGCAGGAACAGGACCTACTCCCATGATACGAGGTGAAACTCCAGCGCTTGTACTAGCAACTATGCGAACTAAAGGAGTCAAACTGTACTTATCGACAGTTTCTCTATTAGCCAATAACAAAGCACATGCACCATCGTTTATACCAGATGAGTTGCCTGCAGTTATAGAGCCGTCTTCGCATACGAAACTTTTAAGTTGGTTTAATTTATCTATGCTTGTCAATCTTAGGTGTTCATCTTTGGTAAATGATATAGATTCTCCTTTTTTCTGTGGAATCGAAACTTCTATAAGTTCATTATCAAAATATCCTTGAGATTGTGCATTAGCAGCTTTTTCTTGGCTACCTAATGCAAATATATCTTGATCTTCTCTAGATATATTAAAATCCCTTGCGACATTTTCTGCTGTTTCAGCCATAGAATCAATGCCATAAAGTTTTTTCATAATAGGGTTTACGAATCTCCACCCAAGCGTTGTGTCTTCTATCTTTATTTGTCTGTCAAAAGAGTTCGTTGACTTCCCCACCACAAAAGGAGCTCTGCTCATACTTTCGATACCTCCGGCAATGATTAAAGAGGAATCTTTTATTTTTATATTTCTTGCAGCTATTGCAATAGCTTCTAATCCTGAAGCGCATAGTCTATTTACGGTAAAGGCAGGCACTTCTACTGGTAGTTTAGACAGCAAAGATGCCATTCTAGCCACGTTTCTATTATCCTCTCCTGATTGATTAGCGCACCCTAATATGACCTCACTTAAATCCATCCAATCGATATTGCTATATTTTTTAGTGATATGTTTTATAGGTAGTGTAGCTAAATCATCTGTTCTAATCGAAGATAGAGAACCTCCATATTTCCCAAAAGGAGTTCTCAATGCATCAACAATATAAGCTTCATCTAAAAACTCCTTCATATTTATACCTCATAATTAATATTTCACATCTTTTTTATTTATCTTAATAATCTTATTAAAAAACTAATATGCTTTTATCAGCTCAAATGGGGTCATTTCCTGCAATTGCTCAAATGGAACAGCGCTTTGAATTACTTTAACGCCTTCATTAGTAATATCTAAAATAGCCATATCAGAGTAAACTCTATCTACGCAATTAATAGCAGTTAAAGGATAAGTACACTCGCTTACCATTTTAGATTCTCCTTTCTTAGTCAAATAATCCATCATCACGAATATTTTTTTCGCTCCTACTGCCAAATCCATAGCACCACCAACAGCAGGTATGGCGTTTGGCGCTCCTGTACTCCAGTTCGCTAAATCTCCATTTTTAGAAACTTGGAAAGCGCCTAATACACAAATATCTATGTGTTTACCACGAATCATACCAAATGAGTCACCATGGTGAAAAAAAGAGCCACCTTCGAGCAATGTAACCGGTTCTTTACCAGCATTTATAAGCTCTGGATCAATTTTGTCCGGCTCAGGAGAAGGCCCCATTCCAAGAATACCATTTTCACTATGTAATAAAACTTCTTTATCTGCCGGCAGATAATTAGCCACTTTTGTGGGAAGCCCTATTCCTAAATTAACATAAGCACCTTCATAAATATCTTGCGCAACTCTTTGTGCCATTTCGTCACGAGTCCAACGATTTTGAAAATTATTCACAAAAACCTTCCTATTATGATTTAAATTTTTATTACATTTTTTACATAAATGCCAGGGGTAATGATGTGCTCTGGATCTATCTCACCTAGAGGAACGATTTCTTTTACTTGTACTATGGTATTTTTCGCAGCTGTTGCCATTATAGGTCCAAAGTTCCTAGCTGTTTTTCTATAAGATAAATTTCCCCATCTATCTGCTTTATAAGCTTTTATCAGGGCAAAATCAGCACTTATAGGATATTCAAGAACATATTGACGACCATTAATCTCTCTGGTTTCCTTACCTTTAGCTAATAGTGTGCCGTATCCAGTTGGTACAAATATAGCACCTAGTCCACTACCGGCAGCTTGGATGCGTGCTGCTAAATTTCCTTGAGGTACTAATTCAAACTCTATCTCTCCAGAGATATAGAGCTCATCAAAAACATATGAATCGCTTTGCCTTGGAAATGAGCAGATAATTTTCTTTACTCTTTTTTGCTTGAGTAAAGCCGCTAAACCTATTTCTCCATTACCTGCATTATTATTAATAATAGTAAGATTTTTTGCTCCAGAATTAATCAAACCATCTATTAGCTCTGTTGGCTGACCTGCCAATCCAAAGCCTCCTAACATTATAGTAGAGTCATCATATATTTTAGATAATACTTCTTCTAAGCCCTCTTTTGTTTTATCAATCATTTATTTTATTCCCAAAATAGATACCTCTAATAATTCTTTTATTTATTACATTTATTCCCAAATTAGGTATTTCTACTAGTCATTTTATTTATTTTACTTATTATATTTTATTCCCAACCCGGGCATTTCTGCTTCTAATCCCTTATAGTTACGACATAACACAGTTGTGCCTGAGCCATCTTCTAACTCTTGTTCTCTGACATATGTAGGTGCTATAGGTAATTTGCCCAAGCCTCCCAGTCCATCGACTGCAAAAGTTGGCACTGCAGGGCCACTTATCCAGCCTCTAAGTCCTTCATATAACTCTAACATACGTCTGTATGGCACTATGAAATGATGAGCTCCTTCTACCATATCAGTCGAATAAACATAATAAGGCCTGACTCCCATTTCAGTCGCACTCATTAGAAGCTCTCTCATCACATCAATATCGTCATTAACTCCTTTTAGACAAACGGACTGTAAACCCATCATTACACCTGCCTTTTGTATCATTTTTACACGTTTGCGCAATAGAGGAGTAATTTCTTTATAGTGGTTGATATGAGTATTGACCATCTGTATATTATGCTTTTCTAAAATATTGCATAATTCAGGTGTTATTCTAGTTGGCAACTGCGTGACCATGCGAGAGCCGATCCTAAGTATTCTAATATGTGGAGCGCGACTTCGTATTCTTCCTAAAATATAATCCAACTTATCATCACTAAAAGTGAAAGGGTCTCCTCCTGATAAAAGTACATCGGTTACCTTTTTATTGCCTGCTATGTAATCTATAGATTTTTCTATTTCATCCATATGTACAGCGCCGTCTGGCTGAGCTACTATTCTCTTACGAGTACAGAATCTGCAAAGTGTAGCGCAAGTATTTGAAACCAAAAATAAAACCCTATTAGGATAACGATGAACTATACTAGTGCCGGGAATGGTGTCTCCTTCCTCACCTAGCTCATCCAGCATCGTCATAAAGCTTGGAATTGACGTTTCTTGAAGTGACGGCAGATACTGTAAGCGTATAGGACATCTAGGGTCGTCTTTATCCATTAGCTTTACCATATAAGGTGTGATAGCTATCGAAAATTTCTTATAAAGAGATTGGTCAACATCTTCTACATTATTTAGAACTCCCAAAAGCTCTGAGTGGTTAGTGTATCTCCTTGAAAATTGTTTTTCCCAAGATTCTGACTCGGGATTATATGCATCCAATGCTTCTCTTGTAAGCAATTTCTTAGAAGAAAGGACTGACTTGCTATCAGAAGAAATGATATTTTTGGTTTGTTTATTTTCGTATAGCATATAAAGAAGATATTATGAAGTTATATAAGTGAATATAATATTAAATAATCTCATAGATTATTTAATATTATAGCATAATTTTAAATATTATATAATTCATCCATATTATCCAAATTTGATGAATAGGGAAATAGGTGTATGTAGAAACTTTTACTCATCTTGTCTAAGTATTAACCAATACTATCTCTAATAATCGCTACTACGCTGAAATTATCATGTAACTTTAACTAGAAAAGTTGCATGTAATATTTCTACGGTTCACTTATTTTTAGACATTTGTTGAAAAATTAGAGTTCTACTGACTTTGAAAATCAACTAGTTTATGAAGAAATAAATCACATTTTTGCATCTGTGAGATGTCAATATATTCATTAGCTTTGTGTGCTTGCTCTATATAACCTGGACCACATAAGACACTGTCATAACCTAGGGCTTGAAATTGTCCTGCTTCTGTCGCATAAGACTTAGTATATACATTGTTATCATCTAATAACTTAGAACATAATTTAATGGATGGATTATCAGGAGGAGTGTTCAAATAAGGAGTATCTTTTTGAATAATGGAAGTAGTTATTTGTGCGTTTTCTCCGTCTTTTTGATTAGAAAGTAGATATTTTCCATATGAATGAAAGTCGTTTAAGATACTTTGTATATCTATTGAAGAAGGAATATCTCTTATTTCCCAGCTGAAAGTACAGTTTCCTGCAATTATATTAAAAGCTGTGCCACCATTAACTATTCCCACATGAATAGTGCTGTGATTGGGATAAAACGTATCATCAATAAATCCTTCTTTAATTAATTGATACATTTTATCTTCTAGCCAGTGGATTAATTTAGAGGCTATGTAAATTGCGCTAGTGTGTTCGGTGATTAAACTGCTGTGCCCTTGAGTGCCTTTGACTGTGGTTTCAAACGACATAATGCCTTTATGCGCTCTTACTATTTCCATGCCTGTTGGTTCTCCAATAATTGCTATGCAAGGACTTATATCGTAGTCTTTTAATATTTGTTTTGCGATATTGCTCCCTTGCAAACATCCCAGTTCTTCATCATAACTAAACGAAAGATAAACAGGTTTATTCATTTTTGCATCTATCATCTTAGGAATCGCAGCCAGAGAACACGCTAAAAAGCCCTTCATATCTGATGTTCCTCGTCCATAAAGATGCTCACTGTCTTCTCGAAGCTCATAAGGATCAGACAGCCACTGTTGCCCTACTGTGGGGACAACATCAGTATGTCCAGAGAGGACCACACCACCTTCGCCTTCAGGACCTATTCGAGCGTGTAAGCAATATTTCTTAGTCTTTTCATCTCCAAAGATGTATGGCTTAATGTTAAAGTCTGAAAGATAATCTAATACAAATTTTACAAGTGGCTCATTTGAGTTAGAGGATGTAGTATCAAAACTAATAAGCCTCTTTAGGATTTCTATAGAATTTATCATCTTACCATGCAAATAAACTTGATATTACTACGAATACCATACCAAATAATATAAGTGCAAAAAATAAAGGATACACAAATCTAAGCCATTTGTCAAAAGGAACCTTAACTAGTGATAGCATAGCAAAGAGCCCTCCTAAAGATGGATTGACTATGTTAGTAAGACCATCTCCTATTTGAAATGCTAATATAGATGTTTGTCTAGACATATCGATTAGGTCAGACACTGGTATCAAAATAGGCATAGTAGCTAGAGCTTGACCACTTCCTGATGGGATAAATAGATTTATGATACTGTGCAACACAACCATACCGACTGTGTTTATAGACTCTGGTAGGTGTGATAACGGTCTCGATAGAGTATATATGATAGTATCAGAGATATTCGCATCAGTTAATACAACTTGGATAGAACGAGCCAAAGAGATAAGAAATGCTACCATTATTATAGATCTAGCGCCTTCGCCAAAAAGATGTAAAAATTCTTTTGCAGAATATCTAGCAGTTATAGCAACTAGAAAAGTTATTATTAGAAATACTGTCGATATTTCTGTAAAATACCATCCGTAATTAAGTGCACCGTAAATAATAAAAGCAATACCTATTATGAATATAGTCAATACTGACATTTGTATCTTAGTAAGTATATGGCTTTCGTTCTCTTGCAACTTAAATGAAGATGAATCCATATCTCTAGTCAATGATAGCTCTGGTCTTTTTGATATTTTTCTATAGTGCCAGCGACCATAAAGGGCAGTTAGAGTTAACGAAAATACACAAACTATAGACCTATACCACGCTCCTGAAAATAGCTCTAATTCAGCTATTTGATGTGAAATTCCAACTGTATATGGATTAAAAGGAGAAGTCCCAAAACCAACTGTCATAGCCCCAACTGATACCAATGCGCTTAAAAGCAAATCCCCTTTTATTGCAACTATAGCAATGGCAGCAATGGGTACAATTGCTATATTGTGCTCATAGCCTACAAAAACCCCAAGAGCACCAAAAATATAAGTCAATATAAAAATAAGGAGATAGTTATTTTTTCCTCCTATCTTATTCTACTAAAATACCTACTGCATTCTTAAGAGCCCCTGTGCTTCCTATGATATTAAACATAGCTCCACTTATCAAAAGTAGAAATATAATAGACGACGAAGACTCAAGACCCTTAACAAGAATATTAAAAAAATCAAACAAACTTAAATATATTTTTTCCGTATAAGCGAAAGTGTCGGCAACAACTTCTTGCCTTCCTAAGTCATTTGTTATACGTTCATATTCACCGGAAGGGACGATATAACTTAAAATAAACGCTGTTATAAAAATATAAAATAACAGCAACATAGGTTCTGGAAATTTAAATTTTGATTTAGTGTTGTTATTCATGACTTCATTCAATAGTTTACTATGATTCTCAAATGAATTTACATGGACTTCCATGTGGCCAAATGCATTTTATAAATACATTTTTATCTTTTGATAAAGCAGTATATCATATTTTATTTAAGTTAAAATAGGTTATTTATATATAATATGAGTTTATTCTTTAAATAAATCATATATAAATAATTGATATTTTATTATTATAAAAAACATGATATTTATTCATGATTCCTGTGATATTACGGCAATAAAAATATAGATTAATGTGATAATAAAATAATATTTTGAACCAATAATTATGCAATTTTTAAATTACATATTAAGATTTTTTCTTCTATTTCTTCTATTTCTTGCAAATATAGCTATTTTGTGAGGTTGTTTTTTCCTTTATGCGTAGGTTTTTTATAACTATTTCTCCCTACAAAATTTACTATAGGCAATATTTATGTGTCTTTTAGTTTTTTTAGTTTTTTTCAATTCTTTAAGCTATATCTAAAACTTGCGAAAAATATCTATAAAAAAGTATATAACAAAAGGCTATTATGATAGTATTATATGCAAATATGCAAAATATGATATTAAATTATCATTAAAAGTTATTTTATAAAAGAATTAATCTAGATTGATATATTTTAAAATGTATCATACAAAACTTTGTACACTTAAAAAGATTATGAAAACAAATAATAGCAATAGCAAAACAGAACAATTGATTAACCTAGAGAATAAACACGGAGCTAGTAATTACCATCCAATACCTGTAGTTCTGGATCGCGGTAACGGGGCTTATTTATGGGATGTAGAAGGGAAAAAATACTTTGATTTTTTATCAGCTTATTCTGCAGTTAATCAAGGGCACTGTCATCCTAAGATTGTAGAGGCTCTAAAAAAGCAATCAGATAAGCTTACGCTTACTTCACGTGCTTTTTACTCTTCTGAGCTAGGAAAGTATGAGGAATACATTACAAATTATTTCGGGTATGAAAAAGTTCTTCCTATGAATACAGGAGCAGAGGCAGTAGAGGTTGCAATAAAAATTTGCAGAAAATGGGGTTATGAGAAAAAAGCTATCAAAGAAAATAAAGCAAAAATCATCGTATGTGAAAATAATTTTCATGGAAGAACAACCACAATTATCTCTTTTTCTAATGATAAATCTAATGCTAATTTTGGGCCTTATACGCCCGGTTTTATTAGAATTCCCTATGATAACATTACTGCACTTGAGAAGGCTCTTGAAGATGAAGAAGTTGTAGGCTTTTTAGTAGAACCTATACAAGGAGAGGCAGGTGTATATGTACCATCAAACGGCTATTTAACAAAAGCCTATGACTTGTGCAGGGAAAAAAATGTACTTTTTATTGCAGATGAGATACAAACAGGTATAGCTCGTACAGGAAAATTATTAGCTGTTGATTATGATAACGTGCGAGCAGATATGCTTATTTTAGGCAAAGCTCTATCCGGAGGAGTTTATCCTGTCTCAGCTGTATTGGCAGATGATGAAATAATGAACGTTATACAGCCAGGGCAACATGGTTCCACATTCGGAGGTAATCCAATGGCAGCATCTGTGGCAACAGCTGCTTTAGCTATTATAGAAGATGAGAAACTAGCAGATAATGCATTTAGACTAGGAAATATATTTAGAGAGGAAGTTGGAAAAATAGTAAACCAAAGCAATTTGATTTCTATTATAAGAGGAAAAGGACTTTTAAATGCTATTGTTATTAATGCCTCACCTAGTTCATCTACAGCGTGGGATTTATGCATTGCTCTAAAAAATAATGGACTATTGGCAAAGCCAACTCATGGAAATATTATTAGACTTTCTCCTCCACTTGTAATAAATGAAGTGCAGTTACTTGAAAGTATTGAAATAATTAAGAAAACTGTTCTCTCTTTTTGATTGTATTTGAATAAATTTATATCAACAAAGCCAATTTATTACACAAAGTCTATGAATCCTGATAATGGAAAGGGAAAGGTGTTTAATTCTTGGAGTACCTCAAATCAAGCACTTATAACTAAACATTAGTCTTAATAGAGTGAACGGAGTAACAAGATAACACAGAAAAAACTATTACACTACGTTACCCCGTATGAAAACCAAGTGATAGGAGACAGGGAGACAAGTATCTCTCCTACAAGTGGAGCTTGAAACAGAGTTTTAGCGACTCATTGAATAATCTAAGCTTTGTCTAATACTTGATAGCGCTCTAACCTTACGCAACCAACACAGCACTATATCTATGGTTATGTTTCCTCTTGCCAATAGAGAATAGGCCATTGTCCGTCTCCTACATATACCCACGGATTATCGTCGTCAGTGCCAAAGTTCCCCACAAATATATCTACACGTGTAATGCCATCGATACCAATGGCAGAATATGTACCGTCTCCATCGTCTGTTATTGTGTTAATTCCATTTACCTTATTGATTCCTACTTCAGTGCACCTCCGCTTGTACTTTGACCACTTGTTCCGATATCCCACCCAGTAGCTATTTGTTACAGAATTGGATACTAAAAATCCTATGTAATCATTTCCCGACCTATTTATCGTCAGATTCTCGACTATATATCCTTGTCCATACAGATTACCTTCGAAATGGCTGAAACGATCTCCAATGGGATTAAAGTTTTCTATAAACCTCATGTCAACATCACTCTCAAGTGTATAGCTTCCGGCTAAGTTATGCCACATCCTTTGTATGTCGTTTGTTATACCTGTGTTAAATTCATCGTAATTAGTCGCTAAAGAGTTTTTCACATAGAGCTTTAATTCTCTATCTGCCAAAGTATTCCATGTTGCTACAGATATCCCTGAAATATCTATATTATGACTTGCTCCTGTAAGAGTTATAGTCTCTTCGTTTGTCATATTATCCCATACTCCAAATCTATAGTTATATTCTCCATCTAATATATTACTGATTGTAATAATTACATCTCTTCCTATATCTCCTGCTCCTATTCGCTCTGTACTTTGTAATCCTGTACTACTTAATATAGGGTTATTTATAACCGTTACTACATAAGTATTTATTGTCTCTCCATCCTCTGCTGTTACTGTATAATTTACTGGATTGCTAACTGAGTTACTAAAATCCTCCTCTTCTCCACTTGCAGGATTAACTGTACCATTATCACTAACTTCTATTGTTAGTCTAAGCCTTCTTAGATCTGTTCCATACGGTAGAGTAAGTGTAATAGTACCTGCCTCATTGTCTATTTCTCCACTCTCTCCGTTTATTATAAATCTTGTTATCAGGGATTGGCTCGTGCCTCCTTCAGAGTTAGGTGTACCAGAGGAATCCCCCTCCTCCACATGAATTAACTCCTATTGATAATATAAAGATATTTAATAAAAATATAATTATTTTTTTCATATTTTTCATACATCCTTTCCTATAAAAAATTTATTTTTATCAAAGATTTTTTATTTGTCTTATTATATTAATTTTTAATAGATATTTGATATATTTTATATGCTATTTTATTATTAATATACAAAGCTTTCTCTTAAAACCTATACTTTTACATATATACATCACGGTATAAAATTTTTGCCTATCTTGTACAGTGAGTAGCTTAGTAAGTGATATTTAGAGTACCTAATCAGTAGACTACTTAGTGAGTGGGAATTTAAAAATTTTTCTCTGCTTGTCTTTAAGTTTGCTTGATATGTTTCATCACTTATATCCGATTAAGTAGCGCTCTATCTGCTATTATCTAAAAAGATTCTTATTTGCTCAGTTATGTGGTAAAACTCTTTATATTTATCCTCTATATTAGGAAAACTAAGTATAATGGAAAGTAAAATACTATCATCTAAGTCTAAAAAAGAGCTAAAAATAGCTCTTTCACTTTCTGATATATTTTGTAAATAAAGCTTAGAAAACTCCACCAGAAAATCTAGCTCTCGTATACTCCTTCTTGAGAGGTAGATTAGTTTTTTATCGAAGTTATCCATTGTTTAGTAAATATGTTTTTTTACAAATTTTATTCATGGTTTTAAGCTTTCGACCACTTTTTTATATGCTCATTGGTCAGTTTTTCAGGGCGAAGATATATAGAATGATTGTTCTCTAGCTTTTCTAGGATTATATTTATTGCTTTATCAACCTGTCCATCTGATAGGGTTTTGTCCTTACTATTCCAAATGAGGTTTATAGCCATGCTCACCTTTGTATCCAGTTCTTTTAGAGGAAATATGTCAAATGGAGTAATTTTAACTAAGTTTTTTCCTGAGTATTTATATATTATATTTTCTAAATCCCCGTAGTCTAATGATTTATCAATAACTAAAGCTAAATCTCTGGAGACAGACGGAAACTTAGATATTTTTTTATACTCATTTTTAGGGTTAAATTCACTAAAAATGCTAGTTTTTAACTCAAACATCCATAAGTTCTCCGATACAGGTAAATCAAACTTACTATATAAATTAGCATGAAGACTACCTATATGACCTATTACTTTTTTTGTTTTTTTATTTATAATCGATGCACTTTGATTAGGATGAAAATAACCAGGTAAAGCTGTGTCAATTTTTACTACATCTAGATATAATCTCCAAATACCAAGCCCTGAAAATAATATTTCTTTTAGAAAATAAAAGTCTGGGCGCTTTTGAGAGTTCCAAGTTTTTCGTGGCAATTCTAATAGTGCTGCAGCTAAAGAAGGCTCTTGCACTACCTTATTATTTTGTCTAGAGAACACCCTGCTATATTCATAAAAACGACAGCTTTTTGATTGACGATGTAGATTAAAGCGAATATTTTCGACCAGAGATGGAATAACGCTTGACCTCATGACGTTCATATTTTGGTTTATCGGATTTGATAACCTCAATATCTTTTCTTCGGTATTAAATAAACTCTCAAACTCTTCATTTATAAAACTATAATTTATTACCTCATTGAAACCATGATGGGTCAATGAAAGCATTATTTCTCTATGCTGATGGGTAGTATCATCATTTTTATCAAATTTTAAATCTATATTAATAGGCTTTGATTCTATATTGTTATATCCTATTATTCTCGCCACTTCCTCAATAAGGTCTATTTCTAGTTTTAGGTCATTTCTATAACTAGGTGGAGTCACTTTCCATGAGTCAGATAAAAATTCATATTGACAATTTATCATTTCTAAAACTTCAGCAATTACACCTTTAGAAACAGAAAATCCTAGTACTTTTTTTACTCTCTCATGTTTTAATATTATAGGTTTATTTTGTGGAAGATTATCTATGCTCTTAAAAGATTGTATCTTACTAAATACCCCTTTGGAATATTTGTATATTAAATGCAATGCATACTCAAGCGCTTTAGGCGCTAAGTTTGGATCAACAAATCTTTCAAATCTATGCGATGCTTCCGTATTCAAAGAATATGACCTAGCTTTTCTTGCAAGATAGATTGGTGAAAAAAATGCTGACTCAATCAGTATATTTCTGGTTTTTTCAGTAGTAGCGCTATCTAAGCTACCCATAATACCAGCTAAAGCAAGTATATTTTTCTTATCTGCAATTACAAGCGTAGAGTCATCCAAAGTAACTTTACATTGATTTAGTAAGGTTATTTCTTCACCTGATACACTGTACCTTACATTTATAGGTGCATGAATTTGGTCCAAGTCAAAAGCATGCATGGGCTGTCCCATCTTTAACATTACATAGTTCACTATATCAACTATTAAATTTCTCTCTAGTATTCCAGCCACAGCAAGAGCATTTTTTATAAACGGTGGAGTAGGTTTATTCACATCAACATTTTCAACTATACCTACGCAATACTTAGAGGCCCCTTTGGGTTCTAATAACTCTACATTGATTAGTTTTTTCCCTGAGAAAGGCATTTTTGGCAGTATCTTATTCTTAACAATCGTTTGTTTAGAGAGAGATGCAATTTCCCTAGCGATCCCAATTGCACTGAGACAGTCAGAGCGATTTGGAGTTATCTCAAATTCGAATATATTATCGTTTAGCTTCAAAGCTTCAATTACATTTTGGCCAAGAGATAAATCATCATCAAGCTCTATTATTCCACTCGCATCTTCACCTAATTCAAGTTCTTTGTATGAGCACAGCATTCCATCAGATTCTATCCCTCTGATTTTAGAGCGTTTAATCTTAAAGTTATTTGGTAACACAGCACCAACCTTTGCCATGGCAACAAATATTCCATCTCTAGCATTATCAGCGCCACAAACTATTTGAAATGTATCAGTGCCATCAAATACTTCACATAGTTTTAATTTATCTGCATTTGGGTGTTTCTGTGCTTTAATAACCTTAGCAACTACTACACCTGAAAATGCGGCTTCTTCTTTATTAATTATGTTTGTTTCTATGCCTGACAAATTAAGTAGCTCTGCTATTTCTTCGTCGGTATGAGGGGTGTTTATTAGAGACCTAATGAATGAAGATGATAACAACATATTTTTGATTTTATAAGATGATTTTATTTTTTGTTTTTTATGGATGCATAGAAATCATCAATTTTAGCGTGCCATAGTGATTGCCTTGGATAATGAGTATCTACATCTGTTAGAGTATCACGTAAAACATTTAATGCTTCTTTTTGCTCTTTAAGTAAGTGGGTTGGAACATCTAGTATTACATGGCAAATCATATCGCCTCGTACTCTAGAATCTATTGGGATAAATCCTTTTCCTTTTATTTTTAGCTGTTTACCATGTGATGTACCTGCTGGAACTTTTAGAATTATATTTCCATCAAATGTAGGCACTTCTACATCACCTCCTATAGTGGCAGTGACTATATCGACATATACATCGCAGTACAAATCAGCGTCTTTTATAGAAAATATTGGGTGAGGAGCTATCCTTGCTTTTATAAATAGATTTCCAGGCGCTCCACCTCTGACACCAGCGCCTCCTTCCCCTGCTAGTCTTATTTGCTGACCATTGCGAATCCCAGCGGGAATTTTAACTAAAATTTTCCTTTGCTCTATAGTTCTACCTTCACTATTACATTTGTGACAAGGATTTTTAAGAGCTACTCCTTGACCCCCACAGGCAGGGCATGTTTGCTCTAAAGTAAAGAACCCTTGGCTTCTTCTAATGGTTCCATAACCATTACATGATGGGCAAGTGTTAACTGCATCACTTTTTGCACCTCTACCATCACAGCTAGAACATTTAGTATGTGCCTTGAATGAGACTTGATATTGACATCCTAATATAGCTTGTGTTAATGATAATTCAACTGTATACTCTAAATCTTGCCCTTGTATACTCGAAGGCTTTCTCTTATCAGCACTTTGAGCTCTACTTTGTGACCTTCTTTGCCCTCCTCCAAAAACGTCAGCAAAAACATCGCTAAATATATCAGAGAAATCAAACCCTTGTGCTCCTCTGGCTCCTCCCATCTGTACTCCATCATGGCCAAATCTATCGTATTGACTTCTCTTTTGCTGATCTGAAAGCACTTCATATGCTTCATTTATTTCTTTGAATTTACCTTCTGCTTTTTTATCATTAGGATTACGATCAGGATGATATTTCATTGCTAAACGCTTATAAGATTTTTTTATCTCATCATCAGATGCTCCTCTGGAAACACCAAGAAGCGAATAGTAGTCTTGTTTAGCCATTGAAAAATTTCCTAAAAAACAGTAAAAACATAATAGATAATTATAACAAAAACAACAAACATCCCAAAAGATGCTTGTTGCCTAATTGTAATAAAAAGTTAAATTTATATTTATTTTTTACTTTTTATCCTTTACTTCTTCAAATTCTGCATCTATCGGACCATCACTATTATTTCTAGTACCTGATCCATCACTTGAAGTAGACGAATCTGACGATGACGATGGACCACTTGCTGCTGCAGATGCATTATTTGTAGCTGAGGCCATATCTTCAGGCTTAACCCCTGATGCATAAAGATGCTCTGCTAGCTTTTGTGCTAATTCATTTAAGGCTTCAGTTTTTGCTTTTATTTCATCTATATCATCGCCCTTGATAGCAGTTTCTAGTTCATTTATTTTCTCGTTTATACTCATTTGCTCTTCATCAGAAAGAGTTTTAACCTCTTTGAGTGACTTTCTAATAGAATGTATCGTAGAGTCTGCTTGATTTCTAACTGTTGTCAGCTCTTCAAACTTTTTATCTTCACTTGCATGCATTTCAGCATCTTTTATCATTTGTTGAATTTCACTATCACTTAATCCGCTAGATGCCTTGATCACAACTGACTGCTCTTTACCTGTTGCTTTATCCTTAGCAGAAACATTTAATATACCATTTGCATCTATATCAAAAGATACCTCTACCTGAGGCATTCCTCTCGGTGCAGAAGGTATATCAGTTAAATCAAACCTTCCTAATGTTTTATTATCAGATGCTCTACGACGCTCACCTTGAACTACGTGTATGGTAACAGCAGTTTGATTATCTTCAGCAGTCGAGAATATTTGTGACTTTTTGGTAGGAATAGTTGAGTTTTTATCAATTAAAGAAGTCATTACTCCTCCTTGAGTTTCAATTCCTAATGTTAAAGGAGTTACATCTAATAGCAAGACATCATTTACTCCACCTGAAAGAACAGCACCTTGAATAGCAGCACCGACAGCTACTGCTTCATCAGGATTTACGTCTTTACGAGGCTCTCTATTGAAATATTCTTTAACTTTTTCTTGTACTAAAGGCATTCTTGTCTGACCACCAACTAGGAGTATTTCATTTATCTTAGATAAGTCTACTCCAGAGTCTGCAACTGCTTTCTTGCAAGGCTCAATAGTTCTATCAACCAAGTCCTCAACTAAAGATTCCAATTTTGCACGAGTAATCTTTATATTTAGATGCTTAGGTCCAGAAGAATCAGCTGTGATATATGGAAGATTTACATCTGTTTGCTGATTAGATGAAAGCTCAATTTTAGCCTTTTCTGCCCCCTCTTTAAGCCTTTGTAGTGCAAGTGGATCATTCCTTAAATCTATTCCTGATTCTTTCTTAAACTCATCAACAAGATAGTCAATCAATTTTAAGTCAAAGTCTTCACCACCTAGAAAAGTATCTCCATTTGTTGCTAAAACTTCAAACTGTTGTTCACCGTCTACCTCTGTTATTTCGATGACAGATATATCGAATGTACCACCACCTAAATCGTAAACGGCAATAGTTGATGAACCTTTAACTTTTTTTTCTATTCCATAAGCCAGAGCTGCTGCTGTAGGTTCATTTATAATACGCTTTACCTCCAAACCTGCTATTCTACCTGCATCTTTTGTCGCTTGTCTTTGTGAGTCATTAAAGTATGCAGGCACAGTTATTACTGCCTCTGTTATAGTTTCGTTTAAATAATCTTCAGCAGATTTTTTCATCTTGGTAAGTATCTGCGCAGAAACTTGTGGTGGGGCTAATTTTTGATCTTTTACTTCGACCCAAGCATCTCCATTATCAGACTTTACTATAGTATAGGGAACCATATTTATATCTTTTTGTACTACATCGTCTGTAAACTTACGACCGATTAATCTTTTTATAGCAAATAGTGTATTTTTAGGGTTTGTTATAGCTTGTCTTTTAGCTGTTTGACCCACAACAACCTGATCATCATCAGTGTATGCTATTATTGAAGGCGTCGTTCTATGACCTTCTGAGTTTTCTATGACTTTTGCTTTTCCGTGCTCCATAACTGAAACACAAGAATTGGTTGTACCTAAATCTATTCCAATAATTTTTCCCATAATTTTTCTCCTATTTATTTTATTTCTAATATCAGTTTTTAATTCAATTAATATTTTTCCTTTTATATCAAAGTCAGTTCATTTTGAAACTATTTTGATTTTAATTAATTAAGCTTGCTGAATATTAGATAGGCTCTTTTTTTATAAAATCAAGCCCTTAAGTCTAAAATATATTATTTTTTATCATCCGTTTTTGAAAGAGGCTCTTCATTTTTAGCAACTACTACCATGGCAGGTCTTAAAACCCTATCGTGTAGCTTGTATCCAGGCATTATGACGTTTACAATTGATCCATTAGGGTATTCATTAGCGACAATCATACTCATAGCCTCATGCAAATTTGGGTCAAAAGCTTCTCCTTGAGGATTGATTTTTTCTAAATTCCATTTTTTAAGCATATCAAAAAACATCTTAACAGTGAGTTCTAGGCCATCTTTTATAGGAGATAATATTTCTTTATTATTTTCTTTTTCTTCCTCTTGTGCAACATGCTCTAAGGATTTTTCTAGAGTATCTATTATTGGCAGAAGGTCTTTTGCTAATTTTTCTACACCATACTTATTCGTTTTTTCGAGATCTTGTTGATGACGACGTTGTAAGTTTTGAATTTCTGCATAGGCTCGTAAGCATTCTTCATTTTTTTTATTAAGGTCTTCTGCTAATTTTTCTATCTTTTTTTCTAATTTGTCAAGAGATCCTTCTGCAGAGGTTTCATCTGGATTTGAGCTGTTTTCTTCCGTTACACTCATAGGTTGGTCTGTTTTTCCACTTTGCTCAGCATTTTCAGACTTATGATTAGCTTTATTATCTTTTATATCACTATTTTCTTTTGTGTTCGAAATTTCAGATTGTGAAGAAGAATTAAGTTTATTATATGTCTTGCCTTTTTCCTTTTTCATAGTTAAATTTTGTAAAAAATGAGGTTTAATACAAAGATAAACCATATGTTAAAAATTATGTAAAGTTATCTTGTAAGATAAAATAAAGATTACGTTAAATTATTATATTATCTTAATGTTAATCTTGTTAATCTTTTTTATACTAACTAACATTATAGTTTTAAAAATGTATAATACGATTTCTATATATACCTTATATATAGTTCCAGATATTAAAAATGCAATACCTATTAAGTATTAAAAATCAAACTTTTATAAGCTTAAAGAAATTTTTATGTGATTAAAAAAAACTTGCTAAAATCATATTTTCTTAATGCTTAATGGATAAAATTATTTTAATATACAAATCATCATATAATTTACAGCAATAGGCTACATATTTTATATGTAAATAATAAAATATTTAATTTATACAAATAAAATAACGTAAAAATAATATAAATTTTCAAAATACTTTTTATTGATTAAGTGCTATGCATCCATTATTAACTTTTTCATCATCAGAGTTAGGGAAAAAACTAAGAAAAAACATAACAGATAGGCATATAGCAGATGAGCATATAGTAGTCCAAGAAAGCATCGAAATTGCAAATTTTCACCCTGACCTTTCAGAGATATCAAAAAAACGTGGAAGATACTTAGTTGAAAATATTAGAAATAGTAGCTCATCACTAAAAATAAGCGTAGATGAACTTATGAATAAATTTTCTCTTACTACAGAGGAAGGCATAGCTTTGATGTGCTTAGCAGAGTCATTGATTAGAATTCCTGACAGTGCTACGAAAAATCACTTGATTAAGGAAAAAATATTAACAGGCCAATGGGAAAAATACATAGTAGGAAATAATTCATCGTTTCTTATGAATGCTATGGCATGGGGACTATTAATATCTAAGAAAATAATAGGAAAAAGCTATACAGAAAAAGGGCTTATTAAGGCGTTGACTAATGTAATAAATCGATGTGGTGAAGGCGCTGTATTTATGAGCATGAATTTGGTAATGCAGGTTATAGCAGACCAGTTCATAGTATCTGAAAATATAACAGATGCGATCAATAGAAGTGAAAAAGATGTAGCAAAAGGATATAAACACTCTTTCGATATGCTAGGCGAGTCTGCACTAAGTCAAGAAGATCTAGATAAATATAAAAGTTTATATTCAAATGCGATAGAAAAAATAGCTAAAACCTATAAAACCCAAGAAGAAAGCCTGCAAGGGCTTAAAGGGCAAAGCTTATCTGTAAAGCTATCTTCACTACATCCTAGGTACGAGAGATTAAAAGAAAATAGAGTATACGATGAATTATTTCCAAGAATAAAAGCTTTATGCTTATCTGCTAAAAAGGAAAATATAAGCATCACTATAGATGCAGAAGAGAGTGCAAGATTGGAGCTATCACTTGAGATGTTTGAAATGCTAGTTTTGGATAAAGACCTTAAAGATTGGGACGGTCTGGGCTTTGTTGTTCAGTCATACCATAAAAGAGCTATTCCTACTATCAGATATTTAATAGAGCTTTTGAAGCATAGTGGTAAAAAAACTCTTATTAGACTGGTTAAAGGTGCATACTGGGATAGTGAAATAAAACACTCTCAAATAGAAGGACACAAAGGCTATTCGCTTTTTACTAGGAAGGTACATACAGATGTGTCATATCTAGCTTGTGCAAGAATTCTTCTCGAAGCCAAAGACTGTGTATATACTCAGTTTGCAACTCATAATGCTTATACCATATCTGCGGTACTTTCTATGGCTGAAGAAGTGGGGAGTGATAATTATGAGTTACAGCGTTTATATGGTATGGGAAATGAGCTATACAACTGTTTAGTATCGAAAAATACTTCATCATCAGATACTAAGACAACACAAACTAACTCAATAGAAGATATCTTTAATAATATCTCTTGTAGAATTTATGCACCTGTAGGAACACACTCTGCTGTCTTACCATACCTCGTAAGAAGAATATTGGAAAATGGAAGTAATAGCTCGTTTGTGAAGCAGATATTGAACAAAAACATATGTATAGATGAGTTAATAGATAATCCTATAGAAAAAGCAAAAGTTAATAATGGAGCCCAACATAATAATTTGCCTGATCCACTGAAGATTTACGAACCTAGAGTGAATTCACTAGGAGTAGATCTTAGCGATATAGATACATTGAATTCTATTAAAGGCGAGCTTGCTATGTTATCAAATTTTCAATGGAAAGCACTTCCAACTAATGTAGAAGAGGGCCAAAAAGATGACTTAGAAGAAATAGAAGTTTACTCTCCCTCGCATAGAGATAAGATGATAGGTAAGGTTTATTATGCAAGCGATAAGATGGTGGATGAATCGATCAAAATAGCTAAGGATTATTTTAATACATGGTCTAAAACTACTATAGAGTATAGGGCAAGAATAATAAATAAATTTGCAGACTTACTAGAGCACAATACAAATAAAGTTTTAAGTTTATGTGCAAGAGAAGCAGGTAAAAGTATAGTCAATGGTATCAGTGAGGTAAGAGAAGCAGTTGATTTTTGTAGATATTATGCTATGGAAGCAAACAAGTTTGCAAATAGTGAACCAGTAGGTTTAGTTGTATGTATATCACCTTGGAATTTTCCTGTTGCTATTTTTGTCGGCCAAATTGTTGCGGCACTTTCTGTAGGGAATGTGGTTGTAGCAAAAAGTGCTGAACAAACTAGTTTAGTAGCCTCTTTCGTTATAGATCTTATGTATAAAGCAGGCGTACCTAAAGAAGCAATGCAAGCTGTCTATGGCTTGGGAGAGCTTGTGGGTCATAGACTAGTATCTTCTACTTTGGTTGACTTTGTCTTGTTTACAGGCTCATTAGAGATCGCAAAAGTTATTCAGAAAACACTGATTTCTGCTTCACTTGAGAAAAAAGCATCTTCTTTGGTCGCAGAAACAGGTGGCCAAAACGCTATGATAGTTGACTCTTCTGCTTTACTCGATCATGTTGTTATGGATGTCATAACTAGCGCTTTTGATAGTGTAGGTCAAAGATGTTCAGCTTTGAGAGTATTGTGCTTACAAGAAGAGATATACGACAGAGCCATACATATGATTATAGGAGCAATGGATGAGCTTAGTATAGGTAATCCATCGCGTCTTTATAATGATATAGGTCCAGTTATAGATGCACAAGCTCAGGAAAAATTATGTAAACATCTTGATACAAAAATAGCAAGTGATAAAGTACTCCATCAGATCGAATTACCAAACTTTTGTTCTGATGGCTTTTTTGTACCACCAAGCTTAGTTTGCATAGATAATATATCAGATTTAGAAGATGAGGTTTTTGGACCTGTACTGCATGTTATGAAGTACGAGAAAGAAAAACTATCTGCGCTAATTGAAGATATTAATAAAACTAATTATGGTTTGACTGCAGGAATACATTCTAGGTTGAATAGCTCTATAGACGAGTTTTGTGATAAAGTGCGTTCAGGTAATTTGTATATAAATCGTAATATAGTGGGTGCTATTGTTGGAGTTCAGCCATTTGGTGGGAATGGATTGTCTGGTACAGGTCCTAAGGCAGGGGGACATATATACCTAAGCTCATTAGTTAAGTACCCATTAATTAATAGTAATAATGTTGTTAATATAAACTCATCTTTGCTCAAGGATAATAGCTCTGATAAAAAATCATTTATAAATGATGAATTTCTAGAATTTCTAAAAGGCATTGACACCCCCTTAATAAGTAATATAGTGGAATCATTTGTGAATTGTCGCAATGACTTAGAAAGTCGATATTTACTATCTTCTTATGTAGGAGAGAAAAATACATGGGAATTTGTACCAAAAGGAACGCTTATGTGTGTTGCGGAAGATAAGGAAAAGTTATCTATTCAAATTGCTATGTCAGTACTTGTAGGAAATAAAGTTTTATTGGATATTAAGGATCAGACACAAGAGCAATACTATTATAATATGCCTGAGATATTTAAGGATTATGTAAGGCTTAGCAGAGATATAGAAAATGAGTTTGTAGATGCGATTTTCTTTGATAATCTACCTGCAAAAGAACAAATACTGAAAATAATTGATAATCATAAAAATGTAATTGCATTTATTACATTAGATCAAAATTTTGATTGGTATAAACTACTCACAGAACGAACAATAAGTAATAATATAAGTGCAATTGGAGGAAATGCAGACCTTATAAATACTATTAACTGATTAGTATCCTATATACATGTCTAAGTTAGATAATTGAGATATTGTAGGTCTTATTAACTCTTATAGATTTATATTGTCCGTAACTCATTTTGTTCGAGCATAGTAGCTTTCATAATGGTGGAGTTACTGGTTCAATCAAATACCACATCATCAATTAACTATTAAAGTATACAGCGAGCCAATATCCTCTTCCATTATTAATGTAATGAAGATAATAAATAATTAATTATTTATTATCTTCATTTAAAATCACACCCCTAAAGCGTTCTTAACAAGACTAACTAACTGATTTGCAATTTCAGCATTTTGCTCTTGTTTTTTACTTTCTACACTAATTCTTATTATAGGTTCAGTCCCAGATGGCCTTAAAATAACTCGACCTCCTTTATGGCTTAATTTCTCTTTAATATCTCTAAGAGCGTTCTTTATTTCCTTAATTGAATCTATTTCTGAGTGCTCAAAATAACGCCCAACATACACTTTAGTATGATAACTAGGATATCTAAACCATTCACTCTTTAGGTCAGACAAACTTGCATGCTTACCTCCCACATTATCAATTAATGCCATTACCACACTTAAAGAAGATATAGTGCCGTCTCCTGTACTAGTTCTATCGGCACATATTACATGTCCAGACGACTCTCCTCCTAAATACCAATTATTTTTTCTCATTTTACTAATAACATATCTATCTCCTACTTTCGCTCTTTCAAATGGAATACCTAGTTTACTAAACTTCTCTTCCAAACCATAATTTGTCATAATAGTTCCTATAACACCACCTAAAGGCATTTGATTTTCATGCCTATGCTTTGCAATTATATATAGCAAATCATCACCGTCTAAAACTTGACCTTTATTATCGACCATTATAGCTCTATCACCATCGCCATCCAAAGCTATACCAAAGTCTGCCTGCTTTTCTAAAACTTTTGACTGCAGAATATGAGCATTTGTTGCCCCACAATTAAAGTTAATATTCATTCCATCTGGTTCATCATTTATAACGTGTACTTCAGCTCCAAGCTCTGAGAATACTTTTGGAGTGACGTTATATGCAGCTCCATTTGCACAGTCTATAACTATCTTATACCTAGATAAATCAGTACCAAATGGCAAAATACCTTTACAAAACTCAACATATCTACCTGTAGCATCGTTAATTCTAGAAGCTTTACCAAAGTTATCAGATGATATTGTTTCCATTGGCATATCAAGTATCTGTTCTATTTTAAGTTCTTGGTCATCATCTATCTTATACCCATCATGAGTAAAAAATTTTATACCATTATCACAAAAAGGATTATGAGATGCGCTTATAACAGCTCCAACATCGACATTAAATGTTCTTGTTAAATATGCTATTCCGGGTGTAGGTAGAGGACCTACTAAACTTATATTAGCTCCTGCTGATAATAAACCAGCTTGCATGGCAGATTCAAAAACATATCCCGAAATACGTGTATCTTTTCCTATCAGTACACTGGCTTGTTTATTTTTAGTGTGATATTCATTATAATATTTACCTATAGCCCAACCGAGCTTCAAAACAAAATCAGGCGTGATAGGATACTGTCCTACTACTCCCCTTACTCCGTCTGTCCCAAAATATTTTCTTGGTTTCTGATGTGAAGCATTATCTTTATTAGTGCTATTTAAAGACTGAATTTGTTTTTTTGACATCTTAAAAAACTTCCTAAATTAATATAAAAACGAATAAGTATAATGAGCTATTACTTCACCTAAAAACAGCAAGTATTATCTGTCTATAGTAGTTTAGTATATTTATTTATAAATGTACAAGAAAGCAATTATAATATTTTTCAATATGCTATATTGCTCTGATTTATATGGAATTTTTAATTTTTTAAAAAATTCATTGTTCAATAAGTACTTTTAGCACTTTAAGTGGCTGGGGTGAAAGGATTCGAACCTTTGCATGGCGGGATCAAAACCCGCTGCCTTACCACTTGGCTACACCCCAAAAATGTACAAGAAGATTAATTATAAAACGAAGTTTTTTATACCTCAAGAATAGTAATTTTATTTAAAATATTTTTTAATTCAAGTATTTTCAGGTTTTTTCTATGCTTTATGTTGAATTAATTTATCATTTATAGCCTTTTTAAGTATAAATTTAAAAAATTTGCGATGACAAGTACCTACCATAATCTTGCTACTAAAGGATAAATTTTCTTTATTCTCATCTATTATGATAGCTCCTGCTTCTTTGGCTATTAAAGCCCCTATATTAAAAAGCGGTAGCATTTCTATAAAATACAATGCTTGTATTTTACCTACAGCAAGATTTATTATATCTACTTGCTGACTTACATTTAATATCACCTTAGCACCTTGTTGAGTTATACTATTCATACAATAACTTATAGATTTATTATCTAAAGAGCATATCCAAGACTTATCACTATTTATCTTACTTACTCTTATCCGTCTATTATTACAATACGCACCTACCCCTTTAGCAGCTGAAAATACTTCACCTGTTGCAGGAGTAACTACCACAGCAGACATAATTTCAAAGTTCTCTACAATGCCTATAGATATACTATAAGATGGATAATCGCATATAAAAGCTTCTTTTTCGGGAATAAGCGAAACTACCACTTTTTTTTCATTTGATAAGTTAGCAGATATATTCTTATTTGTTAATTTAGTAATGTCTAAGATATCCTTATGGTAATCATATTTTGATAGAACGCCTATTAACTCATCCATAAGCTTTAATTGAGTTTCCTCATAAAATCTATTTCCATCATCTATAGATCTATACTTATGACTAGAAGAATAGCTTATATGCTTAGCCTCTTCCAATAAAGAGAATGCTCCTTTTAATAATATATTGAGTGCAGAATTTAGCATTTTATTTATATTCTAAAAAAATTTTATTTGATACGATAAACATATATTGTCAAATAGATTATTTTATGAACTTATTCTATAGATATAGAATACAAAAAACCATGTCTATCAACAAAGAGAGCGCTATTAGAATATTCTTGACATGCATAAAGTTCTACATTACTTATACGCTTGCGCGCAATAGTTCTTCCATCTAATATATCTATTATATGTATATATCCATCATAGTCGGAAACTATTAAATACTCCTGATTTTCTAGCTGTAGTACAGTAGGAGCTGTAACAGATCTTTGTTCATAATCATCATTTACCCAAATAGTTTGCCCTGTAAGTTTATTAAGAGCATAAATATATCCTGATTGATCAACTATGTATAAGTTTCTAGAATCATAAGAAAGAGAGAAAGTAGATCCAATGCTTCTCTGCCAAATAGGTTCAAGATTATTACGCCTAAAAGACACCAAATTGTTTTGTGCATTAGATACATACACATAGTTGCCATCTACTAAAATACTAGAGTCTACATCATGAATTAAATTAATTTCTGATCTTGACCTTGATATTGTTTGAGTTTCTCCTACCTGATAATTAAATTGTTGCCTTTCACTTCCAGACAAGATACTTAAGCTATTAGCTAAAGAATAATCCCAAACTATTCTTCCATTTTCTCTATTTAGAAGGACTACTCTAGAGTCAGATGTTCCTGTTAAAATACCGTGTTCTAAGTCTATAGGGGATGAATTTCCTAAAAAATATAATGAACTACTACTTGCCTGACCATCAAAAAAACGCCATTGGCTAATCAGAGAGCTTTTATTTAAAGATATAACCTGATCATCGGATAAATGAACAATTACAGAATCGTTAGTTAGTAATGGTTGGGTGTATATACTCCTGTGCAAAAAAATCTTGAGTACCTCAGAACTTAAGTCCTCATTATCGAAAATATCTATTGGCACTACAAATAGGTTGCCTTCTAAAGAACCAACGTACAGCCTATTATTCTCTAGACTAATTTTACTTGCTATTTTCTCTTGTAAGCTATACCTTCCCAATACATCTCCATTGCTTGGCTCTATCTTATATAATACTCCACTATAGCTACTTATATACAAATCACCATTAAAAGCTGTAGGACATGAAAAACTATAATAAAACTCTGAGCCCCAACCTACAAAGTTACGCCAGTTAACCTCGATATCCACAGGGTTTTGTACATTTTCCATTCTAGATAGCTCTTTAGGCACCACTAAAGGAGTACTACTACAAGAGTATAAAAGCGATATCAAAATAATGTTAAATGATATTGTAATATATCGACTCATGGCTATTTATTTGTGATAAAAAGCAAATAAATTTTATAAATAATTTATCAAAATAAACTACAAACTTATTCTATATTCAATAACTTTGTTTCAATTCTTAAAGTATTAATTCCTCTTGAGGAAAACTCTTCTAAAGCAAGCGTATATGCACTTCTTGCTCTTTCGCTCTCACCTGCTAGAAAAAATATATCTCCCTTCAACTCTTCTGCAAGAGGTTTAATATCACCTTGTATTTCATCTAGAAGCTCTAATGCTTCTGTTTGAGGAACAAGCGAATCTTTACTATACAAAACTGTTGCCAAACGAAGTTTAATAAGGTCATCAAATAAACTATCCGTGTTAAAATCCAATGCACGGCGGAGAGTTTCCTCAGATTTATCAAAAGCACCTCTTTCAAATGTCAGCCTTGCATAAGTCAGTGCGGCCAGAGTAGAAAATCCATCTTCATTATCTATAAGCTGTAGTAATTTCTCTTCGTGCTCTTCAAAATTTTGAGTGTTATCATTTATAACAGAAAAATAAACAGTAGAATTATCAGCACTAATAGTTCTTTGTGCAAACGAAAATCCAAACCAAATTCCTATAATTAAAACTATACCTCCGAGAACTGCAAATATTTTCAGTCCATAACGGGCAAAAAACAACCTTATTTGAAGCAGGTTTTGTTCTTCACTCGCACTAAGCCAGCTAGTATGTGCACCTTTTTCAACTCTACGATCCAATATGCTATTTTTAAACTGATTATCTTTATTATCTCTATTTGATTTTCTTGCCATTTTAATATTCCCTTAATATTTCCATAGTTTTTAGGCTTATTTTTGCCTTTTATTTTATTAAATAAATCTTTGCAATGTAATCTACAACTTTGCAAAAATCTATTTCCTGTTGAACATAAGATAAGCTTTCTTTAGAAAATTTATCAATCTTAAGTGCTTTTATTTGAACAGTATTTTTTTCTAACTCATTTTCTCCTATTATAATCGCATAATCTGCCATAATTTGATTAGATTTCTTTAGCATATTTTTAAGAGTACTTTTACCAACTTCAAGGTGAGTTTTTATGTGAGGCATTTTTTCCATAATTTCTTCCCTAATAGCAATCCCCTTAACCTGTGCCTGAGTCCCTAAGCAAGCAAAGAATATATCACATACTTTAGGTTCATTTGATAAAAAGGAAGCTTTACTTTCTCCCAACGCAAGTAATAATCTATCTATGCCAATAGCAAAGCCTACTGCTGGCACCTCTTTATAATCGAATTGCTTAGTGAGAAAATCATATCTTCCTCCTGCACAAATAGTGTTTTGAGCTCCTAATAGTTCTGTCAATTTCCATTCAAAAACGAAATCATTATAATAATCTAAGCCCCTAACTAAACTATAATCAACTATATACTCTATTCCTAGCTCATTCAATGCTTTTTTAATATTATCAAACCTATCTAATTCTATATTACTCATAAAATCAATTAGCTTAGGAGCTCTCTCAAATAGAGCTTGTGTTTTAGCATTTTTGCTATCTAATATCCTTAAGGGATTAGTTGTCAATCTTCTTTGACTATCGCTATCTAGCTCGTCAAAATAATTATGATAGTATCTAACTAAAGCTTCTTTATAGCTTTTACGAGTTTCATTTCCTCCAATGCTATTTATATGGAGCTTTGCTTGACTACATATATCTAACTCTTTCCATAACCTACTTTGCATTACAAGTAATTCAATTTCACATATATAGCTATTTTCCCCTAAATACTCCACGCCTAGCTGATAAAATTGACGCTGTCTACCCTTTTGAGGTCTTTCATATCTAAACATATTACCTAAGTACCATAGCTTACAAGTATGCTGTGCAACAAGCCCATGCTCTATACAAGCTCTGATAACTCCAGCTGTACCTTCTGGTCTTAGACAAATACTTTCACCATTACGATCATCAAAAAGATAAATCTCTTTTTCTACAATATCCGTGTTCTCACCTACTCCTCTGACAAATACATCTGTCTTTTCCAAAATAGGAGTCCTTATCTCCTTATAGTTAAATGAGTTTAATAGCTTTAACAAAACACTTTCTAATTTTTGCCATTTCCATATATCATCAGGCAAAACATCATTCATCCCACGAATCGACTTCATCATAAAAAATATAAAAAAAGGACTTATCTAAAAGACTCAACAGTCATGATTAATTTAAAACTATATATTCTAGCCATATGATACAAATAATTGTGCAACATTATAACGAAATTTTTATATAAAATCTAAGAAACATATAAAGGCATTCTTGAAAAATACGATTTTTTTATTTTATTATGTTAGAATTTATAAGCTTATAAAATTAACTCTCATCTATCTTAAAAGCACTCGCAAATATAAACAAAGCATATAATAAAATTAAATAAAAATGAAATCTAGCATAGTAGGACTACACTCTAGCAATAGTGTTCAGCATATAATGTTTTCCGTTTGTATTGCTATGATGCCTGCTTTAATAGTAAACATCTTTTTCTTCGGACAAGAAGTTCTTATAAATTTATTTATAGCTTTAATATTTGGTCTTATCCTTGAGTTATTTATTCTACATCTTAGAGGTTATAAAAATAAACTAAATACTATCAAAGATGGAAGCGTTTTAGTAACTTCTATCATCATCGCCTTATCTCTGCCTACTAATATAGGAATAGGATTGATACTAATTGCTATGGTCTTTTCTATAGTTATAGCCAAACATTTATTTGGTGGATTAGGTTATAACCTTTTTAATCCAGCGATGGTAGGCTATGCGGTTTTATTATTAAGTTTTCCCTCTGAAATGAATCAGTGGGCTGACCCTATTCCATTGGACTCCATTTCTGGCGCTACTCCATTAGATCAGATATATTCACAACTAACTCAAGAAAACATAGCGCAAGGAAATGTGGTAGTAAATATATACGACAATCTTACCTCCTTTGATTTATTATCTATAACTTCATTAATTGATGCTCTTAAAAATAGCTATTTCCAATACTTATTTATCCTTCAGGTAGCATATCTAATAGGAGGCTTATACCTACTTTTTAGAAAAATCATCCCTTGGAGTTTACCTATTTTCTTTTTATCATCGTCTTTACTTTGGGCATATCTTGCAGATATATTTATTGAAGACTCTTTACCTTTTTACTTACAAATGATTTCAGGGTCACTATTTTTTGCGGCCTTTTTTATTATAACTGACCCGGTAACAAGCCCTATGAGCACAACTGGAAAAGTCGTTTTTGCAATAATAGCCTCTTCTATAACTTTCCTTATTAGGTCATTTAGTATTTACCCCGAAGGAGTAGCTTTTGCTATAATAATATCTAATTTTTTAGTGCCGAGCATAGACCTTATCTTCAGAAATAAAATCTATGGCGAGCGCTTTTTTTAAGTACAGTAAAAATTATAAAATTAATCTTAACACTACATTCTTATGAGTTTAAATAGTTCTTCGTTTATTTTAGAAAATTATCATAATCTATTAAAAAGTATAGAAAATAAGGCATTAAAGATAAATAAGAGCCCTCCTCAACTCTTAATTGTATCGAAAACAAGGTCAATAGAATCTATCGAGCTACTCTATAACGAAGGAGCTCGCGACTTTGGAGAAAACTACCCAAGTGAAGCAATCCCTAAAATAGAATACTTTAATAAAAAGCTACCTAAAAATGATCCTATAAGATGGCATTATATAGGACATATACAAAGTCGTGCATCTAAAAATATTGCTAATTTTTTTCACTATATTCATAGTATTGATAGAGTTCTAGTAGCAAATAAACTAAATCTACACGCCAAACATAAAATAAATGCTCTAATACAGCTTAATATCTCAAATGAACAGTCAAAATCGGGCATAGAGCCCTCTGATGAAACAATAGAATATCTTCAAAGTAAAATAAATAATTTTTCAAATATATCTATAAAGGGAATTATGATTATTCCAGCTCCTAATGATATAGATGCTTTTTCAAAAACAAAAAAAATATTTGATAGACTGGCTCCAGTATATAAATGGGACACACTATCTATGGGTATGTCCCATGATTTTATAGAAGCTATAAACCAAGGTGCAACTATAATTAGAATAGGTTCTTTAATTTTTGAACCACAATAAAATAAATAAAATAACTTTCGCCTCAATAGCTAGTCAATTATGTAACTTAAAAAAATTATCAGGAATATTTTGTTGAGTCTTTCCCATGAATAATATAAAGTTACTTTTAAATAAAATAATTAATCCTGAGCTATAAAAATTACAGATAATAGAAACTCATGATAAATATTTACTGTATTTCAATGCCAAATTCTGCGCAAAGACAAGAGTCTTTTATAAAAGAGGCATCGAGAGAAGGAATATCATTTAAGTTTTGGGATGGTTTTCAAGCAAAAGAATTAAAACATCCTAAGATGTCTCACGGTCAAATTGGCTGTTATTTAGCGCATTTATCACTATGGCAGCATCTGATACATGATGAAGTGGAACATGCCATTATCCTTGAGGATGATGTGCGAATCACGTCAAACTTTATAGATAAATTTTATACTATAGTTAGCCTTTACTTTGACACACTAGAACCCGACTTCATATATTTGGGATACTCTGAATTTGGAGACTTTTATAATAAAATGTACAGATATAAGAGAATAAATGACCACTTAGTAATCCCGGGATACCCATGTGGCACATTTGCTTATTGGATAAATATTAAAACTATAAAAAAAGTATATAAAGCGCTAAGAAAACCTCTATACGCTGTTGACAATGCTATGTACGATACCGTCATAGATAAAATCAATCATTTCGCATGCATCCCCAAACTTGTAGTTACAGGTGAAATACCATCTATAATTAGATCTAGAAGTACTTAAGAAGTACTTAAGAAATACTTAAAAATATTTTTTCTCCCTATTATCAAAAAATACAGTAAATTAAACTCTTTAATATTATTAGTAAAAATAAAAAAATGGATAAAATTCAAATCAAAATACTAGATAAGAGAATAGGCAACGCTTTCGCCATGCCATCTTATGCAACTGATGGTTCTGCAGGCATAGACTTAATTGCTTGCATATATGAGCCATACAATTTACAGCCAAAAGAAAATCTCCTCATACCGAGTGGCATAGCAATATACATCAAAAATAGAGATTATGCAGGATTTATATATCCTCGCTCTGGTTTGGGACACAAACACGGAATTATACTAGGCAATGGAACCGGAGTAATAGACTCTGATTATCAAGGTGAAATCAAAATATCGTGTTGGAATAGATCTGATAAAAACTATACTATAAATCCGGGTGATAGAATTGCTCAGCTTGTAATACAAAAACTTATACAGATAAAATGGGATATAGTTTCTTCATTTACAGACGAAAGCGACAGAGGCAAAGGTGGATATGGCCATACTGGTACGTAAAGGACACTTTTGTGTTATTCGTGTTTTTTATATCTAATTCTACTTATTAGATATAAAAAAGGGAGACTAAAATACACTTACTACCGATTTAGTTACGATAAATCCACCTATAACCAACCATATAAAAGTAGATCCAGCTAAGTAAATCGGTGTCAAACCTAATCCTTTAAATTTTGAAAAGTGCGTTTCTATCCCCAATGCAGTCATTGCCATTGTCAATAAAAATTGATCTGCTATATTTATACCTTCTATTATTGCTTTAATTATATTAGCACTATCGACAGATACGGTATCCATATAGCTAAAAATCAAAGAGTTTAAGCCTGCTACAGCTATAAAATATACCGCAAACCAAGGTATAACTATTTTCATTTTACGTTCGTTAGTTGTATCTTCATTATCGGCTTTTACTTTTGTGATGTATGATAAGTATAAGCTAAGGACTATAAGCATAGGAGCTATCATAATCACTCGTGTCATTTTTACAATAACAGCTGAATTTGCCATTGCCTGTGTATCAGAGCCTATAGAAGAAGGTATAGCAATTACTTGCGCTACTTCATGAACTGTCCCACCAACATAAATACCAAATGTTGAAGGCTCCATATGTAAGAAGCCTGTCGCAGGTTCTATTATAGTAGAATAAAGCACAGGATATAAAAACATGGATATAGTCCCAAAAAGAACTACCATAGAAACAGCAATTGCGACTTTATATTCCTCTGCTTTTATGACTGATTCTGTAGCTAAAATTGCAGCTGCTCCACATACCGCAGAACCAGAAGCGCTCAAAATAGAAGTTTTATCATCCATTCTAAATACTCTCGAACCTAGCCATATACTTATTAGCATAGTGCTAGTTAGCATTACTAATGAAACGATAAAGCCTTCTAAACCTACGTTTATTATTTGCTGAAATGTTATTCTAAACCCATAGAAAATAATGGCAAATCGTAGAATCTTTTTAGCAGAATAAGTTATTCCTGGATTCAAATGTGATGTAAAGTTAACATGTAATGTATTTGTATACATTATTCCAAGAACTATACCTATAACTAAAGGAGATATACTTAAGGCAATAAAGAAATCTAGTTGAGATATGACAGTAGCACCCCCAGCTATAATAGCAACAAAAGCAATCCCTATACAGGTTCCTTTTTTATAGTTTTGTCTATAATGGCTTTGAATACGTTTATTAATAAGTTTGGCCTTATGTTTGATTTTATTCATCTTTTTACTTATTGTGGATTTACCGTATTTCTATTATCAATTATATAATCGATGAAAGTATTTGATTCTACTACATTATGTTTAGTATTCTACAAACTCAACAAAAATAATAAGATATATTTAATTTATTAGATAATTTATTAAACTCTTTCCTTCTTTTCCTTGTAGAGACGCTATTTATCGCGTCTGATTATTCGCACCTCTACATATTTATATCATCCCCACTCTGAGCGGAGTCGAAGGGTATTTTTGTTTTCGCATTACGTCCATTTCGACTTCGCTCAATGAACAATTTCGGCTTCACTCAGTGAACGGTTTTTTGTTATTTTGTTCCTTGCCAAGACGTGATTTATCACGTCTCCACAGTTATTCTATCTTAAGATTCAGATACTCAATGCCTGTATTTATTGTGCCTCTTGTATAACTTGAAGTTACTTCCACTCCATTAATCGTAAACGTCAATTCATCTTCCGTTTCGGAAATTATATCTTCATTTGGAAGAGCTAATACAAAACCATCATTATCGATTATGAGGTACATAGCTTCCAATTGAATTAATTCCCCGCCTATTTCCACGCCTCCCAAGAATCTGCATATAATATCTACAGACACTCCGTTATCATTAAATGTTAAAAAACCTCTTTGTGGTTCAAAAGACCCTGTCAATGCATTAAATCTTATATATGTTGTATTATTGTTTTTATCCTGTTGATATGCTTCAATATAAGACTCATAACTCTCATCCCATATATTATAATAATTCGTAAGATCATTAAGTAATTCAGCATCCTCATTTTCTGGAACTGCTTCCACTATATTAAATAAAGTTTCTTGTCCGGATACCGTTCCGAACTCTTCTTTCCATTCAATTTCCATCAAATCCATATGAACACTTGCCAACATACCCGGCACATAAATCCCTGTTACAGAACTTACCGTAGGATAATTTTTCATATCCAAAGCTATTTGAGCATTACTGATTGCTTCAAATTCTTCCATTAAATCCGCTGATATTATTGGTAAATCTTCTGGAGGTTCCTGCATCTCTACTTCATTCATTTCCTCCATCATACCCATATCCTGCATTGGATAGATACTTTCATTCGCCAGTCCTACCATGATATTTTTATATGAATTCAAATCTTCCCCGTCCCATCCTCTTAGTATTGCAGTAGCTCTCAACTCTACATATAAAGCCGATCCTTCGACATAGTCAAACGGAATTATATCTTCTGCTAATTGAGGATATTCATTTTTATATTTCTCATACCAAAATTTTGCATTTCCTAATAATTCAGTCTTATTTTCCGGACTTTCAAAAGCTTCCAACATGCTAAGAGATGTCTTCATTCTGTAGTATTGTGCCTGCGAGGGCTGTGGGTATTGATAGCTCCTGTTTCCTCCCTCTGTAGCCATTACATCCTGCATAATAAAATGGAAGCTCTCATGAACCGCTAATCCGAAAAACTTTTCTGTTGTGGAAAAAGCTGGATATCCCAATAAAGAGACAGTAAGAGTATCATATCCCTGAAATTCTAAAAAGTTGTAGAGAGCATATTGTGTATAAGGGTCAAGCGAGTTGTAATCTAATTTTGTTATGACCGGAAAATTTTCATTTTTGCTTTGGTCATTCCACAGAATTGCTACTTCTGTTTCCGGATCGACCAAAAGAACCTGTTCGTTCTCCCATGAAAAACCTTCCCAAACCTCGTTTCCCCGATGATACATCACTTCTGTAAAATAACCAGATAGCTCTAATAATCTGGAATAGTCGTCATTGAATCGAGGTTCAGTAATCTGAGACGTGGAGGCACAAGAGCTTAAAAAAAATAAAGAATAAATAGCCCATTTTTTCTTTAAAAAAGATTTCAAAAATATCAAAATATTATTTATCATAGTATGTAGTCCTCCAAAAATTAATATTATATTGTTTATACACAGCACAAAATAATTTTTGTACATACTCATACTCTTTAACATTAAATTAAGCAATATTCAATGCTGACTTCCTATTTTTTATAGAGTATTACAATTGGGTATTAGTAGAGTATAAAAAGTATAAATAACAAAAGAAATATCGACTATTTACCCTGTAGAGACGTAGCATGATATACCTATACAATTATTTTTTATTTATAGTAGGCATGATGGTATATTTGTTGGCTCTGTCTTTTTATTGTCTCTTTTATATCTTTCCTTGTCCAGAGACCAAAGTAGACTTAAAACCAAAAGCGTTTTAAACAATTTTCATTCACTACATTATTTCATTAACGTCAACCTGCCCATCAGATTTATATTGGGAAAAGCTATAAAACAAGTTACGGAGCAGGCAAGGGATTTTAAATAGCTTGCCTTTAACCACGCAGGAAGCTTATTTCTGGGCTGTTGAAAAGTCTTATTTTCTATACCTCTTGAGTAGATTCACAAGACTCAATACTACACCCGTTAATATAAATAAATAGGATATTGGGACAAGGAAGAATGGTTCTCTTAAAGTTCCGTCTTCCAATACATCTGAGCCGATGATTCTGAAAGTGATTAAACCTATTATGCCAATAAACAAAAAAAAATGAAATAATATGATTTCTTTTCATATGTAAAACCCCTATAAAATTAATTTTCTCTAAACTCAAAATCTCCAAATGCGTCGTCGAGCAAATTTTCCTGAATACTTCCTATATACGCCACATTCCCCAAACCTTCTATTGAAGCGCTCAATATTCCACCTGCCATATTTAGTTCGATCTCTCCAATATCTTCCAAACTTATATTTGCATCAAGAACTATAGTTTCAGTTTTCATTTTTTGAATTCAAAATTATGTCTAATGACCTATTTGAGCGAATATCCCTAAGAATATCTTCTGACTTTATGCCTTTTGAATTTTTCTTTCTTGGCATATTTAAAATTAACTCCAATAAATCTTTTTTTCTACGTTCAATTAAAGCTTTTTCAAGAACATTAGTAATAAATTCTGAATACTCTTTATTAGGAACTACTTCATCATCATAAAAAACTAATATTATCTGGAAGAGTAAATGCTCTTTTTATATTTGGCATATTAAATCCATATTTATATATATTATAATACATGTCAAAATTAATATCCTTATAATTTGCAAATTTACAACAAAAGTTATAATATATTTTATATATGGATAATAATACAATCGATGATTTAATAGCTAGACTCGAAGAAACTTCGTATGAAGACGATAATGTTTTGGAGCCCTTGCTAGTGTTGAAAAAAAAGGTATAAACAAGATAGTATTGAGGAATTCAGGCTATAAAAGATTTCTTGAAAACAAGTGGTAACTAATGAAAAAGTTAATTAAGACCAGTCTAATTACATAGGCTAAAAAAAGGCAAGACTTTCTCTAGATATGGTTGCAAAAAAATTAAGCGTAGCAAAAGTGGTAGAGGAGATTTTTATAAGAATATTAAGTTTCGTGTAGGAAGGGAGAGATTTTAAAATACAGTTGTCAGTTACACATTAGCAGGTAAAGTGCTTTATCGTGATGCATATAGACTAACAGGATTAAAAGATAAAACTTTTAATAAATATTGTAAGAGCATAGGAGCTATATTCTGCCAATTTAGAATCTTATTATAGTCTCTAGTGTAAAATTTTTGATAGACGAGAGAATTATATTTATCATTAGAACAAAGAGAAGGAAAGAAATAATAAGGAATCGTCACCGGTTATAAAAAAGATACTACAACCGACTAAAAAACTTTGAGACTTTTTATTCACTAGATAACTATTTAAACAGTGGAGGTAGATTGTCTAAAAAATAATATATATAAAAATTTATATATTATTTGTAATAATTAATTCTTTTGCTCTATAATAAGAATCTGTCGCCTTTCTTCAGGGAGGCGATAATGTCAATTTTTTTAACAATATTTTTCTAATAAAATTTTATGAATATATCAAAAACTATATTGCTTATGCCTTTATCATTATTATTTTTAAATAGTTGTGGTGAAGAAGAAAAAATAATAGAAGAAATAGAAAGAGACGTTTTTCATATAATTGAAGGTCAAAATTTTAGTGCTAATAGGCTACATTTAGTCGACTATAATTTGGCGAATAATACTTATTTTTTTAGAGGAAATAATCCTTTGTCTGGTAGTGCAGAGAATCGATCTTTTCAATATAACGAAATTATAAATACTATTAACGATGAATTAGAGAGTGAATCTCTGCCTACTCTTGCTAATAACGTCGAATTTGTTGATGTTAGTCTATTAAATTTTACTGAATATTTTGATTTACACATAGAACAAGAGTTTGCAAATGGAAGTACTAATAGGAGATTTATAAATTGGCCTTTACTAGGCTTAGATAATATAATTCCTAATCATATTTCTAGTTTCTTTGATAGTCATCTTCAACATATTACTAATCCTAGCTCAGAGCAGTTATACGGATGGGTGCAGACATTATATAATGACATACATGGTGGCGGTAATACTAATAGAGTATATTATGTACATTGTAATGCAGGATGTGATAGAACTGGTGAGTTTGTTGCAGCATACAGATTAGTCTATGGTGATAACATAAATGGTCAAATACTAACCTATAATGCCGTTCAAACTCTAAATACAAATGAGTGTGGCAGAGAGGTAAATAGATATTCAAGAAATGCTTCTGAACATTTTTGTTCTTATATAACAGATGAAAGGATTGTTGTTGGCCTTCAATGTCCATAACAGCATTAAAGAGTTAAAAGTAGTGATCGCAAGGATGTCTTTAACAAGAATTCATTTCTTAACATGGCCCTTGCAGAGCACTATTTTGATATAAATGTTTTGAAACATAATACATCTGTTACTACATCTTCCTTTCTAACACTATTGTCTTTATCATCCATGAAATGTCTTGAGACAATAAACATAGACAAGCCACCTTTTTTCAATAAATCTTGGGACTTAGCAATAAAATAATTATGAATAGAGTAAGTTTTATTTTTTCTTATATCATCAACTCTAAGTATTACTAAAAGGTGGATTACTTATAATAAAATCCAAGCTTTCATTATCTAGCTTGGATTTTTCAAAAGGAGTATTTAATACATAATTATTATTCCAAATTTGTTTGGCTGTTTCTGGTGTAATAGAATCTAGCTCTATTAATGTGAAGTGATTTTTATCGCTTAAAATTAAATAGTAATCTTCCTGTAGCCGAAGAAGGTTCTAATATCTCTAATGGATTATATTTATCTTTTAGTGTGTGTTCAATTTTTTTATGGATACTATCGACTAATAAAGGAGGAGTATACATAGAGTTTATAACACTACGCCTTGTATTATTGTACTTTTCTTCTGTTAATAATTCTTTTAACTGAGAGTTAACATTTCCTCTATCTTCGTCAAATGATTCTTGTAATCCTCCCCAACCGTGATATTGAGCTAATATTTGTTTTTATTCAAGTGTAGCTTTTTTCTATCTTCTTCTTTTAGACTTTTAACAAGTTTAATAGCTTATTTTTTATAATTAAACTTGTCGTGAATAAGTTTGAAATTAGAATAATTGTTTAAGTCTGTTTTTTCTTTGTGGAGCTAGAAATATTTACAATATTTCTAGCTTGATCTAATGTGGACGATACTTCTATGTTTTCTGTAAAAAAATAAAAACCTAATTGATGATACAAGTGGATCATTTAGATCTTTATCAACTCCACGATAAAAAAGACAACAAACGTCAAGAGTACCTATTTCGTTTACTCATTCTAGAATTTTATATCCAACTATTCGTCAACTAGCATATGTTTCTATATCAGGGCAGTTCTTTTTCTCTTTTGCTTTATAACTTTGTCTCTCTCCTCTCACTATATATTGGGCTTATCAAATAATAAGTTATTAATTTTGATTTGACTTAATAAAATTAATTGACTCATCTATTAGCTTTTTAGCTCCACGTTGTAGTAATTTTTCACTTATATTTTTACCAAGATTATAAGCTATATTTATCTGAGATATGATATTTTTGATTTTGTGATTAGGATCTATGTTTTGATCACTTAGTTTTGACTGAAGTTTCTCTTCTATTAATTGTTTTCCATTATATGACATGACTCTTGCCCTGAGCTCTATAGTATCTGGATCTAACATATATGCAAATGCAGCCACAGGAGCATGGCATCCACCTTTTAAATTAATAACTAACGCTCTTTCAGCTACTATACATATATTGGTAGAGTGGTCGTGTAGCTTTGTTAAAATTTTTTTAGTGTCCTCGTCATCATTACGACACTCTATGGCCAATACTCCTTGCCCTGCTGCCGGTAGGGAAATATCTTCCTTTATATCATGGCATATATACTCAGATAAGCAAAGCCTTTTTAAGCCAGCATGAGCAAGTATTATAGCATCATATAAACCTTCATTCAATTTCCGCAATCTGGTATTAACGTTTCCTCTTAAAAGCTTTATGTTAATATCCGGTCTAGAGTGTAATAACTGAGAACTTCTTCTTAAACTTGAAGTACCTATAATTCCGTTTTTTGGTAACTCATCAAATGACTTATATTTATTACTGACAAAAGAATCCAAAGGATTTTCTCTTGTTAATATCGCCCCTATCACAAGACCATTTTCTAGTTCCGCTGGCATATCTTTTAACGAATGAACTGCTATATCTGCTTCTTTTTCAACTAACATTTTTTCTAAGGCACTAACAAACATACCTTTACCTTCGAGTTTTGCTAGCGAAACATCTAGCCAAATATCTCCTTGTGTTGTTATTTTTATTATTTTCGTGTCAATATCCCGAAAGTGAGTTTTTATCATCTTAGAGCAATGCTCTGCTTGCCAAAGTGCCAAAGGACTGGACCTTGTTACTATTTTTATTATGTTAGAAGACATAGTATAAAATATTGTTTGTATAATATGTAATTTACTACAGAGCTATGGGGCGTCCATAGAGCAGTTTGATATTATTTAGATCTGTAAGTTATTCTGCCACGAGTCAGGTCATACGGAGATAATTCGACTTTAACCTTATCGCCATATAGAATGCGAATATAATTCTTCCTCATTTTTCCAGAAATAGTTGCCAGAATTATGCATTCATTTTCGAGCTTTACTCTAAATATAGCATTAGGCAATACTTCTATAACTGTACCATTTAGCTCAATGGCTTCTTCTTTCGCCATAAATAAAAATCACATTACGTAAAGATGGCGGAGCGGACGGGACTCGAACCCGCGACCCCCGGCGTGACAGGCCGGTATTCTAACCAGCTGAACTACCGCTCCATTCTTGGTGGTCGCTACAAGACTTGAACTTGTGACCCCCGCCTTGTAAGGGCGGTGCTCTACCAGCTGAGCTAAGCGACCTACTTCATATAAAAGATTATTGAATATACAAATATATGAGCAGATTTATTAAATATAAGTTGCAGTATTTTACTAATATATGTTCTGATTGTCAATCTATAATTTATCAATTGATTACTTTTTTAGACAAGATACTTATTTGAATGTTGAAAAAATATAGGCTTATACAGCGTTGCTATAGAGGTTTAGTTTTTTATGAATAGAAATATTATTATGTAAGTTTAAAAATAAGTAAAAATATATAAAATTGAGATTTTTGGAAGTACCATTCTCACTTATAGCATAAAATTGACTGTTTAATGTAGTATTTTTTTGTTTTTATACCCTTATATATCTCCATAATATTGCATATTCACTTGACTTTTATCGCATTCTTTATCTTAGCTTTAATATGAAGATAGTTGTTTTTGAGTAGTTTATATTAGAGTACTAAGATTTTTCATAAGCTATGAGCCACGTTAATATTTTTTAGTAAAGGCATACAAAACTTCTATAGACATTCGAGCTATAGTTACCTTTGTCATTCCTATGAAAGCGTTCATCTTTTGTAGTTATTTTCAAACGAAATGAAAGATTCTACATTGTAAATAAAGAGAATTACTAGCATAATATTTTTTAATAAGATGATTAATTAAAATATTAGCTTATATAATTATATTTTTAAAATTATGTGCTAGAATGGCAGATGTAAATATTTTTCAGCACATATTTATATAATATATAAAATTCATATTATAAATTATTTCTAATTTATTTTTTAATAGAGGTACTCTTTATGAAAATTATGAAAAAAATTTTAGTAACCTTAGGCCTTTTTGTTGGGCTAATGAGCGTAAATGCAAGAGAATTTATTAGGTTTACAGGTGGGCCTGTAGGAGGAACTTTTCAATATTTTACCAATGGAATGTCTACTTATTTAAGTGATAACATTGAGGGAGATATAAACTTTACAAATCAATCATCCAACGGCTCAGGGGAAAATTTAAGAAAGATACATTCTAATAGGGCCAATATCGGTATAGTTTATTCAGGTGATTTACATCTAGGACGCAATGGTTTGCTTACCAATGATACGGCTGAGTATACTAATGCTTACGCAGTAGCATTCTTATACAAAGCGCCTATGCAGCTAGCTGTATTGAAAAATTCAGGTATAGATAGTGTTGAAGATTTAGCTGGAAAAAGAATAGATATAGGCGGTCCTGGTTCAGGAGCAGCAGCAGCAGGTGAGCGCTACTTAAAAGCAGTAGGTCTTTGGGATAGGGTAACAGTTAGTAACTTAGGTTATTCAAAAGCTGCAGTAGCTATGCAAAATAATCAAGTAGATGCTATGTGGGCTTTGGTTGGTTATCCAACAAGCGCATTTATAGAGCTTTCAAATTCTAGAGATATTAATTTATTGGACGTACATAAATCTGGAATTGAAAATGGTTTAGCGGATGAATACCCTTTCTATCAAAAACTTACTATTCCCAGTAATACATATAAAGGTGTAGATTATACAGTAGATTCATTCCATGACTCAGCTATTTTAGTCGCTAATGAAGAAGTTTCGGCTGAATTGGTTTATGAAATGCTAACTAAACTATATTCAGAAGAAGGCTTAGCATATATGGTTAATGTAAGATCTACAGCTAGACAAATGACAATAGAAGATGGCTTAACAGGCGTTGTTACAGCTGTACATCCGGGTGCTGTTAGATTCTGGAGAGAAAAAGGTATCGATATACCTGTAGAATAATAATTTTATAGGTATATCTAGGCGGTAAAATAAAATCATAAATATTTTATTTCATGAAATGCCTTAATAAAAGGTGTTTCATGAAATTGGTTATTTTAAAGCAAAAGTACTTTTAAAAAGATAAAAATAATCTACTAAAAAATCAATAGCATTAAATTAATTAAAGGCCATTTATGTCAACAAGTTATGATCAACAAGATAATTTTAGAAATATAGGTAAGCTGGGCAATTATATAGTCGTTGCCTTTAGTATATTTTTCGTACTTTTTTATTTACTTACAACTCTTTTTTATCCAGTTGGGGTTCAGTATCACAGAGGATTATTCGTTTTTATTACATTTATTTTAATATTTATGTTATTTCCCAATAAAAGAAGTAATATTTTTTGGGGAACAAATAAGAGAATGGGTATATTAGATGTATTAGGAATACTCTTAACAATAGGAACTATAGGTTATTGGATAATTGAATATAATGCATTTAGCTTGCGTATTGGGTTATATGATACCACTGATTACTATGTCAGCATTGCAGGGATTATATTGTCTTTAGAGGTCTCTCGTAGAGTTTTGGGAAATACCATTACTATAATTAGCTTGGTATTTCTAGCTTATGTCTATTATGGTTATGGCTTTTTAATACCAGATCCTATAGAACACGCTGGTTTCCAAGGAGACCAAATGGCGATAGATATATTTATGTCTACCAATGGGATTTTCGGCATAATGGCAAATGTATTAGCGACTTATGTTATCTTATTTGTATTTTTTGGGGCATTTTTACAAGTAAGCGGAGCAGGGAAATTTTTTATTGATTTACCTATGGCTTTAGTTGGAAAATCAGTAGGTGGTCCAGCGAAAATATCAGTTATAGCATCTGCTATATTTGGTTCAATATCTGGTAGTGCCATTGCAAATACAGTTTCAACTGGTAGCTTCACTATTCCTCTTATGAAAAAAGCGGGCTTTAAACCACACGAAGCAGGAGGAATTGAACCTGCTGCATCTATAGGAGGAATGTTTTTACCTCCTATTATGGGAGCAGGTGGATTCATCATGGCAGAGATACTAAATGTACCTTATGCCTATATCATGAGCGTATCTATTTTGCCAGCATTAACCTATTTCTTTGCAATTTTCTGTATGATTCATTTTTATGCAAAGAAAAATAATATTTCAGGAGTAGAGAAAGAAAATTACTTATCAGCAAAAAAGGTATTTAGGGAAGGTTGGTATTATATAGCTCCTTTAGTCATAATTGTTGTATTTATGTTTATAGGTTACTCGCCAAGTTTTGCAGCTTCGCTTGCAACTGTTTCTTGTGTTGTAATTAGCTGGTTTAAGAAAGAAACTAGAATGGGTATAAAGAAGATAGTCGAGGCAATGGTCTTAGGAACCAAGCAGTCTTTGATTATCGTAGCTACTGTGGGAGTCATAGGTATAATTATTGGTAGTATTGAGCTAACTGGAGTAGGATTAAAGCTCTCTGACATAATAATTTCCATAGGGAGTAATATAGAAAACTTTGAGCTTAGAAAATTTATAATAGTATTACTTGTTGGGCTAGCATCGTTGATTTTAGGTATGGGTGTTCCTGTAGTTGCTTCATATTTGATTTTAGTTGTATTAGTGGCTCCTGCACTGGCTGATATGGGAATAGCATTAATTGCCACTCATATGATAGTTTATTGGTTATCACAAGATTCAAATGTTACGCCTCCTGTTTGTGTCGCAGCCTACGCTGGAGCTGCTATAGCTAAATCCGACCCTTGGAAAACAGGCTGGACTGCACTAAAATACGCAAAAATGCTATATGTAATGCCTCTATTGTTTTTATATGTTCCCGGTGTATTATTAGATGGTGATACACAAACCATCATTTTCACATGGGTAGCTGTTATATCTGGAACTTTCTGTTTTGCAGGTTTGATGCAAGGATATTTTTTTGGTAAAACTAACTTAGTTACTTGGTTATTATTAATTCCAACTACGGTTCTTTTATATATTCCAAATGTATATTATTTTAGCCTAGGACTTATATGTGCAGTTTCATTATATTTAATGCAGACTAAATTTTATTACCGCAAAACTGCTTAACACACAATTTAATGCATGTTCAAATCGAACGTGCATTAATTTAATTCTCTTTTAAAATAATTTTCCCTAGATATTGCTCGATTATAGTGATATTTTTAATACTTCAAGCGAGGCTATATAAATGATAATAAAGGAAATATAACTACGTAGAACAAAAATAACTGTCATTTTTTAATTTACTATAGATTTCATATATTCATCTAATGTTGCTATCTTTTCTATCTTAACAGATCCGTCTCCTGTCCAAAATGACTGGTAATCTTTAATTTCATTTTGTTTCGAATAAGCACGTAAATCTTTTGTCATATAATGAAGGTCAGGGAATCCTATATTTTCATATTCTAAAGATGCTATTTTATTTTTGTAACCACGCGCACTTTTGCCGGTTATTGATTTAGTAAATATAATATCATCTACTTTATGTATACTTAAAAGCATATTTTTATATAGATTATTAGCACTACTTTCTTGGGTCATAAGAAATCCAGTACCTATCTGCACCATATCAAAGCCCTCTGATAGTGAATGAGTTATATCGCTTTTAGTTAAAATTGCTCCAGATTTTATAAAAACTATATTTGGGTATTTAACTTTTAAAGCAATTATTTCATCATTACTACTGTAGGAATCACCTATAAAACCACCTTTATGACCTCCTGCTTTATTATTCTGGTATACAATTGCATCTGAAAATTGCGATACCTCATGGAGCTCTTCTATATTATTAATAGTGGATATAATTTTTATATTATTACTTTTTAATTTAGTTATGTCTTCGTCGCTAAATTTACCGAATACGGAGCTCACTGCTGGAATCTGATTTTTTATAGCGATTTCGATTGCCTCTGAGGGGTGTAGTTCTGATTCTATTTTTACTGTATCTTCTTTATATATACCTAACTGTTTTTCTATACTAATTATACTATTAGTTTTTCTGATAGTTCTGGTTTGATAATTATCATAATTGATGAATATATTTACTTGAACCGGATTTTTAGTTTTTTCTTTTACTTCTTTAACTAGCTTGTCTAATGCTTCACTTGTTAAATAACCACTTGGAATACTTCCAAGCATACCAAAATTAGCCACTGTTGCAATAAAATCTGAAGAAACTATACCTCCAGCCATAGGTGCTTGAATTATTGGGTATTTTAATTCTAAAAACTCTTTTATTTTTAGATTATTGAAGTTTTTCATTTATATCTTCCACTATAATTTATTGATAATTCGTTATTATCATGTAAAAATGTTGACCTTCATATAAGGTATTCTTAGTACAGGGGTAAAATATCTGGAGCCTTCAGCGGACAGTCTTGCCACATATATTCTATCCTGAATTTTATTTTCTTCGATGTCATGTATCTTATATATTATAATTATAAATTTTATTTATGTCTAGATATAATAATGTCGACTAAACTCTATAACCGCAAAGTCGCTTAATGCATCTAATGTGCATTAAGCGACTTACTCATCCTATACTAAAAATTAACGCTTCATCTTTACCTATATACGTAATTTTATTAAACTATCTAAAATTGGTATTTTGATAATAAGTAAGATACTATTAAATAAAAAAGCTCCGATAAATTAAAAGCTGATTTTTTTATTTTTAAACATCGGCTTTTTGGGGTTATAAAAATGATTAATAAACTTCGATAAAATTGGATTAATTTTACAAAAAAGGTAAAAGGTAAAAAACGTAAAAAATCTATGGAAAGTATTTTAAAATTTTTAAATGAAGATCAAGTTAAAGCAGTAACTAGTGATGCAAATCATTTACTTGTTTTAGCTGGAGCAGGTAGCGGAAAAACACGTGTGCTGGTAAATCGCTGCGCATGGCTTATATCACAAGGAATATGTACTGCATATAATGTATTGGCACTGACATTTACGAACAAAGCAGCTCGAGAAATGAAAGATCGACTAGACACTATGCTACCTAATGATAAAGGTATGTGGATAGGTACATTTCATAGTATAAGCCATAGATTATTGAGCATACATAATAAAGAAGCTGATTTAAGTGATAACTTTCAAATCATGGATGCTGAAGACCAGCTTGGAATTATCAAAAGAATGCTAAAAGAAAGAGCTATTGATGATAAGAAATACGAACCAAGAGCTATAGCTAGTTTTATAAATAAACATAAAGAAAATTCTATTAGATCAAATAACTTACCTGTAGCATCAAATCCTTTTGAACAGATTTGTCAGGAAATATATATAGATTATGAAAAAAATTGTCAAAAATCCAGTTTAGTAGATTTTGCTGAGCTTCTATTGCGAAGTTATGAATTATTAAAGAATAACCCAGAAATACTCAACACTTATCAGTCCAGATTTCACCATATATTAATAGATGAGTTCCAAGACACTAACACTTTACAGTATAAATGGATAAAGTTACTTGTAGGCGATAGAATGGATATAACTGCCGTAGGGGACGATGACCAGTCGATATATAGCTGGAGAGGTGCTTGTGTTGAAAATATGCAGAAGATTCGCACGGATTTTCCAGAGTGTGCCTTGATAAGACTAGAACAAAACTATAGATCTACAGGACATATATTATCGGCGGCAAATAAAATAATTAATAACAATGTAGAAAGAGTGGGGAAAAACCTATGGACGGATAGTAGTAATGGTGAATTGATAAGCATCTTTGAAGCGTTTAATGAGCATGATGAAGCTACATTTGTAATAGAGAAAATTAGAGCAATGGTATTGGAACAAGGATATTCATATAATGAATTCTCTATTTTATATAGGTCAAACGCACAATCTAGAGTACTAGAAAAACTTTTATTAAGATATGATGTTCCGTACAGAATATTTGGAGGACAAAGGTTTTACGACCGAGCTGAAATTAAAAATATACTTGCTTATCTAAGGCTTATATTCAATCGTAATGATGATACTTCGTTAGAAAGAGTGATAAACTTACCAACTAGAGGCATAGGTGAAGCTCTTATGAATAAAGTCAGAGAACAAGCACGCTATAGTGGAGTCACATTATGGAGAGCAATAGTATCGATGGCATCGTCAGACAATAACGCCTTAAATAGCAGAGCTAAAAATGCACTAGTAAGTTTTGTTAATCTACTTGAAAAATGTGAAATGCAAGAAGCTGACTCTTTTTCACAATGGGTAGAAGGAGTTATACACAATAGTGGTTTGTATAAGATGTATAATGAAAATAAAATAGAAATATCTAGAGCAGAGAACTTAGAGGAATTTATAAACGCATGTAAAGAATACGATAATGAAGAGAATCCATTATCTGTATTTCTATCAAATGCTCTACTAGACAGTGGGGATGCGCAAGCAGAACAAGGAAGCGACTATGTCACTATGCTGACTTTGCACTCCAGTAAAGGCTTAGAGTTTCCTGTGGTTTTCTTAGTCGGTATGGAAGAAGGGTTATTTCCACATGAAATGTCTATTAATGATAATTCTCTTGAAGAGGAGAGGCGTCTTTGTTATGTAGGTATAACTAGAGCTATGAAAAAGTTATTCTTATCTTATTGCCAGACGAGAAACTTCCATGGAAAAGAACGATATAACATGGTATCTAGATTTTTACAAGAAATACCATCTGAGCTAATACATTCAGAGAGAATCCTGCCAAAGATTAATAATCAATGGTTTAAAGAATCAATACAGACACATAACTCAGGTAACTTTTATGAAAAAGAGTACATAGAAGAACCACGTAAGATTACAATAACGAAAAATAGCGATTATAAATCCGATGCCTTAGGTGAAAATCATCCTATGAAATCAATAGGAAAAAAGGTTAAACATCCTACATTTGGTAAAGGAATTATAGTAAATACAGAAGGCTCAGGGCAACATCTGAGAGTGCAAGTTAAATTTTCAAGTGGTCAAATAAAATGGATAATAGCCAGCTTTGCAGGACTTGAATATTTGTCTTAGTCTATTATATAGTACTAGCAACTAAAAGGTTAAAATTTTCAAGTCCCATACTATAGCTACAATAATAGGGAATTGTAGTGTAACTTAAACTTCTACGTTCGCAAACGATTTTAGAAAATATCTATGCTGGACTATTCGCTATAAATGTCGAAGAACATATACTAAAAGGCGTTTCTATTAAACCACTAACAATAGAGATGATGTCTTTATATAAGCAATAATAAACAGCACTACCTGCAAATAACAGTTAAATTAGTAAGCTAAATTATAATAGGGCGGATATGTATATTTAGGGATTTAACACCTAATTTATCTCGACAAAGGCTTAAAAAATTATTGTAAAAAACTTATATTAACTATCGCAATTTGGATAAAAACTATTTACTAAATTCATTTGTAAAAGCTTTTTTCATATCAATTTTCTCTTCTACTAAGCCATTATCAAATAGCCAGCTCTGATACCTATCCCAAACATTTATATCTTGATAACCCCAATAAGGAGCATCTGATTGATATTCTTTTGCTAAGAACTCCTGACTATTTATCACTAGATCTTCATCTAATTCAAGAGCGTACTCCAACAATATATTTGCGGCATCTAAAGGCTTGTCTATAGAATATTCATAACCTTTCTTTGTAGCATTCATAAAAGAACGTACTAACTCTGGGCTACTTTCTATCATACTTTCACTTGCGATAAAAACAGGTGTATAAAAATCTAAAGCTTCTACATAATCTCGCAATCTAATATAATTTATTTCATAGCCTCTTAGTTGTGCGCCTATATTATCCCAAGCCTCATAGCCCCAGACAAAATCAATATCACCATTTTCACTAGCTCTAATAAACTCCATATTACCTATGTTTGTAAACTGAACTTTTTCAAAATCACCATTATCAACTTCCATCAAACTTTTGATAATTGCTTCTTCCACAGGAGAGTTCCAGCTTCCAAATGTTTTACCTTCAAAATCCTTAGGAGTTTTAATATTTTTATCAGCTATAGAAACAAATCCAGAAGTATTATGCTGTATTATAGATGCTATTGATATTATGGGTATTCCTTGGTGGCGAGCATAAGTAACATTCTCCTGAAAACTGATTCCAAAATCTCCTTCACCATTAGCTATAAACTGAACATTTAGACCTTCAGGAGGCTGTATAATTTCTACGTCTAATCCTGCCTGTTCATAGTAACCTAATTTTTGTGCTACATATATTCCCGTATGATTTGTATTTGGCTTCCAGTCTAGTATAACACTTATTTCTTTGAGCTCATTTTCCTCCCTACAAGCACTCAAAAATAAAACTGATATAAAAAAGAATACAAATTTAGTCCTCATACTTTTTTCTCTCCCATAAAAAATAACTTAAATAAAAATAACCTTAAATAATGAAAAGCTAAAGGCATTATTTGTATACGATATCTAACGGTAAATAAAAAAGGCTACCTAACAGATAGCCTTTTAATAAACATGAGTAAGAGTACTAGCTCCCTACGCCAGCATTATCTGGATCAGGTCACGGTCGAAGCAACGAATGCATCCTCTCAGCCAAATGAATTATTAGCTCCCGTTGTATATTTATACAATACATACCGTCCAGAAGTATAACATATTAAATACTATTTTTCTCCATCATAATATTAAGTATTGCCCTAATTTCCATACAATGTAATCACATAGATTTTATATATATTATCAAATATTTATTCATATTAAGTATTTAACATTTAATATTTAATATAAAATCTATAGATTATTTATTTTTTTTTATTATAATTTATCGATGCTTGAAAAGAAAAAGCATTAAAAAATAATTTATACACATATACACATAAATAGATTATTTTATATATAAATTGATTCTTTAGTGAGGTTAATATGTCTAAAACAAACTCAAAATATACTGAAGCAATGCAGCAATATTGGTCGACCCATCTGACTTATATATTTGTGTTGCTTTTCATATGGGCTTTTGTATCTTTTGGTTTATCAATATTATTTGTAGACTCTATCAATAGTATAAGGCTTGGAGGATTTAAATTAGGATTTTGGTTTGCTCAGCAAGGTTCAATCTTTGTTTTTATTATTTTGATTTTCCTTTATACCTATTTAATGCATAAGCTAGAAGAAAAATTTAATGTAGATCACGAATCTAAAGATGTTGCTAACCACTAGAAATATGGAGTTTTTATGAAGCTTTCAACACACACATTTATACGAATCGTATTTTTCACCTTAGCTGGAGCAGCTATAGGAGTATATCTATTTGGAGACTCCGGAAATGTACAAACATGGACCTATATCATAGTCGGTATGTCATTTGCTTTATATATAGGTATAGCTATTGTCTCCAAAGCAGCTAGTACAAAAGAGTTTTACGTAGCAGGCGCTGGAGTTCCCCCATTAGCAAATGGCATGGCAACTGCTGCTGACTGGATGTCAGCTGCATCTTTTATTTCCATGGCAGGAATAATTGCATTTTCTGGCTATGATGGGAGTGTTTACCTTATGGGCTGGACAGGTGGATATGTATTACTAGCTTTGCTACTAGCACCATACTTAAGAAAGTTTGGAAAATTTACTGTACCTGATTTTATAGGAGATAGATATTACTCAGAAACTGGTAGAACAATAGCTGCTATCTGTGCTTTAATCGTATCTCTTACATATATAGCAGGTCAAATGAGAGGAGTTGGAATAGTTTTCTCAAGATTTCTTGAAATACCTGTAAATGCAGGAGTGATTGTTGGCATGATGATAGTATTTACATACGCTACTATGGGAGGAATGAAAGGTATAACCTATACACAGGTGGCACAATATTGTGTTTTAATTTTCGCATTCATGGTTCCTGCATTTTTTATATCTTTCCAACTAACTGGAATAGCTATACCTCAAATAGGATTAGGTGCTAACCAGATTGGTACGACAATCCCCATATTAGACCGACTTGATGGTCTTACTCAAGAACTTGGTTTTGGGGCATATACCTCAGGAGTCAAGCCTACCATAGATGTGTTAGCAATTACTTTGGCTCTGATGGCAGGTACTGCAGGTCTTCCTCATGTTATAGTTAGATTCTTCACTGTTCCTAGGGTTAAAGATGCGCGTATTTCTGCAGGATATGCATTACTATTCATAGGTATATTGTATGCTACAGCTCCTGCTGTTGCTGCTTTCGCTAGAGTTAATCTTATAGAAACTGTTAGTAATAAAGCATATGCGGTAATGCCTGATTGGTTTAAAAAATGGGAAACTACTTCTTTAATTGGCTGGCAAGATAAAAACAATGATGGAGTCATTCAATATACTAGCGGAGCTCCATTTGTAGGCGCTCCTAATGCACAAACAGATGCAAATGGAAATACACTACTTGGCGAACATGGTCAAGTATTATTAGCAAATGAGCCTACATCAAGCGCAAATGAGCTATATATCGACAGAGATATCATGGTATTAGCAAACCCTGAAATAGCTGAATTACCAAACTGGGTAATTGCCTTGGTTGCAGCCGGTGGATTAGCAGCTGCACTTTCAACTGCTGCAGGATTACTATTAGTTATGTCATCAGCTGTTGCACATGATTTAATCAAAAAGAAAATGGGGAATAGACTATCAGAAAAACAAGAACTTTGGACAGCACGTATTGCCTCTGTATTTGCTATTTTAGTAGCTGGGTACTTTGGTATAAACCCACCTGGTTTCGTTGCAGCAGTCGTTGCTCTAGCATTTGGGTTAGCTGCCTCATCATTCTTTCCGGCTATACTTCTTGGGATATTCTATAGAAGAATGAATAAACAAGGTGCTATTACAGGTATGGTCGTTGGTATCTCACTTATGCTTTTCTACATATTTAGATTTAAGTTCCATCTATTTGGACCAACTACATCAGCAGATTGGTGGTTCGGAATATCTCCAGAGGGATTTGGTACTGTGGCAATGATAGTTAATTTTATTGTTGCACTGGTTATTTGCCATTTCACACCAGCTCCATCTCAAAAAATAGATGATATGATTTCTCATATGCGTTATCCTGAGATAAAAAGCTCATAAGGGACTATAAATGAGCTAACTAAATGAACTTAATTAATTCAAGCAAATATAAAAAGGAGCTCAATTATTGGGCTCTTTTTTATATAATAAATCTGTTATAACCCAAAGCATTACAAATATTTGCTATATAAATTATATGTAATTATATATATTATTTGATACTATATTAGATTATTACATTTAACCATAGGCTAAAAAACATTATGCAACCAACATCCACAATACAACTACCTTCTAGCTCACTTAAAGTAATATCCTTTAATATAAATAGTATAAAAGCACATTGGCATCAGCTTGAAGCATGTGTGAAAGAACAAAACCCTGATATTATCGCCTTACAAGAAACCAAAGTAACTGATAACAATTTTCCATTAGACAGTTGTCATAATTTAGGATTTGATTATGTATTCTTTCATGGAGAAAAAACACATAGAGGGGTTGCATTGCTTTCTAAGATACCTATTGTAAACTTTCAAAAAGGTTTTATAGAAGAAGATACACGTTTTTTTCAAGAGTTAAATTCTCAAACAAGACTATTATCCGGAGATATAGTAACTACATCAGGCAAAAAAATTCATTTTATAAATGGTTACTTTCCACAAGGAGAAAATAGATCTCATCCAGATAAATTTCCATTTAAGGTTAAATTTTATGATGCAGTTGAAAAACATATAAATACAGCTATGGGAAAAAATAGCTCATATATGATAGTTGTGGGTGATATGAATATAGCCCCTGGTGATATAGATATAGGCATAGGTGAGAAAAATAAAAAAAGATGGCTAAAAGAAGGAAAATGTTCTTTTCTACCTGAAGAAAGGGAAATGTTACAAAAAATAATGCATAATCTGATAGATACGTATAGATTTCATCAACCAGGAGGAAAGCTTTTGAGTTGGTTTGACTATAGAAGTAGAGGCTTTGAAAGCGTGGATAAAAGAGGCTTGCGTATAGACCTAATATTATCTAGTGAATCACTTAAAGATTATATAACTAAAACTGGCATTAGCTACGATATAAGAGCTATGGAAAAGCCATCAGATCACGCACCTATATGGACTCATTTTAATATAAAATAAAGCTCTTTAATAATTCACTGCCACAAATTAATTTACTTTTTTAACTATTTTTATTGGAGGTCTTTCTTATTATGAACAATACGAAAAATTTTTTCCAAAAATATATAAGCACATTAATATTATTCTTATTTACATTTTTTTCTTTATCATCTTTTGCACAAGATGTTTACATTTCTGGCTCATACGCAATAGGCGGTTATGATACAGTTGGGTATTTTACTGAAAGTAGGCCAGTAAAAGGCTCTACAGATTATAGTTATTCATGGTCGGGAGCAACTTGGCTATTTTCATCACAAGAAAACTTAGATAAGTTTAGAAGCGACCCTACTAAATATGCTCCACAATATGGAGGATTTTGTGCATATGGAGTTTCACAAAATTATAAAGTCAGAACAGTGCCTGAAGCTTGGACAATAATCAATGATAGGCTATATCTAAATTATAGTTTAGGAGTCCGAAGCACATGGCTAAAAGACACTAGTGGCTATATTGAACTAGCTAACGAAAATTGGGTTAACCTATCGTCTAATTAAAAAATAGATTTATAAAAATCCTTCAAAGTATTAGTTGAGATATCTTCAGGTATCTCAACTTCTATTAAGCTGTGCTCCTGTAACGAATACACTTCTTTAAGTACCCTATCGCACTCATCTGTATTATCAATTTTATGATATGCAACATCAAACATTTGGCAAATATGCTCAAAAGTGTAATTATGGCATGTTTTAAAAAACTTCTCTTTAGTGTCATTTAAAGAAGTATTTTCTGCTACAGGAAGATAGTCAAATATAGCACCTCCATTATTGTTAAAAACTATTATAATCTGCGCCTTAGTACAATATTTTAAAAGTGATAGAGCACTAATATCATGTAAAAATGAAATATCCCCTATAAATAAAACTCCTCTTTCTTTTCTGAAAACACTAATTCCCAAAAATGTGGACAATAATCCATCTATACCATTAGCGCCTCTATTCGTAAATAAGTCTACTTTATTCTTTGAAGGTAGTGCAACAATATCCATGAAGCGTATAGGTAAGCTATTGCCACAGAAAATAAAGCCAATAAATTTACTACTACTGCTATCTTGAGTATCTATAATATGTGTAACCTTAGCTATTATATGACTCTCAGAAATAGCATCCGAAATGTATTGGTTAGAATATATAAAGTAATCTTTTATATAATTAGTCATTTTAGCATTTATATCCGCAATAGAATTTAACCACTCTACATCAAAATATGAATTTTCCATCGAGCCTAATATGGGGAATTTTTTAATTTTAGAGAAATCAACTCCACCCAAAAATACTCCGCTATTATGATGATAGTCTATTCTTCTATAGCCTTCACTTAGCCAATATCTATTTATACAGGCGACGCTTGATAAGAAATTATTAATATCTTTTGAAACTATATACCCACCTACCTGTATAATAGTATCCGCTTGTTCAAATAGTTTTTTATTTTCTATGGACTTTAACATTAAAGAACTATGATGTATTACATTTTTTCTCTCCAAGTCCATTCTTAAAGGATTTAGTATATCTACCAATATAGGTATGTTTAGATTCTGTAGTAGTCTATATATACCATGAGTTGCAGATATAGATAGCTTACCTAACACAACCAAAACTTTTTTGCTAATATTTGCATCTTCATAGACTATATTTTTATAGTCCACGTTATTAATGGATTCATCTAATGAATAAGATAAGTAAGCATCACTTTTATTTATCCAGTTTTTGTATAAGAAAGATAAAATATCAGCATTGCTAGACTCATTACCAGAGCTACTTTGTGTATTTTGTGGATAAAGTGGCTCTGAGAAGTGAACATTGAAATGGATAGTTTTATTATCTTTAGAGCATATACTACTATTAACGGACGTTATTAAAGCTTTTAGTTGATTTAAGTTTAGATTTGATGGAACATCTTGGTATATAGCATAGTTACTGAAAATACGTATCTGATCTATACTTTGGTCAGCACTGCAGTTTAGCAAGTCAAATGGTCTATCTGCACTGATAATTATGATTCCTAAGTTACTTTGATATGCTTCTATGACAGCAGGGAATATATTAGCAACAGCTGTTCCTGAGGTGACTATTATAACAGGAGGTACTTTAGAGTTTTTTGATATTCCGAGTGCTAAAAAACCCAAAGAGCGCTCATCAAAATGGACTATAACTTTTATATCGCTATGTATTTTCTCAAGCCTAGATAATGCTATGCTAAATGGCGCATTTCTAGACCCAGGTGCGCTCAAAAATGCCCTTACACCGACTCTATATAACTCCTCTAAAAAAGTGATAGCAACTATCTCATTTATAGTACTTAAATCATTTAAATAATCATCTAGTCGAAGCATAAAACATAAATCCTATAATAAAGCTCATATATCAATGATCTTCTTTATTCAAAAATATACTAAAACTTTCTTCTTAGTTTATCTAAAATAATATTCCAAAACATTACAGCTATATTCAAGCTTGCTAGCATAAAGCCTAAACTACTTATATAAAAGCTAAGCACCTCTTTATTATAATAAAACAGTGGGATTAACTTTGGTGGTGTTAAATAGGCTTTTTTTTTATAAAACTTATTCACCTTAGGAGATGTAAATACTTTATAAAAAAAGTCTATAATTTTATCATCGCATAGCTGAGATGACTGATTTTCTAGAAAAGGTGGTTCTTTTATATAGTTTAAATACATCTTATCATTTTGATCTATTTCTCTTACAAGTTCTACAACATCGTCAAAACTATTATAATTATAAACATTTATAAATGCTTTAGGGTTAAAATCCACATTTACCAAAGGATTACCCCAGTATATAGGAATAGTTTTACTTACAAGTGCATGTAATAATTTCTCTGTTGTATAGCCTTCATAACAAGAATTTTCAAAAGCGATTGAAAATTTACAGCTCTTTTGGAATGCAATTTTATCTTCCAAATAAGCTCCTGTATTGTTCAGGTACTTCCCAGCACTGTGAACACTTTTATATTTATTTAATTTATCCAAAAAGTATTTACGCTCTGGAAAAGCTTTACCATTTGAATAAATAAAATTACAAAATTTATCTTTTGACTCTAGTAAATCAGATAATATCTGTGGATTATTTATTTTTTTCAATGCTAAAGCCTGATCATATTCTGCATACATTCTATAAATAGGTAACCTAAAGTGCCGATTATTCTCAATTATAAAATCAAAGCTCAATGCATAATCGAACTTTTTCAAGTTCGCTCTAGTATTTTCACCTGTGTAGTAAATCGTTGTGCTATTTGGATAGTCTAAAATATTTTTTTTATCTCTAAAAACAGAACAAAATAAAAAATGCGGTTTAGTTCCATCTGGGTTTTCATTTATTACAATGTCGAAATATTGTCTTAATAAATCTGTAAAAAAATTTTTTTCTTTATCTAAACTTGGCCAAAAACCGATAAAATCAATTTCAATACTTTCATTTATGAGATAAGTCATTGTATAGTCGTTCTCCTTAAAAACACTATATTAAATAAAATTGATTATAAAAATTACTTCTAACATCATGGACGTGTCTCCAGTAAGAAATAGTCTAAAAAATACTCTTTCTTACTTAATATCTTACTATATAATCTAAAATACTTTTATTTATAAAATAATCAAACAAAAAATACTAAACGCCCATAAGCATAATAACAAAAGAAATAATCATGGCTTATACTAATAACGAAAATAATAAATTTAGGCTAAATGTGGGATGTATAGTCATCAATAAAAATGAACAAGTATTGCTAGCTAAAAGAATTGATATTCCAGATTCATGGCAATTTCCCCAGGGAGGCATAAAAAAAGGAGAAAAACTAAACGATACACTTGGGAGAGAGCTTAAAGAAGAAATAGGGCTTAGTACTATGGACTATAATATTCTAGGAGTGACTAAAAAATGGACTTACTATAGCTTCCCCAAAGAAATACAGAATAAGCAAAGTTATTTTGCTGGACAAAAACAAAAGTGGTTCCTTGTAGAGCTAATATCTAATGATGAAAAAATTTCACTCAATAATAATTGTTCTAAAGCAGAATTCTGTGCTTGGAAGTGGGTAAGCTATTGGTATCCGTTAAATATTATAGCAAAGTTTAAATACTTTTCATATAAGCAAGCAATGTACGAGTTGAGATACTACATTCCATAAAACACTTTCCAAGAATAAAAATAATGTAAAACTCAATTTGAATTACTCTGATTGAATAACACCACTAACTTCATCAAGCCTATTGTATAAATCGATTACTTTTTCATCTTGACTATCTATTTCCTGCCTAAGATTAACCAAGCTACTTTCTAAATTAGATATACTACGATTCATTTGACGGCGAAAAATATTTACTGAATTCTCAAATTCTTCTACGTAACTTACTTGCTCTTGATAAATTTGATTTAATTGATTTTCAGTCTCTTGAATACTCTCACCGAGAGATTGAGAAAGATTATTTAAGTTCTCGATTTCATTTGATTTATAATTCAACTGTTCATTAAGCTCCTCTTTACCAGAGTATAGATCGTCTATAGATATTTGCAGATTAGAAAGAGCAAGATTTATATCATCAATTCCTTGATTGGTAGAATTGATTTCCCTTGACTGTCGAGAGTTTACATTCTGTATGTTTGAAGACGTTTCTTTAAGCTCTGTTATATTAGTATCGAGACTATTAATAAGGCTCAATAATGTACTACCTGAGGTCCCTACTTCTTCATTTATTGACGAGATACGAGTTTGTATTTGTTCCAATGAGTTCTCTAAAGAATGCATCATATAAAAAAGAAATCCTATGGTAATGAATGCAATAAATAAAAAAAAGTATGCAATTTTTAAAGAAACACTATTAGCTTGACCTCCTCTAAACCTAAAATTATCAGTATCTTCAGAGCTACTTTTAAAAGGACGATCTTCGCTATCAGATAACTTTATTGATTCCTCGTCTCTTTCCAAAACCATTTCAATAGTCCCTGGTAAATTGATTGATTAATATATTATTTTTTTATTTAGTTTGAATTAAATCTTTATTTATACTCTCTTCTGGCAAACTATCATCCTGATTGCCAACATATATAGTCCTTGTTGGATAGGCTATAGTCATACCTAGTTTATCAACTTCTTCAAATACAGCATAGAGTAAATTTTCTTTAAAAACAACATATTCATTATAATCTATTCTTCTTGTGTGTACTATTACTCTGACTGTTAATGAAGAATTATCGAATTCATTGAAGTTAACATAGATATAATCATTCGTATCTACCCCTGGAATTGAAAACATTTTAGAACGTATATTTGCTGTAAGCTGCTTAATTTTATATATATCTTGATAGGCAACTCCTACATTTATTAAAACTCTTCGATGCATTCTAATAGAGCAGTTTTCAATATTAGCACTCATAAATATGCCATTAGGAACCTGCAATAGACTCCTATCTGTTAAAGTTCTAATAAGAGTCCTTCTCCAACCTATATTTTCAACAACACCAAATATATAAGGATTATCACACTTAACAAGCTGTCCAGGTTTGAATGGCTTCTCAATATATATAATCATACCACCTAAAAAATTTGCTATTAGGTCTTTAGCTGCAAAGCCTATAACCATACCACTTACACCACCTATAGCTAGTAAAGCAGACAAGTCTATGCCTACAGTTTGTAATATAGATATTATTAGTAAACATAATAATATTAGCCTAATTACTTTTGCTATACCTTCTACTGCATGTGAATCAAAACTTATATTACGAGATGATTCTTGTTCTTTTAACCTAACTTTTTTTACAAGATAGCTCTCTAATCTCTTTATAAAACTCCATATCCATATAAATAGACAGAAATAGATAATAAACTGAACTGATACCTGCACTTGCACCAGAGTAAATATTTCTTTTAATAATATATGCGCAAATAATATAACAAACAGTATGCTAGAGGGCAGTCTACCTGTACGTATAAATAGGAATAACTTATAATTTTTACGCCTAATTTTCTTTAGCACAATTTTTACTAAAGTATAGTTAATAATAGGAATACTTATAGCTAATAATGCTAAAATCGCTAGTTCTTTAAGTATAATAGTATTTATTTGCCAAATAAAAAAATCAACCATTTGCTTTATCTATTGCTTTATACAATGTTTTAAAAATAAAAAAGAGCTTAATAAGCATAAGCTCTTTTTTCGTATTTTTGTTTTTAAATAATTCAAATAATAAATTGCTAGAGTTTTTTTATATATTAAACTTTTATAAAGAGTTTGCCTAATACTCAAGACTTCCATCATATTCTGATAGAACTGATACTTGGCCAAAACCATTTACACCAAAAGTTTGATATGGTGTTCCTGGTATATCCATACCTGGAGAGCTAGGAGGCATACCCGGAGCAGCTACTATTCTTAGATTATTTTTAGAATCCAAAAGAGCTTTAACATCTTGTACAGGAATGTGCCCTTCTATTACTTTATTGCCTATAACAGCTGTATGACAAGAATACATATTTGAAGGTATTTTATGTTCTTTCTTGACAGATATAAAGTTTTCTGTATTAATAACCTTTATATCTGTAAATCCATTCTTTCTCATGTAGTTAACCCACTCTGAACAGCAACCACAATATATTGATTTATATACAACCATTTGCTCAGCCATAGCCACAAAACTCACAGAAGCCAAGCCCAATACTATAAATTTCTTAAATATACCTTTTTTCATATATGCCTCCCACAGATAATGCATAAAAATTATAATAATTAATCTTATAATTATATACAAAAAACATATTTTAAGCAATTGAAATTAACAAACTACTTTTTTATATTTATAAAAGCTTTATCGACTGCATCTATGGTCTTGTCTATAATATTATCATTGTGCTCATAAGTAATGAAGCTAGCCTCAAAAGCAGAAGGAGCTAAATATATTTTCTCATTTAGCATTTCATGAAAAAATAACTTAAATCTTTGTATATCACACCCCATAACATCTGATAATGATGAGACTTTATTTTCTCTAGTAAAAAACATGCCCCACATAGCACCAACTTTTTGAATTAAAAGTGGTATTTGATGCTTTTGTGAACTAAGCAATATTCCTTCTATCAAACGATCAAGTTTTTTATTCAAAAAATTATGGAAATTATCCTGACTGATAGTATTTAAAACTGATAATCCTGCTGCTAATGCTACTGGATTTCCGGATAATGTTCCTGCTTGATACACTTTTCCAGTAGGTACTAATAAATCCATAATTTTAGCATCTCCTCCAAATGCACCTACGGGTAAACCAGCTCCTATAATTTTACCGTAACACAGCAAGTCTCCTTTGACTCCATATATCTCCTGAGCCCCTCCTAGTGCAACTCTAAATCCACTCATAACCTCATCCATTATTAAAACTGCGTCACATTCTGTACAGAGCCGTCTCAATAATTTAAGAAAAGATTCATTTGCTGGTATACAGTTCATATTTCCTGCTACAGGCTCAATAATAACTGCTGCTATTTCAAAGCCTTTTTCCTCAAATAGATTTAGCAAAGCTTTTTCATCGTTATATGGTAAAACTATAGTTTGAGACGCTAGTTCTTTAGGAATTCCAAGTGAATCAGGAACACCAAGTGTCAAGCTTCCTGAACCTGCTTTAACCAACAAACTATCAGCATGACCATGATAACAGCCTTCAAACTTTACTATAAGTTGCCTGCCTGTGTAACCTCTAGCAAGTCTTATAGCAGACATACAAGCTTCTGTACCAGAATTTACCATTCTCACCTTATCTATATTAGCAATAGAGCAAATCTTTTCAGCCATCTCAGTTTCTATATCAGTGGGTGCTCCAAAACTCATACCTTTCTCACATGCTTTTTTCACCTCAGAGACAACCTTAGGATACGCATGTCCTAGTATAATAGCCCCCCACGAACAAACATAATCTATATATCCCTGGTACTCTCGATCATATATAATAGCCCCTTCAGCTCTTTCAACAAAAATAGGAGCCCCTCCGACACTAAGAAAGGATCTTACTGGTGAATTAACTCCGCCAGGAATAAACTGTTTTGCTCTATCAAAGTCTTTTTGTGTCATAATATCTCCTATAAATAATATATTTTTTATACTTTTTATAATTATATTTACCTTTAGCAATGCTTAAGTATTTTTATAAGACCTATACTTAAATATTAATAAATATAATCTTAATAAAATTATAAAAAGAGCTATCATCAAAAAATAGTGATAATAGTCCTTATGAGGTCTTGCGAAATAACTATCCGTTTCTATTGGCTCTAACTTATTTAAGTCATTATAAACATTTATTAAATCATTAAAGCTTTCTGCACGATAAAATCTGCCATTGGTTACAAATGCTATTTGCTTTAAAAGCTCTGAATCTAACTGGTTAGAGTTATTTTGTGTTAAAGAATTTGCCTGTATTTCATCGAAACCTAAAGCAACTGTATATATTTTTATACCTATTTGACTTGCAATTTCTGCTACAGTACTCGGGTGTAATTCACTGCTGGTGTCTACCCCATCTGTTAGTAAGATTATAACTGCTTGACCGCTTGTTTCGTTTTGTAGATGATACGAAGCCAATGCTATTGCATCTCCTATTGCAGTCCCTGCTTCTCTATCATCATCTGCCAAACCAATTTCCACATCATTAACAAAGTTTTTAACTACTTCTAAATCTAAAGTCAAAGGAGTGTATAAATAAGCATTCAAGCCAAAAACAACCAATCCCAGTCTATCTCCTTTTCTTTTATCAATAAAAGAAGTTATTACATCTTTCGAAACATCTATTCGCTTCTTTGGTACATAACCATCCAATGATCTATATCCCATATCTGTAGTTCCCATACTTCCAGAGATGTCCATAACAAGCATTAGATTACGAGCAGGCTGTTTTATCATTTGTACAGGTCCTACATACCTAGGCTGTGCAAGAGCTACAATTAAAAAAAACCAAACTGGGCAAAACCACCACCAGTTAATTGACCTATCTGCATCTTGGTTTAGACCAGCACTACCACGATATTTAGATATAAAAACAGCAGGAATATATTGCTCATTCTTTTCATTTTTACGAGACAATATAAAATACCACCATATAAAGGGTAATGGTAGTATTATCCAAGCATGTATAAAATGAAATGTAATCATAGAATTGACTTACTTATTATATTATTATGAGTCCTTTTTAATAGATTAGCTAAGATATTTTTAGCGCTTTTTTGAGCGCTTTCGACTTTCTAACTGATTCTTAGTATAATGTAGCTTAACCCATTTTTTTGCAACGGATAATAACTTATACCTCTTAAACTTATCCTGATGATCAAGAAAATCACTATACAAAGACTTTAGCATCATATCCTTAATATTTAGAGTAAATAATGGCTTAGCAGTAGTAGAATTTAGCAAATCTATCCAGCTATCTCCGTAAACAGTTATTGCTTTACTGTCGTAAGCTGTTAAAGCCACTTGCCTGAGAACCCTTTGAACCTCATTGAACCAGTGGGTATTTGTCATATCAGAGGTATATCTCTCCTCTAAGCCTCTAAGTAAATACAATGCTTGTTTTCTATAGAGCTGTGCTTTATTGTATCGAATATATTTTACTAAAACTTTAAATAACACAACTACGACCACTAGAAATATTAAGACCCACCAACCAATAGCGGGTATATAGCTTATATTATCAGGGATAATAGGAGATTCTAATTGAGATAATAAATTTTCAAAGGTCATCTAAAATTACTATAAAAGTTAAGAGTTGGTCTATAAGCTGAATTCTGTTTAATATAGCCATTTATCTAAGGCAATTCAAAAATTACCTTTCCCTTGATTTCACAAAGGATGCACCCTACCCAGCCCTACGCGGATCACGCTATTTTATTGGGCTTGTTTGGGCTTGCTCCAAGTGGGGTTTGCCTTGACCTATATTGTTACCAACACAGCGGTGAGCTCTTACCTCACCTTTTCACCCTTACCTACATAGAGACAGTTAAATAATGGTATTATCAGCCATTATAAAAAAACTTAAATCGCTATACAGCAATGTTTTATAAAATATCATTTTGTGAAAAATCATATTTTCAACATCTCATATAAGGCGGTTTATTTCTGTGGCACTTTCCGTGAGCTCACGCTCCCCAGTATAACCTGGCACCTTATCCTATGGAGTTCAGACTTTCCTCTATGCAAGTAAAGCACAGCGACTATACGACCAACTCTTATAAATATTATAAATAATTTTTTTATTTTTTGAAAAATAATAAACTTTTAAACACTTAAAAAAACAAACTATGAATAAAAAATTATCTATATAAATCCTTAAAAAACTTAAAAAATAAATGGAAAATCATACTTAAACTAAACCTTAACCAAGGAATGATTGCTTTTTTATGTTTATTTGCTTTTATAAACCTATACAATGTTAGAATTATATTAAAGCGAGATTTCAAATCTTTAATAAACTTAAAAAAACTTATTTTCGATCCCATTGTTGAGGTTTCCCTCTGCCTATAAAAATAAAATTTATTAGATAGACATGCTACTTTTTTAGACTGACAAGATAAAATAAAAATACTCATAGCATCTTCATTCATATCTATTTTATATCTTGGTATCCATTTTAACGATGATACAAAAATATCTCTTCCAATAATATTTAACCCTAAAGAACCTATAAAATCATTATTTAGATACTCTAAACCCGAACAAAAAATTTTATCCATTCTAGTGATATAGTTTTCCATTTTTTTATTTATTTTGGAGCCTTTTTCATACACACATTCTCCTGAAAAGCCTACAATATCAGCTCTATTATTCATTGCATAGCTATAGGCTACCTCAAAGGTATTTCTCGATATAAAATCGTCACTATCTACAAAGCCTATATATTCACCTTTTGAAATAGAAAAACCATCTAACCTAGCAATGTGTGGCCCTTCACTTTTTTCTTTGTCTATTAAATATATATTTTTATATTTTTCTTGATAAAGCACTATTATTTCTTTGCTTTTATCAGTTGAGGCATCATTGACTACTATTATTTCTATCTCTTTTAGTATCTGATTTACTAGAGAATCTAGACATTCTCTCAAGTAATTTTCTGTGTTGTATACAGGAACTATAATCGATATTTTAGGATTCATATACGATCAATGAATAGTAAGCACTCTATAATTAATAATTATTAAAGATAAATTATTATATGATGTCTAAGTTAAACCATTGGCGGACTATTAATCCAATTGAAAACGATATAATAGCTACGCCTAAGCTAATTAAGCTCATTTCAATAAACCTTCGTAAAAATGATTTATCTTGAACTACAGATATATAAAAAGTAAGCCCTAATATTATAAATATAGCTATGATTACGGTAGATAAAAGAGCAACTAACGCGTTAAAAAAAATAAAATACGGAAATACCATCAGCATAACAGTTACGATATAAGCAACACCTGTATAAATACTTGATAGTATTGCTATTTTTTGAGATTTACTGCCGTCATCATCGCTTTTAGTGGATAGGTACTCAGATGAAGCCATTGACAGAGAAGCCGCTATTCCTGTGATCACACCAATAGCGGCTATTATTTTGGTATTTCCTATAGCTAGAGTCAATCCTGCTAAAATACCTAATATCTCAACCAATGCGTCATTTAAGCCTAAAACTACTGAGCTTATATAGCTAAGCCTATTACTTTTTATCGTATTAACTAAATTAGTTTCAAAAGTATGCTCTTCTTCTATAAATGCAACAAATTCTTGTTGTTTTTTTATACTTTTATACAAGTTTTTTATCTTTTTCCCTTTTCTCTCTAATAACTTTATACAAAAAGCAAGACCCAATATCTTTGTCATCAAGACAACACTGTAGACTATAATTAGATTAGGTTTTAGTTTTTTATTTGTGCACTCTTCTAATAGAAGAACGTGTTTCTTTTCATATTCAGTCATCCTAATAAAAATATCTTTTTCTTTCTCTTGTAAGTATTTAGAATTAGATAACTTTTTATATATATGGTATTGTGTTATTTCTTGTTTCTGAATACGAATAATGTCAGATACTTTATTATCCATGAGTTTATATTGTCTCTATTCTTTCTATAATACTTATTTATACCTTTTATTACACCCCTTTGGTTTGCTCGTACTTTTCACTAACTTCATTAATGGGCTCTACTACGAACTTAATTCCTCTTTGTTCTACGATTTTCACTGCCGTTCCGACAGGCAAGTCATTGCCTATCACTTTCCATATACTTCCATTTATATTGATAGTACCTTTTCCATGCAATATAGGCGACTGTAAAACACATTCTCTGCCTATTAAATTACAACCTCTTTCATTTAATGATATATTTTTTTCCTTTTTACACATTATTTTCTTTGATTTTAAGAAATACCACCAAAGCGCTACTAAAACAATTGATAAAAAAGAAAATATAAAAAATTGAAAGTTATGAGATATACCAGGAAATATATAAACAATTAAAGCAACAAGAACAGATGAAGCTCCTATGAATATTAAAAAATATCCTGTACTTGCAAAAATCTCGAATATAAATAATATAGCTGCTATAGAAAGCCATCCCCAATAATCAAAAAATAATACCTCCACTTACATATCCCCACATATCTAAAATTATTTAATATTTATTTGATAATTTATTTTTTTTCAAAATTAGACTTAAGTAGCTCACTAATTCCGCTTAGACTACCTATTACTTGGCTTGCTTCCAAAGGCATTAATATAATTTTACCATTTTCAGAAGCTGTCAATTTACCCAAAGCGTCCACATATTTTTGTGCTATAAAATATTGGATAGCCATTTGGTTACCTACAGCTATAGCTTCAGATACGACTCTGGTCGCCTCTGCTTCTGCTTGCGCTTCTCTTTCTCTTGCTTCAGCCTGTAAGAATGCTGCTTGTTTTTCACCCTCTGACTTCAATATTTGTGATTGTTTTTCACCTTCTGCAATAAGAATCTCTGATTGCCTTTGACCCTCTGCTTCTAAAACTTGTGCTCTTTTCAATCGTTCAGCTTTCATTTGTTTTGCCATAGCTTCAACTAAATCATCAGGAGGATTAATATCTTTTATTTCTATACGAGTTATTTTCACTCCCCATGGACCAGTTGCCTCATCTACTACTCTAAGTAGCTTTTCATTCATACTATCTCTCTGACTTAGCATAGCATCTAACTCTAAAGAACCCATAACGGTCCTTATATTGGTCATTATTAAGTTTCTGATAGCCATCTCTAAGTTATTAACTTCATATGCAGCTTGAGCCGCGTTTATTACTTGAAAAAAGCATATTGCATCTATTTTAACCATTGCATTATCAGCACTGATTACTTCTTGAGATGGTATGTCCAATACATTTTCCATCATATTAATTTTATTTCCAATTTTATCGACAAACGGAACTATAATAGTCAAGCCAGGTTTTAAGGTAGAAGTATATCTACCAAATCTCTCAACTGTCCATTGGTAGCCTTGAGGGACTACTTTTACGCCCATAAAGACTACAACTACAGCTAATACTACAAAAAAACCAATAAAAACGTATAACATAAAAACTACCTATTAAATACTTGATGATATCTAAAAAATGAAATACAAACTGCATTAACAAATAAGATAAATATAAAATTATATTTATCTTATTTTATATACTAGTCTAATATAAATAAAGGAAATAAATATTAATTAACAAAAAAAATTTAGTTAATTTCCTACGTCTAATTTATGTTAAATACACCTTTAATATTTATAATTTTCCGATAATGTCCTTCTATTGACAGGCTTCACAACCTGGATCATCTATAGCACAAGCTCTAGCTTGTTCACTAAGATTACCTCTTCCTACCACAGCTGATGTATTAGCGCTTACTTTATTTAAGGCGCCTTCTCTAATAGTAGATTTTTCAACCATAGTGGCTCCTATAGACCTTAAATAATAAGTAGTTTTTAGACCAAGCACCCAAGACATTCTATAAGTATTATCTATCTTTTTGCCACTTGGTGCTGCCATATAGATATTTAACGACTGGGACTGATCTATCCATTTTTGACGACGACTAGCAGATTCAATTAGCCATTTCGGCTCTACTTCAAAAACAGTTAAAAATAGTTTTTTAATATACTCTGGGATACGTTCAATAGGCTGTACAGAGCCATCATAATACTTAAGATCATTAGCCATAGCTGCATCCCAAATTCCTTCCTTTTTCAAAGCATCTACTAAAAATGGATTTATTATTGTAAATTCTCCTGAGAGATTTGATTTAACAAATAAATTTTGATAAGTAGGCTCTATAGACTGAGATACAGATACTATATTTGATATAGTCGCAGTAGGCGCTATAGCTAGAACATTAGAGTTCCTCATCCCTTGTTTTTTTATCTTTTTTCTAATATGACTCCAGTCTAATTTTTGAGTCTCATCCATTATACAATGTTCTGATTGTCTTTGCTCTTTAAGTAGCTTAATAGAATCTATAGGCAATATTCCTTGTGACCATAAAGAGCCATCATAGCTTTGATAAACACCTCTTTCTAAAGCTAAATCACTAGACGCCTCTATAGCATAATAACTTATAAGCTCCATACTTTCATCGGCAAACTCAACAGCTTGAGCACTAGCATAGGATATCCCCATTTTATATAAAGCATCCTGAAATCCCATCAGACCAAGCCCTATAGGCCTATGTTTCATATTAGAGTTTTTAGCAGTTCCAACTACATAAAAGTTGATATCTATGACATTATCTAGCATTCTAATTGCTGTTTTAGTAGTCTCTCTTAATTTATCCTTATCTAGCTTACCGTCTATTATATGAGATGATAAATTAATAGAGCCGAGATTACAAACGGCTATTTCATCTTTGCTTGTATTAAGAGTAATTTCGGTACATAGATTGGATGAGTGCACCACACCGGCATGCTTTTGTGGAGAACGAATATTACAAGGATCTTTAAATGTTATCCACGGATGCCCAGTTTCGAATATCATCGAAAGCATTTTTCTCCAAATAGTGACAGCTGGTACTTTACGAAAGAGAGTTATTTTTCCTTCTTCTACCATAGCTTCATATTGCTCATACCTTTGTTTAAATGCACTCCCATATAAATCATGTAAGTCAGGAGTGTCAGATGGAGAGAATAAAGTCCAATCTTTTTCCTGCATAACCCTTTCCATAAATAAATCAGGAATCCAATTTGCCGTATTCATATCATGAGTACGTCTTCTCTCATCACCAGTATTTTTTCTTAGGTCAAGAAATTCCTCTATGTCTAAGTGCCACGACTCTAAATATGCACAAACTGCACCTTTCCTTTTGCCTCCTTGATTAACAGCAACTGCCGTATCATTTGCCACTTTTAGAAATGGTACCACCCCTTGAGATAAGCCATTGGTACCTTTTATTTCAGAGCCAAGAGCACGAACAGGCGTCCAGTCATTGCCTAATCCGCCGGCCCATTTTGAGAGCATTGCATTATCGTGTATAGAGTTAAATATATCATTTAAATCATCTGGTACAGTAGAAAGATAACAAGATGATAACTGTGAATGTACACATCCAGAATTAAATAGAGTAGGTGTCGAGCTCATGAAGTTAAAGCTTGAAAGTAGTAAATAAAACTCTATAGCTTTTTCATCTCTATCCTTCTCATTAAGAGCAAGTCCCATAGCCACTCTCATAAAGAAAGCTTGTGGCAATTCATATCTAACTTGTTTTTTATGAAGGAAATATCTATCGTATAGTGTTTGAAGCCCTAAAAAATTAAACTGTTTATCTCTTGAGGGCTGTAGTGCATTGCTAAGCTTATTTAAGTCAAACTTTAATAATTCAGGATTAATAAGATTCATACTTACACCTAGCTTTAGCCCTTCGATAAAAGCTTTCTGATAATAAGACACGCTTGATACATCTTTTTTTATCTTTAACAGGCTAAGAGCTGATTGAGTGAGATCTTCCAATAAAAACCTAGCAGTAACGTATGAGTAGTTTGGCTCAAATTCTATCATAGTTCTGGATGCCATAATTAATGACGTGCTGAGCTGACTTTCATCTATACCATCAAATAAATTCTTTACAGCTTCGCTAAATATTAAATGCCCTTCAACATAATCTAATCCTTCACAAGCAGATAAAATTCTGGCCATAAATTTCTTCTCTGGCAATAGTTTCAGCTTACCATCTCTGCCTTTAATTTTAACACTTCTATACTGCTTATTTTTCTTTAGGAGCCTACGAGCTTCTGCTCTTTTCTCTCTATATATAACATATCTCCTTGCTATTTTTTGTTCGCCGGATCTCATTAGAGCTAGTTCTACTTGATCTTGAATTTCTTCTATGGTAACCGCTCCTATTGTAGAATAACGCCTAAAAACTATATCTACGACTTGCTTTGTGAGTTCCAATACTTTACTTTTTAGAACATTATGAGAAATCTGGTGATATTCATCTGTTGCCATAAATGCTTTAGTCATAGCAATTTCTATTTTGTTGGCATCAAATTCCACAGGAGCCCCGTCTCTTTTGATAACCTTTAAAAGACTATTTACATTTGGCTGCTCTAGTGTATCAGATATAACATTATTGTGAGTAGAATCCATACTTTATTCCTTAAATCCTTTGTGATTACTAATTTAAAATTATAGTGTTTGTGTTTATTTTATGTATTTTTTTATTGTTGAGATGGAATAAATGCACATCAAAATAAAAAACATTATAGATAAAGACACATTATACGCATAATTTAACGTCTGTCCACAACTACATATTGTGTTATTTATCATTTTTTATATGTTTTTATTTTGAAACTATTTGAAAAAAATTAAATTATCGACTAGGGAAAAAACTAAACTGTGTAAAAAAATATTTTTCATTATCTACTAGTATAATTGTTTTCAAAAGTATCAATTATACACATCCTCTAAATATTCATCATGCTTAGGTTTTATATCCATCTTTAGTACATATTGATTTATCATTATTTTAGTTTGTTTATATTTTTGTCTAAATCTGCCTTATATACGTGTTTATGATATTTTTTCCTAAACTATGCGTGACTTATATTATTTAATACATTAACTCTAACCAGGGTGAGCTTGTAAAGACTTCTCTATTTCTTTTATTACCGTATCTGCTTTATTTTCTAAGAAGCAATCTAAGATGTAGGTTCTACTGGAACTAAAATCATCCGAATCACAGATGAATTTATTTAGCCATGTTGTCTGTCTCTTAGCCAGCTGTCTTGTCGATATATATATGTCCTTAACTAGTCTTTCTTTATCTATATTTTTACCTTTAATTTTGGCTATAAGAGATTTCCATACTTCTTTATATCCTACTGATCTTAAACCATGAGGTAAAATATTCATATCTCCACCTGAGTTTATATATTTTTGGAATATATTTTCAACTTCATCTATAAAGCCATTATCCATCATACTTTGTGCTCTCTTGTACAATACATCATCTAGCATCTGCCTTTTATGAGGCTTATTTATTATCCAAAATATGCTCATTGGATCTGGCGACTTTTTTTCATGGATTGTTGAATGGAGATTATGGAGAGTTTTACCTGTAAGCTTCAAAACTTGCCACTGCCTTATAATTCTCTGGGTATCAAAGGGTTTTATATTATCTTTTATACTTGGGTCTGCCTTGGTTATTTGATTATAAAGCTCTGATAATCCTTTTTGTTCAATTATATTCAAAGCTTCATCATTCATTCTCTCTTCGCTTTGAGGCATAACATTTAATCCTCCTCTTTTTAAGGTATAAAAGTACATCATAGCTCCACCTACTAATAGAGGAATTTTATTTCTTCTTTTTATTTGTTCGATTAAGGCAGATACATCGTCATAAAAATTTGCAACATTATACGAATCATTTATATCTAAGATATCTATTAAATGATGAGGATAATTTTTTAAGATTTCTTTACTGGGTTTTGCAGAGCCTATATTCAAACCTCTATAAACTGATACACTATCTACGCTTACTATTTCTACATCTAGCTTATCTTTTAGCATACAAGCTAATTCGCTTTTTCCTGTGCCGGTTGGCCCTATTATAGATATACAACTATACTTCAATAAAAATGCGTTTATAATTTCTTGCATATTTAAAAACTAGTTATCTTAAATTATATTTAATTAAAGTTAACTATATTAGTAGGTTTAGTTATCGTTATTGAGAATATCCGATATAATCTTTTCTTTTTTTGTAACTGGCAATAAATCTATAAAAAGTTTCCCTTGAAGATGATCATATTCATGCTGAATACACACAGCTAACAATCCTTCTGCTTCGATTGAAAAGTTATTACCCTCAATATCTTGCGCATCGAGACGAATCTTCTTAGGTCTGCTAACTTCTTCTTGAAAAACTCCATTGGATATGGATAAGCATCCTTCTTTATAAGACACTTTCTCCGTATCTAAAACTTCTATCTTAGGATTCACTGATATAAGTTTGCTAGTATTTTCATCATCATTTATGCTTTTTAAATTATTATCCTCTACCTCTCCAGAGACATTGCTAGCTTTGTCCTTATCTTGTAGGTCTATAACAAATATCTGCATATGTACATCTATTTGAGTAGCCGCCAAGCCTACTCCATTTGCATGATACATAGTTGCAAACATCCTATCGGATAGGATTTTCAAATCCTTATTAAACTCAGTAACCTTTTTTGCTTTTTTACGTAGATTAACATTTGGAAATTGCAAAATATCCATAACTTCTATCATCATTTACTTTCCTTTACTATGAACTTTTAAATAATAGCATTTTTTTACTCCTTCTTAAAAAACCTAAATCATTTTAGTAATGATTTAGGTAATATGGTTTTGTGGAAAGATTATATTTTTGAGCATATTCATTATCTGCTTTCCTCTATTTGCAAGATATATATTTAATTATATATTTAGAATTTTTAAGAAAATGATTTGCCTAAAACATCCTTAACTATTTCTATAGGAGTATCTTCCAATATAAAAGCCTTGCCTATACCTTTTAACAAAATAGTTTTTAGAGCAGACGATTTTACATTTTTCTTATCTAAAAATAGCTGATTTATGAGTGAATCTATACTTATTCCCAAAGAAGAGTCTATGGACACAGGCAGTCCTGCTTTCTTTAATATAACAACTATTTTATTATGCTCTTCTTGCGTAATTAAAGACATTCTTTTAGAAACTTCAGATGCTATGACCATACCAATAGATATAGCTTCGCCATGGAGATATTTTTCGTAATTAGTCAGAGCTTCCAAAGCATGACCAAAAGTATGTCCAAGATTTAATAAAGCTCTGACTCCTTTCTCTTTTTCATCAACTTCCACTATAGCTTGTTTATGTTTACAACTTTTATTAACTGCATAATTAATTGCACTGGTATCTCTAGTTAATAGATTATCAATATTTGCATCTAGCCAATCAAAAAATGGCGCATCATTAATCAATGCATATTTTATAACTTCTGCAAGCCCAGATACTAACTCAGACTTAGGTAAAGTTTCCAATAAGCTTGTGTCTATAACTACAGCATTAGGCTGATAAAATGTACCTATCATATTTTTACCTAATGGATGATTTATTGCAGTTTTGCCTCCTATAGAAGAGTCAACTTGAGATAATATAGTCGTGGGTATTTGAATTAACTCAACACCTCTTTGATAAATACTTGCTGCAAATCCTGTTATATCGCCAATTACACCGCCTCCAAACGCAATAAAACAACTATTTCTCCTATATTTTAGTTTAATAGCTTGAGAAAGCACTTTTTGTAAACTATCATTAGCTTTATGAATTTCTCCTTCTTCTATAAAACACCAATTAATCTCTATGTCTATAGGTGAAGAAAATCTAAGTTTCGACGAATATAAATCATGAAGATTTTTATGGGTGACTATCAAAAACTGATGTGAACTTGAGTATTCACATAAATTATAGTTTTCAAGCGATTTACCTATAAGTATCGGATACTGATGATTTGAAAATTCTACATTTATAATATCGCTTTGACCTCGTTCAATATAAGGCATAGTTTTTACTTCATTTTGGTTTTTGATATACTATTATTTCTAATAATATATGAGATTTTAGAACAAACTGAATTCAAGGAAGAGTTATCAGTTTTAATTTTAAAGTCTGCTATAGATTCATATAGCTTAGTTCTATCATAATACATTTTTTCAAGAGTTTTTATAGGGTCTTTGCTATTTTGTAACATTGGTCTATTTTTAAAATTTAGTCTACTCAATATACTTTTAGGTTTTGCAGATAAATAAATTATACAACTATTACTATTTTTAACTATATTTCTATTGTACTCTTTTTTTATAACTCCAGCTCCTGTGGCTAAAATATACGTATCTTTTACGCTTAATACCTTTTCTAGCGCAATTGTTTCATAGTTTCGAAACCCTTCCTCTCCTTCTATATCAAATATCCAGGAAATAGGCGAACCTGTCAATTTTTCTATCTCTAAATCAAGATCGACTAATGTTATTTCATGCCTTGCAGCAATGGCCCTAGCTATGGTTGATTTACCTACACCTGTTGGACCAATTAATATAATTGAATTATTAGGTATCATATAGCTCTTACTACTTATCATCTACTTTATCATTACTTTTTACCTTTTTTACTTTTTTTACTTCTTTTGAATCTAAATTTTTACTACTCTTAGATATCATTGTTTCTTTACTAATAGCTACATCATCTTGATGAGTTTTTAGAAATTCTTTTAGCTTCACCTCTAGTTCACTATTTTTCTTTTCTAAATCGACGATTCTATCATTAGTTTCATCTTGGCGCTTTTTGAATTGCTCATATACATAAGGAGTAAGAGGTTTTAAGTCGTCTATCATAAGTAAAATTAACTCAGCTATATGCTTTCTACCATCTACTTGTATTTCTTCTATAGGTGTTATTAGTGTCCACTGATAAAGCCTTTCTATAGTAGTACCAATGACCGCAGGCATAACATCATGATGTATCGGATTGCTCACTTGAGCTTGTTGTGGATTATTTTGATTTGAAAACATAAAAATATTCCTATTGAATATAAAAACCTATAATAAAAAATGAAATTTAATATAAACAAGTATTATAAACCAACCTGAGCGTAAAGTCTTTTAACATCAATATCCGATAGCTCCATAAAACCCCCTTGCTTTATTTTACTTATAAGTTTTATATTGCCATATCTTATCCTTTTCAAACGGCTAACTTCTAGACCTAAAGATTGAAAAAGCTTTCTGACTTCACGATTTTTCCCTTCATGTAATGTTACAAAATATAATTTATTAGTACTAAAGCTATTGTTAACATGAGGATGTATTTCATCAATTTTTGCAATAGAATTATCTAATAGTACTCCTTTTTTTAATTTATCAATATCACTATCAGATAAATTACCATGAATCCTAACTAGATACTCTCTGGATATTTGATATTTTGGGTGCATTAATCTATTTGCTAGTTCTCCATCATTTGTAAACAATAATAACCCTGATGTATTTATATCTAACCTACCGACAGAAACCCATCTACCAGAGTCTAACAAAGGCAAATTATCATACACACTATTTCTACCTTGCTTATCATTTAGTGAACAGATCTCTCCCATATTCTTATTATATAAAAGCACTCTAGGCCTAATAGAACTTAGATTCGATATTTCAAGCACTTCACCATTTATAGCAATTTCATCATCCATAGAACACTTATCCCCAAGTTTTGCAACCATACCATTAATCTCAATTAAACCCTTAGTTATAAGATGTTCTACGTCTCTTCTAGAAGCAAATCCATGATGTGATAAAAACTTTTGTATTCTCTGCTCACTTTTATATGAAGATTGCAATCTTGCACTTATATTCTGATTTTTACCAGAATATTTTCTATCATGATGTTTTTTATCGCTATCATTTTTATTTGGATCGTTTTTACTGGACTTTAATTTAGTTAATGAATTAGCTATTATTGATGGTTTTCTTTTTTTTATATAACCGCCACTCATATATTGAAAAAATTAAGAATTAAGAATTAAAAAAGAAATTAAAATTATTTTTCAAAAAACTAATTTTAATCATTTACTAATATCATATTATATACATCTTTTTATCATATTTTTACTATATCCTCAAAGTCATTTTTTTATAAACTCACTATAGCTTCAAGCTTAACCTAGCTTTATATGTTTAAATATCAAATCTCCTGGAGCGGCAAAGTATATATTAAAGAAAAATATAATAGAGGCCTTCTGGATAGTAATATCATGAGGTAGAAAAAAGAAAAGATATTATATAATCTGTCCTAAATACCTGGTAAAATCAATAACAAATCCAATAAATATTTATACAAAAAAAGGAATCGAAAAAGGCATGTTAAAATCAATTTATATAGGAGTTTAGATATATGAAAAACTTAGTTAAAATTTCATTAAGTATTATATTGTCAATAGGTATCATCTCTTGCGGGGGGGCATCTAGCACATCTAATTCTAGGGGTGCGTCAAGTCAAGCACGTATAACAAGTTTTACCATAGATGGCCAGGCAGGAGAGGCGCTTATAAATGATGAGGTAGGTACTATAATGTTAAGTATGCCTCTAGGGAGTGAATTAACAAATCTAATACCTACGATAACATTAAGCGAGAGAGCAAGGGTGATGCCAGCAAGTGGAGATGGACAGGACTTTACTAATCCAATAGATTATACAGTAACAGCAGAGGACGGAACACAGAGGATATATGAGGTGACAGTTGGAATATTCCCTGTGGTATCGTATAATCCATATGAAGGAAATAGACTAGGGGCAGGAGACTTATACAAAGAAGATTTATTTACAGTATCAAATATAGAGCCAAGAAATTATAACTATAAAGTAACTTTAGGAAGCTATGAGAGAGAAGGAGTGGCAACGGCGGTAGGAAATGATTTTGATATATCTATAGTTGATCCGAATAGTACAAATAACGGAAGTGATCAAGTGGTTAATAGCATGAACAATGAAAGCATGCCAGACGGAGAAGTTAACTTGAGTATATCCATAGACAGAATGCAATACTTTAATCAAACAATAAATAAGGAGCAGTACAGTCTTAAGACATCGGAGGATGTACAGGGAATACAACACGATTTAGTAGGAGATTATGAGCTTATGAATGATGTAGACATGATAGGATTAGATTTTATTCCGATAGGTTATGATATTGATTCTTCTATCGGTGGACATGTTGGTGGAAAATTTAATGGAAGTATTGAAGGTAGAGGATATACAATATCGAATGTCACTATCACATACGATAATCGTTATATTGGATTTATATCGTATGCAGAAATAAATTCAGAGCTTAATAATATAGCCTTGATAAATACTAATAGCAACTCAATTTCTAGTAATCTATATAAAGGAGGATTAGTAGGTTTTAATTTAGGAGTTATTACAAACAGCTATATTACAGGAAATGTTTCTGGGAGGTTTTATGTAGGAGGTCTTGTAGGGGAGAATAGAGGAGATATTGAAAATAGCTATTCTGAAGTAGTAGTCGGTGGGGGTATTGTCATAGGAGGACTTGCGGGAAGAAATTACAGAACTATTAGAAATAGCTATGCTATAGGAAGCGTTTCTGGAGATACTGTCGTTGGAGGACTTGTGGGAGATAATAGAGGAGATATTGAAAATAGCTATGCCATAGGAAGTGTCTCTGCAGTGGTTCCCAGTGTTGGAGGACTTGTAGGAGATAATCGAACAGAAGGAGTCATCACCAGTAGCTACTGGGATATAGGAATAAGCGAACAAAATATAAGTTCCGGCGATGGAATTGGAATTAACCCAACAGAAGGAACAAATACGATAAGAGATGACGGAGATGGTACATATTCAGCTATGGACGATAGTAATACTAATGTAGATGTATTTGTGGATTGGAAATTTGGCACTGATAACAGCAATCCATGGGTATATTTGGGTGATAGTCAATGGCCTATTTTGTATTGGCAAGAGGAAGCTCAACCGTAGATATATTTTATATATACAAATATTTTTAAAATTTTCATTCATTGAGTAGTATGCTTGAGGTCTAGAAGTAAAAGGCAAAAAGGACCATTTTGCCTTTTACTTCTAGACAAATATTAAGCCTTTTCGCTAAGAAGTCACTTAATAAGAATTGACTCAATAACTTTTTTAAAGCACTTTGATTCACCTACTCCATTATCTTTCTACTTACTTTTATTACTGAATCCCTAGATGCGAATCTCGTAGAAAGCGCTTTTAGGTAATTACTAGTTCCATGTATAACGAAAGACTTGCCTTCTAGCATCGCATCATATCCACAGCGTGCAACTTCATATGAACTAGCCATTTTTGATTCCTTTATAAGTTTGCTTTCAGTATTATGGGCAACTTCATGGAATTCACTTTCAGTAACACCAGGACACAAAGCCGTAACGGAAACCCCTTTATCTTTTAATTCATTATTTATAGCCTCAGAAAAGTGAAGCACAAATGTTTTGGATGCAGCATAAGTAGACATAATAGGAAGGGGCTGAAATGCTGCGGTAGAAGAAACATTTAATACTTTTCCAGTTCCCCTCTTTATCATATCTTGGACAAATAGATGAGTAAGATTCATTAGTGCAATGACGTTAAGATTTAGCATATCTTTCTGGGCATTTAAGTCTGAATCATTAAACATACCATAGATTCCAAATCCAGCATTATTTATAAGATAGTCTATATTTATATCTAATTCTTTTACTTCATTATAAAGCTCCTCAGACGCATTCGGTTTTGAAAGATCTTTAACTAATACATGGACTAAATTGCTGTACTTAGATTCTATTTCAAACTTAAGACTTTCTAGCTTATCTTTACTTCTAGCAACTATTACGATATTTCCACCGGATTGAGAATGTATTTTTGCAAACTCTTTTCCTATGCCACTTGAAGCTCCAGTTATTAAAGCCGTTTTTAACATAAAAAGGTACCTCACATAATAAATTAAAGGACTGTTGAAAAAAAGGATACAGAATAATAGCAAAAATATATAAAAGATAATAGTAAAAGATAAAAAACAGGCATATATTTTTATGAGGAAATCAACAAATGTTAAGCCTAGATTAATTAGTACCAAGACGATATGCCCAATTGATAGATTTTGAAGTAGCTTAAAACCATAACTTCTATCATAAAAGAGAAAAGCCCTAAAGAGGCTTTATTCATAATAACTATAGTAAGGAGCTTGATATTATAATAAGTCTTGAAGTAAAATATTTTTATACTAAAATTAACTCGTCAAACTTTTTAAAGTAAAAAATATAGGAGTATTTGGTATGAAGAAAAACCACTCAGAGCCACAAAGTCAGTCATAGAAAGTAAAAGTTGGATTAGCAGAAATGCTAAAAGGCGGTCTAATCATGGATGTAGTTAATGCAAATCATGCCAAGATTGCAGAAGATGCAGGAGCATCTGCCGTTATGGCGCTTGAAAGAGTTCCAGCTGATATACGAGTAGATGGTGGAGTTGCTAGAATGTCCGATCCTGCGTTAATTAAAGAAATTCAAAAATCTGTCTCTATCTTTGTTATGGCAAAATGCAGAATTGGACATTTCGTAGAGGCTCAGATATTGGAAGCTTTGGAAATTGACTTTATAGATGAAAGCTAAGTTCTCACTATTGCAGATGATGTAAATCATGTTTATAAACATAATTTCAAAGTTCCATTTGTATGTGGATGTAGAAATTTAGGCGAAGCACTTAGACTCATAAGAGAAGGTGCTGCCATGATAAGAAGTTATATTATAAACTTACAGCTACAAAATAACTTATGAAAGAAGCCATCTACAAGCTTCCAATCATTTTTAGCTTAACTTTTACTGCATCACCAGGTAAATAAGATATAGGAATTTCTTCTATTGAAAAAAGTTCTATGCTTTCTTCTCGAGCACCTGCTTCTATTACTTTCTTTCTTGCTTTTTCTTGCATTTGTTCTATAGCAACTTCTCGTTTAATTTTGTTATATGAGTATATATGTTCCATCTCAACTCCAATATCGGACAATGCAGCACCAATTGCATTTGATACCTCATAATTGTCTGTCTTAATAACTTTACTAACCCCATCCATAGTATTTGGGAAAAGTATGCTACCACCTCCAACCTTTACAACTATAGCATCTTCATCTGATAATTTAACTATATCCAAGCCTTCTTTAAATATAGCATTTATTGTTTTTCTTATTTTAAATGACTGGTCTTTATCAAGAGATTTTAGATTGTTTATGTCTCCAAAATTACAATCACTATCATTTGAATTTATAACTACATCAGTTGCAGTAATAGTTTCCCCACCAAATATTAAAGCCTCATTTGTAATTTTATAACCTACACTTTTAGGGCCAACTTTACTATTTTCCATATCTACTATGGACCCTCCTCCTAGGCCTATTGAATGAATATCTGGCATACGGAAATTTGTTCTTACTCCTCCTATATTAGTTGTCAATGACGATATTCTTGGAAAGCCATTTTCAATCACTCCGTAGTCAGAAGTAGTGCCCCCAACATCTACTATAATTGCATTTTTTTGCTTTGAAAGATGCATAGCCCCTCTCAATGAGTTAGTAGGGCCACAACCAATAACTAAAATGGGATATTTCTTTGCATATTCAACATCCATAACTGTGCCGTCGTTTTGGCAAATATATATACTTGGGTTTATATTATTATCTTTCAAAGCTTTAGAAAAACCATCAACAACATTCTCAATTACTTTTACAAGAGATGCGTTTAGTATGCTAGCATTTTCTCTCTCTAATAAACCGATGCTACCAATCTCATTACTAACTACGATATTAAAATCAGGATTTAAGTCACTGAGCATATCTCTGACAATATTTTCCTGCTCTTCATTTACAGAGGAAAAGCATCCACATACTGCAATGTTTTTTACATTGATATCTAGATTATTGATGAAATGTGATATTTCTTTTTTATCAATATGGTTAATAACATCGCCTGTATAAGAGTAACCACCTTTAGCAATTATAAACCCACCATTGACTGTTTCTTTTAAATCATCTGGCCAGTCAGTATAAGGAGGTATTGCTGTTGATGTAGGGGCCGCTAAACGAATTAAAGCTACTTTGTCCAATGCTCTTCTTTCTATTATTGCATTGGTACAGTGTGTAGTACCTAACATAGCATACTTTACCATTGCAAATTCTTTTTCCTTTTGGCTTTTAAGTAATTCTAATGCGTTATTGATTCCATCAAATACTATCTTCGTTGTAAGCGTCTTTGCTTTGGCAACACAGTTAAGGTTTTCATCTAAAATAACTGCATCCGTATTTGTACCGCCAACATCAATCCCTATTCTATATTCTTTTGCTTTCATTAGTCATTTTCCTTTGCTTAAGTTCTTCTACACTTTGATAGTCATAGTCATAACCAAAGTATTTTGGCTCAACTAATTCCAGCCCTTTTTTTGTATACCATTTATGATTGGCCTTCAATGCTATAGAAATAACACTAAGACCATAACACATTTTTTCAGTAGTTATAGGTAACATATTTTTAGCATCGAGAATACAAATCAAGTCTGGAGTCATTGCTACTGGATGGCTATTCTTGGTTGCTAGTAAAAATTCATTTTGAAAGTGTAAGGTATATTCTTCTTCATCAGATATGATAGTTGCCTCTCCAAAAACAAATCCATCTCTAGTGCGTCTGATTACATCCTTAATCTTGCCCTCAATAATAACACTACCATGATAGTCATCACATAATTGTTTTATTTTAGTTGTCGGAGAAATTTTTTTAGTTAGTATTTCACCTATATTTTGTGCCATAGACAAGGAGTTAAGCACAGCACTTTGCTTGATAATTTTGCCTGAATGGATATTATCACACATGATAGCGCTGGAACCATATGCTATAGCTAAATTTCGTGCCATTTTTTCTGATTCTTCTTGGCTAGATGGAAATAAAATAGCCTTATTGTTTTTACCACCTGCAATAGTCACTATTCCAACGTCATGATTATCTATAGTAAAAGTCAGCATTTGGCATTCTGGGAAAGCTCTTCCCATCGCATCAGCATCAACAACAGGTATATCTCTTGAAGCAGCACACAACATTGGGATTAGTGAATTTTCTCCTCCTATTTCTATCGGCATTACTGCATTAATTTTCTTTCCTGTGTATTCTTCATATAATCTTAGAGCATTCTCCGTATCGTCTTTTGATGGAAGCTGCTCAATCATTATTGTAGGAGCACCAACACTTGATACAGGGGCAACTATATCATCATCTTTTAAGTCCATTGGAGAAATGACTTTTATTGGTCCATATGTTTTTATAGCATTTTTAGCTAATAATGAGCCTAAATAGGGGTCGCCACCTCCACCTGTACCAAGAAAGGCGGCTCCTATTGAAATCATGTCAATATCATGTTCTTTAAGGTATCTATATTTCATTTTATATTATTAAATATTTGAGTTCTTTAATTCTCTTTTTTTCAAAATAGGATATAAACCCCCAGCAAAGATGATTCCATCAACTGCAGGTATCGTACTTAAGTTTATAGGACTTATAGGGCCTAGTCCATAGGTTTGTATCCAAATAATTAAACTAGATATTGCCCATACTATGAGAGCAGGGATATTTATCTCCTCAAACTCTAATTTAGTGTATCTGTATTTGTTGACAAAGAAGTAGTCAGATAGATAGAGCGCAATAATAGGAGATATAAATACAGAAAGAAGCGTTAAGAAATCAATAAAATTATCTATTACATTTAATGAAAAAATAATAATATTGACTCCTCCTATGATATAAACTATTTTTTTAAAAGAAAATTTCGCTTTTAAGATATAATGCAAGCTTGTTCCTACTGAGAACAAGTTAGAATTATTGGTCGTCCACTGAGCAAAAACGATGATAATAATCGTTATGATAGAGATAAGTGAACCTCCTCCCATAAATGATCTAAGTCCTTCAAATCCAGGTATTTTAGTCAAAAGAAAAGCAACACATATCATGAATGAATTGCCGACTAAAAGACCTATGAATGTTCCAATGGCAGCTTGTTTCGGGCTTTTTCCATATCTTGCAATATCTGGCGTTATAACTAATCCTACAATGTATATTCCTATTACGAAAGATATTCCTTGAGAAATAGTTAGGGTAGTACTTAAGTTTCCATCAATTGGTGGGGTAGAATTAGATATAGCTCTAGCTATTCCTAGTAGTATTAATAATACTAAGAGCGGAACGGATAGATAGCTAAGTTTTTCTAATCCTGTGTATCCGTTGGCTGAAACTATTATCATCAATATACCACCTATGATGCCAATAGTTAAAAATTCAAATGGTAAAGATATACCCATACCATTTAGAAACATCCCTACATTCTCTGCAAGAAATCCAAGCTGAACAACAAACCATCCCAATAAAAAGATAACCATAAATATTGAAAAAATATTTGATCCGATTAAACCGAAAGTAACTCTCGATATCTGAGCAGTAGATAGTCCAGTGTCAGCAGCCATATATGCACTTATTGCTGCAAAAATAGCTAAAATAAAAGAACCTACTATAATAGCTATTATTCCTTGAGAAATCGATAAACCTGTGGCAAGCTCTTCTCCTAAAAAAATAGATGAAACATCTATTCCTATAGCAACGAGGATAAATACAAATCCATACCAAGGTTTTTTTTCATCTTCTTGTACTTTTGTTAGCTCTTCCATCTTCTATAGTTCTCCTTAAGTTTTAATTTATGGATATTGCAGTATACTATAAAAATTATATTTATATATTTTTTTTAGTAAAGCGATACTATATCATATATTATATGGAATAAATCGTCCCTAAACACAACGATATTTAAAAAAAATATTATGATTTAAAGCATTATTTAATTTTTTATTTGTTTTAAATCACTTAATCATATAGAACATCTATGTAAAAGTACATATATAAAACTAATATAGTATATTATGTGCAAAGTATGAGCTTAATTTAACCATTAACAAGGGTAAAGCAAAAAAGCTAATCAAATCAAAGCAATTTAGTTTCTATTATAAGGGGAAAGGGCTTTTAAATGCTATTGTTTAAATGCCTTATCTAATGTATGTACAACGTGGAATTTATGTATTGCATAAAGTATATGAATCTGACTGGGCTTGTATGTTTTTTATTTGCTACTACTCTAAAATAAAGTTTTATTATATTAAACTTATTATATGTGAAACATAGGTTTTTAGAGAAATTTTATTTAATTAGTAATAAAAACAAATGCAAAGACGAAAAATATGCCTATTTGTACATGGATTTTTAGGAGATAATTCTGATTGGGATTCTCTGATAAATAGCATCAACTACAACCATCGAGATGTGCAGTGTATTGCATTGCCTATGGATATAACTGTTCAATGGAATGACGACATTTGGAATGATAAACTTCTAGATTTAGATTTTGAGAAAGCTCTAGAATTAAGCTGGTCATTTAACCTTAAAAAAACCTCAGAATCTATAATAAATTCGATAAGTAATATAATATTATCGACAAAGAGGATAAAAAAAATCTCTATATACTTAATTGGCTACTCACTGGGAGCCAGAGTACTGATGCAGCTAATCGCTAATATATCTGACAAAAAAAATATGAATCAACATATTAAACAAAATATAAAACAAATTATCCTTATATCAGGTAACCCAGGGCTAAGAGATATAAATGAAAAACTAACTCGTTGGAAAAGTGACCAAGCTTGGGCTAAGAAGTTTGTAGATAAAAAAATAGAACTGGAAACTATACTTAATCAATGGTATTCACAAAAAGTTTTTGCAGGATTAGATAATAAAAACAGTTTAATCGCCAAGCGTAAAAATATAAGTGCTTCTGGTAAGATGTTAGCTTACTGGATACTATCTCATAGCCTTGCGCTTCAAGATAATTTGGAAAATTATCTTTATGATAATAAAGAGATTATCGATTATTTAGCAGGAGAGCAAGATAGCAAGTTCGTTGATATAGCACAGTATTTATCCGTAAAGTTTAATATAAGGACGTATATAATACAAAACGCTTCTCACATGACACACATGAAAAATCCTGACTTAATAGCTGAGCATATAATTTTTTGATTAGTATATAATTTTAATTAACTAAATAGATTTAGAATATTTGTTATACTATAAAATAGCTACATACCTCTTAAAAAAATTAATTAGTCTTATGAAATCAGTAAACTACCCAAATTGGCTAATAGAAAAAGCTAAAGAAATTAAACTACTTGCTTTAGATATGGATGGCATCTTAACAGATGGAAAACTAAGTTTAAGCGCAAATGATATACATACAAGACATTTTTATGCCTTAGATGGATATGGCTTAAAATTTCTAGCAAGTACTGGAGTGCAAACTGCTATTATAACTGCTTCTCCTTTAGAAACTCTGGTCCAAAGTAGAGCAAGAGATTTAAGTATAAAATATATAGTGATGAATCGCTTTGATAAGTGGAATGCGCTAAAAGATATACTAGCATCAAATAATATAGAATATGACCAATGCGCTTTTATTGGGGATGATTGGCCTGATATAAAGCCTATTTACTACTGTGGCCTTGGAATAAGTGTGCCAAACGCTCATCCACTTGTAAAAAAATATTCTGACTATATTACTGTAAATTCATCAAGTGAAGGAGCTGTCAGAGAAATTACTGATTTAATTATGTTAGCTCAAAATACTATGAAGGATATATTATCTAATGTATTACCAGATAAGCTACCAAAAGATGAGTTATAAAAGAATAAATTATAATAAGCTACAAAGACTCAAAAGTAGGGATTTTCCTTTTATCAGGAAGATATTATCTTATTTTTTTAGAATATTTTTGTTTATCTTACCTTACGGTATTTTTGCCAAGCAGTTGGAAAATATAAAAGAAAGCGATATCTTTGGAATTGGCCTCAGTAGTTCAGTATTTGATATGAGTAAATTATCTTCAGAGGATAGCGTAGGCATAAGTTGGTCTATAAGCGCAACCTCGGCATGGACTCAACTAAACTCTGGAGAAGAGTTTTTTGAAGAGATATCTTTGGTTCATGCATCAGCAGATAATGATATAGGCTCATGGCATATAAGTGCAAAAGAAGGGAAAAAAATAGGTAATATTGTAGAGTTAAAAGGTGATGTTTACGCTAGAAATGAGTCCAATGATACACAAATTAACACGCAGGTGTTAAATATAGACCTAAAAAACGCTATTGCTCATAGTGACTCTGAAACTTTTTTTGTCTCCGGTGAAAATAATTTTACATCAGATGGTTTTCGTTTTTTTTATGAAAAAGATATATTAGAATTATATGAAGCCGAAGGTGCACTATCTCTTAATTGAATAAATAAACTTAAAATAAATAGACTTAATATGTTTGATATTATAAAAAAAACTCTTCAAACCATATACATAGCGCCATTTTTTCTGCTAGGTACAAGTGTATTTGCATTTGATACATCTAAGCCAATAAATGTAAAAGCTGATAAAATAGTCTTTATTATGAGCGAACCTTCTAACCAAGATGCTGTTTATGAACTAAATGACGCCAATATCTTCCAAGATAATACATTTATCAAAGCGGAAAAAATTATCCTGACTACCACAGAAGATAACGAAATAAAAAATATGCTATCTAAAGGTTCTCCTTGTTATATGTATATAGTTATAACACAGTCACTTTATGATAGTAGTAGCTCAAAAAGGTTTAATGTTGGAGATATTATAGAAGTACAAGGAAATGAAATAACATATTTTTGGCAAGAGAATACCTTTACTATAAGAGGAGATGCATATTTGAAGACCCCTGATGCAGAGATTAAAGCGGATTTTATAGAATATAATCTAACACAGCAGCAGCTTATAAGCGAATCATCAAATACACAAGAACAAATAGAGCTTGTTCTACCGGGTAATTTAATAAATAATGACGAAAGTGATGGTAACGAAGATAATAGTGCTTCAGATAGTCAAAACTAAAAAAATAACTATACTGTGTAATTTTTGCTACATTGATAATGTATAAAGTCTAATAATTAAAACCAAAATTATAATAAAAAATATGCATTATGATTAATAATGATGCCTTAGAAATAAGGGCAAAAAATTTAAAAAAAAGTTATGGCTCAAGAAATATCATAAAAGATGTTTCTTTGAGTATAAAAGTAGGTGAAATTGTAGGATTGTTAGGTCCAAACGGATCAGGAAAAACCACTTCTTTTTATATGATAGTTGGGCTTATTAGACCTGATGCTGGAGCTATTTACATAGGTAATGAAATGATTAACAATCTACCAATGCATAAAAGGGCAAAAAAAGGTATAGGATATTTACCACAAGATATATCTATATTTAGACGCCTTACGGTAAAAGAAAATATAATGGCTCCTTTAGAATTAAAAAAAAAATCTTACTAAAAAGGAGAAACAAAAAAAACTAGATATATTACTAGCAGAGTTTAATATCGAGCACATAAGAGATAGTTTAGGAATTAGTTTATCTGGAGGAGAAAGAAGAAGAGTAGAAATAGCTAGAGCCTTGGCCATGGAACCACTGTTTTTATTTCTGGATGAGCCTTTTGCAGGGGTCGATCCTCTCTCTGTACTTGATATGCAAAACATGATATTTTACTTAAAAGATAAAGGTGTAGGAATCCTTATAACAGACCATAATGTCCGCGAAACTCTCTCCGTATGTTCTCGTGCCTATATATTAAATGATGGTGTTATTATTGCTGAAGGAGTGGCTGATGAAATATACAAAAATGAACAAGTCCAAAAAGTATATTTAGGCAAGAACTTTTCTTGATAATACCTTAGGGCTTTAAAATTCATCGGCTACTCATATGGGAGTGTTGAATTTTCCCCCTTTGAATTTTTACTATAGTTTTGTTAGAGATATAGGATGTAAGCATACTGTATAGTATGCTATGGTTGGTGAGGTACTCATTTGGCATCTATATGTCTAGAAAACCAACGTTCCTATCTATTTAAGGGGCTAAAGCTTAAGGGAAGTACTAGTCCATTGAGCTTATTTAGAATAAAAATAAAATATTAAAAAATATTACTTAAACTCCAGCTGTTATGTAACTTATTAACATTTTAACTGCAATAGAAAATAGAAACACAGCAAAGATTCTTCTTAGCATAGGTACACTGACTTTTCTTGAGAGCTTTACCCCTAAGGGAGCTACTATCATAGATACAGGCACCATAACTATAAGTGGTAAGATAAATACATAGCCAATACTATATGGCAGTAAACCACTCCTACCAATACCAAAAAGAATATAAAATATACTTCCCGGAATAGATACAAATATCCCTAAAAATGATGATGTGCCTATAGCAAGTTTTACATTTTGGCCAAACGCTATCTGAGTAGGAGTCATCATAACTCCTCCTGCTATTCCTGTCCAACTTGATATGCAACCTATAAAAAATGGAGCTATTCTTTTGTAAATTATATTATCTGGCTGTGTATCAGATATAATCATAGGTTCTGTACGCCAAAAATTTATTCCTGCAACAATCGCTAAAATAGTGAAGCAAAAAATAAGGACCTGTTCAGCAATTATATTTGTCAGAAATATACCTATTATGACTCCCAGTACAAGAGCTGGCCCCCATAAAGACGCTAAAGAAGTATCTATATTTTTATAATGAAAGTGTTTCCTTGCAGAAGAAATATTTACAATAATTATAAGTGTAAGGGATGTTGCCAAAGCTTGCTTTATAGCTATTTCATTAGATACGCCCAGCATAGTAAAAGTATCAAATAAAATAGGAACAGTAATAAGCCCACCGCCAATGCCAAGTAGTCCGCCTATAAACCCTGCAAACATTGCAGTTACTGCTAATATTAAAACTATATCCAAGTTATTTAATAAAAGATCTAGCATTAGCTTCCGAATTTCTATAAAGTTTCCAAAGGTATTATTGTAATATAGGATATATACAAATGATTAAATTATTAAATATTTATAGAGTTTAAAAAATTAATTATATAAAATGTAAAGTATTTTGATATAATAAGTTCTATTTGACTATATAGTATAATATAGTTGGTTTATAAGTTATGTCTCTGAGCTTGCTTTAGAGCCTCTTATGCCAATCTTCATTGGTATAATGGTTTGCTTGCCAGCAGTATATCAGTTAATGCATGCGAACCCCGCCAGGACTGGAAGGTAGCAACGGTAGTATGTTATTAAGGTGCATATATTATGTTGGCAGGTGAGCCACCTTTTAAACTGTCAATACATAAGTCTATTTATATCGATGGTTTTATTTGAAATAATTTCTTGTATTTACTTGTTGGTTATTTGGTTTGGGTACTCAAAAATTGCGCCCAGAGTTGTACTCCAAAAAGGAGCTTCACTGAATACTCTAGTTGGCCAGTATGTTGACCAATGGATGCGTTTAGTCCCTAGAAGAAAAACTATCATATCTGATGTGGCTATAATGGGGAATGCGCAACGCAATTGTATATTTTTCGCTTCTACTGCAATTCTATTGTTAGCAGGTTTGATAAGCTTGATGCAGTTTAGCACAGAAATAGTACAAGTTATTAAAGAAATCCCTTTAGCGAGTTTTCAGACAGAAACTTATGGTGTTATTGCTAAACTGGGATTTGCTGCCTGTATTTTCGTTTACGCATTTTTTACATTCACTTGGTCTATGCGTCAGTGGTCGTTTGCTACCTATTTAGTTGCAAGTATCCATGATGATTCAGAAAAAGTATCAGAGAAAACTAGGCAATTAACAGATCATGAAACCTTAGTAGCAAAATCTGCGTCAAAAGTCATAATGCGAGCAGTTGTTCATTTTAATTATGGTTTAAGAGCATATTACTTTGGTTTAGCTTCTATCACATGGTTGATAGGGCCACTTTTCTTCATGCTTGTGAGCACTATAGTATTAATTGTTCTTATTAGAAGAGAATTTTTCTCTAAATCGAATAAGGCTCTTTATGAAGGCATACCATTCTTTGAGGAAATCAATAAACAAAAAATGCAAACAGATACACGCTCTAAAAGCTATGTACCTTCTGAGCTTTACGAAAATTTATTAAATAAATTTAAAAATATTATTAAAAAATAATTTTACAAATTGAGAAATATATAAGTAATGCAAAATAATTTAGTTAACGATACTTTTCTAAAAGCATTGAATAGAGAAGAAGTTCCATACACACCTGTTTGGATTATGCGTCAGGCTGGCAGATATTTGCCTGAATATCTGAAACTAAGAGCGAAAGCAGGTAGCTTTATGAACCTATGCCAAGATCCCCATCTAGCCTGTGAAGTAACGATACAACCGATAGAAAGATTTAATCTAGATGCCGCCATATTATTTTCTGATATTTTAACTATACCTGATGCTATGGGATTGGGTTTATACTTTGCAGAAAATGAAGGACCAAAGTTTAAGAATCCTATTAGAGAATATAGTGATGTTGAGAAAATAGAACCACTTTGTATGGATAAGTTAAGCTATGTAACCGATGCTGTATCACTCATTCAAAAAGAACTAGATGGAAAAGTCCCACTTATAGGTTTCTCAGGTAGTCCGTGGACATTAGCTACATATATGGTAGAAGGAGGAAGCAGTAAAGATTTTCGTAAAATTAAAGCTGTAATGTATAAAAATCCTGAAATGTTGCATAAGCTACTTGTTAAATTATCAGATGCTGTGGTAGGCTATCTAAACGCACAAATTGATGCAGGAGTAGATGCAGTGCAAATATTTGATACATGGGAGGTGTTTTACCCTATGAAGAGATGTTAGCTTTTGACTGTTACTACAATAAATATATAGTGCAAAGACTTAAAAAAGTAAGTAATAGAAATAGAAAACTGTCGAGTATAGTATTTAGTAAGGGATGTGGTCATTGGATAAAGGACTTGGTAAATATAGGCTCGGATGCTCTTGGATTGGATTGGACTAAATCTATGAATCAAGCTAGGCTTGAAACAGATGGAAAAGTAGCTTTACAGGGGAATATGGATCCTTCTGTTTTGTATGGATCTAAGGATTTTATAAAGCAGAAAGTTATGCATATACTTGACTCTTACGGTCAAGGTCCGGGACATGTTTTCAATCTAGGCCATGGAGTGGCTTTGGATACAGATCCTGATAATGTCTCTTATCTTATTGATTGTGTTCATGATTTATCAAAAAGAGCTTAAAAAGCTACACTAAATAATACATTACAAAAATAAACATACTTACTGGTATTGACTCATAGAAGTGATGAAAATATGATTTTTCAAAAAACTATATGAAGCATTGCTAGATAATAGGTTGATTTTTTGACAAATGAGTAAAAATATTATCATTCAATAAGCCCTTATATTCTAATGCTAAATAATAGAAAAGCTAAATCGATAAATTAATTATATTTAATTATATGAAGATTTTACTTGCCCAAATTAATCCAACTGTGGGCGATATAGTTAATAACTCTATGATGATGCAACACTGGAGCAAGCACTTTGCTGATAAGCTAAGTCTAGGGCTCGATGATTTAATCGTATTTCCTGAGATGTCGCTATGTGGCTATCTACCTATGGATTTACTATACAATGATAAGCTAATCCATGATATAGAAGATGCTGTTGCTTACCTTGTAGATAACATATCCTCGCCTATACTATTTGGCGCTCCATATAAAGATATGGATGGCAGTCTCTATAATCAGGCTGTTTTAATATCTCCTAAATCAGATAGTGTACGTAGGATAAGTAAGTCTATTTTGCCAAATAATGATGTATTCGATGAATGCCGTTATTTTAAAGCTGTTAAGCAAAATACTACCAAAGACAGCAAGTTAGATACAGCAGAAGATGTCAGTCAAGTACTTAAATCTATTGACGTAATGATTTGTGAGGATATTTGGCACGATATAGCTTTAGATAAAATGATAACTAATGAGTCAAAAGGTATAATATGCATTAATGCATCTCCTTTTAATATAGGTAAGTTTGACGATAGGCTTTATAGGCTTAGTCAGGTTGCTAAAACTACTAATAAATGGATAGGTTATATTAATTTATTTGGCGGTCAAGATGAGCTGGTTTTTGACGGTTGTTCTATGGTAGTCGACTCTAAAGGTAATTTATTAGATAAAGCGCTTGCTTTTAGTAAGTCAGCTATACTTATAGATATACCTGATAGTGATTTAGAATCTGGACAGATAGAGACTCATATACTGGATGTTCCAGAGAATTTGGATAGTTTACCTAAATATACTTTTAATTATTTAGATTATCCAAAAAATATTATAGAAGACGAATCAGACAATGCTCTTATATACAAGGCTATATGTCTAGCTATCAGGGATTTTATTCATAAAAATGGAATTAAAAAAGCTCTGGTAGGATTATCTGGAGGCATAGATTCTGCACTAACCTTAGTACTTGCAGCCCACGCAATTGGCTCTGAGAATGTCAAAGCTCATATTATGCCATATGTATATACGCGTGATATAAGTATTGTCGATGCTAAGTTATTAGTAAGTAGATTGGGTATTTTAAGTAAAATAATTCCTATAAATCAATCTGTTGGCATTATAGAAAATATATTGTCTGGGTTCGCTGAGGATGCTAATAAGGATAATAAAAAACTTTATATGCAGAATTTACAAGCTAGAATTAGAGGAGTTATACTAATGGCAATGTCAAACCTTGAAGCAAATTCTATGGTGTTATCTACAAGCAATAAAAGTGAAAGCGCTGTGGGATATACGACCATCTATGGTGATATGGTAGGTGGATTTAGTCCTATAAAAGATTTATATAAAACTCAAGTTTTTTCATTATCAAAGTGGATAAATGATACTTTTGGTGAAATTATTCCTACTAGAATTATCGAAAGAGCTCCAAGTGCAGAGCTTGATGAAAATCAGTTTGATGAGGATAGCTTGCCTGCGTACGAATTATTAGATAAGATTTTATACTTATTTATAGAAGAGAGTAAAAGCTCAGAAGATATTATACTTAAAGGATATGATAAGGATGTAGTGAAAAAAGTTGCATTACTTATTAAAAACAGTGAATATAAGAGATTTCAGTCTCCGCCGGGAGTTAAAATAAATAAAAGAAGCTTAACAAAGCTTGAATGGAGAATTCCTTTAAGTAATAGGTACATATAACTTGTATATATGTTATAATTAAGATGATATAAGATGGATTTTTACATAGGGAATAAAAAGTATACAAAAATGTTCTTTATTTATATTGAAAGAAATAAAATAGATACTATATACTACTAACATATGAAAACATATTTTTACTTTTACAATAATGGTATAAAAAATGGTCGATAAATCTTTAGCTTTACATACTAGTACATTACCAAGTGTGTCTGAGAATAGCTTGGAGAGTTACTTAAAAATGATATCTACTATTCCTATTCTTTCTGAAAAGGAAGAATTAGACCTTGCTAATAAATATAGAGATGAAAATGACTTAGAAGCAGTTCGGCTCTTGGTTATGTCTCACTTAAGATTTGTTGTGTACATAACTCGCGCATATTCAGGCTATGGCCTTCCTCAAGAAGACCTTATCCAAGAAGGTAATATCGGGCTAATGAAAGCTATAAAAGGCTTTAATCCTGCTAAAGGAGTCAGGCTTATTTCCTTTGCTGTTCATTGGATAAAAGCTGAAATACATGCATATATATTGCGTAATTGGCGTATTGTCAAAATCGTTACAACAAAAGCTCAGCGTAAATTGTTTTTTAACCTTAGAAAAAATAAAAAGTCATTTAACTGGTTGACTGACACTGAGGCACAACAGATTGCCAAAGACCTCCAAGTCAGCAAGAAGGATGTATTTGAAATGGAAAAGCGCTTTGCTTCAGAAGATACATCTTTGGATACGCCCTTAGATGACGATAATTCATCTTCACCCACTACCTTAGCTAATTACATAGAGGATGAAAGCCAAAATCCAGCTCTAATGTATGAAGAAGAACAGTTTTGTGAACAACAAAAGAATACTTTATATAAAGCTCTTGAATCCATAGATGAGCGAGGAAGGGATATAATAAAAAGAAGATGGTTAGGTGATGATAAGACAACCCTACAAGAGCTTGCTGATAAGTATAGTTTATCAGCTGAGAGAATTCGTCAGATTGAAAACCAAGCTATGAAAAAAATTAAAATGGCATTTATTAATTGACTACTTTTAATAGCATAAGTTTATTAGAGCCTCTATAGAGGCTCTTTTATATTTAAGCTTAAGTTATATATAAATAGTCGCTCTAAAAAACACCTAAGTTTCGTATAGAATGAAGAAGTAAATAAAAACAACAAAAATAATATAAAATATGCTCTAAACACTCAATTTTATGCTATAGGTAAGAGCTAATTGCAAAAATCTAAATTTTATTATTATTTTTACTTATTATTCAGCAGTGTCATGTACTTTACAAAGTCATTCCTCTGTCTCCTTCATATTTTTCTTTATAGTCAGTTGTATCGGCACAGCTATTAATATACTTTACATACCTAAGCGCTTAAGTATACCTTGTATTATGTATGTAGTACTATAGTAAATAATCTGGAAAACATTGAGCCTTAAAGAAGATAAAAGCTGAATATTTTTTTTTAGCATTTTTATTTTATTAGAGGACATAGAGGCTTTACGTACACGATAATATGCTAGTACCTCAGGTAATAAATACGCTATTTCACCTAAATTAACTAACTTTATCCATAGTAGATAGTCTTCTCTTCTAAATTTATTGTGCTGAAAATATTGTTTACCAATGCTTTTGCAACAATAAACAGTTGTCAATATACCAATATAATTACTTCTTAGCAAAGAACTATATTCAATCTTTTTTAAAGGACATAGAACCTTTTTTAAATACTCATTGTTTTCGGTAATTCTTTGATAATTTGTAAAAGACCAATTAATGTTATTCTTTTTCATAAAATTGATTTGTTTTTTTAACTTATCTCTATGCCATATATCATCGCTATCCAGAAAAGCAATAAAATCACCTTTTGCAACCTCTACTCCAATATTCCTAGAGCATACTACTCCTAGATTTGATGTATTGTTTATTATTTTAACTTTTTGATTTATTACATTATTGCAACTTATACAATATTTTATTAATTCATAGGAATCATCTGTTGAATTATCATTTACTATGATTAACTCCCAGTTTGAATAAGTTTGATTTATTACAGAGTAAATGCTATCTATGATAAAATTCCTAGTATTGAATACAGGCACAATTACACTTACTAAGGGCTCATTTTTTGTATTAGTGTCATTATCTGTCATTAATTTTATTTTTATTTATACTTAAATCAAAAGATTAGAAAAAATTATATTATAAAAGCTTTTTATTAAAGGAAATAGGATTAACATAAATTAAGTAATTTTTGTATAATTTAATACATGTATCTATACTAGTAATAGATTTTAAGATACAAAATATTCTGTTAATATAAAATTTAAGTATATTTATTTTTATAGCTCTATGTCTAAACAGACTTATAGTCAAGGTGCTAACTATAAGCACAAGAAAAAAAACTCTACTCCCAGCAATTATAACGGTAGGATATACAATACTATATATTTGGAGCATTTTAAGTTAAGTTCTCCTCCATTTTCTATTACGCCAGATCCTGCATTTTTTGTTCCTATTACTCAGTATGAAGAAGCTATAGCACATTTATTGTTTGGCTTAGAAAGCAGTGGAATTGTTGTTCTCACTGGTTCTGTGGGTGTAGGAAAAACAACGACCATAAGAAAATTTATAAAATCCAGCCCAAAAAAAACTTATATCAGCAGTATAGTAGCGACAAATTATAGTAGCAGAGACTTCTTACATGCTGTCTGTGATTCTTTTAGCATACCTTATGATTTAGACGACGACATGTCAATCAAAGGCATGTTTGATTTAATATCAAACTTTGTTATGGACTTGCATAATAGAGGTAAAAGGTGCCTATTATTAATAGATGAGGCTCAGTCTCTAAGTTATGATGTTTTTGAAACTATTAAAACGCTGACAAATTTAGAGACAGATGAGAAAAAATTATTACAAATCGTTTTAGTAGGTGTTTCAGAATTAAATCAAAAGCTAAACTCTATGGAGCTAGTTTCTATAGAGCAAAGAGTTATTGCAAGATATCACCTGAGAAATCTTGAAAAAGACAATATTAAAGAATACATAAACTCCAGATTATCTGTTGCAGGAGGAAATCCTAATATTTTCTCTGACGATGCTTTAAGCATCATAATGTCCATAACTAAAGGTAGCCCCAGAAGTATAAATATACTATGCGATCACTGTATGATGGCGGCCTATGCTAAGGGTTTTTATATAGTAGATAGTAGCCTAGTAAATACTGTCTATCTAGAGCAAGAAGTTAATAAAGTCCAATCGAATGTGAACACACATGCACAAAGGCTAAATGTAACAAGTACTAACATAGCTTTAGCAAGGATCACAGGCTCTTTACTTTCAAATAAAGCTTTGTTTGCGATGCTAGGGATATTTTTATTCTTTATAAGTTTATTAGTCTGGCTTATGTTACCTTTTTTTAGTGACAATATAGATAATATTAGTATTGATAATACTACAGCTATCGAACAACTAACCAGTAGAGAAAATAATTCTACTAATGATAATTTTGTTAATTTAGAAGATATTCAGATAAGCGATATATCTACTGACGGCACTATTGATTATTCTGAAGGATTAGCTGTGGATAGAATTCCCTCTACACCTAAAGAAAAACTTATGTCACTTTGGTCAGATGAAATTTCATACAACTGGCCTTGTGATGTAGAAATAGCTGACTGGTATTGCCATAGAATAAATCTGCAAAATACTAATAGCTTGTGGGTTCATAACATTCCTGTCTTAATCGAATGGAATAGTGAAGAAGTTGCTTTAATCTCTGCAAATGAAAATTTCGTCACTATCTGGCAAGATACTCAGGAAACTCAAATCAGCAGAGAGGATTTTATCTCTACATGGAGTGGCACAGCATATATGGTATTTCCTATTCCTGCAAATTTCGCTTATCCACTTAGGCTTGACGATGTGAATGATTTTATCTACTGGATAGATGAGCGCCTTTCTAGCTTAGAAGGTGTGAATAAATCACAATATCAAAATGTCTATAATGCAGCATTTTCTCAAAGAGTTAGGAGTTTTCAAGAGGATCAAAGGCTAGGAGGCAATGGAAGATTTTTTGGAATTATCACTTATCTAAGGCTTCAGCAACTGACAAATACACAGTTTATCAGACTTAGTAGGATTGAATGAATAAGGATGACAGGAAGAATTTTTATAGTTCCAAATACAATAGGTGGGAGTATATCTAGTTCCATACCACTTGATGTGCAGGGTGTAATAAAGAAGACTAACTACTTTATTGTCGAAAACGCTAAAAATGCCAGAGCTTATATAAAGAAAATAGATAAAAATATAAATATATCGAAACTACATATATGGCAATTAGATGAATTTGGTTCATTGTGTCGTGATAATATTGAAAATCTATTTATCGCTTTGAAAAAATCCTCAGATGTAGTTTTATTGTCTGATGCTGGTACTCCGTGCGTAGCAGATCCAGGCAGAAGTGTTATAAGGTGGGCCCATGAGAATAATATAAAAGTAATTCCTATGGTTGGGCCTAGTTCGATTATTATGGCAATTTCTGCTTCGGGGTTAAACGGTCAGAATTTCAGCTTCAGAGGGTATTTACCCATAAAATCTGCTCAAAGAATAAGTTATATAAAATGCACTGAAAAGGAGCTTTATAAATACAATAGAACTCAAGTATTTATAGAAACTCCGTATAGAAATAACCATCTATATAGCGACTTAGTAATGTATTGTTCTCCTAGTACAGTATTGTCAATAGCGATATCGATTACTACAGAAAAGGAGAAAATCCTCACTGATATTATTTACAATTGGAAAAAAAATCAAATAACATTACCCAAAGAACCATCTATATTTATGCTAGGTAAATATTAGTAATGTTTAAGTTCAAATATGACTTAATTTAATTTGTTAACAGGTTGTTTTTACCTTCAATCATAGACATAGGAAATATTAAAATATACAATATAAGAACGCTCAATTTAATAACTTTATTAACAGAGGAATAGAGACTATGTTTAATTACTACATACCCACAAGGATCTTATTTGGAGCAGGAAAATTAAACGAACTAGGCAATGTTAAGCTTCCTGGCAAAAAAGCTTTAATTGTTATATCAAATGGTAGATCAATTAGAGGCAATGGCTACTTAAAACGTGTTGAAGATTTATTAAGAAGAAACAGTGTAGAATCGGTTGTATTTGACAAAATAATGCCTAACCCTATCAAAGAGCACGTGATGGAAGGTGCTAAGATAGCAAAAGATGAAGGCTGTGATTTCATAGTCGGTCTTGGTGGTGGCAGTAGTATTGATAGTGCTAAAAGCATTGCAGTAATGGTAAAAAATCCAGGCGATTATTGGGATTATATCAATGGCGGTACAGGAGGAGGTAAACCTGTAACTAATGGAGCCTTACCTATAGTTGCGATTACCACGACAGCAGGCACAGGTACTGAAGTCGACCCTTGGACAGTCATTACACATAATGAAGAAAAAATAGGTTTTGGATGTGATGAAACGTTTCCATTACTAGCAATAGTTGATCCTGAGCTTATGCTAACAGTTCCTCCCCATCTAACAGCTTATCAAGGATTTGATGCATTCTTTCATGCAGTTGAAGGTTATATTGCAAATACTGCTTATCAGATCAGTGACATTTATGCCCTTGAGAGTATAAGGCTAATAACCAAATCACTTCCTACTGCTGTAAAAGACGGGAAAAATATAAATGCTAGAAGCGATATGGCTTTGGCGAATACTCTATCTGGCATGGTCGAGAGCACTTCATTTTGTACTTCTGAGCACTCACTTGAACATGCTATGAGTGCATATCATCCTGCACTACCTCACGGTGCCGGGCTAATTATGCTCTCTATCGCATACCATAGCTTCTTTATGGAAAAGATTCCAGAGAGATATAAAACTTTAGCCAAAGCAATGGGTAAAACAGGTGATGACCCTAAACAATTTATTGATGCATTGAAAGAGATGCAACAGGCAGTGGGAGTAGCTGGCTTAAAAATGTCAGATTACGGAATAACGGAAGATGAGTTACCTAAAATAGCAGATAACGCCATAACTACAATGGGATTTCTCTTTCAAATGGATAGATACCAACTATCACGCGATGAGGTTATAAGCATTTTAAAAAATGCTTTTGCTTGAAACAACCTACACAACATAAACATATCATAAAATAAGGAAGGCTAAATAGCCTTCCTTATTTTTTATTCTTTTACAAAATTCTATCTAGATAAGCTTAAATAATTCCCTATTTGCTTTTATAAATAAAAACAAAAAGATAAATATTTCTATCTATAACAATTTTTGTCATTTATGTAAAAAAAGAAGCAAAGCATTACATTTCTGTGCTACTTACACCACTGTGCTCATACTTCGATCGCTTCAGTTCATGATGTAGCATTTATTTTTTAAGATATTACCATTTTCACAGAAGTGATAAAAGTGATATTCGTATACGTTATTTAAAACTCTCTTTCACTGAGATTCTTATCATTGAAAGAAATTAATAGAACATTTAGAACATTTTCTATAATGATGAAAATGATAACCTTATCAATTATCATTTTCATCATCGTCTAGGCTTAAGCTTGGGGGCTTTACAAAGAAAAAAGAACGATAGTATTTAAGCTCATTTATAGAGTCATATATATCTTGTAGCGCTGTATGAGTGGTTTTTTTCCTTAAGCTAAATTCACTAGGATACCAGTACTTTACAAGCTCTTTAATGCTACTTACGTCTATTTGCCTATAATGGAAAAAACTCTCTAGCTTTGGCATATATTTTTGTAAAAATCTTCTATCTGTACATATACTATTGCCACACATTGGGGATACTTTGTGCTGCAGCTCTTGTTTCAAAAATGAAAGTGTTTTTTCTTCTGCTTCTTCGATGTGTATTTGACTTTGTATAACCTTAGAATAAAGCCCTGAGTCTTTGTGCGTTATTTGATTCCAATCATTCATTGATAACAATTTTTCTATCGGTTGCTTTATAGCTATGTTTGGTCCAACATTTACAATCTCTAAGTCATAGTCTGTAACGATCGTAGCTATCTCTATAACTACATCTTTATCTATGTCTAAACCAGTCATTTCTAGGTCTATCCATACTAATCTACCTTCACTATTAGAGTCTTTTTCTACAAATGAATTTTTTTTATTTGTTCTATTCATAAAATAATATGTTTATAGTAATAGAAGTATTTGTATAAGCTTTTTCTGCTATAAAGTCTATAAATCTAAATCAATACACCTATCTAAATATAAACATAAAAATCAACTATGGCTAACTTAAGGATATGTAAACTATTAAAAATAAATTATTTTGATATTAGAAAATACAAGTTTAACATATTTACACTAAGGTGAGTTCTAAAAATTAAATATTTGGTTACTAGCATATTAATTTATAAATTAGCCACAATAAAACACATAACTTATGCAAAAATATAAAATAGTTTTAGAGCTGGGTTCTATTGATTTATCTATGTGTACTATATTCCCCACCGCCACTATAGTTTTTATTCTCTATTCCGTCTCCTCGTATTTGGGTTGATAGTATACGGGTCGAATTTACCAAAGCTTTCCGATAGGTTTTTTATCGCTACTTCATTTCGACTACGCTCAATGACTGAATGGCATCACTAAATGACCGAGTAGTATCGCTCGATGACCGATTGCTTGGAGAATATCCTGCTTGTTGAGCGGAGTCGAAACAAGCAGAGCAGAAACAAGCAACATTACTCGGTTCAAAGTCCTTGAGGTTTAGCTCTTCGAGTAGTAAATCTTCGGCTTCTTTATATAGGGCTTTGGATTGTTCGATTTTGGCATGTGCGGATTTTACGCATTGCTCTCTCTATTGTCTGTTGGAAGGATAAGGTAGTTGATATGCGGCTGTCCTTTTCTCCTCGAACCTCTTTAATGAACATGCTTTGTTTCCTGTATGTACTCGTCCTTAAATTGCGTAAGATTGTAGTTTGTGTCTTTTAGTATTGTTTAATTTTTCCATTTTCTTAATTCCTATTTTTTGATTCACTGTTTCCTCTCTAATCAGCTACGTAAAATCTTTTCCATCTTTTTCCCTTTTGCTAATTCGTCGACTAATTTATCCAAATAGCGTACTTTTTGCATTAGTTTATCTTCAATTTCTTCGACTCTATACCCACAAACCATACCAGTGATTTTGGATGTGTTTGGATTGATGCTAGGTGCTTCATCGAAAAATTTCTCAACATCTGCCCCATTAGTCATTTGTTCTTGTAGTAATTTTTCATCGTATCCGGTTAACCAATAAATTATTTCATCGACTTCTTCCTTAGTTCGTCCTTTATTTTCGGCTTTTTGTATATAGAGCTGGTAAATATCCGAAAAGCTCATCTTAAATATTCTTGTATTACTCATTTTAAACTCCAGTGCATTGTTTTCAAATACTTTTTTTATTCATTTCTTACTTTCTCATCAAGAGTTTTGCCGTCCTTTGTTTTCCAATCCTTCCATCCATTGCTTGGTCTCCCTAGTATTTGTGAGCCCGCAGAACTTGGGGAGTTAAATTGATAGTTTTCCTGAAAAACCAAAACTCCATCCTCTTCTTTTAGTATCCCACTCTTCAATAGTTTTTCTCGTAGGTTTCTGATAAAGCCGTGAGTTTTATTTGCAAATTCGATACATGCTTGAGAGTCTTTGTATACAACAAATCCGTCTTCGCTATACTCTCCCTCTGCTTGCACCCCCTTTCCCTTACAATAATAAACATTTGCAGTTTTAAAGTCCTTTTCAATCGTTTCAAATATCGTAAACCCAAGTGTGGAAAGTAGTATTTTGACGGTATCAAAATTATCCAATAGGTCAGCTTCCAAAGTTTCGGGGACTCTTGCCTCTTTTGGTTTGTCGCTGTTCGTCAATTTATATTGACTAGCTTCAATGGCTTTTTTTATAGATAGTTGTTCAAGATATTCGATATGTGTTCGCGTAAAACTTTCGGTCTTGGACACTATGATAACCGCATAGTTCCAAAACATTTTACTCTTATCCTTGTTATGTTGTTTGACTCGCTCTATTGCGTTTATTGCCTGTCCTATATAGGCTATTGGTTTTGCAGATTCCTCGTCCTCCCCAAACAGAAAATAAATACCCGGACGGGAAACTTCCTTCCTGCTATCTGCCTCTGCTAACAGACTTCTAGGAATAAATACAGCCTGCTCTATATTACTGGTTATTTCGGCAATCTTTATTCCTCTCGGAGTTCCATTGGTGAGGAATATCTGTATCGTTTTACCTCTTTTATTTTCATTACTCATATTTTTTCCTTTTATTCATTTCTTACTTACTTCACCTTATCCATCTCCGCAATAAATTCTTGTTTATTATCGGGCGTATAGAATGGCAGTCCAATGAGTTTATCGCTATTTTGTCATATTTATTTTCCTTGTGAGGATTATTCATAGGTCATTCCTTTTTATATAACACTTCATAAGCTCTCAATATATTGCTTTGAAAACTATCTGGCAGACGTGTCCAATCAAATACTTGTATGATTATAGGGATATTTGATTCCTGCAGAGCATCAATAAAATCGCTTAACTCGTCAGTAGGACAAGGACTTAGGTCTTTTGTTCTTACTACGATATCCAAGTCACTTGCCTCGTGAGCCTCGCCACTTACCCGGCTACCATACGCCCATATTTCCAATGGCATGCTAAACACACTTTGTGCTATTTCTTTTATTCGCTTATTATCCTTATTTCTTAGTATCATTTTCTTCTTGTATTACCTTTACTAAAGCTTTCGCATCATCAATAAACTGCGGAATTAAGGGGAGTGTTTTTTCTGCAAGTCCCACACCGTAATCATGACTCGTTGCATTCCTGTTCTCTCTGTAGTTTAACCATCTTTCTGTTTCTTCTATAGTAATTAATCCGTTTTTTGCAGCTTGTCTAAATATATCTTTGAATGACAATCTGTCTACTGCCTTATGGGTATGAAGGTATTTAACTAAACACTTTTTTAGTAGCCTTCCTCCTTGTTCTAATATAATTTCAAAATCCTTTATCACTGCCGAACGGAATATATCGTAGCTTATGTTTTTCTCATCTTGTTTGCTAAGCTCTTTGAAAGCTCTATCGAACGCTTCAATGCATCGTTCCAAGTATTTCGTATCAATCATGGTTTATTCCTCAAGTTTATCGCTATTTTTTAGTATGTTTTTTTGCTCTGATTTGATTTTGTGTTCTACTTTTTTTACATCTTCTTGAAGTGGTAAATTCTCAGGCGTGATAACACGTTGCAGAAGAGTATTACGCACCGTTTTATTGTTGGTTATATGTTCGTTTGATACCTGCCCTTCTGTGGTCATCTGCTTTTCTTTGGCATTGAAGATAGTTATTTCAGTGGCAAAGTCTTTGGCTTTAAGAAGTATGGTCGGCATAAAATCGGCAAGAGGTTTGTTTTTAATACCCCAACTCTCTTCCATCTGTTTAGTAGTACGGTTGAATAGAGCATGGTCGCCGTTTTGAGCAATAAGATAGCAGGCGTAACGAGTGAGCATAATATCGTCTATCTCTCTCAAGTTTGACCATTTTGTTGGCATCAACAAAATGGTCTTTTATGTTTTGCCTAGACATTTCACAGGAGGTTTTTGCTTTTACAAGCACTTTTTGGAAATTCTCCCATTTATTGTAATCCAATAACTGTTGTAATTCTCGTGCTAACCAAAATTGTACTCCCTCGTCTGTCTTGTGAACAAACGATTCAAAGTTAGAAGTTAGTGATTGTATAGCATCTTTTTCCAATGTTATTTCCCTTTATAAAAATCCTTGCTCCACTGCCTTATCCTCGCCTTGTTCTATTGCCAGCTCCACTGCACGCTTGGCATTTTCCAGTAACTGCTCGCTCTCTTTGCGAAGGGTAAAACTCTTTTCTATCATCTGGGCCATTTGTTTTTGGATTGGTAGAGGGAGTAGAGGGATGATGATTTTTTTTATTTGGCCGGGTCTCCAATGTTGTATTATTGAACCTCCCGTGTCTCGCTCTGCCTGCATCTGTACTGCGATTGAATTAATAACCAACGATAAGTATTCAGGTAATATATTTATTTCATCTCTTATTTTTAAGTGAAGTATTGCTCCCGATGTTATAACATCCATATTTCCCTTTACCGTATAAGCAATACCTAATGTTCCGTCTTTTGTGAGCAATATTGTGTCTTTTCCAGGCTTTATAGCATTATTAAATTCTATTCTTGATAAGTATTTATCTGTTTTATCTATACCGTACTTTGTAATATCTGCTACTCTTACAAAAGGGATACCTTCACTCTCATAATGAGCAGAACCTGGCTCTATTGATTTATCTACGTGTACTATATTCCCCACTGTATCCCAACCACCACTATAGTCCTTTACTCTCTTTTCTATCTCCTCGTATTTGGGTTGATAGTATTCGGCGTCCAATCTGTCGGAACTACCAAAACTCTCTGATAGGTTTTTTATCGCTATGCCGGGCTTCATTTCGACTACGCTCAATGACCGAGTGGTGTCGTTCAATGACCGATTGCTTGGAGAATGTCCTGCTTGTTGAGCGGAGCCGAAACAAGCAACATTACTCGGTTCAAAGTCCTTGAGGTTTAGCTCTTCGAGTAGTAGCTCTTCGGCTTGAGTGTAGAGGACTTTGGATTGTTCGAGTTTGGCATGTGCAGATTTTACGCATTGCTCTATTTTCTGCTGGAAGGTGTCGGAGAAGATAGGGATTAGTAGTTGTTTCACTTGTAACAAATTAAGCAATGGTTGTACATTTCCAGTTTGAAGTCTTTCAGTTTGCAACTTTCCATAATGACTATTTAGTAAAGTAGAGACTAAGTACGGATTAACTCCATTAATCTCTTTAATAGTCGCTACATTTCTATCTGTATTACCAGTAAAACTCTTATAAACGACTGAAGAATTACCAACAGTTCCTACTATGGAGAGCAATACATTACCTTTTTCTATTCTTGATCTACTATTGCGTTCATCTAACTCTTTAGTACAATATCTAATATCAGATAAGTCTATAATATTGTCTTTTACATTATGGCTAGATAAATAAACTATATTACTATTTATGTCTAGATCAGGGGAACCGTGCTCTCCATCAGTAACCTTAGCAAGGTTACTGATATGCTTACTATTTCTCATTAGCTTATTATATGCTTCTATATACTCTTTCTTAAAGTACTCTGCATCAAATCTAAAACTATAATTATCATCATTCATAACCTCACTCAACATGACCTCGCTAATTTCCAGCCCCTCTAACAATGCCTTATATTTGGCTTCGTTAAAGGGGCTTATACGAAAAAAGAGAGCTGCTCCTTTTTGGCAAACTCTATAAATGCCTCGGCTATACCGTCTTCATCCTGCGGGTCATGTTTAAACAGATCGTGTTTTACTACCAGGTGCTGATTATGGTCAAGGTCACGCTCTCCGTTATTTGCCATCCGGTATATTTTTTCACCGCTGTTGTCTTTTCCCGGCATCTGTTGTGTGGCAAAGAATATGGGATAATCGTCCTTGCGAGGACATAGCTCATCGTCCCATTTTTGCACAAAGAGTACGGAGGTCTTTGTGCCTGTGTGTGGCTTAAAGGTGTTGCCGTGTAATCCTACGACCGCGAGTATTCTGCATCTCTCGGCTATGTAGTCACGGATGTCTTTATCCGATGAGTTATTAAACCGCCCTTGCGGCAGTACTATAGCCATACGTCCGCCTGGTTTTATCATATTTAGATTGCGTTCTATGAATAGTATATCTCTGCCTACCTTTGGTTTGTTGTTGCCGTTGGTTTTTTTTGCAAGGTCATAGTGACTCAGTATTTTAGTCTCCTTTATATCCCCGGCAAAGGGAGGATTAGCCATGAGGATATCAAAGTTAAAATACTTGTTACTATTTTCATCTGTTCTTAGCTTCTTTAATTTCTTAAAACCATTGTTATACGTATCTATCCACTCTTCATCCTCTTTTGTTCGTTCATCCCACTGACTAAAGTCAAGTGAGTTGAGGTGTAATACGTTCGTTTGTCCATCACCGGCTATTAGGTTTAGTGTACGAGCTACTCGTACACTCTTTTCGTCAAAGTCTATTGAAAACACCTTTTCGTTTACGTAATCATCACACTCTTGCGGTTTTTTCTCTATGGTCATATAGTGCGTTTGTTCTATGCCTTTACGCTCCAGTATCTGCTTCCACACGTGGAATATAGTATGTACAGTAAAACCCGAAGAACCCGCTGCTGTGTCTATGATGGTTTCATGCTCCTGTGGGTTTAGCATCCGAACACACATATCTATTACATAGCGAGGTGTAAAATATTGTCCTTTTTCTCCTTTGCTACTTTTATTTACAAGGTATTCAAAGGCATCGTCGACCACTTCCAAATTGGAGTTAAAGAGCTTATAGCTTTGCAGACCGGCTACACAGATAGCCAGATGAGACGGTTGCAGACGTATCTTAGTGCCACTGGTAAATACACTCTCCCATTTGTTCATCGCTCTTTTAAATAGCTTATCTATCTTGTTATATAGCTCAGAGTCTGTTTGACCTGAATTGATAAACTCAAGTTGTCTATTGTCCTTATCAGAACCTGACAATATTTCATCGTATAGCTTGGAGAATATGAGTTTGAAAGACTCTTCAAATACATCCACACCGGCATTCGCCAATATTTCATCCTCCAACTCCAGTATCTTAGAGCTTAGCGTTCGTTTGTTTTTTACCAGCTCATCGTTTGCCTCTAGGTCTCTGTAAGTCCATTTTATTTGCAGTATATCGGCAAGGCTTTGGTATACATTGGGTATGTTTTTAATCTCCTCAAAGTGATTAGGATCTTTACGATGCCAATAGGTTATGCTTTCTCCATTTGTCCACACAGCCATAGGCGAACCAGTCGCATGACAATAGGATCGCAATTGCTCTTTCCCATCTTTTAGTTTGGGGTTCTTTATCTCAAAAATAATGTAGGTATCGGATGGTTTATCTTTATCCATAATAACAATGTCTGCTCGCTTCTTCTCCCTACCAAAGCTAACGCCATATTCAACCTGGATTCTGTCTTTCGGATATTTATAGTCCCTGATTAACACCATCAAATAGAGCTGACGTACTATCTCCTCCGGTTTTAATTGTATATCATTGCCACGAACAAGGCATTTGATATGTGGTTGTTCTTTACCCCGCGCTTCTTTAGTGTACACTCAAGTTAAGAATGTAAGCAGGGGTTTTTAGTTAGGTGGTTGAGGGGGGTAGTGAGTTCATGAAGTTTTAAATATGTAAGTTGTGTGTAAAATTTAAGATTTGAGATTTGTTTAATAAAGAGCGTTTAAAAAGTGTTTAAACGAGCGTTTAAAAGTGTTTAATTCGGGCATCTTGACGTTTACATATTTTTAGATTAAGAATTTACCATGCCAGATAATCTGACCGATAATGTTTAGATTAGCCTTTGGTATAGTTTCTTCGGGGTAGTGGGCTTTGTTGTCGCTTATTATAGTTATTTCTTTGGGGTTTTGAGAGTTTATTGCTAGGCGTTTGGTGTATGCTTTTCCATCAATATTTAAGGCGTAGAGACCGCTAAATATATTAGCTGTTTTAGAGGTATCCATATCGATGACCACTACGTCGTCATCATCTAAGGTTGGGTACATACTATCTCCTTTAACTTTGACACCTGCGAGGTTCTTACTTATGGCTGGATGCTCGTTTAGAATAGACTTATTAAAAAGCAGGTAGTCTACTATAGTCTCCTCATCTAGAAAGGAGCCGCCGCCAGCAGAGAAGTAGACATCGTACAGAGGTACTACTATATACTCCTCTATATCGATATCTACCTTTGTACTTCGGAGCAGTGGATTATCTGAGGGGTTTTCCGAATTAAGTGACATTAAAGTGACATTTTTATCAGAATTAACCGCCATTTTTGGCAAATTAACCGCCAATTGACCGCCATTTTTTTCATCAGGATTAACCGCCATTTTAAAATGACCTTGACCAGTCATTAACCAAACAATTGAAATTCCATAATCAATTGACAAATTGATACATTCTTTATAAGGAATCTTATTTCTTTTTCTCCATTGAGATACAACCGAAGTTGAGCTTAAATTTAAAAATCTAGACAATTCTGCATCTGATGACAAATTTAATGATTCTTTCATTCTGTCAATAATTTCCATAACAAAGTGTAACAAAAGGTAATAAAACTGAAATTTGTTATTGACAAATTTCACCAAAATGTTAACATAATAACAATACTGTTATATCTTACGAAATATATGAGAAAAAAACAATTAGTAAATAAAATCGCAATTAAATTTGATTATGGAACTTTAGCAAATTATGCGAGAAGAAATAAATTAAATTACAACATGTTGCGTCAAGTTGTTTATGCAAGTAAAAACCACAAAAAAATAATATCGCAATTAGAGAAAGATGGATATGTGGACAAAATGGAAACTGCTTGATATAAAGCAAAGAACGGTAGAAAGAAAAATAGCTCAAGCCAATCGCACAGGCGTAACATATTTCACTCATCAAGGAAAGAAATATCCTTTCAAGTATGAGAGTGGTGAGAGAAGAGGAGGCAAGCGTTTACTGATATGGGATAGTAGTGAGGAGAGGGCTGAGATCAGTCGTGAGATTGCAGAAAGTGTAGAAAAGAGGACTATAAAACCTCCTATAAGCACAGATAATTCAAGATTATCTGTGTTTTCTACTGCAAGCGATGATGATCAGGCAGAGGCGCTTCGTAAGCAACACGCTATAAAAGAATTCTTAAAAGCAAAAGAAGCTAAACTTGAAGTAAAGAAATTTATAAAAAGCTATAACGATAGGTTTCCAGAGACAGAACTAACACAACGCAAGTTATATCATTGGATAGCTCTATATAAAGAAAATGGACTTGTGCTCTAATAGATCATAGAGGCTTGCATACCAAGCACTCCAAAATAAAAGAATATAACCTAGATGAGATGATAAATAAGCTAATAATGAGCTCGAGCTCTAAGATAAAAGTAAGTCAACTATCAAAACTACTACACATCAGGCTAGCTGATCAAGGATATATTAACTTTTATGAATATATATCGGAAGGCAAAGAATTTATAACACGTCAAGCGATACACGAATACTTAAGAGCTTGGAAGAGAGCTAATCCATTGGCAGCGAGTTATATTGAAAAGGGAGAGGACAAGGCTATATCTTATATGATGCCTGCGATTGGAGACGCTCGCTGGAGAGTAGACGCTATAAACGAAATGTGGGAGATAGACGAGTCGCCTTTAGATATGATGACTCTTGATGAGAATGGTAAGCACGTTCGAGCGAAGCTGCTTAATGTAATAGATGTGTATAGCTCACGCACTGTAATGACTATAGCTCGTGAAGGCGATAGTTATGCAGTGATGAGACTACTTGTGAAAGCTATAGAAAAGTTTGCTAAACCTGCGACTATCAAAGGAGATAATGGCAAAAATTTCCTAAGTGCTCATGTGCAAGGAGCACTTGCGAATATGGGCATAAATTACGAAGCGACACCAGCCTATCAAGGCTGGAGCAAGCCTTTTGCTGAGCGGATATTCAAGAAGATTCAGCATAGTTTAGTGGAGAGCTTGCCCGGATATATTGGACATAATGTCGGTGAACGCATGGATATAGAAGCGAGTGTATCGAAGAAAGACCGCAGAAGTAAAGGCAAGACTAATTTAACTAATCTGATTAGCTTAATTGATGCGCAAAACTTAATAGATAACTATATAGAGTATATACATAACTTTGAAACAAATTCAAATCTAAAAGATACGCCTATAAATATTTGGAACAAATCGCTAGAAAGTACTGAAATACAAAGCATAGATATGCATATATTGAATGCTAATTTAGGCAAAGCCTTCACTCGCAAAGTAATTAAAAAAGGCGTGTCGATGAACGGATACAAGTACTTTTGTCTAGCTATGTTTGACTATAGAGAAGTAAAGGTAGTTGAGGATTTGAGTAATAAGGCTCAAGTGTATGTGTACGATATAAATAATAATTTTATCGATATAGGCATAAGCATTGATGCGCAAGCTGTTACTTATGAGCAAGCGAGAGCTGTACAAAAGGCGTTTAAACGCCAGTTAAATGATGTTAAAAGGGTCATTGCACACGCCCGCGAAGCGGGTCAGCCTCAAAAAGTTAAAGATTTTGAAAACATAAAGGACTTTATGGGTGAAGCGCAATGGCTGGCGCTTGAGAAAGCTAAGCCAACAAAAGTAATAAGAAATGAAGATATAGAGAATGCAAAGGCTCGTTTGGTTGCTAGGAATACAGCACCTAGCGCTGAGACTATGGCGGCATTTGAAAAGACTCGTCACAAAGAAGAGCCTAAAAAAATTATAGGATACAGAGAGCTCATAGAGATTGAGTATGAAAAAAAGAAGGCTCAATCATGAGAAAGACTGAGCCAGTTTATTTAATCACTTTAAGGAGAACAAAAAATGATTAACTTAATAATTATTGTAATTTCATTAATTGGGGTGTCAATGGTATTTGAAGCTTATTTAAGCTACAAAGCAAAAAGAGTTAAGTGTAGATATATTGATAAGCCATTAAGGATGGGAAAGTGATATGAATAAAGAATTACTAAGTCAATTTGACAGTTTTTGCAACGACAAAAAGATAAGCAATGCAGCTGTTGCTCGTTCGATAGGAGTGAGTGGAGCTGCGATAAGTCTGTGGAAAAAAGGAGAATATAGAGGTGATGTCTTGAATCTTGAGAAGAAAATAAACGATTTTATTGAAGCTCAGAAAATTCGTTCTGCCAAACCTAAAGAAAACGAACGCTTTCATATCACATCAGATGTGAAAAGCATAAACTTCGTTATATCAGAAGCTGTTACAGATAATGAGATGGGTCTTATTTATGGAGAACCGGGCACTGGCAAGACTTATGCGCTTAAAGAGTACGTAAAGAATAATCCACAAGCAATGCTGATAGAAGCTGATATTTGTATAACTGCTCGCTCGTTACTTAATGAGCTATGCGATAGGCTTGGGCTTACTACAAATAGAGAGTTGCACAACAAGATAGTTGCTATATCAGATTATCTAAAGAAAGCACAGAAGATACTTATTATAGATGAAGCAGAGCATTTGCCACTAAAGGCCCTTGAGGCATTAAGACGAATACATGACTTTAGTAGCACTCCGATAATATTTGTTGGGACGAAAATATTACTTAAAAATCTGACAGGAAAAAATGGAGAGCTTGCGCAGCTGTACAGTCGCATTGGCGTGCAATGGATAATGCAAGGCTTGAGCGAATCAGACTATAGAGATGTATTTGGTGATAGCTCTGAAGTGATAGCTAGGTATACAAAAGGTATATTTAGACAAGCATCTAAGCTTGCGAAAAGAGCAAAAAGACTTGCTAGAGCCAACTATACTGAGGTCAATTCTCAGATCGTTGAGGAGGCAAGTAAGATGCTAGTGCTTATTTAATTATTAATTGTTAATGATTAGGAGAAAAAAATGAAAAGGAAAAAGATAACAAAAATTTCACTAAAAAGGCAAAAAGAGATACTAAGACAGATACTTGATAAATACAGTCGTACGCCACGTGAGACAATGGAGTACATTGATAAGTACTTTGAAGTGACTTATTTTAAGGATGAATTTGGAGAGTGGGACATAGAAGTAGATAGGAAAAGAGGCATTTATGTATAGTCAAGAAAATAAAGATATAAAAAGCTCTGCAGATGAGTATTTGACTGACGCAAGGGGGAATTTGATAAAAAAAGAGAATGTAAAAGAGATAGATTTGCTTAGAGATGAGTTAATTAAAAAGATTATGGATAGCTCGAATAAAGTCTCGTTGGAAGTTGATAGGTTTAAGACTGATGCGATAAGTGAGATAGGTGCCTTTGTGTCTCTGGCGGCGGCGGAGCATGGAGTAAATGTGGGAGGAGCAAAAGGAAATGTTACGCTAACGAGCTTCGATGGTAAGTTTAAGGTGATGTTAGCACAGGCAGATAGAATTTGCTTTAACGAGCAGATAGTGGCAGTAAAAGAGCTTATTAAAGAAGCTCTTGATGAGATGATGAATGGAGTGAGTGGAGATATTCATGCGATTGTTAATAAGGCGTTTGAAGTGGATGGGAATGGGAATGTATCTACAGCGAGAGTGTTGGGCTTAAGAACACTAAAAATCTCAAATGATAAGTGGAATAGAGCTATGAATCTAATAGCAGATGCTATCAAGATAGAAAGCACTAAGCAGTATGTGCGTGTTTACAGAAGAGATGAGGCAGGTGATTACTCACAGATAAGCTTAAGATGATAATTCCGAAACTAGAATGCATATAGATGCACTCTAGTCTATAAGTTGAACTTATACTGATGAGGGATAAAAAATGCCAACGATAAATAGAATTAAATTTCATATAAACAAAAGGAATTCAAAAATTGATGCAGGAAAGATAATAAAAATATGTGAATTCAGTTATATGTATAGTATTGGATGCAGATGCGATATTTTTGAAAACGACACTTTCTTATACACGGCAGAAATGATTAGAGTCATAAGAATCACGCCTAAAGACTTTAATGAGATATTTTCAGACGAGTCACTCGCTAGAATGCTACGCTCGTATAAGTATCCTAAAGCGAAGATAGCTGAGCATTTAAACGGTAATTACAATGAAGATGATGATTTGCAAATGCTTTTTTTGGAGAGAATATGAATAGATTTTTAACAAATGAGCAGCTAGTGTATAGGCGCAAGCTATTATATAAAATACACAGAAATCCAAATAAATACTATAACTATAACGAGCCTGAAATTTGGCAAGAGTTCTTAAATAAGCACTTTGGAGTTGATAGCTGTAGATATTTAGTGATAAATGAGTTATGTGAAGTACTTGACTTATTAAACCATAGTTGCTTTGCAAAGAAGCCAAATAATGCAAGAGATAAAAGAGAAAGGGAGGCGCTAAATAATTATCTCGAATATGACTTGCTCAAAGGCAAGAAAGCTTCAGTGACTTCAATAAACTATGCATATGGGCTATGTTCAGAGCTAAAACTAAACAACAAAAGAATAATTGCTTTTATAAAAAAGCAGATAGGTCGAGAAGCTAAACTTCATATGTTAAAAGGGCCAGAAATTCAAAAAGTGATTATAGGGCTTGAGGCTTGGCAAAAGAGTCAAGATAGAAAAGTGAATAAAGCATATTTGAATTGGAGAGAGAGTTGTTTTATGAAAAATCAATTAGAAATGTTTGGAGAAAAATTACCAGCAACGAGCTAGTGCAGGTTTAATTATAGCCGAAGGTTCTCCTATTTCTGTTGTGGCTAGAGGTTATTCAATGACTCCGGGAATTTATACCTCTGAGCAAGTTGCTGGTTGGAAGTTAGTAACAGATGCTGTCCACCAGAAAGGCGGTAAAATCTTTCTTCAAATATGGCACGTTGGGCGCCGCTCTCACTCCTCAATTACTGGTAAGCAGCCAGTAGCTCCATCAGCCAAAAAAGTCCCTGATCAAGTGTTTGGTCCTTTAGCAGAGGGTGGATATGGTCTCTTGGAAACAGAAGTGCCAAGAGCGATGACTACAGAGGAAGTGCGTTCGACCATAGTCGACTTTGTCAATGCAGCAAAACTGTCTATGGAAGCTGGCTTTGACGGTGTTGAAATTCATGGAGCACATGGCTATCTTATTGATCAGTTTTTAAGAATCAGCTCTAATGAGCGTACCGATAAATATGGTGGCAGTCAGGAAAATAGAATGAGATTTCTCTTAGAAACTGCCATTGCCGTTGCAAAAGAAATTGGCTCTGATAAAGTAGGTGTCCGCATTTCTCCTTTTGTCTCAGAAGGCACAGGTGGAGTTGATGACCATGAAATTATCGAACTAACATTAAATGCATTGAAAGAGTTGCAAAAATTAAATTTAGCATTTGTACATTTTTCCGAAAATATAGCGAATTATAAGGAAGTACCGGAAAGTTTTAGAAAAAATGTACGTGATATTTATACCAATCCTATCATTGTTTGCGGACAAAAAACAAAAGAATCGGGAAATTTATTAATCAATCAAAGATATGCCGATATGATCGCCTATGGAAGACCATTTATTATTAATCCTGATTTAGTTTCTAGATTTAAGAATAATTATGCTTTGACCGAGCTTAAAGACGACAGTCAAACAACAATTTATGGCGGAGGTGAACATGGCTACACAGATTATCCAACCTATGAAGAAGTTCTAGCAAGCAAATAGTTTTCTTAGGATAGTATTAATATTAGCTCAGATATATCTTAATTATTTAGATATTATGGTTATTTTACGATTATTTTCTTAAGGCGCCCAGGCTGGGCGCCTCTATTACATAGGTTATTCAGCAGTACCTAAATTAGTTATTTCTCCGCTTTTTACTCTCATTAATATTTTAGAAGGGTACTTATATATAAGCGATGCTGGATTGACTTCATCCCATACAATAAAATCCGCATCATATCCTTCCTTTATTAAGCCAACTTGTTGTTTTAGTCCTAAAGCTTTAGCTGCATTACACGTAACACCCTGTAAAACTTCCAAAGGAGTCATTCTAAATAATACCGAGGCCATATTCATCGCCATTAAAATCGATGCAATAGGCGCAGTACCTGGATTGGTATCAGTAGAAACTGCCATAGATACGCCATATTTACGAAATAAATCTATAGGAGGAGTGCACTTCTCACGAAGAAAATAATAAGCAAGAGGTAATATAACTGCAATCATATTGCTTTCTTTCATCGCTTGCACCCCTTGTTCATCAATATATTCTAAATGCTCTGAAGATAATGCATTATATTTTGCAGCTAATTTGCTAGCTCCCATGTTGCTTAATTGTTCAGCGTGTACTTTTATTGGAATATTTAACCTATTTGCACTATCAAATACTTTTTTCGTTTGCTCTAAATTAAAACCAATATTTTCACAAAATATATCTACAGCATCAATTAACCCTTCTCCATAAAGAGTAGGTAACATTTCCTCACAAACTAAGTCAATATAAGCATCTTCTTTCCCTTTATATTCTTTCGGGCAGGTGTGAGCTCCTAAAAAAGTAGTTTTGACAGTTATAGGCAATGTTTTTGATATAGATTGAGCAACTTTTAGCATTTTTCTTTCGCTTTCTAAATCTAGACCATAACCTGATTTAATTTCTATAGTCGTAACTCCTTCTCTAATTAAGTTTTTTACTCGATAAATGCTACTTTTTAATAGCTCATCTTCAGTTGCTCTACGAACTTCTTTTACAGTACTATATATACCGCCACCCTGATTAGCAATCTGACTATAGGACGTTCCATTTAAAATTGCTTCAAATTCATCACTACGGTTGCCAGCGTAGACGACATGAGTATGACAGTCGATGAGTCCGGGGGTTATAAGAGAATGATTAACATCATTAACTTGTTTAGCAGTTTTACTTTGAATTTGGGTAGCTTTGCCAACAAAAGCAATTTTTCCATTTTTTATAGCAATAGCTGCGTTATCAATAATGCCGTAATCATTAGTAACATAACCATCAATAACATAGTAATCCATCATTGTTGCAATTTTTGCATTTGTCCAGATTGTATCAAAGTCATTCATAAAGCATTTTGATTATTTAGTTATATTTTTCGACTATATTTTATATTCACAAATAGTGCTAATAATTCTAGCAGCAGTTTTTGCTGTTATATTATCAATATCATACTTGGGATTAACTTCAGCTACATCAAAAAGCTGTAGCTTACCAGAGCAAGCAATTGATTCTAAATAAGGCTCAAAGGTATTTAGATCTACACCAAAACAGTTAGGCGCACTAACTCCCGGCGCCTGCCACGCAGGTAAAGAGTCCATACAAAAAGTGGTATAGATATAATCATTTTCATCAATAAATTTTTTAAGTATCTTAAAATTATCATCCATTTGATTCATATCTTTATCTAGAATATATTGGACATTTAACCTTCTAGCTTTATTAAATAAAGAGCGGGTATTGCCATACTGGTTGATGCCTAAACATAAATAGTTAAATGGTACTGTTATATTTTTGCAATATTGAGCTATTTGAAAAAATGGAGTTCCTGAATTAGCTTGATTAGCTATGCGTAAATCAAAATGCGCATCAAAATTAATAATTCCAATTTGTGGTTGAGTATCAAATGACTGTAAATATTTCAATAAGCCTCGCCACGAACCATAAGCCAAAGAATGACCACCACCTAATACAATAGGAAATGCTTTAAGCTTTAGGGTATGATAAACTTGATCTATAAGCTGTTGCTGATTATAAACAAGTGAATCTGTTACACTGATATTTCCTAAATCAAAAAGACTTATTTTTCGATGAAGAGGTAAATTAGCTAAAATTTTCCTAATATGATTGGGCCCGAGAGCCGCCCCCGCTCTCCCTTGATTTAAGGATACGCCCACATCACATGGCATCCCAATGATCGCAATAGAATCTTCTGCAGGAGTCCCAAAACGAATTATTTGATGCCAGCGTTTGGAGTCTTCGCCTTCAATACTGTCATCTCGGCCTATCCAAAGACTTGATAAATCTTTACTATTCATAAGAATCAAATAATAGCTTAATTCGATCTTTGAAAAGCTCATCTATTACCCCGTCTTTAATCAATTGGACGGCTTGATTAATATCCGGAGCAAAATAGCGATCATCTTCATAAAAGTCAACTTTTTTACGCAATTCATTATGCAATTTTTCCAAAGCATTTGAGCTCCTAAGAGGTCGCAAAAGATCCACTCCTTGAGCTGCTGCTAGTAATTCAATGGCAATAATAGTCATCGTATTTTCAGTCATATCTTTCAAGCGTCGTGCTGCAAAAGTTGCCATACTAACATGGTCTTCTTGATTAGCAGAAGTAGGAATAGTATCGACACTTGCAGGATGCGCAAGACTTTTGTTTTCCGAAGCAAGAGCTGCTGCACTAACATGAGCTATCATAAAACCAGAATTGATTCCTGCATTTCGTACTAAAAATGGCGGTAGTTTAGAGATATTCGTATCGATAAGCATTGCTATTCTACGCTCGGATAATGAGCCTATTTCAGAAATTGCAAGTGCCAGAATATCGCAGGCAAAGGCGATCGGCTCAGCATGAAAAATACCTCCAGAGAGAATAGCTTGACTATCACTAAAGACTAGCGGGTTATCCGTTACTGCATTTGCCTCAGTAGCTAAAGTCGCTTGAACCTGATGAATGAGATCCAAGCAAGCTCCCATAACTTGAGGTTGACAACGTAAGCAATAAGGGTCTTGTACTCGTTCATCATTTTCTAAATGAGAATCTCTAATTTCGCTACCTGCAATTAATTCTTTATATAAACTAGCCATTTTTATTTGCCCTTTCTGCCTTCTTATTTGGTGAATTCTAGAATCAAATGGCGTATCACTGCCTCTAGATACATCTGTTGTCAAAGCTCCTGTAAGTGAAGCAGCGAAAAAAGTTGTCTCTAACATAAAAAAGCTATGTAGAGCAAGAGACGTTGAAACTTGGGTGCCATTGATGAGTGCAAGGCCTTCTTTTGCCTCTAGCTCAATTGGCTCAATGCCGGCTTGCTGTAGTGCAGTTTTTGCATCAATAACGTGTCCATTAACTATAACATCTCCTTCTCCAAGCAGTAGTAGTGACATATGAGATAAGGGAGCTAAATCACCTGATGCACCCACTGAACCTTTAGCAGGAATACAAGGAATAATATGAGCGTTATAGATATCGATTAGCTTTTGTATCAAAGCTTTCCTCACGCCAGAATAGCCTTGCGCTAGAGAAGCTAATTTCATCACCATAATCAAGCGTGCTATTTTTGCCTCTAGATACTCACCTACACCTGTGGCATGGGATAAAATTAGATTTTTCTGTAGCTTCTTTAAATTTTCTTTAGGGATAGTATTTAGAGCTAGCTTGCCAAATCCTGTATTTACTCCATAGACTACTTGTTCGCTCTTAACTATATTTTGTACTGTTTGTTCGGCTTTCTCTACGTCGTTCCATACATTTTTATCAAATTTAATAGGCACATGCCTACTCCAAATAGAGCGAAGCACTTGAATGCTTAAATCGCCGGGAATTAATTTAATAACATGCATAATTCACTACTTAATTATAAGATTTTTTTATAACAGACAAGAGATAAGAAAAGGTCTTAGCTATATTTTATATAAATAAATTTCTAACTTATTCCAGTAAAGATTAAAAATAGTATTATTTTGTCAACAAAATAATTAAAAATTAATCATAGGCAAATTCAGATTTTGTTCTTTAGCGCACTTAATGGCTAATTCATATCCAGCATCAGCATGTCTCATCACTCCAGAGCCACAGTCATTAATCAATACCTTGCTCAATTTATTAGCTGCCTCACTAGTTCCGTCAGCTACTATCACCATCCCAGAATGTTGTGAATAACCCATGCCAACTCCACCACCATGGTGAAAGGAAACCCAAGTTGCGCCAGATGATGTATTTAAGAGCGCATTGAGCAATGCCCAATCAGAAACAGCATCAGTTCCATCTTTCATTCCTTCTGTTTCTCGGTTAGGACTAGCCACAGAGCCTGTATCTAGATGATCTCGTCCGATTACAATAGGAGCAGATAATTCTCCAGACTTAACCATTTCATTAAAAGCAAGACCTGCAACATAACGCTGACCTAAACCTAACCAACAAATACGAGCAGGTAAACCTTGAAACTGAATTCGACTTCTTGCCATATCAAGCCATTTATGAGTTTCTTTATCTTCTGGAAATAACTCCTTTATCTTTTGGTCAGTTTTATAAATATCTTGCGGATCGCCTGATAGTGCAACCCATCTAAATGGTCCTTTTCCTTCGCAAAACATTGGGCGAATATAGGCAGGAACAAATCCCGGGAAATCAAAAGCATTAGAGACACCAAAGTCATAAGCTACTTGACGAATATTATTACCGTAATCAACCACTGGAATATTCATTTTTTGAAATCCAAGCATAGCTTGAACGTGTAACGCACACGATTCACCGGCTTTTTGTTGAAGAATCTTGTGTTTACTAGTGTCTTTCTGATATTCTTTCCATTCGCTAATTTCAAAGCCAATAGGGAGATATCCATTAATCAAATCATGTGCTGATGTTTGATCAGTAACTAAGTGAGGTTTAATTCTCCCTTTTTTCGCCTCTTCCAATAACTGAGGAAATATTTCCGCTGCATTTCCCAATAAACCAATTGATTTGGCAACTTTAGCCTCAGTGAATTCTTTCAATAAAACTATAGCCTCATCTAAACTTTTCGCTTGAACATCTAGATATTTCGTTTTTAAGCGAAAATCAATTCTAGACTGCTGACACTCTACAAATAAAGACGACGCTCCTGCAAAGCTAGCCGCTAATGGTTGGGCACCTCCCATTCCACCTAGTCCTGCGCTTAGTATCCATTTACCACTCCAGTCTCCTCCATAATGCTGACGACCCGCTTCAGCGAAAGTTTCATATGTTCCTTGAACAATTCCTTGAGAACCAATATATATCCAGCTACCAGCAGTCATCTGACCATACATAAATAATCCCTTTTGGTCAAGCTTATTAAATACATCCCACGTTGCCCACTTAGGGACTAAATTAGAATTAGCGATTAATACTCTGGGGGTAAAAGTGTTAGTTTTGAAGATACCTACCGGCTTACCTGACTGAATTAATAAAGTCTCATCGACTTTTAATGCTTCTAAACTTTTCAAAATTTGCTCAAAACATTCCCAGTTTCTAGCAGCTTTACCAATACCGCCGTAAACAACTAGTTTATTTGGATTTTCGGCAACTTCATCATCTAAATTATTTTGGATCATACGATAAGCAGCTTCTATCTGCCAGTTAGCGCAATGCAACGTATTACCACGAGGTGAGCTTATTTTTGACATTATGATTATACCTATATTACGATAATTATATAGATAATTAATCTTTGGTTAGCTTTTATTATTTCATAAACCTTTACTAACCAATCGTTTAGAGTGTTTTTTAAATAACTAAAAATACCTCTATTCAACACTTTTTTATAAATGAAAAATTATTTAATAATAAATTATCTTAATGTATATGAATTCACATTCAGCTAATTATATAAATAAATATGAATATTTTATTGATTTTATGCATTATTTATGGATAATCTTTAGGTTTAATATTCTATGGTTTTAATTTTTTAACCAAAATATTAAATTTAAGTAGTTGAATTAAGGTTATTTAGATAACTTTTACCGACTTTTCTATAACAAAATTAATCTATTAGGAGGCTTATAGCAATGAAGTTTAAACCCTTGCTACTAATTGTTTTAGTTGTATTTTCTTTAGGAGCTAATGCTCAAAGTATAGAGGAAGTCGCATTTACGACAAATAATGTTTGGATGCTTTTATGTACTTTCCTTGTATTTATTATGCATCTTGGCTTTTCTACACTCGAATCAGGTCTTATAAGGGCAAAAAACACAGTTAATGTCTTATATAAGAATTTTTCTATAATTGCCATAGGTATTTTAACTTATGCTTTTTTAGGTTTTAATCTCATGTATCCGGGTAATTGGATACTAGGAGGTGCGCTTGGTAATTTCAGTTTTGGAATATCTACTCCAGAAGGGGCTGCAGGACTGATAGAATACGCAAATGGTGCTTATACATACGCCACTGACTTTATATTTCAGGCTATGTTTGCGGCAACTGCTATGTCTATAATTTCAGGAGCTGTGGCTGAGAGAATTAAACTGGTTCCATTTTTGATTTTTGCCATATTATATGTTGGAGTGGCTTATCCTATAATTGGTTCTTGGAAATGGGGTGGTGGTTGGCTCGATGAATTAGGATTTTATGATTTTGCTGGCTCTACAATTGTACACTCATTTGGAGGATGGGGAGCATTAGTATGTGCCATAATATTAGGTCCTCGTTTTGGGAAATATATAAATGGTAACTCAAAAGCAATATTTGGTCATAATATTCCTTTAGCTGCAATAGGTGTATTCTTATTATGGTTTGGTTGGTTTGGCTTTAACGGAGGCTCAGTATTATCTGCTGATCCGGCTTTGATATCGCATGTTATAGTAAATACTACTTTAGGTGCCGCAGCTGGTATATTTGGGGCATTCGTTGCATCTACAATCTTTCTTAAAAATTTAGACTTCACTATGATTCTTAATGGCGCTTTAGCAGGACTTGTAGGTGTAACAGCAGGGGCTGATGTACTTTCTTTCTCTACAGCAACTATTACTGGATTTATCTCTGGTGTAATTGTAGTTTTATCTGTGGTATTTATAGACACTAAATTGAAAATAGATGATCCAGTCGGTGCAATATCAGTTCACTTAGTTTGTGGTATTTGGGGGACTCTTGCAGTTGGAATATTTTCAAACGAATTCTCTTTTGTTGCACAGCTAATTGGAGTGTCAGCAATAGGTGCTTTTGCTGTAGTTTCTTCCTTCATATTCTTTTATATACTTAAGCAAACTATAGGTGTCAGAGTAGACTTGGATGAAGAGAAAAAAGGCCTCGATTTGGGTGAACATAGTCAAGATGCTTATCACGGCTTCCAATTCTTTTCAAATGAATAAAAGGAGTACATTATGAAATTAGTAATAGCATATATTAGACCTGATAAATTAAACGATGTTAAAAGAGCGCTATTTGAAAAAGATATTAAAAAATTATCTGTTACAAATTCCCTTGGATGCGGTCAACAAGGTGGATTCCATGAAAACTATCGTGGCGTTGAACTGGAAGTGTCTCTTCACAAAAAAATCAGACTTGAAATCGGGGTCAACGATGACTTTGTTAAGCCTACCTGTGATGCGATTATAGAATCAGCTAAGACAGGGAGCATAGGGGATGGTAAAATCTTTATCTTACCTATAGAAGAATGTATTCGTATCAGAACCGATGAAACAGGTAATGACGCTATAGGATAAAATAATAACTACTTCCTACTTATAAAAAAGCACTTAAGTTAAGTGCTTTTTTATCCGTTGCTCCTATAAATAATAGTCAGATACTTAATGAAATTAGGCAGATTAGACTTAAAGTTGTATAAGCTATTTTAAGAGATTAAATTAATCTATTTCTTCTATTTCTTTGAATAAATTGTCATATAAACTCCTAAAATAACTAAAATAAGTGAAATCATATTATAAATATAAAACATCTCTCCTACTATAATAATTGCCATGAAGGTACCAAATATAGGTATAAAATTCAGAGTAACGCTGGCTTTATTTGCTCCTATAATACTGATGCCTTTGGCAAAAAATAATTGTGCGAATATAGAAGCTAAAGTCGCTACATAAAGAATAATCCATATACTTCTTTGAGACCATACGATCTCTTGACCTTGAAGGATATCATATATAAAAAATGGAACAGAGCCTATAGATGCGCTCAAACAAAGGGCAAACAAAAAGCTTATCCAGCTCATTTCAGGCTTGAATTTTAAGCTCAATGAATAACACGCATACATAATAACAGCAATAAAAATTAACAAATCGCCATAATTAAATTCAAAGTTATAAAGATTTTGTATATTACCTTTTGATATAGTAATAAGGACTCCAATAAACGCAATGAAAACTCCTGATACATGAACCAATGTGATAGGAACTCCAAATATAAGTAAATTTAATAGCATTACAACAACTGGGAAAACTCCTTGAATAATTGATACATTGATAGCAGAAGTTAAAATTGTTGAAAGATAAAGAAAAAAATTAACTATAGTGACATCGAAAACGAGAGTAAATAAGCGACTTTTGAAACTCTTCCCTACGGAAAGAGGGATAAGGAGAGAAGTTGTAGTAGAAAAACAAGTGCTTCTATTAATGGAGCCGTTGAAATAATAGTTTTGATTAACTTAGCTTATATATAAGTTTTGTTGTTTGCAAGAATAAAAACAAATAACCATAATGTTACTTATTCTTGTGCCGAAACTATTAAATTTGGCTCAGCGTATTTGATATATGGCAAATCAACTAGCTCTTTAACAGCGTTATTGTACTCATTTTCAGTTAGGTTATCAGTTGGACGTAATACAATAAAGTTTACTTTATCGTTAAACTGAGATGTTTTAATTAACTCAAAGTCGAATTTTGAATCATTGTTGATTTTATCAACATAAATATCGACTTGTTTTGAGTTAATTTCTTCCACAGGAGCCACTATGATTTCTGAATTATAAACATTATTATAGTTCGTAATACTATTAGTATTACTACAACTTGCCATTACCAATAATAAAACTAAAAATAGTTTAATTTTTAACATTATAGCTTTTTCTACCATTGATTAATAATATAAAACCCAACATTAAAACAATAAAATAACTTATGCTACCACCTGAGTCACTCAACGAGTTGTTGTTAGCATCCACTGACGATGAATTACCATCACCATCTTCTGGGGGTGACGAATTACCATCACCATCTTCTGGAGGCGACGAATTATCATTGCCATCTTCTGCGGATGAATTGTCATTACCTTCAAGCGAAGCTATCCACCATTTCTCATAGTCAGTAGATTGATTATCTGTATTAAATGCTCTGACTCTAAATTTACGATGAGTATAATTACTATTATAATGAGTCACTAGAGAAAAAGAAACATTTTCTGAAGATTCATTTTGAGTAATTTTGTGAGCAAATTTTACTTTTGTAGAGTTAAAACTTATATCACTATTATCTCCTGATATATATTCAATAATATATCCTTCTGGATCACCATCTGGATGTGATTCTATCTTATCCCAAGAAGCACTAAAATCGACCTGCCTCATATTACCACAGTCATTGTCTATGCATATCCGTTGGATTTGTGCGCCAGTCTCAGTCACTTCTAATGTAAAATTATCTACTGCATATGAAGAATTGTTTAGCATATTAGTAGATGAATTATTATTGGCATCAATTAATCTTAACGCCCTATGAGCATTAAGATTACCATAACCTAAATGTTCTCCTTGATTTGTTAAGATAGAATTATTTATACTTGATAATATCAAATAGTCTTTAATTTCTGAAGTTGTTAGAGAGTTATCCAGCTGTAGCATCAAACTAATGACACCAGATGCTACAGGAGCAGCAAAACTAGTCCCTTGTGTGATAGAATAAGCGCTATTGATTAGAGTACTATCTTCTGTAGTACCATTATTGTCCGTACTACTTAAAATTACAAAACCACCACTATCATCATGAGGGTCAATGTCACCACCAAACGCGCCAAATGTAGTGCTGTCGCCATAGTTAGAGTAACTTGCTTTACTTCCATCAGTATTTACAGAAGCTATACTAATCACTCCACTACAATTAGCAGGTGATGTCAGAGATGTAATAATACTTTTATTTCCAGTTGCGGCAATTACAGTTATATTTTCAGCAATTAATCTATCTATAACATCTTGAGTACCTGGCATACATACTGAGACTACTTCTATACTTAAATTAACCACTTTAGGCACATAATCATGATGTATATTAGTATTATCTGTTAGATCATATATATACTCCAATGCATCAATCATATCTGCTGTAGTGCCAGTACCACAGCCATTTAGAGCTTTTACAGTAATAATAGATTGATCTTGATGATTAATACCATTAATACCAATACCATTATTAGAAGCCGCTATAGCACCTGCCACACTCGTTCCATGCCAAGTCGATAGCCTACTAGCACATCCTTGATCTTGGATAGTATCATCACCAAGGGCTGAATATCCTATAGGATTATCTTCGTCATCTGTAGCTAGAGCACCTATTAAATCCTGATGATATAGCATAGTACCTGTATCAACTACTGCTATATATTGAGGAGTAGCATTATTAACATTACTAATATTACCTATCCCAATTGTATCGTGTAAAAAATCAACTGCATTAGGTAAGTTTAATTTAGCTGGCTTATCTGTAGTTTCTGAGTTTAGATATAGATCCTGTCTTAGCCAAGGAAGAAAAATGTGACCACTATACCAGCTGTCTGCTATAAAACTAGCAGTTTTTACTTTATAATTAGGGTATACATGCTCAATATTTGGATTATCATATTTAAGTTGCTCAGTATAATTCTGTGCATCTGTAACTGATAAGCTGACTGGTAAACTAGTTACTAAGATTTTTTGATATTCAAGAATGCGACTTAAAGCTAAGCCATTATTATCATAATGGCTGTACCTAGAAGCTCTAGCTATTCCCACTTTTGCTTCAGCACTCTGAGTGTCAAGGCTTGATAAGACATTTTCATAATACGACTCATCCTTAGTTTGTTTTGCATTGAAAGCCTTAACATCATCTGGCTTGAATGTGATTAGTATCTCAATTATATCATCTCCCCCAGCTAACGCATAAACCGGCATAAGTGCTATAACATATAATATTATTATAGTAAAAAATCGTATATTTATAAACATGACTTATACTCCCCAGTGTAATATTATTTTTTATGCCAACTATTATATTCAATAAATAATTATTATATCGCACTAAACTAAGTATATTATAACATTATTATACAATATAAACGCAATGCATTACCGTAATAAATTGCGTTTATATTGTATAATATTGCTCCAAGCTCTTTATATTTTTAGATATTTCCTTACTTAATTGTAACTATTAGTAAAGGATAGTAAGAAACTTGATAAAAACATGAATATAATATTAAGATTATCAATATTTTTTTATTATTTTGAGAGGCTGTTTTTAAAATATGTATTTAATTTATTTATTAGCTTTTATTGGCAACGTAGTCATTATGGCCCTGGAAATAGTTGCTTCTAGGCTGGTCTCTGCTATGCTAGGCAACTCAATATATACTTGGACAGCTATCATAGGTGTAGTATTAGCCGGGATTAGTTTAGGAAATGTTTTAGGCGGTAGGATTGCGGATAAAACTCATCCAAGGCGGATTTTGCCATTTGTGTTTTTTATAAATAGTATATTCACTTTTAGTATTATACCTATTTACAATACCCTTTATTATTTGGAGCGCCCTGAGTATTTGATATGGCCACTTTGGGTTTTGTTAAATACTACATTATTGTTTTTTATTCCTTCTATCATTATGGGTATGATAGGGCCAATTATAGCTAAAATAGCCATAGATAAGACAGACCCGACTCAAACTGGTAATATCATAGGACGAATTTATGCCATAAGCGCTATAGGTGCTATTTTTGGTGTCTTTATTACAGGATTTATTTTAATCAGCTTTTTTGGTAGTAGCTTTATTATTGCAGCTGTGGCAACACTACAAGCTCTGATGGCTATAGCTTTATCTATTAACTATTATTTGCATAAACTATTTATTACTACGTGTATATTTACGATATTACCTTTTAATATTTTGACTTTTGCACCAGGAGCATTTTTCGATGAATATGGAACCAAGTTAAATCTAAGGTTGTTTGAAGAAAACTTGGTCTATAGCAACGAAAGTGCTTATTCTTATATAAAAATTTATGATGTACCTGAATTTCCGGGTACTCGTATGATTGTGTTGGATAATTTGGTACATAGCTATATAGAAGATACACAAAAAGTGGAAAGCTTTTTTTATGAGTATGAATTAATATACGCTTCAGCAATACATAGAGTTATAAATGAATCATTTAAAGGAAAAAATATTAACTCTTTATTTATAGGTGGTGGTGGTGTGGTCTTACCACGATATATGTCAGATGTTTATAATAATGATTTAATAGATGTAGTGGAAATAGACCCTGATGTACTCACTGCAGCAAAGGATTTTTTATATTTAGGTAATAAGGATTACCCTATTAATTACTATGTACAAGATGCGCGTAA